>CAVWYD010000001.1:0-114284 GCA_963759055.1 uncultured Gammaproteobacteria bacterium
GGGAAATATGCCCATCAGGCTCAGCTTAATGTCGCCTACGCCTACTTTCGATTTGAGGAGCCCGAATCGGCGCTTGCCGCAGCGGACCGCTTCATCAAACTGCACCCCGGTCATCCGGCAACGGCTTATGCCTATTACCTGCGTGGTTTGATCAATTTCAACCGCAGCCTGGGATTTCTCGATCGCTTTGTGCCGACCGACACCTCACAGCGTGACCCCGGGGCTGCGCTGGACTCGTATAAGGACTTTTCCGAGGTCGTCCGACTGTTTCCGGACAGCGCGTATGCGGAAGACTCGGTTCGCCACATGCTCCACCTGCGCAACAACCTCGCACGCCATGAGGTCAGGGTGGCCAGCTATTATATGCGTCGCGGTGCATTCCTGGCTGCCGCCAACCGTGCCGAGTACGTGGTCCAGAACTATCAGCGCACGCCCGCTTTGCGTGAGGCACTCGAGCTGATGATCGCGGCTTATTTGCAACTGGGCATGGAAGAACTGGCGACCGATACCCAGCGGGTGCTTGCCCTGAACGAGAATAGCGGAGCCCTGATCGAGGATCCGCAGGAACTTGCGGACAAGCCGCTCACCCAGGACATCTGGGATTTCTTCGAACTGGAAGAGAACTGACCGCGGGTCAGTGCCGTTCTGCTGCCGCGGAATTTGTGGGTGAAAAGACCCCGCGATACGGGGCCTTCATGGAACAGGCCGGCATACGCGATCAGATTGCGTCGTCGTCCTGCTCGCCGGTACGGATACGGACGACCTTCTCCACGTTGGATACGAAGATCTTGCCGTCACCGATCTTGCCTGTGCGCGCGGCACTGGTGATCGCCTCGATACAGGCCTCCACCTTATCGTCGCTGACAACCACGTCGATCTTCAACTTGGGCAGGAAATCGACGACGTACTCGGCTCCGCGGTACAGCTCGGTGTGCCCCTTCTGACGTCCAAACCCCTTCACTTCACTCGCCGTCATACCGGTAACTCCGATATTCGACAGGCTCTCACGCACGTCATCGAGCTTGAACGGCTTGATGATGGCCTCGATCTTCTTCATGACTGACTCCCCCGATCATTTGTCATTTCGGCAGTGGCGCCAAAGCAATGTATTTTAAATCAGAATCCGTTGACGATGGGATAACGGCGATCCCGCCCGTAGGCACGTCGCGTTATCTTAACCCCGGGCGGCGCCTGTCGGCGCTTGTATTCGTTGCGGTCCACCAGTCGCGTAACGCGCTCGACCACCGACCGCTCGTAACCGGCTTCGACGATTGCGTCCACGGATTGATCCTGTTCGACATAGAGGGCCAGGATGCCATCGAGGATCTCGTAGTCCGGCAGGCTGTCGGTGTCTTTCTGGTCCGGCCGCAGTTCTGCGGACGGCGGCCGGTCGATCACCCGCTGCGGAATGACCTCCGCTACCCGGTTGCGCCAGCGTGCCAGACGAAAGACCAGGAGTTTCGGCACGTCTTTCAACGGGGCGAAGCCGCCGGCCATATCGCCATACAGGGTGGCGTAACCCACCGACATCTCGCTCTTGTTTCCCGTGGTCAGGAGCATCCTCCCACGCTTGTTGCTGATCGCCATCAGGATAATGCCTCGACAGCGCGCCTGAATATTCTCTTCCGTGATATCCGGCCGGGTCCCGGCAAAAGTGTCCGACAGCATATCGAGAAAGGCACTGAACGCAGGTTCGATGGGAATTGTCTGGTAAGCCACTCCCATAATCTCGGCCTGCCGAGCGGCATCGAGATTGCTGATATCGGCAGTGTAGCGCGAGGGCATCGACACGACCTCGACGTTCTCCGCCCCCAGGGCATCGACCGCAATCGCCAGCGTCAGTGCCGAATCGATACCGCCGGACAGACCCAGCACCACCGAACCGAACCCGTTCTTGGTGACGTAGTCCCTGGTACCCATGACCAGGGCACGGTAGACCTGCGCCTCTTCGTCCGCGAACGGCTGCAATTCGCCCTGCTTGGGCACCCCGTCTTCAAGGGTAACCAGGAGCTCGCTCTCCTCAAAGAACGCCGCTCGCTGCCGGACGGTTCCTTCACGATCGACGGCGAAGGAGCCGCCATCGAACACCAGTTCGTCCTGTCCACCGACCAGGTTGACGTACACCACCGACACCCCGAAGGCAGCGGCGCGCTCAGCGACCAGGGCCTCGCGTTCGGCCGCCTTGCCCTGGTGGAACGGCGATGCGTTCAGGTTCAACAGCACCTCGGCCCCGGCCGATGCCGCACGCTGGACCGGTGCATCGAACCAGATGTCCTCGCAGATGGTGACACCGAACTTCACCCCGCCCTGCTCGAACACCACGGCATTGGCACCGGGTTCGAAATAGCGCCGCTCATCGAAGACGCTGTAATTCGGCAACTGCATCTTGCGGTATTCGACATCGACCACACCGTCACGCAGCACGCCGGCGGCGTTGTAACGGATACCGTCACGCATCGCCGGATAGCCGATCACCAGTGTCACCCCGACAGCGGCGCGCGCGATATCCCGCAAGGCTTCCGCCACCCGCGTATCGCAATCGGGACGCAGCAGCAGGTCTTCGGGCGGATACGAAGTGAGCGTCAGTTCGGGGAACACGATGATGTCGGCGCTGCCACGCAGGCGTGCGGCACAATCGATGACACGCCGGGCATTGCCGGCGATATCTCCGACCATCAGGTTCAGTTGTGCGAGTGCAACGGTTGTCAACTTAAACGGGTCTCCTGACTATCATGGCCGGCACAGCGGCGACCGCACGGAAAACGCGCTTAAGGTTACACCAAGGCGAGGAGAAATCGGGGACGCTTAGGCAACAGGCGTGAATTCAGGGCTCTGGCCGGGCGCAGGCCGGACCTACAGGAAACAATGCTACAGGGCAGGCTCGCGTCGCCTGCCAGATGCGGCACGCGCACCAGAACTGCAATACGAAAACCAAAAATCTCAGCGTCCTCTGCGATACTCCGCGCTCTCTGCGTCCCTTTTTCTGCAGTCCAGGCTCAGCCCAACAGTTCGGCCATGCGCGCACCGATCTGTGCGGGTGAGCGCACGGTGGCCACCTTGGCCGCCTCGAGCGCGGCAAACTTGCCGTCCGCGGTTCCCTTGCCGCCGCTGATGATCGCACCGGCATGCCCCATGCGCTTGCCGGGCGGGGCCGTCACGCCGGCGATGTACGCCACTACCGGCTTGCTGACCTTGTCGGCGATGAACTCGGCCGCGTCCTCTTCGGCGCTGCCGCCGATCTCGCCCACCATGACGATACCCTCGGTCTGCGGATCCTGCTCGAACAGTTCCAGGCAGTCGATGAAGTTCATGCCATGAATCGGATCGCCGCCCATGCCGACACAGGTGCTCTGGCCCAGCCCCTGGACCGAGGTCTGGAACACCGCCTCATAGGTCAGGGTGCCGGAACGCGAGACGATGCCGACCTTCCCCGCCTGGTGAATGGCGCCGGGCATGATCCCGATCTTGCACTCACCGGGGGTGATCACACCCGGACAGTTCGGTCCGACCAGGCGCACGTCGCTGCCCGCAAGCGCCGCCCGTACCTTGAGCATATCCAGCACCGGGATGCCCTCGGTGATACACACCACCACCTTGATACCGGCATCCGCAGCCTCGAGGATGGCGTCGGCCGCAAAGGCGGCGGGCACGTAGATCATGCTCGCATCGGCACCGGTTTCGGCCACGGCATCGTGCACGGTATCGAACACCGGCCGATCCAGATGGCTCTGCCCACCCTTTCCCGGCGTAACGCCACCGACCAGGTTGGTGCCATAGGCGATGGCCTGCTCGGAATGGAAGGTCCCCTGCTTGCCGGTAAAGCCCTGGCAGATAACCTTGGTGTTCTTGTCGATCAGTATGCTCATTGATTAGATTTCCAAATCGGGAACGCAGAGACGCAAAGAGCGCAAAGACCACAGAGCATGTTGATACTTAGCCCCAGTTTTCTTCGCAACCTTTGCGTAACCTCTGCGTCCTTTGCGTTCCAAAGATTTCATGCGGCAGCCGCCACGACCTTCTCGGCGGCCTCGGTGAGGTCGGATGCGGTCTCCAGGGCCAGGCCACTCTCATCCAGCAGCTTGAGTCCCTGCTCGGCGTTGGTACCCTCCAGTCGAATGACCACGGGGACTTCGATACCCACCTCGCGCACCGCCGAGATGATTCCCTGGGCGATCAGATCGCAGCGTACGATGCCGCCGAAGATGTTCACCAGCACGGCCTTGACCTTGTCGTCCGACAGAATGATCTTGAACGCCTCGGCCACGCGCTCCGCGGTCGTGCCACCGCCGACATCGAGGAAGTTGGCCGGCGAACCACCGTGCAGCTGGACCAGATCCATGGTGGCCATGGCAAGCCCGGCACCGTTGACCATGCAACCGATATTGCCGTCCAGGGTGATGTAGTTGAGATCGTGCGCGGCGGCGGCTGCCTCGCGCGGATCCTCCTGGCTGATGTCACGCATCGCCAGCAGGTCCTTGTGTCGGTAAAGGGCATTGCTGTCCAGGTTGATCTTGGCATCCAGCGCCAGCAGGTCGCCCTGAGGTGTTACCACCAGGGGGTTGATCTCGACGAGGCTGGCGTCTTCGCTGTGGAACAGCTTTATCAGCCCGAACAGGATCTTTTGAAACTGTTTGACCTGATCGCCATTGAAGCCAAGCGCGAATCCGAGCCGCCGCGCCTGATAGGGCTGCACGCCTGCCGCCGGATCGATCAGGGCGGTGATGATCTTTTCCGGCGTCTCGGCCGCCACCTCCTCGATGTTCATGCCACCGGCACGCGACGCCATCACCAGGACACGGCGGGTCGCCCGGTCCACCAGGGCGCTGATGTACAGCTCTTCTGCGATGTCGGTCGGTTCTTCGACCAGGATATAGCTCACCGGCAGTCCCTCGGGGCCGGTCTGATTGGTGACGATGCGGGCCGACAGAATACGTTCGGATTCGCTCTCGACCTTGTCCGGTGAATCGACCAGGACCACGCCGCCGGCCTTGCCGCGCCCACCCGTGTGGGCCTGGGCCTTCACCACCCACCGGTCGCCTCCCATGTCCTCGGCTGCGCTTCTCGCCTCTTTCGCGGTTTGCACCGCATAGCCGAAGGGCACCGGTATACCGTAACCGGCAAATAGCTTTTTGGACTGAAATTCGTGTAGGTTCACGGTCTGATTCCATGCAGCGTCGAATCCGTGCATTCTGGTTCAGAACGACCGGAAGCGCAAAAAGGACAAATCACTGCTGAGTATTACCGGTCGCAGAGGATGCGCGGACAGTGTCAAAGGCGTGTTGAGGACAGGTTGAAAGCAAGCGTGCAGCCAGCGAGACCCGGAGATGATCTTCGAGCGGCCGAATTTTCCGGCGAGGGAACCCAGCTCCGCCTTTACCTGATATACCGGGTAGCGCTGGGCGTGGCACTGCTGCTGGCCTATTTCGGCATCGGCCGCGGCCCACTGGGTACCTACCTGCCTGCGGTTTTCACCATCGCGGTACACCTCTATCTCGGTGCTGCGATCGTCGCCCTGATCGTGTACCTGCGCCAGGTCGGCGACGAGGAAAAACAGGCACAGCTGGCGATATTCATCGATATCGTGCTGATCACGGTGATGATGCACGCCAGCGGCGGGGTCCAGTCCGGTCTGGGCATGCTGATCGCGGTGTCCATCGCCCTCGGAAGCCTCAGCCTGGTGGGTCGCACTGCCCTGCTGTTCGCCGCCATCGCCTCGCTCACCGTGCTGACAGAGCGCATCTATTCACACATCACCGGGGCGTTCGAAAATACGGCCTACACCCAGGCCGGCCTGCTCGGCATTTCTTTCTTTGCCCTCGCGCTGCTGGCTCACCGACTCGGTGCGCGCGCGGCCGAGAGCGAAGAACTTGCAAGCCAGCGCGGATCGGATCTGGCCAATCTGGCCCAGCTGAACGATTTCGTCATCCAGCAGATGCGGGCGGGCATCCTGGTGATCGACGATGTCGAAACGATCCAGGTCATGAACGAGGCCGCCTGGGTGCTGCTCGGTATGCCGGTGGCAATGCGGCATCACCCGCTGGAGGAATGTGCGCCGCCCCTGGCGCACCAGTTCCGACGGTGGTTGAAAAACCCCGCCCGCAGTCGTCCCGACTTCCGCGCCACCTCCGGGGGCCGCGATCTGCGGGCCAGCTTCACGCCGATGGGTGATACCGAGAACCCGAGCACCCTGATCGTGCTCGAGGACACCGCTCAGCTCACCGCACAGGCGCAGCAGCTCAAACTGGCCTCTCTGGGCAGACTGACCGCCGGAATCGCCCACGAGATCCGCAATCCCCTGGGTGCGATCAGCCATGCGTCGCAACTGCTGGATGAGTCCACGCAACTGCCGGTCACGGACCGTCGCATGATCGAGATCATCCAGCACAATTCGAACCGGGTGAACGAGGTCGTCGAAAGCATCCTCAAACTCTCGCGTCAGGACAATCCGCACGCCAAGCCCCTGGTGCTGGCGCCCTGGCTCGAAGAACAGATCGAGGATATCCGCAAGACGCATCGACTCGGCGCGCAGCAGTTGCAGAAGCAGACCGACCCCGAAGGCACCACGGTTTTCGCGGACCCGGGCCAGCTGCGACAGATCATCGACGTCTTGTGTGACAACGCGGTGCGCCACTTCGACCGGGCGCCCGAGCTTTTGAGCATCCGCCTGGTGGGCGGTATCACGCACGAATCGGGGGGGCCTTTCCTCGAGCTGCGCGACAACGGCCCCGGGATACCGAAACAGGCAGAGGCGAATCTGTTCGAACCCTTCTTCACCACGCGCAATGAGGGGACCGGGCTCGGACTCTACATCGCCAGCCAGCTTTGTGAGGCCAATCACATCCGACTCGAATACCTGCGTCAGCCCACGGGCGGCAGCTGCTTTCGACTAAGCTTTCCCCACCCCAACCGAAGCCGCAAATTATGAACCGCCCCCTGGCACTGATCATCGACGACGAACCCGATATCCGCGAACTGCTGGAGATCACGCTGGCGCGCATGGACGTCGACAGTCACTCGGCCGCCACGGTCGAAGAGGCGCTGCAACAGCTGGCGGAGACGAGCTACAGATTATGCCTGGTCGATATGCGGCTCCCGGACGGCAGTGGTCTCGATATCGTGCGACATGTCGCCGCCGAGCACCCGGACACGCCGATCGCGGTGATCACCGCACATGGCAATATGGATACCGCCGTCGAGGCGCTCAAGGCCGGGGCCTTCGACTTCGTCTCCAAGCCGGTCGACCTGCCGGTGCTGCGAAACCTGGTGCAGACGGCCCTGCAACTGGAATCGCATCCAGCGCCGGAAGCTACCGGCCAAGAAGGCGAACTGCTGGGCAAATCTCCGGAAATGCAGGAGATCCGCCGTCTGATCGAGAAACTTGCGCGCAACCAGGCACCGGTGTTCATCAGCGGTGAATCGGGTACCGGCAAGGAACTGGCCGCGCGCGCCATCCACGCCCGCAGCCCCCGATCGGACCAACCCTTTGTCGCCGTCAACTGCGGCGCCATCCCGCAGGATCTGATGGAAAGTGAATTCTTCGGCCATGTGAAAGGCAGCTTCACCGGCGCGGTCCGCGACAAGCCGGGGCTGTTCCAGACCGCGGACGGCGGAACGCTGTTCCTGGACGAGGTCGCCGACCTGCCGCTGTCGATGCAGGTCAAACTGTTGCGCGCGATCCAGGAAAAGTCGGTGCGACCGGTGGGTGCCGCGAGTGAGGAGGCGGTTGATGTGCGTATCATCAGCGCCAGCCACAAGGACCTTTCCGGGATGGTTGCGGACGGCGAGTTCCGTCAGGATCTTTTTTACCGGATTCACGTGATCGAGCTGGTGATGTCGCCACTGCGCGACAGGCGCGAAGACATCCCGGTCATGATCGACCACATTCTCGAGCGCCTGTCGCAGCGCAGCGGCGACCACAAACCCAAACTGGAACGGGCCGCACTCAAGGCGCTCTATGAGCACCATTACCCCGGCAATGTCCGCGAACTCGAGAACATGCTCGAGCGCGCCACGGCCCTGTGTGACGACAACACCATCCGGATCGACGACCTGGGTCTGGCGGGAAAAGGGCAGCAACAGTCCGACGCGGTGCAGGCAGATGCGCTGGAGCTGGGGTTGGAGGCCTACCTTGCCGAGGCCGAGCGCCAGGCCATCGTGCAGGCCCTGGAAAACAGCCGCTGGAACCGGACGGCCGCGGCCAAGGCGCTCGGCATCAGCTTTCGCGCGTTGCGTTACCGACTGGAAAAACTCGGTCTCGATGAAGGTCGAGGGCGAGACTGACGCAGAAAGTCAGTAAGTGACACAGGGCGTCAGGTACCCGCGCCAAGTCCTGGGATTCAAAGGAATAAACCCCGAACGGCATTCCACCCGCCGGCCGGAAAGCCCCGTTTTCAGGCGAATCCGGCAGCTTTCATGACAATTGGCACGCAACCTGCTGAATAACTTGGCACAGGCGCTCAGGTTGCCGCAAACAGTCGGGATCAGAGCCTCTTAAAGTTTGAAATCGTTCGGCCGTTAGCATACGCGACCGCACAAATACACCAGGAGAAAGTCCAAATGAAGAAGCAGTCAGGTTTTACACTTATCGAACTCATGATCGTTGTGGCGATTATCGCGATCCTCGCGGCCATCGCCATCCCGGCATACAACCACTACATCCGTGAAGCGCGTATGGCCAAGGTCACCGAGCACTACGATGGCGCCATCCGCGTCGATCAAGGCCGAACTGGCCAAGACGCGCGGCGATCAATGCGCGCCGTGGCGGCAACGCCGGCTGCCGCACTGACGTACGACTGCAGCCTGGATGCGACATCATCGACCCGGAAGGCCAGCCCGGCACCCGACGGTGGTGACGCATGCGCTACGTCGACTGCCGCTAGACGCGACAACTGGCGTCAGTCGGCATCGACGTCACTGGCTGCAGCACCGTCGGCACGCGAAGTGGTCGCGATCTGCACGGCCCGACTACCTGCGAACTTGACGCTGCAGTATCGGTCACGCATCGACGCCAGCAATCTGTAAGTAGTCAAGACATACAGGCGTAGACTGATCCGCGGCTTCCGTGCAGCCCTGGATGCTGCCGTTTCCGCATTCGAGACTCAAGCAGGCATGCACCATGGCACACATGACAACACAGACCACCGAGGCTTCACCCTGGTCGAACTGATGATCACGATCGCGATCATCGTCGATTCTCACGGCAATCGCGATTCCGCTCTACAACGGCTACATCCGCGAAGGGCATTTGGCCACGATGCGCACCACCATGAACGGCCTGCGCACGCCTACTCGAAGACTACCGCCTCGACAACGGCAGCTACGGCGCCGGCGGCAACCCAGTTCACGAGGCCTGGCAGTCATCAATCAGCTCACTACGACTGGAATCCGAGCGGCGACATGGGTGCGCTACACCTACACCGTCGCGGTCACCGGCACCAATTCCTACGACGTCTGGGGACGTGTTCAATGCCAGCGATCTGGGTGCGCTGCGACAACCGTATGATCGAACTGCTGTGATCCGGACACACGCGGGACGGCCGTCACCAACCGCCTGCCCCTGACGGCGACTGCCGCATCCGTCCTAAAGTCGGCCGACATGAGGCCGAAACCCTTCATTAACCAGACATGTGCGCTACGGCGCACAACGAATTTGCTTCTGGGATATATACTTGGCGCAATTCAACGAACAGCGAACAGAGCCTTAATGCAATATGGCAACCACTAGCCCGATCACACGTCTCGGCGGCCTCGCCCGCCGCCTGGTCCAGGACGGGCTGCTGTCTGAAGAAGAGGCCAGCAACGCGACCGCCGAGGCGGCATCCGCAAAGCGCCCGCTGGTCTCCCACCTGGTCAAGGAAGGACGGGTCAAGGCACACGATGTGGCGGTCGCCGCATCGCTCGAATACGGCGTACCGCTGTTCGATCTCGATGCCATCGATCCCTCGCATATGCCGAGCGGCCTGGTCGAGGAAAAGCTGGTCCGCAAGCACCATGCCCTGCCGCTGATCAAGCGCGGCAACCGACTGTTTCTCGCCGTCTCGGACCCGACCAATCACCAGGGCCTGGACGAGATCAAGTTTCATACCGGTCTGACCACGGACGCGGTCCTGGTCGAGGAAGACAAGCTCTCCGCCGCCATCGACAGCGCCATCGAGGCACACGACACCTCGATGACCGATCTGCTCGACGAGGACCTCGAGAATCTCGACATCAGTTCGGGCGAAGACGAACCCAGCGACAGCGACTCGAACCTCGACGTCGACGACGCACCGGTGGTGCGCTACGTCAACAAGATCCTGCTCGATGCGATCAATTCGGGCACCTCGGATATCCACTTCGAGCCTTACGAAAAGAAATACCGGGTACGCTACCGTCAGGATGGCATGCTGCATGAAAAGGCCCAGCCGCCGATCAATATCGCGGCACGCCTGTCGGCACGCCTCAAGGTCATGGCGCGCATGAACATCGCCGAGCGCCGGGTGCCCCAGGACGGGCGCATCAAGATGGTCCTGTCACGCAACCGCTCGATCGATTTTCGTGTCAACACCTGCCCCACCCTGTATGGCGAGAAGGTGGTACTGCGTATCCTCGATTCGACCGCCGCCACGCTGGGGGTGGAATCCCTCGGCTTCGACGAACAACAGAAAAGGCATTTCGTCAAAGCGATCGAAAAGCCCTACGGCATGGTGCTGGTAACCGGACCGACCGGCAGCGGTAAGACGGTGACCCTGTACACCGCCCTCAATATGCTGAACCAGTCCGAGGTCAACATCTCGACCGCGGAGGACCCGGTCGAGATCCAGGTGGCCGGCATCAACCAGGTCAACGTCAACCCGAAGACCGGGCTGACCTTCGCCGAGGCCCTGCGCGCCTTCCTGCGCCAGGACCCGGACATCGTGATGGTCGGTGAGGTTCGCGACCTCGAGACCGCGGAGATCGCGGTAAAGGCGGCACAGACCGGTCACCTGGTACTCTCCACCCTGCACACCAACGATGCACCCCAGACCCTGACCCGTCTGGCCAATATGGGTATCCCCGCGTTCAACATCGCGTCCTCGGTCAACCTGATCCTGGCCCAGCGTCTCGCCCGGCGCCTGTGCGAACACTGCAAGACGGTCGACGATGTCCCGCACGACGCCCTGGTCGAGGAGGGTTTCAGCGACAAAGAGATCCGCAAGGGCCTCACGGTATACAAGGCCGTCGGCTGCGACAAATGCACCAAGGGCTACAAGGGACGTGTCGGTATCTTCGAGGTCATGCCGGTCACCGATGCCATGGGCAAGCTGATCATGGAAGGCGCCAACTCAATCCAGATTCGCGATCTCGCAAAGACCGAAGGACTCCAGGATCTGCGTGCATCCGGCCTTGCCAAGGTAAAGGAAGGCGTGACCAGCCTGGAAGAGATCAACCGAGTCACCAAGGACTAAACAGAAAACATCATGGCTACGAAAGCAGCGACAGCAGCGGCACCGAAACGGAAACCTGAAAAAGCACTGGTCTTCGCCTGGGAGGGTACGGATCGCAAAGGCAACCGGATCAAGGGCGAGTCGCGCGCGGCCAATATCGCGCTGGCCCGGGCAGACCTTCGCCGCCAGGGCATCACGCCGCTGAAGGTGAAAAAGAAGAGCAGTTCGATCTTCACCAACCGCAAGCAGAAGATCACCAGCAAGGATATCGCGATCTTCTCGCGCCAGCTCGCGACCATGATGTCGGCGGGCGTCCCCATGGTCCAGGCCTTCGATATCGTCGGCCGCGGGCACAACAACCCCTCGATGCAGGAGATGATCCTGTCGATCAAGGCGGACGTCGAGGGCGGCACCTCGCTGACGGCCTCGCTGCGCAAGCATCCGATCTATTTCGACGACCTGTTCTGCAACCTGGTCGAGGCCGGTGAGCAGGCCGGTGTGCTCGAGACCCTGCTCCACAAGATCGCGACCTACAAGGAAAAGACCGAGTCGCTCAAGGGCAAGATCAAGAAGGCCCTGTTCTACCCGACCGCGGTCATCGTGGTTGCGATCCTGATCATCGCGATCATCATGATCTTCGTTATCCCGCAGTTCAAAGACCTGTTCAGCAGCTTCGGCGCCGACCTGCCGGCCTTCACGCGGTTCGTCATCACCATCTCCGACTTCGTCGCGGCCTGGTGGTGGGCCATATTGGTCGCCGTGGTTGGCATCGTGGTCACGGCCTCGAACATCTGGAAACGCTCGCCCAAGTTCAGAGAGACACTCGACCGCATTCTGCTGAAGATCCCGGTGATCGGGATGATCATGCACAAGGCCGCCCTGGCCCGTTTCTGCCGGACCACGGCCACGATGTTCGCCGCCGGCGTACCCCTGGTGGAGGCACTGCAGTCGGTCTCCGGCGCCACCGGCAGCACGGTCTACCAGCAGGCCGTTCTGAAGATGCGCGACGATGTCGCGACCGGCCAGTCACTGCAACTGGCGATGCGCCAGCAGGGCCTGTTCCCGCACATGGTGATCCAGATGGTCACCATCGGTGAGGAATCGGGTGCACTGGACGACATGCTGGCCAAGGTCGCCGACTTCTACGAGGAAGAGGTGGACAACGCGGTCGACGCACTGAGCAGCCTGCTCGAACCCATGATCATGGTGATTCTGGGCACGGTCGTCGGCGGCCTGGTGGTCGCACTGTACCTGCCGATCTTCCAGCTGGGTTCGGTCGTATCCGGCAACTGATCCATGCCGGCGATGTCTGTCGTTGCCGAGATGGCCCCCTTTGGCGCGCTGCTTCTGGGGCTGGTCATCGGCAGCTTCCTCAACGTGGTCATCCTGCGCCTGCCACGGCGCATGCAGGCGGAACTGGCTGAGGCCTGCGCCGACCTGCGCGGCGAGCAGAGCGAGCCGCTGCCCAGCCGCTGGTTCGGACTCGACTACCTGATCACCCCGGCCTCATCCTGCCCAAACTGCGGGCATGGCATTCGCGCCTGGGAAAACATCCCGGTTATCAGTTACCTGTTGCTGCGTGGCCGCTGCAGCAACTGCCAGGCGACCATCGGCGTGCGCTATCCCATCGTCGAGGCGGTCACCGGCCTGCTGAGTCTGCTGCTGGTCATGCATTTCGGCGCCACCCCGGCGGCACTGGCGGCCCTGGTCCTGGTCTGGGGCCTGATCGCACTGACGGTAATCGATCTGGACGAGCAGCTCCTGCCGGATCAGCTGACCCTGCCCCTGATGTGGCTCGGCCTGCTGGTCAATATCAACGGCATGTTCACGGACCTGGTATCTGCCGTGATCGGGGCTGCCGCGGGTTACCTCAGCCTGTGGCTGGTGTTCCAGGTGTTCAGGCTGCTTACCGGTCGCGAAGGCATGGGCTACGGCGATTTCAAGCTGCTCGCGGTCTTCGGCGCCTTTCTGGGCTGGCAGATCCTGCCACTGGTGGTGCTCCTGTCATCGCTGATCGGCGCTATCGTCGGCATCAGCCTGGTGGTGGTACGCGGCCGCGACCGCCAGATTCCCATCCCTTTCGGCCCCTATCTTGCTGCCGCCGGCCTGGTCGCGCTGGTCTGGGGCGAGCAGATCAATCGCAGTTACCTGCAGCTGGCCGGACTGGGCTGAAATTGCTCAGGATCGGGCTGACCGGCGGTATCGGCAGCGGCAAGACCGCCGCCAGCGACCATTTCGCCCGCCTCGGGGCCGAAGTCATCGACACAGACCTGCTGAGCCGTGAACTGGTCGAGCCGGGACAGCCCGCGCTGAAAGAGATCGTCGACAAGTTCGGCGATCAGGTATTGACCGCTGACGGCCACCTCGACCGCGCCCGCCTCGGCGAACTGGTGTTCGGCAGCCCGGAGGCCAGACAGCAGCTGGAAGCCATTCTGCACCCGAGGATTCGCGAAGCCATGCTGCTTCGCGCCGAGCAGTCGCAGGCGCCCTACGTCGTGTTCGTCATCCCGCTGCTGTTCGAAACCGGTCAGCAGGCGCTGGTGGACCGGGTACTCCTGATCGACGTGCCCGAGGACCTGCAGCGCGCGAGGGTGGCCGCACGCGACCGGCTCGATGATGCCCAGATCACCCGGATCATGAGCGCCCAGACCGACCGCGAAACGCGTCTGAGCAATGCCGACGACATTGTCTGCAACGACGGCGATATCGCCAAACTGCACGCCGAAATCGAGAAACTGCACCGAAAATATATGGACCAGGTCGAATAAGCGGCGTCCGGCGCTTTACCCGAAAGGTTAGCTGGCCGACAATATCGGGCCGTATGTACCCTCAAGGACGTTCCATTGCCTGACACCACCATCTTCGAGCACCCGTTGAACGAGAAGTGCCGAACCTGGTTGCGCCTGTCGCATCTGTTCGAGCAGTTCGAATTCCACCTGCCGCATATCGAAGAGTGGCATTCACGGGCGGCGATGACGGCCCTGCTCGATATCGCCAACGTCCTGTCACGTGCAGACATCAAATCCGAACTGCTGAAAGAACTCGACCGCTACAAACAGTCTCTGTCGCGCATGGCCGGCTCCCCCGGCGTCGATACCGACCGCCTGGAGCATATCCTGCAAGACCTGCGCCAGACCTGCCAGGGCGTGCGCGACATCAATGGACAGCTCGGGCAGTCCCTTCGAAGCAACGATTTCCTCAACAGCATCGTGCAACGCAGCAGCATCGCCGGCGGCGCCTTCGACTTCGACCTGCCGCAATTTCACTACTGGCTGCAAATGCCGCAACAGGAACGCGCCCTGCAACTGGATGACTGGCGACACGAGGTCACGCCGGTACAGGACGCGGTTGAGCTGCTGTTGAACCTGATCCGCAACAGCGCGGTCCCCAGCCAGGAAAACGCGCCGAACGGCTTCTACCAGAAATCGCTGCCGGGCAACGTGGCCGCCCAGCTTCTGCGCGTCGGCATCCCCTCGGCAGGCGGAATCTATGCCGAGATCAGTGGCGGCAAGCACCGCTTCAGTATCCGGTTCATCGATTGCCGGGACTGGCAGCACCCAACGCAGGCGGACCACGACGTGCCGTTCTCGCTCAGCACCTGCCTGATATGAACGGGCGCATTTCTCACGTTGCCTGTCCCAGCTGCGGCAAAGACGTGCCCTGGGAGCCACAACAGAAATGGCGGCCATTCTGCAGCGAGCGCTGCAGGCTGATCGACCTCGGTGAGTGGCTGTCAGAGGAAAAACGCATACCCGGCGAACCGGCGCACGTGCCGGAGTCACCCGAGGAACACTGAGCGCTGTTACAAAGGAAATTCGGCGACCGTCACATCATGACTGCCGATGATCCGAATACGCAGCACCCGGGAAGACGCAGGCACATCGGACACCAGCCAGGCATCGGCTTGTCGCGTCAGAATTCGTGAGCCTGTCAGCTCGCCGGCCGCTCCCAGAAACCCCGCCTCGACATCAACAATATCCGCGACCGGGACGCCGGTCTGCTTGACGCGCAGTCCGCTCTGCCCCGGGCCGAGCACCACCGCCCGATCATCTGCAACGGCGGCACAGGGTGCCACACGCGGCTCGCAGGGCTTTTCGGTCACCAGAAACACCACGGGTTCGGTCTCCAGCGCCCGCTGCGTCTTGCGCCCGACCTGACCCCAGCTCAATGCCAGACCAACCGCCACAATCACAAAGAAAATCCAGTACCTACCCAGTCTGCTCATCGGCCCACAGTCCGCGGATACCGGCGACACCCTGCGCACCGTGCGCCCAGGCGGTCTCTGTCAGGCCGGGATGCATACCCCCCAGGGCAAACACCGGTATCTTTGCGTCCTCGACCCAGGCGGCAAACCGCGACCAGCCCAAAGGGTCCGCGTCCGGATGGCTGCGGGTCGGAAGCACCGGTGAGAGCAGTGCAAAATCGGCCCCGAGCCCGGCAGCCTTGGCCAGGTCCCCGGGTGAATGGCAGGACGCCGCGAGCAGCTGGGTCGTCGCAACCGGCCTCGCCTTATGCAGGAACAGCTGACGACTGCTCAGGTGCAGCCCGTCTGCACCTATCGCGACGGCCGTTTCCGGACTGCCGTTCAACAGCACACGTGCCTGATAATCATGCGCCAGGGCACAGACCTCTCGCCCGACATCCAGCAGCTCGGACTCCGCCAGGTCGAACAGGCGCAGCTGTACCAGGCGAATACCCGCGTTCAGGCTGGCCTCCATGGCCCGCAGGAAACCCGATCGGTCGGCGAGGCCGGGAGGGGTGATCAGATACTGCGAGGGGAGCTGCAGCGCGGTCACCACAGGCACATCGGCGGCCGGCATGGGGTAGTCGCGCAATGCCGTGCGTCCGACCCAGGCCAGCGGCTGGCCCTCACGCCCGACAGGATCACCCCGCCAGCCTGTCACCTCGTATACATCCAGCAAGACGCCGCGATCGGCATACTGGTGCCGGACCCTGATCAGCGGGCGATGTTCGAGGACCTCGATACCGAGCTCCTCATGCAGCTCGCGGACGAGCCCTTCAGCCACCTGCTCCCCGGGCTCGAGCTTGCCGCCGGGAAACTCCCACAGGCCACCCTGGTGGGTCTGCGCATGGCGCTGCTGAAGCAGCACGCGACCCTGGTCATCGATCAGCGCGGCGGCGGCGACGTGGATCATCGGCCTTCGGCCCCAGGTTCGAGGAGCGAGGGCCGAGGGCCGAGGGTGGTAAATCGCGGTAAATTCGCCATTGCTTGGATCACACCTCGAATAATGCCGGTTTCTGCCCCAAACTCGACACCTCGAACCTCGAACCTCGAACCTCGAACCTCGGCCCTACGTCCGATATTCGGCGTTGATCTTGACGTAGTCATACGACAGGTCGCAGGTGAGCACCTGCACCTTCGATTCGCCGCGATCCAGATCGATACGGATCACGATCTCTTCGGCAGCCATCACCGCCTGCCCGGCCTCTTCCGTGTAGCCGGGATCGCGCCCGCCGCCGCTGACGATGCAGACATCCCCCAGCCAGATCCGGATGCGATCGATATCCAGCCCGTCGACCCCGGCCCGACCGACAGCGGCAAGGATACGTCCCCAGTTCGGATCGGACGCGAACAAAGCCGTCTTGACCAGCGGCGAATGGGCAACCGTGTAGGCGACGCGGCGGGCCTCCTCGTCACTGGCGGCCGAAACGACCCGGACCCGCACCAGTTTGGTCGCACCCTCACCATCCCGCACGATCATCTCGGCCAGTTCGGCACATACCGACTGCACGGCCTGTGACAGCGCCCGGCCGTCATCCGACGCCAGCGAATCGATCGCCACCTTGGCCGAGCCACTGGCCAGCAGGACACAGGCATCATTGGTGGAGGTATCGCCATCCACGGTGATCGCATTGAACGACTGTTCGACTGCGTCACGCAGCATCTCCTGCAGCAGGGGCTGCGGCACCCCGGCATCGGTCGCCACATAGGCAAGCATGGTCGCCATGTCCGGACAGATCATGCCCGAGCCCTTCGCGATACCGGTAACCGTCACCGCGCCACCTGACAGACCCACCTCGCGCGACACCAGTTTCGATACGGTGTCCGTGGTCATGATCGCCGCAGCGGCAGGCCGCCAGTTGTCCTCTGACAGCCCCTTCAGCAGCGCGGGTATGGACTGGGAAAAGGGGTTGACCGGCAGGTCCTCACCAATGACACCGGTGGAAAACGGCAACACCTGGCTCATCGCACAACCGGCCATGCCTGCGAGCAGACGACAGGTCTCACGCGCGGCACGCAGACCGGCGGCCCCGGTACCGGCATTCGCATTGCCTGAATTGATCAGGAGATACCGAACCGGCCCCTTCGCCAGGTGCTCGCGGGCCACCGTCACCGGCGCGGCGCAGAACGCATTGCGCGTAAAGACCGCCGCACAGGACCCGCCCGTCCGCCAACTCGATCAGCAGAAGGTCGTCACGCCCCTGATAGCGGATCCCGGCTGCCACGGCCGATAACCTTATTCCGGAAACCGTACTCATACGTACAAGGCCGAGGGCCGAAACCTCAGGGCCGAGGACCGAGGGCCGAGGGCCGCGGTGGCCACTGAGCACCATGCAAACATTGCGGGATCCATCAGATCTGTCAGCATTTTTTGGTTTTTAATTCAGAAACATGGGGAAGTCGCCCCCGGCCCCCGGCCCTAATTCAGTTTCCCATGACAGTGCTTGTATTTTTTGCCCGAGCCACAGGGACAGGGATCATTGCGCCCGACCTTGCGATCGGGTCGTACAAACGGTTTCTTCTCTTCCATGACGGCGGTATCGGTAGCAGCGTCCGCAGCATCCTCGCCGAGCCCCCCAAAGGCCTCGTGTTTGAACTCGAACGCCGAAGGATCCGGCATCGTCTCGGGGATGAGGGGCGGTGCCTGCAGCTGCAGGCGGCACAGGATCTGTATGACCTCCAGCTTGATCGCATCGAGCATCGCCGAAAATCTTTCGAAGGCCTCGCGCTTGTACTCCTGCTTCGGGTTTTTCTGCGCGTAGCCGCGCAGGTGAATGCCCTGGCGAAGGTAGTCCATCGCCGCAAGATGCTCCTTCCAGTGCGAGTCCAGGGTGAACAGCATCACCTCTTTCTCGATACGACGCATCTGCTCCGCGCCTGCCTGTGCCTCCTTGTCGTCATAGATGGCTACAAGCTCGTCGAGTATGCGCTGACGCAACGGCTCCTCATGCAGGTCGTCATCCTCGTCGAGCCAGGTCTGCACTGGCGCTTCGAGGCCGAAATTTTCGTTCAGCGCCTCAGTCAGTCCGGCAACGTCCCACTGCTCCTCCAGGCTCTGCGGCGGGATGTAGCTGTCGATAACCGAATTGACCATGTCGAAGCGCAGATTGACGATGGTCTGCGAGATATCATCCGCGTCCATCAGCTCATCGCGCTGCTGGTAGACCACCTTACGCTGGTCGTTGGCGACATCGTCATACTCGAGCAGCTGCTTGCGGATATCGAAGTTTCTTCCCTCGACCTTGCGCTGCGCATTCTCTATCGCCTTGTTCACCCAGGGGTGCTCTATCGCCTCACCTTCCTTCATGCCAAGCTTCTGCATCAGGCTGGAGACGCGCTCGGAGGCGAAGATACGCATCAGGCTGTCTTCCAGGGACAGATAGAAACGCGACGAGCCTGGATCCCCCTGGCGGCCCGAGCGACCACGCAGCTGGTTGTCGATACGCCGCGACTCATGTCGCTCGGTACCGATCACGCGCAGGCCGCCGGCGGCCAATACCGCCGCATGCCTTTTCTCCCACTCGACCCTATACGCCGCGACTTCTTCATCAGTTGCAGCTTCACCGAGCTGACCCAGCTCCACCTCGAGATTGCCGCCGAGCACGATGTCGGTGCCGCGGCCGGCCATATTGGTGGCGATGGTGACAGCCGCAGGACGCCCCGCCTCTGCCACTGTCTGCGCCTCGCGCTCATGCTGTTTGGCATTCAGAACCTGATGCTCGATCTTGGCCTCGTTCAGCATCTTGGAGACCAGTTCGGACACCTCGATCGAGGCCGTGCCGACCAGGACCGGCTGACCCGCGTTCGACGCAGTCACGGATGTCCTCGACGATGGCCTCGTATTTCTCGCGCTGGGTCAGATAGACCAGGTCGGTCTGATCATCGCGCACCATCGGCTGGTTGGTCGGAATCACGACAACTTCCAGGCCGTAGATCTGCTGGAATTCGAAGGCCTCGGTATCGGCGGTGCCGGTCATACCCGAGAGCTTGTCGTAAAGGCGGAAGTAGTTCTGGAAGGTGATCGAGGCCAGGGTCTGGTTCTCCTGCTGGATATTCACCCCCTCCTTCGCCTCCACTGCCTGGTGCAGTCCGTCGGACCAGCGCCGCCCAGGCATGGTCCGCCCGGTGAACTCGTCCACGATAACGATCTGGCCATCGCGCACGATGTAGTCGACGTTGCGCTGAAACAGGGCATGTGCGCGAAGCGCCGCCATCACATGATGCATCAGCATGATGTTGGTGGGATCGTACAGGCTCTGGCCCTCGCCCAGCAGCCCCTCCTGGGTCAACATTCCCTCGACCTTTTCATGTCCCTGATCACTCAGGAACACCTGCCGGGACTTCTCGTCGACCGAATAGTCACCAGGGCCAAAATCGGGCTTGCCCTCTTCATTGGTGATCGGGTCCTGGCGCTCGAGTTGCCCGGGGATCCCGTTGACCCTCCGGTACAGCTCCGAGCTGTCTTCGGCCGGCCCTGAGATGATCAGCGGCGTACGCGCCTCGTCGATCAGGATTGAGTCCACCTCGTCGACCACGGCGAAATAGCGCCGTTGCACGCGCTGATCGGCGGCAAACGCCATATTGTCGCGCAGGTAATCAAAACCAAACTCGTTGTTGGTGCCGTAGGTGATGTCACAGGCGTAGGCCCCAGCGCGCTCAACCGGTCGCAGATGCGGAAAACCGCCGGTATCGCCCTGGTATTCAGGATCCAGCACGTATGAGGAGCTATCCGGACCCATGCCGCCCGAGGAGTTG
Source organism: uncultured Gammaproteobacteria bacterium (assembly GCA_963759055.1). Classification (GTDB taxonomy): domain Bacteria; phylum Pseudomonadota; class Gammaproteobacteria; order Chromatiales; family Chromatiaceae; genus Thiosocius. Next base: position 20,404 of record CAVWYD010000001.1, read on the forward strand.
ATGACACCGGTGCTCATGCCCAGAAACAGGTACAGACGCCCCATCCAGCCCGCGTCACGGCGGGCCAGGTAATCGTTGACGGTTACGACATGCACGCCCTTTTCCAACAGCGCATTGAGATAAACGGCCAGCGTGGCGACCAGGGTCTTGCCCTCGCCAGTGCGCATCTCGGCGATCTTGCCCTGATTGAGGACCATGCCGCCGATCATCTGCACATCAAAATGGCGCATGCCCAGCACCCGTTTGCTGGCCTCGCGAACAACCGCAAAGGCCTCCGGCAAGAGATCGTCCGTAGTCTCCCCATTCGCCAGGCGCTCCCGGAATTCAACGGTCTTGGCGGCCAGGGCCTCGTCACTCAGCTCTGACATCGCCGGCTCGAGCACGTTTATCCGCTCAACGGATTTGAGCATACGCTTCACCAGCCGATCATTGCGGCTACCGAAGACCTTTTTTACGAGCTTGTTGAGCATAGACCTACGACCTTCCAGGACGAGCTAAAACGAAGGCACGAATGATACCCCAATCGGGCTTTCAAACGACCGTAAACCAAATAACAAAAACCCGCGAAAGCGGGCTTTTTACAAACAGGTGAGAGGAATCATTGCGATCGGACAAAGCGGAGCGGGTTTACGATCTTCCCGTTGCGATGGACCTCGAAGTGTACATGTGGGCCACTCGAACGCCCGGTACTGCCGAGCAGGGCAATGGTCTGACCCTTGTTGACCATATCGCCGCTTTTCACCAGGTTTTCCTTGTTGTGTGCATACAGGGTTGAGTAACCATCAGCATGCCGAATCTCTACGAAGTTACCGTAGCCCGACGCCTTTTTTGAGCGGACCACCACACCGGAGGCCACGGCCACCACATCGGTTCCGCGCTTGCCCGCGAAATCGACACCACGATGATAGGTTTTCTTGCCTTTAAAAGGGTCGGTACGCTTGCCGAAACCGGACGACATCCAGCCTTTCTTTACCGGTCTGCCCGAGGGCGTCACCTCGGCCATCAGGCCCCGGTTCATCAGGACCAGCTCCAGGGCTGTAAGCTTGTCTTCGCGATCAGCCAACAGGTTGGCGATCCGTTCCATATCCACAGTGAGTTCACTGGCACTTTGGGTTTCACCCGGAACCGAATCATCGACGCCCCCCATCGGTGGCGCCGAAGCGAAATCGAATTCGTCGCGGTCGAGCTTGCCGATATCCACCAGGCGATCACCCAGGGCATCCAGACGCATCAGATGGGCCTGCAGTTCCGCTACCTTGAGCGCAAGCGCATCCATGTGCGCACGCTGTTCGGCTTTGGCCTCCGCGATCACACGACGTTCGGCCTCGAGTAACTCGCGGACCTCGGCGGTAGCCGCGTCAGCACTCGACTCATTGCCGTTGCGCTCTCCCAGCGCGAATCCTGCCCACAGGCTGAAAGACAATCACCGCGATCAGACCGAATCCGGCAATCACCGCCGCCCGTACCAGGGATATGCTTATCGCGTCGGTGCGGTTACAGAAGGTTGAAACGAATATCATCTTCATCGCTTGTTCTGAAAGCTTGTCTGCTTATCGACCTCTAAAGGTGTACTCTTTAACCCAATACGCCGCACTGAGAGACCCGTCACATGGCCCGCAGCCCCAAATCGGTTCGTCGCCTTCTGAAAGACAAACCGACGCTCAAGTTCCTCGAACTCGAGATCAGCGCGACAAAAGGCGCTGCTGGAAAACGTTCGCCGCCTTTTGCCGGGCGACCTTGCAGACCATTGTGTCGCAGCTCGGAAACGTGATCAGCAACTTATTTTGCACGCGGACTCACCGGTCTGGGCAACGCGACTGAGGTATAATTCGCCCCAGCTGATCAGCTTACTGCAGCCCAGCCATCCATCGTTGCGCGAAATCAAGATCAAGCTGGTATTGCCGCGATCCGTCACCCGCCGCGTGCTTCCAGGCGCACGTCATTCCGATATCGCCGCTGCAATTATCCACGACAGCGCTGCAGATACCAAGCAACCACAGCTGCGCGAGGCGCTGGAACGCCTCAGCGTTGCGCTAAAAAAATGATTTAAAACAGCGGGTTATCGGGTTATTAGGAAGCGTGCGCCGGCTTCATATACGAAATGGGCGCCTGCTCCGCGTCATCGAAGGTCACTTCTTCCCATGCCTCCGGCTGGGCGATAAGCGCCTTGAGCAGACGATTGTTCAACTCGTGTCCGGATTTGTAGCCGCTGAACGCGCCGATCAGGCTGTGCCCCAGCAGATAAAGGTCACCTATCGCGTCGAGAATCTTGTGTTTAACGAACTCGTCCTCGTAACGCAGGCCGTCCTCGTTCAAAACGCGGAAATCATCGACGACGATCGCATTGTCCATGCTTCCACCCAGCGCCAGCCCGCTGTCGCGCAGCATTTCGATATCACGCAGGAACCCGAAGGTGCGCGCGCGGCTGACTTCCTTGACGAACGAGGTGGACGAGAAATCGATCTCCGAACGTCGACTGTCGCTTGCCATCGCCGGGTGATCAAAGTCGATACCGAAACTGACCTTGAATCCGTTGAAAGGCTCGAATCGCGCAATCTTGTCTCCTTCCGTGACCTCGACCGGGCGCTTGATGCGGATAAACCGCTTGGCGATATTCTGCTCCTCGACGCCAGCCGACTGGATCAGGAACACAAAGGGTCCCGCGCTGCCATCCATGATCGGTACTTCGGGAGCGCTGACGTCAACGTAGGCGTTATCGATGCCCAGCCCGGCAAATGCCGACAGCAGATGTTCGACGGTCGAGATTCGCGCACCGTCTTTGACCAGCGTCGTGGACAGGCGAGTGTCACCGACATTCTCTGCCTTGGCCGGGATATCCACGGGCGAATCCAAATCCACCCTGCGGAACACAATGCCGGTATCCGGGACCGCCGGACGCAGGGTCAGATAGACTTTCTCGCCGGTGTGAAGACCCACACCCGTGGCGCGTATCACATTCTTCAGCGTGCGCTGTTTGATCATTGTCCACCCTCTCAGAAACAATTTTCCGCTATTTTTCAGCTAGTTAGGCCTACTACATCGCGGAATTTCAACGACGCAGTGTGATAGTGATCCCCCGATACCGACTTAGGGAATTCCCTCATTGTCGACTTATCTGACAATTTGATCAAGCAAAAGTATCGATCCCCTTTTCCGGAAACGTGAACCCGGTTGGCCCGGCGAGACAGAAAGGCCGGCAAAGCCCAGTCTTTCATCCCACCCGCTTCGGAAGGCTGGACTCAATTGAGACGTATCGACGGGACAAAAAGTCACCACCCTGCTCCCCTCCATCTGTTGTCTGATACGGCTCTAGTCAGCCTGACGACGCAAGAACGCAGGAATATCCAGATACTCCATATTTTTGCTCTCGGCAGCCTTTACGAAGTCGTTGGCGGTCTTTGGGCTGCGACGGATATTCGTGGGAACCTCGAGCGCATTGTAATCGAGATTTTCCTGTTCAACCGCATCCTTGCTCACAATACGCACCGGCTTGATCTCGACTTCCGGTTGCTTGACGATGACCGGAAGCTCTTCCCCCAGCCCGGTGGCAACCACGGTCACCCGCATCTCGTCGACCATGTCGGGATCGATGACCGTACCCACAACCACCGTCGCATCGTCGCGCGCGAACTCCTTGACCGTATTGCCGACCTCATCGAATTCACCGATGGCCAAATCCAGGCCGGCGGTGATGTTGACCAGGATACCTCGCGCACCGGAGAGATTGATATCCTCCAGCAGCGGGCTGCGTATCGCCAGTTCCGCGGCTTCCCGGGCACGCTGGTCACCGTTGGCGCGGCCGGTTCCCATCATCGCGACGCCCATTTCAGACATGACCGTGCGCACATCCGCAAAGTCGACGTTGATCAGGCCCGGCTTGGTGATCAGTTCCGCGATCCCCTGTACGGCGTTGAGCAACACATCATTGGCCGCCTTGAAGGCATCCAGCAGTGAGGTCGTCTTGCCCAATACAGACAACAGCTTTTCGTTCGGAATGGTGATGAGCGAATCGACGTGCTCGGACAAACTTGCAATGCCGTCTTCGGCGATCTGTCTGCGCTTGCCACCCTCGAAGCTGAACGGCTTGGTCACTACAGCCACCGTGAGGATACCGAGCTCTTTGGCCACCTCGGCGACCACCGGCGCAGCGCCGGTACCGGTGCCACCACCCATACCTGCAGTGATGAAAACCATGTCCGCACCCTCGATCGCCTCGTAGATCCGGTCACGGTCCTCCATCGCTGCTTCGTAGCCACGATCGGGGTTGGCTCCGGCGCCGAGACCACGGGTCACGTTCGAACCCAGTTGCAGCGCCGTTTTCACTTCGGTGTTCTTCAGCGCCTGTGCATCGGTATTGGCACAGATGAACTCGACGCCCTCGATATTTGAACGCAGCATATGATTGACCGCATTGCCGCCACCGCCGCCGACACCAATGACCTTGATGACCGCGCTCTGGCTATCCACATCCATTAACTCGAACATTTTTCTATCCTCCTGCTACAGACCACGCTTTTGGTGCGGTGATCTGGTTATATTAAAAGTTACCCTGGAACCAGCTTTTCATACGGTTCCAAACCGATTTCATGCCACCACTGCCTGAGACCTCGGGCACCCGCACTGCCCGGTTGCGATGACCAAACAACAACAAACCCACGCCCGTGGCGTGTATTGGATTACGTACAACATCCACCAGACCGGTCACGTACTGGGGTATCCCCAGCCTGACCGGCATATGAAAAACCTCCTCCGCAAGATCGATCAGCCCTTCCATCTTCGAACTGCCCCCGGTCAGCACCACCCCACCGGCCACGAGATCCTCATAGCCGGAACGGCGCAGCTCCAGCTGAATCAAAGTGAGCAGCTCTTCGTAGCGTGGCTCCACCACTTCAGCCAGGGTCTGCCGCGACAGTCGACGTGGCGGCCGATCACCGATACTCGGTACCTCGATGGTTTCATCGGGACTCGCGAGCTGGGTGAGTGCGCAGGCGTACTTCAGCTTGATCTCTTCTGCATGCTGCGTAGGGGTGCGCAATGCAACCGCGATATCGTTCGTCACCTGATCGCCTGCAATCGGAATAACCGCTGTATGGCGGATGGAACCCCCGGTGAAGACGGCGATATCGGTCGTACCGCCACCGATGTCGACCAGGCAGACGCCCAGATCCTTTTCGTCTTCCTCGAGCACGGAATAGCTGGACGCCAGTTGCTCGAGAATCAGGTCTTCCACTTCCAGGCCGCAACGGCGCACACATTTGATGATGTTCTGGGCGGCACTGACCGCGCCCGTCACCATGTGCACACGGGCCTCCAGTCTGACCCCGGACATGCCGGCCGGGTCATGAATGCCTTCCTGGTTATCGATGATGAATTCCTGCGGCAGGATGTGCAGGATCTTCTGATCCGCCGGGATGGCAACCGCACGAGCAGCGTCGATAACGCGCTCGACATCGGCATGCGACACCTCACCATCCTTGATCGGGACTATGCCATGTGAGTTCAGGCTGGAAACATGGCTGCCGGCAATACCGGCATATACCGAATCGATCTCCACCCCGGCCATCAACTCGGCCTCTTCCACCGCGCGCTGTATCGACTGCACAGTCGATTCAATGTTGACCACGACCCCTTTCTTCAGGCCACGCGAGGGATGAGAACCGATACCGATGATCTCGATCTCGTCGTCCTGTCTCACCTCACCGACGATGGCGACCACCTTGGAGGTACCGATATCCAGGCCGACGATGATGTTTTTGTCGGTACGCTTGACCATCAGACTTTTTCCTGAGATTTCACTGTTTCAGCTGCCGACTCGCCTTCGGCCGGCTCCCGCCAGCGCACGGCGAAACCATGTTCATAACGCATATCAACGCGCTCCGGCTGTCGCGGCGAGTTGGCCGTAAGACTGGGATAAATCCGGAAGAACTGGCTCAGACGGTGATCGATATCTTCACGACCCAGTGACACCGTGAGCCCGCCATCAAAATGCAACCACCAGTGACGTCGTTCATCCAGTTTCACCTCCGTTATGTCCAGCTCGCGCGCCCGCGCCGCACTTGCCACCGTCTGGAAAAACTGCACTACGCGCTGCTGACTCCCATCAGGCCCGGACAATTTCACCAGGCCGTTGAATTCATCCAGCGTCGAAGGCCTGAATACACCGGCATTTACACTGACCAGGGCATCATCACCCCAACGTGCCAAAGGCACCTGCTCGACAACGACCATACTCAACTTGTCCGGCCAGATCCGTCGGATGCTCACATCCGCGACCCAGGGCATCGCCACCACCGCCAGCCTCAGTTTCTGCATGTCACAGCTGAAGAAACCGCCATCGATTGCCTGCACCACCGCACGTTGTATCTCTTCGTGTTCAAGCCGTTTCAGCGCGCCGCTCACCTCAACCACTCGTAATGGCAGTCTTCCGGGCTGCGACATATAGCGGTATCCGAACACACCGGCAGAGAGCAGCGCACAGAATCCAAACGCCAGGCCCAGCGGGGCTATCCAACGCCTCAACGTCAGTTTCAGCTGCTTCTTCTTCTGGCTTTTGACAGTCCTGCCAGACATCAGCATGCCTCCAGGGTCTGCGCCAGAATGCGCCAAACGAGTTCATCGAAATCGATGCCCACGGCATTGGCCGCCATCGGCACCAGGCTGTGGCTGGTCATTCCCGGAACCGTGTTGACCTCGATAAGCCAGGGATTCTGTTGTTCATCCATGAGGATATCGACGCGCCCCCAGCCCGAGGCGCCTATGGCGTCGAACGCCCTCAAAGACATCGCCTGAAGGCGTGCCTCCATGTCCCGGTCCAGACCGCATGGGATCAGATAGCGCGTATCGTCGGATACGTATTTCGCCTCGTAGTCGTAGAACTCGTGTGGTGTCTCCAGTCTGATCAGCGGTAGGGCCTGATCCCCAAGCACCGCAGCCGTGTACTCGGCACCGGATACCCAACACTCGGCCATCACATGGCTATCGTATTCAGCGGCCTTCCGCCATGCGGTGCGCAACTGTTCCGGATCATCGGCACGGGACATTCCGATGCTCGAACCCTCGAGCGCTGGCTTTACCATCAAAGGGAAACCGAGTTCGCCGGCGGCGGCCAGATCATCTTCGTTACGGATCAACGCAAACCCCGGTGTCGGCAGTCCCAGGGACTGGAACAGCAGCTTGGTCCGGTACTTGTCCATACCGATCGACGAACCCATCACGCCACTGCCGGTGTAAGGCAGGCCGAGGATCTCGAGCGCACCCTGAATCACACCGTCCTCACCACCACGCCCATGCAGGACATTGAACACTCGGTCGTAAGCACCGGCTGCCAGAATCGTCAGGACATCCCTGCCGACATCGATGCCATGCGCATTCACACCTCGCCGCACCAGACCGTCGAGCACCGCCTGACCACTGACCAGCGATACCTCGCGTTCGGCGGCCCAGCCGCCCATGAGCACCGCAACCCGGCCGAAGTCTTCAGCAGCGATCGTCATGATGGCTCTCCCACGGCGTGAAATTCGGCTTGAAGGCGCACGCCCTGTTGACGTTCGACCTCGGCAGCGACATGCGCTACCAGGTTTTCGATATCGGCGGCACTGGCATCGCCGGTATTGATGATGAAGTTGGCATGCTTGGGCGATACCTCTGCGCCGCCGATGCGATAACCCTTGAGGCCACAGGCCTCGATCAGGCGGGCGGCATGATCTCCCTGCGGATTGCGGAAGGTGGAACCGCAGCTGGGCTGTCCCGTGGGCTGGGTCGCGGCACGACGCTCAAGCAGCGCCCGTATCGCGGCCTGCTCGGCGCTGCCATCACCGGGCTTCAGGCTCAAGATACAGGACAGGAACCACTCCTCTGCCGGCCGCACAACCTCGCGATAGGACACCTTGAACTCGGCGGGCAGGCGCCGATGGATCCGTCCGCCACGATCGATCGTCATGACAGAACTTACGATCGGCCAGGTCTCGCCGCCAAAGGCGCCGGCATTCATTGCCAGGGCGCCACCCATGGTGCCGGGAATACCGGCAAGAAAAGCGGCACCGGTGAGATTCGCGCGTGCACACTCGCGTGCGACCTTGGCGCAGGAGACGCCCGCATCCACCCGCACTTCATCACCCTCGACGCTCAGGCTGTTCAACCTGCCCAGCAGCATGATCACGGTACCGGGGAATCCGCCATCACGGATCAGCAGATTGCTGCCCAGCCCAAGCCACAGCAGCGGCTCGTGCGGCGGGAGGCTGTCAAGAAATACCGCCAGATCATCTGCATCCGCCGGCAGATACATCTGCCGCGCGGAACCGCCCACCCGCCAGGTGTTGTAGCGCTTGAGCGGTTCGTTGAGGCGCAATTCGCCCCGCAACATCGGCTGTTTCGGCGCCGTCATCATCGCCGGCCCTCACCCTTCTTGAGCTCACGCGGCTTCACGGTGTCCAACGGCGGCACCTTCGTGGTTCGATCGGATGCGAGCGTGACGCGTGCGGCGAGGCTCTCGCCACAACCCATACGCAGTTCACGCGGAGCCGTTTCATGCTTCATGGGCACAGTACCTCCGACATGTTCGCTGCAACCATGCCGATATTTCCGGCGCCCATGGTGACCACGATGTCACGATCCTCCACCAGGTCCTTCAGTATCTCCGGCAGATCTTCGATGTTTTCTATAAACACCGGGTCAACCTGGCCCCGCGCCCGGATCGCCCGGCTCAAAGCCCTTCCATCGGCACCGGCGATGGGCGCCTCCCCGGCAGCGAAGACCTCGCCCAACACCAGCACGTCGACCTGCGACAGTACGGCAACGAAATCCTCGAATGCGTCATGCGTGCGGCTGTAACGATGGGGCTGAAACGCCAGTACCAGGCGCTGACCGGGCCAGCCGGCGCGCACTGCATCCAGGGTTGCAGCCACCTCGCGCGGATGATGCCCATAGTCGTCGACCAGCATGACCTCGCGTCCGCCGACGCGGCAGCCCGTTCTTGCCTGGAAACGACGATCGATGCCTTCGAAACCGGCCAGGGCCGATTGAATGCGGTCGACTGCAACGCCGAGTTCGCGGGCCACTGTGATCGCTGCCAGTGCATTCAGCACGTTGTGCCGGCCCGGCATGTTCAGGGTGACGGGGAAAGGGGCCTGGCCGCGCATCTGCAGGGTGAACCGGGTGGTCATCGCATCCTGCACAATATCAATTGCGCGCACATCGGCGTCTTCGCAGGTACCGTAGGTCAATACCTTGCGGGTCACCTCCGGCAACAGTTCGCGCACATTCTCATCATCGATACACATCACCGCGAGGCCGTAAAAAGGCAGGTGATGCAAAAATTCGATAAAGGTCGCACGCAGGCGCGCAAACTCGTTGCCGTAGGTCACCATGTGGTCTTCGTCGACATTGGTGACCACCGCAAGCATCGGCTGCAGGTACAGGAATGAGGCATCACTCTCGTCGGCCTCGGCCACCAGCACCTCACCCTCACCGAGATGGGCATAACTGCCGCGCGAATTCAGGCGGCCGCCGATCACGTAGGTCGGATCGAGGCCGCCCTCGATCAGCAGGCTGGCGATCAGGCTGGTGGTGGTGGTCTTGCCATGGGTGCCTGCGACCGCCACGCCATAACGGAAACGCATGATCTCGGCCAGCATCTCGGCGCGGGGTACTACCGGTATACGCTGTTCGCGTGCCGCCCTCACCTCAGGGTTGTCTTCATTGACCGCACTGGAGATGACGACCGCATCGACGCCACGGATCTGTTCTGCTTCATGTCCAACGTGGACTTTCGCGCCCTGCTCGGCCAGACGCAGCGTCGCCGCGTTCTGTTTGATATCCGAGCCGGATATCTCATAACCGAGATTGAGCATGACCTGCGCTATCCCGTTCATGCCGGCACCGCCGATTCCGACGAAGTGAAGATGACGCATCCGTCCCATGGACTCTGCGGCGTATCGCGGCGTTGTCACGGGCAACTCGTTCATGCCACAAGCTCCTCGCAGACGTCTGCCACGCTGCGGGTCGCATCGCGCTTGGCCAGCCGGTATGCATTCTTCGCCATGGCATCAAGACGCGTGCGGTCGGACAGCAGTGAATGCAGCAGCACCGAGAGACTTTTCGGGTCAAGTTCCGTTTGCGGCATCAGCTGCGCCGCACCGGCCTGGGTTAGAAAACGCGCATTAGCGGTCTGATGGTCGTCGACCGCAAACGGGAAAGGCACCAGCACAGAGGCCTTGCCCGCAGCCATCAGTTCGGAGACCGTCAGGGCACCCGCCCGACAGACAACGAGATCGGCCCAACCGTAGGCCTCGGCCATGTCATCCAGGAACTCGGTGACCGCCGCTTCGACGGAGCGCGCCTTGTAGATATCGTGGGTCGTCTCGGCCTTGCCGCGGCCCGCCTGATGACGTACCCGCGGCCGCTGATCCTCAGAGAGCAGCGCCAATGCGGCCGGCACCCCCTCATTCAAGGCCTGCGCACCCAGTGAGCCACCCATGACCAGCAGATGCAGCGGACGACCTGCGGCGATTGGCTGCGGCTCCGCAATCGCCGTGATCTCCCGACGCACCGGGTTGCCGATCACTCTGGCGCCGACCGTCGCGGGGAAGCTGTCTGGAAAGGCCGCAAGGACCCGCGTGGCTACGCGTGCCAGCCAGCGGTTGGTCATACCGGGGATCGCATTCTGCTCATGAACCACCAGCGGTGTGCGCATCAAACGACTCACCAGACCACCCGGCCCGGTAACGAAGCCGCCCATGCCCAACACAACCTGGGGTCTGCGCCGGCGCAATACCTGCCACGCCTGCCCCATGGCCCGCAGCAGGCGAAACGGCGCCAACAAACGATTCATCATCCCCTGGCCGCGCAGACGATAGGCGGCAACCGTATCGAGTTCAAAACCCTGAGCCGGTACCACGTGCGACTCGAAACTCTCCGGCGTGCCCAGCCAACTCACCCGCCAGCCGCGCGCGGCCAGTTCATGCGCTACCGCCAGTGCCGGGAAAACATGCCCGCCGGTACCGCCGGCCATGATGGTTATGCGCGTTGCCACTGGCCCTCCCTGCTGCTTCCGGCGGTTCGGTTCTCATAACGCACCCGCAGCAGTATCCCGATCGCAACACAGCAAACGATCAGGCTGTTGCTGCCATAGCTCAGAAACGGCAGCGTCAGGCCCTTGGTCGGGAGCAGACCGACGTTGACGCCGACATTGATGAACGCCTGCATGCCCAGCCACAGTCCCAGGCCATAGGCAACATAGGCCGCATAGCGGTCGCCCCGCGCCTCTGCACACGCACCTATCGAATAGCTGCGCCACACGATGATGCCGAACATGCAGATGACCAGGAGTGTGCCGAGCAGGCCGAACTCCTCTCCGATCACCGCCATGACGAAGTCGGTGTGCGCCTCGGGCAGATAAAACTGTTTCTGGATTCCGTTACCGAGCCCCACCCCGGTCCACTCGCCGCGACCAAAAGCAATCAGGGCCTGGGCCAGTTGATAGCCGGAGTCCTGTGCATGCTCCCAGGGGTTGAGAAAGGAGGTGACGCGTTCGAGCCGATACGGTGAAATCCAGATCAGCGCCAGCAGCGCACTTATCGCCAGCGACAACAGGGCTGCAAACTGCCACAGCGGGGCCCCGCCCAGGAACAACATCGCGAACGCGGTCATCAACAGAATCGCCGTGGTGCCGAAGTCCGGCTGAAACATCAGCAGGGAACAGGCGATGATCAGCAAGATGATGGGTTTGACGAAACCCCACACCGAATGCGCCACTTCCAGCTGACGCCGAACCAGATAGCCGCTCATGTAGAGCACCACGAAGATCTTCATGAATTCCGAGGTCTGCAGACTTAGCGGGCCGGCCGCCACCCAGCGCAGTGCCCCGTTTGCCTCGCGCCCCAGTCCGGGGACAAAAACCAGGGCCAACAGAACCAGGCCAAAGAAATACAGCGCCGTGCTGGATCTCTGCCACCAACTCATCGGCGTGCGAAAAGCCAGCCAGGCGGCCACCGCCCCAATCGTCAGCGCGAGCAAATGACGGTTGACATAACGCATGATGTCGCCTGTGCGCTCGCCGAGATGCATGGAGGCAGAGGCCACCATGACGATGCCGAAACCGAGCAACACAATGACGGCAATCAGCAAGGGCACGTCCACTCCCGGCATGCGAAGGTCGGCCTCACCACGAACACGTGCCATCGCCGTCATCGCGCGAGCCTCCGGACTGCCTGCATGAACCGGTCGCCGCGTTGTGCGTAACCGGAAAACATGTCGAAACTCGCGCAGGCCGGTGAAAGCAGCACCCGGTCGCCGGGCAGGGCCAGCTCAGCCGCCCGCGCCACGGCCTCATCCATATCTGCGGCCAGAACGTGCGGCACCGAAGCTGGAATCACGGCGGCAACAGAAGCCGCATCGCGACCGATCAGCACCACCGCACGAGCACACGTGGAGAGGACCGGCGTGAGCGCCGAAAAATCCGCTCCCTTGCAGTCACCTCCGGCGATCAGGACGGTACGCGTTTCATCTGCCCTATGCAGCCCCTCCAGCGCGGCTACCGATGCCCCGACGTTGGTACCCTTGCTGTCGTTGTACCAACGAACGGCGTTGATCTCGGCAACATACTCGGTGCGATGCGGCAGGCCACGGAAGCTGCGCAGGACCTCCAGCATGACGCCCAGGTCAAAGCCCAGGGCCGTGCCCATGGCGAGTGCGGACAGTGCGTTGGCACGGTTGTGCAGACCGGGGATCTTGAGTTCCTCCGCGGCAAGCAGCGGCTGTTCGCCGCGACATAGGTAGTCTTCGCCATCGATCGGACACACCCCGAACATCTTGTCGTTCTGCGACTCGCCGAGGGTGAAATACCAGGCATCGTCGGCACCACCCATCGCCGCAACTATCGGATCATCGGCGTTGTATACGCCGACGCCCGCGCCCTGCATTACGCGTTCTTTGGCCGCCGCATACGCGCCGACGTCGGCGTAACGATCCATATGGTCGGGACTGACGTTCAGGACGGCGGCAACAGCCGCCTGCAGCGAGTCGGTGGTCTCGAGCTGGAAACTCGAAAGCTCCAGGACATAGAGCTCAACCGAATCATCGAGCAGATCGAGGGCCGGTGTGCCGAGATTTCCGCCGACCGCCACCCTTATACCGTTGGCCCTCGCCATCTCGCCCAGCAGGGTGGTCACCGTACTCTTTCCGTTGGAGCCGGTGATCGCCACCACCGGCGCTTGCGCGGCGCGCACGAACAATTCGATATCGCCCATGACGGGGACGCCGCGCTTCCTCGCCGCATCGATCTGCGGTGTCGCCACAGGCACCCCCGGACTCACCACCAGCCGATCGGCGCTGTCAAACAGGCGGTCGTCGAAAGGGCCGAGAAAGACCGCGATATCGGGATACTCGGCGTTCAGCGCATCCAGGCCAGGCGGCTCGCTGCGGCTGTCGGCAACCGCCACCTGCACCCCCTGTCGTGCAAGGAAACGCGCGCATGAAAGGCCGGTCGCACCGAGACCCACGATCAGGGTCTTGGCAGCCAGTCCTTCATTTCGCATTGCCTGTGCCATCGTATTGCCTCAGCGGATCTTCAGGCTGGCCAGACCAACCAGGACCAGGATGACCGTGATGATCCAGAACCGCACGATGACTCGCGGTTCCGGCCAGCCCTTGAGTTCGAAGTGGTGATGCAGCGGCGCCATGCGGAAGATCCGGCGCCCGGTCAACTTGAACGACGCCACCTGCAACATGACCGACACGGTCTCCACCACGAACACCCCACCCATGATGAACAGCGCGATTTCCTGCCGTACTGCGACCGCCAGGGTTCCCAGCGCCGCGCCCAGCGCAAGCGCACCGACGTCACCCATGAAGACCTGCGCCGGGTAGGCGTTGAACCACAGGAAGCCGAGCCCGGCACCGACCAGGGCACCAGTCAGCACCGCCAGTTCACCGACACCCGGCAGGTGCGGGATCAGCAGATAGCCGGCGATCTGGGCATGCCCGGAGGCGTAGGCAAAAACACCCAGCGCTCCGGCCACCAGCACGGTCGGCAGGATCGCCAGGCCATCCAGACCATCGGTCAGATTCACCGCGTTGGACGAACCGACGATGACCAGATAGGTCAGCAGGATGAAGAAAGGACCGAGATCCAGCACGAGATCCTTGATGAACGGGAAAAGCAGCTGGGTCTCGGCCGGCAACGTCGCGCTGCCGTAAAGCGCCACCGCAGCCGCAACGCCGAACATCGACTGCCAAAGATACTTCCAGCGCGCAGGAAGCCCGCGCGAGTCTCTCAGCACCAGCTTGCGATAATCGTCCCACATGCCCACGCCGCCAAAGGCGAGTGTCGTGAGCAGGACTATCCACACGTAGCGGTTACCCAGGTCGCCCCACAGCAGCGTGGCCACCGCCACTGCCACCAGGATGAGCGCGCCACCCATGGTCGGGGTTCCGGATTTGGACAGATGACTCTCGGGGCCATCGTCACGCACGGTCTGACCGATCTTGTAACTGCTGAGGCGGCGGATCATTGCCGGCCCGACCATGAAGGAGATCAGCAGCGCGGTAAGCACTGCAAAGATCGTACGCAGCGTGATATAGCGAAATACCAGGAAACCGCTGTCGAACTGCGAGAGGTATTCGGCCAAACGGATCAGCATGCGATCTCCCTGGCACGCAGCCGTTCCACCACGTCTTCCATGTGCGCTGCCCGCGAACCCTTGACCAATACACTGTCTTCTTCCGACAGGTCCTTCATCAGTTCATCCGCAAGCGCCGAATGATCGGTGTAGTGTCGATGTTCGCCGCTGAAAGACAGGCCTGCATGCCGGCTGAACTCGCCGGTGGTCAGCAGGCGATCGATGCCGAATTCCGCCGCGCGCTCTCCAAGCTCGCGGTGTAACTGCTGCGCTTTTGTGCCCAGCTCCGCGAGGTCCCCCAGCACCAGGGTGCGGCGTCCCGGCGCGGCTGATAAAACACGCAAGGCAGCAACGACCGAATCGGGATTGGCGTTGTAGCTGTCGTCGATCACCCGGGCCCCGCCGGGGCCCGCCAGCGGGCACAACCGGCCCGCGACCGGCTCCAGCTCCGCCAGGGCCTGTTCGGCATCGGCGAGGTCAGCCCCCGCAGCCAGACTGGCTGCGATCGCGGCCAGTGCATTCATACGATTGTGTTCGCCCGCAAGTTGCAGATGCACCTCGATCTCGCCCTGCGCACAGACCACCGGGAAACGCGCATGGAAAATGCCGCCGCGCCATACGACCTCGTAGGCGAGCGCGGGACTGGATACGTCTGCGGGCGCGGCCACGCCGAAGGTCATTCGCGAATAACGCGCGCCGAGCCCGGCCCAAAGGCCGGCAAATCGATCGTCCGCGTTGAAGACGAAAACACCATCCGGGGCGAGACCATTGATGATCTCTGCCTTGGCACGCGCCACGCCCTCGATACTGCCGAAACCCTCAAGATGCGCCCTGCCGGCGTTATTGAGCACCGCGATATCGGGGCGGACCAGCCCGCTCAGATAGTCGATCTCGCCCGGATGGTTCGCACCCATCTCGACGACCGCGTAATGCTCGTCCCGCAGACGGCTCAGGGTCAGCGGAACACCGATATCATTGTTGAGATTGCCGTGCGTAGCCAGCACGCTTCCCCGGCGCGACAGAATAGCCGCCGTCATCTCTTTCAGAGTGGTCTTGCCATTGCTGCCGGTAATGCCGATCACGCGCGCCGGGCGTTGCAGACGCCATTGCTGACCGAGGCGACCAAGGCCCAGCAGGGTATCTGCGACCTCCACCAGTGGCATATCAGCACGGTCAATATGCTCGACCATTGCACCCGCTGCACCACCTTCACGCGCAGCCTGAAGATAATCGTGGCCGTCGAAGTTCGGGCCACGCAGCGCAATGAACAGTTCCCCGGAACGCAGGGTGCGGGTATCCGTGCTCACTCCATCGAACTCGCAGTCGGCACCCAACATGCGGCCATCCACCATGGCCGCGAGTTCAGAGATACTGAGGACACTCATGCCGCGTCCCCCGCCATCACCGCCTGCACCCGGTCGATATCACTGAAAGACTCGCGTCGGCCAGCGACCTCTTGGTAGTCCTCATGCCCCTTGCCGGCAACCAGGACCAGATCATTGGCAGATGAGGCGGCGATGCTTACCTGAATTGCCTTGGCGCGATCATGTTCGACATGCACGCACTGGCGATCGCTCATGCCGGACAGGATCTCCGCCACGATCTGCAGCGGATCCTCGGAGCGGGGGTTGTCGTCAGTGAGTATGACGTGGTCGGCCAGACGTTGCGCCACCTCACCCATCTGTGGACGTTTGCCGCGATCGCGATCACCACCGCAACCGAACACGCAGACCAGGCGACCGCCGACATGCTCACGCAGTGCGCTCAAGGCCTTTTCAAGCGCATCTGGCGTGTGCGCGTAATCGACCACCACGCGCGGACGCCCTGGTGCCAGGAAAGTCATCATACGTCCCGCTACAGGATGTATCTGCTCGAGCGCCGCGATGGCGCCGCCCATCGGCATATCCCAGGCCAGAAGCACCGCCAGCGCCAGGGCAAGATTCTCCGCATTGAAGCGCCCGAGCAGACGGCTTTGCAGTTCACCGGCACCCCAGCTGGATTCGAAGCGCATCAGCAGCCCGTCCGCGCGTGCCTCCACTTCCATGATCTGGAGATATCGATCGCCAAGACGGATGGCATTCGATCCGCTGCCGACCGCGAGCGTGAAGGTGCGCGGGCGAACCTCGGCGGCGAGATTCGCCCCGACCGGATCGTCAACATTGATCACCGCCAGACTGAGACCCGCGACCCGGAACAGCCGGGCCTTGGCATCCGCATAGGCCTGCATGTCGCCGTGGTAGTCCTGATGGTCGCGACTCAGATTGGTGAATACCGCGGTATGGAAGGGCACGCCCGAAACGCGATCCTGATGCAGGGCATGCGAAGAGACCTCCATGGCCGCCGCCCTGGCACCCCGTGCAAACAATCCGCCAAGGACCGCATGCAGGTTCACCGCATCCATTGTCGTATGACTGGACTGTTTCAGGTCGCCCGGAAAGCCGTTACCTACCGTACCAAGGACCGCCGTTGGCACCCGCGTAGACAACGCCTGTGCCAGAAAGTGCGCAACGCTGGTCTTGCCGTTGGTGCCGGTCACTCCGATGATCCGCATAGAGTGCGCCGCCTGGCCGAAGAACCGGGCCGCAATCTCGCCGGCCTGTCGACGCAGCCCCGGTACAGCAATGACCGGCACATCGCCGGAAAGGCGCGCAATGCGGTCACGGTCCCACTGCGCGGAGGGTTCTGCCATCACCGCCACCGCGCCGCGCCTGCGCGCCTCCGCAAAATGATCCAGGGCGTGATCGCGAGTGCCCTGCAGTGCCAGCCACAAACCCTTTTCCTCGATCTCGCGACTGTCCAGGGCCAGCGAATTCACGACCTGATGGCGCGCCCAATCCATCCCTGAAAGCCCGGGAAGAAGATCCGCCAGCAACAGACTCTTTTGATCGGCACGCCGGGGCATCATCGAACCTCTCCGGCATTCGCCATGCGCAAGGCGGGATCGATCGCCACATCCGGCGCCACATTCAGAAGGCGCAGGGTTTCGGCCATCACCGTCGGAAAACACCGGGCCGGCGACCTGGCCGCCATAAAACTTGCCGGCACGCGGCTCATTCAGCATCACAACCATGACCACGCGCGGATCCCGCGCCGGGGCCATGCCGGCGAACAGCGAGAGATAGCGATCGTCACTGTAACCGTCGGGACCAAACTTCTTCACCGTTCCGGTCTTGCCCGCCACGCGATAGCCAAGTACCGCTGCATCCGGCGCCGTGCCATCAGGCGCCACCACCGCCTCGAGCATTCGCCGCACTACGGCTGCGGTTTTTGCATTGAACACCCGGCTTCCCTTTGGCGCCGACTCGCGCTTCAACAGGGTCACCGGCAGCAGCACACCATCATTGGCGAGCGCGCCATAGGCCTGCGCCAGCTGCAGGGTGGTGACAGAGATGCCATAACCGAAAGCCAGCGTCGCCTGATCAATCTGCGCCCAGCTTCGGTAATCGCTCAACTGTCCGGCGACCTCGCCGGGAAAACCGGTCCCGGCACTGCTGCCGAAGCCGAGCTTATCCATTACCTTCCACAGATCGCGCTTGTCCAGCCCCAGTGCGATCTTGCTGGCGCCGACGTTGCTCGACCGGCTCAGGACCGTGGCGACGTCGATCAGACCCAGATTTTTCGAGTCTTTGACCTGTGCCCGCCCAAGGTGGAAGTAGCCAGGCGAGGTGTCGATCACCGTGTCGGGCCGAATGGCACCCTGATCCAGTGCCGCGGCCACGGTAAACGGTTTCATCGTCGAGCCAGGTTCGAAAACGTCGGTTAACGCGCGGTTGCGCAGACGTCCCTTGCGGTTGGAGCGGTTGCCGTTCGGATTGAACGACGGCTGATTGACCATGGCCAGCACTTCACCGGTACGGGAGTCGAGCAACACCAACGAAGCCGAGACCGCGCGATGGCGTTTGACCGCCGCCTTCAGTTCACGGTAGGCGATGAACTGCAGGCGCTGATCGATACTCAGGGCGAGGTGGTTTCCGGCGCGAGGACTGCGAATATTCTCGACATCGTCCACGACCTGGCGACGCCCGTCGCGCAGGACCCGCTTGGCACCAGGCTCACCACGAAGCGCTTTGTCCAGGGCAAGCTCAAGACCTTCCTGACCATGGTCGTCGACATCGGTGAAGCCGAGCACATGGGAAAACACCTCGCCTGCCGGATAGTAGCGTTTGTACTCACGTTCGAGATGTACCCCACGTATGCCTTGCGCCTTGACCACCTCCATCACGTGATCTGCATCCGCCGGCGGCATGCGACGCTTGAGATAAGCGAAGTGACGCTGACTGTAACGGGCCAGCCTTGCCCGCAGCTGCTCCGGTTTACCTTTCAGCGCCTTTGCCAGGGCAACGGTCTGCTGCGCATCCATGTTGAGCAGGCGCGGGTTGGCGGCAACCGAAACAACCGGTGTGCTGAGCGCAAGGACGTCGCCGCGACGGTCAGTGATCAGGCCACGATGCGCAGGCACCTCGACCCGATCGAGGTAACGATCACTGCCCTCTGACTGCAGAAAGTCTTTCTCGAGTATCTGCTGATCGACGGCACGCCACACAAGCGCGGCGGCCGCAAGCACGAAAAGGGTCAGGACCGTGTACCGGCGACCGCTGTAGCTCGGCAGGGCCTTGACCTCAGCGCGGCGAACCTGGCGGGCACGCTTGTCGCGACGCGCTGCCATCTATTTCACCACCACGATCTGTTCCGCCTCGGGCACCTGCATCTGCAGGCGCGAATTGGCGATATCCATTACGCGGCCCAAGGCACCCTGGGTGGCGAGCTCAAGCTGCAGACGCCCCCACTCCAGATCCACCTGATCCCGCGTCGCGCGCAACTGCTGCAGCTCGACAAACAATGAACGAGACAGGAACTTTGCGTATACCACGCCCATTCCACTCAGAATGACCGCGGCAATGAGGCAGGACAGCCAGAACACCTGTGCGCGACTCATGCCGTGACCTCGGCAACACGCAGGACGGCGCTGCGCGCGCGCGGGTTGCCCTGCAACTCGGCCTGTGAGGCTCGTTGCGACTTACCCAGGATCCGTAAACGACCCTGAGTCTCCACATGCCTTACCGGCAGGCCCTTGGGTAATTTTGGCCCCCGCGCAGTATCGCGCATGAAGCGCTTGACGATGCGGTCCTCGAGCGAATGGAAACTGATCACCACCAGTCTTGCTCCGCGTGCCAGCACGTCGAGTGAGTCACGCAGACACAGCTGCAGATCATCGAGCTCGCGGTTGACGAAGATGCGAATCGCCTGGAACGTGCGGGTAGCGGGGTGCTTGAACTTTTCCTTGACTGGACAGGCCTGCGCGACCAGGTCGGCGAGATCACGCGTACCGGTGATCGGCGTCACCTGGCGTCGCGCGACGATGGCGCGTGCGATCCTGCGCGCAAATCGCTCTTCGCCATATTCGCGCAACACCGTGGCAATATCGCCCTCGTCCGCACCGGCCAGCCATTCGGCCGCGCTTTCTCCGCGCGCACGATTCATACGCATGTCGAGCGGACCGTCGTTGAGAAAACTGAACCCGCGCCCCGGATCATCGATCTGCGGCGAAGACACCCCAAGATCGAGCAGCAGTCCATTGACCCGATGCTCCAGGCCCTGCTCGGCCACCACGGATGAGAGCTCGGCAAAGCTGCCGTGAACGATCGAAAAACGCCGGTCCGAGCCGAAGCGTTCGCGCGCCACGAGTACCGCCTCCTCATCTTTGTCGAAGGCCAGCAGACGACCTCCCTCGCCGAGCGAATCCAGAATCCGTTCGCTATGACCGCCGCGACCGAAGGTCCCGTCTATATAAATGCCGTCACGACGAATATCGAGGGCCCGGATCGCCTCTTCGAGCATCACCGGGATATGTGCCGATACCGGCACCGTCACAGCGTGATTCCCTGCAACGCTTCCGACAGAGTGCCATCTTCAGACATCACCTCGGCCTGCCACTGTTCCTGATTCTCAGACCAGACCGCCTCGTCCCAGATCTCGAATTTCTGCACCTGACCGACCAACGCCACGCGCTTGCCCAGACCCGCGAATTCACGCTGCTCGTTGGTCAGCAGAATACGGCCCTGGCCATCGAGTTCGAGTTCGGAGGCAAACCCGATCATCAGGCGCCGCATCGCCTGGGCCTGTCGGTCCATTGTCGGCAGACGCGACAGGGTGCGCGCGACCTCGCGCCATTCGTTTTCGGGATACAACCAGAGACACTTTTCCCCGGCGATCGGGTTGACGGTCGCAACGACGCGCGAGGCGCAGCAGTCCGCCAGCGCGTCACGGTGCTTGGCCGGAACCGCGAGTCGCCCCTTGGCATCCAGATTGAGTGTACTGACCCCCAAAAACACGGCTTCGCCGTCTCCTTATTCGGGTGGGTAACTCCCCCTACTTCCCCACAATTACCCACTTCTCATGCAATCTTAGGTCTCTTACCCCACTCGGTCAAGCTTGTTTGAACAAAAAAATGCTTATGCCTCAGTAACTTAGGCTGGATACTGAAAAACAGAGAAAGGGACGAAAAACAGCACACTAACCGCACGAGTTAAAGTGGATTATCAAGAAGAGTGGCTAAAAAAACCGCCGGGAGTGAATTAGATTCCCGCCATGAACGTTCGGTGTGTTCGGCGAGCCCAATCCGATCGATCCGGATGGGTGTCGAGGTGCATCGAAGCCGGGCCGGATGCCCGGCCCGGAGAAACAAGAGGGTGGAGCCGGCCGATAAGCCGGGTTCTGTCGAGGACGATCATTCATCTGGGGCGACCGTCGCCGGACGCCTCATGCGACCTACCCGGAGGCACCTGCGGGCCGCAGGCTGCCAGAGGCATGCCTCCCTATTTGGTCTTGCTCCAGAGGGGGTTTGCCGTGCCATCTTCGTTACCGAAGACGCGGTGCGCTCTTACCGCACCTTTTCAACCTTACCTGCCGCCAGAGCGAGTCTGGCGCCATAGGCGGTATGCTTTCTGTTGCACTTTCCGTCGATTCGCATCGCCCAGGCGTTACCTGGCCTCTTGCCCTGTGGAGCCCGGACTTTCCTCCGCCGCCTCACGGCGGCCGCGATCGTCTGGCCGACTCCGCGATGCACCCTAGGGCATGCCAGTGCGGCTGGCAAGTGCGCGTCAGTGCCCCGCAAGCACCAGTGCACGTTGGTATAGCAGGTTCTTTTTCTCACCGCTGATGCGCGCAGCCAGACGCGCCGCCTGCTTTAGCGGGAGTTCTTCGAGCAGGATGGTCAGCAGATTGTCGATGTCCGAAGCCGAGTGTTCGGCTTCGACCTCAGCGCCGGCCAGCATCAGCACCAATTCGCCTTTGCGCTGATTCTCATCTGCCGCGACCCAGTCAAGCAGCCCGGCCAGAGAGGCAGATCTGACCGTTTCATGCAGTTTGGTAAGTTCGCGTGCCAGCACCGCGGGGCGTGCCGGACCGAACACCGCCACCAGATCACGCAGCGCCTCGGTAACCCGATGCGAAGATTCGTAGAAGATGAGGGTGACGGTCTCGTGACGCAAAGTCTCGAGGCGGGCCAGGCGAGCCTGTTGCCGGCGCGGTAGAAAGCCTTCGAAACGGAACCGGTCCGTTGGCAGGCCAGATACGGAGAGTGCCGCAATCAGTGCGCTCGCGCCCGGCACCGGCACCACTTCAATGCCCTGTTCACGGCAGGCGCGCACCAACGGATACCCCGGGTCACTGATCAACGGTGTGCCGGCATCCGAGATCAATGCCAAAGACTCCCCCATGAGCAGGTACCCGATCACCCGCTGCCCCGCATCCGTCTCATTGTGCTCGTGCAGCGACATCATCGGGCGATTGATCGCCAGATGGGCAAGCAGCCGCCCACTGTGCCGGGTATCTTCGGCGACCACCCGGTCGACACTGCGCAATATCTCGACCGCGCGTGACGTAATGTCGTCTCGGTTACCGATGGGTGTAGCGACGATGTAAAGTCGGCCAACCGCGTTTGACACCTCTATTCCCACCTCTGATACTCAGAATCCCATCCTGACCGCGCGCAATCTTCCATGCAAGCTGCCACCTTTTTCCGTCTTCTCTCTGTCTTGATCTTGGTCGCCCTGGTCACCGCTTGTGGCCAGACCCCCGACCGGCCTTCACGTCCGCCCGGCGACAGGGCCGACATCGCGCGCGCGGACAGCCTGATTGCGTCAGGGCAATATCTGGCGGCGGCGGAGATCTACCGACAGCTGGCCGCACGCACGCCGCCGGGCCAGCAGCGCGCAGCCTACCTGCTCGACGCAGCCGATGCATCGCGAACCGGTTCGGACTGGGACGGTGTCCGTTCCGCGCTGACTGCGCTGGCGACATTGAATCTAAACGACAGCCAGACACTCCAGCGGCGCCTGTTACAGGCCGAGATGCTGCTTCAGGAGATGCGTCCCATCGAGGCGATGAACGAACTCGGCGCTCCGCCGGACGAACGCGCGGATACCGGTCTGCGCATCCGCTTCTACGGCAACCTTGCCGCCGCATACCGCCAGATGGGAAACCTGCTTGAAACGGCAAACGCCCTGCAGGCCGTCGACGCGCTGCAGACAGACCCGCAGGAGCGACTGGAAACCCAAACCGAGATCCTGCGCACCCTCGCGCTGCTGAACGAACGCGTGCTGGAAAACCTGCAACCCTCGCCGCCCGGCGTTTCCGGCGGCTGGATGCAGCTCGCTCTGCTGGTAAAACAACACGACGGTGGACCGGAGCGGCTCGAACCCCAGCTGGCCGAGTGGCGACAGCGCTTTCCGCAGCACCCTGCCCTGCCCGAACTGCTGGCGAATTATCAGCTGCAATTGCAAAGCCAGTTGAAGCACGTGTCCCGTATCGCTGTTCTGTTGCCGCAATCGGGTGCGTTCGCAGATGTTGCAGCGGCGATTCGCGATGGCATCGTGATCAGTCGTTTCGCGCAAACCGAGGACAAACGCAGCGAACTGCGTTTTTACGATTCCACCGATCCGGCGGGGATCTGGCCCCTTTACACGCGTGCCGTGGCCGAAGGGGCAGAGCTGATTATCGGCCCCCTGCAAAAGGATGCCGTGGCACAGCTCACCCGCGCCGGAGAACTCCCGGTGCCAGTGCTGGCACTCAATCAGGTCGTGATCGAGACGGCACCGCCCACCAACTTGTTCATGTTCTCCCTGTCGCCGGAAGACGAAGCACGCCAGGCGGCCGAGCGGGCCTGGCTGGATGGCGGTCGGCGGCCGATTATCCTGTCGCCACAGGGTGCCTGGGGCGATCGACTGGCGAATGCCTTCGAGGAGCGCTGGCGCGGCCTTGGCGGAAGCGTGGCCGGGACCGCCCGCTACGATGACAAGAGTCACGACTACAGCGAGACCATCACCGGCTTGTTACAACTGGATCAGAGCGAGGCTCGCCACCGGCAGATGCAGAAGTGGCTGGGTCAAAAGGTGGAATTCGAACCACGCCGGCGCGACGATGTGGACGTCGTATTCATGGCGGCCCGTCCGGTTCAGGCACAGGGCATACGCCCGCAGCTGCAGTTCCATCACGCGGCCGACCTGCCACTGTACACAACCTCTCACGCCTGGCTCGGGCAACTGACACCCAGCCAGGTCGAGGACATGAAGGGCGTCATGCTGGCCGACATCCCCTGGATGCTGTCACGCGATGAGCAGGGCCCCAACAGCAGGATGGCAGTCGCCCAGTATCTGCCAAAGAGCGGCTCGGGTTATGCCCGACTGTATGCCATGGGCATGGATGCCTTGCGCCTGGTGCCTCATCTCAATCGCCTGCAAAGCAGCCGGTATGAATCTCTCGACGGCCGCACCGGCAATCTGTTCATGGACGAAACCAACCAGATACATCGCCAGCTGGTATGGGTCCGACTGGGTGAAGAACTCGAGATTCTCGGCTACGCGCCACGTCTCGACCTGCAGGGTGGCGGCGGGGAAACGGCACCCTTGACACCCGCCGTGCCCGAGCAACCCGTCGCGCAAGACCAACCGCCTTTGTCCTGATGGGCAGGACGCAGGACCTGGGCAGGGATGCCGAAACCCGTGCAGAAACAATGCTGAAGCACCATGGCCTGCTCCCGCTTGCGCGCAATTACCGATGCCGCGGCGGGGAGATCGACCTGGTCATGCGTGATGGCGAGCACCTGGTATTTGTCGAGGTACGTTATCGCAGCCACGGTGGCTACGGAGGGGCGGCCTCCAGCGTTGACCTGAAGAAGCAAAGGCGAGTGATTCTGGCGGCCCGGCATTATCTGCAGTCGAAAAGCTGGTCAGGCCCCTGCCGATTCGACGTCGTCGCCTTCGAGCAGGGCGCCGGTCAATGGATACGCGACGCCTTCGGCACTTGAGGAGAGCTCGAGATCGACCCGCAGCGCTTTGCATGCGACACTTGCGCGGCCATACAGACACAAGATAACGATTCGCCGTGGATCCGATCGAACGCGTCGCCGCACTGTTTGCCGAAAGTGTGAAACTGAATGCCGAGGCGGCAGCGACCCAGGCTGAGCCCATTGCGATGGCGGCACAATGCATCGTGACCAGCCTGCTTGGCGGTGGAAAGATGCTGAGCTGCGGCAATGGAAGTTCCGCGGCCGACGCACTGTATTTTGCCGTGCAGATGCAGCACCGATTCGAACGCGAACGTCCGGGGCTTCCGGCTGTCGCACTCAATTCGGACGCAGCAACCCTGACCGCGATCGCCGTCGACGAAGGATTCAGCGCAATTTTTGCCAAACAGATCAGCGCGCTCGGGCATCCGGGCGATGTACTCTTGACCCTCGGCATCGACGGTACGGCCAGCAACATGATCGCGGCGGTAGAGGCGGCCAAGGAACGACAGCTGCAGATCATTGCCCTGACCGGAAGAGATGGCGGCGGCGTGGCCGCGGGACTGCGTACAGGCGACATCGAGATCCGCGCGCCCGCGACAGACGCGGCGCGAATCCTGGAGAATCATCGACTGGTGATTCACTGTCTGTGCGACCTTATAGATCTTCAACTTATGGGTGGTTAACAAGCGATGCAAACTAAGACTGTGGCAGCACGAATTCTCCTGATCGGACTCCTGGCTCCTGACGCTCGAGCGGCTGCGCCGCCGTTGTCGTCGGAGGCGCGGCAGCGACGGTTAACGTAGCCCACGACCGTCGGACTGCGGGTACCGTGGTCGAGGACCAGGAGATCGAGTGGCGCGCCATGAGCATGCGCAGAGAAGACCGTGAGCTGTCCGAGAAATCGGACGTCGATATCGAGGTATTCAACATGCAGGTGCTGCTGACCGGCCAGGCCGAAAACATGGAGATCGTCGAGCGTTTCGCGCAGCGCGTCGCCACCATTCAGCGCGTTCGCAACGTATTCAACGAGGTGAGCGTTGGGGCGCAGTCCACTTTCAGCGAGTCAACCGCGGATGCCTGGCTGACCTCCAGGGTAAAAACCTCCTTGTTCGGCTTGGGTATCGAGGGATTCGATCCCACCCGTGTCACGGTTACAAGCTCACAGGGCAGCGTGTTCCTGATGGGTCTGCTGACCCCGACCGAGGCGGACGCTGTGGTCGAAAAAGTGCGCTTTGTCAGTGGCGTAAAGCGCGTGGTCAAGCTGTTTGAATACCTCGACGAGTGATCCAAGCAAGGCAGCACCCCTGCCGGCGGGTCTAAGCGCGGATCTCAAAGGTCTGTTCGCCGGCCGGGACCTGCTCACGGCCACCAGCGACTGCTGGGCCTATGGTTACGACAACAGCCGTCAGCATGCCCTGCCGCAGGCGGTCTGTTTCGCCAGCGATGTCGGACAGATACAGGAACTGGTGGGACTTTGCCGCAAACACGGGGTACCCCTGATTGCACGCGGTCGTGGCACAGGTACCACCGGTGCCACGGTGCCGCTGCGAGGCGGCATCGTACTTGCCATGGAACGCATGCGCGGGCGACTCTCGATTGATCCGGCCAACCGGCTTGCGCGCGTGTCGCCTGGTTACACCAACCAGGAATTGCAGCAGGCTGCGGCCGAACACGGCTTCTTCTGGCCACCGGACCCCACCAGCGCAGCCGTTTGTACCATCGGCGGCAACCTGGCCTACAACTCGGCCGGCCCGCGCGCGGTCAAATATGGCACACCGCGCGAAAACACCCTGGGTCTGAGGGCCGTCACCGGGGCCGGTGACCTGCTCAGAACCGGGGTCGCGACCACCAAGGGCGTGGTCGGCTACGATCTGACCCGCCTGCTTATCGGCTCCGAAGGCACGCTCGCGGTGACCACCGAGGCCACACTGAAACTTACGCCTCTGCCGGAGGCGAAACGCACCCTGCAGGCGCTCTATCGCGATATTCACGGCGCGGCCGAGGCGGTGTCCCGGATCATGGCGCAGCCGGTGACACCCTGCGCCCTGGAGTTCATGGACGGTACCGCCATCGACATGGTGCGCAATTATTCCGATCTGGGGCTACCGGCGGATGCCGGTGCACTGCTGATGATCGAGGTGGACGGTCCGGCTGCGGGGATCGAGGCGAGTGCAGCCCACGTCTCAGACGCAGCGCGGGGCAGCGGCTGCCTGCGCGTCGACACGGCGACAACGGATGAAGAGGTGGAGCGCCTGTGGCGGACGCGTAAAGCGCTGTCCCCCGCCCTGCGCAATGTGGCGCCGAAAAAGATCAACGAGGATGTCGTGGTTCCCGTCTCCCGGATACCCGAGCTGATCGGTGGCCTGGAAAGAACCGCCGCCGAATTCGGTGTAACCATCGTCAACTTCGGCCACGCCGGAAACGGCAATATCCATGTCAACCTGCTGGTCGACCCGGATGACCCGGTGCAGATGGCCGCGGCAACCCCCTGTCTCGACGCCGTGTTCGACCTTGTACTTTCGCTTGAAGGCAGCCTTTCCGGAGAACACGGTGTCGGCTGGGTGAAGCGCGAATTCGTCGGGCGCGAACTGGACGCCACCAGCCTGCAGCTGATGGCGGCGATAAAGCGCCAGTTCGACCCCGACAACATACTCAACCCGGGCGTTGGCTTCCCGGATTCTATATAATGTTACAGTTTTGTGAATCATTATCAGTGGAATTCGCTTCCGCCGCGGCAGCCTTTACTAGAAGATCGCGGGCCACCAGCGGGTTGCGACTGATACTTCACCCGACCACGAGTCGCCAAGAATCACGGAGAAAAAATGACCAAACTGCTGCGCCGGCTCGTCCCCCTGCTGCTCATGCTGTCACCGGCGCTGGCTTGGGCCTCCGCAGAAGGTGGCGAACGGCTTGACCTGACCGCACACTGGGTCGGGTTCACCGCGCTGGCGATATTCGTGGTCGCTTACGGGCTGGTCATGTCGGAGGAATTCACGCACCTGCGCAAATCCAAACCCGTCATCCTCGCGGCCGGCGTTATCTGGGCAATGATAGCGTGGACCTACCAATCCCACGGGATCGATCATGCCGCCGAAATGGCGGTCAGACACAACCTGCTCGAATACGCCGAGCTGATGCTTTTCCTGCTGGTCGCGATGACCTACATCAACGCCATGGAGGAGCGTAACGTTTTCGAGGCCCTGCGTTCATGGCTGGTCAAGAAGGGCTACGGTTTTCGCAAGCTGTTCTGGATCACCGGCGTACTGGCGTTCTTCATCTCTCCTGTCGCAGACAACCTGACCACCGCCCTGCTGATGTGCGCAGTCGTCCTGGCGGTGGGCGGCGACAACACCAAATTCGTCCTGCTGGCCTGTATCAATATCGTGGTCGCGGCCAATGCCGGTGGCGCATTCAGCCCATTCGGCGACATCACGACACTGATGGTCTGGCAGAAGGGGGTCGAGACAGCGCATGGCACGGTGGGATTTGGCTCCTTCTTCGCCCTTTTTGTCCCCTCGCTGGTCAACTGGCTGGTGCCCGCAACGATCATGTCGATGGCGGTCCCGGACGAGCATCCGGAGGCGGGCGGTGAATCGGTGTCGATGAAACGCGGGGCGAGGCGAATCATCGCCCTGTTCCTGCTGACCATCGTCACAGCAGTCAGCTTCCACAACTTCATTCATATGCCGCCGGTCATCGGCATGCTGACCGGTCTCGCCTATCTGCAGTTCTTCGGTTATTACCTGAAAAAGACGGTGCACCTAGAGCTCGAAATGACCAAGGAACAATTCCTGACCGAGATCGAACACGACGACGCCTTCGGCAGCCTACCGACGTTCAACGTGTTCACCAAGATTGCCCGGGCCGAGTGGGATACCCTGCTGTTTTTCTACGGCGTGGTGCTATGCGTCGGCGGCCTAGGCTTTATCGGCTACCTGGGGATGGCGTCCGAGGTGATGTACATCGACTGGGGTGCGACCAATGCAAACATCATGGTCGGCATACTCTCGGCGATCGTCGATAACATCCCGGTCATGTTCGCCGTGCTGACCATGATGCCTGACATGTCGATGGGGCAATGGCTGCTGGTGACGCTGACCGCGGGTGTGGGCGGCTCCCTTTTGTCCATCGGTTCGGCCGCAGGTGTGGCGCTGATGGGCCAGGCACGCGGAATGTACACTTTCTTCGGCCACCTCAAGTGGGCGCCGGTGATCGCGCTGGGCTATGGTGCCAGCATTGCCGTACACATGTGGATAAACAGCGGCTTGTTCTAAAAAGAAGAGCGCAGACGGTTTATTCAGCCGGCCTGATCGGCCGCCAGTTTCTCGACCTTTTCCATCACCATGGCCTCGAGGCCCTTCTTGTACTGCACGACCCTGTCGAGCAACGAGGGGTCGGCAACACCGAGGATCTGGGTCGCCAGGATACCGGCGTTCCTGGCTCCATTGATGGCCACGGTCGCGACCGGGACACCGGCCGGCATCTGTACGATCGACAACAGGGAATCCTCGCCACTCAAGGACGAACTCCTGACCGGCACACCAATGACCGGCAATTCGGTGATCGCCGCCGCCATGCCGGGCAGATGTGCAGCGCCACCGGCACCGGCAATGATCACCCGGATGCCTCGCTCCCTCGCCTTCTGCGCGTATTCATACAACCTGGCCGGGGTGCGGTGCGCGGATACGATGGTCATCTCATAAGGAACGCCAAATTCGCGCAGTATCGCCGCCGCGTCCTGCATGACCGGAAGGTCCGAATCACTTCCCATGATGATGCCGACACTTGCGTCCGTCATAACTGCCTGTCTCCCAGAACTTTTATCATTTTCTTAACCTGCTCGGCCTTATCGCACGCGGCTTCTATGGTTTCGTCGACCACGGTCAGGTGCCCCATCTTACGCCCTGGCCGGGTGACCGCCTTGCCGTAGATATGCAGGCAAACCCCTGAGATCGCCAGAACGGCGGCCAGCCCCGAAAATACGGGACGCCCTTCGTAACCGGGCTCACCGAGCAGGTTGACCATCGCGGCGGGGGACAGCTGCCGGGTATCACCCAGCGGCAGGTCCAGAATGGCCCGCAGATGCTGCTGGAACTGGTCGGTAACACAGGCCTCGATAGTGTGATGACCGGAATTATGGGTCCGCGGCGCCACCTCGTTGACCAGCAGTTCGTTATCTGTGGTCAGAAACATCTCGACACCAAACACCCCGACACCCTCCATGGCCTCGACTGTGCGCACCGCCAGGGCCTCGGCAGCCTGCGAAATTCTGGCCGGGATGTTGGCGGGAGCGATCAGATAATCGAGAACGTTGTCACCGGCGTGAAAACGCATCTCCACCGTCGGGTACGCCTTGCAGTCTCCACCAACGTTGCGGGCCACCATCACGGCCAGCTCTTTTTCCGCCTCGACGAAACGCTCGATATAGCTGGGGACGGGCAGATGATCCGTAAAACCGGAGGCATCAGGCATCAGAGCAACGCCCCGGCCGTCATAGCCGCCGCGACGCGCCTTCTGCACCAGCGGATAGCCAAAGGCGGCGAAAGCGTCGGCTTCCGGCTGCGGCATATCGATGAAGTCTGAGGTCGGGATACCCGCATCCCGCAGGAATACCTTCTGGCTGAACTTGTCCTGAATCGTGGCAAGCAATGCCGGACGCGGGAAGATACGGTACCCCTCGGCCTCGAGCTTCAGCAGGATATCCGTTTCGATATCCTCCAGCTCGAAGGTCACCACGTCACAGGACTCGGCGAGTTCCCTTACCTTCGCTGGATCGCTGTATTCACCGACGATCTGATGCCCCGACAGTTGCCCGGCCGGAGAGCTGTGAACCGGGTCGAGTACCACACAGGTGCAGCCGAGGCTTTTGGCCGCCCGAACGATCATGCGACCGAGTTGCCCGCCACCGATCAGGCCGATGCGAGCCACCGGGTAAGGATAAGTATCTTCCATCAGGCTGCCGAATAAAAAATAAAGCCCTCGACCCCGCCGTTGAGCAGGGCAAGGGGAACCAGAGCAGTTGATCCTGTCGACGCGGCCATCACTGTGGCCGCACGTTCAGTGGCCAGGGCATCCGAAACCCGCGTCATTCTGCAGGTGGGTCAGGCCCTAATACCACTGCGCGGGATCCGGCCAGTGAGATCGCCACCGGGCGACTGCATCTTCTGCAACCCAGGTCCGAAGTCCGCGAGCGCGCAAGGATAACTCGGAAAAGCATCCTGCGCCGCCGTTTACCGCTGGCTTTTCCCGCCCGCCACCCACAAGACCGATGCGGGAATAATTATAATCACATTTGCAAACAATAGCTTATATCAATAGTCGAGCGAACCCTGCACACCTGGGGAGCAGAGAAAATAAACCACATTTGATTCAGAGCAATTGCTGTCCATACCGATTCCGGGATAAAGGGCGGCGCCTTACTGCTGTGATATAGTCGCGCGCAGTATTAAATTAGGAAGTACTGAATAAGGTGTCGCGCGAGCAGACTTGGCAGCATTGCTGCGCGCTGCCAGGGCGCCTTCACCACTCAGGTGTCTTCCTCGTCGTCAACCAGGTCCAGAAAAGCAATTTGCAGGGGGGACAGCATGTCCAAAGAACATCCCGTCGTGGCAGTAACCGGCTCGTCCGGCGCCGGAACCACCACCGTCAAGCGTGCCTTCGAACATATCTTCACCCGCGAAGGCATCAACGCGGCCGTCGTCGAAGGCGACAGCTTCCATCGCTACGACCGCGCCGAGATGAAGGCCAAGGTGGCCGAAGAGCATCTCAGCCACTTCGGCCCGGAGGCCAACCGTTTCGACAAGCTCGAGGAACTGTTCGGGACCTACGGTGAAACGGGGACCGGCGAAAAGCGTTACTACCTCCACAACATCGACGAGGCCGCTGAGCAGAACGCCCGCCTCGGCACGGACAAGAAGGCCGGTGAATTCACCCCCTGGGAACCAATCCCGGAAGGTACCGACCTGTTGTTCTACGAGGGCCTGCACGGGTTGGTAACGTGCGATGACTGCGATGTCGCCCAGCACGTGGACCTGGGCATCGGTGTGGTTCCGATCGTCAACCTGGAATGGATCCAGAAGATCCACCGTGACAATGCCGAGCGCGGCTATTCGCCGGAAGCAGTCGTCGACACCATCATGCGTCGTATGCCAGATTACATCACGCATATCACACCGCAGTTTTCACGCACCGACATCAACTTCCAGCGCGTCTCGCTGGTCGATACCTCGAACCCCTTTATCGCCCGCGACATCCCGACCCCGGATGAAAGCTTCGTGGTCATCCGCTTTACCGACCCGAACAAATTCAATACCGACTTCCCGTACCTGCTGTCGATGATCTGCGGCTCGTTCATGTCTCGCCGTAACAGCATCGTGGTGCCAGGCGGAAAAATGAGTTTCGCCATGGAGATCATCTTCGGCCCCATCATCCACCAGATGATGATGGAGCAACGCGGCGTCTGATACATCTCCGGTGGCGGACAACGGCCGCCACCGGTAAATTCGCGGTATGTCTACATTCAAAAGTCTCCATATCACCGGAACCGATTGGCTCGATCTGTGCGATCGGGCGGTTGCCGAATTCCATGAGGCAAAGCCGGGCAGACTGGCCTTCATTTACGTCGCCGGGCAGCTGGCCGCAGACACAGACCGTATCCTCGACCGCTTGCGCAGCCACAGCGGCATCCCCCACTGGGTGGGCTGCACCGGCCTGGGACTGTGCAGCAATGGTCGCGAGACCTACGCTGAGGCAGGGCTCTCGATCCTTGTTACGCCGTTCGGTGAAGACGACTTCCGCATCATTCCCGCCTTCGACCAGGCTCCCGAGGAATGGCTCAGCGCTACCCGCCAATGGCGTGAAGACAGGCTGGCCTCGGTCGCAGTAGTCCACGGCGATCCGGGCACAAGCCAACTGCCCGAATTGCTCGACATGCTCGCAGATCGACTGCAGGGCGGATTCCTGGTCGGCGGCGTCGCGTCGGCAGAATCCTTGCCGGTGCAGATTGCCGATCATGCAACCGGCAAGGGCCTTTCTGGCGTCCTGTTCGGTGGCCAGATCAACATAAGGACAGGACTCAGTCAGGGCTGCAGCCTGATCGGCAGCAAGCACCGTGTCACGACCTGCCGACACAACGTCATCGAGACGATCGACGACCGCCCGGCGCTCGAGGTGTTCAAACAGGATATCGGCGAGATACTGGCCCGAGATCTCGGCAGAGTCGGCGGCTACATCTTTGCCGCACTCCCGATAAGCGGCTCGGATACCGGGGACTATCTGGTCCGCAACCTGATCGGGATAGATCCGGAACAGGGCCTGCTGGCAATAGGCGACATGGTGACACCGGGAACGGAGATCCAGTTCGCGCGACGGGACGCAGATACCGCGCGCGAAGACCTGCGGCGCATGATCGAAAACCTCAAGGAAAGAATGCCGGGCGCAGCCCGCGGAGCCCTCTACCACTCCTGCCTGGGGCGTGGTCGCAACCTGTTCGGCGAAGCCTCGGAAGAGCTGAAACTGGTGCAGGAGCTGCTCGGTGATGTGCCGCTGGCCGGTTTCTATGCCAACGGCGAGATCTCACACAATCGCCTGTACGGTTACACCGGCGTGCTGACGCTGTTCAGCTGATTTAGAGGCAGGCCGCCGGCGGGTCGGGCGCGCTTCGTTATGGACACCAGGTCAGATTACGCGGGAATCCCGGGGGACATCGGCAAGCCTTTCCAACCGGCCCATGGCCGTCTGGATGCGTGCTCTTATCTGTTCGGTTGACAGCCCCGCCATCTCCAGTTGCTCTGCCTGTGTACCCTGCTCGATAAATTCATCCGGCAGCCCCAGATTCAGCACGTTGGCAGCCATGCCCGCCGCATGCAGCGACTCATTGACTGCCGAACCCGCGCCACCCTGGACCATGTTCTCCTCAAGAGTAACCAGCAACACGTGCCCATTTGCCAGCCGCAGCACCATCTCTTCGTCCAGCGGTTTGACGAAACGCATGTTGACCAGGGTTGCGTCCATCTGTTCGGCTACCTCGCGCGCCGATTCCAGCAGCGTGCCAAACACCAGCATGGCCACGCCCTTCCCTTCCCTGACCACATCCGCACGACCCCAGGGCAGGGTCTCGAACCCTACTGCGGCTTCGGCACCGATACCAGCGCCGCGCGGGTAACGCACCAGCGCAGGGCCGGTGTGCCCATAGGCAGTCTGCAACATCAGGCGACACTCGGCCTCGTCGCTGGGTGCCAGGATGGCCATGTTGGGGATACAGCGCGCATAGCTGATATCGAAGCTGCCGGCATGCGTGGCTCCGTCCGCGCCGACCTGACCGGCCCGATCCACGGCGAAGGTCACATCGAGATTCTGCAGTGCCACGTCGTGCAGAAGTTGATCGTAGGCTCGCTGCAGGAAGGTCGAATAAATCGCCACCACCGGCTTGAGCCCTTCACAGGCCATGCCGGCGGCAAAGGTCACCGCATGCTGTTCGGCGATGCCGACATCGAAATAACGCTCCGGGAAACGGGCCGCAAAATCCACCAGGCCAGAGCCCTCGCACATTGCCGGGGTGACCGCCATCAGCCGAGGATCATTTTCACCGGCGTCACAGATCCAGTCTGAAAACACCTGTGTGAAGCTCTTGCCGCCGGCCTTTTTTGCCATCTGGCCGGTGGAGGGATTGAAGGGTGTCACGCCATGGTAGACGCAGGGGTCGCCTTCCGCCGGCGCGTAGCCACGCCCCTTCTGCGTGACGACGTGCAGGAAACGCGGGCCGCGCATCACCTTCATATTACGCAGGGTGTTCACCAGCAGCGGCAGATCGTGACCGTCGATCGGGCCGATGTAGTTGAAACCGAGTTCCTCGAACAAGGTCCCCGGCATCACCATGCCCTTCATGTGCTCTTCCAGGCTGTGGACCAGGTCCTTCATGCCAGGCAGGCCGCTCAGCACATGCTTACCGCCCTCACGCACGCGGTTGTACAGGCCGCTCGACAGGACGCGGGCCAGATAATTGCTGATCGCGCCAACCGGGCGTGAAATCGACATATCGTTGTCGTTCAGCACCACCAGCAGATCGAGATCGAGTGCGCCAGCGTGGTTGAGCGCCTCGAAGGCCATACCGGCCGACAGCGCGCCGTCGCCGATCACCGCGATGTGTTCACGCTGCTCGCCAGCGGCCTTGGCCGCCACCGCCATACCCAGGGCGGCGCTGATGGAGGTGCTGGAATGGCCTGCACCGAAAGGGTCATATTCTGATTCATCACGCCGCAGGAAACCCGACAGGCCATCCTTCCGGCGCAGCGTGTGCATGCGATCGCGCCGACCGGTCAGAATTTTGTGTGGATAGGCCTGATGGCCGACGTCCCAGATCAGTCTGTCTTCCGGGGTGTGAAACACATAGTGCAGCGCGACCGTCAGTTCGACCACACCCAGTCCGGCGGCCAGGTGCCCGCCGGTCTGCGAGACATTGTTGACCAGACAATGCCGCACCTCATCGGCCAGTGCCGGCAGTTTTGCCGCGGGCAACGCGCGCAGCCCACCCGGCGAGTCGATCTCATCGAGCAACAGGTAGGGCGCGCTGGGCGGAGTGTGGGGCATGAAAACAGACCTGGGCCGGGACAAGCGAACATTCTAACCCACCCAAACGCGCTTTCAGGTTGAATTTCCACAGGATTGCCGGTGCCAATCGCCGAAATCAGCCTTGAAATCATCACTGATAACCCCCCAACGGCGGCGCCATACACCCCGGCTCGGCTGGTGGAGGCCGGTCACATGCATGCATCATATGCGGAGAGCCCGCGCAATCGGGCGCATCAGGGACCTGTGGATGAATGTGATCAGGGTGGGTCAGCGCATTCTGCTGCTGACGCTGCAGGTAATGCTGGGGATGCTGCTAACACCGCTGGTGCTCAGCGGGCGGACCGGGAGTGGTCTGCACACCAATTCCCGCGTCACCTCCTGGTGGCACAACCGGGTGGCGGACATACTCGGCATTCGAATCACGGTCTCCGGACCCCGCCCGAAGGCACCGGCACTGCTGGTAAGCAACCACGTATCCTGGGTGGATATCGTCGTGCTGGGTGGCCTGACAAACACCGACTTTCTCTCCAAATATGAGGTGCGTGAATGGCCGGTGATCGGCTGGCTCGCTGCCAGATCGGGGACACTCTTTATCCGCCGCGGCGGCCATGAGGCCGCCGCGGTCAACGAACAGATCGCTCAACGCCTGAAGCATCGGGGGATTTTTACCCTGTTTCCCGAGGGCAGAACCACCAAGGGTCGCGAGGTACGCCCGTTCTTTTCACGCCTGTTCGCAGCCGCGATAGATACCGGCACCGACGTCATACCGGTCACCCTGCGCTACCACATCGATGGCGGCCACGATCCGATCGCACCCTATACCGACAATCAGTCGATTACGCAGAACCTCCGCGGCCTGATCACGCGCGACCACACCGAGGTGAATGTGGTGTTCGGGCAGCCGATCCCTTTCGATGGACACACGCGAAAGGAGATAGCCGCGCTGGCCCGCACTGCCATTCTCGCGGCGCTGCATGGCCCGGAGCAGATTCCGCTTGCACAACGCATCCCGATGTAGCTTGGGTCAGGATCGATCTTCGCTGCGTGACAGAATAGGCACATGTCGGACTTACACGTCGATACACTCATCCTGGGGCAGGGCATTGCAGGCAGTCTGCTGGCATGGATGCTGATCCGTAAGGGCCAGAAAGTGTGCGTCATTGACGACGGGCACAAGAGCTCGTCGTCCAGGGTGGCGGCGGGGCTGGTAAATCCGCTGGCCGGCATGCGTTTCAACCGCCGTCCGGAAATGGGCGACTGGCAGTGGGCGAGCGACCACTTTTATGCCGGACTGGCCGCGCAGTTCGGCCAGCTATTTTTCCATCCGCTGCCCATGCTGCGTCTCTTCAGGTCCTCCCAACAGCGGCGATTCCATGCGCGCCGGCTGAGCGATCCGGCCAGTCGGGAGCTGCTGGGCGAGGTCTTTGAAGCCGGGGACTGCCCCGAGCAAATCAATGCGCCCCAGGGTGGATTTACCCAGCGGCAAACCGGTTATGTCGATCTGCCGTCGCTACTTGGCGCCGTGCGCAGCTGGCTGCAGGATCTCGATTCCCTGCGCGAGCTGGAGCTCTCCGACGAACAGATCGACCTGGCCGGCGGCCGGATAAAAGCGGCCGGGTTGAACGCGCAGCGCCTGATTTTCTGCGACGGCGCCAGACTGCGCTTCAATC
This sequence comes from uncultured Gammaproteobacteria bacterium, assembly GCA_963759055.1. Classification (GTDB taxonomy): domain Bacteria; phylum Pseudomonadota; class Gammaproteobacteria; order Chromatiales; family Chromatiaceae; genus Thiosocius. The sequence continues at coordinate 57,546 of CAVWYD010000001.1, forward strand.
GCTGGTTCAGATATCTGCCGCTGGCCCCCGACAAGGGTGAAATACTGAACCTGAGAGTCGACGGTTGGCAGCCCCGGCACATCATCAATGGCGCCCATTGGGTGGTCCCGCTGGAAAACGGCGAACTCCGTCTGGGTGCGACCCACGAGCACCATCAGCTCGACGACGAACCGACCCGGGCCGGCGCAAAGGAACTGCTGGCGGGGCTGGATGCCATGCTGCCATCAACGCCTCAGCGAAGAATCCTGCAACACCAGGCTGGAATCCGTCCTGCAACCAGGGACAGGTATCCTTTGCTAGGTCATCATCCGGAACACCCTCAGCTTTGGGTGTTCAATGGTTTCGGTGCCCGTGGTGCGCTGACCGTTCCCTGGTATGCCGAGCGCATGACCCGGCAGCTGCTGGAAGGTGTCCCGATTCCAACAGAAGCCGATATCCGGCGATTCGGATGAAACCCTTTCAATCACTGACGGCATTGGCCCAGCAGGCCGTCCGCGAAGTTCTTGGGGATGGCGCGCTGGCCATAGATGCGACCGTCGGCAATGGTCACGATACGCTGTTTCTGGCGGGTCGGGTCGCTCCACAAGGCCATGTCATCGGCTTCGACATCCAGCGGCCAGCACTCGAGAAAACGCGCGCCCGGCTCTTCGCAGCCAGCCTGGAAGCGGCCGCCACGCTGCATTTCTGCGGTCACGAACGAATGCTGGAAAAGATCCCCCACGACTGGTCAGGGCAGGTCTCTGCGGTGATGTTCAACCTCGGTTATCTGCCGGGTGGCGACAAGACCCGCATCACCCAGGCGGAAACCACCATCAGCGCACTGAACCAGGCGCTGGCATTGCTGAGTATCGGCGGATTGATATCACTGCTGCTGTACCGCGGGCACGCGGGCGCCGAAACGGACGCGGTACTCGGCTGGCTCGATCAGCTGGGCCCGCGCTACCGGATCAGAAGCCAGGATTCACCGGGGCCCGTGTTTTATCTGATAGAGCGCCTGCGATAATCCTGAGGCCGCCGCTCATTGCCGACGGTGCAACTCGTAGCTCACCGTACTGGTGCCGTCGCTGGTGCCGCGTGTAAAGGTCCAGCCGTCTTGCAGTGGCAGATCGAGACGGCCTTCGGGCGGCAGTGAGGCCACCTCACGCACGCGCGCCACCCTCCGCATCCCGTCGACCCTGGTCTCTGCATCCTGGCGCTTTCCCAGGACCTGCTTGCCACGCTCGGCAACTGCAAACCAGTTGTCCGCGATCGGATTTTCGGTCACGCACTCATAGGTGACGGCCAGGTAGTTGCCCGGCGATTCGTACCCAGGCTGCAGCAGAATCCGGCCGTCGCGCAGCTCGCCGGCAACCGGGAAAGCGGCAAACCGCACACGCGGCGTTTCGTGCAGCGCGAGATTGCTGTCGAGGTAGGTACCATCCACCTGGCTGCAGGCAAACCAGCCCGGCGGACGCGACAGCGTCTCCTCGTTGCCAAGCCAGCGCGCACTGCCACTGCCGAGTCCGTATTCTCCCTGCCGGACCTCGAACTCGATCACCACTTCCCAGGGGATTCGAATACCGCCGCTGAACCGCGGCTCACCGAAAAGGAAAGTCTGCTGACCCTCAATGGTCAATCGCCAGGCACCATCGCCCACCGCCACGGCCGCATGGGGTGCCGAAACCGCTAGAAAGGCAAGCGCCGCGGCGAGCCGCCGGGCCATGCTCAACATCCTGAACCTGGCCATGCCAGACCATCCCCATACGCCGCGATTTCCGATTCCGTGTTCGCCATGTGATAAGCTAACGCCGTAACATGTCATGTCGGCAGTAACCCGAATTGACCCCATAGCACTGAAGTGTACTCTCCTGGGAATAAACACCGGCAACCGCAGCTGATCCGGCGGCAGGGATGAACATCACAGATCAGTTTGTCCTGCTCCTCCCGTCACTGCCACTCGCGTCGGCATTGCTCACCCATCTTTCGAGTGGGCCGATGGGGCGCAACGTCTCCCGCATCAGCATCGCCAGCGGCACGGTTTCCTTCCTGGTCGCCGCGATCCTGTTGGGCCTGGTGCTGTCCGGCCAGGAGGTCGCGTCTGTAGCCATAGGCGACTCGTGGGGCAGCCTGATCTTCGATCCCCTGAGCGTGTTGATGGGCCTGCTGATTGCCGGCATCAGCCTGTTGGTGCGGATCTACTCGGTGCGTTACATGGCCGAAGAGGAAGGTTACGGCCGCTTCTTCGTGCTGCTCGATCTGATGACGGCCGCCCTGCTGATCATGGTAGCGGCTGCAGACCTGGTCACGCTGCTGGTTTCCTGGCATCTGATCGGCGTGCTGCTCTATTTCCTGCTGGGCCACGATACCCGCAGCAAGTCGGCGTACCGCTACGGATTCTGGACATTCATCACCTACCGCTTTGGTGACCTTCCCCTGGTGCTGGCCGCCGCGGTGCTCTTCCATACCTTTCATACCTGGTCGCTGCCCGAGATCTTCACGGCACTGGCCGCGAATCCGGACACCAAGACCTTTTTCAACCTCCCGGTATCCGAGGCGGTCGGCGCGCTGATCGCGATGTCGGCCTTTGCCCGTTCAGCACAGTTTCTGCTACACACCTGGTTGCCTTACACGATGGACGGCCCAACGCCTGTGTCGGCGCTGATGCATGCGGGCATCGTCAACGCGGGCGGTTTCCTGATCAACCGCTTCGCGCCGGTTTTCGCCTACACGGACAACGTCTTGCACTGGGTGTTCATCGTCGGCCTGTTTACCGCGGTGATCGGCTCGGTGCTGATGCTCAGCCAGCACGACATCAAGAAATCCCTCGGCTATTCCACGATGGGGCAGATGGGCTTCATGATCATGGAATGCGGCGTGGGGGCCTTCTCGCTGGCGATATTCCACCTGATTGCCCACGGCCTGTTCAAGGGGACCCTGTTCCTGAGCGCCGGCGGCATCATCGGCGAGGCACGGCATGACGATGGGGTGCCGAAGGACGATCTCTACACCTTCATCGTCGAGCGGCGACCGGCCCGCAACCGCCAGCCCTGGCTGCTGATGGCGGCGATCACCCTGGCGATACCGGTCGCGGTCCTGCTGTTGTCGCACCTGCTGGTCGCGCCAAATCTGTTCCAGAAACAGGGCGCTATCATCCTGCTGTTCTTCGGCTGGGTAACCGGCGCACAATTGCTGTTCGCCACCTACAATATGCGCTCGGAAAACCCCTGGAGGCTGGTGACGCTGATCGTCTTTTCGTTCATCGTCGTGGTGATCGGCTACACCCTCATCAGCCATGCGTTCGATGTCTTCCTGTACCCGGATCCCGACTTCGGGACCAAGCTCTACCGGGCGGCCGGCATCGAATTCAGCTGGTTCGTGATCCTCGTGGTGTTTGCCAGCGCAGTGATCGTGCTCGGCTGGCTGCGGGCCTACTACACGGAACGCAGCCAGCGCGGGAAATGGCGCTCACCAGGCCACTGGTGGCGAAATTTCTACGCCCTGGTCTGGCGTGAGTTCCATATCCTGGACATCTATACCGGGCTGACCCGCGGCCTGTTGGCGGCCTCGGCCCGGGTAAACGTCTGGTTGAGGTGGGGCTGATGACGGCACTCGGTCTTCTGCTCATCGGTATCTTCCTGCCGCTGTTTCCGTTCAGCATGGCGTTCAATGCCGTGCTCGAACGTGTGACGCAGCCACTGCTGCGGTCGGCGCTGCTGCTGGCATGGCCGCAGGTCGGCCTGTGGGCGCTGTCGATGCAGACGGCAGAGGTTCCCTCCTGGCTGCTCGTATGGGCGTTGGCAACGTCACTGCTGTACGCCTTCCGACTGCTGGCGATGCGTGAAATCGGGCGCTGGACCGGGTTCCTGGCGACATCTGCCTGGGCGCTGCTGTGGCTGCCGACCTACGCCGGCATACCGCCCTCGCAGCTTTGGACCTTCGCCGCGGGATTCAGCCTGCCGTTGGTCTTCCTGACCCTGTTGGCGCAGGTTCTGGAGCACCATTTCGGGGCCGCGTATACCGGCCTCTACGGCGGACTGGCACGGCGCATGCCACGCTTTTCCGGGGTGCTGGTGATCAGCGTGCTGGCGGCAACCGCGACACCGATATTCCCGACCTTCTTCGCGATGCTGCATGCCCTGATCGTTTCGCAGCCGGTGCCCGCCATCGTGTTGACCGGGATATGGCTGATCTGGAGCTGGGCCGCCGCGCGCCTGCTGCAGGGACTGATCGTCGGACCGGCCGAACCAAGCCCTGAGTTGGATCTCCCCATCGCCACCACCTGGGGCTACGCGGCCGGGCTCGCCGGGCTCGTCGTCGCCGGCCTGATCCTGACCGGGAGTCGCTTATGAGCATCGCGCTCGGCCTGCGCCTGAAGATCCGCGCGATGATCCACGTCGCCGCTGAACCGATCCCGTTCTTCTGGCCGATGCGTACCTTTATCCACCACAACCCGCTGCACGGTCTGGAACACCTCCCTTTCCAGGAGGCCGCCCTCCAGGGCGCAGAAACTCTTCCATGGCCGGGCCTTCCTCCCGCGCCGGACCTACCAGGGGTATCTTGCGGAAGGCAAGGTCGACCGGCAGGCGCTAGGGAACGCAGTCGCACGTTTCCTGGAGTCGCACGAAGGCATCGGGGGGATCGATCTGCAGCACTGGCTCATGGTCCTGCTGACGGAAGTCCGCGAGGCCGTCACCCAGCCGCGCATCCTGGCCGAGATCGCGGATATCCATGCGACCCTGCACGATCGGGCGCCGGTCGGCACCACCGCACCGGAGGTCCTGCAGCACTATCTGCATGACAGGCTGCTCGCCGACCGCCCTCTCTACGAGGCCGTCGATGCCCTTTACGGCACAGAGATCGGGGCAGAACTCGACGAGCTGATGATCAAGAGCTGCCTGGACTTCTTCGACGAAGGCCAGTCGGTATGGGAGATGCCGGGTCGCGAGAACGGCCTGTTTGCCGCCTGGCGCGACATGGCCAATCGCAATGTGCCCTTCTACCTGCACGGCCTGCACGTCAGCCGCATCCTGGAACAGGACGAACGACCGGAGGGGGTCATCGCCTACGTCCTCGAGCAGTTTGGCGTACACAGTGATCGCTGGATCAACTACTTCACCCACGAACTGGCCCGCCTGCATGGTTGGGCCGGCTTCGTGAAATGGCGCTCCAGCGCCAAACGCTATTACTGGGCCGAACGTTTTCCGGCAGACCTGGTGGACTTCGTTGCGATCCGGCTGGCCATGGCGCTCGCGCTGCTGCGCAAAGACGGCCGCCAGGACCGCCCCTGGACCACCGCCACCATCGACGAAGCGATCAAAAAGCGGACGGCGGAGATCTTCCTCCGCCACGAACTGCATGCCGGCCTGGTGCTGCCGGCGATGGCCCACAAGGTGGACCAGGCCTTGCTGCGTGGCAAGGACGCGGTCATCCAGCGCACCTGCGACGAATACCTCGTACAGAAGACGCACCACGAGGCCCAGGGGCAAGGCAGGCGCCTGCTTGCCCTGGCAGAGATCGCCGATTCCCACGACGCGCTGTTGCGGCTTTCCGAGCAGGAACTCGCCCAGTTGCTCGGGACCATCCGGACCTTCGAGCACCAGGAGGGAATGGTCTGGCTGCAGGCGATGGAGGCCCAGGCGATCAACCGGCTTTTACCCGGCCTCGATACCTCTCCGGTAGCGGTTCGCGAAAAACGGCCCTTTGCCCAGGCCCTGTTCTGTATCGACACCCGTTCCGAGCGCATACGGCGACAACTCGAAGATGTCGGCGACTACCAGACCTTCGGGATAGCCGGTTTCTTCGGTGTACCGGTCAGTTTCATGGAACTGGGCAAGGGCAGCGAGACACACCTGTGCCCGGTGATTCTCACGCCCAAGAACCTGGTCCCGGAGATCACCGCCGCGACCCGTCAGGACGATGCCGCGGTCACCGCGCTGGAAAAGGCGATGCACGAGCTCAAGGAGTCGGTACTGACACCTTTCGTGACCGTCGAGGCGATCGGGCTGCTGTTCGGTTTTGACATGATCGGCAAGACCATCGCGCCGCAGACCTACAACCGCTGGCGCAAACGTCTGCACCCGGAAAAACCCTTCAGCCGACTGCTGCTGGACAAGCTGAGCCGGGAACAGGCGGATTCGATCATTCGCGCCGTGCAACGGACGGTCATCGTCAAGGCCCTGGAACAGGAGTTCGGGCTGTCACCCGAACAGGTGACCGACGACATGATCCGCTCCCTGCGCGAGTCGGCACTCGGTCACCAGCCCACACCGGCCAACTGCGCGGATGCCATGGGCCTGAATGCCGAGCAGGCCGCGGCCTTCATCGAGCGTCTGCGCACCGCCTATCGCATCGACGATGCTTTCGCCCACCAGCAACTCGAACGCCTTGGGCGTATCGGTTTCACGGTGGACGAGCAGGTCAATTACGTGACCCAGGCCCTGAATTCGATCGGCCTGACCGAGCAGTTCTCGCGCTTCGTGCTGCTCGTGGGACACGGCAGTTCGTCGGAGAACAACCCCTACGAATCGGCGCTGGACTGTGGCGCCTGCGGCGGCAACCACGGCCTGGTCAGCGCCAAGGTGCTGGCGCAGATGGCGAACAAGCGACCGGTCCGACGGATCCTGCGCGCCCACGGGATCGACATCCCGGATGACACCTGGTTCCTTCCCGCTTATCACGATACAACCACCGACGAGATCCGGCTGCACAACCTCGAGCTGATCCCCCCGTCTCATCTGGTCTACATCGACCGTTTGCGAAACGGCCTGACCGCGGCGTCACGGCTGTGCGCCGCCGAACGTGTGCCAACCCTGGAGCCCAATCCGGCCAGGAGCTCTCGAACCGTCGGTCGCCTTCAGCCGCGCCCGCCGCAATTCGATGGACTGGTCACAGGTGCGCCCTGAATGGGGGCTGTCGCAGAACCTGTATTTCGTGATCGGCCGGCGTCACCTGACCGAACAGACCAAGCTGAATGGCCGGGCCTTCCTGCACTCCTACGACTACCGGATCGATCCGAAGCGACGACTGCTGGAGAACATTCTCACCGGACCACTGGTGGTGGGACAATGGATCAACATGGAGCACTACTTCTCCGCCGTCGACAACGAACGTTTCGGCAGTGGCAGCAAGGTCAATCACAATGTCGCCGGCCGCTTTGGCGTCATGACCGGGAACCTCAGCGATCTGCGTACCGGCCTGCCGTCACAGACGGTGCTCAAAGACGGCCAGCCCTACCACGAGCCGATGCGCCTGATCACCGTCATCGAGGCGCCGTTCGAACATGCCTGGAAGGCCGTCGACGGCGTAGTCACCGTGAAAAATCTGGTGCAGAACGCCTGGATACGCCTGATGATCGTCGATCCGGAGTCCGGTGAAGTTTCCGTATATGAAGACGGCGAATGGCAGAAACGACCGCTGCATGCCGCCGAACCCGCTATCGCGCAGGAGTCCGTCCCACTATGAAAGATCTCAACTTCAGCCAGCTGAAAAAGCTGGAAATCATCCTCGAGGGCGAGCACAAGGAGTTCGCCACGGACCTGCTGGACCACGCCGGGGTCAAGGGCTACACGATCATCAACAACCTCTCGGGCAAGGGCAGCCACGGCTTCCACGAAGGCCACCTGATGTTCAACGAGGACGATGTACTGATCATGATCATCGCCGCGGTGCCGCCGGCGTTGGTCGAACCCATCCTGGAGGGGTTTGCACCCTTCTACAACAAGCACTCCGGCGTCATGTTCATCTCCGATATTCAGGTCACCCGCTTGGTCAAGTTCACCAACTGAGCACACCCTGCTGCGCACGGCCACCCGGCGCGGCGCCAAACGCGGTTCGATCCCCGGTACCTTCCGGATACTGGCAGATGTTAATTCATAGATAATTCTCGATCATTCCAATCGAAACTATCTGTTTCTTCTGCGGCACCACAACCCTTATAACTGCGACGTACGAATAAGCCCGGACGTCAATAATTGGCCATCCTCAACGAGATTCGATTCGACAATCTGCGCGGCGACCTGTTTGGCGGCGTGACTGCGGCGGTCATCGCGCTGCCGATGGCGCTCGCCTTCGGTGTCGCCTCCGGTGCCGGTCCTGCTGCGGGCCTCTACGGCGCCGTGCTCGTTGGCCTGTTCGCCGCCCTGTTCGGCTCGACCCCTACGCTGATCTCTGAACCGACCGGTCCGATGACGGTGATCATGACGGCCGTCATTGCCCAGTTGCTGGCGGCCAACCCGGAACAGGGTATGGCAATGGCATTCACCGTGGTGATGCTGGCAGGCGTATTTCAGATGTTGTTCGGCGCGCTCAAACTGGGCCACTACGTGACAATGATGCCCTATACGGTGATTTCGGGCTTCATGACCGGCATCGGCATCATACTGATCGTGTTGCAGCTGGGGCCGTTTCTGGGACAGGCACCGCCGCCCGGCGGCGTGATGGGTACCTTGTCATCCCTACCGCAGATGATCAGGGATATCCGTGCAGAGGAGACCGCGCTGGCGCTGCTGAGCTTCAGCCTGCTGATTCTGTTCCCCAAAAGGCTCAGCCGCATGGTTCCGCCGCAACTCCTCGCCCTGGTGCTTGGCACGCTGGTTTCGGTGATCCTGCTGTCCGAGGCCGAGATCCGACGTATCGGCGAGATACCGACCGGGCTCCCGGAACTGCAGCTGCCCGTATTCACCGCGGCACAATGGCAGTTGATGATCGTGGAGGCGGCCGTCCTGGCGGTATTGGGCAGCATCGATGCTTTGCTGACCTCCGTCATCGCGGAGAATCTGACCCGGAAGGAAAGCGATTCCAACAAGGAACTGTTCGGCCAGGGGATGGGCAACCTTGCCTCCGGCCTGTTTGGCGGCATACCGGGTGCGGGCGCCACGATGGGTACAGTGGTCAACATCCAGACCGGTGGACGCTCCGCATTGTCGGGCCTGACACGGGCCGTGCTGTTGCTGATCGTCGTGCTGTGGGCTGCGGACCTGACCGAGCAGATCCCCCTCGCCGTGCTCGCCGGCATCGCGCTGAAGGTCGGAATCGACATCATCGACTGGTCGTTTCTCAAGCGCGCGCACCGGGTTTCCTTCAAGGCTGCGTTGATCATGTACGGTGTCATCGCGCTCACGGTGTTCGTCGACCTCATCACGGCCGTGGCGATCGGCGTGTTCATCGCCAACGTGCTGACCATCGCACGCATGGAGAAACTGCAAAGCAACGCGGTGAAGGCGATCCATGACGCCAATCCGGAATACGATCACGATCTCACGCGCGACGAACAGACCCTCCTCGAGCAGGCCAATGGCAAGATCCTGGTCTTCGCCTTGGGTGGCCCGCTCCTGTTCGGGGTGGCCAAGGCGATCTCGAGGAAGTACGCGGTACTCAGCAGCCACGAGATTTTGATTGTCGATTTCACCGAGGTGCCGATCCTGGGCGTATCGTCCTCCTTGGCGGTGGAAAACATCATCCTGGAAGACCTGCAGCAGCAGCGCCCTGTATTCATCGTGGGGGCGGTCGGCGATGTTACGGAACGATTGGCCAAGCTCGGCCTGCTACAACGTCTACCGGCCGCACATGTACTCGGCACGCGCCAGGAGGCACTGACCCAGGCAACCGCGCTGCTGGAGGCCAAGAGGCCGGAAACCGGCAGAGACACCCGGGCGACGGCGGACTGATTAGAGTATACTTATGCAGCTACCCGGTTTAATTGGCGCTGTTTTTCCCGCGGCTGATCCACTTCCATGAACATCCCGAACCCACGGATTTCGCTTCGGACATACGTCTACATCGACTCGCTGCAACCGCAGCTGGCCGAGTACATGGCGACCGTGTCCCAGGGCTTCCTGCCGGTGCCCGGTGATGCCTGCCTGTGGGTCGAGGTCTCCCCGGGGATGGCCGTTCACCGGCTGACCGATATGGCACTCAAGGCGACACGCGTGCACCTTGCCCAGCAGGTTGTCGAACGCGCCTATGGCTCGATGGTCATCCACCAGCGCGACCAGAGCGATGTGCGCGAGGCCGGCCGTATCCTGTTGCAGAAAATGAACGCCCGCCAGGACGATCGCGAGACCTGTCGCATTGCCTGGCGTGAAATCATCCGCGGCATGACGCCCGATCACACCGTGCTGATAAATCGCCAGGATCGCCGCGGTTCGATGATCCTGCCCGGTCAGAGCATGTTCATCCTCGAGACGGAACCTGCCGGGTATATTGTCTATGCCGCCAATCAGGCCGAAAAGGCCGCCAATATCACGCTGATCGACGTGCGCGCGGTTGGTGCCTTCGGCCGCCTCACGCTCGCCGGCAGCGAGGGCGACGTCGACGAGGCGGCAGCCGCGGCAATTGCCGCGATCGCCAATCCATCAGGGACCTGACGGAAGCTGGCTGCAGACATGCATCGCGAAGAACTCATACGCCTGTTGGACGACCACCACCCGCAATCTGTTGCCGAGGCCGGCAATGTGGCGCGTGCAAGGCACTTCGTCGCACAACATCCGGACTGTTTTCATCGCGAACTCCTGCACGGGCATGTCACCGGCTCAGCCTGGGTGGTGAATCCGACCCGCGACAAGGTGCTGCTGATGCACCATCGCAAGCACAATGAGTGGTTCCAGCCGGGCGGACACGCCGATGGCAATGCGGACATTCTGCGCGTCGCGCTGCGTGAAACGCACGAGGAAACGGGCATTCCCGCCGAGCACATCAAGCTGGTCGACGGCACCGTGTTCGATGTCGATATCCACACCATCCCCGCGATAGGGGCAGAACCGCGCCATACGCACTTCGATATCCGCTTCCTGCTCGAAATCGACGACCGCCTGCCGGTACCCGGCAACGACGAGTCTCACGAGGTGTTATGGGTACCGGTGTACGAGGCCTCGCGCTTCAACAACAACCTGTCGACCTATCGCATGGTCGACAAGACGCGGCGCCTGCGCAGCCTCTGAGCACGACACGCGCCGGGCACCTTCGGTCAGGCCGCTTTCGATCACGCGACGGCCTGCTGGTCCAGCGACTCCTTCATATCGGGCCATTGCTCCTGCAGCTGCAAGCGTATCTGCGGCTCGATCCCCTGAACGAACTCCAGGAATGCCTGGGCGACCAGTGAAAGCTGTTTGCCCTTGGGATGGACGATGTACCACTTGCGCATGATCGGAAAGCCCTCGACATCCAACAGCGCCACCGGTCCATCAGGGCCCTCCAACGCCAGTGCATGCAATGACAGTACTGAAAGACCGAGACCGGCTACGATCGCGTGTTTGATCGCCTCGTTGCTGCCCAGTTCCATCCGCACCTTGAGGCTCAAATCCTGCTGATTGAACAGACGCAGCATGGCGTCACGAATCCCCGATCCGGGCTCGCGCAGAATCAGCGGCTCCTCTGCAATGCGTGACAGCGGGATATTGGTTTGCCCAACCAGGGGATGGTCGCGTGGCGCCAGGAGAACCAGCGGGTTCGGCGCGAAAGGGAACGCCTCGATATCTTCCGTCTGCTCGACCGGGGCCTGGCCCATGATATACAGATCGTCTTCATTGTTCTTGATGCGATCGATGATCTGGTCGCGATTGAACACATTCAACGCCACCTCGATACCCTGGTAGCGCTGACAAAACTCTCCCAGCACCTCTGGCGCAAAACAATTCGCCGTGGTGATGACACCCAGCGTCAGGCGCCCCATCCTGATCCCTTTCAGATCGGCCATCGTCATCTCCAGATTGGAGAGCGTGGCAAAGATCTGGCGGCACGATTTGTGCAGTTCGGTTCCCGCTTCGGTAGGCCGCAACTTCCTGCCCACCTGCTCGAACAGCGGCAGTCCCACCGTGTCGGCAAGCTTCTTGATCTGCATGGAAACAGTCGGCTGGGTGAGAAACAGCGCCTCAGCCGCCCGGGTGAAGCTGCCAAAACGGACACTGGCTTCGAAGATCTGAAGCTGGCGCAGTGTCGTATGCCGGATCAGGTGATCCGACATCATGGCCGGCGGGGTATCGTGCAAACTCTCGGGAAAGGTCACGTCCCTACCTCACGTTCGTTCGATACCTGCGCGGCAAACAGTTGTCGGGCAGGTATGGAGAATCAGTCCATCGCGTGTCCCAGGGCAGCTACCCAAAACACCGCGACATTGGATTTTCCATTCTGGCCGAAAAATGTCAGTCCGGCCAGACTCTCTTGGACGATTGATATAAAGCGCCGGTCGAACCCGAGGCAGCCTGCGTCGCCCTGGGTTTGGCAGCAGCCTTCTTTGTTGTCGTGCGCGGCTTGGCTGCAGCCGGTTTTGCCTTGGTCGCGACTTTTTTTCTGACCGCCGGGGCGGCTGCCGCCGGTGTGGCTGACTTGGTCGTACCCGCTTTTTTCGCCTCGGGCGCCGTGCCCTCGGTCTTGGTCTTGCGGATTGAGGCCATCAGCTGATCGCCAGTCTTGTCTTTGGTTGTCACAGTAGTTTCACCATTTCGTCGACGAGTTGCCTGATTTCATCCGCAGCCGCCGCGCCCTGACTGCCAACGTCCAGCACGCTACGCCCCTGGATAATCGATGTTCTGTAGATCATGCGGCGGCGAACCGTACACTGCGCGGCGGGCAGGCTGAGTTCCGCCAGCGCATCACGCATAACCTGGGAAAGCCGCGTGCGCGGCTCGAGTTGATTGATCACCAGCAATGCACCGAGATCGTCATTCGACTCCCGGGCGCGCTGCACTTCGGTTTCAATCTGTACGCTCGCCCAAAGATCCAGAGGAGACGGCTGGACCGGAATCAGCGCCAGATCGGCGCCGGACAGGGCATCGCTGGTCTGTTGGGAATGTACCGACGGCGGACAATCGATCAGGACGTAGCGGACCGAATCGGCGTGCTCCGCCGCGGCCTTCGCGACGTCCTCGGTCGCAGGAATGACCTCAAAGGCACTGTTTCCGTCGGCTATCGCATGCCAATTGTGAGACGACTGTTGCGGATCTGCATCCAGCACGACCGTCGAATCACGCTCGGCAAACGCGCGCGCCAGATTGATACACAGTGTGGTCTTGCCTGCGCCACCCTTGTTGCCTACAAGTGCGATTACCGGCATGGGATGATCAGGAGCTTGCCTGTTCCGAGAAGAGGCTGTCTAGCATAGCAGCGAACTGGCGCTGTTTGTCGGTCAATGCCTCGCTCCCCTCGTCCGGGTAAATCGTGACATTTACATAGTCGGTCCCGAAACCCATGTCAGGGTACAGGGACTCTCGCTCTGACAGCTCCGCGGCCTGGTCGAGGAAATCACGCAATTCGGTATAACTGCCGAACTCGTACCGCTGCTCAAGGCACAACGGCCGCTTGCGCTCCCGCCATTCCGAACTCATTGGACGACCCTCTGGTCGGGATCATGCCCGCCGTTCTTGGTACTGACAAGTTGCTCAATCGCCGATCTCGCCATCCAATAGCTCCGCTTGCCACGCCAGCAGCTCTTTGTGATGCGTCCGCTCTTCGTCAAGCAGCGCATGGAAAAACAGCCGACTGTCGTGATCGCCGATTCGGGCACTGTAAGTTGCCGCAGCATGATACAGATCGATCAGTTCCTGCTCGAAATGCTGATTGATCTTCAGCATGTCGACCAGGTTTTCACCCAGCTTGACGGGCCTGAGCTGCGAGGCGTTGGGCGCAACGCCCAGCGCCAGCATCCGCTCGATGATCCGATCGGTATGCTGCAACTCTTCTTCGGCCTCGTGCCGGAGTCGCTCGGCAGCACTCGCCAGCCCCCAGTACGCCACCAGGCGCGACTGGGTACTGTAGAGCTGAACTGCCGATAACTCCAGGCTCAACGCCCGGCCCAGATAGCCCAGCACACCTTGGTCGGCCCGTGCTGTCAGCATCCGCCTGTCGTCACCCTATCGCTTGCAGCGATTACTCGACGCCACCACCAGTGGGCAGAACCGGCTCAACTTCTTTGTGCGGACGCGCGATGATGTGCGCAGCAACCAGGCCGTCACCCACACGCTCGCAGGCATCAGCGCCAGCACGAACGGCGGCGTTGACCGCACCGGTCTCACCACGCACCAGAACGGTGACATAGCCGCCACCAACGAACTCGCGCCCGATCAGACGAACTTCTGCCGCCTTGGTCATGGCGTCAGCCGCCTCGATGGCCGGGACCAGACCGCGGGTTTCGATCATACCCAGTGCAATACCGTAGTTTTCGTTTGCCATTGTCACTTCTCCGTCAGAATAAGGAAGAATCAGCTCGGCGGCCGCGCCGGCAAGACGCAGCCTCCATCAGTTATTTGGTTTCGAGAACCGGTTCAACTTCTTTGTGCGGACGCGCGATGATGTGCGCGGCAACGAGGCCGTCACCCACACGCTCGCAGGCATCAGCGCCAGCACGAACGGCGGCGTTGACCGCACCGGTCTCACCACGCACCAGAACGGTGACATAGCCGCCACCAACGAACTCGCGACCGATGAGTCGAACCTCAGCAGCCTTCGTCATTGCGTCTGCGGCTTCGATGGCGGGCACCAGCCCGCGCGTCTCGATCATGCCCAGTGCGATGCCATAGTTTTCAGTTGCCATCTTCAGTGTCTCCTGTTGCCCTTAATTAAAGGTTTGTAAAAACGTCAAAAAATACTTTGTCCGTGCGGGATCACTCGCCTCAGGACGCCGCCCCGTTCGTATCTTCCGGGGGCCATTCGTCAATGATCCCGGCAATCGTCAAATCGGTGAGGATCTCAAAATCCCCAGCCGCAAAGCGCGCGGCAGAACCGCTCGCCAAAAAAACCCAGTTGCCCGGTCTTGCGCCGACAGGATCGGTCGCCACCTGACGCTTACCGGCAGCGTCACGCACAATGCGAAACACCGTATGCTTCATGCCCTCGTGCCGCGAGGTGCAGACCAGCGAACCTTCAACCTGCAGGATCTGCATCAGATTCCTCCGGCGGCCACTTGTCGATGATGCCGACGATCGTCAAATCGCTCGGGTACCCCTTACTGCCTGCCGCCTCACGTGCCGCAGAACTGCCGACGCAAATCACCCAGTCACCGGGCTTGGCACCAACTGCGTCGACCGCGACCGCGCGGGAACTGCCATCAAGAACCACCTGAAGATGTTTGTGCTCCATCTCCGAAATGCGATTTGTCGACACTAACGGCCGTTCAACCTGACAGATCTTCATCAGTGCGCTCCCGATTCGCCACCGGCGTTGACAGTACAAGCCAGCACTTCGACAGTCGTGTCGGCGGTGCAGTCTCTGACCAGTTGCAGAATGTGCAGCAGCCCTTTCTCGGCTAAATCTGCGTAGCGCGTCTTTAGGGCCTCAGCCACATGCGCGCACCTTTTGACGGCACGATCCCGGGCACCCGGCACCTTGCTGTGATAATCGAAGCGCACCACGATGGGTACCGGCAGACCGCGCGCCACGTTCAGGCCTTTGAAAATCTTGATGCCGACATCGGTGTCCGGCGTCGCTTCCTCAACCGTGTTGAGATACGCGAAATACATCAGGTTGCGGAGCTGGATTTCTTCAAAACCGACGCCTGCACCGATGAACCGCTCGGCATGCCCGATGTCGGGGTAGTGCTCGCCATGCGCGTTCTTCACGTAGACGATCTGCGATATATTGTTCTCAAGCAGCTTGGCGACCAGTTGCTGCATACCCTCGGCCGACTCCGGCGCAGCACCTTGCAGCGCAGCGGCAACGGTTGCGGTTGCATCGCCAGCACTCATGCTGCGCGTGTCGCGATACAGCTCAAGCGCGTCGACGTAGCGATCCAGCGAGAGATCGCCCTCGCCATCCGGTAGATGCACGCGGATGGCATCGGTGTCCGTGTCCAGGCCCATCAGCAACAAATCGATCGAGGCGCCACAGCAGAAACTGTTCTCGACCGCTTCACGAAATCCGTTCAAACGATCCAGTCCGGCCTGTGCCGCCTTCTGCGTGTCCGACCCATGCGCCGCACACCCTTCGTGTTGCGGGATCGACCGAGCTGTAGTGATACACCACAGCCTTGAGATAGCGCGTCGGGGCGTCGGCAAGGTTCGGTCGGCCCTCGCGGTAGCGCAGCATCTCTGTCTCGACCCATTTCTCGATACTGTTTTCAATATCGAACAATGCACCCGCGTACGACTTACGTCGCACCGACCGATACGGCAGACGAAGCACGTACCGGACAACGTGGGCCAGACGTCCGTCGGCGCATGGCGAGATGTCCAGGGTGTGGAATCCGCAGGCCTGTAGGAACGCATCGAAACCATCCGCATCCGCATTTGCCAGCGGGTCATTGGCGAAGAAGTCGTCGCAGAACCGCCGGTATGTCTGAAACACACACCAGGCGAACAGGCGACGCATATCCAGTTGCTCCACCCATGCACCCTCAAGGATGCTGTCGGGTAGCTCAAAACCGAGTTTACTCTGAGCGATACGGCGCGCCTGGGCAACAAAATCTGCCTCGTGCTGCAACGCCGAAATCTCTTTCAGTATCGGCACGATGCCGTCGAATGCATCTTTGACAGTGCGCTCGTATGCATACAGCTGTGCATTCTCATCCAAACGACACAACGGATGTGAGCCGGAGCCAGCAGCGCCGCGAACGCTCGACGAGCCCATGCCCCCTGGACGGCGCATCGGTGCCCTGCCGCCCGTGCGGCGGGATGCAAGCGAGGATTGTCTTGATGAACGCAACATCGGCTATTCGTTTGCTCGTCGGCGTTAACCGCGCGCACCGCCAGAAAAAGTGATTAACGAGCCGTTCTCAGTGTTGCCGCTGCTGCCAGTGACCCGGCTGACCGGCTTCGGGGCTTCGGCGGGCTCGCTGGCACGCGCACCCATCGCACCCATCGGTGCGCCACGGCGCGACTGATTACGCATCATTGCAGAGGCACCTTCGGTACCGGTGACTCGATCACCACGCTCCCAGTCGTCGCCGGTGATCTTTCCGCCGGCATCCTGCCCTTCACCGGTAATACGCGACTTGATCCGGCCATCGGTATGTTCTTCGACAGCGGCAGGTACGTCGTCGGCACGATCAGCGCCATGACCGAAACGTGCCTGCTCGGTACCGGTCACCTTGCCGACAGCCATGCCGAACGGACCGGTGATAGCGCCATGCTCATATTGAGAACCCGTTACCGAAGACGAAACCGGCGAGCGATCGGAAGCATGTGCCGGCGGTTCGACACTGAAGTCACCCCAGGGTGCGCTACCGATCGCTTGCGGAAAATCCGGCGCGCCAGGCTCCGCAGCCGTTGCCGGGCAGGCCTCGGCTGCCTGATCGCTACCGACGTAGGGGGTTCCACTGACGGGCTCGCAGGCACCCTTCTCGGCGCCGGTCATCTTGCCAGCAACGCCGGGCTGTTGGCCGGTCATCACCGAGCCGAAATGACGACGGTTCGGCGACAAGCGAGCCTGGGCTGCATCTGCTGC
Source organism: uncultured Gammaproteobacteria bacterium (assembly GCA_963759055.1). Classification (GTDB taxonomy): domain Bacteria; phylum Pseudomonadota; class Gammaproteobacteria; order Chromatiales; family Chromatiaceae; genus Thiosocius. The sequence goes on from CAVWYD010000001.1 coordinate 74,895, forward strand.
CGGGGCTTCACAGTAACCAGCCATGTCTTCGACGCCCGCATAGGGCGTCCCGGTGACTGCCTTGCATGTGCCTGGCTCATCACCCGTCACCTTGCCGGAACGACCGGTCATGGTGCCGGTGACAGCCTCGCCACCGGGCGTCGCAGACACGCCTACCTTTCGATCGGTCGCATTCGGTGCCGTGGCGCAGAAATCCTGATACTGCTCCCGGCCGACGTAGTCGTCGCCGGTCAAGTTACGGCACGCACCCGGCTCATCGCCGGTGGTCTTGCCGCTGCGACCCACCAGGGTCCCGGTGACCATGCCACCACGCAGGGTGCCGCTGGTACCCACTTTCGGCGGCACGTTGCCGCGCTCACCCAACTGCATGTATTGGGTGCCGGTGAGCTGTCGGTCCGCACCGGCTTCGCCGCCGGTGACATTTTTCGACGTACCCACGTTGTCGCCAGTTACGGCCTTGCCCTTGCGGGTCTCGGCGCGTGTCTGACGGACCGCCGCAGGTTGAGGTTTGGTTCCGCAGAACGCCTCGGTCTGGCCGGCAGAAAGGTATTCGGACCCGGTAACCTGCTTGCAGGTACCCGGCTCGTCTCCAGTGACTTTTTCACTGCGTCCGACTTCGTTGCCGGTAACCGCGTTACCACGTCCGGTTGCACTCACGCCGGCACGACGCTGCGACTTGGGCGGCTCGGCCTGACAAAAGTCACGGAACAAGTCGGCGCCCATGTATTCGGTGCCGGTGACGTTGCGGCAGGTACTCGGCTCGTCGCCCGTCACTGACGGGGAACGACCGACCATCGTGCCGGTAATGGTCTGATCATGACTGGTCTGACTGGCACCGACTTTCCAAGCGGCATCTTGCGCCGCACCCGTCGCCGATTTCTTACGCTGCCTGCCACTGGGCGCACTCTTCTTCTTGCCCGAACCACCTCGACGGCTGCGCTGATCGCGCAGAGCCCGAGCGAGTTCACGTCCGGAAAGCTGAGGATTGGCAGCACGCGCGGTTTGCGCTTCGGTCATGCCCGAAGGGCTGACGCCGGCCTTGCCGCGCGTCGACTGTGCCTTGCGGCGCGCCAAAGAGGCGGCCTTGGCTGGATTTTGCGCAATCATGGGCTTGCGGCCATTGCGGCGCTTTGCAACACGCTTTGAGGCACGCGGGCTGCTCGATGCCGGCCGATCGCGAAATGATGCTTCAGCACCGGCCTCGTCTTTACCACCTTTGCAGCCGCAATCTCCTTTGTCCTTGCTGGGTGCCGGTGCCGCAGCAGCGGACTTGGCAACACTGGCTCCAGTGCGGACCCGGTCACCGCCGCTGATGGCCTGCTTGCCGCGCGTCGACATTGCCTTGCGACGCGCAAGCGCCGCTGACCTGGCGGTGCTGCTGCCAGACACGGCAGCAGTAGTGGCCCGCGCCCGGGGCGCAGACGCACGAGGAGTGGAGACGGGAGATGGCGCGGCCGGCGCACTGGGCATAGCCTGCTGCTGCGATTTCGGCAACGCCGCCTTTCCGCCGGCAGACATTGCGCGACGGCGCGCGAGCGCCACTTCTCTGCTGCTGTTGGTATTTGCACTCTGTGCCATTGTCATCCCCGCTACTTGCACCGTTACCTCAACGCCGGGCTTGCGCCCGGCATAGCTTTCCGAAGATCAGCTGCGACCTTCGTAAACCACGAAACACACACCCTGGCTCTGGGTGTAGTTGTCGTAGCCGATCAGGCGGACGTGGTGATCCGGGTACGAACGGCGGCATGACTCCAGCTCTTCGACTACGCGATCCAGGTTCTGCTCGCCGAACAACGGCAGTTTCCACATGGTCCAGTAGTGGTCGGTAGACTTGCTCGGATGCTCGTGCTCGATGGCCGGCGTCCAGCCCTGGGCGATCAGGTATGCGATCTGCTCATAGACTTCATCCTGGCTGAGCTTGGGAAGGAAACCGAAGGTTTCGAGAGTGTGGGCGGTTTGGTAATCACCAGCCTCATTTTTAGACATAGCTTTGTCCTCTATCTGTATCTGTTACTAAGTTGAGTGGTGCCGTGCGCCTGATCAGGCGACGTCCAGCTTGTCCACGGTTTCAAACTCGAACTTGATCTCTTTCCAAGTTTCCATTGCGATCGCCAGCTCCGGGCTGTGCCGCGCTGCTTCAGTCAAAATGTCACGGGCCTCTTTCTCGATCTCGCGACCTTCGTTGCGGGCCTTGACCGAAGCCTCGAGTGCGACACGGTTGGCGGCGGCGCCAGCGGCGTTGCCCCACGGGTGACCCTGGGTACCACCACCGAACTGCAACATGGAGTCATCACCAAAGATGGTGACCAGTGCCGGCATATGCCACACGTGGATACCACCCGATGCAACCGCGAAGACGCCCGGCAACGAGCCCCAGTCCTGATCGAAGAACACACCGCGCGAGCGGTCTTCCGGCACGTACGACTCACGCAGCTGGTCAACAAAGCCCAGCGTAGAGTTGCGGTCGCCTTCCAGCTTGCCCACAACGGTACCGGTGTGCAGGTGGTCACCACCCGACAGACGCAGACACTTGGCCAGCACGCGGAAGTGGATACCGTGCTTCGGATGACGGTCGATAACGGCGTGCATCGCGCGGTGGATGTGCAGCAACATGCCGTTTTCACGACACCAGTTGGCCAGGCCGGTATTGGCGGTGAAGCCACCGGTCAGGAAGTCATGCATCAAGATAGGCGAGCCGACTTCTTTGGCGAACTCGGCGCGCTTGTACATTTCTTCCGGGGTAGCGGCGGTAACGTTCAGGTAGTGACCCTTCCTCTCACCGGTTTCCTGTTCGGCTTTCTGGATAGCCTCACCAACGAACTCGAATCGATCACGCCAGCGCATGAACGGCTGCGAGTTGACGTTCTCATCGTCCTTGGTCATATCCAGACCGCCACGCAGGCACTCGTAAACGGCACGGCCGTAGTTCTTGGCCGACAGGCCCAGCTTCGGCTTGATGGTTGCGCCCAGCATCGGACGACCGTACTTGTTCAGACGGTCGCGCTCGACCTGGATACCGGCCGGCGGACCACCACAGGTCTTGATGTAGGCGATCGGGAAGCGGATGTCTTCAAGACGCAGGTGCTTGAGGGCCTTGAAGCCGAACACGTTACCGACCAACGAGGTCAGCACGTTGACAACCGAACCCTCTTCGAACAGATCGATCGGGTAAGCAACGAAGGCGTAGAAGGACTCATTGTCGCCCGGCACGTCTTCGATGCGGTAGGCGCGGCCCTTGTAGTACTCGAGGTCGGTCAGCAATTCTGACCAAACGGTACTCCAGGTGCCGGTCGAAGATTCGGCAGCAACAGCAGCTGCGACTTCTTCATTGGGCACGCCCGACTGACCGGTAACCTTGAAGCAAGCCAACAAGTCAGTGTCCAACGGAACATAGTCCGGGGTCCAGTACATGTCACGGTACTCTTTTACGCCTGCATCATATGCCTTGGCCATGGTTTAACTCCTGCGCTATCGCTGATTGATTCGAGCCGTAAATGGATCCTTCGATGTGGTGCCGAAGCATAGGATTGCGGCTAACCGCATTTCCAATAGATCCTATCTTCGAAAACCATAGATCCAAATCTATGATTCGTTGACGAACAATACAGAGGGGGCGACTTGCCCTTGAGCGAACCCTGTCCACTCCCTCGATTGGAACGCGCAACGCGTTGAAAATTAAGTAACAAGCCCACGTGCCGGGGGTAGACAGCTGCGGCTGCTCCGACTGACCTGCTGCACGGGGCAGTCCCGCGCCACGCCACCACCCGGTCGCGGGACGCCAATCCCGGCGGCCCTGAATCGGCCACGTCCCCGCAAGGCCCGGCCGGGTCTGGTGTTCCACTGTGGTTGCTGCCGTTGAAATCATAAAGGCGTGCTTGCAGACGATGGGGTTAGCCGCGCGCGGTCCTCGGTGTTTCCGTACTTCTGGAGCAGAGTCCGCAGCGCCGTTTCCTTGTCCGGGAAGAACGCGTCCCTGCCAAGCTGCTCAACAACGCCGCCGCGCTCGAGCAGGCTGCGCACTTGGTGTTTGAGGCCGCTGAACATGAGCCACACGCCAACTTTATGCAGCCGGTCGGCCACCTCACGGATCTTTTCCTCGCCCGAGGCATCGATGTCGTTTATACCGCTGCCCACGACAAGGATCACCTTCGCTCTGGGAAACTCCGATATCGCCTCCAAGATAACATCTTCAAAATAAGCGACATTGACGAAGGTCAGCGAACCGTCAAAACGCACCGGAACGAAGACCTCGCTCATCGGCGTCAGTCGGTTTGCCTGGATGCCGCCGAGCGTACCGTCCGGTTTGCGGGCCACGATGTCTGCACGCGGCTTCATCGTCCGGATCAGGAAATGCAACACGGTCAGCGAGACCCCCAGCAGGATCCCGTTGGCGATCGCCGGCGCCATGACCAGGGTCGCGACGAAGGTCACCACCCCGGTCAGCGCGCCGACACGGTCGACCTCCCAGGCCAGCACCAGTGGCTTGATCCTGATCAGGCTGAACACCGCCATCATCACGATCACCGCCAGCACGGCCTGCGGCAGGTGGTACAGGTACCCGGTGAAGAACAGCAGCACCAGCACCACGGCGAACGCACTGACGATCGCAAACAACCCGGTCTTGGCCCCGCTTCGGGCCGCAACCGCGGAACGAGAGAACGAGCCGCTGACGGTAAAAGCGCTGAAGAAGCTGCCGGCGATATTGGCCAGTCCCTGACCGATCAGTTCCTTGTTGGCATCGACGCGCTCACCGGTGCTGGTCGCGATCGCCTTTGAGATCGACGTCGCCTCCATGAAGCCGATCAGCGCCATGACCAGCGCGGCAGGCAACAGGGCGAGAACCAAGTCCCAGTGCACCGTCGGTACCTCAAGACTGGGCAGGCCCTCGGGGATCACGCCGACGACGTCGCCCCCTGCGGACAAGGCCACCTTGCCGTCCTTGACACCCTGGAAGCGCCAGCGCCGGCCTTCATCGGCCGCAGACACGGGGCCTTCAACGTGGAACAGCGGCTCACCGCCCCCCTGCTTCGAATCCTGAAGTATCACATGGTGCAGCTCGACCCGCAGCCGCGTCACGTCGCGCTTGCGCGCCGCCTGCTCGAACGCCAGCGCCGGGACCTGGGACCGGACTCCGGCCGCTCCGGCCACCGCATCCAGGCCGCCGCCGCGCTCCAGCTCATCGGCGAAACGGCTGATACCGGCCAGCTCGGTGGTGATTTCCGCCAGCCGCTTCTGCGCCTCGTCAAGCTGCTCCAGGCTGGCGACAATCTGCGGGTCCGCGATCTGCGAGGTCTTCACCGTCACCTTGTGTTCAAAGCCGATCAGCGCACTGATCACGGTTGCCGCCAGCACCGCAAACAAAATCCCCGGCAGCCGGGGACGATAACGGCGCAGTCCGGCGATCAACAGCCAGGCACCGACCGCGAACCCCAGAGTCGGCCAGTGGGTATCAGGCACCTGGCGGACCACCCGCCACAGATCGGCGAGGTAGGATTCGGTGCGCGGAAACGGCACACCCAGCACCTTGCTGAGTTGCGACAGGCCGATGATCAGTGCTGCCGCATTCGTGAACCCGACAATGACCGGGCTCGACAGCAGGTTCACGACCGCCCCCAGGCTCAGCACACCGAGTGTCAGCCGCAGTATCCCGACCATCAGGGCCAGCATCACGGACAGCTCGACGAACATATCCGAGCCGGGGTTTGCAAAGGGGATCAATGCAGCCGCGGACATCAGCGACAGCATTGCCACGGGACCGGTATGCAGCTGGCTCGACGACCCCCAGAGCGAGGCGATGATCACCGGGACAAATGACGCGTAAAGGCCGTACACGACGGGCAACCCGGCCAGCTGCGCGTAGGCCATGCTCTGCGGCACCAACACCAGCGCAACTGTGATCCCGGCCACCAGGTCGGTGCGGAGGCCCGCGCGCGACATCGGGAACCAGCGAAGGAATGGAAACAGTCGATGGATGAACGCGTACAAGGCCACTCGCTCAAGGAACAACATTTGAGGCCCGAGAGTGTCGCCGGAACAGCGTCCGTAAACCAATCAATAATTCGCAATATACTCATAGACTAAAGCCTATGACTTGGTCCGACTTTCCTCCCGCTTTCGAAAAGAGCCCCCAGCGGCGCCTCACGTCACCCTGTTTCGCGCAACATTAAGTCAAGCCGGCAACCGACCATTTATGTCTCGACCATCGCGTCGCCACGGTGTATTTTCCTCGCCTAGCCGGCCTGGCTGTCGCCCTTGCCCATCGTCGCCGAAGGGACGACCCTCTGACGACCCGATCTGACTGAATGCTGCCGGCAGCCTACTCGCTGACAGTAACTTTCAGTGTCCCGGGGCTCACCGTCCGAATCGAAACATATGACCAGCGCGAGGAATCTGTCTGCCGTGGAAAGAACGTTCGAAAACATCCTGTATGCCAGCCGCTGGTTGCTGGCGCCGATCTATATCGGCCTGAGCCTGGCCCTGCTCGCACTGGGTATCAAGTTTTTCCAGGAAGTCCTGCACATCCTGCCGGCCGTACTCGAGATGCACGAGTCCGACCTGGTCCTGGTCGTATTGAGCCTGGTGGATATCGCCCTGGTCGGCGGCCTGATTGTGATGGTCATGCTCAGCGGCTACGAGAATTTCGTGTCCACGATCGAGATCAAGGAGGGCGCTGAAAAACTCGAGTGGCTGGGCAAGCTGGATGCCGGCTCGCTGAAACAGAAGGTAGCCGCCTCGATCGTGGCAATCTCCTCGATCCACCTTCTCAAGGCGTTCATGAATGCGCCCCAGATCCCCAACGACAAGCTGATGTGGTACGTCGTCATCCATCTGACCTTCGTGTTGTCGGCGCTGGGCATGGCCCTGGTCGATCGCATGAACCAACACTGAAACAGGTTGTTGCAGGACAAGGCGCAGTGAGCGTTTTGTACTTGCTGTACATGAGCGAACTGCAACGCAGGCCTGCGGGAAATTGGCCCCCTCCCTTCGGGTTGCGCCCCAAAATGGGCCATGCAGGACGTGCATACCTACTGCCTGACGCTCGAGCCGAACGCGGACCGGGCAGATCGGGCTGTGCCCGACATCAATCGGCAGGTGCAACCTGCCCTACCGCCTGGATAGCCATCCATGGCACAGGCACGCTTCGACGCAGACTTCAACCGCCGCGGGTACAGATTTTTTCGGCGGCTTTGCATACTATCCCCGGGAGAACACACCTTTGCGGCCCATCAATGCCATTTTATTCGGAGATACGCATATGTCTGATGATTGTGTTGCCATCTTGTCAGAATCCAAGCTCTTTTCTGGTTTTAGCCCCGACCAGCTGGAGGAGGTGATTCGCCACCTGCAGCCGACGTCAATCACTTTGAAGAGCCACGCAAAGGTCTTCAAGAAGGGCGATATTGCGGACCGCTGCTGGCTGATCGAATCCGGCAAACTCATGTTGAAGCGTTCAAGCCTGCGTTCACCATTTGTCCAGATGATTCTCAACAAAGGCTCGGTAACCGGCATTCAGGGGCTGGTGGATCCGGGCTCCACGCGCGCCGTCAGCATGATGGCCGATGGCAAGGTGAAACTGATCGAGATTGCCCAGGAAGGCATAGCCCGACTTAGCCCTGACATCCAGATCTTGCTGTGGCAGAACATATCCAAAATTCTGTTGCGTAAGCTCACCATCTGCCTTTCTAAAGAGTCTTTGGACCACCGGGCGTAGACGAGGCGGCTCACAACGCTGGCGCCAACTGGAAACCGATGGGGGTTGTTTCAGTGGTCGTTCGGCGGTCTTCACGGGGCCTGATACGGCGATCGCCGGATAGAAACTCCGGGCTCCGGCCGCCCCGCCGCGGACACAAACAATCGCGTCACACTCAACATGCTGACCGGGCACGGGCCTTTTTGCTCGAGGGCGATGAGGATATGTCCCCAAAGCCCTGTTTTTCGCCGGCCATTAGGCGAGCAAGATCAACTATCTTTTCCGGTTACTGCCCAACCGACTGGATCGCCGCCATGTTCAAACCCCTGTGCGCCGCCGCCCTTCTCATTGCGTCCTCTCTCGCGCTCGCCGATGGCCCTGCGCCTCGCGCCTATATCGTCAGCCCCGCCGACGGAGCCACCGTCGACAGTCCGGTGACCGTGGTTTTTGGCCTGCAAGGCTTCGGGGTCGCACCGGCCGGGACGGTCAAGGAAAATACCGGCCACCACCATCTGATCGTCGATGCGCCTCTGCCCGACATGAGTCAGCCAATCCCGGCCAACGACAACTATCGTCACTTCGGCGGGGGGCAAACCCAGACGACAGTCGACCTTCCGCCGGGAGAACACACGCTGCAACTCCTGCTCGGAGACCATGCGCATCTCCCACATGGACAGCCGGTCTACTCAGAAGTGATCACGATCAAGGTGCGATAAGCGGGGTTGGCGTCAATTCGGAGAACCGGCGACTCTCAGGACCGCGAGCAAGGCAACACCTTCTTTGAGCGCGGTTCCAGCCGTGCTCATCGTATCGTTGTTCCACCCGGTTTAGGCCCTGTTCAATCGTGGTCGCCCAGTTCGGGGTCCCACCCGAGTTCGCGGGCACGCGCTATCGCCGCGTCGTAGATCTCGCGATGCCTGCGAGCCAGATCCGGGGGCAGATTGGAAACCAGGTGCCCATACTTCTCCCACTCCTTGGTGACCTTGTCGTAGAGCGCATCCACGCGCTGCCCCGTCCAACCTTCGCAGGTCTCGGTTTCCGGTATCAAACCGAACAGCCAGGCATCGCGAATGATGTTTCCTGTCGGATTCATCGCGCCATGCGGGTCCTTGTCGATACCCATGTACTTTTTCTGGATCATCAAGTGATTGCTAATATGAGTTAAGGCTTGCATTATTCTAACAACAATCGCTGGTATTCCGGACCACATGGCACAAGAGATTGTCACCCTGCTGGACTTCCTCCGACATGGCGAGCCGGTTGGCGGCAGCCGCTACCGAGGAAACGGTATCGACGACCCACTGTCGGAAGAGGGCTGGCAGCAGGTGCGCGATACGACATCGGCCATCGAGGGCCTGCAGGCCATCGTCAGTTCACCCATGCGTCGCTGTAGGGAATTCGCCCAATGGCTGGCCGGAGAGCGCGGCCTGCCACTGGAGATCCATGACGATCTGAGAGAGGTTGGCTTCGGCGCCTGGGAGGGCCTGACGCGCTCCGAGCTGAGAACAGGACCGTCGAGCGGAGTTCGACGCTTTCTTTCGGGACCCGGTCAACAATCGCCCACCCGGGGCCGAACCGCTTGACGCTTTCAGTGCCAGGGTCGGTGCCGTATTCGACCGTCTGCTCGAAACCTATCGCGGCCAACACCTGCTGATCGTCGCGCATGCCGGCGTGATCCGTGCCTCACTTCGGCATGTCACCCGCCTGCCGGCCGTCGACTGGTATCGCACAGCGGTCGACAACGCGGGGCTTACGCGATTCTCACAGGACAAACACGGACTCCGGCTGATCACCCACAACTGGCGGCCGACGCTGTAAACTCCTGCAGCTATCAAACCCCGCCGCGCGGGTTTTGGGCATCGCTTCGTAGGAGACTGGTACATGGCCTTCGCACGCCTGCTTTTTCGGGTACTTCTGATCCTGCTGATCCTGTTGGCCGTCATCGGGCTGCTGCTCCCCTCCTCTGCCCAGGTCGAACGCAGCACGTCGATCGACGCGCCGGCCGGCGCGATCTTTCCTCACCTCAATGGCATGCGCGCGTTTCATGCATGGTCGCCCTGGTCGGATATCGATCCCGACACCCAGTATCGATTCGAAGGCCCCGACCAGGGCGTCGGTTCGCGCATGAGCTGGCAGAGTGGCCACAATCAGGTCGGACAAGGCAGCCAGGAAATCACCGCCAGCGTGCCGGACCAGCGGGTCGAGATGCAGCTGGAGTTCGGTGACAAGGGCAGCGGCAGCGCGGCCTTCCTGCTGGAACCCGAGGGCCCGGCAACCCGGGTTCGCTGGCAGTTCAGCACCGTCTTCGGCTGGGATCTGTTCGGGCGATATGTCGGCCTGATGCTCGACAGCATGATCGGCGCGTCTTACGACAAGGGGCTCAAGGAGTTGAAATCCAGGGTCGAAAATCAATCGCCGACCGCCTCCTCCCCAACCCGAACCACGCCAGACCAAGGTCGGCAATACAAAGACTGAAGCAATCCAAATGTTGGCGCGATGCGGTACCCGTATACTCGGGCGCACTATTGCAGGGAACACCAGACATGGCAGAGGCGCTCGGCAATCAAAGCCACCTGATCGATACGGGACTCTACGGACCCAAGCACGGCGCCTGCTATCTCATCGAGGACAGCGGCGAACTGGCGATCATCGATACCGGCACCCAGCATTCCCTGCCTCAGGTGCTCGAGACCATTGCCGCCGTGGGCGCCACGCCTGAACAGGTGCGCTACGTCATCCCGACCCATGTGCACCTCGATCATGCCGGCGGCGCGGGCCAACTGATGCAGGCCTGCCCAAACGCGACCCTGATAGTCCACCCCAAGGGGCTGCCGCATATGCTCGACCCGAGCAAGCTGCAGGCCGGGGCCACTGCGGTGTATGGCGAGGAGGCCTTCCAGCGTGATTTTGGCGATCTCATGCCAGTCCCCGAGGAACGCACCATCGCGGCGTCGGATCTTCAGACCTTCGACCTCGGCGGACGCAGCCTCCAGTTCCTGGACACACCCGGGCATGCCAATCACCACGGCTGCATTTTCGATCACCAGAGCAGCTACCTGTTTACGGGCGATACGTTTGGTCTCGGTTACACCCAATTCCGACATGGCGGGGAGCCGCTTGTGGTGGCAACCACCACCCCGGTCGCATTCGACCCCGATGCCTGGTTCGACAGCCTCGATCGCATGATGGCCTTCGCTCCGGCGGCCTGTTGCCTGACCCATTTCGGCAAGATCGACCGACCGGAGGAGCGGGTGGACATGCTGCGCGACAGCATACAGGCCCATGTCGATATCGCCCTGGAAGAGGAAAAACGCAACCCCGATGATCGAGAGGCACGTCTAAAGGCGGCCGTGGACCGGTTGCTGGTCGATGCCGGCTGCGCGTACAGCGATCTGTCGGCAGAGCAGGTTCGGCAGATATTCGAGTCCGACATCGAGCTCAATGCGCAGGGCCTGAATGTCTGGTTGATCCGGCGGGCCAAGAAAAAGACCGGATAGTCCCGGGCTATCGGAATGTTCGAAAACCCCGAATGCCTCACGTGAGGCGCGCCGGTATAATGCGCGCCATCGCCAGAACGCCAGGCCAAAAAATGCAACAGACAGACGACTTACGCATCAAGGACATCTACGAGGCAGAGCCACCTGCCGCGGTTCACGAACGCCACCCGATTACCAACGAGGCGGCACAAACGGTATATCAGACACGCGAGGCTATTCACCGCATCCTCAGCAGAGAGGACGACCGCCTGCTGGTGGTGATCGGCCCCTGTTCGGTACATGACCCCAAAGCGGCGATCGAGTACGCGAACAAACTGACCGCGGTTCGTGACCGGCTCAAAGACGATCTGCTGATCGTGATGCGGGTTTATTTCGAGAAACCACGCACCACGGTCGGTTGGAAGGGCCTGATCAACGACCCGGACCTCAACGAGAGCTACCAGATCAACAAGGGCCTGAACCTGGCACGCGAGCTGCTGCTTCAGATCAACAACATGGGGCTGCCGGCGGGCACCGAGTTCCTTGACCTGATCAGCCCGCAATACGTGGCGGATCTGATCAGCTGGGGTGCGATCGGTGCACGCACTACCGAGAGCCAGGGCCACCGCGAACTGGCCTCGGGTCTTTCCTGCCCGGTCGGGTTCAAGAACAGTACGGACGGCAGCATGGGGATCGCGGTCGACGCCATGCGCGCGGCGGAACGCCCGCATGTGTTCCTGTCGCTGACCAAGGCCGGCCGTTCGGCAATCTTCAACACCCGCGGCAATCGCGACACCCATGTCATCCTGCGAGGCGGCGAACGCCCGAACTACGACAGGGAATCGGTGGCAGAGGCTGCCGAGGCCATGAGCAAGGCCGGTCTGACGCCCAACCTGATGGTTGATTTCAGCCATGCGAACAGCCGCAAGCAACACGACAGACAGGTCGATGTCGGCGAAGACGTGGCGCACCAGATAGGCCGCGGCAATCACGACATCATCGGGGTCATGATCGAGAGCCACCTTGTCGGCGGCCGTCAGAACCTGGTCAAGGGCACCGAACTGACCTACGGGCAGAGCATCACCGACGCCTGCCTGGCGTGGGAGGACAGCGAGCCCCTGCTGGAGATGTTGGCAGAGGCCGTTCGCAAAAGGCGGGAGAAAACCGGCGGCTGACAATAACGGGGCGTGCCGCGACATCGGCCGTACGTGCCGATACCTTCAATACCCGGGCTCAGAACTCGTCGAATCCTGCCTTACGGAACCACTCCCTGGCCTTTTCCTCGTTGCGTTCGAGTACCGTGCCGTCGCGGTACATCATGCCGATCGTGGTCATGGCACCCTGCAGACCCTGTTCGGCCGCCCTGGTGAACCATTCCAGGGCCTTCTGGCCATCCTGCTCCACGCATTCACCCTGCATGTACATGAATCCCAGCCCATGCTGCGCCAGGCCCATGCCCGACTCGGCGGCAGCCTGCATGTAACGCAGAGCCATCGCCGGGTTCTCCACCATGCCGAGGCCGTTCTGCGCCATGATCGCCATACGGTACTGCGCCTCGGGATCGCCCTGCTCCGCCCGTGGTGCCAGCAGACGCGTGGCCGTACTGAACTGCTTGGATTCGAACGCGGCGACGCCGCTGCTCATATCCATATCCAGTCCTTCTTCTTCGTTCATCCTTTTCTCCTGCTACTCTGCTTCAGGACCGCCGGGTGATAGCCCGCCGATCGTATCGCCACCCGACAGCGCACGGTTGCGCAGGCTCGGTCATGTACGCGCATTGGTTTATACCATCGAAAAAAGCGCTGCAAACGGCGCAAAAGGGCGGGGAATTCCGCCAAAAAAACATGCGACGAATGTCTGCCTGAACCACGTTAAACTGCACGCTCAACAATTAACACGCCCGACAGCCATGCAGACAGCGCTCGCCGAATTCATCCGAGAAACCCCCGCCGGCCAGGAAGCCGACACGATCCTGCGAGCCTGCGTCCATTGCGGATTCTGCACCGCTACCTGTCCGACCTACCAGTTGCTTGGTGACGAACTCGACGGCCCGCGCGGGCGCATCTATCAGATCAAACAGGTTCTCGAGGGCGAGCCCGCCAACCGCACGGTGCGCGAACACCTCGACCGCTGCCTGAGCTGCCGCTCCTGTGAGACCACCTGCCCGTCCGGCGTCGATTACCATCGCCTGCTGGATATCGGGCGCGAGCAGGTTGAAAAACAGGCGCCGCGCCCACTGCAACAGCGACTCCTGCGTCGCCTGCTGATCGAGATCCTCGCCTATCCCGGGAGATTTACGCCCTTGTTGCGCATCGGGCAATGGCTGCGTCCCCTGCTGCCGCCGGCAATGCGTCAAAAGATCCCGGTTGCCAAACGGGCCCGCCGCTCGGCAGGCCAAGCGCTGACCTCCCGCCGCGTTCTGGTGTTGGAAGGCTGCGTGCAACCAGGGTTGGCACCGGAGATCAACCAGGCGCTCGAAACCGTGCTGCAGCGGCTCGGGATCAGCGTACAACGCAGCCCCGGTGCCGGCTGCTGCGGCGCCTTGCCGCACCATCTGAACGATACCGAGCGGGCACGTGAAATGGCACGTCGCAACATCGATTCCTGGTATCCCGCGATCGAGGCCGGCGCCGAGGCCCTCGTGGTCACCGCGAGTGGCTGTGGTGCACACCTGCATGATTATCCCAAGCTGCTCGCAGATGAGCCGGGTTATTCCCGGAAAGCGCAGCAACTGGTGGACAAACTACGCGATCCGCTGCAGATCCTCGCACAGGAACCACTGGAACGCCTGCGGCTACGCCCGCGTGCGGCCCGTCTTGCCGTGCACACGCCCTGCACACTTCAGCACGCACTGAAACTCAACGGTGCAACGGAGACGATGCTGTCCGAGCTGGGTTACCAACTCAGCGCGGTCAACGAAGGGCACCTGTGCTGCGGCTCCGCCGGTACCTATTCGATTCTGCAGGCCGATCTCTCACGGCAACTGCGGGCGCGCAAACTGCTCGCCCTGAAAGTGGATCACCCGGACCTGATCGTCAGCGCAAATATCGGTTGCATCATGCATCTGGCCGAGACGGACGGCATCCCGGTGCAACACTGGCTGAGCGTGCTCGCAGAAGACCTGCAGCACTGATTCGGCAAGCCGGTGGGTCAGACCTCGAGGTCCTGCGTTATCCAGGTGCGCCACTGCTGCAGCAGGTCGGCATGGGTCGCCGCGACGGCGATCCGCGGTGACAGCGAAAACTCCGTCAACCAATCGCCGTCGTACTCACCGAGCAGGCCACCCGCCGCACCACTCTCGTTCATCACCAGCTGACCCGCAGCATAGTCCCAAAGCTTCTGCCCACCGTGCAGGTAAACCTGACAACGCCCGCTGGCGATCCAGCACCAGTCCAGTGCCACCGACCCGAAACTGCGCTGCGAGCGATACGGCGCTTGTTTTGCGACAGCCCTGATGAGCGGCTCGGGCAGGCGTTTGAGATCCACCATCGCCATGGCATCTCTCAGTAGCTCCGGCGTACTGGCTGCAATCAGCGGACTCCCGTTCAACCAGGCCCCCTGTCCGCGCAGGGCGCTGAAACACTCATCGCGGCAGGGGTCGTAGACTACAGCCGCCTGCACGGCGCCATCGCATATCAGGGCCAGCGAGACAGCAAAAAACGGGATGCCGGCGGCAAAATTTCCGGTGCCGTCGAGTGGATCCAGACACCAGAGCCCTGCCCCGGGCGATGCCAGCAGGCTTTCCTGTTCGGCCGCATCCATTTCCTCGCCCAGCAGCACATACTGCGGCCATTGGCGTGCGAGCTCGGTCTGCAGACGATGCTGCATAGCAAGATCCGCCGCGGTAATCAGCGAACCATCGGTCTTGAATTCCGCACTCACGGACTCGAAACGCGACATCAGTTCTTCCAGGGCGGCAGTCCTGACAAGCCGCCGGACCCGATCCAGGTCTTTGATGTTGATCATAAGGACCGGAAGCATAACCGAGGGCGGCCGCCGGATTAATAGATGGTAGGAAGAAAAAGGGGATTTACCCTATTGATATGCGTCATGACAGGGCCTACCCTCAAGACCTCGGCTCAACAGGGAAGACGCTATGGTGCAGCAGCGCCCTCTCCTCGCTTCGATATTCATTCTTCTCCTCTCGACCGCCGGCCCGGCGCCCGCCGCACGGATTGAGGAGCAAAGAGCAACCTTCGTGAAGGCGGAGGCTGCACTCAAGCGCGGTTCCATGGTTGAATTTGACCGGCTGCGCAGCAGTATCCAAGACTACCCGCTTTATCCTTATCTCGAATATCAGGCCCTGTCGCAGCGGCTCGACCGGGCCAGCAACAAGGATGTGCAGCGCTTCCTCAGCCGCTACGGGGCGACCCCGCTGGCATCCCGTCTGCGCGCAAACTGGCTCGACCAGATCGCCGGGCAGAAACGCTGGTCAGACTATCTGAGCTTTTACCGGCCGACCGGGAATATCAGCCGGCGCTGCCATCATCTGCACGCCTTGATCGCGACCGGCCGGCCGAGCGAGGCGTTTCCCGAGGTCGCGGAGATCTGGTTGTACGGCAAGTCGCGGCCGCGTTCCTGTGACCCGGTGTTCGATGCCTGGAAAAAGGCCGGTTATCTTACCACCGAGATGAGCTGGCGGCGTATCGAGAAGGCGATGGAGGCGGGGGAATGGCGCCTGGCTGAGTATCTTGGGCGCAGCCTCTCCGATACCGATCAGGTATGGCTCAAACGCTGGGTGAGACTTTACCGCACACCGGCACGCGCGGATCAGGTGGATCGCTTCAGCAGCCCTCATCCCTACCGTGAGGCCATGTTGTCACACGCCGTGCGTCGCATGGCCCGCTGGGACGGGCCCGAGGCCCTTGCGCTGTGGCAGACGATAAAGCCCCGCTATCCCTTCAGCCAAACCCAGATCCTGCGTACGCAACGCTACCTCGTGCGCAATCTGTCACGCTCGCCGGGTGACGATGCCTATGACTTCACCCGTAGCGCAGAGGTCGGAGACGACCTGCCTGCGCAAGAGGCGCGGATTCTGGCAGGATTGATGCGCCAGGACTGGCCCCGGGTGCTGCGCTGGATAGCGGCTTTGCCCAAGGTCGAGCGCGACCGGAATCGCTGGCTGTACTGGCTGGCCCGCGCTCTGGAGGGCACGGGTGACCCCACGGCGGATGCCATATACCGGCAGGTGGCCACCGACAGAGGGTACTACGGGTTCATGGCAGCAGACCGGGCCGGCGTCGCCTATCATCTCGAGCACACCGAAACACCGGCGCCCGCGCGTTGTTTGGCGCGCATCGAGCGCCTGGACGCGGTCCGGCGCGCCCAGGAACTCTTCGCACTCGAACGCTGGACCGACGCCCGCAGGGAATGGCGGACTGCAACCCGCGACATGAGTCCCAGACAATTGCAGGCCGCGGCAAAGCTGGCGGAAAAATACGGCTGGCACGACCGCGCCATCTTCACCCTCGCACGAACCGGCTACTGGGATGACCTCGAACTGCGTTTCCCGCTGGAACATGCGGAGTTGGTTGCAGAGAACGCCACGCTGCACGGTATCGATATCGCCTGGGTTTTTGCGGTGATGCGCCAGGAGAGTGCCTTTATGAGCAATGCACGCTCGCATGCGGGCGCGATGGGTCTGATGCAGCTGATGCCGGCCACGGCACGCCAAGTCGCGAAGAACGTGTTGAAAAAACGCCCTCCCCGGCGCCAGGAGCTGTTTGAACCCGACACCAATATCGCGCTCGGAAGCGCATATCTGAAGCAGATGAAACACAAGCTGGGTGACAGCGCGATTCTGGCGACCGCCGCATACAACGCGGGACCACATCGGGTCACCCGCTGGCTGCCGGAAAAGACACTGCCGGCCGATATCTGGATCGAACTGGTACCGTTCAAGGAAACTCGCGGCTACCTGCGACGCGTGCTGGCCTACACGGTCATTTACGAGAAGAGGATGGGCATGGAGCCGACAAGGCTGGAGCAACGCCTGCATCCGGTCCCGCCAAGCGTCAGCATGATTGGCCAGCTGAGACCCAGCGGTCCAGCGTCATCCGCTGGCTGAGTCCAGCGCCAACTGGTGCAGGCCGGGCTCGGCCCGACTTCTGTCGGTAGGCGCAGTCTGCCTTGCAGGACCAGCGTTTCAGCGGTCCCGGTTTTTGTCACCCGGCGCCGAGGTCATGCGTTCGCGGATATTTTGCACCTCCACGGGATCCATGCGCTTTATCAGGTTTTTGACATAGTCCTCGGCACGTTTGCTACCGTTGACATGCGCAAGTGACAACCATTGCAGAGCCGCAGCATCGTCGCGCATGACCCCCTTGCCTTGCATGAGCAGCTTGCCCAGTGCCAGTTGTGCGGTCGGCATCCCCTGGTCTGCCGCCTTGAGATACCACTCGAGCGCCAGGGCCATGTCTTTGGCCAGACCGTACTGGGCAAAGCGATACATGGTGGCCACCACGTACTGGGCCTTGGCAGACCCCCGCTTGGCAGCCTCGAGATACAGATCGCGCGCGCGTTCTTCGTCGACCTCGACACCGGTCCCATTCGCATACATCCAGGCCAGGGTGATCAATGCATTCTCATGACCCTGGGCGATCGCTTTCTCGAACCAGGATCTTGCCTGCTCATAGTCCAGCCCCACCCCGTCTCCATTGCCATACATGACACCCAGGCGAAACTGCGCCTCGGCATTTCCGGCCTTTGCCGCCTTGCGTATTGCAGCCTCTGCACGCAGCTGATCGGGACTAAAGCTCGCAAACTGGCCTTTTTCAGACATTGATTATCAACCCCTTGCCTCAACGATTATCTACGGCTGGTTCACCCGACAGTTTTTCGCGGACACGATCGATCAGCTTCGAATCACTGATCACCTCGTAATAACGCCGCCCATCTTCCCCTGCCTCCAGCAATTGCCCGCCCAACCAAAGCTTGACACTGCGCTCGCAGACAAGCAGCCAGTGGCTCTTGCCCTTGACGTCTGTGCAGCCGCCGGCAAAAAAGGTTGCCGGGTGTTCACCCCGTCGGCTCAGCCGGCGCAGGGAAATCTCTGTATTGAGCTGCGCATAGGCCGCAGCGTCCAGCTCGATGCCATTCACATTGTATCTGACCAGCTCTTCACCGATCTGGCCGTCCACGCTGCCCCGTCTTATCGGCGAGGCCACGCAGAGACCCCTGCCGGCCGGCAGCGAACAGGTTTCGCGCAATAGCGGATGGCAGTCGGACATTAGGCGCGCACGCTCGATCGCCGGCGATATGGTGACCTTCCGGGCATGGTCGTAGAGATAGGTCGGCGCCTCGCCCGCATAGGCCACACCAAGGCCCAGTTCGATCCGCGGCAGGCCGATGCGATCATGCTCGGCGTTCATCGTATCGACCAGCTGGACAAGTCCGGTGGCAATGCAACATCCTCGCGCGACTGCCAGGCACTCGGCGGATTCGCCACCGTATTCCAGGAGTGAAAAAGTCAGGGCATCGCCTTCGACTGCGACTTTTTGTGCGCCGAACTGCTCGAGCAGGCGCTTGATCGGATTATAAAAGTGCCGGCTGAAGTGGGCAGCGGGGTCCAGCTTGCACCGCCGCATCTGCACCGTAACCTCCGCAACCCCCCGGACATCCGCCTGCAAGATCACATGACCCACGACGCTGCCACGAGTATTCGCAACCACCTCCTCGCGGCAAAAGACCTGCAAGGTGCTGTTGTTCAACGACGAGTGCAGGTCGCTTTCATCGACCACCAGCCTCAGGCTGTCCATACCCGAAAAGGCACGCCAGGCGAGCTTCATATCACGTCGCAGACGCAGAAAATCTCCTGCGAGACGGGCCAGCATCTGGGGCCTGCCAGCCGCCGTAGATCCCCTGAAGTCCTTTCTCAGTTCCTCTATTCTGCGCAGCGAGGCAGCCGCATCAGTCACGCCCTCGACAGCGCACAGTCGACGCATGGTCTCTCGCCGGTTGATGCTGCCTTTCAGGTAATCGAAGACCAGGAGTTCTGCATCCACCAGCCCGGCCAATGGATAGACCGCGGCCAGTTCGTAAGAAGCCGTGACGCCACGCATCAGCCCGGCCCTGGCCAGACGCGATGCGAGCCGCTTGGTCAGATCACGTTGCAGACGTGCGATTCCCGGATGCCGCCAGGGTCCTGGCTGAGGCCAATCTGCCTCGCTGCCACCAAACAGGGCAATCGCGTTCTCCGGCCGATCCAACCAGCTCGACGAGCAATCACTGAGCTCTTTCTGACCGAACAGACCACGAACCCAACGATCGACCTCCAGAGAACCGGCACCACCCCGCGCCGGCCAGCTTGCGGGAACAGACACCGGTTCTGCCGGGGCCTGCCGCGCGGCGGGAACGACAGAATCGGGCAGCCAGGCCGCGAGAATCTCGAGGATGCAGCGATTCAACTTGCACGCGGTCTGCTCGTCGTAGAGAAGCAGCGGGTAGATCCGAAAGAAATCCCTCGCACTGCCGGTTCCATCAAGCTGCAGTATCGGGTTGCCCAGCATTGCTTCCGGGATCGGCCAGGGCAGCCCCAACACCGATTTGCGCAGATTTCGCATGGCACCCTGTTCCAGGCGCAGGTACTCGCGCATCAGGTGACTCGCAACCCGATAGCGGACATGTCCGGCATGACGGCCCAGAACAACCGCATGCTGATGCAGCTGCAGGCTCTGGCCACTCAGCTGGCGTTCCGGATGAGCTCTTGCGTCGTCCAGTTGCAAGCGCAGAGACGACAGCTCGGAATCGACCAGATCCAGAAACAGCTTGATCACGGACAATTGAAACAACTGCACACGCTCGAGCCGGTTGATCGCGCGTGCGGCTTTCACGGCGGCACGGTGATGCTCCTGCAATATCTCGCGGAAGTTAGCCGCCACACCCTCACTGAAGGCCGGCACCGGCTCTTTCCAGAGGCGCTGAACACTCTCGCGAACCACAGCGGCGACATAGGCGGCGGCGGCCCCACCGAGAGCCGGGCCGAGCGCAACGTCGATGTGAAAATTGTCTGCCCCTCGAGGAAATCGATCCAGGCGCAGGCGTATGAATCTGGGAAGTTCAAAACCCTCCCGAACCACGTCAGGCGGCGGCCAGGCAGCTTTCATCCCCGGAAACGCACCAGGCATTTCAGTCGTGAAGCAAAGCGAGGGGAGCCAACAGGATCAATGACCGAGCCGGCACATTGAATTAGCGGGCGGTCAGGGCCTGGATGATGTGGTCTTCCATCTCGATACGGACCGCGATCTCTTCACCCAGCTTACCCAGATCCCGGTCCAGCTGTTTCAGATCGAGTGTGTGGTCGGAGGCGTCGTACTTGTCGTTGAACTCCACCGCCACCTCGGATGCCTCTGCGATACGTGGGTACACCTCGCGCGCCACCTCGACCACCTGACTGCGGCGCTCGCGGCCCGCAACGATGCGTTCGTAGATCTCGAAATGTCCGAAAGCAGAGTAATCGACCAGCACCTGGCAGAACTCCTGCAGTACATCCACACTCGGAGTCGAGTCCTTGAACGGCTCCAGGCCGGCAACGCGGCAGAACATCAGCAGCATCTCCTGGCGTTCATCCAGGAGCTTGCGCACGATTTCCTGCGTGCCTCCACGGCGGTCGATCTTGTTCGGTTCGCTCACGGTCATTTTTTCTCTCGGCTCTTTCTCTGGCAGTGTTAGTTTACTCCGAATCGGTTCCGCGTAAACTGGACGCAGATAATCATACACGGCAACCCCGTCCAGGGCGGCCGGCTCACACCGGCTGCGAAATATTACATCGGTGAAAAGATTTCTCGTTCTCTGTCTTTGCTGCACGCTGGCCCTGCCATTGAAGGCTTCAGCTTATGGCGGCTATGGCGAAGACAATCCATTCGTCGAAGCCATGCTGCGGATGATGGAGATCTTCGGCCTGATCCACCGCGACAGACTGCCGCTGACCGTTCCCTACCTACCCGGTTATGGACAACAGCTGTATCCTGGACTCGGCGGCTATGGGCAGCAGTTTGTTCCCGGACTCGGTGGCTATGCGGGGGTGCCCGGGATGGGGCTTGGGGGCTTCCCCGGTCTATCGCCGATGTCGGGCCTGGGCGGAGTGCCGGGGATGTCCCCGATGTCCGGCCTGGGCGGCGTCCCCGGAATGGGAGGCATACCTGGTGCCGGAGCCTGGCCCGGTGGCGGTTTTCCCCCTGCCGGCGGCGTACCCGGCAACTGGCTCGATCCGTCCCGCTATGGGTCAGGGCCGATGACGCGAACCAGCACACACCTGAATGGCATCTGGGAGCTGGAAAACGGGGGTTTCGTGGTCATTCAGGGCAACATGGCGCGCCTTTATCTTTCACGCGAGCAGTACCAGGATTTTGAGGTCTACTATGACCGGCAGCATCTGTGGTGGCGGCCGCAGCAAGGCGGCACGCCGTCCCGTTACCTCTATCAGACCCGCGAAGGCCATATGATCCTGCGGGACGAAGAAGGCAATCTGCTGCTCATGCGCCGGCGCCGCTGAGTAACAGGCAATGTCGCTTGAGACCTACCGCATCGCAGGGCAAAATCACCGCCGAAGATGGAAACCCGCCGCTATGGCAGGGGTCCGCGCACTAGGGGCTGTTCACCAACATGAAGATCCAACGCATCGCCCTTATCGGCGGCTCAGGTTTTGTCGGCAGGCATCTTGCCCGTCGACTGCGTAACCGCGGTTATCAATGCCGCATCATCACACGCCATGCCTACCGCCACCGTGACCTGCGCACCGTGGCGGAAGTGGTCGAGGCGGACCCGTTTGATCTCGGCCAGCTCACCGCGGCACTGGAAGGCTGTGACGCCGCCGTACACCTCATCGGCATACTCAACAGTGATGGCAAGAAGCGCAGTTTCCGACGCATGCACGTCGAGCTCGTGGAGAGCGTCGTCACCGCCTGCCATGCGGCAAAGCTCGTGCGATTACTGCATATGAGCGCGCTGAATGCTGACCAGAGCAGGGGCAGCAGTCACTATCTTCGCAGCAAGGGCGAAGGCGAGAACCGCGCGCACACGCTCGGGCAACCCGGCATGGCGGTCACCAGTTTCCGACCCTCGGTGATCTTCGGCCCGGATGACAGCTTCCTCAATCGCTTCGCCGCCCTGATGAACATCCCGGGCCCCCTGCCCCTGGCCTGCCCTGACGCAAGTCTGTCTCCGGTGTACGTCGGTGATGTCGCAGATGCCTTTGCCAATGCGCTGGAAGACCGACAGACCTTCGGCAGACGTTACGAGCTGTGTGGACCCGAGTCGTACACGCTGGAGCAACTGGTACGCTTCGTTGCGCGGCACACCGGCCATCGCAAGCTCATCATCCGCCTCCCGGACTGGGCGTCGCGGCTTCAGGCCTCGATCCTGCAGTATTTTCCAGGCAAACCATTCACCCCGGACAACTATGATTCGCTGCGTACCGCGAGTGTCTGCAATGAAGATGGGCTTGCTGCGCTCGGTGTGACGCCGACCTCGCTGGAAAACGCCGGCATCCGTTTTCTGCAAAAGACTGACAAGAATCAGCGGCGCAACTCACTTCGGCAGATCAGCCAGCGCTGACGCACAGGACGTAAATTTTTCGCACCGGGTTCATTCTTTCTCCGCAGCCCGCAGCAGATCCGACATGATCATCGAACGCTCAGCCGCCGGGGCAGATCCGATCTTGGCGCAGGCCGCGTGAAAAGCGCTCATATCGCCATCGAGTTGGTTCAGGATGCGTCTGAACGCGGGCTCCAGCGCATGATAGGTGTTGATGCTCGCCAGATGCGCATTGTTCAACTGCCGGTTCATCCATCGGTCGTAACCCGCATAACCGCCCCAGGCCTGCTTCAACTCCGCATACTCTTCTTGCAGCAGCTGAAAAACCGCTCGCTTGCGCGCAAGTAACTCACGCCGCTCCGCACCCTTGGCGTACAAGTCGGCCAAACGCTGACGCGCCTGTTCGAGCAAGCGCAGGAATTCCAGCCGGCGCCGTTCCTGAAGCCGGCGCTCGCCGCGCTGTTGCGCATCGCCATGACTGATGAGCCAGCGCCGCACCCCCTCTTTTTCCACGACCGTGGCGTAGGATTCGTTGAAGGCACTGTCGCCCTTTACGTACAGGGCCTCATGTGCGAGTTCGTGGAACAGCAATCCCGCGATATCCGGCAGCGGCCAGTCGATGATCGTGCTGGGCAGCGGGTCGCTGAACCAGCCCAGAGTCGAGTAGGCGGGAATCGGCTCGACCGCCGTATCCCAGCCTTCGCCGGCCAGAGCTGCTGCATAGTCATGTGCGGCCTGTTTATCGAAATAACCGCGATAGGCGGCACAGCCAAGCACCGGATAACACCATTGGCGCGGAGTCAGGGAATCCACCGGCGTCGCCACCACGTTCCAGACCAGGGCCTCGCGCTGCACGTCCGCGTACAGACGGTAGCTGTCGGTCTCGGGCAGCGCCAGCTCTTCGACCGCAAACCGGCGAAACTTCGGCAGAACCTGCAATTGCCCGCGCACCGTGCCTGGGGTTGTTGGATCGGCAATGACGTCCTCAACCGGTCGCGAAGCGGCCATTACACCCAGCTGTCCACGCACCGATTGTCCGTAGTAGCCAAACGATCCGCAGCCGCCCAGCAAGAGCGACATCAGCACTGGCAGGTCGCGGCGCATGCGATCAGATAGGGAAAAATACGGCCGAGGTGACACGCTGGATCACATTCTTTATCTGGCGGTTACTGCCGTCAGCAACCACCTTCGCCATGAGATCCTGCAATGCAATCAGCTTGCCGGCCAGCCTCTCGAAGCTGAGGTTGCCATTTCCCTGCAGAGAGTTGCTCAGCAAGAACAGATGACCGCTGCTGTCACGATCATGTCGCAGCTTCCAGAATGCAATCTCGAAATTGCGTGCCAGGTAATACAACTTCTGCGGATCGAGAACGTCGAACATATAAAACGCATCCTTGCCATCGTAGGCATCCATCATCATCGTACGCAGACCCTCGATGAAGGCGGCCACCCGGTCCCCGTAAAATTCCTCGTCGAATGCCAGGCCTATAGCCTCCGCAGAGCGCTTGCCGTTCAACCCGGGATAATGGGTCAGGCGGCGAGGCCCGAACAGGGCATTCAGTGCCGCCTCCCGGTCTGCATAGCGTCCCCGCTGCAGCTGGTTGGGATTTCGCACGTAAAGTTTGCGTGCGTATTCGCGCAAGTATCGCAGGCTGTGACGGACATTGATCTCGGCCATCATGTCACCGTCGCTCTTGCCCACAGCGCTGATATCGAAGTCCTCGGCCTGCACAGGCTGGTTCCTGGCCGGGCGTTGCTGACAACCAAGCAGCAGAATCAGCGCACAGACGAACAATAACCTAGAGACGTTCACGCATATCCCTCGAACGGAATCCTGACAGCGTCGCCCGCGCCTCGCGCGCCAGCGCCATGACCTTGAAGCGCTCACCCATCTCGCCGGGCAGCGTGAGCTTTTTTACGCCTTGCATCAGGCTCAGGTGCCGCTTCAGATCATTGGGATCGGACGTGCTCAGCATCTGTTCCAGGCCACTGTCAATGAGAAAATGTGCCTGCGTGGTGTAGCCGGACAGCTCGAAGCCAAGCGCCACTGCGGCCTGCGCCAATGCCGTGAAATCAACATTGGCAGTCATGTCCTGCAGCCCCGGCAGCAGATAGGGATCGGCATGGGCACGGTGACGAAAATGGCAGATCAGCGTTCCCAGGCTGCGTTCCGCATGATAGTACTCGCGCTGCGCATAACCATAGTCGATCAATATGAGATAGCCTGCGTCCAGGCTGGCGGCCACCGCCTTGAGCCAGGGGCCGAGACGCATATTGAGCTCAGAGCTGTAACCCTCGCTCACAGCGGTAGCGTCCGGCCACAGCTTTTCGAGTGCCTCCGCAAGCCCCGGACTCTGCAGTGGCTTCCAGCGATCGCAAAAGGTGCCACCTGCCACGGCCACTGCCAGCTCCTGCCAGGCACCCTCGACGCGCCTGAAGCGGTGCACCGGCATCGCATCCAGCAGCTCATTGCCTACCAGCACGCCACGAAACCCCGCGGCGGGCATCTCTGTCAGCCATACGACCCGCGGCAACAGGTGCGGCACACCATGACTCAGGGTATCGAACTGAGCCTGCTGCAGGCTCGGGCTGAGCTCGAGGATCTGGTAACGCTCGGGCAAGGCATCCAGCGTCTCCAGCTCGGCCAGCATATCCGTCGCCATGCGACCGGATCCCGCCCCGACCTCCAGTACCGAGCCACCACCCAGATTAAGCAGACATTCAGCCACCTGGCGCGCCAGACAGCGACTGAACAAGGGCGATACCTCGGGCGCGGTGACAAAGTCGCCTGCCTCACCAAACTTCCTGCGGCCGTTGACGTAATAGCCCAGCCCCGGCGCATACAGGGCCGTCTCCATGTAACGGTCGAACGGCAGTGCGCCACCGGCAGACTCGATCTGCGCGGTCAGCCTGCCGCGCATCTCGCCCAGCAGAGACGCTTCAGCGTCCGTCAGTTCCGGTAAGTGCAAAAAACAGCTCCCCGCGGACGGTTGATCAGCAAACACACACCGTTTGCTATAGTCAAAGGCCAATTATTCATGCCGCGCAGTTTAGCCCGCGCAGCGATTGAATACTTGATACCGGATACCGGCGGCCTGCTTTTCGGCTTTTTCATCATGCAGGCCCGCATTCAGGGAGATGTACTTGAAGCAGTCTGAGATCCTGCAGGGGAAGACGGCCCTGATCACCGGCGGCGCCGCCCGCCTGGGCGCCAGCATTGCGCGCCATCTGCACGCTGCAGGCGCACGCGTAGTGATCCATTATCGCCGTTCTTCAGCTCCCGCGCAGGCACTGTGTGATGAGCTGCTGGCCGCGCGTGCGGCATCGGCGACAACGGTCCGGGGCGACCTGATCGACCCTGAGTCCTGGCCCCGACTGGTGGAGGTGGCGATCGACTTTGGCGGGGGCCTGGATATCCTGATCAACAATGCGTCGAGTTATTATCCCACGCCGGTCGGTGAGGCGACCACGGCGCAGTGGGATGACCTGTTCGGCAGCAATGCGCGCGCGCCTTTCTTCCTGGCGCAGGCCGCGGCGGCAGAGCTGCGCAGGCGTCGTGGCTGCATCGTCAACATGGTCGATATTCATGCCGAAAGGCCAATCGCGGACCATCCTGTCTACTGCATGGCGAAGGCGGCCAACGCAATGATGGTCAAGGCGCTTGCACGGGACCTGGCACCTGAGGTGCGGGTCAACGGCATCGCGCCGGGCGCCGCCCTTTGGCCGGAGGAGGCAATTGCAGACACCGAGAAACAGGAGATCCTGAAACGCATTCCCCTACAGCGGGCCGCCGGGGCGGATCAGATCGCGGCGGCCGTGATGTTCATGGTGACAGGGCCAGATTACATCACCGGCCAGATCCTGGCGGTGGACGGCGGGCGCAGCGTACAGCAGTAGCAGACTCCAGTGGGCTGCTTTCGGAGTGAATACATACGCGATTACGCCCCGCTCGCTTGGCTTCGTAGCAGGCACTGTCTGCATCGTGTAGCGCGTCTTCCGGTGAGGAATGACCTGGCCTGAGCTCCACCAGGCCGATGCTGACCTCAAGCCGATGGGTTCCGTGCTTGCCGGTGAATTCGTAACGCTGGACCGCTTCGCGGATGTTTTCCGCGATCGCGCAAGCGTCGAGTAAGCGGCAGTCCTCGAGTATCACCGCAAACTCATCGCCGCCCGGGCGCGCCACCACGTCCGCCGTGCGGACCTCTTGGCGCAGCAAGGAACCGATATCGCGCAATACCTGATCACCCGCCCGATGGCCTTCCGCGTCGTTGAGATCTTTGAACCTGTCCAGGTCCAGAAACACAAGCACATGGTTCGTCTCTTCGCCGACCCGTTGCAGTGTTGTCTCGAGACGCTCCATGAAAACATGACGGTTCTCCAGACCTGTCAGTGGATCATGGCTTGCCAGCCAGGAGACCTCCTCACGCATATTCATCTCATGACGCGCACTGCTGATCATCATGCCGGTGAATACCACCACCCAGATCAGACTCACATCCAGGTAAAGTATTCCCAGATCGGTCTGCGCCAGACTCTCCGCGGGCAACCAGGCCGCAGACAGCAGCATGACGACCACAGCCATCACACCAAGCACCAGAACCAGGATCTGATCTCCACGCTGCGCGACCAATACGAAAACGGGGATCAACAGGTAAAGGACCAGCGGCGATGAGATATCAACCACCTGCAGCATACCAACAGCGGTAACCAGCATCGTCACTGCGCAGGCGACCAGCAGCTGGATCAGCTGTTTGCCTCCGAGGTGGATCGATCGCCGGGCCACGACCACAAGCCCGAAACCGCCGACTATCAGGAATCCGACACTGTTGCCCAGCCACCACAGCAACCACAATCGCAGCAGATCAAATTCGCTGCCACCGAGAATCTGAAAAGCGATGCTGCCCGCAGTGGCACTGAACACTGGTCCGAGCACCGGACCGACAGCCACGAACAACAGCGCATCACGCAGATGACGCAGGCCTGGATCAATACCGGTGCGACGCAGAATGTATGCCGGAACCCCCGCCTCAAGCATACTGCCGGCTGCCGATACGGCGGCGACCTCGACCGGCAGGCCGACCACCCAGCCAAGCGCCAGCATCGCAGGCAGCAGTGCGATGACTTGACCAAGGCCAAACCAATACACCATGGCGAACGCGAACCCGGACGCCGGCCATGCGGGCGTAACGCCGGTCTGCGCCGATTGCAGCTGCAGACCGGCCATGCCGAGAACGAAATAACCGGCAATGAAAAAGAGAAATATGACTACTGGCCGAACAACGCCTGTCGGGGTCTGTATCGGATCGGTTCTGTTGCGGTTGCTCAAACGGCCTCCTGGCAGCCTGTCGGACCTAACACTGTTTGGCTGCAAATCCCTGGATAGCGATCAAGTCCGACAGGCTGCTAGCCGGATTCGTTCATCCATGGCGGATTTTCCATACGCCGTAATCCTTCCGGATTGCCGACTGCAAAGCGCTCCCACAGGCTATGGTAGCTCTCTCCAAGCTCGGGGTGTATCTCGTCCCCCGCGACGTCGGCCAGCGGGGCGAGGACGAAGGCATAGCGCAGAATCTCATCGCGTGGCAGGGCCTTGCCACCTTCGTCCGTAACAGCGTCACCATAGGTCAGAAGATCGAGGTCAAGGGTTCGCGCCGCAAATTTCCCACCACTGCGCTCACGGCCATGACGCGCTTCAATATCGCGCATCAGGCCATGCAATGTGGAGGGCGTGAGCAAGGTGTCGAATCCGATAACCAGATTGAAAAAGGCGTCACCCTTGAATCCCACCGCCTCGGTTTCATAGACCGGTGACACGACGAGCTCACCGAAGGTCTCGCGCAGATCCGCCAGCGCCGCGCGGATATGCTGTTCGCGTTCGATGTTGCTGCCGACACTGACCCAGACACGCGGCATCAATAGCGCTCCCCGCGTTCGATGATCACACCCACGTCGGTGGCACCACGCACGGCGCCCTTCTTGTTGAGGGTAAGGCGTACCCAGCGCACGCCGTATTCGTCGCGGATAATCTGGGCGCAACGCTCTGCCAGGGTCTCGACCAGCTGAAACTCACTCTCACTGACAAACTGGGTCAGACGCTTGGCCACGGATTTGTAATTCAGGGTGTCCGCAATATCGTCAGACTCAGCGGCTCGGGCAACGTCGGCACTCATCTCGAGATCGAAGATGATGGTCTGGCGGGTACGTCGCTCCCAGCCGTAGATCCCGATCACGGTGTCGATACGCAGATCGCGCAGGAAGACGATATCCATCTCATTAGAACCCGTTCTTGACACCCGTCGATGTTAACAGCTCAGGTCGTTACCCGTGACCTGGGACCCTGCCGCCAGGCCGCATAAATGGGCCGCAGCGCCCCAACTCACATCCCGTACAATAACCGGACCACCCGAGGAGCCCTGATCAACATGCTGGACCTGTCACTCGTCATTGCGGCCTATCTGCTGGGATCGATATCAAGCGCGATCATCGTTTGCCGGCTGATGGGCCTCGCGGATCCGCGCACCCAGGGTTCCAACAATCCCGGCGCGACCAATGTCCTGCGGATGGCCGGAAAAAAGGCAGCGGCCGTCACGCTGTTGGGCGACAGCCTCAAGGGTTTCCTGCCGGTATTCGCCTGCCATTTGCTTGACCGCAGCGAACTGGTATTCGCGCTGGTCGGGGGGGCTGCGTTTCTCGGTCATCTGTACCCGATATTCTTCGGCTTCAAGGGGGGCAAAGGCGTGGCGACCGCCCTCGGCGTCCAGTTCGGCTGGAGCTGGACGATCGGCGCAGCCGTTGGGGCAAGCTGGCTCTTCATGGCCAAGGTAGCCAATATCTCTTCGCTGGCCGCATTGATTTCAATGTCTCTGGCGCCGTTGTATATCTGGCTGCTTTGGCCAGCGCCTGAACTGATCGTTATGCAGATCCTGATCACCCTGCTGCTGATCTGGCGGCACCGCAGCAACATCGAGAAGCTGCTGAAGGGGGACGAGGGCCCAATTTCAACGTCGTCGACGGACTGAGTTCAACCCGGCCTACTGCCCGGCCGCGAGCTCCTGCATCGGCCAGCGTGGCCGGATACCGAAAGCCAATGATTCCCGCTGACCCTGCCGCAGCCGCTGCCAGCCGGCATAGGCGATCATCGCACCGTTATCCGTGCACAACTCGGCCCGCGGATAGTAGGCGCGCCCGCCCATGTCCGCCATCAATCGATCCACGCGGGCGCGCAGGACGCGGTTGGCGCTGACGCCGCCGGCCATGACCAGTGCACGGCTGCCCGTCTGCTCGACCGCCCGGCGGCACTTGATCGCCAGGGTTTCGACCACCGCATCCTCGAAAGCGCGCGCAATATCGGCATGCAGCTGCCCAAGCTCGCCTTCCGACGTAAATTCAGATTGCTGACGCAGCGTGGTCAGGGCGAAAGTCTTGAGGCCCGGAAAAACTGAAATCCAGCCCCGGCCGATCGGTCATCGGCCGTGGGAACCGGAATCTGCCCGGATCACCCTGCTGCGCCAGTTGCGCCAGGGCCGGCCCGCCCGGGTAACCGAGGCCGAGCATTTTCGCCGTCTTGTCGAACGCCTCACCAGCGGCGTCGTCAAGCGATTCACCCAGTAGTTCGTAGTCGCCAACGCTGGCGACTTGCACCAGCTGGGTATGGCCACCGGATACCAGCAGCGCCACGAACGGGAATTCAGGGACGTCGGATTCCAGCATCGGGGCGAGCAGATGGCCCTCCATATGATGGATACCCAGGGCCGGCACCCGCCAGGCCCAGGCGAGGCTGCGCGCAAACGCGGCACCGACCAGCAGCGCTCCGGCGAGCCCGGGTCCCGCCGTGTACGCCACAGCATCGATTTCACCACCCTCCAGGCCCAGATCTGCCAGCAGCTGCCTGATCATGGGTGCCAGTTTGCGGACGTGATCGCGCGAGGCCAGTTCAGGCACCACGCCGCCATAATCGACGTGCAGCGGGATCTGGCTGTAAACCGCATGTCCAAGCAGACCGTGGTCGCCCTCGTACACGGCAACACCGGTCTCATCGCAGGATGTTTCGATGCCCAGCACTTTCATGTCATTGAAACCTTTGCATTTCGGGAAACGACGCATTAGAATTTCGCGCCTTTCCCGGCTTTGGTGGTTTTTCCGTGGTCGCGAAACATTCATTCTAACTGTTTGTTGATTCGAGGAAGCAATGCCGCACGTACGCGTCAAAGAAAACGAACCCTTCGAAGTCGCCATGCGCCGCTTCAAACGCTCCTGTGAAAAGGCCGGTGTACTGGCCGAAGTTCGCCGCCGCGAGTTCTACGAGAAGCCCACCTGGGAGCGCAAGCGCAAGGCCGCTGCCGCCGTCAAGCGCTGGCAGAAAAAGGCCGGTCGCGACGTCCGCCGGTTCGAACGCCTTTACTAATCCACCCCTTGTGCTGAAGCAACAGATCACCGACGCCATGAAGGCCGCCATGAAGGGCGGCGACAAGGCACGTCTGGGCGTGGTCCGTCTGATGCTCGCTGCGATCAAGCAGCGCGAGGTCGATGAGCGTATCGAACTCGACGACAGCCAGGTCCTGGCGGTGTTGGACAAGATGGTCAAACAGCGCCGCGATTCGATCCAGCAGTATGGCGACGCCGGGCGCGACGATCTGGTTGCGCAAGAGGCATCCGAGATCGAGGTAATCCAGGAGTTCCTGCCCGCGGGCCTCTCCGAGGCGGAGATCAGCGCCATCATCGAGGCCGCAATCGCCGAGACCGGGGCCGAATCCATGCGCGACATGGGCAAGGTCATGGGAATCGTCAAGCCGAAGGTCCAGGGCCGGGCCGATGTTGGACAGGTCAGCAGCCTGGTCAAGCAGAAACTGGGCTGAACCACGACTTCGCGCTAGGCTTTCAACATGCCCGGTGCCATCCCCCAGCACTTCATCGACGAACTCCTCTCGCGGGCTGATATTGTCGAAATCATCGGTCGTCGCGTCCCCCTGAAAAAGGCCGGGCGCGAGTTCCAGGCCTGCTGCCCCTTCCACAACGAGAAGACCCCGTCGTTCACGGTCAGCCCGACCAAGCAGTTCTACCATTGCTTCGGCTGTGGCGCGCACGGTTCTGCGCTCAGCTTCATGATGGAATACGACCGCCTGAGCTTTCCCGAGGCGGTGGAGGAACTGGCGACATCCATGGGCCTCGAGGTACCGCGCGAGGCGGGATTTGCACAAGGGCCCGACCACCGCCCTCTTTTCGACATACTCGAGCGCGCCGCGGCTTATTTCGCACAACAGCTTCGCCAGCATGCGCAGGCTGCCCAGGCCGTGGAATACCTCAGAGGGCGGGGTGTCAGCGGCGAGGTTGCCGCCGATTTCCGGCTCGGCTATGCACCGCCCGGCTGGGACAACCTTCTGCAGGCCCTGGGCGGTGGTGACGACAGCAGGATCCGCCTGTTGCGCGAGGCTGGCCTGATCACCGAACAGGACGGCAAGCGCTACGATCGCCTGCGCGACCGGATCATCTTCCCCATTCGCGACACGCGCGGCCGCGTGGTGGGTTTTGGCGGCCGCCTGCTCGGTGACGGCAAACCCAAGTACCTCAATTCCCCCGAAACCCCCGTTTTTCACAAGGGCCGTGAGCTCTACGGTCTTTTCGAGGCCCGGCAGGCGGACGCCAACCCTGCCCGCCTGCTGGTGGTCGAGGGCTACATGGACGTCGTCGCCCTGGCCCAGTTCGGGATCAGCAATGCGGTGGCCACCCTGGGCACGGCAACCACCAGTGACCATCTGGAAAAACTGTACCGCGCCACCCCCGAGCTGGTTTTCTGTTTCGACGGCGATCGAGCCGGCCGCGACGCCGCCTGGAAGGCACTGCAGACAGCACTGCCATTGATGCGCGAAGGGCGCCAGGCCCGATTTCTGTTTCTCCCCGACGGTGACGACCCGGACAGCATGGTTCGCCGCATCGGACAGGAGGCCATGCAGGCCGAGATCGGCGACGCCCTGCCGCTGTCGCGAATACCTGTTCGACAAACTCGCCTCCCAGGTCGACATGGACAGCATCGACGGCCGCGCCCGCCTGGGTGAACTCGCCAAACCGCTGCTCGAGCGCCTGCCCTCCGGCATGTTTCGCGACATGATGAATCAGGCCCTGCATGAACGTATTGGCCTTAAGCACACTGCGACCGCCGCACCGGCAGCACAAAGCAGCCGCCGCGTGCGCGAATTCAGAGGCCGCAGGGGAGCATCCCGCCGATTCGGCGGGCGGTTGCACTGCTGTTGCAGTATCCGGAGCTGGCACAGCTGGAACTCCCGGTTGGCTGGGAAAAACTCGATTCGCCGGGCATCAGCCTCCTCCAGGAACTGATCACTGCCGCCCGCAGCCAACCCGAAATCCGCAGTGCGGCACTGGTCGAGCGCTGGGAAGACCCCAACACCCGCAAGCATCTGGCCAAACTCGCCGTGCTCGATCTGGGCGTCCTCGATGACGCGCCCGAGCAGTTTGTCGGCACGCTGTCCTCGCTGGCGGCCGACCAGCGTCGTTCCGAACGTGAGACCTTGCTCACGAAAAGCCGTGAATCACCGCTGTCGGAAGAAGAAAAACAACGACTTAGGGAACTTTATCGAGAGCCGCCTGCCTCATTGGATAGCGAATGATTAACTGGCGGTAGCAGACAATTACTGCTATTATGGCCGATTCAATTTTCCATCCTCACGCCGCGCACCGAGCCCGGCGGGGGGACGTGTGCGCCGAACACCTGAGGATCCCGATGGACAGCAAAAAGCAGCAATCCGGCATCAAAGACCTGATCGCCAAAGGCAAAGAGCAGGGCTTCCTCACTTACGCCGAAGTCAACGATCACCTGCCCGATTCGATCGTGGATCCGGAGCAGATCGAAGACATCGTGCGCATGATCAACGACATGGGCATCTCGGTGCACGAAACGGCTCCCGAGTCGGACGACCAGACCCTGTCCGACAACGCCGTGTCGGCAGACGATGACGCAGCCGAGGCAGCTGCAGCCGCGCTGGCCACGGTCGACAGCGAGTTTGGCCGCACCACCGACCCCGTGCGCATGTACATGCGCGAGATGGGCACGGTCGAGCTCCTGACCCGCGAGGGCGAACTGCGCATCGCAAGGCGTATCGAGGATGGCCTGAACCAGGTCAGCGCCGCGCTCGCCGCTTTCCCGCCGACAGTCGAAAAGCTGGTCGAACAGTTCGACCAGGTGGACGCAGAAGAAACACGTCTGACAGACGTCATCGTCGGCTTCGCCCTGCCCGATATCGGCGACACCATCCCGAAACCGGCCAAGACGGTCGCGGATGCGACCAAGAAACCCGACCCCAATGCGGCCGAACAAGAGGACGAAGACGAGGAACCGGAAGACACCGGCCTGGACCTCGAACTGGTCGCGGAGAAGGCAAACGAGCTGCGCAAGCAGTACAGGGCATGGCGGCGCGAACTCGACAAGTCCGGCAATAACGAGAAATCTCAGAAATGCTGTGAAAAAACAGTCACTGCGTTTCTCGAGTTTCGGCTGGTGCCCGCGCTGTTTACGAGTCTTACCGAAACCCTGCGTGGCGTGGTCAACCGTATCCGCGAACAGGAACGCATGATCCTCGACATCTGCGTGAACGAATGCGGCATGCCACGGCGGGACTTCATTGCCTCGTTCCCGAAGAACGAAACCAATTCTGACTGGGTGTCTGAACAGGTCAAGAGCAAGAAGGCGTTTGCCGGCAACCTCGAGGCATACAGCGAAGACATCCGTCGCGGGCAGCGCAAGCTTACCGAGATCGAAGAGCTCTGCTCACTGACCATCAGCGACATCAAAGAGATCAATCGCCGGATGTCGATCGGCGAGGCAAAGGCCCGGCGCGCCAAGAAAGAGATGGTCGAGGCCAACCTGCGGCTGGTCATCTCGATCGCGAAGAAGTACACCAACCGCGGCCTGCAGTTCCTTGACCTGATCCAGGAAGGCAACATCGGCCTGATGAAGGCGGTGGACAAGTTCGAGTATCGCCGCGGATACAAGTTCTCGACCTACGCGACCTGGTGGATCCGCCAGGCGATCACCCGCTCGATCGCCGACCAGGCCCGGACCATCCGCATTCCGGTACACATGATCGAGACGATCAACAAGCTCAACCGGATCTCCCGTCAGATGATTCAGGAGATGGGCCGCGAGCCCACGCCCGAAGAGCTCGCTGAGCGTATGGAAATGCCCGAAGACAAGGTCCGCAAGGTACTCAAGATCGCCAAAGAGCCGATCTCTATGGAAACCCCGATCGGTGACGACGAGGACTCGCACCTGGGTGACTTCATCGAAGACCAGCTGGCCATGTCACCGGTGGACTCGGCCACCATGGAAGGCCTGGCCGAGGCGACCCAGAACATGCTCTCAGGGCTGACGTCACGCGAGGCGAAGGTCCTGCGCATGCGCTTCGGTATCGACATGAATACCGACCACACGCTGGAAGAGGTCGGCAAGCAGTTCGACGTCACCCGTGAGCGTATCCGCCAGATCGAGGCAAAGGCACTGCGCAAACTGCGCCACCCCTCGCGTTCGGACAAGCTGCGCAGCTTCCTCGACGGCGAAAGCTAAAAAAAGAAGGCCGGGCGGACATGCCGGCCTTCTTGTTATCATCCCGTCCCACATTTTGGGCCTATAGCTCAGTTGGTTAGAGCAGGGGACTCATAATCCCTTGGTCCCTGGTTCGAGTCCAGGTGGGCCCACCAATTCCATAGCATTCAATAGCTTATGACGCTATGAGCCAGGGGACTATAGTCCCTTGGTGGGTATGGCGAAGTCCCTTGGTCACACCCCACTGCCCGGACAGCCTCTCAGCTGCCCATCTTCGGCCCGGTGGCGACCTCAGCCCGACCCCAGCACTGACCCAGAATCGCTGTCTCTGCCCCGCTCCCGGGCGTTCGACGCCGGCTGATCCCCGGACTCATGGGGCTGGCCCCGGCGTGTCGCTGTCGGGCACTCTGGGGGGCTGCGGAAATAGGCGACGGGTAGCGTCGGTTGCGTCGGGTGTTCTGGGGAGATTTTTCTGGGGGATGGAAACCTGGAAAGCTGCGGGTTGGGCCAGGAGTTCAGATTGTCACTTCGATGCCCATTGTTTCGTGCTTCTCGCCCGAGCAAACACTCAAGTTCGATCACCACATCCAGGGAAGAGCTTCAAGCAGACATAAGCTGGGCGAGTCGGTTGGTCTGAGTTCGGCCATAACCGGCCGGTCGGCTTCGCGGCTGATTCGGTCGGAACCGGCCAGAAGCCGTCCTAGCCTACGGCGAACGCTTTGAACGATTTCTGAGCGACGCGATCTTAGTGAAGTCGAGGCACGACATAACCGAATGTTACGATCATAAAGTACACAAAGACAAAAAGTATGCCGAATACTGAAAGAATGATCCGCTTCCCTGGCGCTTCAGAATTGGAAACCAGTAATACGAATAGGATGACGAGAGATTGTGCCAAGAAGACAATCGCTCGAAATATTGTGGCACCAGTTTCGCCGACTCCGCGATAGATATCCAAAGTGTAAGGCAGAAAAATATGCTGGAGCACCACGAGTGGGGCTTCCCCGAAGCTGATGACGATCAGGAAGCTGCATGCAAAGTAGATGGAATAAGAAACGGGGTTACGAAAGACGGATCTCATTGAGGTCGCTCGTCGCTTAACGTCTCGCATCGGCCGCCCAGCTTCGCTAGGTTCGACTGCATGCGCTTTTTAGGCGGTAACGCGGTTGCACTAAGAAAGCTGCACATGAGGGCAGCGTGCAGCCAGAACTCTAGCGAGGAGAGCCTGATCTCGAAGTGGCATGGCAGCAATGCGTACTGTAGTGCCATCCATGAACGTTAGCTGCAAGGTGTTTTGCACGATCGAAGCAGAACGCAAACCGCTAAGGGGCTTTGACGCAACGACCCACCGGTTGGCGAGTAGCTTTTCAGCCTTATGATCGGTAATGCGAAGGGAAAATGCCGCAAGACAAATGAGAATGACGACCCAGATGCCTGGGAGACCCAGTAAAAGAATTAGCAATGCCCATGGTTGTTTCACTTCCGCTTCGGTAATAGCAGTATGAATAACGGCGGCCGCAGCGGCCAATATTCCTAGGAGAGCAAAGATCCCTAGTGTTGGAAGGGCTCTACGAATTTGGACAGGAAACATGGTGCTCACTTTGCCCCCATACGCCGAGTTATACGGCGGCCAGCCCGGAGCGCCGTTTGCGCAATAAGGCGCGGAGTGCTGGGCGTCCGAGTGAGGAGCTCAGCGACGAACGGCTCGACCGTTTTGCTAGGCACCATGCTAGTTGATGAAAACTTTTTTAAGTTCATAAACAAACTCTGGCTTGTTGACGTATTTCAAGGCCTTGTCCCATAGTGGGTTTGTGCGGTCGTAAAGATTATTTGCAAGAGCCTTTATTTCCGGTGGTGCGTCGTCTCGGAAAAAGTCTCTATTGCTTCGGTTTTTATCGTAGCTCACACCTGTTATCTTGAATTTCCGTGACGCCTCTTTCTTTGACTTCTGCTGCTCAATGTCCTTATGCGCGGTTTCCCATGTTATGGCTCGTATCGTCAAGTAATACCTGTGCTCGTCAAATTTACCATCAATGGTGTATGCGGATTTTGAGGGATACCACGGTTGTATTTTTCGTTTGTACAGGCCGCCAACCACGAATCGGAAATGTAAATTATCCGAGGACATCTCATATCGTCGGCAGTCGACAATATCTACCCAATACCCTTTTGCTTCAGCGAGATGCTTCTTCACGAAGAGAACTGCAAAGGCTTCATCTGTGCTGGCGTATTTGAGGTATTTTTTAAGTAGCTTGTCGTCCATAGTTCAAGATGTTCCGGAATCCGCACATAGTGCCTAACAGCTAAATCGACAGACTCTTCCAAAACTGAGATAGGCGGAGTCTGTCTATCACCGCCCAGAGCAGGATTATGCAGCGAAACGGGGGTCAGAAAGCAGACTTTCGGCGGACAGCCTCCAAAGGTGGTTCAGGGTCGACTACCGCCTATTGCACCGCAAAAACAAACGTCGGCTTTCACGTGTGAGGTGTCAGGCTGAATAGCTGACGTACCTGGCGGTCTGCGCCACCGCTGCAACCGGCCAGGATCTGACGCTCGACGTCACGATCGCTAGAGGCCGAACTGCCCATCAAGCCGTCATTCATTGCCAAACTGGTCCGAGAATGCACCAATAGCAGCTGCAACCTGCTCGGCCCGGGCGTGATGCAGGGCATGCCCAGTGTCTTGGAGGTCGATTCGTTCAATCCGGTCAACCTGCACTTCCAGCCGATCGGCATGATTCCAGGCGGGCACGATATCGTCGTCCGTACCCGTAAACAGCAATATCGGTTGCTCGATTTCTCCATAGCGTCGGCTTTGGACGGCGAGAAAGTCGCTCAATCGTCGGACATCCTCTGCGTTGGCAAGAAATGCATGCGGCCTCAACGAAAGTTCGACACCAGTATTGTCTTTATAGCCCTCGGGCGGGTTCTACCCCGTTAACACGGACACTTCAGAAAAGCCCGATAATGGGCAGAAAGGAGTGTTTTTATGTCGAAGAGAAGAAAGTTCAGCCCGGAGTTCAAGCAGGGCGCTGTCGAGCAAACCAGACAGCCAGGCGTCAGCTGCGCGCAGGTGGCCCGGGAATTGGGTATTGGCGCCAATCTGCTGACCCGCTGGAAGCGAGAAGCCGATGCTGAGGGTCGCCATGCCTTCGGCGGATCTGGCAGCCCAAGGGATGAAGAAGTTGCACGCCTGAAGCGTGAACTGGCGCGCGTGAAGAAGGAACGGGATTTTTTGCGCGATGCGGCAACGTTCTTCGCCAGGGAGTCGTCCTGAGATATCAGGCGATCCGGCGTTGTCGCGATAAGTTTCCTGTTCGAATGATGTGTCGGCTTCTGAAAGTCTCTCCCAGTGGTTACTACGATTGGGAAGACCGCCCACCCAGTGCGCGTCAGATCGACAATGAGCGCCTGCTGAAGCGGATTCGAGAGATCCATGAGGACAGCCAGGGCATCATCGGTGCGCCGCGTATGCACGAGGATCTGACCGAGGAAGGCGAGACGGCCAGCAAGAACCGTATTGCTCGCCTGATGTCCGTCAATGGCCTTCAGGGCTGGCCGCGCAAGAAGAAGCGGGGCCAGCGCGGAAAGCCAGGCTTGCCGCCACCAGGGATCCGCAATCATTTGGAGCGGGATTTCATGGCCTTGGAGCCGGAGACCAAATGGGTCACGGATATTACCGAGTTGAAGACGGATGAAGGCAAGCTGTATTTGTGCGTGGTCATCGATCTGTTCAGCAAGCTCGTGATCGGTTGGTCGATGCATCATCGCCAAGATCGCCAGATGGTTATCCGGGCCGTTGAGATGGCAGTCTGGCAGCGACAAGGTGGCTGGTCAGTGATCTTGCATTCAGATCGAGGCAGTCAGTTTCGGAGCAGCGACTATCAGCGTTTCCTGCAGCGGAACACGCTCATCTGTTCGATGAGTGCCGTCGGTCATTGTGGCGACAACGCAGCGTGTGAAGGATTCTTTGGCATGCTCAAGCGTGAGCGTACAAACCACCGTCGTTACCGTACCCGAGACGAGACCAGGGCCGATGTATTTGATTACATCGAACGATTTCACAACCCGAGAATGCGGCGTAGAGTCGCCAAGCAGGATCAGAAGTTTTCAGCCGTTTTTAAACCGTCCGTGGAAACG
>CAVWYD010000002.1:0-286800 GCA_963759055.1 uncultured Gammaproteobacteria bacterium
TGCCCAGCAGCATCGCTGCCTTGCTCTGGTTGCCGCCGGTGTAATGCATGACGACCTCGAACAGGGGTTGCTCCACCTGTTGGATCACCAGCTGGTGCAGATCGTTGGGCGCCGTGCCGTCGAGTTGGTCGAAGTAATGCGCGAGTGCATCGCGGACCGCCTCGCGCAGCGGTTCTTTCTTTTTTGATCTCGCCACTGCGAAGCTTCCTGACAAGCCGAGTGAAATGGGGGTGGTTTCCAAACTCACGCTGCTACTACCTCCTCTGTGGACACTGGACCGGGTTGGCCGGGTGTCTTCTTTTCATTGAGGCCGTCGAAATATTCCCTTATCAAGCTGCCTTGTTCCTGCGCTGTCTCGGCCGCGTTGATCCGCTGCCGAAACGCTGCGCCACCTGCCTGTGTCCTGCTGTACCAGGCAATGTGTTTGCGGGCCACCTTCACGCCGTGTGACCTGCCGTAGAGGTCGTACAGCGCCTGCAGGTGCTCCAGCAACAGATCCCGAATCCATATCGGGTCTGGTTCGGGAAGTCGCTCACCGGTATCGAGAAAGTGTGCGATTTCGCGAAATATCCAGGGGCGCCCCTGTGCTGCGCGCCCGATCATCAGGCCGTCTGCGCCCGTCTGTTCGAGCACCTTTCTGGCCTTCTCCGGCGAATCGATATCGCCGTTGGCGATTACCGGGATCCCCACTTCCTGTCTGACGCGCCAGATCGTTTCGTATTCCGCCTCGCCGCGATATCCGCAGGCCCGGGTGCGACCATGCACCGAGACCGCGGCAATGCCGCTCCGCTCTGCCAGGCGCGCGATACGCGGCGCATTGCGGTTATCCAGGTCCCAACCGGTGCGCATCTTGAGCGTGACCGGTACGTCGACTGCCTCAACGACCCGCTTGAGGATGCTTTCGACCAGCGGCTCATCGCGCATCAGCGCCGAGCCGGCCGCCACCCTGCAAACCTTTTTCGCCGGACATCCCATGTTGATGTCGACGATCTGCGCACCATGCGCAACATTTATCCGAGCCGCTTCCGCCAGTCCCTGCGGATCGGTTCCCACGATCTGCACCGAGATCGGTCCCTGCTCACCGGTATGATCGAGACGTCGCACCGTCTTGCGACTGCCGTACAGACTGGCATCCGCCGTTACCATTTCCGACACGGCCAGACCTGCGCCCAGACGTCGACAAAGCGACCTGAACGGGCGATCGGTAACGCCGGCCATGGGTGCAGCGATCAAATTGTTTTCGAGTTGGTGAGGACCGATGCGCACTATGTATTAGGCCTCCGCAAACCTAAGTCCGGTCCCTCACATCTCCTGCACGGCCGTATGGTTCGGTTCGCGTTGACCATGCCGGATTGTTATCCGGTCTTGGGCCGACAGGGGAGGGCCATGTTACGCCGAAATCGTATCGGCGCAAGCACCCTTGAGGGGTAATTTGACGTTAAAGAAAATCGATCAGGAAGCCACTCGCCTGAGAGCCCGGGTCCTTGAAATCCAGTGTGATAGTGACCACTTCGCCCGGCGCCATAACTTTTCCCGGCGCCGGTCTCGGGAACAGGTAATCGGCAGCAGACAGTCGTCGGCGGATCAGCACGGCACCGTTGTTGTCGACCAGCGACAACTGGATGTCGGGCAGGGGCTGCGCGGTGTCGGCATCGTTGCGCATCTGCGCGCTCAGGGTCAGCGAGTCCGGGACATTGCTGGTTGGCCTGATGTCGCGTTGCAGGATGCTGATTTTCTTGGGTGCATGAACCACGTCTGGTATGC
Organism: uncultured Gammaproteobacteria bacterium; assembly: GCA_963759055.1. GTDB lineage: Bacteria > Pseudomonadota > Gammaproteobacteria > Chromatiales > Chromatiaceae > Thiosocius. The sequence goes on from CAVWYD010000002.1 coordinate 1,765, forward strand.
ACTCGATGCGTTCACACAACGGCTGAAGTATCGGGTATTGCGCGATCAGTTCCTTGCGCTTCTGCCAGGCCAGTTGCAGACCGAGTCCCGCGACAAGCAGTATGACCAGAAGACCGTAGAAGAGGCCGCGGTGCGATTTCTTTTCATACAGGGTGTCGGCCACATCGAGCGCGACATCGGGCGAGGGCTCCAGCGGCTCGAGGTCTTCGGGGACTGCAAATGGCAGCTCTTTGGTTTCGGGTTTCTCCGCAGGGTGTCCGGCCTGTTGCTCTTCGATCAGATGATGCCGACTGTGATTCCGGCTCTTCGTCCGGGTAGGGCTTCGCCGCGTGCGTCTGCGCGAGCAGGTCCTCGACGGATGTGGGCAACCGGGGTTCATCCGCTATGTCCGCGACGGGTTCGGGCTCGCGTGGTTCCGCTATCTCGTCTTCAGCCGGCGCATTCGGCGCCTCGGGTGTTGCTTCCGGTTCCTGTGGCTCCGACGCGTCGCCCAGGGACAGTTCCGACTGCTCATCCAGTGCGACAGCAGACTGCACCGGGGACGTATAGATTACATCCGGTGTGACCGCATCCTCGGCGACCGTTTCGAAAACGGTCCCGCAGCGGAAACAGCGCGCCAGCCCGTCGGCCTCGAGCAGGGCACCCGGGTCGATTTCATAGCGCGTTTTGCAAGTGGGGCAGCGTGTCTTCAATGGTGGTTGATCTGTGTTGATTTCCGATGGGTAGGATTCTATGAGAAATTCTGCGACATGGCCCGGTCGAGTCTCCTTCTGCCCGAGGGAAAAGGGCGGGATGAGGGCTGATCGATGGAACAGCTGGTGTTTTTCTTCCCCTCACCCTGACCCTCTCCCGGCGGGAGAGGGGACCGATCGGCCATGCAGCAGCACCCAGTCATCCCGGGTCTCCGGGGGTTCAAATTCGATCTGATCTGCATAGGCCCGGGCGACGGCCTCCCACTGTGCCTGCAGGATCCCGGACATCACCAGCCGGCCGCCCGGATTCACCAGGCGCAGGATCTGCGGTGAAAGGTCGACCAGGATGTTCGCCAGTATGTTGGCCAGAACCAGGTCCGCGGGGCGGGCCTTGAAATCATTGCTGTGCAGGACCTCGATACGGTCGGCCACCCGGTTGCGCTCGGCGTTTTCGCGCGTCGCCAGCACGGCCTGTGGATCGTGATCGACCGCGATCGCGCGTCTGGCGCCGAGTTTCAGCGCGGCGATCGCGAGCACGCCCGAACCACAGCCGAAATCGATGACGGTCTTGTCGCGCACCTCGTGTGCATCCAGCCAGGACAGGCACAGTGCCGTGGTCGGATGGGTGCCGGTGCCAAAGGCAAGGCCGGGATCGAGATCGATGATGACGGCGTCGTCCTGGTCTATCTCTTGGCCGCCGGGGCGGATCCAAAGGCGCTCGCCGAAGCGCATCGGATGAAACTGGTCCATCCAGGCGCGTTCCCAGTCTCGGTCTTCGAGACGCTCGAGGGTGAGGCTGCGGCTGCTGTCGGTGTTCAGCGCCTGGTTGATCTGCACTGCGCAGTGCGTCGACATCGGTGTCGCCCTCGAACAGGCCGGTGATCCGGGTTGCCTGCCACAGCGGGGTTTCACCGGGACCGGGTTCGAGCATGGGTTCGTCACCGGCGTCACCGAGCGTGATCGCCACCGCGCCGAGGTTCTCGAACAGCAGTTCGATCAGCGGCGCGCGGGATTTGTCGACGGTCAGGTGTGCTTCAAGCCAGGGCATGTTGAAGGGACGCAGAGACGCAAGGAGCGCAGAGTTCGCAGAGATGTCTTGCGGTTGCCCCGAGTGGAAATCGGAAGAGGGGCTCGATGACTCCATCGGATGGCGATCCGGGCAATTCAACCTGGCCTCTGCGGTCCTCGCGCCCTCGCGTTCCTGAAGCTTAAAGTCCCGAGTTTCTTCTCGAGATAATGAATATTCATCCCACCTGCCTGGAAGTTCGGGTCGGCCATGATGTCGGCCTGCAGCGGGATGTTGCACTTGATGCCGTCGATCACCATCTCCGAGAGCGCGGTGCGCATCCGCGCGATCGCGACCTCACGGGTCTCGCCGTGTGTGATCAGCTTGCCGATCATCGAGTCGTAGTAGGGCGGTACGCGGTAACCATTGTAGATGTGCGTGTCGACCCTGACGCCGGGCCCGCCCGGGATGTGCAGCTGGGTGATGTCGCCGGGGCTGGGCATGAAGTTTTTCGGGTCTTCCGCATTGATCCGGCATTCGACCGCATGGCCGCGGATCTGGACATCGTCCTGGGTGTAGCTCAGAGGCATGCCGCTGGCGATCAGCAGCTGTTCCCTGACGATATCGATCCCGGTGATCATCTCGGTCACCGGATGCTCGACCTGCACGCGCGTATTCATCTCGATGAAGTAGAACTCGCCGTTCTCGTACAGGAACTCGAAGGTGCCTGCTCCGCGGTAGCCGATCCGGCGACAGGCCTCGGCACACCGTTCGCCCACGCGCTTGCGCTGTTCCTCGGTGATGCCCGGTGCCGGCGCCTCTTCGACCACCTTCTGATGGCGGCGCTGCATGGAACAGTCACGCTCGCCGAGGTGGATGGCATTGCCATGCGTATCGGCAAGGACCTGGAACTCGACGTGCCGTGGGTTCTCGAGAAACTTCTCCATGTACACCGTCTCGTTGCCGAAGGCGGCGCCGGCCTCGGCCTGGGTCAGCGAGATCGAGCTGAGCAGGGAGGCCTCGGAGTGGACGACGCGCATGCCGCGTCCGCCACCACCGCCGGCGGCCTTGACGATCACCGGGTAGCCGATATCGCGGGCCAGTTTCAGGGTGCGTTCATCGTCGTCATCCAGAGGGCCGTCCGACCCGGGCACCGTGGGCACCCCGGCGGCCTTCATGGCCTCGATCGCGGTGATCTTGTCACCCATCAGGCGAATGGTTTCCGAGCGCGGGCCGATGAATACGAAGCCCGATTGCTCGACCTTCTCGGCAAAGTCTGCATTCTCCGACAGAAAACCGTACCCGGGATGGATCGCCTGGGCGTCGCAGACCTCCGCGGCACTGATGATGGCCGGCACATTCAGGTAGCTGGCAGCCGAAGCGGCCGGTCCGATACACACGGATTCGTCGGCAAGGCGCACGTGTTTGAGGTCGCGGTCGGCCTCGGAATGGATCGCGACCGTCTTGATGCCGAGTTCCCGGCAGGCGCGCAGAATACGAAGTGCGATCTCGCCGCGGTTGGCGATGACAATCTTTTCCAACATGGGGGTCAACCGATTCTGAACAGCGGTTCGTTGTATTCGACCGGCTGGCCGTTCTCGACCAGGATCTCGACCACCTTGCCGGACTTGTCGGATTCGATCTGGTTGAGGATCTTCATTGCCTCGATGATGCACAGGGTTTCGCCGTCGGTGACCATCTGCCCCTCTTCCACGAAGGGCTTGGCGCCTGGCGAGGGGGCTCGGTAAAAGGTGCCGACCATGGGCGAACGGATGATATGGCCTTCGAGCTCCTCGCGTGCCGCCGGTCCAGTCGTTACGGCAGCGGACGCGGCGGCCGGTGCAGCCGCAACCGCTGCCGGCGCGGCGATCATTGTCGGCGCGAGCGTGCTGGCACGGCTTATCCGGACCGATTCTTCATTCTCGTGGATCTCGATCTCGGCAATATCGGATTCCTCGAGCAGTTCGATCAGTTTTTTGACTTTGCGGATATCCATTAGGATTTTTCCTTGGTTCCTGATGTTTCTGTTAGCCGTTCAAGCGGCCAGCCTGCGCAGTGCGGCGGCCAGTGCCAGTTCGTAACCCTGGGCGCCCAGGCCACTGATCACGCCGACCGCCACATCCGAGAGATAGGAGCGGTGGCGGAAGGCTTCGCGGGCGAACACGTTTGAAATGTGCACTTCGATGAACGGGATAGTGACCCCCAGCAGCGCGTCGCGCAGGGCGACGCTGGTGTGGGTCAGTGCGGCCGGGTTGATCAGGATGAAGTCCACCCCGTCGGCGCCGGCCTGATGAATTCGCTCTATCAGCTGGGATTCGGCGTTGCTCTGGAAGAAATCGATCTCATGCCCGGCCGCGGCTTTGCGCAGATCCGCTTCGATGGAGGCCAGGGTGTCTTGTCCGTAGAGGCCCGGCTCGCGTGAACCGAGCAGGTTCAGATTGGGGCCGTTGAGGACGAGAATACGCGCCATCTTTAGTGTTGCTTCCTTGGACGTCCCTGGATCGATGTAACGGTACTTTTCAGGGATTTGCGCCGAAATAGCGATAAATTGCCCGTAATTGTCCGTCAGGCCGAAGACTTTGTCTAGGGCGGGAATTCCCTTTTTTGTCTTGGTTCAGCCTGCGTCGGTGAGTTCCTGCAGCAGCGGCTCGAGCTTATCCCGCTCCAGGCCGCCGGTATGGCGCAATACGACGTTGCCACCCGGTTCTGCGACGATGGTAAACGGCAGCCCCTCGTAGCGGTTGCCCAGGCGTCGCGACAGAGACACCGCCTCGACATCGCCCAGCAGCAGCGGGTAGTTCACGCCAAAGCTGTCGGCAAATTCGCGCACCGGTTCCTCATCGTCGATCGCGATGCCGATGAACTGCACGTCGCTGCCATACAACTCCTGAAGGGCGACGAACTCTGGTGTCTCTTTGCGGCAGGGCGGACACCAGGTGGCCCAGAAGTTCAGCACCACCACCTTGTCGGCGAATTCCTCGCTGCTGCGCTGCCGTCCCTGCAGGTCCGGGTAGGAGAAGCTCGGCAGGACATCGACCTCCTGCACCGTCTTCACCGGGGTTTGGATCGCCGGCTGGCCGGCATCGTCCAGCGCGCGCCAGGCGAAGCCGCTGGCCGCGCCGATCACGGCGCCGCCGACGGCGATCAGAAAATAGTTGCTTATCTTCATTCCTCGAGCGCCTCTCTGACGTGTGGTGCGAATTCCTCGGGCCCCATGAACCCGAGAAGTCGAAGGTGTCTGCGTTCGTTTCCGTCCGCTCCCCAGAAGATCATGGCCGGCGGCGCAGGGATACCGATGTGTTTCTGCAGCGCCTGGTCGGCGTCGTCTTGTCGTGTCACGTCGGCCTGCAGCAAGACCAATTGGCGCCATCAGCGTCCGGCGACCTCGGGATCCGAGAAGGTGTCACGCTCCATCTGCTTGCAGTACACGCACCAGTCGGCGTAGAAGTCGAGCATGACGGGCTTGCGGGCCGCCTTGGCGGCGGCCAGTTCGCGCGTTCAGGTCGTCGACCGTCTTGATCGTTTGAAGGTGACGTGTGCGGCCTGGCCGGCGGTGCCGGACCCGGCGCCGCCCAGCGCGCACGCCGCGCAGCGGCTGGAGGGTGTTCTTGCCGTTGGCCGCGACACCGATCAGGAAAGCGGCGCCGTAGATCAGCAGACCACGCCGAGGCCCTTCCACAGCTTGCGCCAGCCGTTGGCCTCGTCGGGCAGCGGCTCGAGTGCGCCCATGTAGATTCGCGGAACCGATCAGCAGGATGCCCCAGAGGAACATGACGATCAGCCGGCGAGATGCACCGGCGCTCGAGCAGGTAGATCGCGACGCCCAGCATGAGCACGCCGAACACCGCCTTGACCGCGTCCATCCAGGCGCCCGCGCGCGGCAGCAGCTTGCCGGCCGAGGTGCCGATCAGCGATCAGTGGCGCGCCCATGCCCATCGACATCGCGAACAGGGCGGCTCCGCCGAGCACGGCATCGCCGGTCTGGCCGATGATAGATCAGCGCGCCGGCCAGCGGCGGCGCCACGCACGGGCCGACGATCAGTGCGGACAGCAGGCCCATGATGCGCGACGCCGGTGTAGGCTGCCGCCCTCCTGCCGGTTGCTGATCTCGGTCAGCTTGGACTGCAGGCCGGACGGCAGCTGCAGCTCGTAGAAACCGAACATCGACAAGGCCAGGGCGACGAAGACCGCGGCGAAGATGCGATCGCCACCGGGTTCTGCAGCATGGCCTGGACAGGTTCTCGCCGACCAGGGCCGCGAATACGCCGGCGACGGTGTAGGTGAGCGCCATGGCCAGCACGTAGACCAGCGACAGCATGAAGGCCTTGCGGGTGGTGATGCTGCTGGCCGTGGCCGGCTGATGATCCCGGACAGGATCGGGATCATCGGGAACACGCACGGTGTGAATGCCAGCCGCAGGCCGATGCCGGAAGAAATGCGCGACGATGACCCAGCTGCTCTGACGGCGATCAGGCCGGCGATCTGGTCCTGCTCGGACTGCTTTTCGGCCGCCGGCAGGGCTTCGATGCTTTTGGCAGCCGCTGGTGTCGCGGCCACCGTGGCCGCCCCGCTGGCCGCGGGCAGGCCGAGCTTGAAGGTGGTCTTCTGCGGCGGATAGCAGATACCCCGATCGGCGCAGCCCTGGTAGCTCGCGGTCAGCGCGACCTCGGTCGCATCGGTGTTGGTCCGCACCAGCGGAATGTCGAGGTCGATCCGGTCGTGGTAAACGGCAACGTCGCCGATAGTGCCGTCCGGCTTGATCGAGTCTTTCTTGATTTCCGGCGGGGGCAGTTCGAATTCGCCGAGCTGGACACCGTCGCCGCCGAGTTCCAGTTTGATCTTGTCCTGATAAAGGTAGGTGCCCTCGGCGATCGTCCACTGTACCTGCAGCCGGGTGCCGTCACCGCCGTTGGCGCTGACCCGAAAGGCGTCCTCAGGCGCGAGGATATCGTCCTCTCCGATGTCCAGCCCGAGGTCTTCGCCCAGCGCTGCCAGTTCCTTGAGCGGGTCTTCGTCGATGACCGCGAGCGTTTCGACGGCCTCTGCGGCCGGGGGCGCACTGCCCGTCGCATCGAAGTTTTCGACCGTGCGCGGGTCGACCGGTGGCGGGCTGTCCGCGGCCTGGCTGAGGGCGACCAGTACGGTCTGGGTATGCGGCGGGTAGCAGATTCCGTCGTCTGCGCAGCCCTGCGAGCGTGCCTTGAGGGTCAGCATCTCGGTGTTCCCGGGGACCGCGACCAGCGGGACCTCGATACTCACCTGGTCGCGATAGATCTCGACCTCACCGAAGATCGGGTCGTTCTTGGTCAGTGCGGGCGGTAGATCCGGGTCGCCGAACTCGACGCCTGCAGAGTCGCTCAGGAAGCGGAATTTGCTCTGGTAAAGGTAGTAACCCTTGGCGATCTCCCAGTTGACCTGCACGGTTTTGCCGTCGCTGGACTGGGCCGAGATCACGAAGGCCTGATCGGGCTTGAGGAATTCCTGCTCGGCCTGCGCCGCCGGCAGGGCTGCAATCAGCAAAAGTGTCCAGGCAATCAGTTTTTTGTACATGCTTCGATCCATGCCAGGTATTCAGTCAGGCCCGCAGTGATGGGGACTGCGATCACCTCGGGAAGTTCATAGGGGTGGCCGTCTGTTATCGCCTGTTCCAGGGCCGGATAGCGCGCCCGGGACGTCTTTATGGTCAACATAAGCTCGGTGCCGCGCTGCAGCTCGCCGTCCCACTTGTAGACAGACGTCACCGGGGCGCCAATATTCACGCAGGCCGCCAGTCCGGCCTCGACCAGGCGGCCGGCAAGCTGCTCCGCCGCGTCCTGATCCGGCAGGGTGGTGATGACGAGCAGGTTTTCAGGCATCCCGCCAGTCTACCAAATCGGCGGCGGGCCTTCGCATCCTTGAATCCGGGTTTATTTGGCCCCATTTAAAGTCCCAGATGGGGAGGCTGTAAACCCGTCTCCTTTGGGCGGGCGTCGCATCTTGGTTCCTTCTCAGTGCGGGAGAAGGTTAGGATGAGGGGGCCGAAGTCCAGGCGCCGGATGTGGGTATCCCCCACCCCAGCCCTCTCCCGGTGGGAGAGGGGGCAATTGGTCTTTTGCCGTACCCGAAACCGCTGCGGCGCGACGAAACTCGATTTCCGATCCGCCTCGTCCGGATCGATGCACAGGCCCTCGGCCCGGTTAAAACACCTCATGATGATCAGCCCGGTCCTGCTTTTCCTGCTCTTCTTCGTCGGTGCACCCCTGGTCGAGCTTTATCTGCTGATCGAAGTGGGGAGCGAGATCGGTGCCCTGCCGACGATTGCCCTGTCGGTGTTCACGGCTCTGCTGGGTGGCACCCTGGTGCGTATGCAGGGGTTCGCCGTCCTGTTTCGCGCGCAATCGCAGATGGCCAACAAGGAGGTGCCGGCGCTCGAACTCATGGAGGGGGTGATGCTGCTGCTGGTCGGCCTGGCGCTGCTGCTGCCCGGTTTCATCACCGACGCGATCGGGTTTCTTCTGCTGATTCCGCCGCTGCGCCGCTGGCTGATCGTGCGCTGGCTGAAGTCGCGCGGCACCCTGCAGCCTGCGCCGGGGGCGTCCGATCGGCCCGAGACGCGATCGGACCGGATTATTGAGGGCGAATACAAGCGCGAGGACTAATGAAATCCAGGGTCGCGGTCCGAGGGGCGAGGGCCGAGGGGGGCGTTTGTTCCTCGTTCCTCGGGCCTCGAACCTCGCTCCTCATTCCCCGTCACGGCGGCGATGAGGTCGACGAAGTGTGGGAACCGGTCGGCGAGCTCGCCAAACACGGCCGCCTGCGCCTGTTCCTGCGGTCGCGTCGCGGCCTGCTGCAGATAGCCATACGCATTCCCGCCCATGGCGACGCAGTAGTCGAGATCCTGGAAATGCCGACTGAGGCGGCCGGAAAACAGCCCGCCGACGAACAGCGCGAGATCGCCCAGGCGCTGCAGCCACAGACAGCGCTCGCGATGGCCCTGCGCCCCCATCGCCTCGCCGTAAAGCAGGGCGAGCGGGCGCAGTTGCAGGCGCTGTTCCGCAAAGTCGAAGACCCGCTCGCTGCGGGCGTATTGGCAAAGCAACGAGGCCACGTAGTGCAGGGTGGCGTCGTCTGCAGACAGATGGTGCCGGCCGGCGGTCGTTTGCACGGCATCGTGAAAATACTCGCCCAATTGCGCCGTCTCGATCACACGGTCGCTGTCCTGTTCGTGCATGTCTCAACCTCTTTGCATCGCCGGCCTTGACTATTTTTACGACAATTTTGGAAAAAAGTTTAGTTATCAGCAGTTTGCCTCTGCGAGTGCCAGAAATGGTGTCGCAAATATTTTTCCCCTGGCGCCCTTGACTTGACGGACTTCGACCCTAATATTGGCACTCACCAAGAGCGAGTGCTAACAAACTCGCCCGGAAGCATCAAAGAGCTCAACCACTTCTCTTCAAAACCTAGGAGATTCCGAGACATGAATATTCGTCCCCTGCATGACCGCGTGGTCGTTCGTCGCAAGGAAGAAGAAACCACCACCCCTGGGGGCATCGTCCTGCCCGGCTCGGCCGCCGAGAAACCGGTTCAGGGCGAGATCCTCGCCGCAGGCAAGGGCAAGATCCTCGAAAACGGCGACGTGCGTCCGCTGGACGTGAAAGTCGGCGATATCGTGCTGTTCGGCAAATACTCCGGCACCGAAGTCAAGATCGACGGCGAAGAAGTGCTGGTGATGCGCGAAGAAGACATCGTGGGTGTCATCGAAGGCTGATCACGGCCGCGCCTTTCGGCCTTTGGCCGACTGGGTGACATCAATCTCAGACAATATTGAATTCAGGTAAACAGAAATGAGTGCAAAAGAAGTCAAGTTTTCCGACGATGCCCGTCAGCGCATGCTCAAGGGCGTCAACGTTCTGGCCAATGCAGTGAAGGTCACCCTCGGCCCGAAAGGCCGCAACGTGGTGCTGGAGAAATCCTTCGGTGCGCCGACCATCACCAAGCTGCTGCAGATAGCCATACGCATTCCCGCCCATGGCGACGCAGTAGTCGAGATCCTGGAAATGCCGACTGAGGCGGCCGGAAAACAGCCCGCCCACGAACAGCGCGAGATCGCCCAGGCGCTGCAGCCACAGACAGCGCTCGTGACGGCCCTGCGCCCCCATCGCCTCGCCGTAAAGCAGTGCGAGCGGGCGCAGTTGCAGGCGCTGTTCAGCAAAGTCGAAGACCCGTTCGCTGCGGGCGTATTGGCAAAGCAACGAGGCCACGTAGTGCAGGGTGGCGTCGTCTGCAGACAGATGGTGCCGGCCGGCGGTCGTTTGCACGGCATCGTGAAAATACTCGCCCAATTGCGCCGTCTCGATCACACGGTCGCTGTCCTGTTCGTGCATGTCTCAACCTCTTTGCATCGCCGGCCTAGACTATTTTTACGACAATTTTGGAAAAAAGTTTAGTTATCAGCAGTTTGCCTCTGCGAGTGCCAGAAAGGGTGTCGCAAATATTTTTCCCCTGGCGCCCTTGACTTGACGGGCTTCGACCCTAATATTGGCACTCACCAAGAGCGAGTGCTAACAAACTCGTCCGGGAGCATAAAAAGCTCAACCACTTCTCTTCAAAACCTAGGAGATTCCGAGACATGAATATTCGTCCCCTGCATGACCGCGTGGTCGTTCGTCGCAAGGAAGAAGAAACCACCACCCCTGGGGGCATTGTCCTGCCCGGCTCGGCCGCCGAGAAACCGGTTCAGGGCGAGATCCTCGCCGCAGGCAAGGGAAAGATCCTCGAAAACGGCGACGTGCGTCCGCTGGACGTGAAAGTCGGCGATATCGTGCTGTTCGGCAAATATTCCGGCACCGAAGTCAAGATCGATGGCGAAGAAGTGCTGGTGATGCGCGAAGAAGACATCGTGGGTGTCATCGAAGGCTGATCACGGCCGCCCCTTTCGGCCTTTGGCCGATGGGTGACATCAATCTCAGACAATATTGAATTCAGGTAAACATAAATGAGTGCAAAAGAAGTCAAGTTTTCCGACGATGCCCGTCAGCGCATGCTCAAGGGCGTTAACGTTCTGGCCAATGCAGTGAAGGTCACCCTCGGTCCGAAAGGCCGCAACGTGGTGCTGGAGAAGTCTTTCGGTGCGCCGACCATCACCAAGGACGGCGTGTCCGTGGCCAAAGAGATCGAGCTGACCGACAAGTTCGAAAACATGGGCGCACAGATGGTCAAGGAAGTTGCTTCCCAGACCTCCGATGTCGCCGGTGATGGCACCACCACGGCTACCGTGCTGGCTCAGGCCATGGTGCGCGAAGGCCTCAAGGCCGTGGCTGCCGGCATGAACCCGATGGATCTCAAGCGCGGTATGGACAAGGCGGTTATTGCAGCCGTCGAGCACCTCAAGGGCCTGTCCAAGCCGTGTGCCGACACCAAGGCGATCGCCCAGGTCGGCATGATCTCGGCCAACTCCGACAACAACATCGGCGACATCATCGCCTCGGCGATGGAGAAGGTCGGCAAAGAAGGTGTTATCACCGTTGAGGAAGGCTCGGGCTTCGACAACGAGCTGGACGTGGTCGAGGGTATGCAGTTCGATCGCGGTTACCTTTCGCCGTACTTCGTCAACAACCAGCAGAATATGACCGCAGAGCTGGAAGAACCCTATGTCCTGCTGTACGACAAGAAGGTTTCCAATATCCGCGACCTGCTGCCACCCCTGGAGGCGGTCGCCAAGTCGGGCAAGCCGCTGCTGATCATCGCGGAAGATGTCGAAGGTGAGGCCCTGGCCACCCTGGTGGTCAACACCATCCGCGGCATCGTCAAAGTGGCCGCGGTCAAGGCACCGGGCTTCGGCGACCGCCGCAAGGCCATGCTGCAGGACATCGCAATCCTGACCGGTGCCAGCGTGATCTCCGAAGAGGTCGGCCTGACCCTGGAGAAGGCCACCCTGAACGAGCTGGGCACCGCCAAGCGCATCGTGATCTCGAAGGAAGAGACCACCATCATCGACGGTGCCGGCACCGAGCAGGACATCAAGTCCCGCTGTGAGCAGATCCGCGCGCAGATGGAGGAGACCACCTCCGACTACGACAAGGAGAAGCTGCAGGAGCGTCTGGCCAAGCTGGCCGGCGGTGTTGCGGTGATCAAAGTCGGAGCCGCGACCGAGGTCGAGATGAAGGAGAAGAAGGCCCGTGTCGAAGACGCCCTGCACGCCACCCGTGCGGCGGTCGAAGAGGGTGTCGTTCCCGGTGGCGGTGTCGCCCTGGTGCGTGCGCAGCAGACCCTGATAGACCTGAAAGGCGACAATCACGACCAGGATATCGGTATCAGTATTGCCCGCCGTGCCATGGAAGAGCCGCTGCGCCAGATCGTTGCCAATGCCGGTGACGAGCAGTCGGTGGTTCTGAACAAGGTGTCCGAGGGCAAGGGTGACTTCGGTTTCAATGCAGCCAACGGCGACCTACGGCGACATGGTCAAGATGGGTATCCTGGATCCGACCAAGGTGGCCCGTTCCGCGCTGCAGAATGCCGTATCGGTCGCCGGTCTGATGATCACCACCGAGGCCATGGTTGCCGATGAGCCTCAGGACGAAGCTGCCGGAATGCCTGGCGGTGGCGACATGGGTGGCATGGGCGGCATGGGCGGCATGGGCGGCATGATGTAATCAACCAGGGCCGAGGTTCGAGGGCCGAGGTTCGAGGAGCAATCCGGAAGGCCTTCCCGTTGACCTAGAGACCCCGATTCGGCCATCAATGCCGACGAAAAGACCCCGCCGGAGTTATACCGGGCGGGGTTTTTCGTTTGTGTCAATCTGCGGAGCGTCGACCTCGACCCTCGACCCTCGACCCTCGACCCTCGACCCTCGACCCTCGACCCTCGACCCTCGACCCTCGACCCTCGACCCTCGACCCTCGACCCTCGACCCTCGACCCTCGATCCTTGGGTCAGGCGGCGCGGGATAGGAGACAAAGTCTTTCCTGCACTGAGGCGGAATTTGGGTTATTTTCCGGCATGGGCGAAATAGCGGCGGTCCATACCCGGTCTATGGCTTGGCTGGGCCAGTGAAAAAGCACTTATGGCCGGAAAAATAATCATCAACTGGAGGATGTTCACATGTTCAAGCGATATCTGTTTGCGGGTCTTTTTCTTGCCATGATGCTGCCGACGGCGCAGGCGGTCGACGGAATGATGACGATGCAGAGTGCGCATTCGGTGGCCGATACGGTGAACCGTCTGGAGACGGGGTTGAGTGGTGCGGGATTCAAGATTTTTGCGCGGGTCGACCATGGCGCTGGCGCGAAAAGCGTGAACATGCCGTTGCCGCCGACCGAGCTGCTGATTTTCGGCAAACCTGAGGCCGGGACCAAGCTGATGCAGAGTCAACGCACGGTGGGCATCGAGCTGCCGTTGAAGTATCTTGTCTGGGAAGATGCCGAAGGCAAGGTGATGGTGGGATGGAATGACCCCGCGTGGTTCACCCAGCGACATGGTATCGATGATCAGGCGCCCGTCGTCGGGAAGATCCAGGGTGCACTGAAGAAGTTTGCCACCGAGGCTTCCGAACCCTGATCGACTGCCCCGTTCGTTTCTCACGTTTCGGCGCGGCAGGAATCGCACGGCGGTCGGCGGGCATTGCAGCTGTGTTGCATTGACCGGCTCTGGCTCGCCCTGAAGCGCAACGGACCCGTGGGACAGGACAGCAGATGACTGAAGAGACGGCCGCGACGCGGCTGGAACGTTACCGAAACGCCTGGCGCAATGCGCCGGGCGTTGTTGATTCCACCGCTGTTTTCCCGGACGTCGAGCGCATGGAGACGGTATGGCGCTGGAGCGATTTTGTCGCCCAGGCCTGCCTGCGCAACCCGCCCCTGCTGGCCGGGCTGCACGGCGATGGCCTGCTCGACCGTCGCCGCGACAGCGGTGAGATGGCCGATTCCCTGGCGGCCGTGCTCGCGGATGCTGGTGATGAGACTGCACTGGAATCCGGTCTTCGCCGGTTCCGGCAGCGTGAGATGGTGCGGATCATCTGGCGCGATCTGGCCGGGCTGGCCTCCCTGGATGAGACCCTCGACGAGCTTTCCGAACTGGCCGATGTCTGCATACGGCAGTCCCTGGACAAACTCCATGCCTGGGCGGTTGCCAGGTCCGGGGTGCCTCGCAGTGCCGACGGTACGGCCCAACGACTGATCGTGCTTGGCATGGGCAAACTGGGCGCCCGTGAACTGAACCTGTCATCAGACATCGATCTGATCTTCTGCTTCCCGGAGCACGGCCGTACCGATGGCAAGCGACCGGTCGAGAACGAACAGTTCTTTACCCGCCTGGGCCGGCAACTGGTCAATGTGCTGAGCAAGCAGACGGTCGACGGTTTCGTGTTCCGGGTCGACATGCGGCTGCGGCCCTTCGGTGAATCGGGTCCCCTGGTCGCCAGCTTCGATGCGATGGAGAACTACTACCATTCGCAGGCGCGCGACTGGGAGCGTTATGCGATGGTCAAGGTGCGACCGATCACCGGTGAACCGCATGAAGTCAAGCCGCTGATGGATATGCTGCGTGCCTTCGTATTTCGCCGTTATATCGATTTCGGCGTGATCGAATCGATTCGTGAAATGAAGCGCATGATCGAGCGCGAGTTACACGGCAAGGGGATGGACGCGAACATCAAGCTGGGACAGGGGGGTATCCGCGAAGTCGAGTTCATCGGCCAGGCTTTTCAGCTGGTTCGCGGCGGTCGCGAACCCGATCTTCAGAAAAGGCCCATCCAGCCGGTCATCGGTCTGCTGGCCGAAAAAGAGATCCTGCCCGATTTTGCTGCCAGCGAACTGGTTGCCGCTTATCGGTTCCTTCGCCTGACCGAGAATCGCATCCAGGCATGGAAAGATGAACAAAAGCACAGGCTTCCGGCAGACGACTCGGGTAAGGCCCGGCTCGCGGCCAGCATGGGGTTCGACACCTGGGACGCGTTTGAACGGACCCTGGAGAAGCACCGCCGGCATGTGCACGAGCAGTTCGGCCATGTCTTCGCATCGCCTCAGGCGGAGCAGTCGCCGCAGGATACGGTTTTGGGCAGAACCTGGCTCGCCGGCGCGGACGATGACACCGCACTGGCAGCGCTGATCGACGCAGGTTTCGAGGATGCCCCGTCCGCTCTGGGCAGGCTGAGCGATTTCAGAGATTCAGTGGTGGTCAGGGCCCTGTTGACGCGCGGGCGCAGCAAGCTCGACCAGCTGATGCCCTCGTTGATCGAGGCCTCGGCCCGGCAGCAGGAGCCGGATACGACGCTCGACCGGCTGCTGCGCCTGATTGCGGCGATCGTGCGCCGCACCGCTTATCTCGATCTGCTGGTGGAGAATCCGCTGGCGCTGTCGCAGATGGTCCGGCTTGTCAGTGAGAGCAGCTGGGTGGTGTCGCAGCTGATCCGACAGCCGCTGCTGCTGGACGAACTGCTCGACCCCCGACGACTGTATTCGCCTATGCATTTCACGGAGCTTCAAGGCGAGCTCCAGACACTGCTGGAGTCGGTAGCCGAGGGCGACCTTGAGCAGGAGATGGAGCGTCTGCGCCAGTTCGCACAGGGTAACGTGCTGAGGGTGGCCGCCGCAGATATCGTCGGCGCGATACCGCTGATGGTGGTCAGCGATTATCTGACCGAGATCGCCGAGGTCACCCTGCAATGCGTTCAGGCGAGTGCCTGGCGCGATCTGGTGCAAAAGTACGGTCGTCCGGGGGAACTGGCAGATATGGAGACCGGTTTCGCCGTGATTGGCTACGGCAAGCTCGGCGGTATCGAACTGGGTTATGCCTCGGATCTGGATCTCGTGTTTCTGCATGGTAGCGCCAATTTGAATGCGGTGACGGACGGCCGGCGCAGCGTAGCCAACGATGTCTTCTATGTTCGTCTGGGGCAGCGTGTGATCCATATGCTGACGACGCGCACGCCGTCCGGTCTGCTGTACGAGGCCGATATGCGATTGCGCCCAAACGGCAATTCCGGTGCGCTGGTGGCCTCCCTGAACACCTTCGAGAAGTATCAGCTCAACGATGCCTGGACCTGGGAGCATCAGGCCCTGGTGCGGGCCCGCGCAGTGGCCGGGGACCCCGTGGTAATGGCCAGGTTTAAGGCGATGCGCCATCAGATTCTGTCAATGCAGAGGGATCCGGAGAAGCTGCTTGCCGATGTCAGGGAAATGCGTCAGAAGATGCGTGACAGCCTCGACCGCAGCGATGCCGAACACTTCCATATCAAACAGGGTACGGGTGGCCTGGTCGATATCGAATTCCTGGTGCAGTACGCGGTGCTGCGCTGGGCGCATGAGTATCCGAGCCTGACCGAATGGACCGACAATGCGCGACTGCTCGAACGCCTCGCGGAACATCGTTTACTTCCTGAAGGCGCGGCCGATCAGTTGTGGAATGCGTACCAGGTTTTCCGCGGCGTGGTTCACCGGCGCGCGCTGCAGGAGGAAAGCTCGCTGGTGCCGGCGGAACAGCTGGTCGAAGAGCGGGCGATGGTCAGGGATGTGTGGGAGGAAGTAATTGGAGAGGGCCAGGGGCCGAGGGCCTAGGGCCGAAGGTTCGAGAACTCGCAAAATTGTACGGTCGGGCACATCCGGACGTCCGCACGCACAGCCTGCCGCTTCAAGCTGAGTTTCACCTCGGCCCCTCGGCCCTAGGCCCCCGGCCCCATTCTATGGTTCAATAAGCGGCTGCGCGCGGGTGGTTTGCTGCCCGGGCGCCATGAATTCTTCTGGAGCTTCGAACGATGCAAACGATGGCGGATCGCGACGGCCTGATCTGGCTCGATGGCGAGATGGTTCCCTGGCGCGAGGCCAAGACCCACGTGTTGACCCATACCCTGCATTACGGGATGGGTGTTTTCGAGGGCGTGCGCGCCTACCATGCCGAGCAGGGAACGGCGATTTTCCGTCTGGAGGATCATACTGATCGCCTGTTTCGTTCGGCGCATATCCTGGGCATGGATATGCCGTACGATCGTGACATGCTCAACGAGGCCCAACGCCGCGCGGTGAGCGAAAACAAGCTCGATTCGGCCTACATCCGGCCGATGTGCTTTTACGGCTCGGAGGGGATGGGCCTGCGCGCCGACAACCTCAAGGTCCATTGCATGGTCGCAGCCTGGGCCTGGGGTGCCTACCTTGGTGAGGAGGGGATGACCAACGGCATCCGTATCCGTGTCTCGTCGTTCACCCGTCATCACGTCAACACCACCATGTGCCGGGCCAAGGCCAATGGCAACTATATGAACTCGATGATGGCATTGAAGGAGGCGATGGATACGGGTTACGACGAGGCCCTGCTGCTGGACGTCAACGGTTTCGTGATGGAAGGCTCGGGCGAGAACATATTTATCGTTCGTGACGGTGTGCTCTATACGCCGGACCTGACCTCTGCACTCGACGGCATCACGCGCCGCACGGTGATGCAGCTGGCTGCCGATGAAGGCTTGCAGGTGATCGAGAAACGCATCACCCGTGACGAGGTGTACATTGCGGATGAGGCATTCTTTACCGGGACTGCGGCCGAGGTGACCCCGATCCGTGAAGTCGATGGCCGCGCCATCGGCAGCGGCAGCCGCGGGCCGATCACCGAGAAACTGCAGAGCAAGTATTTTGATGTGGTGCACGGTCGCAGCCCGGAACACACCGATTGGCTGAACCTGGTCTGAATGCGACTGGATGCGGAAAAAACGGAGAACAGCATGAGTGCGAATACCGCCAAGCCCACCGAGGGTAACGTTATCAAGGTCAGCCGCTCGGACCTGCCGTTGTCCTGCCCGCGCCCGGAGGACGAGGTGTGGAACATGCATCCCCGTGTCTACCTCGCGATTGAAAAGACCGGCGAGGCAAGCTGCCCCTATTGTGGTGCGCGCTACAGCCGCTGACGATCGACGTGGACGCAGCCCGCCTGCTGGTTTCCGAGGGCAGGCTGTGCCTGCCGTAACCCTCGACAGGTTGAACACCCGCCAATGTCCGATGCAAATGCCGTACTGGTGGTCGGTCCTTCCTGGGTCGGCGACATGGTGATGGCGCAAAGCCTGTTCAAGGCGCTGCGCGCAAACGACCCCGACAGATCCATCGACGTGTTGGCCCCCGGCTGGAGCCTGCCACTGCTGGCGCGTATGCCGGAGGTGCGCTCTGGCGTGGAGATGCCGCTCGGGCATGGCAGGCTGGGTCTTGTCGACCGCTGGCGGCTGGGACGTTCCCTCGTTGGCCGTTATCGACAGGCGATAGTGCTGCCGAATTCATGGAAGTCCGCGATCGTGCCCTACGCGGCGCGGATTCCGCTGCGCACCGGTTGGCGCGGTGAGATGCGTTACGGTCTGCTGAATGACATGCGCAGCCTGGACAAGGCGCGTTATCCCATGACCGTGCAACGGTTCGTTGCGCTTGCCGCGGGCGCCGAAGACGCACTGCCGACCATCCAGCCCCCGCGCCTTGAGGTCAGAACCGCCGATGTTCAGGCCGCGGCGCAGGCGCTGGGGGCGCAGAAATCGGCCAGCCGCCGCGTACTCGCGTTGTGTCCTGGCGCCGAGTACGGTCCTGCCAAACAATGGCCCACGGTGCATTTTGCCGAGCTCGGGCGTCAGCTTGCCCGTCAGGGCTGGGATATCTGGCTGTTCGGCTCGGCCAGGGATGTGGCCGTATGCGAGGGAATTGCTGCAACCTGCAAGGTGGTCACCAATCTCGCCGGCCGGACCACTCTGGAACAGGCAGTGGACCTGATGTCGCTGGCGGACGCCGTCGTGTCCAATGATTCCGGGCTGATGCATGTCGCGGCCGCGCTCGACCGGCCATTGGTTGCCCTGTACGGCTCATCCGATCCGGGTTTTACCCCGCCGCTGAATGCGGATCACGAGATCGTCAACCTGGGCCTGGATTGCAGTCCGTGCTTCAAGCGGGAGTGTCCGCTTGGTACCACCGCCTGTCTGGTGGATATGTCGGTGGCCCAGGTCGAGGGTGCCCTGCAGGAGACGCTGAAAAACATGAAGCCGAAGCGATCCGGGCGCCGCGCGATCTCTCTGACCGTCGTGGCCTGAAGCATGCGCGTCCTGCTGGTCAAGACCTCTTCGTTGGGAGACCTGATCCACAGCTTTCCTGCAATCAGCGATGCCAGCGGGCGCTGCCCGGGATCCGCTTTGACTGGCTGGTGGAGAAATCCTTTGCCGAGGTGCCTGCATGGCACCCCGCGGTGGCCGAAGTGATACCGATCGCCCTGAGGCGCTGGCGCAGGGACTGGCGCAAGGCCTGGCGCAGTGGTGAGTTGAAGGCCTTTCGGGCGCGATTGCGTGAGACCAGTTACGATCTGGTGCTGGACGCGCAGGGACTGATGAAGAGCGCCCTGCCGGCGTTTCTGGCACGGGGTCCGCGGGCCGGCCTGGACAGGGCATCTGCACGTGAACCGCTGTCTTCCTTTTTTTATCAACGCCGCTATGCGGTGGCGCGCGAACAGCACGCGATAGAGCGGGTGCGTCAGTTGTTTGCACAGGCACTCGGATACACCCTGCCGACGGGGCCGGCAGACTACGGACTGCACTTTTCGCATGTCCATGACGCGGCGGTGAAGCGGCTGATCCTGTTGCACGGTACCACCTGGCCCAGCAAGCACTGGCCCGAACCTTACTGGGCGGAGCTTACACATCTCGCGGCAGGCAACGGTTTCGAGGTGGCCCTGCCCTGGGGCGATCCGGATGACCGGCTGCGCGCCGAGCGTATCATCAAGATGGCCGGCTGCGGTGAACTGCTGCCACGCCTCGGACTGAGCGAACTGGCACGCACACTGGCCGGCGCGAGTGGGGTGGTCGGGGTCGACTCGGGTCTGGCACATCTGGCCGCTGCAGTGGGTACACCGGCGATCACGCTGTATGGGCCGACCCGTACCGACCTGACCGGCGCAGTGGGGCCACGCCAGCTCAATCTGGCGGCAGATTTTGGGTGCGCGCCCTGTATGCAGCGCGACTGTGACTATGCTGGCAAGGCCGGCGTCGAGCCGGCCTGCTTCGAGGCCTTGTCGCCCGCCCTGGTGTTTTCGCGGCTGGTCGGGCAGATCGAGGGGCGATCGGGCGCACAGGCAAAATGAAGCTGGCATTCGTACTGTACAAATATTTCCCCTACGGTGGTTTGCAGCGCGACATGCTGCGCATTGCCACAGCCTGCGTCGAGGCCGGACACCGGGTGCACATCTACACCATGGCTTGGGAGGGTGACGTCCCTGAGGGGCCGGAGGTCGACATAGTCGGGACTCAGGGTATGAGCAGCCATGCGCGCAATCGCGAATTCAGCCGTGAGCTTCGGTCCCGGCTACAGAGGGATCCGGTCGATCTGGTGGTCGGGTTCAACAAGATGCCGGGGCTCGATGTTTACTATGCGGCTGACGGCTGCCTGCGCGAGAAGCTGCTCGCCGAGCGCAGCTGGCTGTCCAGGCTGGCGCCCAGGTACCGCCATTTTCTGCAGTATGAGGAGGCCGTGTTTTCGCCATCGTCGGCGACCGAGATACTGATGATCTCGCCGCGCCAGAAGGAGATCTTCGTGCGTCACTACCGCACGCCCGAGGCGCGCATCCATATGCTTCCACCGGGTATCTCCAGAGACCGCATGGCCGGACCCGATGCCGCTGCATTGCGGGCGTCGTTTCGGCAGGAATTCGCGTTTGCCGATGACGACAGGGTGATCCTCTGTATCGGCTCGGGGTTCAAAACCAAGGGCCTCGATCGTTCCCTGCAGGCCTTCGCTGCGCTTCCGGAAACGCTGCGCTCGCGCACGCACCTGATTGCGATCGGTGAGGACAATCCCTCCGCGTTCGCCGATCAGGCAAGGCAGCTGGGGGTTGACGATCGTTTCCGAATCCTGCGCGGTCGTGATGACATACCACGGGTCCTCCAGGGTGGGGACATCCTTCTGCATCCGGCGTATTACGAAAATACGGGCACCGTGCTGCTCGAGGCGATCGTTGCCGGTCTGCCGGTACTGACCACGGATACCTGCGGATACGCGTTTCATGTTCGTCAGGCGGGCGCCGGCCGCGTGCTGGGGTCGCCCTTCCGGCAGGCGGAGCTGGATGCGGACCTTGCCGGGATGCTTGAATCGGCGCAGCGAAGCGAGTGGTCCAGCAACGGGATAAGCTATGGACGGTCTCAGGATCTCTACCGTATGCCGGAGCTGGCGGCGGAGTTGATTGCGGCCGCCGGAGCCGGGCGTTGATCTGGCTGGACCGGCAGCTGTCTGAGGGACTCGCGCAAGGCAGGGTCGGCATGCGCGAGGTGTTCGCCATCCGCGGTGAGGTCTATCGGGAACCTGCGGGCGCCCGACGCAGGACGCTGCGATTCGAGCTCGGCGGGGTGGGGTACTTTCTAAAGCTGCATTGGGGGGTTGGTTGGCGCGAGATCTTCAAAAACCTCTTGTCCGGACGCCTGCCGGTGCTGGGCGCGCGCAACGAGTGGCTGGCGATCAAGCGATTGCAGGGACTGGGTGTTGAGACCATGCAACTTGCCGGTTTCGGGGAGGAGGGCCGGAATCCGGCGCGCAGGCGATCCTTCGTCATCACCCGCGAACTCGAGGACACCGTCAGTCTCGAGGACTACTGCATGGATTGGGTCGTCAGGCCGCCGGACCCGGCGGTCAAGTGGGCCTTGATCCGGCGGGTCGCGGAGATGACGGCGCGTATGCACGATCACGGGATGAACCACCGCGATCTGTATATCTGTCATTTTCTGCTGCAGAGACCCTGGGCGCGGCCAAAGGATCCGCTGCATCTGTACCTGATCGATCTGCACCGGGTGCAGATGCGCTCAGCGATTCCGCGCCGTTGGCGGGTCAAGGATCTCGCGGCGCTGTATTTTTCGACCCTGCACATCGGTTTGCATCGGCGCGACCTTTACCGCTTCATCCGTTGGTATACGCAGGTGCGATTGACGGATGCCTTGCGCGGTGATCGTGGGTCGCTCTGGCAGGAGGTGGAACAGCGGGCCCTGCATCTTGAGCGAACCAGGCCCGTGGTGCGCGAGGTTTCCGGGATTGAATGATCATGCGGTAGAGGTCTGGCGGAATGGTAACTGATTCACCGGCGCTGACCCTGGCAGATGGCCGCATCGTGGAATGTGGGCAGACCCTGCGCAGCCTGCCGGAAAAGCGCCATGTGTACGCCGGGCGATTCGACGGGCGTCCCGTCATCGTAAAGGTATTCCTGGATCGGCGGCGTGCCCGGGTGCATTTTCAGCGCGAACTGGATGGATTGCATGCCTTTCACAATGCCGGCATAGCGGCGCCCGAGGTGCTGTATGCAGGCAGCGACGGGGATGGCAGGCCGGTCATCATACTCGCCCGCATCGGTGACGCCGTCGCGCTGTCCGCCCTGTGGCAGGCGGCGGACTCCGGTCAAAGGTCGAAACTGATGCGGCTGATGATGAGCCTGCTGGCCAGTCATCATGTTGCAGGCATCTGTCAGACGGATCTGCATCTGGATAATTTCCTCGTCGCCGACGGACTGGTCTACAGCCTCGACGGAGACGGCGTGCTGGCGCAGGCGGGGCCATTGGATGAACGCCGCTCGTTGCAGAATCTGGCGCTTTATTTCAGCCAGCTCGACCCCGGCGAGGATCCTTTGAGCCTGGAACTCTCGGCATATTACGCGCAGCGGCGTTCCTGGTCCGAGGCAATGGTCCGCGCGCGCGTTCCGCAACTGATCGATGCGGCGCGGCTGTATCGCTGGCGCAAACTGCGGTCGAAGATCTACCGTGACTGCACGGCCGTTGCGCACCTGAAAGCACCCGGACAGACGTGTTATGTGACGCGTTCGTACGAGCCGGACCTGCGGTCACTGCTGGGCGACCTGGATGCGAGCTGCCCGTCAGATCCGGCCCGCCGTCTGAAGAACGGCAATACCGCCACCGTTTGGCGGGCCCTCGCGGGCGATCGCAGCCTGGTGGTGAAACGCTACAATGTCAAAGACCGGATGCACGGTGTGATGCGCACATTGAAGGAGAGTCGTGCCTCGATCTCCTGGCGCAACGCCCACATGCTGGAGATGTTCGGGGTGGCGACCCCTGCCCCGGTAGCGTTTTGTATTCGTCGTCAGGGGCCGCTGCGGCCGGTGGGCTATTTTCTCGCCGAGAATGTCTCTGGAATCAGTCTGATCGACTGGATCGAGCAGCATCGGGACGAGCCTGAAGCGGTTCGCCGGGTGGCGGCTATGGTCGGCAGCCTGTTCTCGCGGCTCAGGCGTCTGCAGATATCCCACGGTGACATGAAGGCCGCGAATTTCATCCTGAGCGACGACCGGCTGGTCGTGCTCGACCTGGATTCCATGCACCAGCATCGCTTCCGGCTCGTCTTCGAGCGCGCCTGGCGCAGGGACATGGCCCGGTTTGCGGCAAACTGGCAAGACCTGCCAAGGATCATGGAAATCATGCAGGAAGAAATCGAGACGGCCCGTTAGACAAGCCCGGAATCGCTCGCTTCTACCCTGAAACGCTGGCAAAATTCTCCGTTCACTTAGTGACTTGATCAAATATTTCCATGATCGTATTGGGTATCTCCGGGGCCGTCAGTCACGATCCCTCGGCCGCGCTTTTCATTGATGGTGAACTGGTTGCGGCGGCCGAGGAGGAGCGCTTCATCCGCGAAAAACATGCCAAGGGAAAGTATCCTTACGAGGCGACGCGGTTTTGTCTCGACTATGCCGGCATCGATGCGGCGGACGTCGATGTGGTCACCTTTCCCTACGCGCAGATCCCGCTGAGCAGCCCGGCACGTTGGCACTATGCGGCACGCCACTGGTACGCCCCGGATCGGGCGCTGGATGCAATCTTCAACGGCAATCGCCGTTATCGTCGCAACCTCGGCAAGCTTCAGAAACTCATTGATGACCTGGGTATCGGTGCGGGCGAGGCCCGGATCATGCCGGTCGAGCATCATCTCGCGCATGCCTCGAGTGCCTACCATCTCGGCGGATTCTCCGAGAAGACCGCGATCCTGGGGATCGACGGCAAGGGCGAATATGCGACCACTTTCTTTGGTTACGGCGAGAACGGGCGGATCCACAAGATCAAGGAATTCTACGACCCGGATTCACTCGGTGGCCTTTACGGCGCGCTCACCGAATACCTCGGCTTCGAGATGCTCGACGGTGAGTTCAAGGTCATGGGTATGGCGCCGTATGGTGACCCGAATCGTTTCGATTTTTCGCGCCTGATCGAGTACGACAAGCAGTCTTTCAAGATAAACAATCATCTGGTCAACGTGATCGGTACGCGTCGCTACAAGGATGCCGACGGCAAGGGTTATTACTTCAGCCAGCAGCTGATCGACTGGCTGGGACCCAAGCGTGAAGGCGACGAGATCGATGATCCGTATATCGATTACGCGGCCTCTATCCAGCAGCTGCTCGAGGACGTCTCGCTGGGACTGATCGACCACTACCTGGGCGATATCCTGCGCGAGACAGGCAGGATCTGTTTCGCGGGTGGGGTCGCGCTCAACGTAAAGCTCAATCAGCGCATCATCGCCCGGCCAGACGTCAAGGAACTGTTCGTGCAGCCGGCGGCATCGGATGCCGGCACCGCCCTGGGGGCCGCCTCCTACGTGGCGAATGAGCTGGGCGATAGCGTAAGGCCCATGGCGCATGCCTATCTCGGGACCGAGCTACACCACCGAGCAGTGCATCGAGGCCTGCAGGGCGCACGAAAAGCAGCCGGCCTGGGAGCATGTCGAGGACGTGCCGGAACGCGCGGCGCAGATCCTGGCAGACGGCAATCCCCTGGCCTGGTTCCAGGGGCGCATGGAATTCGGTCCGCGCGCACTGGGCAATCGCTCGATACTGGGTTCACCGAATCACCCGGGCATCGCCGAGCGGATCAACGAGCAGATCAAGTACCGCGAGCGCTGGCGTCCCTTCTGTCCGAGCATGCTGGATCGGGTCGCCCCCGAGATGTTGCAGACAGACCATCCGGCGCCCTACATGACCTTTACCTTTGACGTGGCCGAGGAATGGAAGACCCGGGTCCCGGAGGTCGTACACGAGGATGGGACGGCACGTGCGCAGGTGGTGACGCCCGAATCCAACCCGCTCTACTACTCGCTGATCGAGGCACTGGAGAGGCATACCGGCAACGGCGTGATCCTGAATACCTCGCTCAACCGGCGCGGCGAGCCGATGGTGTGCTCGCCCACCGATGCACTGAACATGTTCTACGGCTCGGAGCTGCAGTACCTGATGATGGAAGACATCCTGATATGCAAGCATGCGGCGGATGAGACTCCGGGCAGCTGATGCATTGTCTGGGCGCCTGGTGTATTGCTTGGTCGTTCGAGCGGTGATCAATGTTTAGCGAGTTGAATCCGCAGCTCCTGCACCCGCGCAACTGGCCCGCTTGGCTGGGAATCGGTCTGTTGCGGGTGCTCATCCTCCTGCCGCACCCTTTGGTGATGAGCCTCGGGCGCGCGCTGGGCGGGGTTGCGCGGCTTCTGCTCCGCCAGCGTGCCGATATCGCGCGACGCAACATCGAGCTGTGTTTTCCTGAGCTCGACCAGGACAGTCGCGAGCAGCTGGTGAAGGCGCATTTCGCCTCCCTGGGCATGGCCGCGTTTGAGGTCGCCGCTGGCCTGGTGGGGGAGCGATCGACGCCTGGACGGGCTGGCCGAGGTATCGGGGCTGGAGAACCTGCAGGCCGCGGCGGACGAAGGCAAGGGTGTTCTGCTGCTGTCGGCGCATTTCTCCTGCCTCGACATCGGCGGCAGGTTTCTGTCCCAGCACTTTCGGTTCGATGCCATGTATCGGCCGAGCAATTCCCCGGTCGTCGAACATGTGATGGCGCGTTCCAGGGCCCGGCACTGCGGTGACGATCATCCAGCGGGATGCGCTGAAGAAGCTGCTGCAGGAGCCTGCGTGCGGGTCATGCCATCTGGTATGCACCCGATCAGAACACCCAGCGCAAAAAGGCCGTCTTCGTGAAGTTCTTCGGCCATCTGGCATCGACCACGCCCGCCACCCATAAGCTGGCTCGGATGACCGGCGCCAGGGTCGTGCCGTTTCAGACGGTGCGCAAGGCGGATGGCAGCGGGTACCGTCTGACCCTGGAGCCGGCGCTGGAAGATTTTCCCAGCGAGGATGTCGAGGCGGATACCCGGCGTGTCAACGAGATCATCGAGCGCTGGGTGAGGGAGGATCCGGAGCAGTACCTGTGGATTCATCGGCGCTTTCGAACGCGACCGGAACGGGATGATCCGCGTATCTATTGACGATGCGCCGAGGTAAGCCGCATTTCAGGATGCCTGTGAAGACTGGATCCGGTTTTCGGGCACCAGGTCTGTCAGCAGGCCGAGCAGGCGCTCCGTGTCGGGTCTTGTCGCAGGATGCCTTGAACTCGTCAAAGGCCGCCGAAAGCGTGTCCCAGTCCACCTCGCGATGGCGCGCCAGCAGGATCTTGGCATGCGCGGTTTTCTCCAGCCGCTCCTGGTCGTGAAACAGTTCCTCGTAGAGTTTTTCGCCGGGCCTCAGCCCCGTGATCTTGATGTCGATGTCACGGTAAGGGGTCTTTCCCGGAAAGACGGATCATCTGTTCGGCGAGAAACTTGATGCGGACGGGGGAGCCCATGTCGAGTACGAATATCTCACCACCATCGCCCAGTACCGATGCCTGCAGTATCAGTTGCGCGGCCTCGGGGATGGTCATGAAATAGCGTTCGATATCGGCATGCGTGACTGTCACGGGTCCGCCTTCCTGGATCTGGCGGCGGAACAGCGGCACCACGCTGCCGGCTGAATCCAGCACGTTGCCGAAGCGCACGGTGATGAACTTGGTCTGCGATCGTGCATTGAGGTTCTGGCAGAAGATCTCCGCGACCCGTTTTGTGGCCCCCATGACATTGGCCGGGTTGACGGCCTTGTCGGTTGAAATCAAAACAAATTCAGATGCACCGTATTGGTCAGCCGCCAGTGCCACCGTGCGGGTGCCGAGTACATTGTTCTTGATCGCCTCGCGGATCTGATCCTCGAGCATGGGCACGTGCTTGTAGGCGGCCGCATGGAACACCACCTGTGGTTGAAACTTCGCGAAAATCTGGTCCACACGCGTTGCGTCGCGGACATCGCCCAGGCAGTGGGAGAAGTCGAGGTTCGGGAACTTCTGCCGAAGCTCCATCTCCAGGGTGTAGAGATTGAACTCGCTGTTTTCCAGCAAGACGAGACGCGCAGGTTTGAGGGCCGCGACCTGCCTGCACAGCTCGGATCCGATGGAGCCGCCGGCGCCGGTTACGAGGACGGTCTTGTCGCCGAGGCCGCGGTTGATTTCGTCCCAGTCGAGCGAAACCGGGTCGCGTCCGAGGATGTCCTCGATAGAGACGTTTCGTAACTCGTTGATCGAAATCTTACCGGTTACGAGTGCATCGAGTGAGGGCACTGTCTGAAAGGGGACCCCACTTTCATCACACAGCCGAACCAGTTTGCGCATCTCCTCACCGGTGGCCGAGGGGATTGCCAGCATGATGAGATCAACGTCCATGCTGCCGACGATCGCGGGGATCTGATCGCAGCTACCGATGATGGGTATGCCGTGCACTTCCTGTCCATGCCGCCGCGGCTTGTCGTCGACAAAGGCGACCGGCTGGTAGTTATGCGCCCCGGGCCGCAGCAGATCACGTGCGAGCATCTCGCCCGCGCGCCCGGCACCGGCGATCAACACCCGGGTACCGCTGTCCATCGCCAGGCGGCGGTCTTTGGACCAGCGATAGATGAGGCGGGGTCCGCTGAGCAGCAAGCAGCAAGCAGCAGCGGATAGAGGACGATAAGGGAACGCGGTATGAACTCCAGCCGGTAGACGATGAACAGCACGACCATGGTGGCCACGGTTCCTGCTGCGACGGCCTTGATGATCCGAATCAGGTCAGGCAGCGAGGCAAATCGCCACACGCCCTTGTAAAGACCGAACAGATAGAAGCAGCCCGCCTGTACCAGTATCACCCAGGGCAGGGTGCGCAATCCCTGGTCCCAGTATTCTTGCGGGATCTGCCCCAGATTGAAACGAAACCAGTAACTGCCCAGCCATGCGATCGGGACCATGAGCAGATCATGGGCAAAGATCAGCAGGGTGCGGTAAGAGCGGTCGATCGCTCGCTTGATTCGCCTCAGCATGTTGGCGCCTGAGAAGACAAACATATTGTCTTAATAAATTGTGGATTGGACAGAGCGGGCGTCGAGCCAACACCAGGCACGCTGCAACTGTGGTTCGATTTCTCGCAAAGTTATTTTAAACGGTCGGCGCCGAGGAAAAACAATTTGTTTGTTCATGGCGGCCAAGTGCCGAGGCCGGGGAGACATTGCAGGTGGGAAAACACCTGTCCGATACTCGCAGCCGGGCGGCTGCGAAAGTCATCGTCTGCCCCGTAGAGCGTTTATCCGGGATATGCATTCGGATTGTACGATAACTTGTCACTTTCGCTGCGGCCAAGGACGGGATGGCCGGGTAATCTCGAATATTGCCACTCGGTTTTCTTCGCTGTTCTCGTGGACATTGATTAGCCGAAGGTCTGGATTGTCTTCTATTGACCGTATCAACTGCCTATTGTCATGCTCGATCCACAGCAACAGATACGCCGACTCGGAGTGTATCTGGTTTCCTCTGTTAGTCGAAAGTATGAGCTCGGTCGTCACCAATTTGCATCGGTTCTCTGTATAAAACTTCAGCCTGGCTTCGTTGCATAGCCAGGGTTTGCTCTGATCAATGTTATCCAGCGCCCAATGGGCACCGGTCCTTATTATGGCTTTTGACGAGCCGACGGAGATGGTGCTATCGAGGAACAGCAAGAGCACAAATGCCCAGGCGAGCATGGACCAGCGACGGCTGGGCAGGGCAGCCAACTTCTGGAAAGCGGCGTCGACATATTGAAAAGTGAGAAGCGACAGTAAGAGAACGGTCAGGACCGTATGCCTTGAGGACAGGAAAAATTGATTCGCCAGGATGGATAGCACCGGCAGTATCGCTAGAACAAGAAACAGGGCAACGACCCTGTTGCCCTGATCCGAATTGATCCACCGGTTGACTGCACCATAGGCGAAGACGAGCATGTAAGGGACGACAGCATTGATCAGGATTTTGTATATCGCTAGGCCGATCAGGCCAATGCCCAGTACAAACGCGGCTTCTTC
This sequence comes from uncultured Gammaproteobacteria bacterium, assembly GCA_963759055.1. Classification (GTDB taxonomy): domain Bacteria; phylum Pseudomonadota; class Gammaproteobacteria; order Chromatiales; family Chromatiaceae; genus Thiosocius. The sequence goes on from CAVWYD010000002.1 coordinate 30,587, forward strand.
AACGGAAGACAAAAACTGCAATTGTTCGTGGAGTTGCAGAGACTCCGCATAGAATCGTTCGACAACAGAAGCTGGTGAGATATAGCTGAGCCAAAGCTGCAATGTTGGCGAGTTCTGACCGCTGAAAAACAGTCCGTACGCGCTTGCCGTTACCACGCCGACAACACAGAGACCGATCAAAAGGTAGCTGGATTTTAATATATGGTTGATTTTTGCTTCTTTGAAATCGCGATTCAACGTGTAGTAAAGGATCGGCACGGCAAAGAATATGATCCCCTCGATACGAAACGCGACGGCGACGATTGCAGCGACCTGCCACGCGAAAGAAGCGGCACGTCTGCTGGTTCGCGTAAACCGGATAAAATACAGCAGGCTGATAAGGGTGAAGGCCCAGAAGCCACTGTCACGGATAACGAGGTCTCGGTAGGCGTTCAGTATCGGCAGCGAGAGGATTAGAATCGCTGCCAGCCAGGGCCTGGCTTCCTTGTGGCTGATCTCATGGTATATCGATACGAACGTTGAGCAAGTGATGGCGAGAAGAACGGTATTCAACAGGTATGCCGAGTGTTCGAAAGAGATCGATGTCGCCTGATGAATCACGCCGATCAAGATGCCGTAAAACGGCCAGTTGTAAACAGCGTACGCCTCTGCAATGCCCCCGCTCAAATAACGTTGTGCCACTTCCACATAAAGCACTCCGTCTTTATTTACGATGTCTCCCTGCGCATAGATAAACAATGATATTGCGACGCTTGCAACGATCGTCAGTATGGGAAGCTTCGAGGCTTGCATGGTTCGTGTCATGGCGACTGGGTCGGAAAGTCCATTCATTCGGTCAATCAGGATGCAATAAAAGCACGCCAGGGTACCCCAGAGGAATAGAGTTAACCTGCTCAGCTTTTGGTTCTGCGCAAATTCGCGACGACCGTTTTCAAGTGTGGATTCTGTTCGGTCATCTCCATTGCAGCCGTTTGCGCCCCGTCCCTGCCTTACCGGCCCAATTATACATGTCCGGCTCAGAGATGAGGTTTGCAGCACCGGAAATTCATAACCGGACTTAAGGCTTTTGTGCTGTAAAAGCGTGTATGTTGGGGGCTTGGCGCTGGCGCACAAAAGCGCATAGTGAGAGCGTTCCTTCGGTTACGCGTGGCATAACGGTGCCGTTTGGCGCGTCAATGCGATACGCCTTCCTGGTGCAGGACTTTGAGCAGGGTCAACCATAGAATGCGTAGATCAAATATGAATGAGCGCCGCGCAAGGTATTCCGCATCAAGTTCAACTTTTTGCGGGATGGGGAGGTCGTCGCGCCCATTGACCTGGGCCCAGCCCGTCAATCCCGGCACCAAGGCGTCAACGTGATACCGGGTGCGCAAGGCGACCAGGTCGTCCTGGTTGTACAGGGCGGGGCGTGGTCCAACGAAAGTCATGTCACCCTTCCAGATACTCCACAACTGCGGAAGTTCATCGAGGCTGGTCTTGCGCAGAAAAGCGCCCACCGGCGTCAGGTAGACATGGGGGTCGTCGAGCAGATGTGTGGCCACTGCCGGCGTACCCAGCCGCATGGTGCGAAATTTGGGCATCTTGAAGATGCGGTTGCCCTGTCCGACGCGATCTGACCAGTACAGCGCCGGACCTGGAGATGTCAGTCGCACCAACAAGCCGATAACGGCAATGGGCAGGATAAGCAAACCGGTCGCAACAGCTGCCAGCAATAGGTCAAATGCACGTTTTGCCATCCGGCTTATGCCTGTCCCTGATGCTCTCGAAACCAGCTTGCTGTGGCGGCCAAGCCCTCGTCAACCGAATAAGGCGGCTGCCAGGCAAGGTCCTGGCTAATCGCTGCGCTGTCTACCATCAGGGAACCGAGGAGGCGCTCGACTGCCGGAGTTTTCCTAGCAAAGCCTGCGGCAAATCGCAGCCAAGCGGGTGGCACAGAAATGAGCCGGGCCGGTCTGTTCAGAGCCGCGCTAATCCTGCGGATCAGTTCAGGGGTTGAAAGGCCTTCACCATCCGCCAACAGAAAGGTTTTGTTGGCTGCGGCCGGGTGTTTGGTACATACGGAAATTGCGTCCACCAGATTGCCGAGAAAAATCAGGTCGCGGCGGTTGTCGATGCCGCCGAAAGGGAGCGGCCAGCCGCCGTTCACGGCCTGCATCAGGCGCAGAAAATTGGCGCCGACGCCGGGCCCATAGACCAGAGGCGGCCGCAGGATGGTGACTTCGAGTCCTGTGGCCTTTGCGATTTCTGCGCAGCCCAAGTTCCGCCTCGTGTTTGGATACGGCATAAGGATCTGAAGGGCTGCTGGGCTGCCGCTCTGTATAGGCGTCGTCGCTGACTCGAGACTGCCCCTCACCACATACCTTGATACTGCTCAGAAACACGAGCCGCTTCACACCTGCCCGGGCTGCCTGGCGGGCAAGGTTGAGCGTTCCTTCGGTATTAACCGCCCGGAAAGCGGACAGCGGGTCGGTACTGGTATCGCGCATTACGTGGGCGCGGCCGGCCAGGTGGACGACGGCATCAACGCCATCCAGCGCCGTCTGCCAGGCAGTGTGTGCACCGATGTCGCCGACGATCTTCTGCGTGACCGCTCCCGGGATTCGGGCACGTCGCCTGACCGCCGCCACGATCTGGTCCGTGGACATCTTCGCTTGATATTCGCAAAAGGCCCGTCCAACGAAACCGTTTGCGCCTGTCACCAGTAACTTCACCGCGAGGTTCCATCAGTCAGCGCAGTTCGACGAGGTCCTTTAAATGGGTGGTGAGTTCCGAAATACGATCCGGCAGATGGAAATTCGCCATGAAGTAACTGTGACCATTCTCACCCAGGGCGTCACGCTCTTCCGGCGTCATTTCGTGCAGTGCGAGCACGGCTTCGCGAGCGCTTGCGGATCACCGGGAGCGCAGGTCAGGCCGGCATCGGCTCTGCGCAGGACATTGGCCGGTTCGCCGTCGCTACTGACGATGATCGGCTTGCCCGCCGCGAGGTAGCCCTGCAGTTTACTGGGTATGGTCGCCGACAGCGTTCGAGTCCGGCTGAAAAGACAGCAGCAGGACAGATGCGGCGGCATAGATGCTGGGAATCTCGTCGGCCGGGACCCGTCCGGTCATCACGACATTGTTGAGTCTCTCGGCTGGCGATCTTGTTGGCGATCGTCTCCGCCATGCTGCCGCTGCCTACCAGGTAAAATCTGATCTCGGGATACGCCTGCAGCAGGCCGGCTGCCGCCACGATGGTTTCGCACGATTGCACTGTGCCGATATTGCCGGCAAACACGACGGAAAAGCGCTCGGCAATATCTTTGGCTATGCCATCAGACGACTCGACTGGGCAGAAGGCTGATCGGCATGGCGTCTGCGGAGTTTGGAAAAAAGCGGATCTTACCCGGATCATCCACCAGGCGTTCGACCGAGCTGCGGAACCCCTCGGACTGGATCAGGATGGAGTCGCAATGGCGGTAGATGTACCGCATCAATACGCGACCATGCGCAGCAAAAGGCGGTTTCTCACGAAACCGGTTGCCTGCAGGGCGTCCGGCCAGATGTCCTGCACCCAGAGCACCAGCGGCGCATCTTTCAACCAGGCAAGGAAAATCGCGGGCAGGGCCTGAATCAGGGGAGAGGGCGCATAGACGAACACCGCCTCGACCTTGGTGTCGCGTAAGGCGACTGGCGCAAACAGGTATCCTGAGAATACAAATGACAAATAGTTGCCTACCAGGCCGGTCGCCGAACCCGCGCCACGCTCCCGCATGGGTATCCGAATCACTTCAAAACCATCGTGCATCTCGCGCTGTATGCCGGTCGATCTGTAGCCGTAAAATATCCGACCCTCCGGATAATTTGGCTTGCCGGTTAAAACGGTTACTTCAACGCCCTGGCTGCGTAGGCCGCGTGCCACCTCGTTGATATGGAAGTTTTCCGGCCAGAAGTACTGAGTCCAGATCAACAGATTCACTTCAGTGACCTCCGAGAGAAATTCTTCCAGAGGATCTCGAGGCGACGGTCGCATCTGCTTTTCCGAGAAATCTCTTTACCGCACGGGCCAGGGACAAAGATGAATGTGGATCGAATGTCTGTGCCGGTTCGACGACATCGCGCACGTAGTCCAACTCGGGTGCGAGCACCGGCAGCCCATGCTGTGCTGCCTCGATCAGCGGCAGTCCGAAGGACTCGGTATAAGAAGGAAAGATCAGAGCAGAACAGGACTCATATAGACGAGACACCTCCTGATGGGACAGTACGCCCAGATTCGTGATGTGAGACAGTCCGTCTCGTCTGATTGTGCAACAGTCGAAGCGAGCGCGAAGCCCGAGGCAAGGTAAGCGCAAGCGATGGCCTCAGACCCGTCCCTTGCCAGCAGGCGCCAGGCATCGAGCAGCACGGCGTGATTCTTGTGTGCTTCATCGCCTGCTACGTAAACAAAATCGTACGTTTCCGGTAGCGATCGCGATTCGGTTTGCATTTCGGCGGTAAAGGCAATTTCGCGGATCTCGGCTCCTGTACCCAGTCTGCGTTCGACATCGTTCGCCATCGAGGGTGTCTGCACGATGAATCTGTCCACGTGGCGTGAAAATGCCCGCAAAATCAGACGTTCGAAACGCAGCCGGGCCCTTGTGTGGAGTGGATAGTCGGATAAGGCCTGGTTGTTCACGAGAATTCGGTTTTGCAGGAACACGACGACTTGGCCAGGCAGCGGGAACAGGGGCGGCAGGCCGTGGAAGCAGAGCACGACATCATTCGCATCGACGTGTCTATGCAGTTGCCATTCAGCGGAAAGCCGCGCAAAGACTGACCTCCTCACGTAGTGAACGGCGGATTCGTCGTTTGGGCCGAGCTTGCCTTTGGCACGCTCATCGATGAGCAGCCAGCGGGCGTTGTGCCCCGACGATGCCAAAAAAGCGCGCAGCAGTACCAGGCCGCCGCCCACATGAATCCCGGGTGCGTGCACGACGAGCGGTCTGGTGGTCTCAGTCAGGGTCAAACCTCGATGTCGCTCAACAGCCAGAGCCCCAGACTCTTGTCCGTGTATTGCTCAGCTTCCTCGGTACAACCTTCGTTTACGACCAGGAGAGGTTTCGGGGAACTTGAAGGGTGGGAGACACATGTTGAGGGCGCGCCAAAAATTGTCCACGCCGACAAGGTCATTGTTCTTTTTTCGATCGGTGAAGGTGGTAGTCAGGAGATATTTGGCGCCAGACTTCTTGAAATTTGCGATGATCTTCAATGCGTCTTCGAATGTCAGGTGCACCAGGCAATCCCTTGAAAAGATCAGGTCGGCTTTGGGCAAGGGGTCGGTTGCGAGATTCAGACATTGGAAGGTCCTGTGCGGGCCGCCGAACTCCTGGTTGTGTTTTTCGATCATCGTTTCGACGATGTCGACGCCGATGTAATGATCGACGCCGAGATCCGTCTCGCGCATCCAGTACCAATCACCGCAGGGTGCGTCGAGAAAAGTATGAATCGAATAGTGCTCCACGATCTTCGGCAGCTCCCGCCGGATAATCTCAGTCTGCACAAGATCAGAGCCTTCGCCAGACCGTGATGTGCGACCGCCGAAAGTGTTTTTCTCGTAGATTTCCGAAAATCTTTCCTTCAGCGCCTCGGGGCTTTCTTCAACCCTGCGGGCCGTCCGGTTGGCGACAGGCCTTATGGCCGCTTTGATCTGATGTTTCAGCCTGGGTGGCAGGATTTTTCTACCGACGTTCATGATTTTCTGCCCGAGCTTTCTGTCTTTCGTCATTGGTCCAACACCGTATTCTTTTGTAAGGCCATGCTGCTCTGCGTATTGTCTTGCCAGATTGCCCGCTTCATCAAACCCCCGGCTGAACATGCTGGACGCAATCTCTGCGTAGGAAACGGAGAGGGGTTTGGACGTGGATGCCACGATCTCTTTTTCCTCGAGGCCCTCGATGAAGTTGGAGAGCAGTGCATTGCATTCCGCCAGGGCAATGCCGGCCATTTTGTGGCTACCCTGTTCCGGGTGGCTTCTCGCCTTGACAAGAACCTCTGGAATATGGATGAAAGGTACTTCACCCGCCATTCGATACCAGAGGTCGTAATCCTGAGTGGTGCGCAGGTCTTCGTTGAAGCCGCCCACTTTTTCGAAGATGCGACGCGGCACGAGTAGTGTGCACCCGTGAAGCTTATTCTCTACGGTGATCCAGTAACGGAACTGCTCAGGGGGTACGCCCTGCAGACGGACAGGGAGAGCCGTTCCCGGATTGTCGGTAAATACCGCATAGTCACTGTAGATGACCGCATCGTCTCTGCCCAACATGCGCAGAGCCTCGATCTCTTTTTCTACCTTGTCAACCGTGTACAGATCGTCATGGCTGAGCCAAGAGAAATAGTCTCCATTCATCTCGGCAATCGCGCGGTTCAGTGCCGATGCAACACCCCCGTTTGGTTTGGAGAAGAAGCGTATCTTGTCGCCGTATGAAAGTGCCACACGCTCGGTCGCGCCGTCATCATCTGAACCATCGTCGACGACCACGATCTCGACGTTTTCATACGTCTGCGCAAGTGCGCTGTCGATGGCCTCTGCAAGGAAGTCATCACCTCGATAGACTGGAATCACGATGGAGACCCTAGGATTGTTCATAAATGATGCTCCAATGCATCAGCTCCCGATGAAGATACGGCGGATGCGCTTGTACACCCGATAAGCCGAATTCAATGCGTGCGCATAGGCGGCGCGGCCAGACCGCCCGAGCCAGTACGTGAGCACGTCGAGACGGGAGCGGGAAAAAAACCTCCAAAAATAACGCCCGAACATTGTGTCGGGAGGAAAGACCTTGCTGAACATCGAATCATAAGTCCTGGCGATCTCCAGCAACTGTTTTCCTGTAGTAGAGAACTGTGGCTGGGACATAAACGCGTGCACGTAATACCGATACAGGTTCGCCACGCCCCTTCCTTCGCACGCTGATTTCGATTTCCGTGTCTTCGCGGAGAATTTTTTCCGCATAATAGTCGAGCGCAGCTGCGATTTGATCCGGGTTCTGATTGAGCAGCGAGTTGTCGTCATGGGTTCTGAGCAGGCAGGTATGCTCCCGCATGGCATCGATTCGACAATACTTGGATATGCGCCTCCACATGTCCGTATCCTCAAATCGGTACATCTTTTCGTCGAACCCGCCGACATGATCGAAGACATCCTGGTAGGTCATCACGGTTGGAAGTGTAATGGTGACCGGCGTGAAGAATGCAATGCTTTCATAGATCAGGCCAGAGACCGACGCCACGGTACTCGTTAGGCAGCATGTTGCCCTGGTCGTCGACACAGTGCGCCGAGGTGTAAACCATTCCGGTTCCCGGATGCGACCGCAGATAGTTGACCTGCAACTGGACTTTATCCGGCAGGTACATGTCGTCCGAATCCAGAAAGGTTATGTATTTTCCCTTTGCCAGTGATAACGCTTGGTTTCTAGCGTTCGAGCGTCCGCGGTTGGGTTGACGCACGTAGCGGAAACGCGGATCGGAAAACGCGGCGACAACCGACTCGGTGTCGTCGGTTGAGCCGTCGTCCACAACGATGAGTTCGAGATTGGAATAAGTTTGCTCCAGCACACTGCGGATGGAGTCGCCGATAAAATCTGCGCGATTATAGGTTGGAATGATTACGCTTACCAAGCCTGCATCGGCGGCTTTGTATACCGTCAGCTGCTTGTAAAGCGAACTCATGTCGGCGGCGTTGCGAGCCACCCAGGATTCCATGTTCATGATGCGTGTCTGAATTGATTCAGTTTCCGCAAGAAGGCCAGTTGGCTTGGGTATCTGGCAGATGTCATAGGGCTCGCGACCATACAGCAGCAAGTCCCACGCGGCGTCAATGGTGCCAGATTCCAGGTGGACTGCGAGCAGTTGCGAATTTCTGTTGGCGCTTGGCTTTGCGTACAGAAATTTGCCCTGGCTGCGAGACAATTCGCGGCTGGCGCTGATGCCCACCAGCAGATAGTCATTCTGAAAAGCCAGGCCGCGTGTGTATCCCCCGAGTGCCGCCTGCATGTCGTTCACCCACGCGAGGTCGTCCGCCTTGCGATAGACACGGACCTTGAATGCCGCCGATTCGGCCACCGCCAAGCGTTGTTCGTGGACCACGGGGCTGTGCGGTTGCTTCAGGCCGGTACAAATGTCACGCCCTGATTCGATATAGAACACGCGCCCCTCAGACCCCCAGGAACCCGTGTTGTCTCTGGGGCCAAAACACGATGCAATCAGGTGATCTGCATCGATCGTGAGGCCGTTTAGATGGACTTCGTCGATCTCCGGGTTTGCGTCGGGATAGCTCCAGAATAATTCTTCCTTGCCGAACCGTCCGTCTTCGAATGCGATTCGGAAAATCTGGTTGGTCCCGGTGCTGACAACATAGATATGGCGGTCAAGATAGATTAAAGAATGCGGGTCTTTGCTGTGGTGCAGGGCAGCATAGTCGCCCAGTCGGCCCTTTGCGATATCTACGATGGCCAGAACGGGCGAGGCACCTTGAGTCGCAACGATAACTTCTCCGCCCGCCAGGGTGACGCCGCAAACTCCCGAGAAGCCGTTGCGATGCGCCTCCGGCAGATTGCCGAAATCGATCCAGCGGGAGCTTCTGTCTGATGTGTCAAAGATGCAGAGTGCGCAATCGGGTGAAGATGTCTGATTGCAGAAAGATATCAGCAGACTACCGCTACCGGAACTCGAAACCGGGTTATCCCTTTTTGTCCTGGTCAAGGGTGACTCTATGACGCTCATGCGCGTCGCTCCCGATCGTGCAGCGCCCTTTCGTATAGGGTGACATCATCTGCGTGGAAACCTGCGACTTCCCGGCGGAAGCCGATATCGATCTTTTTTCCAACCTCGTCGCTGGAAGCGGCGCAGTTTAGCTTCAGTGCCTTAACCTTGGTCCCGAGGAATCTCTCCGCAAAGAAATCGAGGTCTTCGTCATAGAACTCAATTAAGCCGACGAAATCGAAGCGTTCGTAGGGAAAGTGCCAGAGATACTTCGAGTAGATATTCCTATATTCATTCGAAAAACAGAATTTTTCCAGCGACCAGTCTTCTTCGATAATTCGGCGGAAAAGTGGGCCGGCGGTGGCCGGATCATAGCTGCGTCTGAAAAAATTGTAGTGTGACACCAGTCTGTCCACGGGATCCCGCAACCAGGTGACGAACTGCAGCTCAAACTGGTCTTCGATAGAGAGATACTTGGCCGGCAGGAAGTGTCCGTGGATGCATCGCGTGCCGTGCTCAAGTTGCTTCGACTCTGAGACTCCGCAATTTCCTGAGCCGTCAAATTCTCCCGCCAGGTATCCCTGTATCCGCGACATGTCTGAGTAGTCCTGCCGGAGACTGCTGCCGAATGCCGATCTGAAGGGCCTGAAGAAAGCTGTTGCCTCCTGTTTTCGGTAAATGCAACGAGATCAGCATATCGTTCATAACAAGGCGTATCCCAATTTATGCATCAGGTCGCCGCAGATGCGGTTGATCTGACCGATGTCGTCACGCGACAGATTCTGCAGGCTCTGCGCGTTCAGATTCTGCAGTCCCGCAGTGGTGCCTTGATAGCTGTGTGCCTTACACATGCATCAATTCGTCGAGCTCGAATGGTGTATCCAATTCCAGAAAGGCCTGAATTTTCTCGAATGACGTGCTGCGGGTCATCTGCCAGATCCTCGTATTTGATCAGCAACTGATGCTCGATACACGGTAAGTCGTCCAGCAGGCATTGGTTTGCAGTTTTCCAATGCAGCGCTGCTTGATCTATGGTGTATTCCTTTCGTCTCCTTATTCCCTCGCACACGGCATAAGGGCTCCTGACAATGGACAGGAACCGGCTTGGTTCGAAGTTTCTCTGCAGCCAAAGACTGCGCACGGTATTGGGTGGACTCTTTTCCAGCAGTATTCCCTTTCTTTTCGGATAAAGCCGGGACCAGTCCTTCTTCGCCTGCAGCGCCGGCTTTGGATCGAAGTCTTCGCGCCATCTGAATATGTCCATGCGGCTGCTCCACAAGCGTCCGACACCGAGCAGATCGGGTCTTGGAAAGGCCGTTGTGAGATGTTGACCCTCGGCGGGCAAGGACCGAATCTCCGGATGTGTCTCTAGCGTACTCGTCAATATTGTCGTGCCTGAGTTGTTGACGCCCAGGATAAACAGCCAGAACCCATGTCCGTGCAATAGCCTGCGATCGAGCCTGGCGGAGGCCCAATCGGAATACCTGCGCCTTATGAAGGAGAGAAACGGCAAGTCTTTCTCGTCGGACACTTGTCACCTCAAATCGGAATCAGTCCGGAATCTTGATTCGAAGTTGAAATCTACGATTCCGAAAGAGTGACTGTCATCCGTCGGGGGTACCCGGAATGTAAGCGCATCGATGATTCTATGCAGAGATTGCGAGCTGTCTGAGAGTCCGCAATTGAAAAAAAAGATGCCCGGGTTCAGCAGACAGGTAAATTCGAAAAGCAAGTCGTGGACCTGGCCTGCCGCGACACGTAGCCCTCTCTGGAATATAACCGGGTAGGTGCCGCCTCCCAACTCTACGCCGTTGGTTGTTTTCAGCATGCAGCGAAAACGAACGTTCTCGCATTCACGTTGAAACTCAACTCGGTAACAGACTCTATATTTACGCCTGTTGCATAGTATGTTTACAACTTTCCCGTCGAGCGTCTCTATGCGTGGCTGTGAGATCAACGCCCCATTGGGCTCGTATACCACCATGCTTTGCGATACCAGGTTAGGATCGAAACCTGATTCGTCGGTAGGGGCCATGGAGCCGGCTTCGCTCCACTTTATCCACCGCTGGAGAAAGACCGCGTGGCTGCGCAGCAAGACCCAATTCAGGCAGAGAGTTCGAATCTGCTTGATCAGAATTTTCGTCGCCCGTATGGAGCTGCGAGATCTGCAGCGCAATACGCTCGCTTTTTTCAGGCGCATTCATCAGTTTTTGATACCAGCCCACCGCAGTCTTCGGACTACCCGAGTAAAGCCGTTGCCCACCATGCAGCAAGATCGCCCGGTCACAGAGGGCCACGATAGCGCTGGACGAATGCGATACGAACAGGATCGTGCCACCGCCACGCTTTATCTCTTCAATCCTGGCGAAGCATTTGCGTTGAAAGGGTTCGTCGCCAACCGCCAGTGCTTCATCCACGATCAGTATGCGGGGGTCGACATTGATGGCCACGGCGAAAGCGAGGCGGGCATACATTCCACTGGAATAATGTTTTACCGGCTGTTCAATAAAGTCCCCGATATCCGCGAACCTTGCAATATCGTCGAAACGCGATTCGATTTCCTGCTGCGCAAGACCGAGCACCGTGGCGTTCATGAAGACATTTTCCCGCCCGGTAAATTCAGGATTGAAACCGGCGCCCAGCTCGAGCAGTGCGGCTACGCGTCCGCTGGTGTCGACGGTACCCGTGGTCGGCGCCAGAGTTCCACAGATCAATTGAAGCAAAGTCGATTTGCCAGAACCATTGCGCCCAATGATGCCGACCGTCTCACCGCGTTTGACCTCGAAAGAGAGGCCTCTCAATGCCCAAAACTCACGAAAATACCTTGTTGGCTCGCGCCCAAGCATTGCCTGGAACCGCGGGAATATCGATTGCTTCAGCCGGTCCTGGGGCCTTCCATAGATCTGATAGCACTTACTCAGGTCCTTCACGCGGATGGCAATGTCGTCAGAGGACATCGGCGAATCCCCTTCTGGCTTTTTGAAACCACCAGAAGCCCCACCAGGCGATGGCCAGCGAGACAATTGAATAGATGCCCAACGCCGACCAATCAGGCATCTCTCCGAACAGCATCACCTTACGCGACTCTTCGATGATAAGGGTGAGTGGATTCAGCATGACCAACGAGCGCATTGGGGGCGGCAGGAAGGATACCGGGTAGAAAGACCGGCGACACGAACAGCAAAACGGAGGTGATCAGTCCCGACACCTGGCTGATATCGCGCACGTATACCCCGGTAGCCGCGAAAAACCAGGAAAATCCCAGCGTGACCAGGATCAGTGGGAACGAGGATCAACGGTAGGAAGACGATCGTCCACGGGAATGGTACCAGCGAGCAGCAGTTGCAGACCAAGCAGCACCATGATGCTTATCGTTGCGTGAAACACCGCTGAGCCCATGACCATCCAGGGAAAAATCTCGAGCGGAAAAATCACCTTTTTGACGAAACTGACGTTGCTGTTGATCAGCAGTGGGCGCACGGTTTATGCATTCGGCGAAAAGACCGTGAACGATGAGACCGACAAACAGGACGATTGCAAAATCTGTGTGCCCGCCGTCCTGCGCCACCCCCCAACGGGCCTTGAATACGAACGAGAAAGAAAAAAGTGTAGACGCCGAGCATCAACAATGGATTAAAGAAGGACCAGGCCAGTCCTATAAGCGAGCCACGATAACGCCCCAGGACCTCTCTTTGCGCCATCTGAAAAATCAGCTTCCTGTTGCGGATGAAGCTTGAATAGATTTCGAACAACGACGTCTTTTGGGCCCTGTGCGGGTTCATTTCGACCAGACCACCCGGTTTACGAAATCAACGTAGCTAAGGACGATGCGCAGCACTTTTTCTGATACTTTTTCGGCCTGATAGTCCGGTACGGAATGTTTTGCGGAGGTCGACGTATGCTGTTGCGTCACGACCTGTACCGCATCCATGACGCGTTCGGCCTTCAGACCGCTCATGACCAGCACACCCTCATCCATACCCTCCGGGCGTTCATGCGCGTTGCGGATGGTCACAGCGGGCAGGTTCAGCAGCGAAGCCTCTTCGGTGATGGTGCCGCTGTCGGACAGAACGCAATAGGCTTCCATCTGCAGTTTGACGTAATCGAAGAAGCCGAAGGGCTTGAGGAAGCGAATTCTGGAATCCAGCCCGTCGACGCCGAGCTTCTCCAGCCGCTGCCGGGTGCGCGGGTGAGTGGAAATGATGACTGGCATTTCATACTGCTTCACGAGTGCCACAAGCGTATCCAGCAGGTCCTGGAGGTTTTCCGGGGAATCGACGTTCTCCTCGCGGTGCGCGCTCAGCAGAAAATACTTTTGCGACTGGAGGTCGAGCCGTTCCATCACATCCGATTCAGCTATGCTGGGCATGTAGTACTCCAGCACCTCCCGCATGTGAGAACCGGTCTTGATGACCCTGTCGGCCGGGATTCCCTCTGCTAGCAAATAGCGCCGAGCATGTTCGGTCAGCACCAGATTTATGTCACTGAGGTGATCTAGCACCTTGCGGTTGAGCTCCTCGGGCACACGCTGGTCAAAGCAGCGGTTGCCTGCCTCCATGTGAAACACCGGGATCTTGCGTCGCTTCGCCGAGATGACGGACAGGCAGGAGTTGGTATCGCCGTAAAGCATCAGTGCGTCGGGCTGCTCCTGCTCCAAAACCTGATCGGCTTTTTCGATCACGCGTGCGATGGTCTGCGCCGCGTTGTCGCCAACCGCCCCGAGGAAATGATCGGGTTTGCGGATGCCAAGGTCGTCGAAGAATACCTGGTTGAGCTCGTAGTCGAAGTTCTGGCCCGTGTGAACCAGAACATGATTGGTGTGCGCGTCGAATTCAGCAATGACTCGGGACATCTTGATGAGTTCAGGTCGGGTCCCGACGATGGTCATTACCTTAAGCACGGAGCTGCTCCTGGATGAAATCGAGTTTGAGCAGGAGCTCCTTGGTGTCCTCTACATCCAGCCGCGTGGTGTTGTGCGATGTGTAGTCTTCGAAATCAGAGATCTCCGTCTCGCCCTCGACCACGAACTTCGCGTAGTTCAGATCGCGGTTATCGGCTGGGATCCGGTAGTAGTCGCCCATGTCCTGTGCCTTGGCGAGTTCCTCTCTTGCCACCAGAGATTCGTAAAGCTTTTCACCGTGCCGGGTGCCGATGATCCGAATCTCGTTGTCCGAGTCAAACAGCTCCTTAAGGGCCTGGGCAAGCACTTCGATGGTCGAGGCGGGTGCCTTCTGGACGAAGATGTCGCCCTGGCCGCCATGCTCGAAGGCGTATAATACAAGGTCTACCGAATCCTCGAGCGACATCAGAAATCGGGTCATGGCCGGGTCGGTGACGGTAAGGGCCTTGCCTTCCTTTATCTGGTTGACGAACAGGGGGATTACCGAGCCGCGTGACGCCATCACGTTGCCGTAACGGGTAGCACAGAGCACGGTCTCGCCCTCGGTCTGCATGCGTGCCTTCGCGACCATAAGCTTTTCCATCATGGCTTTGGAAAGGCCCATGGCGTTGATCGGGTAGACTGCCTTGTCGGTGCTCAACACGATCACGCGTTCGACATTGTTCGCGATCGCCGCGTTCATGACATTCTCGGCACCCAGGATGTTAGTGCGCACGGCCTCCATCGGGTAGAACTCGCAGGACGGGACCTGCTTGAGTGCGGCAGCATGAAAGACATAATTCACACCCTTCATGGCGTCCCGAATGCTGTCGTAATTCCTGACGTCGCCGATATAGAACTTGAGCTTGGGATTGTTTATCTCAATCCGCATGTCTTCCTGCTTTTTTTCGTCACGGCTGAAGATACGGATTTCCCTGACGCCGGTTTTCAGAAACCGATTCAACACGGCGTTACCAAATGACCCCGTCCCGCCTGTAATCATCAGCGTTTTGTCGTCAAACATTTCTGCTTCCTTACGTCGTTACTTGAACTCGAACATGCGTCGGACGAGGTCGGGCCACCCAGGTGGGGTGTAGCCGGTCGCTTCTCTGAAGCGGTCGGAATTCAATGATCGATCGATGACCAGTTGCTCATCGGGAATGATCTCGATGGTCTTGCCGTACGTCGCCGCCACCAGCTTTAACAGCTCGTACTTGTCTATGGGTGCGGCGGAGACGTGGTACAGGCCGCGCAGTTCGGCTCGGGGAAGCACGAAGTCAAGTACAACCCGTGCCAATTCCACGGTCGGCAGCCCGGAAAAAACAGCGCGCCTGAAACCTTTTACCGAGCCCTCCTGGGCCAGGAACCAGCCTATAAGGCTCCGACTTGCCGACAGTTCGTGGCCAATGATCGAGGTGCGCATGGTGATCGCATTCGGGTAGTCGACCTCGCCCAACAGCTTGGAGCGGCCATACAGATCATCGGCGTCGGGAAAGTCTGTTTCCAGGTAATCGCCTTTGCTGCCGGAAAATACGCAGTCCGTGCTGACGTGGATGAGGCGAGAACCGCCGGCTTGACAGAGTGCGGCGAGACGATGCGGTAACAGCGAGTTGATCGGTACGGCCTGCAGTGGATCATTGGCGTCCGCCAGCTGTTTGACCAGACCGACACAGTTCACCACCGCGTCCGGAAGGGTTGTGGCAAATGTTCTCACCAGCGAGTCATGATTTTCGACGTCGACGCCTGTCACGATCCGAGCTGCGAGCTCCGCCGGGAAATGCCGCCGCGCAGCCTCGCTTCGTGCGGTTCCGACGACGCTCGATCCCCAGGCCTCGGACAGGACCCGGAACATCGCATTGCCAAGCATTCCGCTGACACCTAAAACCAGGATTTTCATGGCATCGGCCCGTTGCTATCTTTTCTGTGTGTTGGTGGGCATATTGGGGTCTTAGAGGCTAGAAAGTCGCCGCGGCAGATCGGTCCGGGCAAAGCGGCAGCATGACTCGCCCAGCCGGTCGGGTGCGGAACGAGCGTTTCGTTTTGCACGAGACAAAGAAAAGAAAGGAAATTTTTCCCATTTCCCCAATTTCGGCGGAGAAGTTTAACAGCTGCCGGCATTTTCAGGCAATTTCCGCGGCTCCCTGAGATTGTTGCAAGATTGCGAGAAACGGGCCCCGGGTTTCTCCAAGTCGGTACCCGCACCCGCTCACCGAAGCGCAGACCAGAATCGGTCACACAATTATCGCCGCATGGCCCACTAGCTGATCGGGATGCTGGATCAGGCGCTCCTCGGACTTTCGCCTGAAAAGCTGGCATTGAACCAGTCGAGCTGTTGGTTCAGCGCATCCCACTCCTCGTGCAGCCAACCTTTGTCCGCACCGACCTTCGCATAGCTTTGCGGGTCCATAACAGAGCGGGCTGAGGCGGCTTTCATGGACCGCGATTCTTGGCTTTAAGATTTCCGTATGTTCCGAAAAGGCAGTGCTTCGTGGTTTCGGAATCGGCCCAGAAATGCTCCAGGTGATCGTATCGGCGATATAATCTAGCGCTAGCGCATTCGGGGCCGCCAAAAGCGGCGCCGGTTACCGTCGCTGATTCACCAAGGCTGTTGAAAATGTCGAAAAATCCGGAAGGCCGCATCATCAGCAGCCGCGAGCTTTATCTCCGTCTGCTGAGCCACGTGAAGCCCTATTGGCGGCAATTTGCGTTCGGCATCCTGTTCATGGTGCTGCTGGCCCTGACCGAGCCGGCCATCCCTTTTTTGCTCAAACCGTTGCTCGATGGCACCTTCGTCGAGCGGGACCCGGAGTTTCTGTTCTGGTCGCCGATCTTTCTGATCGCGCTTTTTCTGGTCCGGGGCACCTGCGGGCTTGCCAGTCAGATTGCGTTTGCCTGGGTGTCCGGGAAACTGGTCCTCGATCTGCGCAAGCTCATGTTTGAACGCATTCTGAATCTGCCGACCAGTTATTACGACGCGCATGCCACCGGCATCGTCATAAACAAGGTGACCCATAACGTCACCCAGGTGACGGCCGCGGCCACCAAGGTGCTGATGGTGCTGGTACGCGATTCGGTCATCGTGGTGGGTCTGCTCGCCTATATGCTCTATCTGGACTGGCGTCTGAGTCTGACGGTTTTCGTTTTGCTGCCGGTTCTGGCGATCACGGTGCGGCTGATTGCCACGAGGCTGCGGGGCCTGAGCAGGCGGCTTCAGGCCACAATGGGCGAACTGACCCATGTGCTCGGCGAGGCGGTGCGCGGCCATAAGGTCATCAAGGTCTTCGGTGGGCATGATGCAGAGCTGCGACGCTTCGTCCGCCAGGCCAACTGGGTCAGGCGATTTCAGTTCAAGGTCAAGCTGGCGGATGGTTCGAGTTCACCGCTGATCGAGGGTGTTGCGGCAATGATGATCGCGCTCCTGATCTATATCGGGACCGGGCAGTTGGGTGATGAGCCCATGAGCGTGGGCGCCTTTGTGTCCTTTCTCGCGGCACTGGGCCTGCTGTTTCCCCCGATAAAACGCCTGGTCGGCGTCAATCAGCCCTTGCAGAGCGGACTTGCGGGTGCTGAAAGTGTATTCGCCATGATCGATGAACCACCGGAGAGCGATGAAGGCACGGCGGTGATGACGGGGGTGAAGGGGCGGTTGGTCTTTTCGGATGTGTCTTTTCGTTATTCGTCATCCACCGACGACGTACTCGACAAGATCGATTTCGTGGTGCCGCCAGGCACCACGACAGCACTCGTCGGGCCATCCGGGAGCGGCAAGACCACGATCGCCTCGCTGGTACCCCGGTTTTACACGGTTACGGGCGGAAGCATTCTGCTCGACGACCTGGACATCCGCAGTGTCACGCTCAAGAGCCTGCGCAGTCAGATCTCGTATGTGGGACAGGAGTCGGTGTTGTTCAATGATACCGTGGCGGCGAACATCAGCTTTGGCAGTGAAAGAGAAGTCTCGCAAGCGGACATGGAAGCGGCGGCGCGGGCCGCTTATGCGCTCGATTTCATCAATGAGTTGCCCGATGGCTTCGATACCGTCGTCGGGGAAGATGGCGTCATCCTGTCTGGCGGGCAGCGACAGCGTATCGCCATCGCGCGCGCGCTGCTCAAGGATGCCCCGGTATTGATCCTGGATGAGGCGACATCGGCGCTGGACACCGAGTCGGAGCGCCATGTGCAGTCTGCGCTGCACAATCTGACGCGCAATCGAACCACCCTGGTGATCGCGCACCGCCTGTCGACCATCGTGCACGCGGACCAGATCCTGGTCATCAACGAGGGCAAAGTGGTCGAGCGTGGGTCTCATGCAGAACTTATCGCGTTGGGTGGACAGTACAGTACCTTGTATCAGAATCAGTTCGAGCAGGCCTGAGCGTGTCTGATCGGCATGGTGTTACCCGGGGCGACAGCCTGATGCGCTGCGCGAAACGCAAGGTGCATACGCTGCATGGCGATGTGTTTGATGTTGACAGCGCCTGGCGGGCCAGGCTGGCGCAACTGGGCGTGTCGCGCGATCGGGATTGGGCGGAATTTGTCGGTGGGCATTTGGTGTCAACGGCCCCCTCGACGAAGTGTTACCGCTGCGATCTGGAAGGCGAGCAAACCGTGTATTTCAAGCGCTATACCTATGGCACAAAGGTCTGGCATGAATTCCTGCTGAGGCCGGCCAAGCCTGCGGTCGAATTCTGGGCCTACTCGCGGCTGAAGGAGCTGGGGATTCCGACGCTGGACGTCGTGGCTTTCGGTGAGAGACGGACAATTTGGAGTTCTGCTGGCGGGCTTTATTGTGACCGAGGGACTACGGGATACCATGGACCTGGATGAATTCACCCGCACCGTCTGGTGTCACTGGCCACGCGCACGCCGGATCAAGGCGGCAAGAGCAATTGCCCGTGTGCTGCTGGACACAGGCACGGATCGCGCATCGCAGCGGTTTTTTCCACCATGATCTCAAATGGCGCAACATCCTGATCAATAGGTCAGGCGACCCGGACTCCCTGGTATGGATCGATGCGCCTCGGGCCTCACGCATGCTTTTTCGTGAGCGCCGCGGGCGTCATCACCGATCTTTCCGGTCTGGCCCGGATTGCGATCAGTCTGTTCAGCCGTTTCGAGCTGATGCGCTTCATACATGTCTACCTCGGCGAGAAAGGCAGCAGTGCCGAGGCGAAACATCTTTTCAGGCAGGTACAGCGGCATCTGAGCAGACGCATGCCGCGCCCGGTTGACCTGTCTTTCCCGGATTAGGGGCTGGTTTGATATGCGTTTGCTCGACGCGAATGAATATCAGGCCCTGATCCGGGGCGCGAAGTTGCTGCGCGAGGACGGCTATGGGCCCAAGGTCTACCAGACCCCGGACGGACGTATCGTCAAGCTGTTCCGTGTCAAACGCTGGCTGAGTTCCTCGGTGATTTATCCCTACAATCTGCGTTTTCTGCGCAACAGCCGCCGTCTGCAGCGCATGGGGATCGTCTGTGTCGAGGTGGACGAGGTCTTTTACTGTCCTGCGATAAGGCGGCACGGCCTGGTCTACCGTCGCCTGGATGGCACGCCCCTGGATGAATTGCTGGTCAGCGCAGATGACCGGGCGCGTGAGCTGTTCCGCGAGTATGCGGAGTTCATTGCGATGTTGCATACGCGCCGTATCTACTTTCGGTCCCTGCACCCCGGCAATATCCTGCTGCTGCCGCAGGGTGGTTTCGGCCTGATCGATGTCGCAGACATGCGCTTCCCCCGGTCGCCGCTGTCGCCGGCCAGACGTCGTCGAAATTTCCAGCATATGTTCCGCAGCGTTGAATTCAGGAACGCCCTGGATTTGCTTCCTGGCGCCCTGTTCGTCACCGCCTACCTGGAGGCGAGTGATCTTGGTTTTGCCGCGAAGGCCTCGCTCGGCCGGCAGCTGCTCGGAGACATCGAGGCACTCGACACGTCTGTCTAATCCGGCGTCCGGCTGGGCGGGAGAACCACAAGAAAGGGCGTCAAATGACGGCAGGGGGCTGAGCCATTTTCACTGGCTCCGTGCTAGCATGCGGACACCGAATCAGCGCCCAGAGTACCGATGAAAGAACTGCTGGATTTCAGCCAATCGCGCGTGTTGACCATTGGCGACGTCATGCTCGATCGATACTGGCATGGCGGTACCTCCAGGATCTCACCTGAAGCCCCGGTGCCCGTGGTGAAGGTCGAGACGGAGGAGGGGCGGCCGGGTGGTGCGGGCAATGTGGCATTGAATATCGCCGCACTCGGTGGCAAGGCCACCCTGGTGGGGCTTGCTGGACAGGACGAACCTGGAGATATCCTCGAGCGGCAGCTGACCGAGGCTGGGGTGGGCTGCAGTCTGGTAAGACAGTCACAGTTTCCGACTATCACCAAGCTGCGCGTCATCAGCCGTCATCAGCAGCTGATCCGGCTGGATTTCGAGGACGGTTTCCCGGGCGTCGACGGCCATGCGCTGATGCAAACCTTCGAGGCCGCACTGGGCGACTGTGATGTGGTCGTGCTGTCCGACTATGGGAAAGGGACCCTGCAGGACGTGGCGGGTTTCATCAAGCTTGCACGCGCGGCTGGCAGACAGGTCCTGGTCGACCCCAAAGGGATGGATTTTTCCCGCTACCGTGGCGCGACCGTGATTACCCCCAATCTGGCCGAGTTCGAGGCCGTGGTCGGACACTGCCCGGATGATGATGCATTGGTCGAGCGCGGCCGGAATCTGATTTCCGAACTCGATCTTCAGGCCCTGCTGATTACGCGCGGAGAACACGGCATGAGCCTGCTACAGCGAGATCGGGAGCCGCATCACCTGCCGGCTCAGGCCCGTGAGGTGTTCGACGTCACCGGCGCGGGTGACACCGTGATAGCGACGCTTGCGACGGGCCTTGCCTCTGGGCTGCCAATGGATTCAGCCACTCAGCTGGCCAATACCGCGGCCTGTGTCGTGGTGGGCAAGCTGGGTACCGCGACTGCAACGACGCAGGAACTGGCCCAGGCATTGGCCGCCCAGCGCACGAGCGATCATGGCGTGGTCGAAGAGGGGGCGCTGTTGGATGCCGTTGCCGCGGCGCGCGTCCGCGGCGAGACCATCGTTATGACAAACGGCTGTTTCGACATCCTGCATGCCGGGCACGTCACCTATCTCGAGGAGGCGAGCAAACTCGGTGACCGCCTGGTGGTAGCGGTGAATGTCGATGAAACGGTGCGTGTGCTCAAGGGCGCAGACCGTCCGGTCAATCCGTTGCGTAACCGCATGCATGTACTGGCTGCACTGGGCTGCGTGGACTGGGTGCTGCCATTTTCGGAGGAGACGCCCGAGCGCCTGATCTGTGAGGTGGCTCCCGACTATCTGGTCAAGGGTGGGGACAATGATCCGGACAAGATACCCGGCGCCAAGTGTGTACGTGAGGCCGGGGGCAGCGTGGCGGTTTTGACCTATGTCGATGGGGTGTCGACGACGAGGATTGTGGATTCGATCGGGAGCGTGGGTTGTGAGATCGAGTGGGTGGTGTGATGTGCGCTAACGCGCGGATTGGTTTTTGATGTGCGCGGCGGCGCACACTCGCCTTCTTTTCTTTGCTTGTCCCAAAGAAACGAAGCCAAAGAAAAGGACACCCCGACGACTTGCCCCTCGCTTGCGCAACGGGTTCCCTGCGCTTCTCGCCCAAACCGGCGCGCGGAACTCCCTCGCTGCGCTCGGTCAGACATCCTCGCTTCTCCCGGTATTGGCTGCGATGCTCGGCTGCACCAAGGGGACGAGGTGCTCCGTAGTTGGCTATGGCACCCCGGTCCCGTTGACGCCGCCGAGCATCGCAGTCGAAACCGGAACAAGCGAGTACTGTCTGAGCGACCGAAGAGCGCGAGTTCACGCAGCGCCGGTAGGCGAGAAGCGCAGGGAACCCCTGCGTCAGCAAGGGGCAAGTCGTCGGGGGCCTTTTCTTTGCTTCTTTTCTTTTGGGCAAGCAAAAGAAAAGAAGCGGCTGGCGCGCTGAGCCGCAGCGCAATCAAAACGGGCTGTCGCGTAGCGGCGCACCAAGAAATTGAAAGTTTGACAAATCACAAACTCGACATCGCAATATTCGGCGGCGGCATCGCCGGACTCTGGACCCTGGCCAGTCTGCGTCAGGCCGGGTATCGCGTTGCCCTGTTCGAGCGTCGGGCCATCGGTGGCATCCAGTCGATCGCCTCGCAGGGGATCATCCATGGCGGCACCAAGTATGCGCTGACCGGCAAGCTGACCGGCTCGGCCACGGCCATCCGTGCCATGCCTGCAATCTGGCGCGCCGCGCTCGCAGGAGAAGGTGAGGTCGATCTGACGGGCGTGCGCGTGTTGGCGCGGTATCAGCATCTGTGGACCACAGGATCACTCACCTCGGGCATGGCCGGTTTTTTCGCCGGCAAGCTGATGCAGAGCCGCATGCAGCCCTTGGCCCGAAACGAATATCCGGCGCCTTTCGACACCCCGGCCTTTCGCGGCAGCTTGTATCGCCTGGAAGAGCCCGTTCTCGATCCACGCTCACTGGCCGAGGTTTTTCTCGGCCAATACGGCGACTGTTGTTATCGTCTGGAAGACACGCCGCAGTTCGAGCGCACGTCTGGTGGCTGGCGAACAAAGCTGCCGGAACAGGCTACGGTCGACGCTCGCGCCCTGGTGCTGGCTGCGGGAAAAGGCAATGCCGGACTGTTGGCGGCCCTGGACAAGGATTCGCCGCCGATGCAGTTACGCCCGCTGAACATGCTGATGCTGCGCGGCACCCTGCCGATGATCCATGCGCACTGCCTGGGCCCCAGTGCCAATCCGCGCCTCACCATCACCAGCTGTCCGGGCGACGATGGGCGTATGGTCTGGTACCTTGGAGGCCAGGTCGCTGAGGAAGGCGTGGGGCGCGGGTCCGCGCAACAGATTGCCGCAGGTCGTGCGGAGCTTGCCGAACTATTGCCCTGGATGCAGCTGCAGGGGGCGGAATGGGCGACTCTGCCGATCGATCGTGCCGAGGTTGCGACGCCTGGCGGCAGGCGGCCGGATGATGCATTCGTGGCCATGAACGACGATATCCTGACCTGCTGGCCGACCAAGCTGGCCTTTGCGCCCAGGGTGTCGGCGCTGGTCATGTCGCAGCTGCGCGAGCGCGGAATCGATCCCTCGGGTGGTCAGATATCGCTTCCCGGACTGCCCCGGCCTGCCCTCGCGCAGTTGCCCTGGGACGAGGTGACGCAATGGAGTTGAGACCGCTCGGCAGTACCGGCATCCGGGTGAGCCCTCTCGGTCTGGGTACGGTCAAGCTCGGACGCAATCAGCAGGTTAAATACCCGAGTGCTTTCGAACTGCCCGCAGACGAAGAGGTGACAGGCCTGCTCGATCTTGCGCGCGAGCTGGGTATCAATCTGCTTGACACCGCGCCTGCCTACGGCAGCAGCCAGAAGCGTCTCGGCCGCCTGCTCGGTGAAAGGCGCAAAGAATGGGTCATCGTCTCGAAGGTGGGGGAAATCTTCGAAAACGGCGAGTCACGCTTCGATTTCGGTTTCGATCACACGATCGCGACGGTCGAGCAGAGCCTGTCAACGCTCAAGACCGATTACCTCGACTGCGTACTGATTCATTCGGACGGCAACGACTTGCGGATCCTGGAAAACGAAGGGGCCCTGGACGCACTGCGGGAGCTCAAGCGCCGCGGACTGATCCGATCACACGGTATGTCGAGCAAGACGGTAGCGGGCGGGCTGCGTGTGGTGCAGGAGATGGATGTCGTAATGGCGACCTGCAACCTGGACTACAACGAGGAGTTGCCGGTGCTCCAAGCCGCTCGGGCGCAGGGTAAGGGCGTGCTGATCAAAAAGGGTCTGATGAGTGGTCATGTGCGGGGACAGGCGGGTGTGCGTGACTCGTTTGAACATGTCTTTGCGCAACCCGGCGTTTCCAGCATGATCGTCGGCACCATCAACCCGACGCATCTGCGCGACAATGTCCGCCTGCTCGAGCAGGTACTCAAAGGCGCTGCATGATCAGGTATCTGTATACCCTGTTGCTTTACCTGCTGTTACCACTGGTGCTGTTGCGTCTGCTCTGGCGCAGTATAAAGGCGCCGGATTATCGCAGGCGTTGGCTCGAGCGGCTGGGTATTTTTCCAACACCTGCGGCCTGGGGAGGGCTTTGGATTCATGCGGTCTCAGTGGGCGAGGTACAGGCGGTCCTGCCCCTGATCAGGCAGTTGTTGTCGGAAAATCCGGAGCTGCCGGTTACGGTAACCACGACAACGCCAACCGGGTCGGCCAGGGTCAGAGAGCAGCTTGGCGACCAGGTCTTTCACGTCTATTGCCCTTATGATCTGCCGCTTGCCCTTACCGGGTTCATCCGTCGGGTTCGCCCGCGCGCGCTACTGATGGTCGAAACCGAGATCTGGCCGAATCTGCTCAACGTTTGCCGCCGGCATGGTGTTTACACCCTGCTGGCCAATGCGCGTCTTTCAGAGAAGTCGGCACGCCGCTACGCACGGCTTGGACGATTTACCCGCCAGACTTTTTTGCACATCGACCGCGTTGCGGCCCAGGCCGAGCCCGATGCGGCGCGCTTTCGAGAACTGGGGGTGCCCGCTGAGCGCGTGACCGTGACCGGCAGTATCAAATTCGACATGCGAATTGCTGCCAGCCTGGATGAGCAGGTGGAGGTGCTGCGGCGTGATTGGGGCGGACGCCCGGTGTGGGTGGCCGGAAGCACCCATGAGGGTGAGGACGAGTTGGTCCTGTTTGCGCATCACAAGGTGTTGTCGCGTTTTCCCAATGCCCTGCTGATTCTGGTACCGCGTCATCCGGAGCGATTCGAGCGTGTCGGCGGCCTGTGCAAGCGTGAACGCCTGAACATGGCCAGGCGCTCGCGCAGCGGTGAATACCGTAACGAAACCCAAGTCTATCTTGGCGATACCATGGGCGAACTCCCGATCCTGCTCGGGTCGGCCGACGTCGCGTTCATCGGTGGCAGCCTTGTGATGACGGGGGGGCACAATATGCTCGAGGCCTCGGCGCAGGGTGTGGCCGTCTGTTTTGGGCCCCATGTGTTCAATTTCGCCGCGATAAGCCAACTGTTGATAGAGGAGGGTGCGGCCCGCCAGGTGGGGAGCGAAGCCGAGCTTGCCGATCAGGTGATCGCATGGTTCGAAGACGCCAGCGCAAGGGCCGAGGTTGGCGAGAATGGCAGGCGGGTGGTCGAACAGAACCGTGGTGCCTTGCAGCGCCTGATCGATCTGATCCCTTTGCGCTGAGCTGCGATCCGTGGCTTCGTCAAGGAAGGGCCCGCCGGCAGGCGTTCCTGAGATTCCTGCATATTCGAAGTCCAGCGCGGCCTGGGCCTCGGGAGCCGTCACTTCGAGACGAACTCTCCAATCTGAGAAGTGGCTCAAGGATTTCAGTTCGCATTGTGCTATAAACCGGATTCCTGACGCCGCGGTTTTGCGGTGCTTTTGGGGATTCAGCGTGATGGTGAGGGAAATTTTGTGCGCTGCAGCGCGGCAAGTTTCTCAGTCACTACCACGATCATCAAAGAGACTGTTGTACCCGGAGGAAACCCCATGCAGTCGTACAAGATACTTAAACTGTCCTGCCTGGCCGCAGCGATCGCCGCGACCTCGATGCAGGCCCTTGCCGAGCCTGTGGATGCCACCCGTACACTGCCCGATGCAAAGCCCGGTGAGTGCTATGCGAAGGTGGTTATCCCCGCGCAATACAAGACCGAGAATGTTGATGTCACGGCGCGCGAAGCATCATTGCGCTTCGAGATGGTCCCTGCAAAATACGAGATGGTCGAAGAAAAGGTCCTGGTAAAAGAGGCCGCAAAAAAAATCGTTCCTGTGCCCGCAGAATATGAAATGACGACCGAGACCGTGGAGCTGGCCCCGGCCGGCAAAGCTTGGTTGGCAGGGAATAAAAGAACTGCCCTGCCGGCAAGTCCCGCCTTGCTGGCGGCCATCGGTAGCGGTGGGGTCAAGCTCGATGAGCAGCCTGTTGGCGCCTGTCTGAGCGAGTACTACCTGCCTGCCCAGTACAAGAAAGAAGACGTGCGCGTTATGAAGACAGCGGCCTTTGACAAGATCGAGGTCGAGCCTGCCGCGTATGAGTGGGTCGAGGAAAAGGTCCTGATCAAGGAGGCGAGCAAAAAGGTTGTCGAGGTGCCGGCGGAATTCGAGACGGTCACCGAGAAGGTACTGGTTGCCCCGGCAACGACGGTGTGGAAGGCCGGGCGTGGCCCGGTCCAGCGGATCGACAATTCCACCGGTGAGATCATGTGCCTGGTGGAAATTCCGGCCAAGTACAAGACGGTCACACGCAAGGTGATAAAGACCCCGGCTACCACGAAAGAAGTGGAGATCCCCGCGGAATACGCCGTGCAGCGCGTGAGCAAACTGGTCAAGCCGGCCCAGGAAAGACGGGTGAAGGTCGAGCCGACCTACGAGACCCTCAGCAAAACGGTCCTGGTTGCCGAGCAAAAGTTCTTCTGGCACCCCGACTGGGAAGACAAACCGGCCGGCAAGCGGACCGGTAATACCATCTGCCTGCGCGAGACTCCGGCCAAAATGGCAACGGTGAAGCAGCGCAAGGTCAAGACGGCCGCCAGTATCCAGGAAGTCGAGATTCCTGCTGAATACAAGATGGTAAAGGTGCGTAAGCTGGTGAGTGCGCCGACCCAGAAGAAGATCGAGATTCCGGCCGTCATCGAGACGGTTGCCAAGAAGGTCAAGGTCGCTGACGAGCGTCGCGAGTGGCGCAGCGTGTTGTGCGAAACCAATATGACCCCGGGCGTACTGACGGAATTGCAGAAGGCGCTGAAGGCGGCCGGCTACAATCCGGGCCCGATCGATGGCAGCATCGGAGCGCAGACCATGCGCGCGGTGGACGAGTACCAGCGTGCCAAGGGTATGGAGCGTGGTGGGCTGACGCTGTCCACACTCAAGGCCCTCGGCGTGAAGATCTGACGTCCTGGATGTCCTGAACGAGGGGGACCGGGTCCCCCTGTCTTAGAGCCCCGCCCAGTGCGGGGCTTTTTATTTTCGCCGCGTACTCAGTAGGTGGCCATCTGGCGGTCCACGTCGCGTGCCCAGGCATCGACACCGCCGGCCAGATTGATCACGGCCGAAAAACCCTGGTAATCGAGATACATCGCAACCTGACGGCTGCGGATCCCATGATGACAGATGACCACTGTTTCGCGCTCCGGGTCGAGTGCGTTCAGCGCCGCGGGGATCTGACCCATCGGGATCAGTTGCGAACCTTCTATCTGGCAGATCCTGAACTCCCAGGGTTCACGCACATCCAACAGAAGTGGTTTGTTTGTCGTGGCGGCCAGATAGTCACGCAGATCTGCGGCGTTGAGTTCGCGCATACAGTAGGGTTGTCGGGCGTGCCGTGAAGTTGGTGACTCAGAATACGAAATGATCGGCTTGCGGCGCATGATCCAACGCCGGCACGACCGTTTCGAACAGTTTCTCTTTCCAGATCTCGCCATCTTCGTTACGGCTCACCATGATGGCAGTCATCGCCGGCGCTTCACCGATCACCACGAACATCCGACCACCCGGTGCCAGCAGGTCTTCGAGATAAGAGGGGTAGGTGGGGAGTGAACCGGTTACCGCGATGGCCTTAAAGCTGCTGGGCGCCAGACTCGCATGCAGCCCATCGCCGGCGACCAGCTCGACATTCTTTACACCCAACGCAGCCAAACGCCCGGCCGCGGCTTCACTCAGCGCCGCCTGCGTCTCATAGCTGGTCACCACCCCGCCCAGATGAGCCAGGCAGGCAGTGATGAATCCGCTGCCGGTACCGATTTCCAGCACGCTTTCACCGGGCTTAACGTTCAAAGCCTGGAGCAGATGGGCCTCCTGCACCGGTTTCATCATCTGCTGGCCTTCACCGATCGGCAAAGCGACATCCGCAAAGGCCAGGCCCTGGTACTCATCGCCGACAAAGCGTTCGCGCGGCACAGTCTGCAGCGCATTGAGCACTCGGGGGTCTATCACCTCAGCCGGGCGTATCTGTTGCTCCACCATGTTGAAGCGGGCTGTTTCGAGATCGTTGGCGAGCATCGTGGTCTCCGGCAAGGTATTCGGTGAGAAGCTTGACAATCCATTAGCCTAAGTGTTGATGCGATGCGGGGCAAGTGTTTGACGCGAGTGGATTTTCTTCACAGCCATCAGCGGTATCAATGGTTGTCGGCGAACCAACCACGTTGGCACAGATTGAAGCGGCGTCGGTAACGAAAGCCGTGGGGGTAATTAAAGGTAGCGGGAGGATAGGTATTACCTATTTGTAACCTCGGCCCGCGGATGGGAATCCCTTGTGGTGCAGCGCATACCGCACTGGTACAGTCGGGTTTGAAAAAACGGCTGGGGGTGCTCATCGAAAGGTGAGTTGAGAGAGTCCCTTGGAACCTGATCCGGTTAGTACCGGCGGAGGGAAGCTGGTTCGAGAAGCCATCCGTGGCGCTCCTTCCCGGCCCGACGTCCCCGTCGGGCCTTGGCCGAACCTCCTTCGTGCACCGGACAAAGGGTTCCGGCTTACCCCTTCGAACCTGATACAGACCGGTTGAGACTGGCGTACGAAGGCTGGAAGCAATTTTATGGTTGTCCCGGCTTTCCCCCTTGGAGACAAAGACAAATGAGCGCAATCCCCGAAGATTTCATCAAAAAGACCAGCGAACTTTCTGAAGAGGTCACGCGCCCCTTCCCGGGGGCACACAAGATCTACGTGGAAGGCTCACGCCCGGACATCCGGGTGCCGATGCGCGAGATCGAGCAGTCACCCACCTCTGCCAGCATGGGTGAGGAAGACAATCCGCCGATCACCATTTACGACACCTCGGGCCCCTTTACCGATCCAGACGTAGCAATCGATCTGCTCCGGGGCATGCCCGATGTGCGCTCGGGCTGGATTGCCGAACGTGACGACACCGAGCAGCTCGAAGGGCCGAGCTCCGAGTACGGCAGCCAGCGCCAGCACGACCCTGATCTCGCCAGCCTGCGCTTCGAGCACATCCGAGCGCCGCGTCGCGCGAAGGCGGGCAGGAACGTGACCCAGATGCATTACGCGCGGCAGGGGATCATTACGCCGGAGATGGAGTTCATCGCGATCCGCGAGAATCAGCGTCTCGACGAACTGCGTGCCGACCCGCGCTATGCCAAGCTGCTGAGGCAGCATCGAGGCGAAAGCTTCGGCGCGAATCTGCCGGAACAGGTCACTCCCGAGTTCGTGCGCGAAGAGGTCGCATCCGGTCGCGCGATCATACCGGCCAATATCAATCACCCGGAGCTTGAGCCGATGATCATCGGTCGAAACTTCCGGGTGAAGATCAACACCAACATCGGTAACTCGGCGGTCACTTCGTCGATCGAGGAAGAGGTGGAGAAGATGGCCTGGTCGGCACGCTGGGGCGGCGACACCCTGATGGACCTGTCGACCGGCAAGAACATCCATGAGACCCGCGAGTGGATCCTGCGCAACGCGCCCATGCCGATCGGCACCGTGCCGATCTACCAGGCACTGGAGAAGGTGAACGGCAAGGCCGAGGACCTGACCTGGGAGATGTTCCGCGACACCCTGATCGAACAGGCTGAGCAGGGCGTCGACTATTTCACTATCCACGCCGGCGTGCTGCTGCGCTATGTGCCGCTGACCGCCGATCGTGTCACCGGCATCGTCTCACGCGGTGGTTCGATTATGGCCAAGTGGTGTCTGGCGCATCATCAGGAAAATTTCCTGTATACCCATTTCGAAGACATCTGCGAGATCATGAAGGCCTACGATGTATCTTTCAGCCTCGGTGATGGTCTGCGCCCGGGCTCGATTGCGGATGCCAACGACGCGGCCCAGTTCGGCGAGCTGGAGACCCTGGGGGAACTCACGAAGATTGCCTGGGAGCACGATGTTCAGGTGATGATCGAAGGCCCGGGTCATGTGCCGATGCAGATGATCAAGGAGAACATGGACAAGGAGCTCTCTGACTGTTTCGAGGCACCGTTTTACACGCTCGGGCCGCTGACCACGGATATCGCGCCGGGTTACGACCACATCACCTCGGGCATCGGTGCGGCGAACATCGGCTGGTACGGCACGGCGATGCTTTGCTACGTCACACCCAAGGAGCATTTGGGCCTGCCGAACAAGGCGGATGTGCGTGAGGGCATCATCACCTACAAGCTGGCCGCTCATGCGGCTGATCTTGCCAAGGGCCTGCCGGGTGCCCAGCTGCGCGACAACGCCCTGTCCAAGGCTCGCTTCGAGTTTCGTTGGGATGATCAGTTCAACCTTGGCCTGGATCCGGATAAGGCGCGTGAATTCCACGATGAGACCCTGCCCAAGGACTCGGCCAAGGTGGCACACTTCTGTTCCATGTGCGGTCCGCACTTCTGTTCGATGAAAATTACACAGGACGTGCGCGAATATGCCGCCAGCCACAAGTTCAAGGATGTGAACGTCGCGGTGGAAGAGGGTATGAAGGAAAAGGCCGAAGAGTTCCTGCAGCAGGGTGCAGAAATTTACAAACCGGTTTGAATAAACAGGTCTCGCTCCTGCCGCTGCAATAGCCGGGGATGGGACTCCGCTGCGGCGGGTGTTCAGATGATTCAAATCGAATAATGAAACCACGGAGGTTGGAATGAGTGAATCGGAGAAAGATGAAGGTGTTGCACTGGTCCTGCTCAACCGGCTGACCGAAATACGTTTGCCGCGTGCCCTGGAGATCAAAGAGAAGGTGGATCGCGGGGAGCTCCTGGGTGAATCCGAAATCGAATTTCTGGACAGGGTTTTCGACGATGCTGTGGCGAACCAGTCAGAATGGGAAAGTCATCCGGAGCTCGCAGAAATCATCAGCAAGGTGGCGAACCTGTACCAGGAGATCACTGAAAAAGCCCTGGCGAACGAGGAAAACAGCAAATCCAACTAGCCCGGCAAGCCCCATGTTGAAAAAGATCCAGGCCTTGTTCTCCGCCGAACCGTCGAACGAAACCGATGACGAGGCGGCGTTGCACCTGGCCGCCGCTGTGCTGCTGATCGAGGTGGCGAAATCCGATCATACGCTCAGGGATGCGGAGATCGAGCGCCTGAAGGGTGTGCTGAGGCGTGAGTGGGGCCTGGCCGAATCGGACCTGTCCGATCTGGTGCACGTGGCCCACGATACAGCGGATGCAAATGCGTCACTGCATGAACAGATTGCGTTGATCAATGGCAATTTCTCAGCCCAACAGAAGCTGAACCTGTTGCGCGGCCTCTGGGAAGTCGCCTACGCGAACAATGAGCTCCACCACCATGAAGAACTCCTGATTCGACGGCTGGCCGATCTGATGTACGTTTCGCACACGGACTTCATCCGCAGCAAACATCGCGTTCTCGAGGCCAAGGGCAACCATTAACACGCAGGCGCCCATGTCGTCTCCGTCTCGACATTGGCGGCAGAACCCCCTGGTGGTCGTCGTGGCCGGTGGCTTGATCGTCTTGATCAGCATGGGGCTGCGGCAGTCTTTCGGAATCTTCATGCAGCCCCTGGGTTGTGTGCTTGGCATCGATCGCGAGAGTTTCGGCCTTGCGATTGCTTTACAGAATCTCATGCTCGGCCTGCCGCTGGCGGGTTATCTGGCTGATCGGTTCTCGCCGCGGCGCATCGTGATCTGGGGCGCGCTGATCTACGCCGGCGCCATGTTCCTGATGACCCAGGTCGCGGGTGTTCCCGGGCTGTTGCTGGTACTCGGCGTGCTGACAGGAACCGCGCAGTCCGCGACGACCTTCGTCGTTGTCCTTGGCGCCGTGGGGCGGGTGGTCGAGCCGGCGAAGCGCACAATGGCCTTCGGGATTGTCACCGGCCTGGGTTCTTTTGGGATGTTTTTGATGGTGCCCCTGGCCAACTACTGGCTGTTGAGCGGAGGTTGGAACTGGGCCTTCGAGGCGCTGGCCTGGACGACCCTGATGATGGTGTTTGCCGCGGTGTTTCTGCCGGCGAAGCTTTCGGGAAGCACATCCGAGGGGCCCGGCTTTGTGTCGCTATTGCGTTCGGCCTCGGGACACCGCGGGTACCTGCTCCTGATCACGGGTTTCTTCGTGTGCGGTTTCCATGTCGCTTTTATTGCCACGCATCTCCCGGCCTATGCCGTCGATATGGGGCTGGATCGCGCTGTCGCCGCTAATGCTCTCGCCATGATCGGCCTGTTCAATATCCTCGGCTCACTGCTGTTCGGCTGGTTGGGTGACCGCTATCGCAAGAAGTATCTGTTGAGCTGGCTCTATGGGCTGCGTGCGGTCGTGATCAGCGGTTTTCTGATCATCCCGCTGACCGAGGCCACGGCCATGTTGTTCGGTGCCCTGATCGGGGTTATCTGGCTGGGCACGGTACCGCTGACCAGCGGCATGGTCGGCCAGGTATTTGGCGTGCGCTACCTTGGCACCTTGTATGGAGTGGTGTTCCTCGGTCACCAGCTGGGGGCCTTCCTCGGCGCCTGGTGGGCGGGGCGGATGTTCGAGTCCACCGGGAGCTACGATGCGGTATGGTGGACAGCCGTGGCGCTGGGCGTAACGGCGGCCGCGATTCACGCGCTGATCGACGACCGCAAGTCAGAGCTGATTGCGGCAACAGAAACCGGCTGACGGGCAACGCCGCGCACCTCGGACCAGCGCTTCCGCGTCTGCTATTCGAGAATCAGTGTGATCAGCTGTTTCGGGCCGTGGATGCCGTAGGCCAGTGTCTGTTCGATATCGGCGGTCTTCGAGGGGCCCGAGATCAGCAGTGCATTGGTCGGCATGCCCGCAGCCCAGTTCTCCTTTTCGATCAATTGCGCAAAGTTTTCGAACAGCCGATCGGCATCCAGCAGCGCGATGTGCAGCGGCGGCACCAGTGACATCAGCCGTGGCTCGGTGGCATCCGGCCAGAGTACCAGGCTGCCGCTCTCGGCCAGGCCAGCCAGACTGCCGGTGACGGAGAAATCGATCTGATGGAACAGGGTGTCTTTCCATTCCTCGATCTTGCGGTCGTACCGGGTGAGTTCGAATGCATCCGATGCGCCGGCTGCGAACTGCTCGGCGATCTTGACTCTGGCCGATCAGGGCATGGTTCATTTCGCGTGAGGCCATCTCGGTATTGATCCAGTCCACCCAGTCATTGCGGCCGATCCGGTGCACCTCGCCGCGTACTGCCTGCATGCGTTCGCTGAAACCGGCAATGCATTGTTCGCGGTCCCAGCCCAGGGGCTTCTGGTAAACCGGCGGCACCGGTACCTCGTGCGGACGATTGGCACGCAGCCGGTCGAGAATCCTGTCGCGTGCCTCACTCATGGCTGAAGCCCTCCTGTCGGGCCAGTTCATGCAGGCTGCGGGAGGCCGGTTTGGGGGCACTGCGATAGCGCGTCCAACCCACCCAGCTTGCCCGGTGTCAGGCCGCGCAGGCGTGTTGCGACCAGGGTGAACAGTCGATACAAACGTGGGTGGCTGTTGAGCTGCTGCCAGAGCTTCCAGATCGTGGCCTCACTGGGTTTGCGCAGACTTCCGCGACCATGCAGCGGCGTGGTCGTGCGCTGTTCGTTGACGGCCTCTGCACGCAGACGATTTATCAGCTTGGGTAAGGGGATCTTCACCGGGCAGACCTCGGCACAGGCGCCGCACATGGTGCAGGCCGAGGTCAGTGTGCCGGCCTTGTCGAGACCGAGTCGCTGGGGCTCCAGCGCGATACCGATCGGCCCCGGATAGACCGTACCATAGGCGTGCCCACCCAGCTGTACGTAGACCGGGCAGTGGTTGATGCAGGCGCCGCAGCGAATACAGCGCAGGGTGTCGAGAAGCTCCTCGTCGACCCGGATGCGTGAGCGACCGTTATCCAGCAGCACGAGGTGGACGGCCTCCGGGCCATCCAGTTCGTCCGGCTGACGCGGCCGGCTGATCATATTGAAGTAGGTCGTGATCGGCTGACCGGTGGCGGACTTGGTCAGTATCTCCAGCAGGGGCGGCACGTCGGAGAGCTTTTCGACCACCTTTTCCACGCCCGTGATGGCGATGTGCAGGCGCGGCGCCGTGGTGCTGAGTCGCCCATTTCCTTCGTTTTCGACCAGGCACAATGTGCCGGTCTCGGCGACCGCAAAGTTGACGCCGGAGACACCGGCGTCGGCGTTGGCGAAGCGGGTGCGCAGGATCTCGCGCGCAGTCTGGGTCAGTTCGTCTACGTCCTCGGTATACGGGATGTCCGGATGAAATTTTCGAAACAGCTCGGCGACCTCGAAGCGGTTCTTGTGGACCGCCGGCATGACGATGTGTGATGGCGGTTCCTTGGCCAGTTGGATGATGTACTCGCCAAGGTCGGATTCGATCACCTCTATGCCGCGTTGTTCGAGATAGTGATTGAGTTCGGTCTCTTCAGAGACCATCGACTTGCCTTTGACCACGGACCTGGCGTCGGCCTGCTTCAGGATACCGTGGATGATGGTGTTGGCCTGTTCGGCGCTTTCGGCCCAATGCACCTGGATGCCGTTCGCGGTCAACTTTTGCTCGAGCCGCTCGAGCAACTCGGGTTGTCTGACCAGCGAGTTGGCCCGCACCATCTGCGCCTGCTCGCGCAAGGCCTGCAGCTGGTCATCATCCGGAAACTGATCGGCGCGGCGCTCCATAACGCCGCTCATGGCCGAGCGGAAGTTGCGCCGCAGCTGATCGTTGTGCAGTGCTTCGTCGATGCGCTGGTGGAATTCCTGAGTCTGATTCATGAGGTTCGCTCCAGAAGAAACTCCGCGACATGTTGTGTGACCGGCCCGTCACCCTGATGTTCGAGCGCACCCCCGATATTCATCAGGCAGCCGCAGTCCTGGCTGATCACGCGCTCTGCACCGGTAGCGCGCAGCGCATCGGTCTTGTCTTTGACCATGGCCCCCGCGACGTCGGCCTGTTTGACCGCAAAGGTACCGCCAAATCCGCAACACTCCGACTCGCGATCCTGTACCAGCACCTCGACCTTTCCGAGCTGGGCTACCAGCGACTGGATACGGTCGGCCACGCCCATCTCGCGCCGCGCCGAGCAGGAAGTATGGATCGCAATCCGGGTTGGTGTGCCCAGGTCGTTGAGTCTCACGTCCAGAACATCGACCAGAAACTCTGTGAGTTCGTAGGTGCGCGCGGCGACATCCAACGCCCGCTGCTCGTCAACCTCTCCCTCAAACAGTTCCGGCCAGTGGTGCTTGATCATCCCTGCACAGGAGCCGGATGGAACCACCACCGGGATGTCGCGTTTAAAACAGTCGAGTTGGGCGCGCGCTACGGCCAGCGCCTCCTCGCGATAGCCGGAGTTGAAAGGGGGCTGGCCGCAGCAGGTCTGGTCTCGGGGGAAAATCACCTCCACCCCTGCGCGTTTGAGCAGCTGCATACCTGCCAGTCCGGCCTTGGGATACATCAGGTCGATCAGGCAGGTGGCAAAGAAATAAACCTTTTCGGGTGCAGGCATGTCGGTGTGCTCCGGATTCAGCTGTCTGAGGACGGTGGCTTGAAGATATCGGCTGGCATCCGACCCAAGGCTGGGGCAATGCGCGGGCGGAAAGCCATCCGAGCAAGTATGTCATTGTCCAGATCGACGCCAGGTGCAATCTCGGTCAGCAGCAGACCCTCCGCCGTCAGTTCGAAAACGGCGCGTTCGCTGATGTAGAGCACGTGCTGGCCGCGTTCGAATGCGGCACGGCCATTGAAGGTCAGATGTTGCACCTGGTCGACAAATTTTGGATTGCGGCCTTCGTGCTTGATCCGCAGCCGGCCGTGTTCGATTGCGAGGTCGAGCCCGCCCGAGGTGAAGGTGCCGAGAAAGACGACTTCTTTGGCATTTTGACTGATATTGACGAAACCGCCGGCGCCGGTGGTACGGCTGCCGAAACGACTGACATTGACGTTGCCGTGTCGGTCGACCTCCGCCATCCCGAGAAAGGCCTGATCCAGGCCGCCGCCGTCGTAGAAATCAAATTGCGCCGGCTGGTCGACCACCGCCTCGGCGTTGGCGGCGGCCCCGAAGCTCAGGCCACCGGCGGGGATGCCGCCGATACCGCCGGGTTCGACCGTCAGCGTGACCTGTCTGTAGCAATCCGGTTTCGGTCGCCGCGACCGCCACGGCTTCCGGCATCCCAATGCCCAGGTTGACCACGGCCCCCGGCCGCAGCGTCAGGGCGGCGCGCCGGCCGATCACCAGGCGTTCGTCGAAGCGGGCCCCGGCGAGCTGCGCGGGTACCCGGACCTCACCCGTGTAGGCGGGGTTGTATGCCTCACCGAATGTCTGTTCGTGGTCGTCGGGCCCGGCCAGCACCACGCAGTCGACCAGGATACCGGGGATGCGTACCAGGTGCGGACTCAGCACGTGACGCTCGGTCAGGCGTTCGACCTGTACCATCACCAGGCCGCCGGAGTTGTGCGCGGCCTGGGCGATTGCCAGCGACTCCAGATGCAGTGCCTCGCGCTCCATGGTGATGTTGCCCTTGGGGTCAGCGGTGGTGCCGCGCAGAAAGGCCGTATGGATGGGGAAGGCCTTGTAAAACAGGTACTCCTCGCCGTCGATCTCCATCACCCGGACCAGGTCGTCGACGGCGCTGCGGTTGAGTTTCCCGCCGTCGACACGTGGATCGGCGAAGGTGTGCAGGCCCACCGAGGTCAGCGCGCCGGGCCGACCGGCCGCGATGTCTCTGTACAGGTGGGTGATGACCCCCTGCGGCAGGTTGTAGGCGGCGACCTTCTCGTCGCTCGCGAGCTGACCGATGCGCGGTATCAGCCCCATGTGGCCGCCGATAACCCGGCGCAGCAGCCCCTCGTGGCCGAGGTGATTGAGCCCCCGTTCACCGCCGTCGCCCTGACCGGCCGCATACACGAGGGTCAGATCGCGTGGCTGGGCGGTCTCGGTGAAACGCTGTTCCAGGGCCTTGAGCAGGGTCTCGGGCACACCGATTCCGACGAAACCGCCGGTTGCCAGGGTCGACCCATCGGCGATCCGGGCAACCGCCTCGGCAGCGGTCAGCAATTTCGGATAGCGCTTGCTCATACGGACGAAAGCAGCGAGGCCTGGCGCAGAAAGCGTTCATGCCTGGCCTGCTCCTCGTCGATGCCCTGGAGTGATTCCTCGACGAAGACGAGGTGGGTCTGGGCCGCCTGGCGCGCGGCTTCTGGGTCGCCTTCGATAACGGCACGCATCAGCTGCTCATGCTGAGAGGACAGGGGCTCGAAGACCTTCGGTATCGTGTAAAGCTTGTCCAGGTTGTGCTTGATGCTGTTCTGCAGGACCGAGAACAGACTGCGCATCACGTGTAGCAGCACGATGTTGTGCGAGGCCTCGGCGATCGACAGATGGAAATCAGCGTCGGCGCGTGCCTCCGCCATGGGATCGTCACCATCGGTGTGCAGCCGGATCATCTGGTCGAATCTGTCGTGGATGCGCTCGCGATCATCATCCGTTGCACGCAGCGCCGCGTAGTAGGCCGCCTGTCCCTCCAGCGCGTGCCGTACCTCGAGGACGTCGTAACGCGCCTCCGGGTGCTGCTGCAGCATGGCCATCAGAGGGTCGGTCATGCTGCTGTGCAACGCCTGCGATACATAGGTTCCCCCGCCCTGGCGGCTGTGCAGCAGACCCTTGCTGGCCAGCTTCTGAATAGCCTCGCGCAGCGATGGCCGCGAGACACCGAGGCGCTCGGCCAGTTGGCGTTCCGCGGGCAGTCTCTCGCCCGGCCTGAGGGCCCCACCAATGATGGATTGCTCGAGTTCCTGGGCAATGCGGTCTGAAAGGCGTTCAGTTTTCATCATTCCGGCAATCTTAATTGGTAATACCAATTGGATCAATCGTTAAATACAACGCAAGTTCACGGTGCTGTCTTTACCCCCGTCTGCTCGTTGTCAGCAACCGCAGATTATTAATTTCCGAACCACATCTGAGTCACTCAGTAAACAGGGTAGAAGCCAAAATTATCAATGTCAACAATGTGTTAGGTATATATTATATAACTATAAGCTGATGTTTAGTCTATTTCTTTCCGGGCCTTGACAAATGCAGATTTGTTGCCAGAATTATACTGGTTTGACCATTTTACCAATTTACGAGAATGCTTAGAGAAAGGAGGTGTGTCGTAGCCGGCAAACGACGCTGCCGAAAATTGATCGCCTGGTTGCGCCTGCCGGCATGAACGCCCCGGGGAGCGCTCCCAGAATAATAGAACCCAAACGGAGGATTCGAATGAACAAAATTATAGCCACGACCGCAACCGCGGCGGTTCTCACCCTGGCGCTCGCAGCGTCACCCGCCTTTGCGGCCAAGAAGGTGCTGCTGAAAGTCCCGGTCTGGTTTGGGACCCACCTCACGGGGCTGGGCTCGACCCCTAAATGGTTGGCCGAGCATGTCAATGAGGCCTCTGGGGGCAGCGTCAAGATCAAGATCTACGAGCCGGGCAAGCTGATCCCACCGAAAGAGATGCTGGAGTCGGTTTCCAAGGGGCAGGTCAACGCCGGCTGGACCACCCCCGGTTACAACACCGGACTCCTTGGTGAGAAAGGAGCCATCTTCTCGGCTGTTCCGTTTGGCCCGGATGCGCCCGAGTTCCTGGCCTGGATCTACTATGGCGACGGCCGCCTGCTGTGGCAGGAGACCTACGACAAGGCCGGCTACAACGTCCATTCGATCCCCTGTTCGGTCATCGCACCCGAGACGTCCGGCTGGTTTTCAAAGCCGATCGACAAGCCCGAAGACCTGCAAGGTCTGCGCATGCGCTTCTTCGGCCTGGGTGCACTGGTCATGGAAAAGATGGGCGTGAGCACCTCGCTGCTGCCCTCCAAGGAGATCTTCCCGGCGCTGGAGAAGGGTGCGATCGACGCCACCGAGTTCTCCATGCCGGCGATCGACAAGCTGCTCGGCTTCCACAAGATCCTCAAGTACAACTACTTCCCGGGTTGGCACCAGCCGGCGACCATGTTCGACCTGATCATCAACAAGGACACCTGGAACAAGATGGACAAACAGCAGCAGTCGGTGCTGGAAATGGGCTGCAAGGCGGCCATGCTCGACGGCCTGGCACTGGGTGAGGCGATCCAGTTCCCGGTGATGAAAGAGAACCTGGAGAAAGGTGTCGAGAACCGCTACTGGTCCGATGAAATGCTGACTGCTTTCCGCGGCAAATGGGAAGAGGTGGTTGCCGAACAGAGTGGGAAGGATCCTGAATTCAAGCGCATCTACGACAATCTGCAGGCCTTTCGCGCCGATTACGAGCTGTGGAACGAGTGGGCCTTCCTGCCGCGCCCCGGGACGGTGCGCATAGTCAAGTAAGCAGCCAACTGCACGGGGTGTGAATCATCCCGGCTGATTGACCGTGCGGGGGCAAAGACTGCCCCCGCCGGCACAGTTTCTACTGAGGTTATCTGCCGTGTCAGACAATACCCACGCTCAGTACCACATTCCGGTCGTTGAACTGCTAAATGGTTTCGTGCGTCGGATTGCCGAAACCACGGCCTGGTTCAATGTCGCTCTGATTCTCGTCATCGTCGTGCAGGTGGTCATGCGCTATGGCTTCAGCAAGGGCATGGTGCCGCTGGAAGAGTTGATGTGGCATCTTTACGCGGTGGCGTTCATGTTCGGCATGGCCTACGCGGTAACCAATGACTCGCATATCCGGGTCGATGTGGTGCACATGGCTTTGCCCAGGCGTGCGCAACATGTGTTTGAGATTCTCGGCATCCTGCTCCTGCTCATGCCCTTTCTCTGGATCTTGTTCGACCACAGCCTGGGCTGGGTGATCGAGTCCTACCGGGTCAATGAGTCCTCGCAGAATCCAACCGGCCTGCCTTACCGCTGGCTGATCAAGGGGGTGGTGCCCATTACCATGGTGCTGATCTTTATCGCCGCGCTGGCCCGCCTGATTCAGGAGACGCTGCTCCTGCTGCATCACGGAAAAGAGCCTGTCGAAGATGTGCCCGCCCGCGTGTCGATGCTGCGCCATCTGTTCAGGCCCCAGCTCAAGGACGATAACGACAAAGGGGGTGCCAACTGATGCACCTCGAACCCGAGAATTATCTTGTCATCGCGATGTTCGTCTCATTCATCGCGCTGTTGTTCACCGGCTTCCCGGTGGCTTGGGTGCTCGCCGGTGTCGGTATCGGCTTTGCCGGTATCGCGTACTGGACCGACAGCATGGACCTGACGGTCACCGGTCTTGACTACAACACCCTGGGTCTGCTGACCGGCCGTATCTTCAGCATCATGGACAACTGGGTCCTGGTTGCCCTGCCGATGTTCATCTTCATGGGGTTGATGCTGGACAAGTCCGGCGTGGCGGAACGCATGATGCATTCGATGCAGAAGCTGTTCGGCAGCGTGAAAGGTGGTCTGGCGATCACGGTGACCCTGATTGGAATCATCCTCGCGGCCTCGACCGGGATCATCGGTGCATCCGTGGTACTGCTGGGCGTGATGTCGCTGCCGATCATGCTCAAACAGAACTATCACAAGCCCCTGGCGCTGGGCACGGTGGCGGCCTCGGGTTGCCTCGGCATCCTCATTCCCCCGTCGATCATGCTGGTCATCATGGGCGACCAGTTGGGCGTGTCTGTGGGCGACCTTTTCATGGGTGCGGTTTTCCCCGGCATCATTCTCGGCGCCCTCTATGTCTTCTACATCGTGCTGTACGGCATGTGGAAGCCGGAAAATGCACCTCTTGCGGCCAACCACAAGGCGATTGAATTAGGCGATGTCATGCGGGTCATGCTGGACATCCTGCCGCCGGCGATGCTGATCCTGGCGGTGCTGGGTTCGATATTTGCGGGTATTGCGACCGTGACCGAGGCCTCGGGCATCGGAGCCCTGGGTGCGACCGTTCTGGCTGTCGTGTACAGGCGCCTGAATTATGCGGTGTTCAGAGAGGTGGTGATCAACACCATGAACACCTCCGCCTATATCTTCGCGATCTTCGTGGGTGCGACCATCTTTGCGCTGGTCCTGCGCGAGTGTGGCGGCGACGAGCTCATCGAATCGGCCCTGAACGGGCTTGGTTTCGGGCCCTATGGCCTGATCGTGGTGATCCTGCTGATCATTTTCCTGCTTGGCTTCTTCCTCGACTGGATAGAGATCAGCCTGATCATGCTGCCGCTGCTGGGGCCGGTCATCGCCGGACTGGATCTTGCCGTGGACGGCTATGGTGTGGTCGACAGCCCGAATCTGGTCTGGTTCGCCCTGCTGGTTGCGGTGACCCTGCAGACTTCCTTCCTCACGCCGCCGGTGGGCTTCGCCATCTTCTATCTCAAGGGTGTCTGCCCGCCGGGTGTCAATCTGGTCGATATCTACAAAGGTGTGGTGCCGTTCATCGTGCTGCAGCTGATCGGCCTGGGCCTGGTGTTTACCTACCCTCAATTGGTTACCTGGTTGCCGGCCGTGGCATACGCTAACTGATGGATCTGATATGAAAACTGAAAAAGTAAAGGCCCTCAAGGCCGCACTGGCCGGGTTCATCGAGCGCGAGCGTCTGATCGATGATCCGTTGCGGACCCTCGCTTATGGGACGGACGCCAGCTTCTACCGCCTGGTGCCGCAGCTGGTGGTCAAGGTGCGCAGTGAGGAGGAGGTGTCGCGTCTGTTGGGGCTTGCCCAGCAGTATCGAACCGCGGTGACATTCCGTGCCGCCGGGACCAGCCTTTCCGGACAGGCCATCACCGATTCTGTTTTGGTGATGCTCGAAGGTAATGCATGGCGCGACTATTCGGTCAGTGAAGATGCTCGCCATATTCGTCTGCAACCCGGCATCATCGGCTCCCAGGCCAATCGTTATCTGGCACCGCTGGGGCGCAAGATCGGTCCTGACCCTGCGTCGATTGCAAGCTGCAAAATCGGTGGTATTGCGGCCAACAACGCCTCGGGCATGTGTTGCGGGGTGGCGCAGAACAGTTACCAGACCCTGGCCTCGATGCGTCTGATACTGGCCGACGGCAGCGTACTCGATACCGGTGATACCGGCAGTCGCGCGGCCTTTGCAGCCTCTCATGCCGATCTCTTGCTCGGGATTGAGAGGCTGGTGGCGGATGTGCGGGCAAATCCGGCACTGGCCGAACGCATCGCGCACAAGTTCAAGATCAAGAACACCACCGGCTACAGTCTCAACGCCCTGGTCGATTACAACGATCCGATCGATGTCCTGCAGCACCTGATGATCGGGTCAGAGGGGACCCTCGGCTTTATTGCAGAAATTACCTACCGCACCGTGGTCGAGCATGCACACAAGGCCAGCGCCCTGGTGTTCTTCGCCAATGTGGAATCGGCCTGCGAGGCGGTGGCGCTGCTGAAGAGCGAACCGGTGGATGCGGTGGAGATCATGGACCGGGCCGCACTGCGCTCGGTGCAGGACCAGCCCGGCATGCCGGCCGAACTGGCCTCGCTGCCCGGGGGTGCGGCTGCACTGCTGGTCGAGACGCGGGCCGGCGATGTTGAGGACCTGGGCACGCAGATCGCCCATATCCAGGCCTCGCTCAAATCGGTGACCACCCTCGGCGACATCGTATTTACCGATGTTCCGGAAGAATTCGAAAAACTGTGGAAGATTCGAAAGGGCATGTTCCCCTCCGTGGGTGCGGTACGCGAGCTGGGAACCACGGTCATCATCGAGGACATCGCCTTTCCCGTGCCGCGGCTTGCCGAGGGCACGGTCGAGCTTCAGCAGCTGTTTGCGAAACATGGCTACGACAACGCCATCATCTTTGGCCACGCACTCGAAGGGAACCTGCACTTCGTCATAACGCCCGACCTGGCGGATGCCGTTGAGGTCAGGCGTTATCACGGATTCATGGACGAGCTGTGCCATCTGGTGGTCGAAAAGTATGACGGCTCGCTCAAGGCCGAGCACAGCACCGGGCGCAATATTGCGCCCTATGTTGAACTCGAATGGGGTGCCGAGGCCTACGCCCTGATGCAGAGGATCAAGGCTCTGCTGGATCCGCAGGGTCTGCTCAACCCCGGGGTGATCCTCAACGATGACCCGGAGGTCCATATCAAGAACTTCAAGTCGATGGCGGCGGTGGACCCCCTGGTCGATCGTTGTATCGAATGCGGATTCTGCGAACCTGTCTGCCCCTCGCGTGAACTGACACTGACGCCCAGGCAGCGCATCGTGGTACTGCGTGAGCAGGCGCGCCTGCGGTCGGCGGGCCATGCACTCTCGGAGTCGGCGCTCCTCAAGGACTTCGACTATGCGGGTGAGCAGACCTGTGCGGCCGACGGCCTGTGTGCAACCCGCTGCCCGGTCGGCATCGATACCGGGAAGATGATGAAGACGCTGCGTGCCGGAAAGCGCGGGGCGGTCGGCAAGAAAGTCGCCCACTGGGTGGATGCACATATGGCCGGGGTGACCGCGGCAACCCGCGGCGGCCTGCGCGCCGCGCATGCCACCAGCCGGGTTCTTGGCGAGATACCGCTGGAAAAGCTCACTGCCGGGATCCACCGGGTCAGCGGCGGGCGGGTGCCTGACTGGCACCGCTGGATGCCCAGGTCGAGCACCAACCAGAGGCCGTCGCTTTCCCACAAAAAGACTAATGGGTCTATCAATAAAAAGTGTGTATATTTCAGCGCCTGCGTCAGCCGCAGCATGGGAACGTCGAGTTGCGACAGCGAATCACGCGATCTGATCGAGGTCATGCATTCGCTGCTGCAAAAGGCCGGATACGAGGTGGTGGTTCCAACGGATGTGGACGCCCAGTGCTGCGGCATGCCCTTCAGCAGCAAGGGCTTGAACGAGAGTGCTGAGACGGCGGTTCGCCGCCTGGAAGAAGTCCTGTGGCAGGCCTCCGAAGAAGGCCGACTGCCGGTGCTGTGTGACACCAGTCCCTGCACCGCGCGAATGCAGGAGCAGTTTGACAACAAATTAAAGATCTACGAGCCCGTCGGCTTTATCCGGGAATTTCTGTTGCCGGAGATGGACCGCGTCGAACAGGTTGACAGCATTGCCCTGCATGTTACCTGCAGCGCAAAAAAGATGGGGCTGGAGGAGGATTTTATCGCCGTAGCCGGCACCTGCGCGAAGAGCGTGTTTCTTCCTGAGGAGGAGGGCTGCTGCGGGTTCGCCGGAGACAAGGGCTTTTACACGCCCGAGCTGAATGCCAGCGCCTTGTCACGGCTGAGACAACAGATACCTGAAGGTTGCGACCAAGGCTATTCGAACAGCAGAACCTGCGAGATCGGCCTGTCGCGCCATAGTGGAATTCCGTACCGGTCGATCGCGTACCTCGTGGATCACTGTTTTGGAGCCCGCGAGGGAGTCGTCCGGGAATAAGAAGAACCGAGTCGCCGTATCCAAAGGCTTGGATCGTTTGAGGCCTAACAGGCCTCGTTAACCGGCCATGCGCAGCGATCCTGTGCCTGGGAGGTCGACAGATTGCACGCTTGCCGAGTCCCCGGCGCCTTCTCCCGGGTGGTAAGAGGTCTGTTCGTCCACCTCCAAGCCACCATCCGGGAGGATAAAAAGTGAGTCAAGCACTGCCGCCAGACATCGATCCCCAGGAGACCGGGGAATGGGAAGAGGCCATCGACGTCGTTGTCGAACGCGATGGCGTCGAGCGCGCTGAGTACCTGCTGCGCAAGACCATTGACAAGGCCTACGAGGCCGGTGTGGAACCGCCGGATACGGCGCATACGCCCTACGTCAATACTATTCCCGTCAACCAGCAGCCTGCTTACCCCGGCGATCGTGATCTCGAGCGCAAACTCTTGCGGGCACTGCGCTGGAATGCGACAGCGATGGTGGTCAGGGCGAACCGCAAGCCGGCATCCCCTGGCGGTCATATCGCCTCTTTCCAGTCCTCGGCCATCATGTACGAAGTCGGTTACAACCATTTCTGGAAGGGGCAGGAACACCCCAACGGTCCGGACATGGTGTTCATCCAGGGACACACCGCACCCGGTACCTATGCACGCGCCTATGTCGAAGGACGTCTGAGCGAGGAGCAACTGGACAACTTCCGAATTGAGGCCGCTGGCAAGGGATTGTCGTCCTACCCCCACCCCTACCTGATGCCGGACTTCTGGCAGTTTTCGACCGTCTCGATGGGGCTCGGCCCGATCATGGCGATCTACCAGGCGCGCTTCCTCAAGTACCTCGAGCACCGGGGTCTGGCCAAGGTCGCAGAAAAACACAACGAGGGGCGCAAGGTCTGGGCCTTTCTCGGCGACGGCGAGATGGACGAGCCGGAAT
This sequence comes from uncultured Gammaproteobacteria bacterium, assembly GCA_963759055.1. GTDB lineage: Bacteria > Pseudomonadota > Gammaproteobacteria > Chromatiales > Chromatiaceae > Thiosocius. Next base: position 75,356 of record CAVWYD010000002.1, read on the forward strand.
CTCAGGGGGCGATATCGCTGGCTTCGCGCGAGAAGCTCGACAACCTGGTGTTCGTCGTCAACTGCAATCTGCAGCGCCTGGATGGCCCGGTTCGCGGCAACGGCAAGATCGTCCAGGAACTCGAGGGCAACTTCCGTGGTACTGGCTGGAACGTGATCAAGGTGCTCTGGGGCACAGGCTGGGACCGGCTGCTGGAGCAGGACCAAACCGGTTTGCTGCACCAGCGAATGATGGAATGCATGGATGGCGAGTATCAAAATTTCAAGAACAAGGGCGGGGCCTACACGCGCGAACATTTTTTCGGCAAGTATCCCGAACTGAAGGCGATGGTCGCGGACATGAGCGATGATCAGATCTATTACGATCTGCTGCGTGGCGGTCACGACCCCGAGAAGCTGTACGCTGCCTATGACGCGGCCACCCGCGAGGTCGGGCGACCGACGGTGATCCTGTCACATACCGTGAAGGGCTACGGTATGGGCGAGGCGGGCGAGGGGATGAATATCTCGCACTCCCAGAAAAAGCTGTCTGACGAGCAGCTGATCAAGATCCGCGAACGATTCAATATACCGGTGTCTGACGAGGTCCTGCATCATGCCGGGTTCTACCGTCCCGACCCCGAAAGCCGGGAGATGAAGTATCTGCACGAGCGGCGCAAGGTACTCGGTGGTTATCTGCCGAGCCGTCCGGCTCAGGTCGAGACCCTGCCGATCCCCGATCTTTCGATCTTCGCGGCCCTGCTCAAGGCAACCGGTGAACGCAATATGTCCACCACCATGGCGCTGGTGCGAATTCTGGTGGCGATCGCGCGCAACAAAGAGATAGGGCCGCGTCTGGTACCCATCGTGCCGGACGAGGCCCGCACCTTTGGCATGGAGGGTATGTTCCGTCAGGTCGGCATCTATGCCCACGAAGGGCAGAAGTATGAGCCCATGGATGCGACCGACATCATGCCTTACCGGGAGTCGGAAAAGGGGCAGATGCTGCAGGAGGGCATCAACGAGGACGGCGCCATGTCTTCCTGGATCGCTGCAGCCACCTCTTACGCGAACAACTGTCTGATGACCATCCCGGTCTATATCTTTTATTCCATGTTCGGGTTCCAGCGTATCGGTGACCTGGCGTGGGCCGCAGGTGACATGCTGGCACGTGGTTTCCTCATCGGTGGAACGTCCGGGCGTACGACCCTGAACGGCGAGGGCCTGCAGCATCAGGATGGTCACAGCCAGCTGTTTGCCGGCTTCATTCCGAACTGTGTCTCTTACGACCCTACCTTCGCCTATGAACTGGCAGTGATCTTCCATGACGGGCTCAAGCGCATGTACGAGCGTGGCGAGAACGTCTACTACTACATCACCACCCTGAACGAGAACTACAGCCATCCGGAGCTCCCGGAGGGTGCAGAGGAAGGCATCATCAAAGGGATGTATCGCCTCAGCGAAGGCGCCAGCGATGGCAAGGCGCGGGTACAGCTACTGGGCTGCGGCGCGATCCTCAACGAGGTCATTGCCGCCGCTGCATTGTTGAAGGAGGACTGGGGCGTGGATGCCGATATCTGGTCGACCCCGAGTCTGAATGAACTGGCAAGGGACGGTGCGGATGTCGAGCGCTGGAATCTGCTGCACCCGGATCAGACCCCCCGCAAGAGCTGGGTCGCGCAATGTCTCGATGGTGCGCAGGGCCCAGCCGTCGCAGCCACCGACTATATCCGCAATTACGCCGAGCAGATCCGGGCCTTCGTGCCCGGTGATTTCCATGTCTTGGGAACCGACGGCTTTGGCCGTTCCGACAGTCGCGAGGCCTTGCGCAGGCACTTCGAGGTCGACCGTTACTACGTGACGATCGCCGCACTGAAGGCGTTGGCGGACCGGAAAGCGGAAGGAATCAGCGGCAAGACCGTGCTGAAGGCGATAGCGAAGTACGACATCGATCCGGAAAAGCCGAATCCGTTGTACGCCTGATCACCGAGTTTGGGAGCAAAGAAAATGGCAAAAGAAATACTGGTTCCGGACATTGGTGATTTTTCCGGTGTCGATGTTATAGAAGTACTGGTCAGCGTTGGCGACACCGTCGCCATGGATGACGCGCTGATCACCCTGGAGTCCGACAAGGCCTCGATGGATATTCCGGCCGCCGAGGGTGGCGTGGTCAAGGAGCTGAAGGTTGCAGTCGGTGACAGGGTTTCCCGGGGCAGCGTCATCCTGCTGCTCGAAAGCAGTATCGAACCGAGCGTGAATGTCGCCGTGGCCGACCCCCAGCCCAAGGTGTCCGGCGGCGCGGCCGCAAGCCCGGCACCGAGCGGATCGGGTGGGGGCTACGGCGGTGCGGCGCTCGAAGACATCCATGTGCCCGACATCGGTGATTTCTCCGATGTCGATGTGATCGAGGTCCTGGTGCAGCAAGGCGACACGATCAACAGGGAAGACCCTTTGATTACCCTCGAATCCGACAAGGCCTCGATGGATATCCCCGCACCCTTGGGTGGCTTGGTCAAAGAGGTCAAGGTCGCCGTGGGTGACCAGGTGTCGAAGGGCAGCCTGATACTGGTGCTCGAGGTGGCGGGTGGCGCTGCGCCGTCCGAGGCACCCAGCGTGCCCGTGAAGTCAGGCGGTGAGAAGGCGCCTGAGCGGGTGCCGGCGGCTGCCTCGGTGGAAGACGCGAGCGCCTTCCGCCGCGCGCATGCCAGTCCATCGGTGCGCCGTATTGCACGTGAGCTGGGCGTGGATCTGGCGAAAGTGGTCGGCACCGGGCGCAGCGGTCGTATAACCGATACAGATGTGCGCAACTTCCTCAATGCTGGTGGGCAGCCCGCGGTCGCCGCGAGTTCGCCTGCTGCAAAAGTGCCTCCGCCTGCCGGGTCAGCTACCGGCATCCCGGTCATCACCCAGCCCGACTGGTCGCAGTTCGGTGAGGTGGAGACCCTGCCGATGAGCCGGATCAACAAGCTCTCGGCCAAGCACCTGCACAAGGCCTGGCTTAACGTGCCCCAGGTTACCCATTTCGACGAGTCGGATATCACCGAGCTCGAGGCATACCGCCAGAAGATGAAAGGCAAGGCCAAGGAGATGGGCTTCGGCTTCACGCCGCTGGTATTCATGATGAAGGCCGTGGTAGCCGCGTTAAAGGAGTATCCGAAGTTCAATTCGGCCATGGACGACGCCGGCGAGAACCTGATACAGCGCAGGTACTTCAACATCGGTATCGCGGTCGATACGCCCGATGGTCTCGTCGTGCCGGTTATCCGTGATGTGGATCGCAAGGGGCTGTTCGAGCTCGCACGCGAACTGGGCGAGGTCTCGGTTCGTGCCCGCGAGGGCCAGCTCAAGGCGGCCGATCTGCAGGGTGGTTGTTTTTCCATCTCCAGCCTCGGCGGCATCGGTGGCACCAATTTCACGCCGATCGTGAATGCGCCGGAGGTTGGTATCCTGGGTCTGACACGTTCGCAGCAGCGCCTGGTGCGCGTGGATGGCGAGATCGTCGACCGTCTGATCCAGCCGCTGGCGGTCTCTTATGATCATCGCGTCATCGACGGTGCGTATGCGGCGCGTTTTGTCAGCTATATCGCCTTCATCCTGTCGGATGTGCGGAATCTGATTCTTGTAGAGGGTAAACCGCGAAGGGCACAAAGGTCGCCAAGGAGTTCTTTGTTGATATCTCTTGGTTTCTCGAGCAACCGGCAGTACCGACATGGAATGATTTCCCAGCCACGGGCGCGCCAGGAATCTTCGTGAGCTTTGCGCCCTTCGCGGTTCAAATGTAATGAGTGAAAAAACATGAGCAATCTAATTGAGATAAAGGTCCCGGATATCGGTGACTTCAGTGATGTCGACGTGATCGACGTCCTGGTGAAGGCGGGCGACACCGTTGCCGTGGACGACGCATTGATTACGCTCGAGTCCGACAAGGCCTCGATGGACATTCCGTCGTCGCAGGCCGGCAAGGTGAAAGAGCTGAAGATCGCGGTCGGCGACAAAGTCTCAGAAGGCACTCTGGTGTGCGTGCTCGAGGCCGAGGGTGCTGCAACCGATGCCCCGGCGCCTGCCGCGGCGGCATCGGCGCCGACGGCGGCCGCCACGCACACCGGTGGCGCCGATCTGCAGTGCGAGATGCTGGTGCTGGGCGCCGGCCCCGGTGGCTACACGGCCGCGTTCCGTGCGGCCGATCTGGGCATGAAAACCGTGCTGGTCGAGCGTTGGAGCACGCTCGGCGGCGTGTGCCTGAACGTCGGCTGTATCCCGTCCAAGGCCCTGCTGCATGCTGCCAAGGTGATCGATGAATCGGAAGACATGGGTGCGCACGGCATCAAGTTTGCGAAGCCCGAGGTGGACATCGATGCGCTGCGCAGCTGGAAGGAGAAGGTGGTCGGACGTCTGACCGGCGGGCTTTCGGGGCTGGCGAAGCAGCGCAAGGTCCAGGTGGTCAACGGTGTGGGCAGTTTCGTCGATGCCAACCATGTCGAGGTGGTCGCCGGAGACGGTGCCAGAACAGTCGTGAAATTCGACAAGGCAGTCATCGCAGCCGGTTCCGAGGCGGTGAAGCTGCCGTTCATACCGGACGATCCGCGGGTGATCGATTCGACCGGTGCCCTGGCGCTGGACGATGTGCCTGGACGCATGCTGGTGATCGGCGGCGGCATCATTGGCCTTGAAATGGCGACGGTGTACAACTCACTCGGCTCAAAGGTCACGGTGGTCGAGATGCTCGACAATATCGTCGCGGGCGCCGACAAGGACATGGTCAAACCCCTGTTCAACCGTATCAAGAAACGCTATGAAGCAATCCTGCTGAAGACCCGCGTGACTGCAGTCGAGGCAACGACAAAGGGCATGAAGGTGACCTTCGAGGGTGCGAATGCGCCGGCCGAACCCCAGTTGTACGACCGCATCCTGGTCGCCGTGGGCCGCAGCGCCAACGGTAAGTTGATCGGGGCCGAAAAGGCCGGCGTGGCAGTCGACGATCATGGATTCGTGCAGGTGACGGATACGCAGATGCGTACCACCCAGCCGCATATCTTTGCGATCGGCGACATCATCGGTCAGCCCATGCTGGCCCACAAGGCAGTCCACGAGGGCAAGACCGCGGCGGAAGCGGCAGCCGGTTTGCCGAGTCATTTCGACGCGCGCGTGATTCCTTCCGTGGCCTACACCGACCCGGAAGTGGCCTGGGTCGGCGTGACCGAGGAAGAGGCAAAGGCGAAGGGCATCAAGTATGGCAAAGGCGTGTTTCCCTGGGCGGCAAGTGGCCGGGCCCTGTCGTTGGCGCGTGAAGAAGGCATGACCAAACTGATCTTCGACGAGGAGACAGAGCGCCTGATCGGCGCCGGGATCGTTGGTGTCGGGGCCGGCGACCTGATTGCCGAAGCCGCACACGCGATCGAGATGGGTTCGAATGCAGCGGATATCGGTTTGACGGTGCATCCGCATCCGACCGTGTCCGAGACGGTGGCGATGGCGGCGGAGGCGTTCGAGGGGACCATTACGGATCTTTATATGCCGAAGAAGCGGTAGCTGCTCCCCAGAGGGGCTTTTGGATTTGTTCGCGCCGACGCGCGGGGCTGTTTTTGAATGCGCTCCGCCGAGCACATCAAAATTTACCGTGCGGCAGCATGACCAAATCAAGCGTACGTCCAATGCTGCGCAGCAACATAAGGACACAGGGTGTCGGGTAGCACCCTGACCCCTTCAGATTGTTATCTGCTGGTCGAACGTTATTACAGACCGGACGAATTCAACATCCTGCGTCTTTATGACGAGGAAATCGGGTTCAAGAAGGTGCGGTATAGGCCGTTAGTGAGAACCCGGTTCCACGCTGACGCCCAATTTGGTCTACTTTAAATAAAAGATACGCATATAATTCAGCGCGTTATCGATTTTTTATTAATTTTTGCTCTAAGGAAAGCACGATGTCGTTTGAAAATGAGGGTCTTCCTGTCAGCTGGGAAGAGATAAAAGCCGCTTCACGCCGACTCGTCGGACGTGAGCCGGCAGAAGAATATGAGGCAGAAAAGCGCATGGTGCGCGAATATCTCGCGCATACCGATTGTGAAGATGCGCGCGCAAAGGAACATATTGCGATTCCCGGTTACAACTGACCCCGTCCCAGGGGTGTGGTCGCCCGGGTCTGCCAATGGATCGGCCGTGAGCGGCTGCCTCTCTTTTTTGCCCTAGCACAATGCATATGCCGGTGCGCCGGTGTGTGTGCCTGTCTCAGCATGCACAATTAGCCGCATGTTCCTCGAGGCCGCACCTATACTGGCTGCGGCCTTTCTGATTTCTGTGCGGCTGGCAGGGCGCTGCAGCCTCCCCGCCTCGACAGACCGGCCCATGGTGCCGCTCAGCGAGGCGCCCCCCCCTGCTGCTGCATCTGGCGCTGCATCTCCTGCATGCGCTGCTTCATCTCGTCATTGAATGCCTTGACCTCTGCCTGGTCCAGGGCGCCGTTCTTGTCGCGGTCCATGAAATCGAACTGTGCTTCGGTCGGTTTGAGAAACTCGGCCTTGCTGACCTGGCCATCCTTGTCGGTATCGAATTGCTCGAAGAACAGCTTTTCAAGATCAGGCATCTTGGGCATTTGCGGCTGCTGGGCCAGCAGCGGGCTGCTGAACAGCGCGAGGGCAATCAGGGTTTTCTTCATGAAAGACTGTCTCCTTTTGTGGACGGTAGAGGCTTGATATGAGGAGGTCGATTCTTACCGATTCAGCTGTCGAGGGTGAGTCGCGCCAACAGATCCTGACCGGCGCCGCCGACTGCAAGCTGCAATTGGGTCCGTTGTGAATCTGTCAGCGGCGGATCGAGGCGTGTTGCTGCCAGGTCGCACGCAGCAAAAAACTTCTCGAGTTCGGTTTCGACGAGCTCGCCGGCGAGTTTTTCAGGCAGCTTCTCCGCAACCCGCCGACCCTGATCGTCAAGCAGATCGACCTCGGCAGAGCGGGGGATCAGTTTATGCGAATCATCCGCCTCGCTGGCAGCCTTCAGGGCGGAGATCTTGCGGAAGGCTATCGCTTTGTATTCAAAACGTGCACCGGGCCGAAGTTGATGGAATTTCACCTGGGGCTACCCTGTGTCCTGTTGGCCCCTTAGTTTATCTTTCTCGTGCCCGTAATGTTCAACCGGTGATCATCCGGCACCGGTGAGGCTGGCGAAACTGCCGGCAATCTGGCCGGTGTCGATCGCCATACCCAGCTGCTTGCTGATCTGTGAAGTCGACAGGAGTCCCCGGACGCTCTGCCGTCCGTCGGCCGCGTGATCGACTACCAGCGCATGCTGGCGTCCCATACGCTTGAGTGTTGCGACGATGTCGCCGACGCGAGCCGTGGCAACGTCTCCCATCTCGAGTACCTCGATCTTGTGTTGTGGTGTCATGATGTCACGTACGATCAGGTCTTTGCGTGCAGTATGCGAATCGTTGATGCGGCTGAGTATTCGCTCTCCACTGAGGTCCTTGGATGTAACGATGCCGATTACCTGGTTGAGTTGATTGATGACAAACAACAGGCGGACGCCGCTGGCAATCATCTTTTCCTCGGCGTCATCGACCGAGACATTGGCCGAAACCGCCTCCGCCGTGACTTTGCTGAGATCGGTCATGACATCGAGGGCCGGGCTATCCAGGCTCACCTGCTCCGGCAGGTTCTGGCGGGGGCGTTGAAAGCCTGTCGCGGTGTCGAGCGCGCCGGCGGTGAGGATGCGAAATTGACTCATGGTTGATCTCCGGTGAGTTTGACGGGCATCAGTCGCTGCCGGCTACCGCCATCGGCTGGCGAACGGCGACCAGAAAGGGAGCTTCTAACAATCAAGGTAGGCTTGCGGCGGGAAATTGCAATGTCAGCGGAATATACAGTTGAGACTTGATCGGTTCGTCAGTCAGGCCGCCGGGATCTCGCGCAGCCAGGCCCGCTCACTGATTCGGCGTGGCCGGGTCAACGTTGACGGTGAGACTGTCAGGGATGCTGCCCGTCATGTCGGCGAGGCCGAGCGCGTTGAGCATGCGGGTGAGATCCTGGTTGCGCCGCAGCCGGTCTATCTGATGATGAACAAACCGTGCGGACTGCTGAGTGCCACCAGTGACAGCGACCAGGACACGGTGCTGTCAATGCTTCCGCCGGCCCTGGCTGCACGGGCACACCTGGTCGGCCGGCTGGACAAAGACACCAGTGGACTGCTGTTGCTCACGGACGATGGTGACTGGTCACACCGTGTGACATCGCCGAACCACGGCTGTGCCAAGACCTATCTGGCTGAACTCGCCGAACCCCTGGTGGCCGATGCCGAGAGTCGCCTGCGCCAGGGCCTGGTCTTGCGCAGCGAAAAACTGCCCACGCGACCTGCGGCCCTGCAAAGGCTGGATGCTACCCATGTGCGGATCACGATCACCGAGGGGCGTTACCACCAGGTGCGCCGTATGTTTGCCGCACTCGGAAACCGCGTGCTGGCGCTGCATCGCGAGCGTATCGGTGGACTGTTTCTGGACGAAGCGCTTCATGCCGGTCAATGGCGCGCTCTATCGCCGGCCGAGCGCGAGGCCGTATTCAGCCCCCCGCCGGTTCGGTGACCGCCGGGCATCTTGGCGACGGCCCGAAACGGCCCGCAAAACCGACCGACAACCTGCGTTGGTGGCCTTGGGGTGGGCCTGACAAGGCGCTCAGTGATACTTCTCCGTGCTTATATGGCCGGGTTCGCGACGGCGATGGCGGCGCAATCCCCGCTCGCCCAGGATAGCCACCACATCGCTGATCATTTCTGAATGCCCGCAGAGCATGACATGGCTGCGTTCGGGGTCCAGGGCCACCCCGACGCGCTGCTCGAGGCGTCCGTCGGTCAGGGTTTCGGGGATTCGGCAGGAAAACGCGTCTGCCACCTTTTCGCCGGTGATGTAGGGCACGAAGTGGAATCGGTCGGGATGGTCTTGCCGGAGCTGGGTGATCAGGTCGCTGTAGGCGAGGTTTTCGCGCTCTCGAACGCCGTAGCCGAGGATGACGTTTTCAAAGCGTTGCCAGGGCTCGTCTGTCTGCAGCATGGAAAGAAAGGGCCCAACACCGGTGCCGGTCGCCAGCAGCCAGAGATCCTTGGTTTCGGTTGGGACCTCTTTGAGCGTGAGCAGGCCGTTGGCTGCATCCGTCAGCCAGAGGGTATCTCCAGACTCCAGCGACGCCAGTTCTCTGCTGAGGGGGCCTTCCGGTACGATGTTGAAAAAGATCTCGAGTTCGCGCTCATGGGGCGGATTGACCAGTGAGTACGGCCGGCCCACACGCTCGTTGCCGAGGTCGATTCCCACCCGGATAAACTGACCGGCGACGAAGGCCGGCCCGTCAGCCGCAATTACCAGTGAGTAGTGCGTATCATTCCAGCGCGTCTTGCGCGCCACCGTTCCGCTCAGCCATTGGGCCATGTCATACCTCGTTGTTTCGACCCTAAGCTAATGCCGGCTTTGCTGAATGCAACCCGGGGGCGCGCCGGGTAATACTTTCAATTGACGCGCCTCAGGGTGACGCAGCCGTCGCTGTGTCAAACTTTACAGCCGATGCGGTGTTGATTTGGGGCGTAGGAGAGCCGGTGAACGAAAAGGCACGCGGGGCGCTTACCCTGGTGGGGTTTGCCCTGATCGCAGCGGCGGCTTTTCAGGGGGCGCGCATCTGGCAGTCAGCGCGGGCGACCCCTGTACGGGTCGAGCCCACGACAGACTGCGATCTGCGTGCGGGGCCCTGTCGGCAGGCTTTGGCCGGCGGATCGGTACTCTTCTCGATCTCGCCGGGTGAGATTCCGCTGATGAAACCGCTGCAGCTGGCCGTAATCACCGAAGGCCTCGCCCCGGAGACGATGGTGGTGGAGATTCGGGGCCTGAACATGGAAATGGGCCTCAATCGCACGCAGTTGACCCCGATTGGGGGAGGGAGCTGGGCAGGTGAAACTATCCTGCCGGTCTGCAGTCAGAGGCAAATGGAGTGGGAGGCCGCCCTGCAGCTGGATTTGGATCGGCTTTACGAGCTGCCTTTTCGCTTCCGTACTACCCGCCCCTGATGTGGCCCGGAAAACTGGCTTTGTTTGCCTAATTAAGGACTTTCTGATATAAACGCGGGCCGAAAACAAGCAGGCCGACCGGCCCCTCGCTGGGGACTGGATAAAACCTAACAAACACTGGATTTGCCAGGAGAAAATAGTTATGAAGATGACCGTTATCGCTGTTGCTGCCGTCGCTCTGGCGGGCTCCTTCGGTTCTGCGATCGCCGCAGGCGATGCCGCCGCTGGAAAGGCGAAGTTTGCCGTCTGTGCGGGCTGCCATGGCCCTACCGGGGCAGGCAATGATGCCCTGAAGTACCCGAAGCTGGCAGGCCTGGAGGCAAGCATATGCTGCGCAGCAGCTGCATGACTTTAAATCCGGCAAGCGCAACACGCCGCAGGCCGCCACGATGAAGGCGATGACAGCCGGTCTGAGCGATGCCGACATCGACAATCTGGCCGCCTATATCGCCACCCTGAAGTAAGATGGCCGCTCGCGCCCGGGGCGGCGCAGCCAATCTGCCCGTCCCGACGTCTCGTTATCTATGACGCCGTTCCAACGTAGCCGGATGACCGAAATGAAAAAGTTGTTGCTGATCACCTCAATCGCCAGCCTCGCCATGCTGGGTCCCGTTCATGCTGCCGGTGACGTTGAGGCGGGCAAGACAAAATCGGCCATGTGTGCGGCTTGTCACGGCGCGGACGGCAACAGTGCGGCACCGAATTTCCCCAAGCTGGCCGGGCAGCATGCCGACTACCTGGCCAAGCAACTGAGCGAATTCAAGAGCGGCCAGCGTAAGGACGCGACCATGAACGGGATGGCCGCAGCGCTCAGCGAGCAGGACATGGCCGATCTGGGTGCCTTCTACGCGGCGCAGAAGGGCACCGTCGGGAAAGCCGCTGAGGACAAGGTGGCCCTCGGCGAGACGATTTACCGGGCCGGAAACGCTGCCAGCGGTGTGGCGGCCTGCGCGGCCTGCCATGGTCCGACCGGCAACGGTAACCCGATGGCGAAGTTTCCGAGCCTGAACGGACAGTATGCGGACTACACTGCCGCGCAGCTCAAGAACTTCCGTGTCGGTGCCCGCGCCAATGACGCGGGTTCCATGATGCGCGGTGTGGCCAAGAAGATGAGTGATGCCGAGATCGAGGCGGTGGCCCAGTACATCCAGGGTCTCAATTGATCGCCACAGACGTCTGATCTGCACAAAGTAGGGCGGCTCTGGCCGCCCTTTTTTGTGCGCCAGGCGGCGTGTTTGACGGCATCGGGATTGTTCGCGGTCCTCTGTTAACCTTCTTGCCACCAGTGTTCGCGAGCTCCACACGGATTTCGCGGTTGCAGTCGTCCGATGCAACGCGCAAGAATGCTGTGCCGAGAATGCGCGGTGAACTCGCGATCCGATCCCCGGTCTGAAAGGCCAAAGTCAAGAAGATGGAGTTACCAAGAGTGAAGAAGATTATTGCGACCCTTTTCGCCGGTGCCCTGATGCTGGCAGGTCCCGCTCTCGCAAAGCCCTTCGAAGAAGGTGTGCAGTATGTGCCGATCCAGCCGCAACCGCCGATGGGTGTCGGCGACGAGGTGGAGGTGGTGGAGTTCTTCTGGTACGGCTGCCCGCATTGCCGCGATTTCGAACCAACGGTGAGCAAATGGGCAGGCGGCCTCCCGGCCAATGTTAAGTTTGCCCAGATTCCCGCCATGTTTGGCGGTGCGGCCGATCTTCACGCGCAGGTCTTCTATGCATTGCAGGGCATGGGTGAGCTGGAAAGGCTGCACCAGAAGCTGTTCGATGCAATTGCGAGCGGGAGAAAACTGCGTACGCGCGACGAAGTCGATGTGTTCCTGAAGGAAAACGGGGTCGACATGGCAAAATTCAGCGACGCCATGAACTCGTTCGCCGTTGCCGCAAAGGTCAATCGGGCTCGTTCGCTGATGCGTCGCTATGGTGTGCGCAGCGTCCCTGCCGTGGTGGTTGACGCCCGTTACCGCAGCGGAACGGGATTCTCCGGCTATCAGGAAATAACTGAAGTCGTGGACTACGTGGTCGATAAAGTCTTGGCGCAACGCAAGGCTCAGGCTTCCCGCTGACAATGAAATTTTATCCGGCTGATGTTCGATCTCATCAACATGGCTTGAACCGCCAGGCCCCGGCCGGGCGTAGTCTGCGATTGCTGAGCTACAATATCCAGGCCGCTGTCTATACGCGGCACTACCGCGATTATGTGACCAAGGGCTGGAGGCACCTGCTGCCCAATCGCGAGCGCCTGCGCAACCTGAACCTGATTGCCGATATGCTGCATGGCTACGACCTGGTCGGACTGCAGGAGGTCGATTCGGGCAGTCTGCGCAGCGGTTTCGTCGATATGACGGAGTATCTCGCCCATCGCAGCGGCTATCCGCACTGGTATCACCAGGTCAATCGCAACATGGGCGTTCTGGGTCAGCACAGCAACGGGTTTCTGAGCCGGATCCGCCCGACCCGCGTCAGCAATCATCGGCTGCCACCCGGCAACGGGCGCGGTGCCATGTTGCTCGAATTCGGGGAGGGTACGGACGCCCTGGTCGTTTGCAGTATGCATCTCGCGCTGGGCCGCAGGGTGCGCACGCGCCAGCTTGACTTCATCAATGAACTCGTGGGCGAACGCCGGCACCTGGTCGTGATGGGTGACCTCAATGCCGGCTGCGACAGCCGGGAGGTACGTGCCTTCATCGACAAGACCGGTCTGACCGAACCGGCCTGCGACAAGGCGACTTTCCCCAGTTGGCGCCCGGTACGTCGGATCGACCACATCCTGGTTTCTCAGTCACTTGAGGTGGCGCAGACGCGCGTCGTCGACTATGCACTTTCGGACCATCTACCCATCTGTGTCGAACTGGTGTTGCCCGAGGGTGTCCAGCTGGCGGCCTGAGGCTAAGTCATAGAAAAAGATCGATCAACGGCAGCGTCCACCGGTCAGCCGCTCAGTTTGCTTTGTGTGGTGCCGAATGACCATTGCACGCGAAACGGCGTGACTTCATGGCGTTTCAGCCAAGATAGCAGTCATAAAGAGCGATATCTCCCGAACATAGCCGTCTTGGTTGGCAACGAGTGTTTCTAAGCGTTCCGGTTAGGTGCTGCACCAAACTTTGGGCGATTTATCTCAGCTTCCAACAAGAGTATGCCGCGGCATATCTCGTGCTCTGCAGTGGCGATCAAATTTCGATGGGCCTTTGTATCGCATCGCGCCCATGCTGTTTTGAGTTTCCGGCGTATTTCGTTGAGCCGGTCGACCACGTCGGGCAGTGGGCTCAGCTGAGTAACGTTCGTCCTGCGTACTGTGGTTTTTGTTTTTGGAATCATTCGGCACCTCCTCTTCGGGGGACTGATGGTAACCCCGAGGGATGCCTGGGAACCTTATTCTGAAATCCGTCACAAAGCGGTTTCCTCAAGGTTGATGTGTATCGGGTCTGCCGGCTCGCAGCACCTCATCAGCTGGGATCGTTTTGCGGTTCGGTCGGTATCTTGGATTTGCTCGTGGCCGCTTGCTGTTGTGCAAAACATTCACACACTTATTGCGGCGGCAAGTTATGCTGGCACAATCAGCAGCTGCGTCACCGTCGTTCATGAGTCGCGTTACATCAACGTCCAGATGAACATCGCCAAGGGCGAGGCCGTGTATGGATAGCCGCCTGGTTGCTCATCGTGGTGAACCCCACCACTGGCCAGAGAACTCGCTGCGCGGATTCCGCGCCGTATTGGAAGCTGGCGCCTGTTACGTCGAGACAGATGTGCAGATCACCGCCGATCGCATACCGGTACTCTGTCATGCTGACTCGCTACTGAGGATCACTGGACACGACCTGCCTGTCACCGAGACGACGTTGGCAGACATCCTCGCATTGCCCGCCGGCCACCCAGAACGCTTCGGCGACCGCTTCGCCAGCAACCGGATCGCCACCCTGAGTGAGTTCGCCTCACTGCTCGCAGAGTGGCCGAAAGCATCTGCCTTCCTCGAGATCAAGTCGGCCAGCATCCGGGCTTTCGGTGTCGGGTCTGCCGTCGATCTCATGCTGGAAGCCTCCGCCGGAGTCCGCGCGCAGTGTATTCCGATCTCGTTCGAGTATGCTGCGCTGAACTATTTGCGAACGAACATGGCGTTGCCGGTCGGCTGGGTGCTGCCGGAATGGAGTGACGCGACCCATCGGCTTGCCGACGCGCTGGGGCCGGAATACCTTTTCGTGAACCGTAGTCGCGTACCCGGTCCGACCGAACCGCTGTGGCCGGGCCCCTGGCGCTGGGTGGTGTACACCGCGAACCAGACATCCGATATCAATCGCCTGTTGAGGCGCGGCTTCGACCTGGTAGAGACCGACAATATCAGTCGGGCGATGCGCGAATTACAGGAACACGGCTGACAACTAAAATGTCCTGCCTCAATGTTCAGGGAGAGGTCGATTCGGCATCTGAACTGGACCGCTTCCTACCTGTTGGCTCCGGGGTGTTGCGGCGCAATAGGCAGCAGTCGGCCGATAGTGTTGAAATACCCCAAGCTGTCAGATTCATGGTTATCCGTTGGGGCGCAACTGCACTTTGCCGCCACGACTTTCGCGTTTGGCGTGGGCCATGGCGTCTGAAACTTTCTCCAACGGATAGCTGGCCTCGATATCGACGTGAATGGTGCCGTCGAGAAGTCGTTCACCGAGTCTTTCGTACATTTTCTGGATTTCGGCGGAACTCGATTCACGTATGACTTTGGCGAGCCAGAAGCCGACCAGCCTGATATCCCGAAACACTAAGTTGAAGGCATTGACGCGGCAGTCTTCGCCCGACAGCAGTCCGTAGTTTACGACGGTACCACCTTCGCCAACACAGCCGGCGAGACGGCCAATTGCCGACCCTGCAACCGCGTCGATGCCAAGCTTTATGTTGGCGCCACCGGTTTCCTTCGCAACACGGTCGGCAAGGTCCGGTGCATCAACAACGACTACGTCGGCGCCGAGTTTCCTTAACGGTTCGATCAGTTCGGCGCGTCGAACAACATTAACGGTGCGAATGCCATCAGCATGCGCCAGTCGAATGAGATCGACACCGACGCCGGAATTCGCCGCATCCTGAATCACCCAGTCTCCCTTCGAAAGCGGCACATAAGTTGTGAGCATGAGATACGCAGTGGCTGACGTTAACCTTGAGCATTGCAGCTTGGGCCAGATCGACTTCTGTCGGCAGGCGAATGAATGATTCGGCCTTGGCTCGAATCTGCTGTGCCCAGTTGGTGCGTGCCAGGCTCATGACTTTGTCGCCAACTTTAAGGTCGGTCACGTCCCGTCCGACGGCACGCACGGTTCCCGCGCCCTCAATGCCGAGAGGGCATGGCGTTTCGGGTTTGGTGGCATAGTTTCCTTCGATCATAAGGATATCGGCGGGATTGATGGAGCATGCGACGATATCTACCAGCACTTCTCCTGCGCCGGGCGCGCCCGGATCGGGGACATCGATGCAACGGACGACTTTCTCGGCAGCACCGATGGCGGTGAGTTCTGCTGATTTCATTGTTGGTTTCCTGATGAGTGACTAACGAAATGGGGACTGTTTGCGATTTAGGCGAGGATACAGGGGTTTTGCCAGAAGCTTCGTCCATGAGAGAGTGGTTTGACGCAACCTGAAGTCTTATATTTCGTTCAACGAGACTGTCGTGAAGGTTCGTTTTCCTCGTGACAGAGTCAGGGCTTCCTTAAGGCAATGCAGTCCAAGATTAAGAGGCATAGAGGTCGCAGGAGTATCCGACACATGAGGGTTATGTTTCTAGCCGGCGCTCCAATGGTGCGAGCTTACTTGGCAGCGTTGATCTTTTTCGCCGCCATAGGAGGTGCTTCTGGAACCGAGCGTGGCTGCCCCGACCTTTCGGGGCATTACACGTTCTTTGGCACTTGGGAGCATCGGAGCTTTGAAGGTGGGAAACCCGAGTCAATTGCCGCTTTCACTGCCGCCAATCCTAAGCCGCGATTAGACAGATTCGCACTCGGCATGATGGCGAGCCAAGTCACAAACCCCAGAGTCGCTATCTTGCGGCATGATCTTGCAACCGGTGTGGTTGAGATTGATATCATCGGCGACTCGGAGCGGCCGAAGTTGGAATCTTCTGCGCCTGACCTTCCAGCACATCTACCTCTCACATGCAGCGGGTCTGATTGGCTACGGGACCTCACGACCTCAGGCGGCGGTGAGAATGTCCCATCTGAGAATCACGAGCAAATCGCCCTTCGGGTTGAGTCAAACGGGGACCTCTTGGCGAAAGGGCACAGTGATACGCTTACCGGCTGGATTTTCAAAACAAAGGTCTCGTCAGATTGGCTTGCCAGGTTTCGACGGTCTAACAAACGATCACACAAATGATGGCGGGTGCGCTAACCGTGTGACCAAGGCGCGGGGCGCCAAGCGACAAAACCGTCTGGCATCCATCAGCTTTGAACGTTAACCCGCATGTTGCACGAAGGCGGTTACGCGCACTCAGTTTCGTGCTGTCAATATAGGCATTTGATTGAATGTTCTGGGCAATTTGCGCAAGGTGCAGTTTGTCCTAATCGGTTTTCTAAAAAATCTGGCGTTGCATCTTGAACGATCTCCCTCGATCCATAGCTACGGCTATGGCTTTTCGGGCGATAGTCCAAGCTGCTTAGCCAGGCTTTCCCAGAAAATCCGATTCCTTCATGCAACATGCGGGTTAAAAGTATCGCGAGCAGAAAGCAGCCGTTTCCGCGGATACAGTGAAAGTCCGCTGCTGGCCCAGGCCGTGTGAAAACTCCGCAGCGGCTTACGTGCAAGGGTGAACTGGAAAGTGTGATGCTATAGGTCATGTGCGGCTGCTGGCATTGCTAGCCGACTGTGATCCGTCCGCTCGTCTTGATCAAAATATCCTCCAGTAGAGAAACGATTTCAGCGGCCGCATTTTGAGTTTTCACACAGGCTGGGCCGAAAGCTGAAGTAGCTCGCTCGAAAGGTGAAGGCCAGCCGAATTGAGCCGGTCACAAACCGAACTCTACCCGTAGCAGCAAGTGGTCCGAAATGCGATACGAGATTGCGCTTTTGGAAAATGAGGTGTCTCAGCAGACGTATGTTAGAAAGTCAGCAAACCCTCCCGTTCGATAGTTGAGTGAAAGGCGGCTCGCGCCCCTGGTTGTCTCGAACCAGGCGATCTGGTCGTAGTACTTGTCTGTCGTCGGCTTGTCCGGATCGGCAAAGATGGATCGGGGCGCGTTCTTCAAGTCCGTGGCCACGGTGAGACCTATTGAGGTGAACGCCTGCCACAGCGGGTCGTTTTTTCTGTCGATGTTGAAATCGCCCATGGCAATCAGGTTTTGTGACCAGGCGTTGGTTCGGTCGGCCCAGTCGCGCATCCTTCTGGCGATGCCTTTTAGCTCCGGAATTCGTTCTGATGAGCTGTCACCATAGTCAACGTGCAGCGTGACGAGAATGAACGTCTGTTTGCCAGAACGGAAACTCACAGCATAGGGGGTTCGGGCAAACTGGCGGCGAAGGGCATCAGAGCCGACTTCTGTGAGCCATTCTTCAGGCACTACCAGCTCGCAGGCCAATCCCGATAGCTCCGCCCGGCGGCGGTCGAAGATGAAAGCCATACGCACGCTGTTACCCGCTGCCCCGATGTTCCAGCATCACCGGCAGTCCATTTGCGGGTCAGCGATGCGAAGCTGCAGATGTTCCAAGTGGCGATGAGCAAATTCTCATCCAATCTCTTGGACGGAATGACACCCTTCAAAGACTGCTGCAGCGATTCAATGTCTGCCTGGACGGCTTTTGGTGGCACAGCGTGAAGTCGAGGAATGTTTTCATCCTTGCCAGAAAGCTTCAACAATTATGGCATTCGGCCTCAGAACGTCTATATTTCCCCGGAGCTTATCAACCGCAACCACTGAGGAGAGTAATGTGCCTGGAAAGTTCGAGCTGTACAAAGACAAGGGTGGCAAGTTTCGTTTTCGCCTGAAGGCATCCAATGGGCAGATCATCCTGGCCAGCCAGGGATATAAAACCAAGGTTTCAGCTAAGAACGGTATCGGCTCTATTCAACGCAATTCAGCTGTCGATGCACGGTTCGAGCGCAAGAGCAGCAAAGGCAAGTTCATGTTCAATCTGAAGGCCACAAACGGGCAGGTCGTCGGGACCAGCGAGCGTTATGACACTGAGCGAGCCTGCGAGAACGGGATCAAGTCGGTCGCCAAGAATGCGCCGGGGGCAAAGATCGAGGATCTCGCCACTTAGGTCATGGCGCGTTGGCTGATCATTGCTGGTCTGGTTCTGGTGGTGGTTGGCCTGGTGCTGCACTATGCGCCCGGAGTCTTCGGCTGGTTCGGCAGGCTCCCGGGTGACATCCGCATCGAGTCGGAGCGCGGAAAGTTCTTCTTCCCCATTACCTCGATGGTCATCGTCAGCATCGTGCTGACAGTTCTCTTCAACTTATTCAGGCGGTAGGCTCCAGGCAAACAATGGGGCGCGGGGAAACCAGTAATGGAAGTGAAGGTCAAATTAGAGGGTGGCAAGCGGGTCTCGACTCAGATCGGCGATCATTTGATTATGACGGACCAGCCCGTGAAGCACGGAGGGACCGACTCCGCACCCGCACCGTATGACCTGTTTGTCGCCTCGATCGGTACGTGCGCCGGGTTCTATGTGCAATCGTACTGTGAGAGTAAGGGCATCGACGCGTCCGGTATCGATATCACGCTGCACCTTAAGCGCGATCCTGAGACTAAAAAGGTTAGTGGCTTCGTGACGACGATTCACATACCAGAAGGGCTGCCTGAAAAGCTTCACTCCACTTTGAAGAAGGTCGCTGAGCAGTGTGCTGTAACCAAAACCATCATGAGCAATCCCGAATTCATTGTGGAGACTACCAACCGGCAAAACCAATTGTGACGGTTCGGAAACGGCCAGACAGACAGGCTTTAAAGTGGTCGAGACATAGCCCCACTCCCCATTAGCGGACGCTTGATGATCCGGGGTGAATGCGTGCTATCGACCCACTGCGGTCCTTAAGCATTTCCTGATTGAGGGTGTCAGGATGCTTTACAGCTAATCCGGCGCGAATGGCTCCAATCGACCGAGGATGTGTGAAAACTCCGCAGCGACATGTGCGCGAGAATCAATTCGAATCTATCCCTCGACAGGCATCGTATGGCCAACAATGGCGCGAGCGAACCGCGACCGGCCCCCTTGCCTTAAACGCAACATCCTCAAGCTGAGAAACGATTTCAGCGACCCGAATCTTAGTTTTCACACAGGCTGGACCCGGAGCCGCCGAAAGCCGTAGGCCCGAATCGTGTCCGCTTCTGTCAGAATCGAAAAACTCGACAGGAAAAATACTCAGCGGTCACTGAGCATTAAAGAGGTTCCCGGCACTTCTTATTGACCTTCATCAATTTCGTTAGACGTAACCAATTCGACAATGATCGGAACTTTGCGCCAACAAAGATGAAACAAAAAGTGGACTCTTTTCGACACCACCGCGTGGTGCGCATGTTGATTCTCGGATTGCCGCTGTTGGCTGGATGCGCAAGTGGAACATTGGTTGTCCCTCCAAAAGCATCTAATGAAAAAAGCGCCCGTATTACGCTAAAAACGTTTCGTTATTATGTTGCGTTTATATCCGAGTGCCATTTTCTGAGCATTGATTAAAAGCTGCTTCATTCAACAGACCCTGCTGAGTTAATCGTAAGCCCAGGCAAGCATTCCTTATGGATGCAGTGTCGGACAAATACGCCTTTTGGTGCTGGCGCGATCATGGGAGACCCGTAGGTATCATCTGAACTCTTGGCGATATCCTGAACCCATTCGATCATCTCTTGATGAACACGGTCGCTCGGTTTGTTCTCCGACACAAAGTTTGCCTCGGCGGTGGGCCAGGGTGATTGGGAGGCCAATGGAGGTCACTTGGTCTTCTCAGCACTCCGCTTCGCACGTGCTTCCTCGGCTTGGCGTTTAGGTTGGCCGTAGCGGAACTCCAAGACCGTCAGCGCCAATCCTATTGCCAACATGGCGAATACAAATATCGCAGTCCATAACAGCATGTTTTCACTCATTTCTGCTCGCTCCGCGCACCGAGCGCCGCCAACTTGAAGTAGATACCGAATGCCAGAATCGACGGCACCCAAATGGCCGTGAACAATCCCTCAGTTTGGAAACCGTTGAACCAAAGAAAACCCGAAATAGCGAACGACACTGCCACCGCTAGCAAGATAAATAAGTCAGATAACTTGAACATAATTTTGCCTCCTGTACTTGTCTAATAGTTTTTGTGCGGCCTCGCCAACCCATTTTATCCTCTAAAGACCCATGCGGTGCCGAACGTCACACATCGTGAAAACCGATGGCGGCCAGCAAAAGCCCACCCACCGTGATGGCGGCAGGCGTCCTCAGACCCTCTACACCGAACGTATCCACCATGGAGGGCACTACCTCGAACCAGCCCAACGCAAACCATAAAAAGAATGGAAAGGCCGTCAAGACTCCCAAGGCCCCGAGTGTGCGGGACAGCCTCCGCTTCCATTGGCTTGTCATAGGGCTATGTCTCGCCTGTGGCTCGTCGCTTTCATTTTGGTAGGCGCCTGGGTGGCACGTGGAAAGATGTACACCAATTAGCCGTTACGCAGTGATGCCCATTGGCATAAGTCGCAGTCCGTCTCAGCCTCGCGGCGCTCTGCGTGCTCAATCTCTCGGGACTGGCAGCGGCCAGCTTATCAGGGGAAATACGGCCGTGGAAGCGTCTTTATCGCCAAGGTCAAAAAGAGGCGCTTGAAGGTTTGCTAGCTTGACGTACACGTCGAGCGGACGGGTCCGCGGATCGATTCCAACATCGGTGCTTTCGAAGACGTCGTCGACTTTTTTCAGACAGCTGCTGTCTTAGTCCTCATGAGCATCTAGCCCACGTCAGCCAACGATCATGCGGCTGTACTGACAGGCTTCTGCCGCTGTGGCTCGCCGCTATGATTCAGTCTCGAACCATGCTGGCGACGCTCACTTCCGCAAAACATCGGCGCGGCATTCATATCCCTCAATTTGATATCTATCTATGGGAGATCTCGTACGTTTCCCCTAGCCCGCAGCAATTCCTGTTCGGGGTCAGGGGTTTAGTTCCTGTTCGAAACGCGGGCTTTCGCCTTAAACGGTGTCGACGATCTTCTCCTCCTCGAATACATATGAATTCAGAGGGAATTTGTGTGAATCCCGCTGTGTAGAGAGAAGCAGAAGCTGCTTTCGTGAGCAGTATCCGGGTGCGATAAGGCTTGACGCGTTGGCGTTGATCCTGGCCGGAATGACCAGTGATTCAGCTCAGGCATGTTGAATCTTCGAACGAATGACAAGAACATGCGATGAGGCCGTTCGCCATCCTGTAAGGCCAGATCGGAAGGCTTCTTGCTCAACGAAACGTTCGAATTATCCGACCCTCACTCAAAGCCCTACGAAATACGAAAACCGTAATCCAACCGATTTAAGAAGCAGCTCGGCCAGATCTTCTTGCGCAGACTTAAAGGAATCTCCACTTCTGCAGACCACGTTACCAAGGCGAGAACCCACAAGTAAGGCGGCGTTTGGCCGGATTTACCCGTCGCCGATCCAGATGCTTACTACGTCCGGTCCTGGCCGGGAGCACCAGTTCGCGGACCTCGTCGTGTAAACTACCCTGACACTCGAATTCAGGGTGGCGGGAACGTCCCTTGTTGGCCGACTGCTGTCTATTGCGCCGCAACATTCTTGGGTCGGTGCAAATTACTCGCTGGGCGGTAGATCGAATGGGCACCCACACCCGCCCGTAGATCGTTGGACGCAACCACCAAAGGTTTAAGTTTTCCCGCCGCTTGCCGTTTGAAATCCCGGGTGGAGACTGCAGGCGAGAGTCCAGTCCCGTCCGGAATCAGAGGGGACGTGTTGTACTCTCTGGAAAGGGGAGCAAGCCGCTCCCCTTTTTTATGGTCCGGCTCGAAGTTCCTCAGTCGGGGTGAAGGTCCGGAATCGGACCCCAAGGCAACCTGGCTGTCTGCCGTCTCGCACGGCAGCAACTGGCCCAGGCCGTGTGAAAACGCAAAAGCGGGGTCATGTAATCGTTTCTCTGCTGGAGGAAATTTCGATTAGGGCAAGTGGGCTGGTCACAATCCGTTAACAGTTTTGACGGCTGCACCTTGTCCGTCGAGGCACAGATTCAAGTCGATCCTTGCCCGTGAGCCGCTGCGGAGTTTTCACACAACCTGGGCCGGTTGCAGCGGTAGCCGGGATCGCCAGGAACGTCAGCTATTCAGCCTAACACCCCACATTCGAAAGTTGACTCGGTTGTGCGCGGCAATAGGCCGTTGTCGAACCCAAGCCGAGATGACGCCTGCCGTCTAGCACGGCAGGAAACAACTGAGCAGCGATTCGCTTTTAAAGGACGTCAGCGCCGTCATCGACACCAAACAGGGCCTATTGGACCACGGTCGGCGTCACGCTACCGGCGGTGCGTATCCCTGCGCACTTTGCTGCATGCTAACGGCGCGCAACCCGCCAGACGCCCCCGAAACCGTCGCCGGTTGTGTCTCCGGGCTTCTGATCGCCGCGCCAGAGGTACAGCGGCATACCTTCCAGTGCAAGCTGACGGGTGCCGTCCCGGCGCTCAACCACCGTCATACCCTCGGTGGGCACTTCCATGCCTGTGAAAAGGGCAGGTGGCCAGTTGCTTGCACACTGACCATAGCAATTTGACACGTCTGTGCTGTCCTGAGCGTAGGTATACAGGGTCATGCCGGCGGCATCGGTGACAATCTCACCGCTGCCGGTAGCAGTTGACGGCCCTGGTAACACGTCGCCCGAAGCTGGCGCTGGATAACCATGGGTTGGTCCACCGTCAGCCGCGTCAAGCGGCATCGCCGGCTGATTCATGGGTCTAGGGTAGCCGCGCATAGGTGCAGCGTAGCCATAGGGGCCGGGGCCATAGAACGGTGAGCTGTAGTTGTAGCCGCGGCCCCAGCCGTCGCCAGCGCCATAGCCGCTGCCGTAACCGCGCATGTTGGTGTTGCCGCGGCCGGAGAGGTTCATGCTGAAGTCGCCGCCTCCGGATGCATCGCCGCTGCGATACTGATCGCCTCCCAGACCGCCCCAGCCACTGCCATAACCGTTGTTATAGTTGTTGCCCCAGTTGTTCCCACCCCAAGGGCCCCACCAGGCGGATGCGGCGCTGGAGGCCGCGATGAGCGCGGTAATGGCCGCCAGTCTTTTAAGGAACTTCATAGTAGTCTCCCGCGTAATTTCGGTTTTTTGTAGAGAACTGTGTGTGCCGCTTTCTGCCACTCGGCCCCTAGCGCAGAGCTGTCGAGCGCGCGTTGTGAAGCTCAAGGTTCGCATGAACGCGCCGCACAAAAAGGGTGTAATTTATGCGGAAGGTAGTCGGCGCCAGGGCAACCCATACTGGTTGGTCTGTTTTATGTGGAACCTGCCTACAGTTTGGGTGGCGTAGCCAACAGGACTAACGGGCCGATTATCGGTGGTCTGCTGGGCGGCATCGCCGGCGGTCACCTGGCAAGTGATTTTTCCGCGACTACCCAATGGTGGTCAGCCGCTGTCGCAATCCTTCTGGCCGGCGGCACCGTATGGCTGCTCGCAATGACTGCCTAAGGTCGGCTCCTGGCCGGCTGCAGCGGTAGCGGGTGTCGATTACGAGGTCAGCTTTCCACCCGAGCATCGGAGAGCCGACGTTCATTTCGTGCGGCGCAATAGGCCGTAGACAACCCTGAGCCGACGTAGCTGTCCGCCGTCTCGCACGGCAGAAGACAGCATAATGCAGTGGAGTGTAGAAAGAGCCTGACGATCTAATTGTTCGGCGAGAAGGAAAGAAAATTCGTGGATTGGAAAACTCTCGAGGCGTACCCAAAAACCTGGAAGTGGGTGCTTCTTGTGTGCGGTTTCCTATTCATGATGATGAATCTTCCCTACTTACCGCGAGATGAATTGAATTTTGGAACGGTTGTCTCTGGCATAAGCTTCATAGCGCTTTATGGGCTAGCTTCCGAGCGACCGATTTGGTCGCACAAATTTTGGAAGGCCTTTTTCTGGGTATTTGTCGTAATGTGCGCTTTCGTGGTCACAATCCTTGGGCTGACGGTTGCGCATAATGCAGATCAGTTCAGCGGCGGACAAATCGACGGCGCAGCTGCATGGCTTGGGAATTCACTCGTTGTTCTTCTGGCTTTATTGCTGTTCGGCATGCAAATGCGAGGCGTGTACCTTTATGCGTTCAAGAGAAAAAACCTGTGGACTCAGAAGCAGGGGAGCATCTAACAAAGCGTCGCGGTGGTTCGCTCCGCTTACTCAGCGTTAGACGCAAAAGGGAATTGGCGATTACTACACAAAGAAACATTCTTCTACTGGATTATTGCGCTGGTGATCCTGGCCGGGCTTGGTTTCTGGTACTACGTACCGGTCACCGACATAGCTCAAGAGATTCAATTCAAGAGTCTCTCTAACTTTAACGAAAACCCGGCGTAATGAAGCTTAAGACCGCAATCGACCCCAAAGAGACATTCCCCAGCACCATAGTCGGAGTATCAGATTGCTTCAAATCCAGTGTTTCTGGGTGGCCGGAGACGGCACTTTGCCGTCATTAAACCGATCATGACTGATGGGGCGGTTTCGACACAATTCAGGCAAACTTGTCGTCATGAAACCCAAGTACCCATTGATTCCGGCTTTTTATGAGTTGCCAGAGCAACTCCCCATCCATCCTCTGGAAAATGCGCTGCTCCCTGGCGGCGAACTCCCACTGGAACTTTCTCGGCCTGACGATCTGGCATTATTCCTAAGCGCGCTCAGAACCGATCAATTGATCGGCATGGTGCAACCCCAGCGAAGCAGTCCAGAACGGAAGGTCTATCAGATTGGCTGTGCCGGCAGGATTAGGCAATATCGGGAGAGAAAAGACGGTCGATTGAACATCATGTTAACGGGGGTGTGCCGTTACAGGATAGTCGAGGAGGTGCGCCACAAAGATGGTTACACCATAGCCACGGTCGACTGGAGTGAATTTGAAAACGATTACGAGACCGAAGACGTCGAATCCGGGATCATCGCAGGCTTCAAAGAAACTCTCCGAAACTACTTCGATCGGCACAATATGCAGGTGGACTGGAAAGTTCTGGACAAGCTACCAATAGAACAGGTCGTCAATAACCTTGTGTTGGTCGTGAATCTTGATATCGCTAGCAAACAGCGGCTACTTGAGTCGCCCACCGTCTCGCAACGTCTGGGGTTGTTTTCAGAATTGCTAAAGAAAAAAGCGGACCCGATACTGGCCTCGTCACCCAGAAGCGAATCCGTAAATTAGTCGGCTTTTGGCAGAGCGCACCGGCTAGCGGTCCTGAAGAAACACACGATACCTACGACCGACCAGCACGGTCGGCAAGTGGCCGGTTATGGCCCATGCTGTGTGAAAACTCAAATTTGGGCGTCTGAAATCAATTGTCAGCTTGAGGCACTTTGCATCAATGCCAGTGTATTGCTCATACCTACGAGAAGCTTTGTTGCCCCCACGGGGCCTGAAGCAGCATAGTTTGACTGGCACCCTTGCGATCAAGCCGATCCGGGGTTTTCACACACCCTGGGCCGGTTGCGGTGGTAGCCAGGCATGCGCGGAAGGTCCAGTGTTCAGCTACGCACCCGAACTCGAAAGCTGACGGCTATTTGTGCGACGCACTAGCCCGCAGTCGACCCTGAACGGTCCTTAAGCGTCTCCTAATAAATAGTGTCAGGATGCTTTACCGCAAATCTGGCGCGAATGGCTCAAATCGACACCAAGCCGCCATTAGGAGGGGCTGGCTGGTTTGGCTGCGATCAACATACTGCTGACACAAGAAACCCCGCCGAAGCGGGGTCTGTTTGGCTACCCATTGACAGAGTCTTATACCACTTTGATTTGTTTGCGGCGACGGTACCTGATTCCAGCCAACCCAAGACCCATCAACGCAAGCGAACCCGGCACAGGCACTGTGACCGTAAGTGACGAGGTTTCGATTTCCAAGACCCAGTTACTTGGATCAACGTCCACTCGAATCGTGTTGACACCGCTTACCAAGAGGGACGTTACGTCAAACAATGACATGGTTAATTCAGTGAAATCCACCAAAGCGCCTGGTCCTGGATTGAGATTGTTGAACGGTGAATAGAAGGACTGATTCGTCAGAGTGCCTACAAAAGTGTTGTTGACATAAACGTTGTCAATCTCTGGTGCAGGAACGTCAACACCATCTATGCCTTCCGCAGTAATCTTCAAGATCGCTTCTTTCAGATGGTTCTCATCAAAGGTGATGTCGTGTTCCCACGAAATTGTCGATGCGCAAGCAAGAGCGTTGTCATCGGGGTCGAGTGCGGGAGATCCTGAGCAGCCAACAGCATACACGTCTTCGTTATCGACAATCACAGCCGCGTGAGCGCTGCCCAGAAACCCGAAAGAAATCGCAGCTGATTGCGGCGGCTTTCAATAACTTGTTGAGAGTTTGCAAAGTTTTCATACGTGCCCCCCATGAGCAGCTGATTTCGTTTGGTAAATTCTTTTAGGTACATTCCGATTTTCGCTTCCATCAGCACTTAGGGTTCTACCCCGATAGCACGGACACTTCAAAAAAGCCCGATAATGGGCAGTAAGGAGTGTTTTCATGTCGAAGAGAAGAAAGTTCAGCCCGGAGTTCAAACGGGGTGCTGTCGAGCAAACGAGACAGCCAGGGGTCAGCTGCGCGCAGGTGGCTCGGGAATTGGGTATCGGCGCCAATCTGCTGACCCGCTGGAAGCGAGAAGCCGACGCTGAGGGTCGCCAGGCCTTCGGAGGATCTGGCAGCCCAAGGGACGAAGAAGTCGCCCGCTTGAAACGTGAACTGACGCGCGTGAAGAAGGAACGGGATTTTTTGCGCGATGCGGCAACGTTCTTCGCCAGGGAGTCGTCCTGAGATTTCAGGCGATCCGGCGTTGTCGCGATAAGTTTCCTGTTCGAATGATGTGTCGGCTGCTAAATGTTTCTCCCAGCGGTTATTACGATTGGGAAGACCGCCTACCCAATGCGCGTCAGATCGACAATGAGCGCCTGCTGAAGCGGATTCGAGAGATCCATGAGGACAGCCGGGGCATCATCGGTGCGCCACGCATGCACGAGGATCTGACGGAGGAAGGCGAGACGGCCAGCAAGAACCGTATTGCCCGCCTGATGGCCGTCGATGGACTTCAGGGGTGGCCACGCAGAAAGAAGCGGGGCCAGCGCGGAAAACCAGGCTTGCCGCCTCCAGGGATCCGCAATCATTTGGAGCGAGACTTCTCGGCCTTGGAGCCGGAGACCAAATGGGTTACGGATATTACCGAGCTGAAGACGGATGAAGGCAAGCTGTACTTGTGCGTAGTGATCGATCTGTTCAGCAAGCTCGTGCTCGGTTGGTCGATGCATCATCGACAAGATCGCCAGATGGTGATCCGGGCCGTTGAGATGGCCGTCTGGCAACGCCAAGGCGGCTGGTCGGTGATATTGCATTCTGACCGAGGCAGTCAGTTTCGCAGCGGTGACTATCAGCACTTCCTGCAGCGGAACACGCTCATCTGTTCGATGAGTGCCGTGGGCCACTGTGGCGACAATGCAGCATGTGAGGGGTTCTTTGGTGTGCTCAAGCGTGAGCGAACGAACCACCGTCGTTACCGCACCCGAGACGAGACCAGGGCCGATGTATTTGATTACATCGAACGATTTCACAACCCAAGAATGCGGCGTAGAGTTGCCAAGCGCGATCAGAAGTTTTCAGCCGTTTTTAAACCGTCCGTGGAAACGGGGTAGAGTACCTTCGCTCTCCCTGGCCGGCAGCGAATGTGAGAGGTGACCCTGTATCTTCTCGGCCCTACGCTTTCTCAGCCTGGATTTCCAAGGCCGCCTCGGCTTCGGCCGAGACCTGTTCCAGTTTCTCGTCCGTCTCCTTCTCCAGGCGGGCGAGCAGCGCCAGGGTTGCAGCATGGCGGTCGGAGAGCTGTTCCAGTTTTTCATCCACGTTCTTTTCGTGCTCCGCCAGGTTCTCCAGCGCCGCCTCGGCCGCGGCCGAGACCTGTTCCAGTTTCTCGTCCAGGGCCTTTTCCTGCTTGGCAATCTTGCGCAGCGCCGCTGCGTGACGCTCGGATAGCTGCTCAATCATTTCGTCTATCCGCTGCAAAGCCCGTTCCGACAATTCCTCCGACAATGCGCCCTTTTTTACCTGTTTGTCTTTTCTTTTCGCCATATCGATATCCTCTTCGAAGTACCCTACTCGCCAAAAAGCCCCACGCCCTTCAGGACGGTCAGGACGTGATTATCAGGTTTTGTCTCGCGCCCCGAGAAAACAGAATGTGGGGGGGTTTGTTTGTTGTGGTACACATCAATACATGACTCGTTTTCCTGCACTTTTTCCTGGAATGGAAAACAGCGACGCACCCCTTTTCCGCCGACTCCGCACCCAATGGGGCCAGACCCTGTCGGAGGATGCCGAGCATAGAAGATAAACGTCCTTTTTGTCCCACCGCCGTTCTATCTACCCCGATACTGAGCCTTCAAACTCCTGAGCGAATCCTCGCTGAGCTGTTTTCCAGTATTCGAACCCGCCCCAGCCTTGGCCCAGTAAGCTGACTTTACTCTATTGGGCCGGCGGCAGGGCAGTTGCTCGACGAGGCCGAGGCCCAGGTCTTCCAGGTCGCTGTGTTCGCACCGAACAGTCGCTACCGTGCTCGGGTGGTCCCGGTCGAGCTAGAACCTCAGATTGTTGGCTAGATGAACGGCAGCACAGGCTCGACTCCTGCCTGCTGCGCCACACAATGCGGCCGTCCGGTATCGGCCCAGGGCCAGAGGTAGGGTCACGACCCTGAGAGCTGACGTTCCGTGAACCGCAGCAACCGGCGAATACCGGTCGCTAACACTTGCTGAGGCCCGGTCTGCCAAGCAGACCGAAGAGAATATCGCAAGGTTCCGTGAGGCTCGGTATTAGGCAGTTCACTCCCCCGTAGTGAGATCCAGCTTTCTGCGGGCATCCAGTAAAAGTGCACCACCAGGGACAAGGTTCTCTGGGGCGGCCGGATTTCGCATCTTCTCGCTCGCTGTGTATCTACCTAACGCAACCGCAGCTTTTCCGGCTGATACCAATGTACCTGGTCCAGTCGCCACATCAGTTGCCAACTGGGTGAAAAAGAAAGCGCGCCGTAAGCCATTCCAGAAACGTTCCTTCCGTACGATCTTCTCCAGCTCATCAAGGTGGTGCTCCATGGCATCCACAGCAGTGGTTACGGATTCAAGGTCAGTCTTTCCAGCATTGGTAAATTGCTGTTGGGCTGCGTGAAATGCGGCCCGGGCCAGCCTGTAGTCGGCATTCTTCACGACATCAACAGCCCTGTGCAGCAAGTCGAATTCGTCCCGGTCAGGATCTTCCGGTACTAAAAATTCGCGCCCGACCACAGCGCTCACTACATTTCCGGGCAGCCTTCGCCCAGCTTGAAGTTGGTCAGCTGCCGATAAGGTTTCGGTGATCTCGAAATCATGTTTGAGATCATCAAGCGAATCATAGGGTGAAACTGCGACAACCCCTGCCGCCTTTGCGGGAACTTCCATGATCAGTTTTTCTGCTGTTATCAATCCGGCCAGAACCCTCGACAACTGTCGACCCGCATCCTGCTTACTCTTCTCATATTCGGCCAACCAATCGATATGTCGCTGCCGATTCCACTCCACGGGAATCGCGATGCCTTGCAAAATTTTCAACAGCTCTTGCTGACGCTTCGGATCCCACTTCTGCTTCACCCATTGTGCCCACTTTTTTTCGGCAAAATTGAGATCCTCTTGGTTCTCGGCATGTTGGGTTAGGGGGCACCGGGATCAGGAGGCGATCGTACATAATCACTTCCGCCAGGAAGGCTCCCTCACGAAGATGATCCATGACCGAAAACGTTCCCCAAAGTTCGTATTTTGCCGCTTGCCCGTTCATCGCTGACCTCGGACTCTTCCTCTGCTGTTATATCAAGGTTTAGCAAATCCACAGGGGAACGCGGGCAGTTCTGAAGCAAAGCGTGCGACTTTTGGGCATGATCACAGTCAACAGGGCCCAAGGAGACCTGTATGAATGATTGTTCCCGCTCGATTAAGGTCGCCCCTAGTTTAATTACCCCTAAGTTCTCTGCTTGGTAATAATTCAAAGTCGGCTTTGGCTCGTCTCCGGCCATTCATCCTGAATCGAGAGTAAAGCGATCTGACACCCCGACGACCCTGCCGGGGAATGTCTCTTATGCGCATGAAACCGCCGTTCGCCATGCACCCACTGAACGGCAGGTTGTGGCCCAGCCTGTGTGAAAACTCAAAATCCGGTCGCTGAAATCGTTTCTCCACTTGAGGATATTTTGATCAAGACGAGCGGACGGATCACAGTCGGCTAGCACTGCTAGCAGCCGCACATGACCTACAGCGTCACCCTTTCCAGTGCACCCTTGCACGTAAGCCGCTGCGGAGTTTTCACACGGCCTGGGCCGATTCCGGAAGTTCCAGCGGAAATATCTGAGCGATCTGGTCAGATAGAAATGGACCCCATAAATTGGACAGCGCGATAAGTGCTTCCTCGGGTCAAGCCGCCAGCCTGGCAGCAGATTCGTAGTACACGCTGTCCGGCGTGCGCCGGTCAAGCGATTGGTGCCGTCTTTCCGTGTTGTAGAAAGCGAAGTACCGGCCCAGTGACGCCCGGGCAGCAGCGATGCTGTCGTAGGCCTTCAGATACACCTCCTCATACTTCACACTGCGCCACAGGCGCTCGACGAAGACGTTATCGACCCAGCGGCCCTTGCCATCCATGCTGATGCGGATGTCGTGCTGCTTGAGCACACCGGTGAAATCCTCGCTGGTGAATTGACTGCCCTGGTCGGTATTGAAGATCTCGGGCGTACCGTGCGCTTCAATTGCCTCTTCCAAGGCATCGACACAGAAGCGGGTGTCCAGCGTGTTGGATACGCGCCACGACAGCACCTTCCGCGAGTGCCAGTCCATGATGGCGACCAGGTACACAAAGCCCCGGGCCATCGGGATATACGTGATATCCGTTGCCCAGACCTGATTCGGACGGTCGATGACGAGATCCCGCAGCAGGTACGGATAGACCTTGTGCGCCTGATTCGCCAGGCTGAGGTTGCGCTTCGGATACTGCACCGTCAGATCCATCGTGCGCATCAGACGCCGTACACGCTTCCGGTTGACCGAATGGCCTCGGTCCTCCAGCCAGTCGCGGATCCGTCGACTGCCATAGAAGGGATGCTTCAGGTGGCAGCGATCGATCAGCGCCATCAGCTCGAGCTCAGCATCGGAGACCGGCTTGGGCACGTGATAGAACGTCGAACGAGGCAGATCCAGTAACACGCATTGCCGCGTCACCGGTAACGGGTCCTTCCGGTCTACCATTTCTTTCCTCTGGGCCCGTGAATCCGTTCGAGCCCGCGTTCTAAAAAATCATTCTCCATCGTCAGCTGGCCGATCTTTGCGTGCAGATCCTGGACCGTTTCTGCAGATTCTTCCGCCTTCTTCGCGCCCTTGCCAAAGACATCCGGCGCGCTGTTCAGCAGCTGCTTCTTCCAGTCGGTGATCTGGTTGGCATGCACGTCAAACTTCTTGACCAACTCGGCCATCGTCAGATCACCTTGGATTGCCGCCAAGGCGACCTTGGCCTTGAACTCAGGCGAATGGTTCCGTCTTTTCCGTCTCATTGCTTCTCTCCAGAGCCTATTGCTCATACTGGAGGAAAGCACTTATCTTCGTCCAATGACTGTCCAATCAGGTGGGTCCAGCTCTGACCAAGCGCTGAAGGACGGCTACACCTGGGTGGTGGATGCCGATCTGCAGAGCTATTTCGACACGATCCCGAAGCAACCGCTGCTGGCTCTGGTCAGGGAGAAGGTCAGTGATGGCAAGGTACTGGAACTACTGAGGTGTTTCCTCGACCAAGACGTCATGGAAGGGATGAAGCGCTGGACCCCGGCTGCGGGTACGCCGCAGGGGTCGGTGATCAGCCCCTTGATGTCGAATCTGTACCTGCATGGTTTGGATGTTCTGCTGAGCGACGCGGACTATCAGTACGCTCGTTTCGGCAGACGACTTTGTGGTGCTGTGCAGCACCCGGCGGGAGCCAGGTGGTGCTCGCCAAGATCCAAACATGGGTAGCGCAGCATGGATTGCGCTTACATCCTGACAAAACCCGAGTGGGCAACTGCATGGAGAAAGGACAGGGGTTTGAGTTCTTGGCTATCGTTTCGAGGCCGGGCGACGCTGGGTACGTCCGAAAAGCCGCAAGGCGCTTCGGGACAATATCCGCGAAAAGACCGGTCGCACCCGAAGCGGTAGTCTGGACCGACAATCATCCGTGAGCTCAAGTCCCATCCTGAAGGGCTGGTTTGGTGCCTTTATTTCCAACACGCCCATCGGTCGACGTTTCGCGACGTTGACGGATGTACTACCAACGCTGGGATGTCGAACTCTTCTTTCGAGACATCAAGACGACCATGGGCATGGATATCTTACGCTGCCGCACACCGGCCATGGTGAACAAAGAAATCCTGATGCACCTGATTGCCTACATTCGTTCGGCGGCGACTGAGAGCGATCCTGCGCAAGCGGGGTGAGCAAGCACCACGGCAAATCAGTTTCAAAGCGTCTGTCCAGGCCCTGCGGCAGTGGGAACCCTTGTTCAACAGTACCGGCCTGAGGCCAAAAGCGGCCGGCTTTGCCGGTCTTCACGTGATCGACTATCGCTGGCCTAACGCCTTCTTCGCTGAGGCGAGAGCCGAGATGCGTCAAACGAAGGCCCAAGCCCTATGCCATGCTTACCGCACCACGACATGAAATGATCGAGATCCCACACTGCAGCCGATACGCTGCAAAATAGGCTTAACTTAGTGCCATTCCAGTCTGACCCAGAATTGCGAATTGAGGCATTATGCCTTTCGGCATGGTCGGTACAGTGAAATGCCGACTTGGTCTACGGTACGAAAGATGGGGAGGGCAGCTGAATAATGAAATGGAAAAAGCAGGTTTGGGTATTCGATGACATCATTTCGATCGAAGAACAACAACAGATAAAAAAGATGATGCTCGGATCTGGAGTGAACGGGTCTGATTTTCCATGGCATTTCATCCCCGACGTTACAGGTGGCGGATCGCAAGACAAGCGACACGGGCTTTGGTCAGCCTTGCACGAGGGACGGCGTACAAGTCTGGCGAGCGAATATCAAGAGGTCGAACCGTGGAGAGCTGTGTGGAGAAGATCAAGCGAAAGACAAACGAGGCAGGAAAATACTCTATCGTCAAATCGAGGACTTTTTTGCAGTTGCCATTGAACGGCTTCAGCGGCAGTGAATACGACGCGCATCATGTCGACCTGCTGGAAGAACACTTCGCATTGCTGTACTACGTCTGCGACGCTGATGGGGATACCGTGATCTTCGAGAACATGTACAGCAAGAACGATCCGAAACCACCGGAGGCGCATGAGCTAAAAGAAAAAATGCGAGTGACGCCGAAACAGGGACGGGTGGTCATCTTTGATGGCTATTACTGGACACGGCCACCCAGCCGGCAACGAGCGTCCGATGTGTCATCAATACGGATGTCGTGCAGCAAGCGTGATCGCGGTGAATGGTGTGACTCGGCTGCCCGCATGCCCAGTTGCGGCGGGCGGGGAGACGACGGTCGCTTCCACCCAGCCCTATCCGAAAGCCGACCCTCGTTTTGTGCGGTGCAATGGTCCGTAGACGACCCGAGGGTGTGTGAAAACTCCGCAGCGACTTGCCCTCAAGGATCTACTTGAATCTCCACCTCGATAGGCAATGGGCAGCCACAAAGTATCCTATCGAACTATGGCCGGACTATTTGCTTTGATTAAGATTTTCGCAGACTGAGAAATGATTTCAGAACCCTGTTTTTGAGTTTTCACAAGGCCTGGGCCCAAAGCCGTCTAAACATCTATGCGCCATGGCGTCCGCATTCATGCTGAACGCAGTCCCTTCGGATCGGACAAAACGACAATTACTAGGCGAAAAAATGGATGGCGGTCGTAAGTGTGTGCCTTCACCGACGGTCGCGCATCCTGAGTAAGGATTAGTTAGTTCTGGATTGTCTCAAGATAAGTAATTAGCGCATTGAGTCGAGCGCGCACATAAGGCTCTTTCTCTTTGGCGGTTGCTCCCTTGGGTCCTTCAGCCAAATAAACTTCGCCATAGACCGGCATGTCACGTGGTCCATGCCCTTGGACCTCGGATCTGCCGTCAAGCGCCATAAATATCCGTGTCGCTGGGAATACGCCTTTGTTGCTCTTTGTCAATTGGGTTAGGTCCGTGCTACGAACGGCAAGTTGACTGGTGAAAGGACCATCGCCTTTCCCGTTTGCACCATGACAGACCTCGCATTTTGCTCGATACTCCGCTTTGCCCATGGCGAGAGCGGTAGTATCAACTAGCCCTGTGGACTGGATAGTCTCCAAATACGAGATAAGTGCATTTAATCGAGCATGCACATAAGGCTCTTTCTCTTTGGCGGTTGCTTCCTTGGGTCCTTCAGCCAAATAAACTTCGCCATAGACCGGCATGTCACGTGGTCCATGCCCTTGGACCTCGGATCTGCCGTCAAGCGCCATAAATATCCGTGTCGCTGGGAATACGCCTTTGTTGTTCTTGGCAAGTTGAGTCAGGTCTGTACTGCGATTCGCGAGCTGATTGCTGAAAGGCCCATCGCCGTTTCCGGTCAAACCATGACAGACCGCGCACTTGGCGTCGTATTCTGCTTTGCCCAAAGCTATATCGTTTGCTGCCCAAGCAGATGAAAAAACCAGCGCCGTGACAA
Organism: uncultured Gammaproteobacteria bacterium; assembly: GCA_963759055.1. GTDB lineage: Bacteria > Pseudomonadota > Gammaproteobacteria > Chromatiales > Chromatiaceae > Thiosocius. The sequence continues at coordinate 110,215 of CAVWYD010000002.1, forward strand.
TCCCTGCTACTAATGACTTAATTCCAGATGTCTCCATATCCCTGTCCTCTGTAGTAGTAATAATTCTCCATCACAGGGATATCTCTGTACTTTGTAACGATGGTCTAGGCCAGTGAGGTCTAAGCGGCATTGTCACTTCGCAAGAACAGTCCCCCAATACGACCATGGACAAATTGGAAACTAATTCCTTGAGCCAGCTCAATAGTTGCCAAATAGAGATGTCTCGATCCTGAGCAATGTTTTTGGCGCGAAGAAAACAGGCGCTTGGCCCACTTTTTGCCATTCACTCATACGGTGTTTCAGAAGCGAAGGGCAGTTCATGGCCGAGAGCCGAAGGTCGTCAACCGCGCCCGCTATAAATTAAACCGGCCATCAATTACGCTTCGTGAAGATGACGTGGATGCCTGCTTATCGCTTTGAGCGGAGGCTTTTCAGATGAAGAAACCGATCATCGCGGTTTGGATTTCTTTACCGGTACTTTTCGGGGCATCGGCGGGTGCATCAGGCGAGTCGTGGATATGCCACAAGGTGAATCTCTCCCGGCAGATACTCATTATTTACCCGGAGGCACCGAAAACACTGCCGTGTAGTGTTTTCTACACCAAGCCCGATGAAAATGTCGTCCCGCGCAAACTTTGGGAGGCAAGTAATTCGGAAGGCTATTGTGAGGACAAGGCCATCGAATTCGTCAGGAAATTAAAGTCGTGGGGTTGGCGTTGTATGGTCAACGAAACCGAACATTCGGCCGACAGCTGACGCTCAACAAAATCGTGTCATGTATTACTGGCGTCAGGAATTGGCCACGACGAGAGACCTAACTTCAGGTAATGGCGCATCCGGAAGTTCCCGGAAAGATTCCTGAGTGATTTGGTCAGATGACCGAGTTCAACACCAAACGGTCATCTCGGGCATCGACGGATTGGGTGGAGAACAACCAATAGCTCATTACCAAGCCGATTGTTTCAAACAGTTTCAGATTGATGAAAGTCATGACCTTGGCCAAGAAGAAGGAGTAGCAAAATATTTAAGGAGGCAGCAAAAGCCATACTTGCCGCGAGGCAGGGACGAAAAACGATGGGCCTTCGCGTATGCAAGACCGAAGGCGGCTGTGCCGCCTATACTCTAGGGAGGAACGAACTTCTTATAGTCGCATGGAGAACTACCATCAAGCCTATCCCCACCACCCACAGGGATTGCGAGGTTCGCAGCACGGCCCCCGTTGAGAAAGATGCTCAGACAACTGAACAGGACCAGGCAGCAGATCGCGAGTATCTACCAATGGATGTTTATATCGACAGCGAGACGCGGCACGCGCACTTCCATTTTACGTCGGAGCTTGCGAATCAACGCCGCAAGATATGTTCCTGAGATGAGCCGGGAACCCACCAAAGCAAAACCCCGCTTCGGCGGGGTTTCTTAGATCCGCAGTTGGCCGGTTGCACGCATTTGGCGTCACGCCAGAAAGCGGCCATTGGAACCAATGGAGGTTCGGCGAAGGTCAGCTATGCGGGACCTATCTCGAAAGGCAGCCCCGGCCATAACCAGATACTCCCTGGTCGATCCATGCGACTGCCGGAATGCTATACGGCAGTCGGTCTGCTAACGGGTACTCCCAGCCACAAGCGGACGGTCGCCGCCGATCTTCGTGCAGGTGAGACCGGCCAGGAGCATTAGGTAATCGGGCGGCATAACGCACGGACTTGCTGGCATATGTCGAGCGGGAGCTCCAAGCGTACTTCAGATGCGGCCGCCTTGAGCACGGATTCCTGCGCGTTCGATGCGATCGCTGACATGCAGCGCCTGACGCCGGGGCGCAAACGGTCGCCTAGCATACTCTGCTGGTTCGAATGCATCCGCCGGTGCCTCGAACGGTAGGACATCCTAGGCGCGGTGTATGACGGGCCTGCCTGCCGCCACCTCGGCTTCATCATCATTGATCTTCGCGATCAACTCCGCAAGCACAGCCTGCGCCATGTCATTGTCGACCTGGCAGGTACCTGCCGCCGAATGGCCGCCGCCGTTATAGGAAAGACACAGCTCGCCAACGTTGGTGCTGCACCCACGATCGAGGATCGATTTGCCGATTGCAAACACGGTATTCTGTTGTTTCAAACCCCACATCACATGCACCGAGATATTGCACTGGGGGAACAGCGCATAAATCATGAAACGGTTGGTCGCGAAGATGGTCTCTTCATCACGCAGATCAAGGACCACGAGGTTGCCGTGAACCGTGCTGCAACGCTCGATCTGTTCTCTCGCCTGTGACTCGTGTGCATCGTATAGATCGACGCGTTCGACCACGTCAGGCGACTGTAGGATCTGGTCGATACTGTGGTCGCGACATGTGTCGATTAGCTTCATCATCAGCTGGTAATTCGAGATCGTGAAATTGCGGAATCGACCGAGACCCGTGCGCGCATCCATCAGGAAGTTCATCAGCACCCAACCTTCCGGCTTGAGGATCTCGTCGCGGCTGAACTGCGCCGAGTCACCCTTGTCGACTGCCTCCATGAGGTCGTCGGTCACGTTCGGAAACGCAACTGCACCACCGTAGTAATCGTAGACAACCCGCGCGGCTGACGGAGCCTCAGGGATGATGATGTGATTGCCGTGCTTCTCGTTGCGAATGGTCTCGCTGAGATGATGGTCGAACGCCAGGTGACATCCGTCAACATAGGGTAGGTTTGTGGTGATGTCCTGGACGCCGATCGCGATTTTTCCGTCCTGCATATCCTTGGGATGAACAAATAAGATGTCGTCGATCATGTTCAGCTCTTTGAGTAGAACGGCACAGACGAGACCATCGAAATCACTGCGGGTCACGAGGCGGTATTTTTCGGACATTGGTTTCCCCCCAATAAGAACGAACTTCCGACGGGCGCGAAAACTTCGGCCCAATAGTCCCGACTCAGCGACCTGTAGTACGAAAACTTGAGACGGAAGACCGAAGAATCCGTGTGTCAGGTTCGGGCCGGCAGTCAGGCTAGCCGCCACCAAAGCCGTGCCGCTGGCGACGCAGCCGTCGGTGGTCTTGCCGGGTGGCCTGGCTCAGCCGAATGGTCTCCACACAAGCTAGCCCGCCTGGTAGCTCTTATGAGTCCGCGGTGAAAAGCCACGCACCAGCACGGCATCGATCGTCTGTTGACGTAATGCGCTCATTGTCCTGCCCCCATGTGAAAGACCGAATGGGGTCTTTCGAAAGCATGGTCAATGGGCGCAACCCAATGTCGGGACGAACAGGGCTACCGCGAAGCGGTTGAGTTTCCCTGGACACTTTTTTTCTGTAACGTTAGTGTAATAAAACAACAAACGGTATGAAGGGGGGCTTATGCTGAACATCATAATCGTGGTTGTCGCAGCCGTGGTGTTGGCGTTTATGTTCCACCCTCGGGTGACCAAAAACAACGCCTGGCATGCAACACTCACGCCACTCTCCTCCATAATCGGTAGCGGGTTTCTGATCCTGCCGCCATTGCTTGTAAGCGTTGTTGGTGTGTATTCCCCTGTCGCAGTCGTTGGCATTGTTTTGTTCGCCTATGCGATTGGTAGTGTCATTCGCTTCAACATTATTCATGCCGAGCCCCTGCTGCATGAAAGGAAGGCTCACCCTTTAATATACAAAGTCGATTTGGTTGCCAATGCCGCGCTGTCATTCGCCTACGTGACTGCGGTTGCATTCTACCTGTCTCTGTTATCGTCTTTTCTCCTGACCTTCCTCGGATTCGAGAATGCGCACATCCTGGAAAGAACCCTGACAACCGTTGTCATAGTTTTTATTGCCGCGACGGGATTCTTTACGCGGACTGGGGGGGCTTGAAAAACTTGAGGCATACTCAATGTCTCTACAGTTGTCGATTGTTGCGGCACTGCTGCTCGGAGTATTCGTCTACGATTACAATTTCATGCAATCCGAACAGTCGCTCTCCTTTGAGATACAGGATAGAGACTTGCTGGAAAAGGTGTTTATTCTGGCGGGTATTCTGCTTGTGGTACAGGGCTTTGAGACATCACGTTTTCTGGGTGAAAAATACCACGCGGAAGTTCGCGTACGAACCATGCGCCGGGCACAGTTGATTGCAGGCGTCCTGTTTGTCGTGTCGGTCATTGCATTGATGCCGATCGTTCAACACCTCAACCTTGAGCATATCCAAGTTGCAGAAATCGTTGCAGCAACCGGACTGGTAGCAACCGCACTGCCCCTCATGCTGATTGTGGCGGCGATCATGAGCCAATTCAGTGCAGCCGTCGCAGATACTGTTGGTGCTGGAAGCCTGGCGAGCGAGAGCAGTCGCGGAAAACTAAAGACCAACATGGGGTACCTTGTAGTATCAATCTTCGCCATAGCACTGGTTTGGACTGCAGACCTGCTGGAAATCATTTCCTATGCGTCACGTGCTTTTGCGCTGTACTACCTGTTGCAGTGTTTCGTCGCCATAATGGCGAACCGCCATCATCACGAACACAAGGTTCGCCACCTGCACAACGCACACTTTGTTACAGTGGCAGGCATTCTGGCATTTGTCGTAGTTTTCGCCATACCTGCCGAATAGATGCCGGCATGTAACGTAATGAGCGTGGCTCTCAGGACGATAACCATCGTGGACAAGGTAGAGGAAATAACCAAGAGAGATTCTACGAAGGTGTGGATACTGCACAAAGCATTGCCTGAGCCGGACCAACTTGAATTCAAGCTGGATCCCCTGGAGGCGGCGGATATGGATTTAGATATGATTGGGGTTTGTGCTCATGGGCGAGGTGCGATCTATCAACTTATTGTGGGTAGCGTCAGCGAAGAAATCATTCATAAATCACGATATCCGGTTCTGGTTATCCCAACACGTAAACGCACCTGACCCGACAATGGAGTCAGGCCTATTATTTCGATGTCTCACTCAATCGTACGATAATGCGAATTTAGGACAGAAGTAAAACCGAGAGGGTGGCCGTGAAACATAAACTCTTTATATTCATGCTCATGGTGGTTTTTGTGCTTGGCTGGTGGTTGCATTGGTCGAGTATCGAGAAAGGTGAGCGGCTGGCTGTTGCTAATTGTGGCGGTTGCCACGATCTGTCGGCTAAGAAAAAAAATAAAAGAGGCCCTTATCTTTGGGGTATTGTGAACCGTCGCGCCGGCATTGTTGATGGGTTCGAATATAGCGAAGCTTTTCGACAGTTTGCTGATTCCAGACCGTTCTTTTGGTCTGAGATAAACCTCGATATGCTCATCACCGATCCAGATCGACTTATCCCGGGCACCAGAATGGCCGAAAGAGAAAGCGATTCTAAACACGCCAAGGCATTTAAAAACATGCAGAATTTAGATAATCGCAAGGAACTGATTGTTTTTTTAAAAACATTGAATTAATTGGTTTATAGTCATTGATTACGATTTGTGACCGTCGCTTGACGCGCATTCGCCTTGCACTACCTGCGGCAGTGTGTTGTTGCGATAATTGCATGCCGCCATGTTCAGAAAAACCAACATCTGAATATCGCAGGGTTTTCCGTGTTGGCGTGCATACTGGCCTTTATCGTAATATTTGCCAATCCCGCAGAATGGAGCGTTACCAGTGCTGGCATCAACCAATCACGCGTTTTCTATAGATCAACTTAGACGTTCGAAATTTATCGGATCGAGCCAACTCAGCGTTTATATGATTCACCAAAGGTGAGGGGACATGAAGATTCTCGTATGTGTTGATCTGTCTGATTCGACAGAAGAGATCCTGAAAAGGATCGAAGAGCTGTGCCGACCGCTGAACGCCAAGGTCTGGCTGCTGCATAACGCAATGCCGGAACCGGAAACGATTGAATTCAAAGTCGATCCGATCGAGGCTCGGAAATCCCTCGCGAAGAAATTCCATCATCAGCATCGCCAGATTCAGGAGTTGGCAGAGCGATTTCGTAAGTCAGGGGTAGATGCAACCGCCCTTCTTGTTCACGGCAAGACGGTTGACACGATTTTGACGGAAGCCTCGGATTTGGACATCGATGTGATTGTCGTCGGCTCCCACGGACACGGCGCAATGTATCAGCTCCTGGTAGGCAGCATCAGCGAAGGTGTACTGCAAAGATCCAGCAAACCGGTTCTCGTTATACCCACCCACGAGCGTGACTGACGCGCCAAGTATCTAGCCTACGAAGGGAGGCTCCCGGCTTTGCCGGAGAGAAGGCAAGCATGTGTCGACTGCCGCCTTCCGGCAAGAATTGAGCGCAGAACGATTTGACAGACCGGCCACCGGACCGGGGAATGTCTCTTTTGGGTTGTGCCGCTCAGGAGATCAGAAAGCTGCCCTTCAGCGAGATTTCACGCATAGCTGACCCTCGCCGTACCGCCATCTTTTTCATCGGCGGCTTTCGGGAAAAACTGCGAATCGCCAGAGTCGGCCACAAGCCGACCTAACGGAATCGCGTCAGGCCACTGTCAGGATTCTTTCCGGTGAAGAGGCCGGGAACGGGTACTCCCGGCCGGGAACTGCCCAGTCGGTTGGCTCGGTATTGGTTGGCTAGCAGCCTCTTAGCCGACGTCCCCGCTAACGAGGTTTCTCTAGCGAAGCACGCTCTGTTCCCGATCGCTTCTCGAAAACATTGATCAGGGCCGCAGAAAAGACCGGGGATGCCTGAACGCGCGTTGAGTCCCGTCTACTCAATAACCATTTGTGGCAATTGTAGTAGTCGAGCTCAGCAGAAACCGACGGGAAACGACCGCAATTGAAGTAGCGCCAATAAAAGCTGTCATGACCGCGACAAAGCCCAAGGTTTTCGTCGAGCAGTGGGCAAGCATGGCCGCCGGCTCGGCAGCAGTTGGAACAAGCACCGCATGACCCTGCGTGAGGCCAGCTTGAGTGCAAGGTTGTTGTGGCTGAGTCGGGGGTTGAACGCGGTGGCGCAGTCAGAGGCACCGAAAACATGAATCCCCGGTTGTCCCTTAGCATCAGATTGATCAACCGAAATGCGTGTGGCAACAGCCCGAGACCTGCCGACCAATGGCGCCAAAAGCGCCAGTCACCGAAGAAATACCAAGTCATCAGTGGCGCGCTCAGAAAGCCGCCGAGCAAGCTCACCACGGAAAAACTGATGTATGCGATGAAAGTGAGGCGAGCCGACGCCCAACGCACCTTGGTAAGTTTCTGAGACACGTTCAGTGCATTGCCAAATTCAGAGAGGCGGAGGGTGGGGCTGATTTTCAACGTCTGTTCAGGTGTCGCGGGTAGCCGAGTAGGTTAATGCCGAATTGCGTCGCACCACAATGAGATGAACCCGGCGCCCCTTTCCCCCGTGATCTCCCAAAGCAATCGCCCGATATCAGTTTTTTTCGGTATTCAAACGCACCGGAGCGATTATATGCCCAATCACCGACATTGATATCACGCATAGCCCATGGATCCCGTAAATGCCGCGCTTGCGCAAGAGCAATCATCGCCAAGACATGGCCTAAACGGCCGGTACGTGTTGGTTGCTGTCCTTCGCCAATGACCGGTGTAGAGCCATCTGACACCTCGGCGACCGCACCGGCGATAGACCGCAGTGGGTCGTCTACGGACCATTGCACCGCACAAATCGAGCGTCAGCTTTCAGATTTGAGGGTTGGAATGGATAGCGGACCCTCGAAACGGTCCACGCTACAGCAGGAACCGGCCCAGGCCTTGTGAAAACTCAAAAACAGGGTTCTGAAATCATTTCTCAGTCTGCGAAAATCTTAATGAAAGCAAATAGCCCGGCCATAGTTCGATAGGATACTTTGTGGCTGCCCAGTGCCTATCGAGGTGGAGATTCAAGTAGATCCTTGAGGGCAAGTCGCTGCGGAGTTTTCACACACCCTGGGTCATCAACGGACCTTCATCCTCGCTCGCCGCTGATCCGGTCGGAGCTGGCCAAGAACCGACCTTCGCCCTCTCGGCTGATACGGTCGAAGCCGGACGCAAACGAACCCTTCCCCGCGATTTAGCTAGCGGTCAAGCTGCTCATAAGGAGTCGCACCAGTGATTGTGGCGTCTTGGTCAAGGTCCTCGTCGAATTTTTTCCCTCATCGGGGGCTTGTTGTTGCCTCCGGTGACGGGTTGCTGCAGCGTTTGTGATCTATCCTTGCAATAAGATTGCCGGGCGGAGTAAAAAATCTACTTATTTGGAGGGTACGTGTATGTCTAACGATTGTGTTGCCATCTTGGAAAGCTCAAAGTTGTTTTCTGGTTTCAGTGCCGAACAACTGAACGAGGTGATTAATCATCTCAATCCGAAGTCTGTCACACTGGAAAGCGGCACCCGAGTGTACACAAAAGGAGACACTGCAGACCGCTGCTGGCTGATCCGATCGGGCAAGCTGAAACTCAAACGCTCGAGCCTGCGTTCACCTTTCCGACATATGATCTACCACAAGGGCTCTGTGACCGGGATTCAGGGACTGGTCGAACCAGACTCGACGCGCGTCGTCAGCATGATTGCTAATGGCAAGGTAGAATTAGTCGAGATTCCTCACGAAGGTATAGCACGACTAAAAACTGACACACAGGCCTTACTTTGGCGTAACGTGTCGAAACTCCTAATCCGCAAATTATCCATCTGCTTGTCTCGAGAGACACTTGAGTAAGCGACAAAATTTCCACGAAACAAAGAAAGCGGCACTCTGCGCCAGAGATCTAGGCCTCGCAGCTTCTGAACGCAATCTCTCAAAAGCGTTTATAGGTCAAGCGTCTCTTCAGTGTTGGTAAGTGCCACTCTCGCCGAAATCCAGAGAACCCTGGCGCCTATCTTCAGCAATCCCTAAAGGACCGCTTCACGCCCTGAGTCAGTCCGTCAAGGTCCGCTATCCGACCTGGGGTGAGTCATGAGATGTCAGTATGCTCGGCCAGTTCAAGCCGAACCTGCCAGTGTAAGCAGGACACTTTCTAAAAACAGTTTACTGTAGAAAGTGAGTCCATCAGATGTTAGACATCAACCATTCAATGACCAAAGAAAAGCCGGAGTCACCTGTTGCGACGCCTGATCCGCGGGTCAAGCCGAAGACGATCCGACGCGCATTCACGACCGCCTACAAGCTGTCGATACTAGAGCAGGCCGACCAGTGCCAGGGCTCCGGTGACATTGGCGAGCTACTGCGGCGAGAAGGCCTGTATTCGTCCAGATCAATGGGACTGTAGAGGGGTTGTCAGGGATGCTCACGACCCGCCAATGCCGTTTGTCCGGACCATAGGGTCAAACTAAGCGCCCGACGGCGGTCATTCTTGCCATCGCGCGCCATTCCGCGAGCAACAGGCGACGAAGAGATGGGGGTGGACACGAAAGCCCACTATGAATACTTCAATCTACGATTCAGAATCCAATACCGCCTGCCATTTCGCGCCAGCAAAGGATGCCGGCCGCTCGAGGCCGCGGAAGTGCTGTGCGCTGTTCGGTTGCCTCTGACCGGTACTGCCCTCAGGCCCCTGTCCGAAGACTCAATTCAGTGTTGCCGCGATCGCCGCGGCCAGCCTGCCCAGCAGGGCCTTTTCAGCACGCACCAGTGCCTCGTAGCCGTCTCCGGCGAGCGGCTCGGTGTCGGAAAACGCTGTCTCGGACAGCAGCTTGAGCTTGCCGGTATCGATCACGACCCAGTAGGCGACCAGGGTGGCGTCACCATCTGCGTTGCCATGCAACTGGTCGATATGAATATCGATGCGTCGCTTCCAAGTCGACGCCCTATGTTTGTGACTGCCGATAGCCTGACCGCTTGCGGTGGCTATTTCAGCGGCGAGAAAGCTGCGCAGGCTTTCGCGCAGGGGTTCAGCCCACTGGTGATGGCGGGCCATGCGCACCTCGCCATTGCTGGATTCCAACACCAGGCCGGGGGAGTCGATGTAGGATGCGACCGTGAGGTCGCCGATCCCGGTGCTCGCCGGAGCCTGCCCCGTGATCTGGCCGGGGGTATCGGTGCGTAACAGGTACTGCGTGAGCTCCGGCGTCTTGCCGCCGCAGCCGGCAGTGAACACAACGAGGATCGCGACTAAAAGTTTCATCATTGCTTGGCCCTCGGGATCGGATCTGGTTCATTGCTTGCCGGCAACAGCAGGGAGTTCGGTTTATCGGACAACTGCCGGGTCAGGCTCTTGGTATTGTTCAGGGTCGCGTCCAGCGATCTCAGCGAGGCATTCAGGTTCTTGTACAGCTCGGCATTCTGCGAGAAGCCGTCCAGCACAAAGCGCATCTTCTGCAGGGTGGCGGTCAGTTCGCCGGTCAATGCCACGGTGTCTGCGCCGCTCAGAACCGTATTTGCAGATCCAAGCGTAGACTGCAGCACGATCAATGTATCGTCGGCACTGGCCATAGCCTTGCTGGCGCCGGCTACGACTTCTTCCAGAGGAAGCGCGTTGAGCTTCTTCAACAGGGCACTGGCCTGGGTCTGCAGGAGATCCACACCGGTCTCGACGGTCGGGATGGTCGTGTAGTTCTCGAAGCTGCCCAGTTCTGCCGGTTTTTCATCCGGGTAGTAGTCGACCCCGATCAGTTTTTTACCGGTCAGCAGATTGCCGGTCTGCAGGGTCGCCCGCATGCCGCGGCGGACAGCCTGCTCGATGTCGGACCTGAGTGCGACCACCGAGTCCTCACTGTCGGGAATCTCCAGGCGACCGGGTTCCAGATAGATCAGCACGGGGATGGGGTCGTTGTCACCCTTCATTCCCTGGGCAGCGAGCTCCTTAATCAGTACGCGCTCGACCCGACCGACCTGAATACCGCGGTATTCCACGGGTGCCCCAGGCACCAGACCTCGCAGCGACTGCCTGAAGGACACGACATAGTATGCCCCATGTTGATAGGGGTTCTCGAGAGTCTCTTCATAGGAACCGTAGAGCGTGAATTCAGCATGGTCTGCTACCGGGTTTCGTGCCCCTACCCCGGGCGGCGTACCGAAGCTCACACCACCGAGCAAAATGGTTTCCACAGAACCTGTTTTGACTTTGATCCCGTCAGCGGAGGCATTGACAGAGATGCCACTGATATCCCAGAACCGGGTACCACTGTGGACCAGTTCGTGAAACGGTGCATCGATAAAGATGTCGTAGCGGACCTGTTTCCGCTTGGTATCGAATGCTGTCGCCTCGACACGCCCGACCTCGTAGCCCCGGTACAGTACCGCGTTACCGGTGCCGATCGAGCCGGCGCGATCACTGAACAGGGTCAGGCGCAGCCCGGGTGCACCCACGGGTGTCAGGGGTGGCTCTTCCAATCCGACGAACGCTTTCCTTTTGGCAGTCGCCGAGCCGGGGGCCATTTCGATGTAGGCACCCGATAGCAGGGTCCCGAGCCCCGATACGCCACCGGCACCCACACGCGCACGGACCACCCAGAACCGGGTATCCTCGCGCAACAACGATTTTGCCTCCGGCTCCAGCTTGACGGTGGCCGTGACGCCGGACACATCCGGTTTCAACACCACGGCTTCCACCAGGCCGATCTGATGGTTGAGAAGACGGATCTTGGTCTTACCGGCTTCGAGGCCTTCGGCAGTCTTGAAGTCGATGGTAATCGTGGGGCCTTCGGTCAGGGCCGTGTGGATCACCATCCATGCGCCGATCGCGACCGCCAGCAGCGGGATGATCCAGACCCCGGAAAACTTTCGGCCACGGCTTACCGAGGGTTTGTTCTCACTCATCACTTTTCTCCATCTGGTCCCACATCAACCTGGGGTCAAAACTCTCTGCCGCAACCATGGTCACCATCACGACACCGGCAAAGGCCAGGGCGGCACCGCCGGGGCGAATGACCAGCAAACCCCCAAGATTTACCAGGGCGACCAGGATCGCCACCACGAATACGTCCAGCATCGACCATTTGCCGATGAACTCGGTGATCCGGTACAGCACGGTACGCTGGCGCTGGCTCACGGGCGGGCCGTGACTGACGCTCCAACACAGATAGAACATGACCAGCATCTTGCCCAGCGGAACCATGACACTGGCGATGAAGATGACCACGGCAATCGGAATCGAATCCAGCTGGATCAGCAGCACCACACCGCCCAGGATCGTGCTTTCGGTTGAATTGCCCAACTGGTCGGTGACCATGATCGGCAGGATATTGGCCGGCAGATAAAGGACCACGGCGGTAATCAGCAGCGCCAGGGTACGCTGCAGACTGGCCGACTTGCGCAGATGCAGCGCTGAGCCGCAACGTGGGCACTGGTGCAGGTCCTTGCTGGCCAGCTTCAGGCACAGGTGACAGGACGCCAACCCCCTTTCTGCAGCTGTTGCCGGGCGGCTCATGATCGGCTCAATCCCTCGATACGGCGCCAACACTGGAATCGGTCCAGGCTGGACACGGCCAGGGCAAACACAATACTGAAAGCCGCATAGGCCCAGAATGAGATATCGAGGACCACGGTGGCCATACCGGCAATCTTGACCAGGCTGACCAATACGCCGATGAAGAATACCTCGACCATGCTCCAGTTCTGCAGGGTAAAAATCAGGCGGCCCAGCTGGGGTAGAAAGGCATACGGCCGCTGCGTCATCAATGCGCCGACCAGTATCACATTCAGGATCAGCACGGCAGCCGGGATGAGGATAATGAAGGCAGCGACCAGGAAGGCCAGGTCCGGCATTCCGTTACGCCAGAGTTGAATAGCGGTCTGGGGCAGCGTCGTCATGCTCTCCAGCCCACTGGCCTTGAATTCCATGAACGGGAAGCTGCAGGCGAGCGCCAGCAGGATGAGGGCTGAGACGGTGTATGCCATGACCCGGCTCAGCTCGTCCGCGCGATAGCGGGTCAGGAAGTGGCCGCAGCGCGAACAGCGCGCCGTTTCGCCATCCGCGAGGTCGGACACATCGAACACAAGATCGCATGATGGACAGGCGAGGCTTGCACTCTGATCGCTTTCACCAACTGTGCTTTCTGTGTCCAGAATAAGCTCCCCTGTTGTGCTCATCTCACCAGTGGCTCCATTAACGAGCCAATCGCAGACGTTCCCAATTCTGCGTCAGTTGCCGGCCTCTGCCGCTGGATGCAGCGATCGGCGGGATGCGTGTAGATGATCGCATGGATCGGCTCATGACGAAGTCCCCGTCAGCCCCTGTCCGCATCCGGCGACCCCTCGGGCGGATAATCGAGCGTGTCCGTGATGGACCTTCGATAGTCCTCTGCAAAATCCGGAAACGGCAGGGTCTGCTCCGAGGCCCATTCGCGTACCTGCTTCTCCGCTGCCTGCTGGCGTTCCGGTCGAGCCCGCCGTCGCGGCCGAGATAGACCGTACTCGAGGGGAAGGCGAAACCGGTTCCGGCCTGTTCGACGAGTTTCTTGGCGCGCAGCAGGATGTCTTCCTGAATGGCGAGGAACTCATTGCGGGTCTTGGTTCTGATGTACACGCGAATCGCAACGTTCAGCGAGAAATCTCCGAAGCCAACGAAGCGCACGCGCACCGGGTCGTCTGCGGTGTGGATGGTGCTGGGGTGCGCATGCAGGAGTTCGCGCAGACTGGCCAATAGAAAGCGCAGCTGGTCGTCGGTGGTCTCGTAGCGCAGGCCGAGCGTGGCGGTCAGCAACATGCGGTCGCACTCATTGAAGTTGACGATTTTCAGCTGGGCGAAATCGGCGTTTGGGATAGTGATCAGGCTGCGGTCGAGATGCCTCACCTTGGTGGAGCGCAGGCCGATCGACTCGATCCTGCCGATCGGACGCCAGCCCGGTGTGACATCGTCGTCATAGCGACACAGATCGCCGACGCGGACCGGGCGGTCCGCAAACAGATTGAGCGCACCCATGAAGTTTTCCAGCGTGCTCTTGGCGGCAAGCGCGATCGCAATACCACCCACGCCTGCACCGGTAACCAGACCGGCGACCGGCACACCGAGCTGGTCCAGCATCCGGAAGACAAGTACCGAATACCGCCAAGACACCGACGGTGCGGGCAACCAGTCGCAACAGCGAGGCATCCAGGCCTTCGGGCTTGATGCGGGGCGAGGCGATAATCATTTCGGCCACCTGGTTGGCGGTCAGCCACACGACCCAGACCAGCGTGATGCCATAAGACACAAACCCGACGGACTGCAGCAGTTCAGCGCCAATACCCGTCAAATGGATATGTACGCGTGCAAAATAAGCTATCAGTGGCAATAGAATGAGCAGTGTAAGGGGTGCGCTCATGTGGCGCAGGTATGAGCCGAAAGAGCCGTCGAACGTCTTTTTGCGCGACCATCGATAGACCACGATCAGGATGCCAAACCCAAACGCCAGCGCGACCGCCATGGCCAGCCATTTCCACAGCACCTGGCCAAACACTGCGGAGTTCGCCCAGTCTGGAAGCGACTCCACCCAGGCCATCGGGATCATCCAGCCGGTAATCAACTCGTTCAATCGATGCACGTCTTTTATGTGCACCCGGCTGACATAAGGCGATTCGCGCGCCATCTCATAGAAACGGCGTATGTTCTTTACCGTACCTGCGCTGAATCGGTATTCGCCGGCATAGGGCCCTTCGGCGACCCGCACGATGCTGATCTCGGTATGGGGTATGCGCCAGCGCGTCAGTGCTTCAGGCGCATCCGGGGCGGCCTGATCTGAGGATATGTCGGGGATATCCGCAGGTTTCGGCAGCTTCTGACGGGCGATGACGTCCCAAAGCAGATAGAAGCTCTCGCTCGCCACCTGGTTGCGGCTGGCGGGAGAGACCTTGCTGAGATCGAACAGGCGCTCCACCTTATTATCAATCTGCTCAAGGGCTTGCTGCGAGGCCCGGCTCGGCGAATCACGAAACGTCTGATAGCGCTCTGCGGCCTCTTTGGTGAGCGCCAGAAAGCTCTGCATGGTCGCGCGCGGGCTCGAGGTATCGATCGGTAAAAGAGGATTTTTCGCAACGGCCGCGCCTGCGAACAGCACAAACAGCAACGCAACGGCCAATCTCGAACAGATGGCTTCGGGCAAAGAAAAAGTAGTCATCGGCATGCTCGGTGGCTTTACCTGTCTGTTGGTGACGAACGGCCCCCCGGCGACGCGGACAGGCGGGAGGGTCAATACTATATCCCCGAAATAGCATTCAGGCTCAGGCTCCAGACTAAGGCCCCGAATACGGTTGCGCTTGCCATTTCACGCCACGCGAAAAGGTCGGGGCGGAGATCCTGGACTGCCGAATCAACCTCGGCTGTCAGGCGGCATTCCGTGGCGCCTAATGGCAAGCACCCTCGATTTCTTTCTAGGAAACTCAAGTCACGTTGGTTGGGCGATGTCTCTTCAGCGAAGCGGCTATCGAGAGAACAAGGCCGAAACCGTCCGCAAAGCCCGCCCCAACCGTTCGTATTCAACCATGACAAGGAGATAAAGATGAGCCTTCCAGGCAAGACAATGAAGATCGGCGGTTGGAACTACCACGTAAGTGATCAAGGAAGCGGCGACAAGGGAGTCGTAATGCTGGTTCACGGCATGCCAGATGACGGCTCCTGTTGGAAATATCAGGTGCCGGCATTATTAAACGCAGGTTACCGCTGTATTGTTCCAGATACGTTAGGTTACGGCAAAACTGACCGTCCAGTTGAAGTTGAGCATTACAAAGTTGAAAAAATCATTGATCATATGTTCGAGATTATCGACAAACTGGGCCTTAAAGATATCAACTTGGTGGGGCATGACTGGGGTTCTGCCATTACATGGCCCATGCTCATGCAGAAACCGGAGCTGTTCAGAAAATACTGTTCCTTGTCAGTTGGCCACTTGGGCTGTGTGTTTGGCCAGGCCCACGACATGACTCAGGAACGAGGCACCCCGGAGCGCATGCTTGAATCCGTTAAGACCAACTGGTTTACCTACCATCATACTCAACCAGGTATGGAAGAACTTTATATGGCGAACGACTTCAAATACTTCGATCTATTCTTCTGTTCGCATCCTGAAAAACAAGAGGTCAAGCGACTCATCAAAGAGACCGGCCGTATCGAATGGCTAAACTATGACATAGCCAACCCTATGGTCATGGACTACCTGGCAACGGCCAAAGATCCGAACGTCTATCCGAACGTCAAGGTGCCGGTCATGGTGATTTACCCTGAGCAGGATATGTTCTTGTGGCCGACCCAGGCCATTGATACTCCTTCACGTGTGGATGCTGAGTGCCGTATTGAATTCATTCAAGGCGGCCATTGGTCGATGCTGGATCACCCGGACGACGTCAACGTAAGGATGCTGGACTGGTTTGGTTCTGAAACCTACGACGTGCGAGCAAATGTAAAAGAAGCCTGATCTGTCTGCCAAGGTAGTGGCAGCCGGTGCACTTGCGCCGGCTGCCGCGGCGATCAGCAGCGGATTGCAATGATAATCTGGAGCTAACTGGGATGATGCAGCACTTCGGAAAAACCGGTGCGCGACTGTTATATCGTTTTTGCGTCATAGGCGTATGGGCACTGACGTCGGCTCAGACTGCCTTCGCGCAAGACCTGAACAGCGAAGAGCAGGCAAGGGCTTTCGGCGGGCCGGATGCCACTCTGAACCGGATCGAATCTGACAGCGTTGCAACAGATACGCCCCTCAAGCTGGATTTCATGAATCCCTGGTACGAATGGAAAGACAAGCTCCAGAAGGAGCACGGCCTGTCCTTCGGAGTGGAGTACAACACGACCTACCTGAGCAGCCAGCGATCGCCTGCCGGGTACCGACAAGGACGCGTCGGGCGGCATCTTTCGCTTGAGCGGTGTCTGGGAGGCGTTCGGCCGGGGCACGGCTCACCCTGGCAACCTGAGTTTTCTTATCGAGCGCACGGACGAATTTAGCAATACGGGGCCGAGTTCCTTACTTGGCGAGAGCCTGGGCTATGCCGGAATCTCAAACCTGAACTACAACGACGATGGTTGGCGGCTCAACACGCTCTACTGGGACCAGAAGTTCCAGGGTGGGAAGTATGAGGTGGTCGGTGGTTACCTCGATATCAGCGATTACGTCGATGTCTTCCCGCTGGTCAGCCCCTGGACAGATTTTTTCAACTACGCATTCAGCATCGGGGTCGGCGCCCTCGACCTGCCCAGCGATGGCGCACTGGGCTTTGCGGGGGCGGCCTGGCTGACGGATGACGTCTACGTAATGGCCGGCTTCGTCGACGAGAATGCGGATGCCACCGATCCGCTTGAAGGGTTCAACACTTTTTTCAATGACAATGAGTACTTCAAACACATCGAGATAGGCTGGACCGGCGCTTCACAGGAGGCCTACTTCCTCAATAATGTCCATCTGACCCTGTGGCACGCGGATGAAAGAGAGGAGTTGGGCGTGGAAGACGGTTGGGGGGGAGTGCTGTCCTTTAACCACACCATCGGCGACAAATGGCTGGCGTTCGCCCGGACCGGGTGGGCGGAGGACAGCGGCAGCCTGCTGGAACGCTCGGTCAGCATTGGGGGCGGCTATACGCCCGGCGGCATGGCGACGCTGGGATCGGGAAGCCAGCTTGGGTTCGGTGCCAACTGGGGCAGACCCAACGACGCCTTGTTTGGTACTGACCTGGATGACCAATACACCCTCGAGGCCTACTACCGGGTGCAGTTGAGCAGGGAACTCGCCATCACACCGAGCGTGCAATTACTGATCGACCCGGCGCTCAATCCGGACGAAGACCGGATCTGGGTGGGCGGCGTGCGGGCACGACTGGCTTTCTGATTCGGCGTCATAACGGAGTCCCAACGCTTGCCGGCGAACCGGTCCGCATACGCAGCTCCAGCATAGCTTCGCTTACCGCTTTTCGGGCGGTTCGACCCTCCGAACAACATCACTACCCCCACGTTGCCGGGAGAAAGTGCGGCGTCAGCTTGTTGCATGCCCTCCGGAGTCTGACTTTTGCCGATATGCGCGTGGCGACATGCCCATCCAGCGGTGGAAGGCACGGCTGAAACTCGCCGGATCAGCGTAGCCCAGGGTGGCTGCGATCTCGCGAAATACGCATATCGTGCCGGCTCAGCATAATGTGGGCAGACTCTCTACGGGTCTGCTCAACCAGCTGACTGTAGCTGACCCCGCCCTGCTGGAGTCGACGTTGCAGGGTGCGTACCGGCATGCCGAGCAGGCCGGCGGTATGGTCGAGCGTCGGATAGCAGACCGGTAACAGTCTTGTAATCGTTGCCTGACAAGCTGCGATCGTTTCGGTTTTTGGCATGGACAAGTCCTCTGCTCGTATCTACCCCCGGTCAAGAGGCGACGTCGGTTTACCGAGGATAATTTTCATGGGATAAGGTGGTGCTGTCTTGCCATCCAGCGCCAATCTGTCGTGCCGAGCCGGCTGTTTGAAGTTAGTGGCGCGAAATGGCCGGCCGTCAATGGCATGGAATGGCAAGATTCAGATGGTGTTGATCATATTTGGCGAAACGCCGCCATCGTCAGGTCGAAGGACGATCACAATCCAATGCGGGAGCGGACAGGCAGATGAGAGCAATACCCAGCTTTAGAGCGGCCCACCTGGCTCCCTATCTCGATTTTCTTTGCAGGCTCGGTGCGCCTGTGGAGCGCGGCTTGCGCTCGGTGGGTCTGCCGACGATGTTCACCGATAGCCCCGATGTTTTTCTACCGCAACTGCCCTCACTGGCCTTTCTGGACCGGATGAGTGCAAGCGAAGGCATCGATGAGCTGGCGCTACGGGCCTTGCATGGCATGCGATTGACCGACCTCAGCGAAACCACCCTGTCCGCAATCCTTGGCTCGCCGACGCTGAAAGTTGCGCTCGGGCACTTTGGCAGGCTCGCGCACCTTGAGGACACCTATGTAAAATCCTGGTTGAGCATTGACGGTGACACCGCCAAGCTCCACATGACCAATTTCTACCCGCTGGATCAACAGGGGCTCAGGTACGAGGACTGGGCTGAGCTGTTTTTGTTGATCACCGTCGTCAGGGCCTTTGCCGGGCCGAGCTGGACACCGCAGGTGATGGGATTCCGCTCGAACGAATTGATCAGTCGGTTTGCCTCTGAAACCTTTCCGAATACGCATTTTCTGACCGGACAAAAATCTGTCTTTGTCACGCTTTCCCGCGGACTTTTGGGTATGCCGCCGCGCAAGACCGGAAAACGATCTGAGACTTGTCCGGATGACACGCGCCCGGTGGACCAGCACTGGGATTTTGCAGCTTCCCTCAGACAGGTGCTATCTGCATACCTCGCTGACGGAGCACCGACGATACAAACTTGCCGCCGAACTCGCCGACACCAGCGTCAGAACCCTGCAACGCAGGCTCGCACAAGCCGACCTGAGCTATTCTGAATTGATCAAACAGGCCCGTTTCGAGCGGGCTTCAACAATGCTGCGAAACACGGACAGAAAAATCATCGACATCGCCTACGAGCTGGGCTACACGGATCCTGCACACTTCACCCGCGCCTTTGGTCGGTTGGCGGGAATGAGTCCATGTGAGTATCGGGGCCAGCGCAAGCTGCAATAGGTTCGCAGTACAAACTGGCCAGCACGCGTTCCCTGGAAATCTTCGTTGCTTGGCCGTATAGCGAATCCTGATTTGCAGGTGGTCGTTCACATCGGCTTTATCGCCTCAGTAGAAAGGGCCCTGATGGCAGGTCTCGGCCGCCGGGCTGCGGCTGCTCTTGCTACAAACCTGCCCCTCACCGGATGTGACCCGACCGGCAGCGTAAAGGGTCGAAAGTACGCGTTCGCCGTAGTGGAAAGCAGCCGTTGCGGGTGAGTTCCTTTTCGGTGACAGTTCAGGACCAAATTGGCTCAGAACCCCATCGGCCGCTGTGTCCCGTCCTCGCGAATCAGTTTTCTGGCCGCGCGGACCACCGCTTTTCATGACTTGATCTGACGGTCAGTGTAGATCAGCCACCAACCATCACACTTAGACAGTAAGCTGCGCGTACAGTAGCGGCAGCCGCTTGGGCAGCTCGGAGGGGCGCCGGATCACCACATAGCCGGCGCTGCCGAACAAGTGTGGCAGATAGTCGCTGCCCTTGTCGTCAATGGTGACGCAAAACGGCTGCAGACCCAGCCTGCGCGCCTCCAGCACGGCCTGGCGGGTGTCTTCGATGCCATAGCGGCCCTCGTACTGATCGAGATCGTTTGGCTTGCCGTCGGTGAGCAGCAGCAACAACCTGCGACCGCCGGGCTGCCCGGCCAGCAGTGCGGACCCATGCCTGATCGCAGCACCCATGCGCGTGTAGTAACCGGGTTTGATTGCCTGAATGCGGCCCCGAACCAAGCCGCCGTAATGCTCGTCAAATGACTTCAGCATATGGACACGCACCGGGTCGCGTTTGCGTGACGAAAAACCATACATGCCAAAACGGTCACCTGTTGCATCCAGCGCCTCGGCGAATAGAAACAGACTTTCGCGAATCACATCGATCACGCGCTGATGATCGTTCAACCAGGTGTCGGTTGAGAGCGAAAGATCGGCCATCAGCAGACAGGCCAGGTCGCGCGCACCGCTGCGCATCTCCCGGTACAGCGCATCTGCCCCGCTGGCGCTGCCGGCATGCCGGTCCGCAGCAAAGCGCAGGTAAGCATCGATATCAATCTCCTGCCCGTCCGGTTGTGCGCGCCGCCAGGTGCGCGCCGGCGCAAGCGCCTGGAACTGGTTGCGCAGACGCCGCGCGGTGCGGTTCAGGTGCTCGGGTAAAGGCTGCGAATGCGCGTCCGCGGCAAGCATGGGCACGATGCGACAATGATCGGGAATCAGGCGTTGACGCCTCCAGTCCCACTCGGGCAGACGGACGCCCTCGCCTATCACCAGGTCATCCTCGGCCTCAGCTGGAAGATCGAGATCGAACTTGAGCGTTGCCGCGGCGCGCTTCGCATCGCGACTGACCGCCAGGCGGTCCAAATCACGTGCAATCGACTCGGCACGGTCCAGATCGTCCTCATCCTCGGAACCGCGATCGACGTTGACGAACTCGCCCCAGGTGAAGATATTTTCCATGCGCACCGTAAGCAGCCCGCGATCACTATCGGGGGTCTTTACGCGTTCCGCCTGACGTCTCAGCCGTTCCAGTTCACGCTGCTTTTCCTTGTCGCCGGCCTGCGCGTCATCGGGGTCGGGTGCCGTCACACCTGGTGCCGCGACCGGGGGCTGCGGATGCAACCAGAGCGGCACCGGCGCGGGTGGTCGCTTCGCCTGAGGAAGTTGGCTGACGCTGCCCGGGTCGGTGAGCGCGGCGCGCACCGCCCGCTCGGCCTGCGCCTCGATGGCCGGCAGCGAGTCCGGCGCCGGCCGGGTCGACAGATGCGCCGCCACAAGTCGACGATAACGTGCCTGCAGGCCGGGGAACCTGGCCAGGGTGGCCAGGGTGCGCTGCTGGTTGGCATTGAACCAGTCATCGTCCTGCCGCTCCGAGGACACTGCCATGGCGGCCAGCCACAGATACAGCTCGCGGTTGAGTGCCCGCTCAGGCAGGCAATCGATCCGTGCGGGCAGGCGTAAATAACCTTCATCGCGCCAGGCCAGCGCGACCTTGCGCTGGCTGCCCGCAAGACGCTGCAACCAACTGCGCCGCGCCTGATGTTCGACCAGGTCGGCGCTGGTCACCTGCAGGCCACCGTCGCCGCCCAGGGCGCGGAACATCAGACCGACAATTCGCTCGACTTCGGCCAGGCCGACGGCTTCATTCGGGAAACTGGTGTCCGCCAGACGCGTAACCAGACGGTGCCAGAATTCACCGACATGCTCTTCCATTCAGGGGTTCTCGGACAGCGGCGCAGCCGGTCCCGGCCGCGCTGCCCCGATATCGACCAGGGGCCTGGCCGGGCGGCCGGTGACGACCCGCAATGCCTGGTCTGCTGTCACCCAGCGCAACAGGCTTTGGTCCGGCTCACCGCCCTGCACCTGGGTGCAGGCCGAAATGCACTGCGCGCACTCGGTGCAGGTAAACATCTTGCGCTTTATCGTGCGCGGCTTGAGACGCATCGGACAGACGTTGTCACAGGCGTTGTTGCAGTCCTGGCACTGACCGGCGCGGGCGGTATCGAAACCCACGACCATGGCGCGGTCGTTGGCCATCCAGCTCAGACTCTGGAACAGGCCGACTGCGCAGCCGAAGCGGCAGAACAGGTGGCGTGCCAGGAGAAACTCGATGCTCAGGGCGGCAGTTGCCGCGCCGATGAAGAGCGACTGGCGCAGGGTGAGTTCGCCGGACAGGAGATTGGCGTAGATCTCGGCCGGCGGAAGCAGATAGGTCAGCAGCACCACCGCCCACACGAAGGCGAAACCGAACACCGCCAACAGGGTCGGCAGCCAGTACCAGACGTTCGGCACCTCGCGGCTTCCATCCGGCTGTAACTCGGGCAGCGGTCGGCGTTCCCAGATACTGGGCTTGCCGCTCGCGCGTCGCATCAGCCTGTTGATCATCTCGACCACGGAGAAATGCGGGCACAGCCAGCCGCAATAAAGGCGCCCGTATCGCCAGGCTATCCACAGAAACAGCGCCCCCCCGCCGATCAGGGGAACGAAGCCCCGCCAGAACAGATTGAAGGCCGCCTCGGAAATATCCCCCTGGCCGCTCAGAAAGGCATCGATACCGAGGGTCCAGTCCATCCCCAACAAGACGGCATGGCCACGGGTAAGGTCAATGCGCAGGATGTCGAGCGGCGGCGCCAGAACGAACAGCAGGAAAAAACCGGCCTGGAAGGCCAGTCGCTGCCTCTGCAGTTGGGTACGCGCCACGTCTCAGCGCCCCCCGCCGCAGCCCGCCGGCAGCGGCCGTCCGACAAGAGGATAGCGCCAGCACTGCCCGGCCATGGCCTTGGCCAGGCCATAGGCACCAAACACGATGAACATCGAATGACATAGGGTGAAATAGGTGATGACGATCGCCCACACATTTGGTCCGCGGTAACCGCCGAGCAGCAAAATCAAACCATTTGCAATCACAAGCAGGATACCGGCCCATAGACTACCCGAGACCGTCTGCGTGAGATGTGACGCGGCCAAGGGTGGCGCAACCTCACGCCGGCGCCACCAGAGGCCCAGCAACAATACAAAACCCAAGCCCGGCGCGAGCAGCAGATTGACCAGATAAAGGCTCTCGGCGGCGATCGCCACGCCTGCGCCCTCGGTCAGTTCAGCCGAGGGTGGCATCGACCACCTCCATCAGCGCGGCCAGGGTCTCCTCGTCATCGGTCAACGGCTCGACCAACGCCGCGCGACAGGCCTCACGCACATCGAAACCACCCTTGATCAGGGTTGCGGCATAGACCAGCAGACGGGTCGAGGCGGCCTCTTCGAGGTCGTGATCCTTGAGCGCACGCAGCGCGTTCGCCAGCCCGATCAATCGGCGACCCTGTTCGACGTCGATCGCTGTCTCCCCCAGCAGCACCTCCAGTTCCAAATCAGGTTCGGGGAAATCAAAACTCATGGCGAGAAAACGCTGACGGGTGGACGGCTTCATGCCCTTGAGCAGATTCTGGTACCCCGGATTGTATGAGACCACCAGCATGAAACCGGGTGGCGCATGCAGGGTCTCTCCTGTGCGCTCCAGCGGCAGGATGCGGCGATCGTCGGTCAATGGGTGCAGCACGACGGTCGTGTCCTTGCGCGCCTCGACGACCTCATCGAGATAGCAGATGGCGCCCTCACGCACCGCGCGGGTCAGCGGACCGTCACACCAGTAGGTCCCCTGCTCACCGATCAGGTGACGGCCGACCAGGTCCGCTGCGGTCAGGTCATCGTGACAGGCGACGGTGTATAGGGGCCGACCGAGGCGGGCCGCCATGTGCTGCACGAAACGCGTCTTGCCGCAGCCGGTCGGCCCCTTGATCAGTACCGGCAACTGATTGCGCCAGGCATGTTCGAACAACGCCATCTCGTTGCCATGCGGTCGATAAAACGGCAGATCGTCCTGCACAGGGGTTTCGATGTCGGTTTGCATATCCACAAGCTTAGCCTCGATAAGTCAGTACGAAAGCGAGTGTGATCAGACCGCCAAAGACGAACAGCCAGATAATGACGACCCAGCGCCAGGTGCCTCGCACGCTGCGCAGGCCCATGAACCAGTCACCGATCAACTGTCCCTTGAACAGCGCTAGTGCGAGCACCAGCAGGGAAACACCCAGCCCACCCAGGCCGGCACGGCCTATCGCCCAGGTCACGCCAGTGAGCAGCACCAGCGCCAGATAGATCCGGGTGCAGGGGCGTATAAGTTGTCGGCCCGGCTCTGAGCTATTCATCGCATCACATAGACCAGTGGAAAAAGGACCAGCCAGACAAGATCCACCATGTGCCAGTAACTGGCTCCGGTCTCCACTCCGACATGGTCATCACTACTGTACCCACCCTTCCCGGCCTTCAGCGCAACGGCGGTCAGGATCACCATGCCAAGGATCACGTGCATATAGTGAAAGAAGGTCAGCGACAGATAGAACATATAAAACTTGTTGGTGCTCAGATTGATGCCCGCGCCGATGTGATGGGCGTACTCGGCCGTCTTGACCACGAGAAACACCCCTCCCATCGTAACCGCGGCCCAGGTCCAGCGCGCGCACAGTGCGCTGTCGCCTTCCCGCGCCGCGACCACGCCACGAATCACGAAGTAGCTGGACGTCAAAAGGGCCAGGGTATTGATCAGCGCCGCGTCACGATCCAGAGTCAGCTGATACTGATTGAATAGCTCGACATGGTTCAGCCGGGTGAAGGCATAGGAAGCGAAAAAAATCCCGAATACCAGGAGTTCGGCCAGGATGAAGATCCATATGACGAGATCACCCGGCGGATAGGGGTTCAAGGTATCGGCGGGCACCACAGCGCTGGCACCTGGCTCGAGCGTTACCGGGTTGTTCTCCCTCACCTGCACTCTCGACCGCATAAGAAAAAAGACACTCAAAAAAATGGCCAGTGTCGCATTCACCATGCGGCACCGGCGCTCCAGCAATACTGGTGTCAGACCACCGAGATAGACACTGTGGGCACACCCTGCGCCCACAGTACCTGGCGTCAGGCAGAGGCCGAATCGGCCGCAGCGACTGTCGCCTCCGGGTCACGACTACCCACGAAGAAGCTCGCGATGTAGATAATCAGACCGATCAGGAAGACCACACCTGCTATCTCACGCATCACATAGAACAATTCGATCTTGTCCTGCGCCACCATGAAGGGTATCGGTTCATCGCTATAACGCTGCAGGTAGGTCTGCAGGATACCCGCGCCCGTGAGGAACAGGGTGATGAACACCATCGATACCGTCATCAGCCAGAACGACCACATCTCCAGCACCTGCGAGCGGTTACTGGGCGCGACCTCGCGGCCCCGCAACATTGGCATGGCATACGAGATTATGGTCAGCACGATCATCACATAGGCGCCATAGAAGGCCATATGGCCGTGCGCTGCAGTGATCTGGGTCCCATGCGTGTAGTAGTTGATCGGTGCCAGGGTATGCATGAAGCCCCACACGCCAGCGCCGAGGAACGCCATGACCGCGGTACCCATCGCCCACAGCACGGCCGCCTTGTTCGGATGGTTGCGACGACGACGGTTGATCATGTTGAACGCAAACACCGTCATCATGAAGAACGGTATGGGCTCGAGGGCCGAGAAGATAGAGCCCCACCACTGCCAGTATTCGGGTGCACCGATCCAGTAGAAGTGGTGACCGGTTCCGATGATCCCGGTGATCAGGGTCATTGCGATGATCACGTACAGCCATTTCTCGATCACCTCGCGATCCACACCCGTGGTCTTGATCAGTACAAAGGCCAGGATGGAGCCAAGGATCAGTTCCCAGACACCTTCAACCCAGAGATGCACCACCCACCACCAGTAGTACTTGTCCTTGACCAGGTTGTCCGGGTTGTAGAACGAGAACAGGAAGAACACAGCCAGACCCAGCAGTCCGATCAGCAGCACCAGGCTTACCACGGTCTTGCGCCCTTTCAATACGGTCATTCCGATGTTGAACAGGAAAGCCAGCGCGACCACCACGATGCCGAGCTTGGTTATGGTCGGCTGCTCCAGGAACTCACGCCCCATGGTCGGAAGCAACTCGTTACCGGTCAGCTCCGCCAGTGTGGCATAAGGCACCAACAGGTACCCCAGGACGGTCAAGGCTCCGGCTACCAGGAATATCCAGAACATCAAATGCGCCAGCAACGGGCTGAACAACTCACGCTCGGCCTCCTCTGGCACCAGGTAGTAAGACGCGCCCATGAAGCCGAAAAGCAGCCAGACAATCAGCAGGTTGGTGTGGACCATGCGGGCCACGTTGAAAGGAATCTCGGGAAACAGGAAGTCCCCGACCACATACTGCATGCCTATGATCAGACCAAACAGGATCTGACCGACGAACAGGCCTATGGCGGCAATGAAATACGGCTTGGCGACCGCTTGTGACTTGTATTGCATGACTGTTACTCCTTAGCCCTGAATGTTTGGTGGCCAATTCGCCGTGTTGATCCCGGAGACGTACTCGAGGAATGAGGCAATAGCTTCCAACTCCTCGGGTGAGAAATTGAACTGCGGCATGCTGCGGCGACCGGGGATCCCTTCCTTCGGTCGGCTCATAATGAAGCCCTTTATGCCCTCCTTGCCGCCTAGACGTTGAAAGGCGTTACCCAATTCAGGTGCAAAATAGGCCCCCTCGCCAAGCAGGGAGTGACAACCGACACAGTTGTTTTCCTCCCACAGACGCTTGCCCGCGGCCACCGTCCCAGTTAGGTTTTCGTGATTGTCGCGATTCGGCCACTCCCTGTGGGTATCAAACGTAAGCGCCAGAAAAAGAAGGAAAAAGAACACACTTCCACCGTAAAAGATGTTGCGTGCCATGGCCTTTGTAAAAGCCTGTGACATGGGATAGACCTCCGCTGATATGACCCTGGCGCAACATTTGATAAGTCAAAGGGCAATCCGACCTTGATATTGGTCAAGCAGACAAAGCCGCATTGCCCCAGATCAAACAGTAATGTTTATGTTTAAATCACTCCTCTTAGCGAACGAAACTGGCGGCCAGGGCCCGTGCTGAAAACTGATCTGCAAAAATGTTTCATGTTTGCGCGTCTGAGCGATGAGCAGCTGGACCGCGTCGCGAGGCACGCGGTCCGGGTTCACCTGGACGAGGGCGAAATACTCTTTCAGCAGACCGACCCGGCTGACAGGTTCTATCTGCTGATGCGCGGACAGGTAAAACTCTTCCGCCTTGGACCAAGCGGCAACGAGAAGGTCATCGAGATTGTCACCCCTCTCAGCACCTTCGCCGAGGCACTGATGTTTCTCGAAAGGCCCACCTATCCGGTGGGCGCCCAGGCGATGCAGGCTGCCGAAGTCATCAGCATCGATGCCGGTGATTTCCTGCGCATGCTGAGGGGTTCCATCGACACCTGCTTCATGCTGATGGGTGACATGAGCCAGCGCCTTCGGGGTCTGATTAGAGAGATCGACGACCTCAGCCTGAGCAGTGCCACCTGCCGGGTGGCCGGTTACCTGCTGAGCAAATCGGGACCTGGTGGCGGGAGTTTCGACCTGGCGGTACCCAAGCAGACACTCGCATCGCGCCTCTCGGTGCAGCCGGAGACCTTTTCACGCATTGTTCGCCAGCTCAGCAACCAGGGGATTCTGGTCGTTCACGGAAGTCGGGTAGAGATCAGCGACCTCGACAGGTTGAGACAGATCGCCAACGTATGCGCACAACCCGAAGACTCCCTGGCGGATACGTTTCATTACCCCCGCCCACCGGCCAAACCAAATGCCTGATTGATCTCGCATTGTTCATGTTCAACGCCGGGGGGCTCACCGAATAACGTCAAGAACGCTTACGCCGCAATAGAAAATAGCGGAACTTAGGCGTTTAGGCGATCCCAATGCGACCTGTCTGGTTTAAGCGCGGATCAGCCGACTTCAGCTTGAAGTCTTTCGCTACGCCACTGGTCCGCACTGCAACGCGCCGAATTTTGCCACGGCCGGGTGTTGTCGCCGAGGTCGGGATCAACCACATGCTGCGTACGGCAGCGCTGCAACATGACCTTGCCGGCACCACGGTCGACGAGCAGATCGATCAGGCGTTGAAGCTTTTCCGGCGGCAACAGGGCATCGTGCACCGTCACCCGCACCTCGTGGGGCACGCCTGACTCCACCAGGTAATCCAGGCTCTCTAGCGCGCGTTTCCCGCTGCCAGGCGCACCGGTGAGCGCAGTGTAATCCTGCGGCAGTGCCTTGATATCCAGGCCCACCCAATCGACCGCCGGCAAAAGCTCAGCGAGCCGCTCCGGATAACAGCCTGCCGTGTGCAGGCCGACCTTGAAGCCCAGCGCGCGCACCTCGCTGACGGCGCCCGGCAGGCCGCGTTGCAGGGTCGGCTCGCCGCCCGAGAACACGACCGCATCCAACAGGCCGCGACGGCGGTGCAACAGATCGGCCACATCCTGCCACGCGATCTCGGATCGGAAGTTGCGTGGCAGCAGGTGGCCGTTCTGGCAGTAGCGGCATTGCCAGGGGCAGCCCTGGCAGAACACCACCGCGGCCAATTCACCGGGGAAGTCGATAGTGGTCAGCGGCGTGACGCCACCCACCGCCAGGGCCGAAGCGATTTGAGCGGGCTGCGCCCGCGGTTGTTTGGAATCCGGCCCTGCCATATCGCATCCCCAGCACAATGAACCCACAACCCTCGACCCTCGACCCTCGAACCTAGGCCCCCGGCCCCTGGCCCTGTTGAGCCGCAGGCTCGACGAAATAGAGCCGCTCGGTATGCTCCGACTGCTTACCCGGGTTCCATGCGGATACCGGCCGATGGTAGCCCATGACACGGGTCCAGACCTCGCATCGGGTGCGCTCCTCGTCGCGGAGTTGGGTAACGGATTCAGTGGCTTCGTTGTGCATGTGCATTCGACTCCTGTTTTTGTTTGCGCGCGATCAGTTCCTGATCGCACTTTGGACAGAATTCATGTTCACCGGCCAGATAGCCGTGTGTCGGACAGATCGAAAAGGTCGGCGTGATGGTGATGTACGGCAGCCGGAAGTTAGCCAACGCGCGTCTGACCAGGCGCTTGCAGGCCTCGCTGCTCGATACCTGCTCCGGCAGGTACAGATGCAGCACGGTGCCACCGGTGTACTTGCGCTGCAGATCGTCCTGGCGTTCCAAGGCCTCGAAGGGATCTTCGGTAAACCCGACCGGCAACTGCGAGCTGTTGGTGTAGTAAGGCGCCTCGTCGCTGCCGGCCTGCAGGATATCCGGGAAGCGCTTGCGGTCCTCTTTGGCGAAGCGGTAGGTGGTGCCCTCGGCCGGCGTGGCCTCGAGGTTGTATAAGTGGCCTGTCTCCTCCTGGAACTCAACCATTCGTCCGCGAACATGGTCGAGCAGGCGTTCGGCAAGCGCGTGACCGTCGGGCGTAGTGATGTCATCCCGGTCGGCTGTGAAGTTGCGGATCATCTCGTTGATACCGTTCACGCCGATGGTCGAGAAGTGATTGCGCAGGGTGCCGAGATAACGCTTGGTGTACGGGAACAGGCCGGCATCCATATGCCGCTGGATCACCTTGCGCTTGATCTCGAGGCTGTCGCGGGCGATGAGCAGCAGTTCGTCCAGCCGGCCAAGCAGACCCTGCTCGTCACCCTCGAAGACATGACCGAGGCGCGCACAGTTGATCGTCACAACGCCCAGCGAACCCGTCTGCTCAGCCGAACCGAACAAACCGTTGCCACGTTTCAACAGCTCGCGCAGGTCGAGTTGCAGGCGGCAGCACATGCTGCGGATCATGTTGGGCTGGAGGTCCGAGTTCAGGAAATTCTGAAAATACGGCAAGCCGTATTTCGCGGTCATCTCGAACAGGCGTTTGGCGTTCTCGCTGTCCCAGGGGAAATCCGGGGTGATGTTGTAGGTCGGAATCGGGAAGGTGAATACCCTGCCCTTGGCATCACCAGTGGTCATCACCTCGATGTAAGCACGGTTGATCATATCCATCTCGCCTTGCAAATCGCCATAGGTGAACGACATCTCATCGCCGCCAACCACCGGCACCTGCTCGCACAGATCTTCGGGGCAGACCCAGTCGAAGGTGAGATTGGTGAACGGCGTCTGCGTTCCCCAGCGCGAGGGAACATTCAGGTTGTAGATCAGTTCCTGGATGTACTGGCGGACCTGCGCATAGTCGAGACCGTCGTTGCGCACGAACGGTGCCATGTAGGTGTCGAACGAGCTAAAGGCCTGCGCGCCCGCCCACTCGTTTTGTAGCGTACCTAGGAAATTGACGATCTGTCCGACGGCCGACGACATGTGTTTGGGTGGGCCAGCCTCGACCTTGCCGGGGACCCCGTTTAGGCCTTCGTGCAACAGGGTGCGCAGCGACCAGCCGGCGCAGTAACCAGCCAGCATGTCGAGATCGTGAATATGGATGTCACCCTCGCGGTGCGCACCCCCTGCCTCCGGTGCATAAACGTGACTCAGCCAATAGTTGGCGATCATCTTGCCCGAGGTGTTGAGGATCAACCCGCCCAGCGAATAGCCCTGGTTGGCGTTGGCGTTGACCCGCCAGTCGGCGCGATCGAGATACTCGTTGACCGAGCTGGCTACGTCGACCAGGGTGCGCCGGTCGGCACGCAGGCGTTCGTGGCGATCGCGGTAACTGATGTAGGCGCGCGCAGTGCTCAGATGGTTGGCCGCGATCAGGGTCTGCTCGACGATGTCCTGGATACGTTCAATATCCGGAATGCCATGAGAAAAATGGCCGTGACTCAAGACCTTGATCGCCTGCGAGGTGAGCAGGCGGGCCTCGTCGGCGCCAAACTCCCCGGCGGCCTCGCCGGCACGTCGTATGGCGGACAGGATCCGATCGCTATCAAACGGGGTCTGGGACCCGTCCCGCCGACGTATTCGCGCCGGCAAGCGGGCCACCTGGGTGGCGGAAACAGACATGGTCATCCTCGTTATTATGGTGGCGTAAACACAATATCTTGTAGTACGTATGAATCAAAAACCCAAGATATAGATGCGTGCGGCATTGACGCAGATCAAATCCGACGCCCAAACCGATACCTCGCTGACCGAGATCACGGAGGCGTCATGCAGGCGGATGGCACAAAGCCGGTGAACCAACCGTAAGCTGCGGGTGTCGCGATGAAGCGAGAGAAGTCGGCGATCCCCGCCTGCCCGGGAGCTGTTGACGGCAAGTCGACGTCGGCACCGCCGCGGCAGCACTTGATAAAAGTCAAAGCCCCAGAATCAGTGTGACCTATGCTCTGCAATGATCTGGTGTCTGCGCCGTTAGTTGGCCGTCATTTTTTGTGTTCCCGGGGGGATGAGTCTATGAAAGCGAAGAAGAAGTCGAGATTCAATCGACTATGCGTTGCGATAGTCGGGGTTGGTTTGGGACTTGGCCTGGCGTCCAGCGCCATGGCGGCAAGTTCACTGAAAGAGGTGATGGAGGCCCGCGGCCTGACCGAGAAAGATGTTCTCGCGGCAGCCAAAACCTATACGCCGACCGGAGGTCGTGACGAGTACCTGGCCTTCAGCTCGGGTGGTCAGAGCGGTCACGTGATCGTGTATGGCATTCCTTCCATGCGTATCCTCAAATATATCGGCGTGTTCACCCCCGAGCCGTGGCAGGGCTATGGCTATGACGACGAATCCAAGGAGGTGCTCAAAGGTGGCGGCAACGACGACCTGAAGATCACTTTCGGCGATACCCACCATCCGGCCTTCTCCGAAACCGAGGGTGAGTACAACGGAAAGTACCTGTTCATCAACGACAAGAACAACCCCCGCATCGCCGTGGTCGATCTGCACGACTTCGAGACCAAGCAGATCGTCGGCAACCCCTTCTTCAAGTCGGCGCACGGTGGTGCTTTCGTAACGCCGAATACCGAATACGTCATGGACGCGGCCCAGTACGCGGCGCCACTCAGCGACGAGTTTGTCCCGCTGGAGGAATTCAACGAGAAATATCGCGGCGGCCTGACCTACTGGAAGTTCAACATGGAGAAGGGCAAGCTGGAGCCGGAAAACTCCTTCACCTTTGAGCTGCCTCCATACAGCCAGGACCTGTCGGACGCCGGCAAGGGCGCCAGCGTGGGCTGGGGTTTCACCAACTCGTTCTGTTCCGAGCGCTATGTCGGCGGTGGTTCACGTCCACCCTACGAAGCGGGTTGTTCGCAGAAGGATACAGACTTCCTGCATGTCACCAACTGGAAGAAGGCCGCCGAGCTGGTCGCAGCAGGCAAGGTCAAGAAGGTCGACGGCTCTTACCTGATTCCGATGGACCAGGCGGTCGCGGAAGGTCTGCTGTACCTGATCCCCGAGCCGAAGAGCCCGCACGGTGTCGATGTGAACCCGGCCGGTACCCACATCATCGTATCCGGCAAGCTCGACAGCCATGCCTGGGTATACAGCTGGGAGAAGATCAAAAAGGCCATCGACGACAAGAAGTTCGAAGGCAAGGACCCCTATGGTATTCCCATCATCGCGATGAAGGATGCCCTGCACACCCAGGTCCAGGTTGGTCTGGGTCCCCTGCACACCCAGTATGACGCCAAGGAATGTGTGGTCTACACCTCCATCTATGTTGATTCGATGGTCACCAAGTGGAACTACTGTGAAGGCAAGGTGCTGGACCAGATCCATATCCACTACAACGTCGGTCATCTGGTGGCGATGGAAGGCGACTCCGTCACGCCTGACGGCAAATACCTGGTTGCACTGAACAAGCTCGCGATCGATCGTTTCAACCCTGTCGGCCCGCTGCACCCGCAGAACCACCAGCTGATCGATATCAGCGGTGACAAGATGGAACTGCTGTATGACATGGCCCTGCCGCTTGGCGAGCCACATTATGTGGTGGCCATCAAGGCGGACAAGCTCAAGCCTGCCGTTCGATACAAGTCGGGCTGGAACAGCCGTACCGACAGCCGCTCGCCTTACCGCACCCGTGCGGGCCGTGAAAAGATCGAACGTGTGGATGGTGTCGTGCACGTATATGGCACCGTCATTCGCTCGCACATCACGCCTGAAGTCATCGAGGTCGAAGAAGGTGAAACAGTTGCTCTGCATCTGACCAACCTGGAACGTGCCGAAGACGAAACCCATGGTTTCGCCATCTACAACGAAAACGTTCAGATGTCCCTGGAGCCGGGCAAGACCGTGTCTGCGACTTTCAAGGCCGAAAAGGCCGGTGTGTTCCCTTACTACTGCACCGAGTTCTGCTCGGCGCTCCATCTGGAGATGCAGGGCTACCTGTTGGTCAAGCCAAAGGGTTACGTAGCCAAGGCCGGCGATATGGAAGAAGGTCAGAAGTACACCAAGGCCGACTTTGACAAGCAGGTCAAGACCAACGTCGACACCCAGGCAGTCATAGACTCGGTGGTCGGCTTCATTACCAGCCACAACTACAAGGACTTCCCCGAGGTTGTGGCGCTGGTGGAAGATGCGACCGATCAGCTTGGTTTTGCCGAAGAGGCGAAGAAGAAGGCTGAAGACTTTGCCACCAAAGGTGACTACCAGAACGCAACGCTCTGGGCCGGTCAGCATTGGCAGTATCAGGTGAAGACGGCAGATATGGGCCTGCGAGCCAAGACGTTCCTGGAGCAGAATGGTGCGGTCAAGGTCAAACAATAACGTCGTATGTGATTGAAGCCTACGCAGGGGGAGCTCGCTGAGGGCTCCCCCTGCTTCGTTCAGAGTCATGAAATACCATGAGCCTAAGAGGTGAATTATGAAAACATTGAAAGCATTAACGATCGCAACTGCTTCGGTGCTTATCTCGCTGTCACTGGGTACCTCCGCGCTGGCGGCCGACGGTGCCGAGCTGTACAAGACCAAGACCTGTTGGTCCTGTCACGGCAAAGATGCCAAGACCCCATTGCTGCCGATCTATCCGAGACTCGCCGGGCAAAACGCAGACTATGCCTTCAATCAGATGAAGGACATCAAGTCCGGCACGCGGGCAAATGGCATGTCTGCCGCGATGAAAGGCGTCATGGGGCTGGTCAACGAAGAAGAGATGCGTGCAATAGCCGATTGGCTGGCAACACTGTAAAGGGTGGCCACACCGGCGCGACGAACGGCCACGCCGGTTGACTAATATCATGCTCCTTGGTGCTCGGGTGTGCGAGTATTTTTATGACCGGAAGGCATGAACCGTTTACGGGTTTCATGCGGGACTATCACACTCTGACGTATCAGGGTTTCGGAGAGGACATAGAGATGAAACACAAGACATTTTCACAAATCGGATTGCTGGCGCTCGGCATAGCCATCGCCGGCAGCGCCTTTTCCGCAGACCCGGTGGAATGGAATGCCGAGGGGGGTGAGAAGAGCCTGGCGATGACCCTGGCGCCCGACCGGGACAACGGCATCGAGGTTTACGAGGTCTGCTCGGCCTGTCATCTGCTCGAGGGCTGGGGTACCCCCAATGGTACTTTCCCCCAGATCGCGGGCCAGCATCGTGAGGTCCTGATCAAGCAGCTTGCCGATATCCGTGCGGGCAACCGTGACAACCCGACCATGTATCCCTTTGCCCTGCCCGAGTCCATCGGTGACGAGCAGGCGATGGCCGACGTGACAGCCTATATCGCAGCACTGCCGATGAACCCTGACCATGGCAAAGGACCCTGGCCGAAAGGCACACCGGAGTATGACGAAGGCGCCAAGCTGTACAAGGACAACTGCACCGAGTGCCACGGCGAACATGGTGAGGGGATACCGGAGAAGTTCTATCCGCGCATCGAGGGGCAACATTATGAGTACGTGGTGCGACAGTTCGAATGGATTCGCGACGGCAAGCGCCGTAACGCAAACCCCGACATGGTCAAACAGATCAAGAACTTTACCGACAAACAGATGAAAATGGTGATCAACTGGGTTTCGCAGGTAGAGGTCAACCCCAAGGATCTCGCACCTTCTGTTGACTACCAGAACCCTGACTACAATTGAATCGCCAATAGCGCGGATATAGGTAATCGAAGGATCTACCGGGGAATATTCGGGTTGCGGCTGCCGCCGCATGCAATCCTGAATCCCGGTAGATTCCTCGTATAGCCATTTGAAGGCAATGGCTTCCTCGACGGTCCAGAATAAGTCTGTCGAATATGGTCAAGGCAAATGACTCATGAATGCTGAATCCAGAAACAAGCAGACGCTGATCGTTGCAGTGCTTTCGCTCATTGGCATAGCGCTTCTCGCTGCCATCTTTTACACGCCGATCTGGTGGGTTTCGCTGACCGCCCCGAATTATCCGGCCGAGTCGTTTCCCGACGGCGTGCGGATTCAGTTCCACATCAATGGTGTATTCAATGGCTGCAGGAAGCAGGACAAACAGGAAATCACAGAAGACGAAGCGCTCGACTGTGTACATGAAATGGATACGATCAACCACTATGTGGGCATGTACCCTATTGCAGCCGGCGGCCCCGTGGAGCGAGGTTTCGGGCAGTTCCTGATGACATTCATGGCCGTGATGCTGCTCGGGTTCGTGTGCACAAAGCCCAAGATCCGCATGCTGGTCATGAGTCTGGGTTTTGCCGGAATTGCGGTGTGGATGTATCTGGCCATGTACGGCGAAAATGGCTTCAGCCTGCAGAATGAAGGTTATGTGTCGGCTCTGGTCAATTCAATCGACCAGGAAGCGGCGACTGGCTCCAGGGCAGAGCCGGAGATCGTCATCGGCGGGATTACCGGCGTGCTGAAAAAATCGCTTGAAGATTCCGGCGTTGAAGTGATCCTGCCTTCTCAAGTGGCGAAAAACCGCGCGCAGGCGAGCGGCAAAGAAAACATGATCGCTCAACTGCGAACCACATTTGAGATCGATCAAAGAAACACAGGTCGAAACGAAGCCTGGAATGGCAGCTCCTTCCAGGTGATGTCCTGGCATTACGCACAAAGTCTGGGTCGGTATTTCAACAACCGGGAAGAAATCTTACCCATGGTCAAAACCCTGAATGCCGCCATGCAGGTCGTATTCTGGGGATTGGTTGGCGCGATGGCCCTGCTCGTATTCGGTGCACGGAAAAACGGCGGGCTGTTGTATTGGTTGCTCGTGTTGGTGCCGATGGCGCTGCCGCTGTTTTTTATTATCGATTACTCGGCATGGCTCTGGTGGTATGGGCACACACTCAATGACATGGGCGCGTTTTCGGTGAAACCGTTCATGCCCACGGTTTTCGGCGACGGCAAAGTCGCGCAGTTTGCGACTCATTCGTATCCCGACAAGGGCTTCGGCCTGATGATGGTGCTGCTTTTCGTTCTGGCATTTGCAGCGCTGATGCGCCGCAAACAGTTCAAAGCGTCGGTGGACTAATGTCCATGCTGCATTCTTTCGCAGTTGCAATGCTGATTGTGGCATTGCCGCTGGTTGGCAATGCAGCGCCCCACCCCTCTCTGCAAGACCTGGTGGACAGGGCCGAGCCAAACTCGGTGTTGGTACCACCACCCGGCGTGTACTCCGGTCCCGTTACGCTCGAATTCCCTTTGACCATCGACGGTCAGGGCAAGGTCACGATCGATGCGGGCGGCCAAGGCTCAGTGATCTACCTCGATACCGATGGTGCGGTCTTGAGAAATCTTCACCTGACCAACTCAGGCAATTCGCACAATGATATCGATTCAGGTATCCAGGTGAGGGGCAACTTCAACGTTATCAAAGACAACGTGATCGACAACTGCCTGTTCGGCGTGGATCTACAGCAGTCCGAGAATAACATCATCCGCAGAAACCGGATTTCGTCGAAACCGGTTGAACTGGGCATGCGGGGCGATTCCGTTCGGCTCTGGTACAGCTTCCGCAACAAGATTACCGACAATGTTATTCGCGACAGCCGCGACATGGTCGTCTGGTACTCTGCCGACAATGTCATTGCCCGAAACGATTCCCGCAACGGCCGTTATTCATTGCACTTCATGTATTCTCGTTTCAATGAGGTGGATTCCAATCATTACGAGAACAATTCGGTGGGCATCTTCTTGATGTACAGCGACAGCGTAGTGGTGAAGAACAACTATATCGCGTATGCGAATGGTCCGACAGGTATGGGTATCGGCTTCAAGGAGACCTCCGACGTGGAGATCGCCGGCAATCAGATCGTGTATTGCGCGACCGGTCTGTATATCGATGTCTCGCCGTATCAGCCCGACACTACCAATCGCATTCATAACAATGTGGTTGCATTCACCAGCATTGCGATCGATTTTCTGAACGACTGGACGGGCAACGAATTCAAAGGCAACTCATTTAAGGGCAATCAGACACAGATATCGGTCGCCGGGGGAAAGACTGCAAACAGGAACCTCTGGAAAGGCAACTACTGGGACGACTATGAGGGTTTCGATCTGAACGATGATGGCGTTGGTGACACACCCTATGAGTTGTACGCCTATGCAGACCGCATATGGATGGATGTACCTGCGGCACGTTTCTTTCAGGGTACGCCGGTAATGGCCGTGCTGGATTTTCTCGAGCGTCTCGCTCCTTTCAGCACTCCAAACATGCTGGTCAGGGATGAACAACCACTGATGATCCCGAAGGTTGAGTTATGAACAATCCTGAACAGAAGCCCCGCAAGAGGCCACCCGTTACACGAAAGAAACCGCTTGTCTCGCACAAGAAGCGCGAGAATCAGCGACGCGAGTTCC
Source organism: uncultured Gammaproteobacteria bacterium (assembly GCA_963759055.1). Lineage (GTDB taxonomy): Bacteria > Pseudomonadota > Gammaproteobacteria > Chromatiales > Chromatiaceae > Thiosocius. The sequence continues at coordinate 147,690 of CAVWYD010000002.1, forward strand.
TTCGTTCAACAGCGCTCGCTGCCGGTGTCGTGACCGTTTCCCTGATGGGTTTCTTCCCGGTTTTCAAGAATGCCTCCGCCAGACTCAGACCACCCGGGGCACTCAAAACGCTGCTCGATGAGCAGGAATTATTCGCATCGTGTATCAAGTGCGGCCAGTGTGTGCAGGTCTGCCCGGTCAATGCCATCAAACTCGCCGATCTCGATGAGGGCATGGGGATCGGGATCCCCTTTATCGAAGCCAGGGAACAGGCCTGCGATTTCTCCTGCGACGGTCTGCAATGTGTACTGGCCTGCCCCACCGGCGCGCTGACGCATGATCTCGATTATCCGGCCGATACACGCATGGGCTATGCACGCCTCGCCAGGCCCAAGGCCTGCCTGGCCGCACAGGGACAGGGATTCAAGGGCCTGGCGCGCGGCACGGATTTCAAGGGCCTGCTGCGCTACGACGACATTGACCGCTGGAACCCTATTCCGGTCGCGGATCATGCCTACGATCTGGAGCTGTGCGATCTTTGCGTCCGGCAGTGTCCGATCGAAATCCGTATTGCGCAGTGCGCCGAAAAAGAGAAAGAAACGGCTGCGGCGCCGGCCCAGCTGGCGCGTGTTGCGGAACAACACGGTAACGAATGCCCTCCGAAGCACGCCATCCAGTTACAGGCAATAGAAAGCGATGACGGTGTCAAGCGAATGCAACCGGTCGTGATGGAAGGCTGTGTGGGCTGTGGCGTATGCGAAATGATCTGCCCCGTCGAGAGCGCAGCGATCGTAGTGGACCTCGACAAAGATACCGATTCGGTGAACGGTTGATATGAACTACATCAAAGAATCTCTGTTGCAGGTTTTCGGTGCCAAACCGACCCGCCCGCACAAGGACGAACAGCCGGAGCAACTCAAGGCCATTTATCAGAGCAAGAGGGGCATGCTGAGCAAGGCCGACCTCGAGGCGGCGCGCGACGAGCACAAACATAAGCACACATGGCTGTGGCGACGCTGGACTACCCTTTTGTTGATCAACCTGCTGTTTGTCGTTTCTTTCACCTTCGATATCCAGATTCTGGAGGGCTCACTGACAGCATCCCGTTTCGTTGGGTTTCACATGGCGGACCTGAACTCGGCCCTACAGGTTATGCTGGCCTACAAACACATCGTGCTGAATCTTGTCATTGGAACAGTCACTGTCTTTCTGATGTGGTTGTTGCTCGGCGGGCGCACGTTTTGTTCGTGGGTGTGTCCCTATCATCTGCTGGCCGAATGGGCCGAATACCTGCACCTGTGGCTGGTGAAAAAAAAGATTGTCAAAAATCATACTTTCCATCGCAAGACACGCAGCGTGTTTTACGTAATTTTCGCGCTGCTGGCCCTCGTCAGCGGCTACACGGTGTTCGAGAGCATTTCACCGACCGGCATCCTAAGCCGGGCCCTGATCTACGGCCCGGGCGTCGCATTGATCTGGGTCGGGGTGCTGCTTTTGTTCGAGGTGTTTGTCTCGCGCCGTGCCTGGTGTCGATACGTCTGCCCGATCGGCGTGACCTATGCAGTCGTCGGCGTGGCCTCCCCTGTGCGCGTCACCTATAACGCGGAAGCCTGTCACCACGAAGGGGATTGCCGCAAGATCTGCGAAGTGCCGCATGTTCTCGACCTGACAATCCGGGGCGCCGCGCATGATATAAATCAGGATGTCAGCGCAGACTGCACACGCTGTGGCATGTGCGTCGATATCTGTCCGACCAGCTCGCTCAACTTCAAGGTGAAGGGTCTGGACAAGTTCCGATGATCGAGCTCTGTGCGTGAAGGCTCAGGCAAGCAAAAAATGATTCGAATATCCAAGGTCGTCAAACAGTTTCGCCGCAACGAGGTGCTCAAGGGTATCGATCTCAATATTGACCGCGGTGAGCGTATCGCCCTGGTGGGCTCCAACGGCGCTGGTAAGACAACCCTGATCCGCTGTCTTCTGGGCGAATACAACTGTGAAGGCGGCGTGACCATCGACGATCAGAATCCGCGCGAGTTTCGTCGCGAGGTACTGTCGAAGGTGGGCTTCGTACCACAGCTTCCGCCTCCTTTGAGGATGCCGGTGGGTCAACTGGTCAGATTCGCCGCCAGCCTGTGTGAATCGGACCCGGACCGCATCAACACTGTTGCGGATCAGCTCGGTTTTGACGCCATACAATTCAGGCGCCATCCGTTCGTTAAATTGTCAGGCGGTCAGAAGCAGAAGCTGCTGATTGCCATCGCGCTTGGCCGCGACAGCGAATTGTTGGTGATGGACGAACCTGCAGCCAATCTCGACCCGGAAGCCCGGCATACCCTGTTTCGACTGCTTTCGGAGAAGCAGGACAGCGCCGCGATGCTGATATCCAGCCATCGCCTGGATGACGTCGCATCATTGGTCAACCGCGTGATTGAGATGGACCAGGGCAAAGTGGTACTGGATGACGAGGTAGCCGACGTGGTGGATATGTCGAGCTCGCTCAGCTGTGTCGTGAGCATGACTCGGTCAGAGCAGGCCTTCGCCAAGTCATTGTCAGAATGGGGTTTCAAGCCCACCGCGAACGACAGGATCTGGCAGGGTGAAATCGCGGGGCCGGATCGCTTGCGCTTTCTCGGCATGTTGTCTCGATACGCCGCCTTGCTCGCCGGTCTGCAGATGGTGGAGGCGCAACAGGGGATCCCCAGGAAAACAGTGGATGTTGCCTAGAGCCATTGTCTGGCCGATGCTGTTGATGCTCACGGCCTGTTCCAACGACCCCGGAACGGGGCCCGCCGAGATCAAGTGGGACAGGGACATCTGCGATCGCTGCCGCATGGTCGTCAGTGATCCGCACTTTGCCGCACAGATACGCCATTTTCCCGAGGGCAAGCGCTCTCGAGTCGAAACATTCGACGATATCGGTTGTGCGATGCTGTGGCTTGATCAGCAGGCTTGGAAAGACGAGCCGACGATAGAAATCTGGGTGGCAGATTTTCGGACGGGTGACTGGATTGACGCACACACCGCAACCTACGTCACTCAAAACACGACGCCCATGGAATACGGTCTCGGTGCGCAGCCCGGGCCCGGCGGCATGAGTTTCGAACAGGCGAAGTCACATGTTTACGATGTCGAACAACGCTTTAACCGGCATGGTGTCCAATTGCTTGAGCGTCTGAAAGAAAAGGCAGACAGACGGGAGGGCGCAAAGTGAAACACCTCTGGCTGACCGCCTGGGCTGACATTATTGAATCTGTGCGGGCGCGTTGGTTCATGGTTTATTCATTCGTGTTCGGCGGCATCGTGGTGATCCTGTTTGCCTTCGGCCTGTCGGAATCGCGCATCATGGGATTCACCGGGCTGTCCCGCCTCCTGGTGACCTATATCCAGCTATCGATGGCGATTCTGCCCGTATTCGTGTTGATCACCACGGTGCGTTCGGTCGCCGGTGATCGCGAGGCCGGCGTCTTCGAATACATGCTTTCTCTGCCAGTGAGCCTTTCGGCCTGGTTCTGGGGGCGGGTGATCGGGCGATTCTTCGTGGTCTTCCTGCCGGTGTTTCTGGCGATGGCTGCCGCCTTGGTCTGGGGCGCCGTCAAGGGCGCAGAGATACCCTGGGATCTGTTCGTTTACTACAACGCACTGCTGATGGCCCTGGCGTGGTGTTTTCTCGGCATTGGCATGCTGATATCGACGATGGCGCGCTCATCCGACGTTGCACAGGGGGCTGCGTTCATCGTGTGGCTCATACTGCTGCTGTTCCTCGACCTGATCCTGCTGGGCGTAATGATCCAGGACCATTTTCCACCCGAGACCGCCGTGGCCATCGCCCTGGCGAATCCGATGCAGGTCTTCCGTACCGCTACCATGATGTTGTTCGACCCCCAGTTGGTGCTTCTCGGCCCGACCGCCTACATCATTCTGGACAACTTTGGTCAGAGCGGATACATCGCCTATGCTGTCCTCTACCCGCTGATACTGGGAACCGCCTGCGCGAGCCTCGGATACGTTCTGTTCAAACGCAGCGACCTGCCCTAGTGGGCCATGCGGGAAGTTCGCGTCGGTATCTTGTGGTTGCGTTGCTGGCAATGGTCGGCGGTTGGGGCTTATTCCAGGCCTGGCTGCTGCTGCAAACGAAAGGGGAGATACACGCGGTCGTCGATCCGGACTGTGACCTGCGCGCCGGACCCTGCACCACGGTGCTGGATGATGAACGCTCCGTTCGTTTTTCCATCGAACCAAGATCCATTCCTCCCTTGTCGCCCCTGCTGCTGCGGGTTGATGCGGTTGGATTTACCGCAAAGGAGGTTAGCGTCGATCTGAATGGCGTCGGCATGCACATGGGATTCAACCGGGTTTTACTGAGTAAGCATCCCGAGGGGCATTTCGCGGGAACCGGTTCGCTGTCGGTATGTATCCGGGATGTGATGGAGTGGGAAGCCGTCGTCGCCCTGGCTGGCGAGCATGCGCTGATATCGGTGCCGTTTCGTTTTATTACGGTGAAGGATGGTGTCCGTCCATGAGCCCTACTCCCATGCAATTCAATCATCCGCTATCGAGAGGTACGCAAAGATATCCCGGAGTTCTTCATCAGAGAAATCGTCCAGCAGCTCATCATTCGGTTCGTCTTCGTCGTGTATTCGAACCTTGCCGCGCAGCTTTTCGACCTGGCGCCAGAGATAATTCGTATATTGGCCCGCAAGCATCGGGACCTGCTTGTTCTGATCACCATAGCCGTCTGAACCATGACAACTCCTGCACTCTTTCTTATAAAGTTTTTCGCCCTTTTCGATATCACCTTCGGCACGCGCAATCTGCATCAATTTCTTTGACTCGAGCAAGCGCTCATAGGCGTTGAAATCGGGCGCAGTCTCGTCGACCGGGGGTAGCCTGGTTTTGAGCGTGATACGAGAAAGATAGATGGAAATATGCTGGATCTCCGCATCAGGCATCTGACGCTCATCGACGTACTCGATCATCGCCATGTTGGGCCGCTTGCGATCCCTGAATAGATGGAGCTGCTTGGCTATAAATTCCGCCGGCATGCCCGCGAGGCGCGGGTACTCGCCATCTCTTGCACCTTGCCCGAACTCACCATGACATCCGGCACAAACGTCATTGATCTCTGCGCCAATATCCGGGTCATACTCGTAAGCGGCCGCCCAGGAGAAGCTGGTAAATCCAAATATGATCAGCAATGCGGCTAAGAGTTTGGGTGCGTTCATCCGGTTTTCTGGCAGGTGTCTGGCTATGGGAGATGCACCAGCAGGCTAATACCTTTCTAATGAATTCTAGCCTAAGCAAAAAAGGCCATTCTTCACTTGATATTGGTCAACGCAATCCGAGAAGAATTTCTATCTAATCCAGACACTTAAGCGTATAGACGGAGGCGGCAACATGCACATACGCCATATCGCACCGACTGTCGCCACCGTCCCCAGCTTGGATCCCGATCCTATTCAGTGAAACAGGGTGACTATGAAATTTAGCTTTTCAATCAGTTTGTTCTGCCTGGGTGTGCTGTTGGCACAATCCGTTCGGGCCGAGACTGAGGATCAGCATGCGGCCATAACCACGCTTGGTGAGCTGAACGGCGTGGCCCTGCAATGTCGTTACTTCGAGCAGATGCAACGTATCAAGCACACGCTGGTTGCGAATCTGCCCAAACGAAGGGAATTGGGCTTGCTGTTCGAAGACGCGACTAACAGGTCCTTCCTGGCATTCATGCAGCGCGATGAAACCTGCCCGGGTTCCGCGGACTTCGTCGGCCAGGTGGACTCGGCGGTCAACCGCCTTGAAACGGTATTCGCCAAATGAGCGGATTACGCCTGACCTTGTGGTGGTGCCTATCTGCGCTACCGCTGCTTCTTGCTGGCAGCATAAGCCATGCGGACGGCTTCAGTGTCGTTGTCAGCATCAAACCCGTGCATTCGATTCTTTCCGGGTTAATGAAAGACAGTGCAGAGCCGGTTCTTCTGATCGACGGGGATGATACGCCTTATGATTTTGAGCTGAGTGCCCAACAAGAAGCAGCGCTAGCAGATTCAGACCTCGTTGTCTGGGTGGGGCCGGAGCTGGAAAGATCACTCCAGGCGTCGATTCAGAAACTGGATCCGAAAATCAAAGTAATGGAGTTGCTGTCCAGTGAGGCGCTGAAAATACTTCCATCGCGCAAGCACGACGGGACGCGCGACCCCTTTTTCTGGTTGGATGATCGCAACGCGATGATCCTGCTCGATGAACTCGCACTGACACTGATCGCCGCGGACCCGGCACGTTCGCATATCTATGCGCGCAATCGTCGGGAGATGCTCAAACCGTTGAAGAAGATCGATCGCGAGTATGAATACGGATACCGTGGTCTGAAAGCTGGCCTGGCCGTGCAGTATTTCGATACCTTGCAGTACTTTGAACAGGCCTACGCATTGACGACGCTGGGTGCGGTTGACGTCTCACCGTATGAAAAAGGGGATGCGGCCAGCCTGCTCAAGGTGCGCGAAAGACTGACAAACAGGCAAGCGACCTGTCTTTTCACGGAGAAAGGCATGCATCCGGACAATCTGTCATTGCTGATCGAAGGTCAGAACGCGAACATTGGCGAACTCGACTCTCTGGGTATGCAGTTTGAGGCCGGGCCCGAACTTTATTTACGGCTGATGCAATACAACACCGATACCATCAAGCGATGTCTCAACGCGGACATGGACGAGGCTTTGGCGGCGCGTTCGGCAGCCGCTGCGAATAACTCGCCGGCCGTAGACGGTTTGGGCGGGCGCTTCATTCTGACCGATCATCTGGGGAACAGCGTCACCGAGCAGGATCTGCTCGGTCACTACTCGGTGATGTATTTCGGTTATACATTCTGTCCGGATGTTTGCCCGACAGGTCTGCAGACGCTGACCATGGCGCTCGAGCGGATGGGGGAAGAGGCGCACAGAGTTCAACCCTACTTCATTACCGTCGATCCCGATCGCGACAGCGTGGAGCTCATGCGCAGGTATGTGGGCTATTTCGACCCAAGATTGACCGGCCTTACGGGGTCAACGGCCATGATCAAGCGGGTCGCAGATCAGTTCGGGGCCAAATTCGAACGTGTGGAAGATGGCTCATCTGACCCTGAGCGTTACACCATGGATCATTCAGCCAGCTTTTTTCTTATGGGTCCTGACGGACGCTTCATCTCCAAGTTCGCCTATGGCATCGACGCGGAGACACTGGCTCGGGAATTGAGTGGAAAATTGCGCTAGCAGGACTGTTTGGCGGTCAATCCCTGGATAGCGAAACTTCCCTTATCCTCCTCGTCACCGCAACTACAGCCCTTGTCTATGCGACTGAGCGGACAGGTCGGCCGGACTCCACCTGACGGACGGAACTGCATTTTTTCCGCTTGGCAGGAAAGTAACTGTAGCCTTCCTTACTCTCCAGGTAGTTCAACAAATCGACCAGATGGTTCTGGGCTTCCGCCAGGCGCTCCCAACCGTCTATGTCTTCGGTGCACTTTGCCGCGCGCAGCGTTTCGAGAGTCTGTGTGACGGCCGAACTCTCCGGCATGCGATAAGGTGATTGAATGACCTCCCTGAATTCGTAATAGGATATTGTATCCATTTCGTGGCCGTACTCCCCTTCCATGCTGTGCATGACCATCTTGCCAAGTGCTTTCTGTTCGGCGGGAAAGAAGTTGAAAGGTCCAACCGTACGGTCTGCATTCGAGGTCGCAAACGCCCTGCGTATAGCCGCTGAGTACTTAATCATCACAGCATCCTGGGTATAGGGACCGTAGCGACTGACGGCGGCCAGCCAGCCGAAAAAACGGACTATAAGATAAAGTGTCTCTTCGGCGTATGCGCCGTCTGGATAACGCTCCCGGAGCGTGGTCAGGCCTTCGAGCTCGATAATCTTGTATATCCTGCTCTGCAGATCCTCGCATGCTGAGAGAAAGGGATTTACGTAGAGCGCTGTAATCCTGGCACGCTCCCTTTCCCGTTCGAGAGATTGTTCATGCGCCCAGGTCCATACTGCCCAAGCGGCGGTTGCCGCCGGGACCAACCAAGCAGTAGGAAACCTCCAAGTAGCAGGAAACCCCATCATGACCATACTCCCCAACATTCAACTCATGATTAAAATGGTGGAATCAGAATCAAAGTGATGTTAACACCGGTAAACGTCTTCTGCGAAAAATGCGGACATTCCGATTATTCCCTCTCCGGGTGATATCTGAGCTTCCACACCGTTTGCGTGCGTGATCTACCTTGACGTAATCACTTGCGCACAATGATTCTCGACGGTCACCGACCCTTTTAGTTCCGAAGCTATATCAAGCTATTAATCAAACTTTTTCAATCTTAGTCGTTAAATTTCAGAGCGTAAGTCCCGCCTTCTATTTCTATTTCCAATTCCATAGGAATCTTTAGTTTCAAGAGGGATTTGAACGTCTCCACTGGACGCTTTTTCATCAAATGTTCTAATTCCTGTATATGCTCCAAAGCATGTTTTAAGTGGATCTGTTCTTCTTCCGTCAGCATCTCTTTTTTGGTCATAACCTGATCCTCTTGCTTGTGTTGGCATATGGGAAGTATAAATCGCCTCTTCGCCCGGCGGCAGTTCCTCCTCGCGCCTATCGGTACCTTTGGTTGAATCGCCCGGATATCCCAGACACTCCCGCGCCGTTCACTCCGGTTTGTGCGGCGGCTTGTTCGCCAAACCGCTTTCGTGACAGTATCGGAGGCTCTTCGATACCTGGCGAATAGCAATGAATGAGCAATAAATCACGGTCGTCAATAGTACCCCCTGAACCTCCGCCGGTACGCATGGCAGATCCGGAGCGCGTCTTTCACTGGCTGAAGCTGGGCTGGCGCGACCTCCGTGCGGCCGGTAGACCCAGCCTATTGCACGGCTTGCTGGTCGTTGTGCTCAGCTTGGCCGTAATGGCCACGACCCTGCTGCGCTGGGAGCTGGTGATGATCGCCGCGTCCTGTTTTCTTTTCATCGGACCTTTCCTGGCCACCGGTCTGTACGCCGTCAGCAAATCCCTAGGCGGTGGAGGGCGGCCTTCGGTAGCTGACGCGGTAAATGGATGGCTACACGCCAGTAAGTGCCTTTTTCGCTTTGGCCTGCTGCTGGTGTTTGCATGCGTGGTCTGGGTCGCCTTTTCTCTGGCGATGTTTTACTTCTTTGTCAATGTTCGAATCGCCGATCCGGCAGATTTTCTGCGCTACGTCCTCACCCAGCACGACGGCCTGTTCTTGTTATGGAGCGTTCTCGGCGGTCTGTACGCGGCTGTGGCTTTTTCGGTCACGGTAGTGACGATGCCGCTGCTGGTCGATCGTGACGTGAGTGTTTCGCTGGCAATACGAACCAGTGTGCGCGCGGTTGGCGAAAATCCTTTCACTATGACGTGGTGGGCAATGATTATCCTGGTGCTGACCGGCGTTTCTTTCGCGAGCGGCATGCTCGGGTTCATTGTACTTTATCCGCTCATGGGTCACGCATCCTGGCATGTTTACCGAGAACTCGTAGATGCATCAGGCCTGCCGACATATACCGCCGTGGAGTAACAGGCATTGCGGTTTACTGAAGAACAAATTTCCAATTTCGGATTGACTTGGGGCCTGACTCTTTTCATTGGCCTGATGTTGTTAATCATCTGGGATCTGGCGCGCAAATCCAATGCGGGCAAGTTCGGCACCTTCATTCTGTTCTTCGTGCTCGCGTTTGGTATTCTTGGCTTTATCATTAAGAACGTACTGCAATGGCTGTTGGAGATGTAGTTTCGTTCTCCTGCTCGCCGCAACTTGTTCGCTTGTTTCACCGGTGTTTGCCCACAATGCGCGCGCCTGCAATTGATACGGACATCAATTGAAGGATGGCAGCGCGCATGTCCGACCCGGCTGATTGAGAAGATGGTCATTGTTCCAGACCCGGGCCGCATAACCTCGTAGATGCTGCGGCGCATCAATGTTATCGTTTCCCTGCGTTTAAAAAGTTTCTTTTTTGATTTATGGACTTCCGTCATTTGCACGAAGAAACCCTGCCTGCATGCAACTTGGCCCGATCCAAGCATGAGGGCAGGTGTCGTTTTTTCGATTCGAGATTCTTATCGTAGGAATTCGTGGTCGTCATGTCGTATCAAACAGAAATCGAGCAAATGATCGGCAAACATGTCGCTAATTTTCAAGTGGAGATCTCTGGCGCGAAGAAGCTGCAGGAATGCGAGTTCGCCTCTCCTATGGCGTATGGATACCCAGCCGGCGTTTATCATCCGACGGTCTTTATAGAACGAACGCATGTGAGCCGGATTCTGTCCGATCCGGTAGGAAAGATTTGCGCCACATGGCACTCAAGGTGCCTTCTTCGTCCTGGCTTTCCAATAGGTGTTTCTCATCCATGCGAAATTCAATGCGAGATGAGCGACGAGTACCATCGAAAAAATCACTGCCATCTGCTTGTGCATTAGCCTGAAGGTGCCAAGACCATAGAGTCTTGGCTTGAAGCCAGTAGCTAGTTGATTCACGATCAAAACCAGAAGAATCGGGTTGACGATCTTCAGCAGTGTTTTCTTGTCCATCGGTTCACCTGCACAGAATACCCAGCCTCCTAAGTAAATTTAGACCATAGGCTCGCCATATGAAACCGTCATTACAGAACAGCTATGGGCGAGTAATCCGCCGACCGTCCTCCAAACCTCAACTATGTGGCGGTTTGCATGCTGACCGATGGCTCTTGGCCGACATGGCGAGCCCCGGCGCAAATACCCGGGCAAAGTTGCCAGATGACCGAGTTCGACACTGAACTGCCCTTGGGCGTTTTTCTCTGCGCTCACTCGGATGCCCCGCTAAGCTCGCCTAGAGATCTGCCAAAGCGTAAGCTTTCCCGTCAAGCAGACAATCAATAGGATTGTGTGAATATAGGGGGCATCCTGATGCGTAAGAGAAAGATCGATTCGGATCTGAAGCAGAATGTTGGATCTGATTGGAAATGGTTAGATATCGAGAAACTTGCTGTGGTTGAAGTGACCTCAGAGGACGATGCATTTCCAATCGAGTCTGCACTGCTGCCTGGTGAAGTCTCGGGGTGGCGTGCCTCGGGTCCAGGAAAACAGATAATAAGGCTTCTGTTCGACAATCCTCAGAGGCTCCAATTGATCAGGTTGTGCTTCGAAGAGTTAGAGAATGAGCGCACGCAAGAATATGTTTTGCGTTGGTCTCCGGACGGTGGTCAATCGTACCGAGAAATCATAAGACAGCAGTGGAACTTCAATCCTGAGGGTGCAACCAGTGAAATTGAAAATTATCAAGTTGATCTTTCGGCAGTGACTATTCTTGAGTTGAGCATCAACCCAGACATAAGTGAGAGAAATACTTTTGCGTCTTTAAAGGAGTTGCGGCTTGGCTAACAAGGCGCGTCGACACGGACAGTCCTTCCCGGCGCTTGAGATGCGCGCCCATTTCACGATACTCACTAGTCCGTAACGGCAGGCGTAGCAGAAAAATTCGATTTTGGCGGCCTGTGGTCGACTCCGGCGGTTCACCGTTTTTCCCGAAAGCCGCCGATGGAAATGATGGCGGTCGCGCCCTGAAAAAGATTACACGCAGAAGAATCACAAGATAACAGCAATAAGCCAGGATCAGTTCTTCACGCGGTCCCTGAGTGAAGGAGGGAGATTGATTGCACCCTCAAAGTGCGCGCCGTCGAGTCGCGCGTTGGTGAAATCCGCCGACTGCAGATCCGCTCCGGTGAAAACAGCACGCTGCAGATCGGCACCATTGAGGCGGCAGTGACCCAGGCGCGCCCCGGTGAAATCGGCATCTTCGGCAGCTGCCCCGGTCATCTGACTATACGATAGGTCTGTCTGGTGAAACTTGGTCCCCATCGCGACCATGCGCAACAGGTTCACCCTTCTCAAGGTTGCGCCCGACAGGTCCGCCTCCTCTATCTCAATGTCCTTCATGTACGCCTGTGTAAACTCTGCGTCCCGCGCGACCACCTGATTGAGCAGAGCACCAAAGAGATTGGTTTTGAACAGCCTGGCACCGGTCAAATCGGCCTCGTTGGCGACAACGTGGAACATATCCGCGCCACTCAGGTCGGCCTTGCCGAGCCGTGCGCCAATCATCTTGGCCCAGCGCAGGTCGGCGTCGCGCAGGTCGGCCCGGCTCAGATTGGCATCCGACAGATCGGCACTCGACAGATCGACGCCCCTTAGATCGGCTCCCTGCAAATCTAATCCGGCCAGCTTCTTTCCCGACAGACTGCAATGGCGAAGATCATGCTCCGCCGCGGGACGCTCACAATCACCTGCAGCGAGGTGGGTATCGGCGAAAGCCCGCGGCGACATCGCTGCGAGCAGGATCAAGATCGGGCACGAAAGGCTGGTTATCAAAGATCGAGAGAATTGCATGGGTGTCTCATAACTTCGGTTCAACCCGCGAGCGCTGCAGCGCCAGGGTCGCCTGCAGAAAATGAACGGCCACTTCGTGCTTTCCCATTTGCTGGGCGAACGAATTCGCATATGGATCGAAATTGATCGATTCGAGCTACGCTTACCTTGACCACGGTCAAGACCGGCAGCATCGGTAAAGGTTAACTTGCTGTCCAGCAAGCTGCGCGTTAAGAATTGCCTTATGCCCGTGCAAACAATCAGTTACATCATCGGCGATCGTCTGTACCTGAACATCACCGACCGCTGCACCCTCGCGTGCACCTTCTGTCCCAAGCATAACGGTTCGCATCGTGTACATGACTACGACCTCAGCCTCGATCACCGCCCCAGCCAAGACGAGATCTTCCAGTCCATCGGCAATCCGACGGATTACCGCGAGGTGGTATTCTGCGGCTTCGGCGAACCGACGCTGCGTCTGAAGGTCTTGCTGGAAACCGCGCGCCATATCAGACGTGCGGGTGGCCGGGTACGGGTCAACACCGATGGCCTGGCCAACCTGGTGCACAAGCGCAATGTGTTGCCGGAGCTTGGTGAATGTGTCGATGCACTGTCGATCTCGATGAATGCGCAAAATGACGCCGTGTACAGCCAACACTGTGATCCTGCCCTTCCCGGCTCTTATGCGGCCATGCTCGAATTCCTCGAGCTGGCGCCCGATTATATTGATGATGTGACCGCAACGGCGATCGACGGGCTCGAAGGTGTGGATATCGCTGCCTGCAGAACCCTGGCCGAAGAGCGCGGCGTCAGTTTCCGACGACGTGAACTCGACGTGGTGGGCTGACCGGCGCGGCAGCTAAACAGGACATCAGGCGTGTTTGAGCAGTCCAAACCTTATCTGCGCGTCAGGTACACCCGATTCCCGCAGGATATCTCGCGCCTGGTGTAATGCAGACTCCGGCAGTGCCAGATAATAATCATAGCTGTCCAACGACGAATGCACCCGTACGATGCGCTGGATCACCGGCTCCAGGCGTTCTCTGCCAGCCGGTTCGAGATCGATCGAGTGGTAACGGAAATCATCCAGTACATCCCGCCAGGCGCGGCAGTAGTTGGACAGGTAGTGACCCTGCGGGATCGCCGACAGCCAATAGAGATCGATCGAGCGATTTTCATCCTTCTGGATCGCGTGATCGATCAGGCTGCTAATCGGCGCAAACCCCGCTTCCCACGCGATGAACACCAGCGGTCGGTCCGAGTCCTCGTCCAGGGTGAAATTCCCGCTGGGCCCATGGAGCATAACCTCCCTACCCTTGCGAAGGTCCTCGAAAATGAACTCGCTGAACGGGTCATCGTGGCGCCGGCGAATATGGAAACGCAGCTGCATGCTGTCGCAGGGACAGCTGGCGATCGGCAGGGTCTTGAGGCGCATACCCTTGAACGACAGGGTCACACCCTGACCGGCGAGAAAACGCAGGCCGCCACTGCGTGGCGCACGCAACGTCAGCTGGACCACCTCGTCCTGCAGTCGTTCGACCCTGCTCACCCTGGCATTGATGTGCTGCTCGGGTATATCGGTTGCAGACCCCGACTCATGGGCTTCAATCTCAACATCGTTTAAAGCCCGGCAACTGCACATCAAAAACCAGCCCTGCTGTTTCTCGAGTTGGCTGAAACGGTAGTCGTAGTGATTGAGGGGCGAGATCTCGCCGCCCAGAAGGCGTGCCCTGCAGTCACCGCAGCTGCCGTTGGCACAACTGTGACCCAGATTGAGGCCGGCGCGCAGTCCCGCCTGCAAGAGTGTCTCACTGGGTTCGGTTTCAAAGGTATGGCCGGAAGGCCTGACGGTGATCTTGTACGACATACCGCTGTGACTCTACCGCGGACGGCACGCGCCGCCCAGCCCCAGTCGGGAATAGAACGCCTATTTCTTACCGCGCAGCTTGAGCTGATTCATGAACCAACCGACCAGGGTGCCCAGCATCATCGCCTCGCGTTCGTTGCAGCGCTCCTGCAATTCCAGCAGACGTTGCTCCGTCTCCGACGCCAGTAGTCGGTAACCGTCGAGCTCTTCCTGCAGACGCCCCATCTCGACGCGGGTACGCTGCAGCTCGGTGGCCAGATGTTCGGGATCGCGTCGACCGTCACGGGTGGACTTGAACAATGCTGCTTCACGGATGCGGTTGACCTTCTCGAGCATGCCCGAGCGGTCCGAATCGGCCTGCGGATAGGCCTTGTGCAGTTCCGACATGCGGATGTGACCTTCGAAGGCGCTCAGGTGCCCTTCCTGGATGTGCTGCTGCAGCAAACGGCGTGGCACGCCCACCATGCGCGCAGCCTGTGAAACACTCAAAAGACGGTCCATGCTTTCTCCAAGGCAATCTCTACCCCAAACGGGATATCTCCTTGGTAGTATAGCGAGCAAATATCAGAGTAAAAGTCTAAGTTATTTTGTTGTCATTATTCAAAAACTTAGGGGCTTTTTTCCCGTAGATGGGAAAGCTCGGCCAGAAGCGGGGTCAGGACCGGCTGCAGCTTGCGACGCATCAGACTGCCAATCGCAGTGCTGTCCCTGAACACCGGCCGCACCACCCCGTAACTCAGACCGGACATGACGCGGAGCGCCCGCAACTGCCCCTCATCGATTCCGCCCAAGGCTGCCAGGGGACGCACTTCGGCAGCCGACACCAGCCACTCGCACGCCTCCAACTGCAGCTCATCCAGCGTTGCATCGATCGGTCCCTGAGGACGGGCGGCGGAGAAATAAGAAGCCGTGTAGTCCAGGGTCAGGTTGACGACATCCTGGTTATTGGGCTTCTCGAATACCCTGAAGACCGTCTCGATAAAGGCCTGCCCCTGCGCGGACAGCGACCTCAACAACAAAGCCGCCAGGGTATTGCCTTCGGCCGCCAGTCCCGTCAGCCCGTCACTGAGTCCGCCCAGCACGGCATGAGCAGCGGTCTGTTCCGGGAGGTCATCCGCACGCGCTGCGAGAAACCCGACATAGTAGGCCGGCTTGCGTTGGGCTTTGCGCCACAATGTCCTGACCTGCTCATCGTCGAGCAGACCCGGCTGCAGAACCAGGCGTACGGTTTCTATCTGCTGCTCCGGTTCGGCCTCAAATGGCAGATGCTCGACCAGATAGTCGGCCAGCCGGGGACCCATCTGCCCTTCGACCACAGCCTGTTTCGCCAACATGTGCCGCGCATTGGTCGCGTCCTCCATCGCCCACCAGGCACGCCGCGCGAGCTCATCGGTCAACCCCTGGGCAGAAACCGCTGCGACCACCGCCTCCGGCTCGCCAATTAATAGCAGCTGTTCGAGGCTTTCGTCGCGCATCTGCCCCATGCGCGTCCAGCGCTGCAGATAAACCGGATAACCGCCGGGCGAGCCGAGCACGTGCCCCGACAGCAGTTCTTTGACACGTTTGAGGTACGACTCCTGACGCCCGGTCGGGGTCAGCTCGATCTGCGCCTCACCCTTGGCCGAGAGACCGAAGACCGTCATGGTGGATTCATTGATGCGTATCGCCTGCGGCTTGTTGGCCAACAGCACATTGAGTCGCAGCGAGTCCTGGGGAGAAAGATCCATTGGGTTAGAGCAGTGTTAGCGCGATGCGCACGAAGCAGTTCAATTCGCAATCAACCGAAAAAGCCGAACGATACCTCGGGTGCGGGCCGCCGCTGCCCTTCTTTCTGCTTCGTGGTCTTTGTGGTGAATCAGACTCTGCTCAGTTCTCGCTTGGCGGGACGTAGGTCGGGTCATTGGGATTGAGAAAGATGAACTTGGGTTCACCGACGTCCAGTTCGACAAAGTCCAGCGTGGCAGCGTCCAGCAGCGGGACATACTCAGGTGCCATCACGATCTGCACGCCCTCCGAGCTGAAACGGATGTCATCTTCAGTTCCCTCGTCGAAACCCATGCGGTAATCGATACTGCCGTCGGGCCGCTGCTGGGCAGCCAGGCGCAACGCCATCCCTGCCGTACCGCCCTGCTCGGCCGCGGCCTTCACCTGCTCTGCTGCTTGCGGAGTTACCTTGAACATATCTGATCCCTCTCCAGTGCGCCTGCCGGCCAGGCGCGGTTCATGCCGCCCTGGCAAGGCAGGCGCGCACGAATTTCACGAAGCGTTCCGCCCAGGGGTGCGACCTGGTGTCACGCAGGTGTGCGTAGCTCGCCAGCAGATTCCGGTAAATGATGCCGTCATTGCAACCATCCACACCGTAGCCACGTTCCACCCGGTAGGCAAATTCAAGACCTTCCGGCATCTCGGCCAGTGCCGAATAATGGAACTCATGCGCCGAAACCAGCTCACTTCGATCACCCGACGTGGGCCAGGGATGGGACCGGGTTTCGCGCAGACGCACATAACCACGTCCCTGCGGCTTCGGGTGCATTGCAACCTTCGCCGGAATCACACCCGCCATTTTACGCGTCTTTCCGTCCCAGGTCAGGCTGCTGCAAAGGTACATCAATCCGCCGCATTCTGCGTAAACAGGCCCGTCTGATTCGACGAACGAGGCAACGGCCGCCCGCATGGCCGAATTCTGCTCCAACGCATCCATATGAGTCTCGGGGAATCCCCCGCCCAAAAACAGGCCGTCACAGGCCGGCAGCGTTTCGTCCCTCAGCGGACTGAACGGCACCAGTTCGGCGCCAGCTGCGCGCAGGGCGTCCAGATCACCCGCATAGTAGAAACCAAACGCAGAATCAGTCGCCACGCCGATTCGGACCCGGTCCGCGATATCTGCAGCTGCAGCGGGTGCAGCGACCTTGCCCGTTGGGGCAGGTGCGTCCGCAGCCAGTGCCTGTACCACGTCGAGATCGACCTGCTCACGAATCAGCTCCGCCATGCGCTTGATATGCGCCTGACTGCTGCCCAGCTCGTTGCTCGGGACCAGGCCAAGATGGCGTTCGTTGATCACCAGATCATCGCATCGCTGCACCGCGCCCAACACCTTTACATCGGTGTAGTGTTCGATCACCTTGCGCAGCTTCGCCTCGTGGCGGCTGCCACCCACCTTGTTCAGGATCACGCCAACAATGCGGATTGCCGGATCGAACGCCTGATAGCCGAGGATCAGGGGTGCTATCCCGCGCGTCATCCCCTGAGTGTCGAGTACCAGCGCGATCGGCGAACCGAGCTGTGCTGCAAGTGCGGCGTTGCTGTTGCTGCCGTCCAGTGCCAGACCGTCGTATAGGCCTTTATTGCCTTCGATCAGGCCGATATCCGCACCCTGCATTTTGGTCGCGAACAGGTCGCTGATCTCGCCGGGATCCATGGTGTAAAAATCAAGATTGTGGCAGGCACGCCCGGCGGCCTGTCCCAGCCAAAGAGGGTCGATATAGTCCGGTCCCTTCTTGAACGGCTGCACCACGGCACCATTCTCGCGCAATGCGGCACACAGCCCGATGCTGAGCGTGGTCTTGCCCGAGGACTTGTGTGCGGCGGAGATGTAGAGATGAGCCATTGCAGTATCATGCAACCCGAACAAACGTTCGTTTGGAACGCCGAGTTCGCAGAGAAACGCAGAGTTCGCTAAGACTTTATTCTAAAAGCCCTTTGCGTTCTTTGCGGTTCTTGGCGCCCTTTGCGTTCCAAAAAAATGGGGCGGTGTTTGCGACCGCCCCCTATTCAATCAGATTCGAAGATCAGCGATCATTTCGCATGATGCGGATCAGTGACTTCATCTGCCAGTGAGTAAGGCAGGAACTGCATCATGCGCACCGCAATGAATGTGACCAGCAGGGCCAGCGCAAAGCCACCCAATCCAAGCAGGAACTCAGGCAGCGACGGCGAGTAGCTGCGCGCGAGGCCGTTCACACCATCGAAATAACCCGACTCGATGATGGTATGCGCCGGGAACATACTCATTGGGAACGCCTGGCCGCCAATGACGATCACGTAGATTGCGGACAGACCGCCAAGCACCACCAGCAAGGAGGCAATGGTAATGGCACCGCGCTGCATGCCGAGCGCAGGATGGAACAGGATACCCATCGGTACCAGCATGCCGAGCAACACCCAGCCGATCCAGAAGATCGCGGTATAGATGCCGCCGTTACGCAACATGAACAGCTCGAACTCGTGGTTTTCGGTGCCATACAAATTTGTCAGATGGTAAACCAGCGTGAAATAGAACACTGCTGCCACGAAAACACCGAGCAGATTCTTGAGGCGGCGGAGAATCACGTCACCCAGTGGACGATCCTCGGCGTTGAAGGTGAACATCAATACCAGCAGGTAGAGCGCCAGACCATAAGCAAACGACATGATAATGAACATGGGCGCCATGATGGCTGCATCATAGCCCTGGCGTGCAACCAGGAAGCCGAAGATGGAACCGGTACCGGTCGTTAGAGCAAGACGCCAAACGAAGGCCACCACGCCCGCGCCTTTCGTAAATCCATTGGCCTTGCGCTCCATCATGGTGAACAGATACACCACCACGATCGCGAGGAAACCCACGTACAGGAAGATGTTCCAGGCGAAGATCGACTTGAAATTGTAGGTGGTCATAGCCACGATCAAGCGGCTGGGCTGGCCCAGATCGAGGACCAGGACGAGCAGTCCACCCACCAGCAGGGTAATCGCCAACAGGCCTGACAGGCGGGCCAGCGGTTTGTACATCTTCTGCCCGAACACCGAACCGATGGAGGCAACGTTCAAAGCCCCGGAGGCCGCGACAATCAGGAATATGGCAAACACATGCGGCGTACCCCAGACGACCTGGTTGGTCATACCGGTGACCCAGTGGCCTTCATGCTCCATGTACAGAACGGCAAACCCGCCGACGGCGACGATTGCAGCCAATACCGCCAACAGTCCCCAGTAACGTGGACTATCGATGTCCCATTCGCGGTAGTGAATCTTTTTCATTGCCGACAAATTCTCCGGAAAACAGTCAGACGTCAGTGTAACGGACGCCGGTATTCAACTTGAGATCAGCGCGGATCTGCACGTTGGGATACCTGGCCATCGCCTGCGACACGGCGCTATCAGGGTCCTTGAGGTCGCCGAACACGATCGCGCCCTGCGTGCAGGCGTCCTGACAGGCCGTCGTCGTCCCGCCATTGTCGCGACGATGCACGCACAGGTTGCAGCTCTCGACACAACCCTTGCCCCTTGGGGCGACCGTCAGTTTTGTCTGAATGTTCTCGTGAATAAAGGAACGTGCATTGTAGGGGCACGCCATCATGCAGTAGCGGCAACCGATACAGGTATGCCTATCCACCATGACGATGCCGTCGGCACGCCGGAACGAGGCAGCCGTCGGGCACACATCAACGCAGGGCGGATGCTCGCAATGCTGGCACATCATCGGCAGACTGGTGACGCGACCGGTCAGGTTGTTCTTCAGCTTGACCGTGCGTATCCAGCGCGGGCGCTGCATCTCCCACAGCTCGTCACTGGCGCCTTCCGGCTTGCTCAGCAGGTCCATCCCGTTCTCTTTGTCACAGGCGCTGACACAGTCGCTGCAGCCGTCGGCACACTTCGTGGTATCGATCAACATGCCGTAGCGGACATCATCCGTAACAGCAGAGGCCCGCGGCGCCGCATCGGCCACGGACTGCAGAAACACACCAGGTGCTACGGCGGTCGCAGTAACAGCCGCCGCTCCGGCCAGAAACTCACGGCGGTGCTTATTGGTCGGCTGGTCGGTTGGCTGACTCATTATCAGTTCCCCGTGGGCTTGGTTGCGTGGCAGGTGAAGCAGTCGAGGGTGGCTCCGGTGAACTGATGGCACCCGGCGCAAAATTCACCGGGCGTATTCACCGGAACGTGACTCCCTTGCGTGTCTTTGCGGACATGGCAATCGATGCAGCCGGCAAGGCTGTGGTCCGTCTTGCGGATACCCTCGTGCACGGTGATGTCTCGCTGATGCTTGATCAGCTCGAAGTGATTACGGCGCATGAAGGCGGTCGGTGCCACGCAGGCATCGAGTTTGTCCGCCTTTGCCGAACCCTTTACCCCTTCGCCAGCATGCACCGTGCCCAGACCCATGAAGAGGCCAAAGCAAATCGCCAGCAGCAGACTAAAGCCAAAGTTACCTTTCATTGCCAATGCGGCCTCTGCAGTCTTACTCGCGCCTGATTACTCACCCATGCCCATCTTGATGTAGCCGGTCGGGCAGACATCAGCGCAGATGTGACAACCGATGCAACGGTCATAGTCCGTTGCAACATAGCGGCCTGTAGTGGCCTCGGTCTTCTTCACGCGGTACACAGCATCCTGCGGACAGAAGATGACGCAGTTGTCACACTCGAAGCACATACCACAACTCATGCAGCGCTCGGCCTCGCCCTTGGCCTGGGCCTCATCGAGACCGATCAGACGCTCGTGGAAATGGCCAAGCACATCGTCGGCCGAAGGCACCTCTTCTTTCCGCTTGATGCGCGGCGTGAAGCTGAAGTGGCCCAGGAATAGCTCGTCATGTGGAATGACCTCAGCGAAAGAGCGATCTTCGTAGTTATGCACCGCCCAGTTGCCAGTCGCGGTGCCACGCATCTCGTTCACATCGGTCGGGTCAAATTGCTCTGGCGTCAGGCCGACCTCGGCCAGCTTGTCATCCAGGTCGAAGTGATGGACGTCGACCTTCGGACGCTTTTTGTGATCCTTCTTGTTCAGGTATTCATCGATCGAATCGGATGCGATTGATGCCTGACCGATGGCGGTGGTCAGCAGATGCGGACGGATGATGTCGCCCGCCGCGAAATGCTTCTCGCGATCCGGTACCTGATAGAAGCTGTCTGCGTTGATCAGTCCACGACCGTTGTCCAGCTGTTCCAGACCGGTCATATCACCGCCCTGGCCGATCGCGGAGACGATCAGGTCGGCTTCGATGGTCTGCTCGGTACCCTCGATTGGGCTCGGGCGACCATCTTCCAGGGTACACTTGGCGACGACCAGTCCGGTTGCGCGACCATCTGCATCCTTCTCGATACCTACCGGCATAACCTCATCGAGGATGGTGACACCCTCGTGCAACGCATCATGTACCTCGTGCTCGGCGGCGGTCATGTTGCTCTTCGGGAACAACGAGGTCAGCGTGACCTCGGAGCCCTGGCTCGCCGCGGTCACGGCCGTATCGTGCGCGACGAAGCCGTCGCTTATGACCAGCTCCGGACGATCGGTCGGGTTGGTCTGCTCGATATGGCCCAGGCGGCGGGCGACAGAAACAACGTCGATCGAGGTATCACCACCACCCACACACACGACTTTGTTCGCGGTGACCTTCATGCGGCCTTCGTTGAAGGCCTTCAGGAAGGCGACGCCGGATACGCAGTTGGGGGTGCCTTCCCACTCATCCAGGAACAGACCACGGCCACTCCAGCAGCCCAGCGCCCACAGGATGGCGTCGTAGTCTTTTTCGAGCTCTTCCACTGTGACGTCACTGCCGACGCGGACACCGGTCCGTACTTCCACACCCATGTCGACAATACGCTGGATCTCGCCCGCCAGCTTGTCGCGCGGGATACGGTAGTTCGGAATGCCGTAGCGCATCATGCCGCCCAGCTCGGGCTGCGACTCGAAAACGGTAACGCCATGACCCTTGCGGCGGAGCTGATAGGCCCCAGCCAGGCCGGCCGGACCACCACCAATGACGGCGACTTTCTTACCGGTGTCTGCACCGGCCTCGAAACCGTAACCATTGGCGAGTGCGGTATCACCGATGAATTGCTCCACCGAGTTGATGCCGACGAAGTCCTCGACCTCATTGCGGTTACAGCCGTCCTGACAAGGCGCCGGGCAGACGCGCCCCATCATGGATGGGAACGGGTTGGCATCGGTCGAACGATGGAAGGCGTATTCCTGCCAGCTCATTTCACCGGCGGGCTTCTCCTCGCCTCGCACGATCGCCAACCAACCGCGGATATCCTCACCTGAAGGGCAGCTGCCCTGGCAGGGTGGGGTCTTGTGCACATAGGTGGGGCATTTGTGCGAGGTATCCTCGAGAAAAATCTTGTCTGTATAAGAACCCCACTCGCTATCGCCTTCTTCGTAGCGGCGCCATGTGAGTTTGTCATTCATTTCATCGCTAGGAGTTGCCATCTAAAAACTCTCCTTACCTTTAATGCCCAATTGATCCCGCGGGACCGGTTTTGTTTTGTTCGCAAAGACTCAGCAATCAGGCTGCGTCGTCTGCAGATTCCTCTTCCTCATCCTCACCGGTCTGGCCCGTGAGAACGATCGCATTCGAAACTAATTGGTGAACACTGACGATCATGTCCATGTCCATGCCATAGTAAGGCAGCACCTTGGTGAACTGCGACTTACAGATGGCGCAGATCGCCGCCATATTGGTCACGCCGTGATCCTCGATCACGTTCTTCAGCGCTTCCATGCGTGGTTTGGCGCCCTTGACCCGGAGTTCCATCAGGTCATCGGTCAACAGACCGCCGCCACCACCGCAGCAGAAGGTCTGCTCATGGATGGTCTCCGGCGCCATGTCCACGAAGCTGTTGCACACCGCCTTGATCACGTTGCGCGGTATCTTGAACTGACCACCCGGCTCCGGCCCCATGCGCGAGGCACGTGCCACGTTGCACGAATCGTGGAAGGTCAGCGTCATGTCGTCGTTGGCCGACTTGTCGATATTCAGCGTACCCTTCTGAATCTCACCCCAGGTGAACTCCAGGATGTGCTGCGGCACCGGATACTTCGGATCCAGAAAGTCGAACGGACCCGCGAGCGTATTCAGGAAGCTGTATGCAACGCGCCAGGCATGCCCACACTCGCCAAAGATAATGCGCTTCACACCCAGTTCGAGTGCGGCCTCGCGGATGCGCAGCGACACCCGACGCATATTCTCGTAGGAACCGATGAACATGCCGAAAGTTGGCGGCCTCTGAGGCCTTGGAACTCAGGGTCCAGGAAACACCGGCCTCGTGAAAGACCTTGCCATAACCAATCAGGCCATCCACATGTGGCTCGGCAAAGAAGTCGGCCGACGGGCGTCACCACGAGGATATCCGCACCCTTGACGTCCAGTGGATATTTGACCGCAACACCGGTCTCTTCCTCGACGTCTTCTTCCAGGCCCTCAAGGGTGTCGGCCAGCGCAGGTTCCGGCAGACCCAGGTTGTTACCGATCTTGTAGACCTTGGCAATGATCTCGTTGCAGTACTTCTGCCCTACTCCGATGCGGTCCATGATCTCGCGCGCGGCCATGGAGATCTCAGCGGTGTCGATACCGTAAGGACAGAACACAGAGCAGCGGCGGCACTGCGAACACTGGTGAAAATAGCTGTACCAGTCATCCAGCACCTCTTTGGTCAGGTCCTCGGCACCCACCAGTTTTGGGAAATACTTGCCCGCAAAGGTGAAGTGGCGGCGGTAGACCTTGCGCAGCAGGTCCTGCCGACCGACCGGCATGTTCTTGGGATCACTGGTACCCAGGTAATAATGGCACTTGTCGGTACAGGCGCCGCACTTGACGCAGGAATCCAGATAGACCTGCAGCGAGCGGTACTTGCCGAGCAGATCACCCATCGCTTCGATGGCCTTGTCGTGCCAGTCTTCGGGCAGTTCACCGGGGAAATTGAGTGGCTCCTGGAACTGAGGCTTGGCGACAAACGGCTTGCTGTGCGCCATCGTGCCCGGCACGACTGGCGGCACTTCCGGATATTCACTCAGCTCGGGGATCTTGAATTCTACTTTTGCCATGCTCGCTGCCCTTGCTCCGGCTTATTGTTCCAGCTTGCGCGCCCAATCCGAGACGTGGCGCTGCTCGCGGGGGTTGTCGATCTGGTTACGGGTCGGGCTGAAGAAAATACCTGGCGCATGCAGCAACTTGCTGATCGGAAAAATGATCATCAGCAGTGCCACCAGCAAAAGGTGGACGATCATGAACGGGTCGGTGGGCAGATTCGGCATGTCGCTGAAGCTGAACGTCATCAGCGCGCGGAAGAATCCCTTAACCGCCACCACATCAGTATGTGCGACGAAAGTGGTCATGGCACCGCTGATTCCGATCAAGAGAAGCAACAGCAGCATCAGGTGATCTGACGGCGCCGAGATATAGCGCACGCGGTCAACAAACAGACGGCGCCCCCACAGACCCAGCAGGCCGATGATCATGGCGAATGCCAGGTACTTGAATAGTGGGCTTACAAAAGCCACCAACGCCATGATGGACTCGGCCTCAGTGAAATAACGCAGATGGCGGAATAACACGGCAAACAAGGCCATGTGGAACACCCAGCCAAACAGCCAGGTCCACTTGGTCGACTTGAAGAGGCTTTCGAAAAACACCACTTCCCGGAACATGCGCAACACCACGCCACCCTGGGTGACAGGTGCCGGCGTGGTGGGGATCTTCAGCGGCGCCGGTGTTCTCCAGTAGAGGGAGATTCGACGGGCCAGACCCACCACCAGCAGCACGGTAGCGGCATAGAATACTGCAGCGAATGCGACCGTCAGAAACGACATGTTCCCGAAAACCTCTCTTGGTTAAACAGGCCGGGCGGGCCTCCGAGACCCACCCGGAGGATCAGCAGCAAATCAGACGCAGCCGGTCGGCTTCGGCAGACCAGCGTAGCGGCAAGCCTGCTTACCAGGACCGTACGGGAACAGACCGTAAAGGTACTTGCTGTTACCCTTGTCCTTGCCCAGTTTCTTACCGACAGCCTTGGTCAGAACACGGACGGCCGGGGCGATCTGGTACTCTTCGTAGTACTCACGCAGGAAGTTGATGATGTCCCAGTGCTCATCGGTGAGCTCCAGTTCATCTTCTGCGGCCATTACGCCAGCGACACCCGGGACCCACTCATTGATGTTGGCCAGGTAACCTTCTTCGTCGGTTTCAAAGGTCTTACCATCTACTTCGATCGGCATATCTATCTCCTCTCAGAAAGAGTTTTCAAAAACGGTCGGGCCTTATAGCCAGGCCTGTACTTTGTCGTTGGCTTCGACCAAATCGACGAAACCTGCGTAATCGATGATCTCAATACCGTCGATAACACGATCATCCTTGATGGCGCGAGCCATGAGGTCAGACTTGAGCGCATAGATTTTCCTGTCGCCCATAGCACCTTTCACCATGTCTTCCGCCACGGTGCCTTTCGTGGCGCCGTAGACACCGTCTTCGATCAGCAGGATCGATGAGCCTGCCAGCGAGCACTTGATTGCCGTCTCCAGCGAGCTCTTTTCGAACGGTGATTTGTTTACTGTGTGCAGATCAGCCATCGGAACCCCTCAACTGAATACAACTTCGGATTCGGCCATCAGCTTCGCAACCTGATCCGTATCCACGACTTCAACGATGTTGTCGACCTCTTCCTCGGTCTCATAGTCTTCCCAGGCCACCTCGATAAGGTCGTCCTGGGTCAGACCGCGTGCCTCCAGCGAGGCCTTGTCGACATACATATGACGAACACCGTAGTCACCCAGGGTACGGAAGGTCGGCATGAAATTCTTCATGTCGGACTCAGAGGTATCACTACCCTTGACCAGCTGGTACACACCGTCATCCATGCACATCAAGCTGACTTCCTGATCGAATGCAGCACCAATCAGAATGACTTCGAGCGATTCCCAGGCATAGATGGTGCCGTAGGGAGCACGACGGTTCAGATACATGAACTTTTTGATATCAGACATCGCTCAAACTCCCTCAATCACCGAACACGACCAGACGGTCACTCTGGATGGCCGCCTCGATCAGCTGACCCAGACCCGAGATACGAAACTTGGGCGCGATGTTGGTCGCATCCTTACCGTTGCGTTCCGCCTCGCCGTCATCCACGAGACCGCGGCGCTGGGCCGCGGCGACGCAGAGGACCAGATCGAGGTCATACTTTTCCCCCAGCTCCACCCACCGGTTGACGATGTTGCGATCGTCCTGCGGCGGCGTGGTCAGACGGGTGCCGTTGAGCACACCATCGTGATAGAAGAACACGCGGAACACTTCGTGGCCCTTCTCAAGGGCCGCCTTGGTGAAGTGGTATGCCGAGTCGGTCGCCTGATGCTGGTAGGGACCCTCGTTTACCTGTACTGCCAATTTCATGACTGCGTATAACCTCGTCTGTTACCGCTATCAGAAGCGGATGTAGGTGGAGGAGTTCAAGCTCTTACGGGAACCACGCCAATTGTCGATGTGGTACTTGGTGAACGGCAGCTCGACCTCTTCGAAGAAGCGCGGCCAGCCGATACGCTCTATCCACTCGTTGATACGCTCCCAATCACGGGCACCTTCCTTGTAGGCCTTGAGGATGCGCTTGACGAGCGCAGTGGCTTCAGGCCAGCGCGGCGGGTTGTTCGGGATGCCGGCAGCAACCAGCTTCTGGAAGGTCGGCTTGCCCCGTGCGTTTGAGTGGTTGCCACCCACCCAGATGGCCAGCTTGGTATGCTCGGCGTCATTGATCTGCATCGGCGGGCAAGGCGGGAAGCAGGCACCACAGCAGATGCACTTCTTTTCGTCGACTTCCAGCGACGGCTTGCCATTGACCATGGCAGGACGGATAGCCGCTACCGGGCAGCGTGCCACAACGGTAGGACGCTCACAGACGTTGGCTACCAGGTCATGGTTGATCTTTGGCGGCTTGGTGTGCTGAACGTTGATCGCGATATCGCCCTGGCCGCCACAGTTGATCTGGCAGCAGGAGGTCGTGATGTGAACGCGGTTCGGCATGTTTGCTTCGCGGAATTCGTCGATCAGCTCATCCATCATCGACTTGACCACACCCGAGGCATCGGTGCCGGGGATGTCACAGTGCAGCCAACCCTGGGTGTGCGAGATCATGGTGACCGAGTTCTGAGTACCACCGACGATAAAGCCTTCTTTCTCGATCGCGTCGATCAGCGGCTGAACCTTGGCTTCGTCGGTGACCATGTACTCGATATTCGAGCGGATGGTGAAGTGAACGTAACCTTCGCCGTAGGTGTCACCGATGTCGCAAAGCTTGCGCAGCGTGAACACGTCGAGGATCCGCTGGGTACCGACACGGATGGTCCAGACCTGATCGCCGTTCTTTGCCACGTGCAGCAGGACACCGGGGCGCGGATGCGTGTGATACGCCCACAAACCGAAGTTACGACGCATGACCGGGTGCATGTATTGGAACGGATCGGGACAACCTGTCTCGATCGGCTCGCGCATTTCTTTCGCCATTTTATCCCTCCAAAAAGCGGGGCTATTTGCGTAAAGCTTGCCCTGCGAAACGGCCGTCTATCTGGCGGCCGTTTCGCCGGATTCAGTTTTCTACCAAGTGGCTGGTGTCAGGAGGCTTCCGCCTGACGATCGAACCACTTGATCGCCTCGTCGTCCCATCCGTCCATGCGGACGTAGGAGCACTCACGAGGATGGTTAACCATGTTCGGATCAACGTCGATGTCGATGCCTTCGAGGAAGTTGACCAGGCCGATACGCTCGATCATCTCACCGCAACGCTCATGCTCCAGGGCATTCTCCGCCCAGAAGTCGATGATCTCTTCAGCCATTTCAACCAGGGATTCCCAGTCTTCCTCGGACTCCAGCTTCTTAAACGGCACCACGACAGTACCCATCAGGTCACCGATCTTCAGGGTACGCTTACCACCGATGAGGATGGTGACGCCTTTGTCGTCACCGGGGTGCAGCGCTTTCGGCACAACGTTCAGACAGTGCATGCAACGCACGCAGTCCTTGTTGTTCACTTCGAGCGCATCATCGTCTTTCAGGGTGAGCGCATTGGTCGGGCAGCGGGTGATGATGTTGTCGATCACGTGCTGACGACCCTTGCGACCAACATAGGCCTTCCACTCTTCCTGGTTGACCTTCATGTCGTCGCGCCAGGTGCCAATAACTGCGAAGTCAGCACGCTCGATGGCGTTCTGGCAGTCGTTCGGACAACCGGAGACCTTGAACTTGAATTTGTACGGCAGTGCCGGGCGGTGCACGTCATCGGTGAAGTTGTTTACCAGCAGACGGTGCGCCTTCTGCTCGTTGGTGCAGGACATTTCGCAACGTGCAGCACCCACACAAGACATGGCGGTACGCACACAGGGACCGGCACCACCGAGGTCCCAACCGTAATCGTTGATCTCATCGAAAAAATGCTGGGTGTTTTCGGTGTCGGTACCGATAAACATGATGTTGCCGGTCTGACCGTGGAAGGTCACAAGACCGGAACCCCACTTCTCCCAGCTGTCGGCCAGCTGGCGCAGCATGTCGGTGGAGTAGTGGTTACCTGCAGGCGGCTGAACGCGCAGGGTATGGAATTCTTTGGACTCCGGGAAGGCCTTACCGACCTCTGAGAATCGCGGAATGATGCCGCCACCGTATCCGTAGACAGAGACGGTGCCACCTTTCCAGTAACCTTTTCGGGTCTCATAGGAATGTTCGAGCTGACCCAACAGGGAGTTGGTCACTTCATTGATGCGCTGTTCCGGATGCTCGTCGCGCAGACGCTTGATACCGCTGATGAAGCTCGGCCAAGGGCCGTCTTCCAGCTGGTCGATCATGGGTGTTGGATACCGGTCGATTGCCATGTCGCAGTTTCTCCTGACTAATCGTTCGTATTTGGCGAAATTCCGCTGTCGCCGAGCCGATTGCACCGCCCGCACGACGTGATCCTTCGGTCACTCATCAAGACAGGTGGTCGGCCGTGGATCCGTGCGATCCCGCCAGAGCGCCGTTGGGCCACTGCGCCCCCCTATCAAGGTTGGCTAATATTAGGGGACCATTGACTTTTCCCATACTCCACCATTGGGGGGTAGCTATATTAACCACCTATCTCTTTGGGGATATATCAGCACTTGACCCAGATCAAATGATATTTCTATATGACTGATTTCATTCACTAATAGTGATTTATGGGCCTGACCGTAGATTTAGAGTATCCTAACGTTCTTATTGACCTGCGACTACCCCTTGGCACCGACACAGACCGAAAAGGATGAGCTGACTGCCATGCGTACTGAACCCCTGACTGCCCCGGAATCGCGAATCGCGCCGGGATCGCCTTTTTCGCTGGACGACCGGGGAAATTATGCGGCCTGGCGAGCCTGCAAGCTGTCGGCAACCGGGATGCCGGATATTCTCGCGCTCGAAAATCCCGCTGAACTCAGTGAGGCGGAAAGACAAGCCCTGCTCCGCACCTGCCAGACGCGGAACTTCGCAATGTTTCGCATCGCCGCCCCGCCAGAAGATGTTGAACAGGCATTGCGGGCCTTCGGTCGCCGCATCGGGCTGCTCGATCTCGATCAGAATCTATGCGCCGAAGACAGCGGCGTCACCGCGATCACGGTGAAGGCTACCGAAACCGACCATACCTATATTCCTTATACCAACCGGCCGCTCGGCTGGCACACCGATGGTTACTACAATGCCGGCGAGTTCCAGGTACGGGCCTGGCTTCTGTATTGCGCAAGGCCCGCATCAGAGGGTGGCGACAATGAACTCCTGGATCACGAGATCGCGTATATACGCATCCGCGATGAAAACCCGGAATTGATCAGGGCATTGATGGCGCCGGACGCTTTTACCATCCCCAGCAACACGGAGCATGGAGAAGAGATCCGGCCCGACCACAGTGGACCGGTATTCTCGGTATCAGCGAAGGATGGCAGTCTGCACATGCGCTATTCAGCGCGGCAGCGCAATGTGATCTGGAAAGATGATGCGCTCACCCGCGAGGCCGCCGCCTTTCTGCTCGATCTTTTCAAACGCGGGGACGACCACATATTCCGCTACCGCCTGCAATCGGGAGAGGGTGTGATCAGCAACAATATATTGCATCGTCGCGACGGCTTTCGTGATGAACCGACGTCGGGTGCCAAAAGGCTGATCTACCGCGCCCGCTATTATCAGCGTCTGCCCGTACCCGAGGAGTACTGACCGACATGCTTTATCTCAGCAATATCCTGATCGCCAACCAGGACGTGCAGACCTTCGATGAGCTGAAACAGCTCGTCAGGGCCTTCGCGCAACAGGGCGAGATGTTCCTGCGCTTCGACGTCAAACCGCCCTACCCCGATACGCCGGTCGACTGGGAAGACCAGCTCGAGGCCACTTTCAGCAGCAGGTACTGATCTAATGGTTCAATATTTCAAGCCCGACGAACTGAAGGACACGGCCGCCGCATCGTTGCGCAAGGACCTTGGGCAGCAGGCGCAGCTAGAAGGCGAACTGGTTGAACTGCGGGAGCAACTGGAACGCCTGCCGGAAAACTCCCCGGCACCACAGCGCGCGTCGCTGATGCTCGAGATCGGCCGCGCATTGCAGATTCTCGAGCGTGGCGATGAAGCCTGGCCGATTACCCATACCGCATTCGGCATCTTTGTCTCCGAGCAGGAATGGGAGGCCGCCGCCGACGCCTGCAACGTCCTCTACGAGGCCGACCAGCCCGATTCGCTGATCGCACTCGGTCACGGCATCTGGCTGGGCGTCACCTTTCCGATCGACCCCGAGATCTCGGTCAATCTGCTCAGTCACGTGATTGACGATACCCCGGATGACTCAGACGGAGCGGCCGTCGCGGCCTCGACGGCCTGCTTCATCGCCGACGTCCGTGCGCCGGAAGGTCCGGAGCGGGAACGTCTGGCCTTTTTCGCTCATCAGCTGCTGGGCCGTGTGGCCCGGCGCCATAGCGAGGTCGAAAACCAGGATCAGTTCGACCTTTGGGTCGAGCGCATGGAACTTAACGATCCAGACAAGTTTCTCGTCCGCTTACGCAACGTGGTGGACGTGCTGGTTCAGGACCAGTGGTGGTTCGACCGCGACGCATTGCAGGCACAGATTCCCGGAAACTGAATCAGCTCGCACAAGGTCCAACTGGCGTGGACACAAACAGGAAACACCATGTTTTGGCAAGAAGATGACAGACCCAAGTCGTTTGAGGTCCCGGATGACATCGTCGATCTGGTGTTCGATATCCAGTGTCGCGAACTGCCCGTAGACCATGCGCATGAGCTCGCGGTCGCGCTCGAGGCACTTCTGCCGCAGCTGCAGCAGGACCCCCGCCTTGGCGTGCACACGGTGCACCTTGCCGGATCGCAGAATGGCTGGGAGCGCCCGGACCCGAAACTCGGCCAGAAACTGATCCTGTCACGCCGCACCAAGCTCACGCTGCGGGTACCCGGCGAAAAATCACAGCAGGTACAGGACGCGCTGCACGGCGCAGACCTGGACATCGGCGGCTGCTCTCTGAAAATCGGCAAATCCAGGCAGAAGAAGCTGTCCAGCCAGGGCACCATCTTCTCGCGCTACGTAGTCCTCGAGCCGGGCGAGGAGAATGACGAAAACGCCTTTCTGCAACGCATTGTCTCGCACCTCGCGGCACAAGGTATCCGGGTGAAAAAGGCCCTGTGCGGTATGACCACAGAGGTCACCGGCCCGGACGGTCCCATCCAGACCCGCAGCATCATGATCGCGGACCTTCGGGCGGAGGAGTCGGTCCGCCTGCAGGAGCAAGGCATCGGTCCGATGCGCCATATGGGCTGCGGGATTTTTATCCCGCACAAGGGCATCGAAGCGGTCAAGAAGGACGAAGACGACGGCTAGGTTTAACAAACCCTGATATTCCAATATAATCCCAGGCCAGTTTTCGGCTGACCGGCCCGGGATCATGATCTGTGGGCAATCAGGATTCACCGCCAGTACCCCGGCCATTCCTGATTGCCGGACTGTGTGACCATGGAAGTAAGGAGTCCGGAGCAGCCTCACCTTTGGGCAGATATGCACTGAAACTCGTCACATAAGAGGAGCTTAAAAATGGCACTGGAAGTAAATGGCAAGAGCATCGAGCTCGACGGCAATGGCAACCTCGTCGACCCGCACGCATGGGACGAGGATGTTGCAAAGGCCCTGGCTGCCGCGGATGACACGATGGACGAACTGACCCAGGAACATTTCGAGGTACTGAAGTACCTGCGCGAGGAATACTTCAACAACAACAACAACCAGCCTATGGAACGCCAGATAAACAAGGAGATGGGCAAGATCTGGGGCAAGAAGATCAGCAGCAAGGATCTTTACAGGTTGTTCCCGGGTGCGCCCAGCAAGCAGGGCAACCGTATCGCCGGTCTGCCGTACATTGCTCGCAAGGGCGGCTACTGAGCCGACGGCTATTCCGGGGGACGCCCCGGGGGTCTTGAAAAAGGCAGCCTTCGGGCTGTCTTTTTCGTTTGAATCTTTTGTTTGTTGCGCTAACGCGCGGATTTATCTTGATGCGCGCGGCGGCGCACATCAAAAAAACATCGCTAGTCAGCAGGCACAGCCTGCCCTACCCAAAAAACTCTCAGACCTACACTTCGGCCCACATTCTGAGCAGGTTGACATAAGAACGATCCACGTTCTTGGTGACGTCACTCTCAGGATCGGTACGCAACAGATGCTCGCGTGCCTGATCCAGTTCATACAGCAGCTCGCGCTTCGCTGCATCGCGCACAAAGCTCTGAATCCAGGTCAAAGCAACCATTCGTTCACCCCGGGTAACCTCCGCCACCCGGTGCACGCTCGCAGAGGGGTAGACCACGGCATGTCCCGCTGCCAGTTTGATCTCCTGGTCGCCGAACGGTGTACGGATGACCAGCTCACCGCCTTCGTAACTCTCAGGCGGATTGAGAAAGATGGTCATAGATACATCACTACGAAACCTGGGCCCCTGCCCCATGATCGGGTCATCTACATGGTCGCCATACCGCATGCCCGGCTGATATCTGGCAAAGATAAAATCCGCCACCTTGGCCGGCAGCACGGCACTGCGAAAAACGCCACTGTGACCGACGCTGGCCATCACCACCCGGTAAAGCCTTTGCAGCAGCTCCGGATTCAGCGCCAGCTCCTCATTGTTCTTGACCTTGCTCGCCGCCATGCCCGCAGTGAGCTTGCCATCCTGGAACTCTGCGCGCTCCAGCAGCTCGTGAATCTTCTCCAGTTGAGCGCTATTGAGCAGCTCCGAAATCTCTATAAGCATCGCATCCCGCCTCCCATCAGCGGTAGAATTGGGCAGCCGATACTGCGTGTTTGGCGCCGCCAAGCCCCAGGGAACAGCCAGTCTGAATCATTGCCGCCCGGAACACCAAAATGATATTGAAGGTACAGATAGACGACAAACTGCTGGAACTGAATGTGCCCGAAGCATTCATCGATCAGGCACAGGATTTCTTTGCGAAGATGGATGCCGATATGGATCAGGGCTGGCAGGTGAATCGGGAATGGGTTGAACGACCTGACGCCATCCTGCGCGCCCAGATCGCCGCAAACAAGCTGTTCACCGCGCTGGAAAATGAGGATCACAAGCTTGGTCGCTTGATGGCCGGCTATATTGTCTCACGCATACCGAATATCGAATCTGTCGAATTGAATCCCGCCGGAGAAACGCGCGACCACCGTATCAACCTAAGCGGCGACACAGTGGCCGAAGCCGCACCGCCGAACATCGCGACCACCATGGCCCACCCGGGTATACCGACCGGCCTCAACAAGATGGAAGCCATGGCCCAGGCGGCCAAGGATGTGAGCCAAGTCTTCAAGATGGGCCGGCAGTACCGCTTTTCTGTCTACAATCATGCCACCGAAGGTTGGGAGGAATCGCCCGCGATCGCAGACAAGGAGCAGGCCGAAAAGATGCGCGAACATGCATTTAAGGCACGCTTCGAGGCGCTTTGCGGTTGACCTGAGTGCCGGCTATCGACACCGTCACCGCACCCGTGGTGCTGCGTCACCCGGATGGTGAAGAACAACTGATCGCCGCCTGCTTCAGCCATCCACTCGGACTGCTCTATTTCGATCTGTACTGGCACCTGTCGACGCCACAGGAAGCCGCCCATCTGATCCAGGGCGACCTGAGCGGCCAAGGCCCCTGGCGGATTGGCGATTCACGCCTGCGGGTA
Organism: uncultured Gammaproteobacteria bacterium; assembly: GCA_963759055.1. Lineage (GTDB taxonomy): Bacteria > Pseudomonadota > Gammaproteobacteria > Chromatiales > Chromatiaceae > Thiosocius. The sequence goes on from CAVWYD010000002.1 coordinate 181,862, forward strand.
CTCGGCTGCCACAACACCGACCCGCATCTGCAGGACGACTTCATTGCCTGGCAAAAGTATCTGCAGTCGCACGCCGACGGCTATCCACCGCGTGAACAGATCATCGAATTGGCACGGCGACTCGGCGCTTTGCCGCAGGTCTGAAACGATCCCACAAGGGCCACGCCCCGCTCGCGCCACAGGGGCGAGGTCATAAGTTTTTCTTAACGGCTTATATGATAAAGTCGTGTGCGGTCATTTTTTCAATCAGTCGCAAGAAGCTGTATCAAGTCCGCCACCGCCATAGGAGTTTGAGCCTTGAGCCACGATGATTTAGTGAAGTATCTGCGGTCACATACGATCTTTTCTGACCTCGAGCCAGCACACATCGAGACTTTGGCAAAACATGCCAGTGAAAAAGCGTTTGTCGCGGGTGACCTGTTGTTCAGGCAGGAAGAACCGGCTGAGCATTTCTACATCCTTATAGAAGGTTCAATCCAGGTCGAGGTGCCGGCGATAATGGGACCGGCGCTTGTCGTGCAGACCTTGGGAGCGGATGAGGTCCTCGGATGGTCTTGGTTGATACCGCCTTACAAATGGACCTTTGAAGCAAAGGCCCAAAGCGACTCGAAAGTGCTCGTATTCGATGGAAAAATCCTGTTGCAGTTGTGCGAGAAAGACACCGACTTCGGCTATGCGCTGATGAAGCGGTTCACGGGCCTGATGTCGCAACGCCTGCATGCGGCCCGTTTGAAGATGATGGACAGCTGGGCGCCGGCCGGCTGGGCATAAGCTCACGAGGGGGTGAGCTGCCCCCTGCCCCCGTTTGCAGAAAGCCGCTTCAGTTGTCGGCCTGGATCAGGGCCGACTTATTCCACCAGGGGTGCTTGGCCTCGATGAACTCCTCCCAGTAGAGATCGAAGCGGTCCAGCATGTGGTAATAGTCGCAGGTTCGCCAGCCGATCAGTCCACCGGCAAAAACCAAGGTTTCGTGACCTGCTTTGTCCTTGAGCAGTTCATCCAGCAGATGATGCATGACGGCCACATCATTCATCAGTCCGAGCAGATCCTGCAGCCCCTTCATCTGAAGCATGAAGGTATCCATGCCCATGAACAGCGGAGTGAAAAACTCCGCCGCATAGCGTAACTTCTTGCACTGGATGCGCAGGCTGTGCATCGCCTTGGGGTCGAGCCGGTCAACATGGCTTCCCGCCGCGAGAACCTTGCGTTCCTGTTTGTCCATGAGCTGGCGCGAGAAGGGCACCATGTTCATGGACAGGGTTTTCAATTCCTTCTTGCTCGGCTCAGCCGATTCCCATTGCTTTTCACTGAACCAGGGCTCGAAACCTTCCTTGAACGATCGGTAGCGATCGCTGTCCAGCATGGGCTGGACCTGCTGTTGATAGACCTCGACCCGCCGCGCCTCAGCCAATTCCAGCAACCCATCGCAGCCGCTTAAAGGAAGGTTGTCGGCGATTGCTCTGAGCCCCTCGGAGATGAACACGTCCAGGTCCCGTGCCATACCCAATTCACCTGCAACCCAGCGCAACTCTTCGGACCAGTAGCTGCTCGCCGATTTCGGTATGGCCTTGCGGAACAGCGACATTGCAGAACGCATGCGACGCAGGGTGACCCTGAACTGATGCACCCCCTCGATATCGTCCCAGGACCGCGCGGCCTCCTCCCAGGTGAGCAGGTAATTATAATTGTGTCGCAAGATGGCGGCGAAGGCATCACTGACCGACTGATCCGCCATCACCGGCGCCGGCGTCTTTGATTTCTTCGGCATAATATTCGTTATCTCCTCATCTCCCCCTTACCACCACGGTGCGGGCGGAACAACCGGGCGGATTTTTTGTTAGCGGCCGTGCTCGAGACAGCCACGCAGCCCGCCCGTGCTCCGCGCTGGTTCGCAGAGCCTGTCTTGTCTCCGTGTTAAGTAGCTATGTCCCTGCCGGCTTCGCCCGAGTTTACGTCGCCCATTTGGATTCCGCCATGTCGTGCACCAAGTATTCAAGTCTCGCCGACTCTCAGCCCTTTGCATCAGCCCGCACCACCCTGCCCAATCTCCAACCCCGAGACCATCTCCAGTTTGGTCTGAATCGAGCGCGCCGAGTAACGGATGGTATTGAGTGCCACTTCGTCGGATCCTGGACGGGCGTGCTGAAGCAGCACGGCGGTTCGGTCAATGATCCGGTCTACCAGCTGATGAATGCTCTCATGCTGTTCCCGTAACAGCTCCTGTCTTGCCCGCACCGATTGCCGAAGCTCTTTCTCGACCTGCAGGCGTTCATCCAACGACCGTGGTTGCTGGATCAATTCCTGCAAGCGCTCGCATGCATCCGCCTCTCGCATGGTCGCCTTCCACCAGTCGATGAATCCCGCCTTGTGGTCAGCCATGGCATTGACCGAGCCGGCCATCAGATTGACCTCGTCCCTGCCCCCGGGGAAAAACGGCACCCTTTCGGCCGGCTGCTCCGCGGCGAGCCGATCCAGCAAGCCCGCCATTCTGAGCAATGGCCGGACGATGGAGACAGTAATCGCAAAGGCGAGGAAAATGCCCAGAAGTGTCGCCGCGACAACCACCCACAACATGGCCTGCTCGTTGCGGGTGGTCACCTCATCGATATTCGTCCGCGTGGCGGTCATAGCCCGGTCGGCGCTCCTAACATTGGCCTCCACCAGGCCCACGATCTCCGATACGGTCACGAGCATCTCTTCGTTCAACCGCGTGATACGGTCGTTCTGGCTAACCAGGGCAAGGAAATCCCGACGGTAGTTGTCGAGCAAGAACGTGAACCGCGTCTTGTCCGCTTCCGCGATCGCCGAGGTCTTTACCTGCGCTGCAATCTGGTTAACCAGGGCGATCGTCATGTCCACGTATTTCTTGTCACCCCGCAGCAGGTAATCCTTCTCCCTGCGCCGCACCTGGAGGATATCCTCGCCCACACCGGAAAGATGACGGGCCGTGAGGAGCGCCTCTATCCGGTGGGCCGCCTGCCGGAAAGGCCCTTTTCCCGTATGCGGTTGCGGATCACCGAGCACGATTGTTGCGTATTGTTCGAAGGTATCCCGGTAGACCGCGATCTCGTGAAACAGACTTGCCTTCAGGCCATCGCCCAGCTCCGATTCCGCGACCTCCGCTGAAAATTCCCTGATCAGCTGCAGCACCAGCTCCTGATATTGCGCCTCGCGCCTCAGGCCCAGGTCTTTCTCGCCGCGGCGAATCTGCAACAGCAGCAGATAGAGCTGGTCAACCTTGAGCTGTCCGGCCATGTCTTCCAGCTCATGGACGCTATCTCGAAAAGCCCCCTGCAGGCCGCTGTCGTGATCCAGGCCCTTCAGGCGCCAGGCCTCCACGACATCCTGGAAGCGTCGTCCATAGCCATTGATCAGCTCAGCCATGCGTTCCGAGACAGGCCCCTCCTCAACCGCCTGCATCCGTCCGGCTGCCGCGAGTGCCTGCTCCAGACTGTGGTGAACTTCGCGGGCAAAGGCTTCATCACGGCTGAGCACGAAGCTCTTCTCGGCGTGCTGGGCCCGCAGCATGCTGCTCTCGATCGCCATGGCCAGCGTTTTTCTGGCCCCGTAGACGTCATGCAGCTGACGGTAATCGCTGAGCGCCTGCTCGAGAGTGTTGTGATATTGCCAGATCACCCCCAAAAACAGCAGACCCACGATACCGAAACCGAAGCCGATCTTCTCGCCAATGCGCAGCTTTCTGGTCCACCTGCCCATGTTTCTCCCCCTCGCGCTGAGCGCCGCCAACTCCGACGGTACCATCTGTCACATTACAAAATCATGACCATGGCCGAGATGGGGTCATGCCGTCGGGTGGGACAGTGGTTGTGTCTTTATCGCCACGCTTGAATCGCGCGGCCTCCAGACGTCATTTCTTCTCGATCCAGGTCGAATGATGATCGCCCTCGGCCCGGGTATGTACGACCTGGTTGCCCGTCTGGCGCGAAAACATCTCCAGTTCTTTCACGTACTGTTGCTGCTGATAGGTCACCTTGAGCACCTCACCGGTCTGCATCCTGGCAAACTCGGCCTTGGTCTTCAGAATGGGCAGCGGGCAGTTCATGCTGCGGACATCCAGGCTGCGGTCGTATGCGGGTGCCATTGCGCCCTGCTGTTCGGATGTATCAGGTGGCATGGATGGTTCTCCTTTTTGTTCACAACAGGGTGGCGCAACGGGGCTCTGTCCCCGTTGGAGCACGGGCTTCGGATATGGCGTAGGTTGGCACAAAGACGCTTTAGCCGCTAACGGCCTGTGCCGCCTTCGCCTCAAGCAGGACGCGCTCTACCTTTTCGGCCGTAATCGGGAACGCGATCTTGGCGAACAGCGGAAAGCGTGCTTCAAGGATTGCCAGCTTCTGCGCCTGTTCAGGCAGATAAAACACGATCACCCGGACCTCGGGATGACGCTGCAGCACGGCCATCAGGGTCTCGAGATTGGATGTGCGGTCACGAAAATCCGACTGAAAGATATACTCGGCCACAATGACATCGGGCACCCCCTTCTTCAACAGACCGTGCGCCTTGCGCTGTGAGTTGGCCACATCAACACTGAAGCCCAGCTTCTGATAGAGCGGCAGGAGATTTGGATAACCACCCAGCTCGATGATGGCCAGCAATCGCGGCATCAGCGAAACACGACCCAGGTGGTGGCGATATATTTGACCCCCGTTTGCAGGGTGGCGGATCGGTGTTCGTGGGTCCAGAAAGGCGGAAACACCACCATCTTGCCTTGCTCCGGCCGGATGCTGACATCCTGGTACAGAAACTCGGTCTCCCCCCCCGGGCCAGGCACATCGTTCAGGTACCAAATTGCCACAAGCTGCCTCTGACTGAACTCGTGACTGCCACCATCGATGTGCCAATGATAGAACTCACCGGGCAGATACCGCTGGATCTGATAGCCCATGTCTTTGAAGGGACCCTTGAAAAACGGAAAGGCCTCACGGATCTCGGCCAATGCGGCGCCCATGCAACGGAAAAAGACCTGGTCGATATCCTTCCAGTCCTCGCGCCCGCTGACCACCAGGTCCATGGTGCGTTTCACTTCGGCATCAAGCCCCTGGGTCTGTCCGATGCGCCCCTGGTTCTGCTGCCCGGGGTGGGCCTCGAATCGTCGAATCATCTCTTCACACCAGTCGGCCGGGATGGTGTTGGGGCGCTCGTAGATGAAACTGCCAGGCCTGGCCTCGCGAAAGGTCGGCAGGGGCTTGACGTTACGCTCGACAGGAAAAGGATTGGACATGCGCTTACTGCTCTGAGTGGTGCTCGAGTGCTGATTATCCGCCCTGCGGCCGCCCGCGGCAAAAAACCGCACCTTAAAGAAACGACGCCTCCACCTCGGCCGCAATCGACTTGGCGGCCTCGCCGCCCTCGCGGTTATGCAATGCAAGCATCCGTTCGGCCAGCCTCAGCCAGTGGTCCACGCCATCCCGGATCGGCCGCACGAACACCGATTTGTCACCGCTAGCCAGCCAGTCACCGTAGGCCAGCTGCAAAGCCGGGAAAAGCTGTTTACGCATGGCCCCGAGGTTGGCCATGAAGAGGTGCAGCGATGCCTCGCGTCCATCCTCCATCAGCATGGGGAGGGTATGAGTGCAGTCGGCCAGGTGATCGCGCGCCGCGCGCGCCATCAGTTCCGCCGGCGTCAGACTGAGATCGAGCAGCATGGCCTCCCAGCCGTCGCCGAGCTCGCGACCCGCCTGATGCTCACCGCGTTCATGCGCCTCTATCACCGCCATCTCTGCTTCACTCATCGCATCCAGCGCCGCATCGAGCGCGGTATCGAAGGGGTAATATGCGATCGCGCGCGCCATCGCATTGTCGGGCCGGCTCCAAAGCCAGGATTCGTACTTTTCCCACAGATAACGACGCAATGACTCCCGGCGGAGAAAGATGGTCGAACCACGGGTCATGGCTGGCGGGGCATTCAGGCAGCGCGCCAATTCACGCCCGCTGATACGCAGCACAAAACCGTTGTCTGACCGCCGCTCCTCTTCGAGTTCCGCCAGAAAAAACTGCGGCCGGGCACCGTCCACCAGCCCCGCACTGTAGACCAGGCCTAGGGAATTCACTGCGGCGTTCACCGCATCGGCATCGTAGGGATCAATCGATTTTCCATCCCAGCCCAGCGCCATGAAATCTGCCTGCTCCAGTGATTCCAGATGGCCCTCACGCGCGCTCAGCCAGTCACCCACCTCATCCTTTCCCAGCCGGGCCCCCAGCGACAGACCGCGCTGCCAGCGGTAGAGCTCGCGCATTTTCATCAGATAGGTACAGATGCCGTAATCGCTGCCATGGCGGGCATCAACGATGTCGCAGTTGAACTGTACGGCTTTGATCAGCGCTTTCATGCATGCTCCCGGCAACACTGGCCGAAACGTCATTTCCGAGTAAAATACTCGGCTACTCCCGATGATCCAATCACCATAACCCGATAAAACTGCAGGAGATACCGCTGTGGCCCTGAGAATCAAAAGCCACTGGCACGATGACGATGCTGAGCGCTCGCTGGAAGAGATTGCCGGCGCCCTCGCCTATATAAGTTGGCGTGTTGCAAAAGACAGGGCGATCAACCTGCACGGCCAGGACTATGTCTACGAGAGCGACGAGCAACGCCTCGGGGTCATCATGGAGTACCTTATCTTCCAGCTCCAGATCATCGACCGCCTGGCGATCATGGAACTGCAACTCAACGATGAGGACCGCCAGCAGCTGGTGGTCGCCGTAGCCAAACACCTCGCCGGCCACCTGCACGACAACAGTGTCGACATCTTCGGCCCGGGTGATTACGTCGGCCCCTTTATCCACAAGCTCAACCAACGCAGCAACGAGTATGCGGAGTTCAACTATACCCAGGATGGCCCCTCATACGCGCTGATGCGCCACCTCGGGTACGAGATCCAGCAGATCATGGGTGAATCGCAGGAAAACCGCTGGGTGATCGATCAGGTGATGGACAGGGATGGGGTCGAAATTGATCGCGAGATCAGGCGTTCTCTGCGTAATCTGTTTGAGTGAACACAAGGCCCTCAACCACCTGCCAAATCGGGATCCGGCACGCGACCACCCCGTCCGCAAGCCACGTTGACCGCGTTACGCTCGCTGGAATTGGCGACGGCCAGTCCTGCGCTCGCGTGCCTTGCCAACCCGGCTTGTGGACCGGCTGTGGGTTAACGAACTTAGAGGCCTTTAACACCTTTCGTCTTGGCTTTTTTGAAATCGGCCCCTTTGATTCTCGCCCTCTTGAGATTGGCATTGGTCAGATTGGCGCCTCGCAGACTGGTCTTTCTCAAATCTGCCTGCCGGAGCCTCGCATCTTCCAGATTGGCTCCGTCCAGCTTGGTTCCACGCAGATTTGAGCCGTTCAGGTGGGCGTTCGCCAGGTCCGCACCTTTGAGATTCAGGCCACTCAGGTCTTTATCATCGAGGTCTATCGATTTTTTCCCACTCTTGCGCCATTGCTTCACCCAAGAATTAAAGCCCTTGACATCTTCATTTCTCAACAGTTTGTATGCCTGCTTATTAGCCATTGCCATCCCCGGTCTATTTTGTTCTGAGGCGAATAAATATTAGTTGCATTCTTCTGACTGATTTGCCGCTACAGTGCGTAAAAACGCCGTTTCAACCACCTGCATCCCTGTCTTCAGGCTTTGGGATATCCGTCTCCGGACCATCTGGTCCATCAAACGCATCTTGCAGCTGACGCTGCAACTCCAACCGATAGGACTGACGCCCGAGATAATAGCCGGCGACAAACAAACCCCCGCAAACTGCCAAGCGTAATAAAGATCCCATTTCACACTCTCGCGATTTGACCAACAGGTATTATCGCAACGGCCAGGGGTGATTGCCAGCCATGGAGTGCTGCCCACCGCCAACGCAAGGCCAACGTATTCTGGAGAGTCCCGCCAGACCTGATGTTTTGACCCTGATGGAATCCGGATGCACAGGATATTCGTCGATATAGCCGAGCTCGCCGGCCGATTCTTGACTCCTCGTTTCATCGCCGTCGATTCGGTATCCCAGGAAAAACAACCGACTCCGCGTGTGATCGGTCGGAACTTTACCTTTACTTTGCTTGACCCAAGTCAGATCAACATGATTACCCTTCCAAATAGCCTGAAGCGCGGGTTTGCAGTCAATTCCGGCAGCGTTTTGCGCATTGGTTTGAGCTTGTCATTAAACTGTAATTCAACGCGCGCAGAGTGCGGGGGAAAGATGCGCGGTACGCCAATTCAGCTTCAGTAGCCGCAAACCCGATCGTCTGACTGATCCGGTCGACTGGCAGATTAAAAGGAGAAACGCATGGCACAACCATTCCCATCCAGCCCTGCACTCGCGCTGGGCGCAGGAATCCTGGTACTCATGAAACCCAAGTTGTTGAATTATATCGTGGCCGCCTACCTGATCAGTGACGGGCTACTGCGTTTGATGGAACGTAGAGCCTAGGGCCTGTTCACACTACAAACACACAAGCATCTGTGCGACACCACCGCCGACTTCGATACCGAAGGGGGCGCTGAATTCGAGGAACCCTGGAGCATCAAGAAGACTCACGATTTGGAACGACCCGATCTGTTTCGGCGAGTGAATCGCCAATATCGCTGCAACCTTCGCGCCGCGTGCGCGCGAGGGCTGAGGACTAGCCGCGAGGCGGGCTACCCTTATATACGACTCTTACACGAACTTGGGTCAGCAATGCCGTCATTGCGCCCAATGCAGTCAAGACTGGCGCCAAAACAGTAAAAACGCCGGCAACCGCAACCCCGGTGGTCAGCGAAGTTTCGAACAACACTCTGCCATCTGGTTTGATGATCAGCAGGCGGCGTACATTACCTTTCGCCACCAAGCGCTCAATCAGGGCTACCAACTGTCTGCCACCGGCGGAAAATTCATCGCTCCAGGTGGCTTGTTCCCTAACCAGGTTTTTTTTCATGGCTGTACTTGATCTCACACGCGGCATCAGGTCAGTTTCGTCCCGCTCTTGCCCGACATCTCTGCCGCAATATTCTGATGGATGGTCTTTTCGATCTTGCCCTTGAGGGGCGCGAGCACCATTCCCAGCTTGATTTTGAGGTCTATAAAGCCGTCCCCCAGGTCCACATAGCCGACCGCACCTGAACGCTTGAAGAGCAGACGATTGGCCTTCCAGGCGTAATCGATCTTGTATTCCTTCTTCAACCCCTTGGCAATCTCCTCGACCCGTTTTCGGGCCTCTTGCGGACTCAAGGAATGTTTGTGCTTCACATGAATATTGGACATGGCCAGTGATGGAAACCTTTATTGCAATGGAAACGTGTATTCCGACCTGAATTATGACTCGATTGCGCTAATACATGCTACGCTTTCAGCGGGTTGAATTTCACTATCCGTTGAACTGGGGAGGAGTTGAGATATGGGCAGCTTGGTCGTCAGTGGCGTTACTTTTGTCGTCTTTATGACTGAAGGATTGATTCATTACAACATGGGCATGGCCAAGTCGGAGGGAGGCTTCAAGCTGCGCATGCCGCCACCCAAAGAATTGGCAAAAATCGCTGCAGTCACCGCGGCGTTTTCAATCGCCAGCGGGATCTTGATCAAAGCACTCCCGCAAAAAATCAACCCGCACGTATGACGCCCGGCGCCCTGGTCAACCTGCCAGTCGAAAACTGGCTGTCTTGATCGCCAGCAGCGACATGCGCGCTTTGAGCAAAGGTCGCCGAACCCACACTATCCTATAAAATTGGTGTTATTGGGCGCGGGTCACATTCGTTTGCTGAGCGATATAAAAAGGGGGATATCTAACCATGAACCAGGAAATCGCGGCTGCTCCCAAACTGTGGGGTCTGTCAACAGAAAAATACTTCTACTTTTTTATGGGTCTGCGCAAGGGCGAGATACGCAAGCAGGTCGCCATGATGAAGTCCCGCTATCCGGACGATAGTTCACACCAACTGGCCAGGCGCTTCGTTTCCTCTCAGGCCCCTCTTTCCCTATTGAGCGGCGCACTGTTCCATGCACCGATGTTCGTTCCCACAATCGGCCCCGCTATCAAACTTCTGGGTATCGCGGTTGGTTCGTCGCTGATGGTGCGTCTCAACATGACCCTGATTCTGCAAATCGCCCTGCTTTTTGGACACGACATCGACTCGCGGGCCCGACTGAAGGAATTAGCCGCGATCATCGCCGCTACCGGGCTGGCCACTTCCACCTCGCAGCTGCCGCAGTTGGCCGACTTTTCGCTGCACCACAAAGGCGTCATTGGTGGTGCCGCGGTGATGACCGCGAGCCAACTCATCGGAGAAATCGCCATCAAATATTACGGCAAGGGCGCATCTGCCGCGGACGATGCGGCGCAGGAGGCAATGGCTGCCGCCTAAACAGAGACGTTTGGCTACATCCTTAACCCAACAACATTTACAAAACCCTGCTTCCGCTGAGGATCAGGGACGGTTAGCGGGCGAGACAGCAAAACCCTCGGCTGCGGGCAATGCCATTTGAACATCTGATTGCCATTGGCCCGGCCGCGCAATATGGCGGATTCAGCTGCCAAGTACGCCAGCAGCAAGGCAGCGAAACAGCGTCAAGGGGACTTCTTCGCACCCCGAATCACCAGCACCGGCTCTTCCGAGCAATGAATGACCGCATTGGCCACACTGCCAAGCATCCATCGACTGATACCGTGTCGGCCATGGGAGCACAGGGCGGTTACGCTGTTGGGCGTCTCGATCGCAAGATCGGTGATCTGTTCAGCCGCCAGTCCCTTCAGCACCTTGTAGGATACCTTTTTTAGGCCTTCCCTCTGCAGCTGCTCAGCCTTTTCCTTGACATAGTTCTCTGCTGAGTCATGAACGATCTTGGAAACATCGTGCATCCGGATCGTGGATCCGGGAAAGTTGGGGTGATAAGACCGCGCCAGGATCAATTCCATGTCCAGCGTTTTGCAGAGCATGATCGCATAGGGCAGTATGGTCTCAGCAAGCTCGGATCCATCGAGTGGCACGATCAGCCGCTCAAACTCTACAAGTTCACCTTTGGGATTTCTGGCTCCGGCTGGAATGAGCAGTACCGGCGTGCTCGCTGCCTGGACCACTTTGTCCGCCACGCTGCCTAACAACAGACGCTGCACCCCCGAGTAGCCATGAGTAGACATCAGGATGATCGTATCGGCCTGCGACTCGGCCTGCTCGATAATCACGGAGGCCGGATAGCCATCCAGCACGGTAGCCGCCACCTTCTCAACTCCCTTCTTCGCAGACAGGGAATCTACGATACCTTGAAGGTAGGCCTCGCCTTCTTCACGAGCCTGAGAAGTCACGCCCTCCGGCATGGGTTCGGCAACACTCGGAACGACATAGATCAACTCGATACGTGAGTCAAAATACTCGGCAAGGCATTCTGCAATTGGCAACACCCTTTCCGATAGTGCTGATCTGTCTAGTGGCACCAAAACTCTATTAAACATCTCTGCGTCCCCTGTAAGGGTTAGTCGATATTATTTTCACCGGAGGCTAAATGATTCGCTACCTGCGAGATCAATTGGCAAAAGGCACCACCCAGATCATCATACCAATTATGAAACAGATCACACTTGCTGCCGCGGTGAAGGTCACACTCCATTTTAGAAATTCCTTAATCGGTACTTTACGCTTGTCTTCGCGCTCCACTATGTTCAACGCAACATACAGGGCAGGGGCACCGGCGATCGTCAGATTGCTACCCAGCGTCCCGGACCAGACCAGCATCCAGTAAAGCGGCCAGGCTTCTACGCCCTGCTCGCCCAGATCGCGAATCATGTAAAGAAAAGTCAGGATATAGGCGTCGTGCTCTACCACCCCGACGATCGGGACGGTCAACCAGTAAAGCAGGGAGGCGCCGGCGATAATGTTTTCTTTAAACAACGGTGCAAGGTAAGCGGCGAAATCGTTGAGAAGATGCGTTTTCTCAAAGCCACCAACAAGCGCAAACAGACCGATGTAAAAAAAGACGGCCCGCCAGTCGAGTTCCTGAAGGATTTCTTCAAAATCGGGTTTCTTCAGACGATGCCCCAAGCCCTCTACCACCAGGATCAGCAACATCGCCCCGGTCAAGGCGATGAAGCCGAGTGGGAAACCCAGGTACTCGCGCAACGCCATGGCGATGATGGTGGCAAAGAAACCAACCACTGTAATGGTCGCAAAAAGTTTGTCCGGGATAGACGCATCGAACGGAAGTTCGGGCGCGCCGCCGCTGCCCCCGCTATCGCCTACCGCTGCAGCACCGACACTCTTGCTCGGCGAGGTGCGAAAACCGAACAGATACATAATAAAAAGAGTCAACACGAACGTGACCATCAAGATCGGAAACGAAGACGGGCGTCCATCCTGCCAGATGAATTCCATGAACTCCACGCCAGAGACACTGTGCAGCATCTGTGGTGGTAGGTCACCCAGCAGCAGTGCGGTACCCATAAAGTTCGAACTGAACCCGATCATGAGTATGACTGGCGCCAGCGGCAGGTTCAGATGACGCACGATGGGGATGGCCACCGGAGCCATCATCAATATGACGACGACATTATCAACCACCAGCGAGATGATTCCGGACAGCATCGACAGAATCATCACCAGCAGCGCACCATTGCCCCTCGATAAGACCAGTGCCTTGACCGATAACCATTCAGGGATACCCGTCTTACCCAGATAACCGGCGATAATCCAGATACTGACGAGGATTGCCATCACGTTCCAGTCGACGGCATTGAAAGCATCCGACGGAGTCATCGTGCCAAGCCATACCATCGCACAGACACCCAGCACCGCGGCAACCGAACTGTCGATCACGCCCATGACGACGGCAAGAATCGTCGCCACAAAGATGATTATGGTCATCCAGAAAGTAAAATCCGTCATTTCTGCCATCACATACTCTCCCCTCTACCGCGATTCTGCCGTGAGCATCCCGTTACAACGCTGCAGAACCACGATTGTTTAGCGGCCAAACAGACCTGCCACCTCTCGGGTGCCGGTTTCCTGCGACCTTGAAGAACGGACATGGACAAGATCGATCGTCAAAAATCTAACCGCCAAGATCGGGGGCCTCGAAAAAATCTAGTGGCTTTTCTTCCTGCCGGCGAATGTCTGATCGTCAAAATCGAGAGAAGGCGATCACTTCTCTTACGGCTTAAGGTTTCAACGGGATGCTGGATCAAGGCGCGTGTCTCTTTCTCATAACTTCTTTGCAGCACTCACTGCATCGTCTACAACAGACTCACCCGCTTCCATGGCCTCATCGAAATCCGGGAAATCGTACGGATCGCCGATCATGCTTTTTGTCACAGCGGTGGTTGCCATAGCGCCAAGCACAGCACCGATGGCGGGACCCCATGCCCCCAAACTGCAACCGAATGCGGCGCAGAGACGCTGGGCAGCCCAGGAGCCACCGTAGCCGCCAGCCAGCGCACTGCCGGCCATGATCAGCGAATTCTTTACGTTCTTATCCATATTTGTCTCCTTCAACTCGGCTGACGATGCCGTTCAAAATTGATGAAAAATCGAATGCCGGTTTATCGTTGCCAGTACCGAGTCGGCGCGGCCGATCACTGACCGGCAATGGTTTTCACTCCCCCGTGGTGTTTCGAATTGCCACGTTGCGGGTTGCAGAAAAATGTTGTCCGAATTGATGGGCAGTGGAGAAACAAGATATCTCCAGAAAAACCGTAGCCGTCACCTGCCCGAAGCTACTGCAATTTCATGACATTTCCGTGACATTAATGAAACTTTGTTTTTTTTATCATCTATGTTGAGTATTGCTCAAACCCGGGCACTATATTCCCCCTTATGAGCCTGCGTCTCTGTTGTGGATCAACGAAGCCCGAGAAGATTTGCGACCTTAGAAACGCCTTCAGTTTTTGTGCAGAATCGGAACGCTCATTCGAGTAAGATGAGAACGGGTAGAGACTTGTTAATGATTGATTTCGCCTGGCATCGCTGAAAATTCTTGGGATCAGTAGCTATGAACGATAAGAAATTCGACCTCGCCACCGAGAAGTTTTTCTACTACTGCATGGGACTGCGTAAAGGAGTTATCAGCGAACAGGTTGCAATAATGCAATCGCAGTATCCCAACGACACGCCGGAAAGACTCGCCAGGCGATTCATTGCGGCCCAAATCCCCCTGTCCATGGTGAGTAGTGCACTTGTCCACATCCCTACGGTGATACCGGTGGCCGGACCCGCATTCAGATTCCTTGGCCTGGCCAGCGGCACAACGCTGATGATGGTACTGAACATGACCCTGGCTATGCAGATTGCCCTGATCTTCGGCTACGATCTCGATGACAGAGCGCGTATAAAAGAACTGCTCGCCGTTATCGCCGCAACCGGGCTGGCGTCCGGCAGCACCTCCCTGGTCCCGCAGCTTTCATCCCTGAGACCGAGACTGAGGGCGGTTGCCGGTGGCGCGACGATCATGACCACAAGCCAGTTGATTGGGGAGATCGCGCTCAAACATTACAGTCGCAAACGGATCGCAGCCAGCGCCCAGGCATCCCAGGCAGACGTGTCTGTCGCATGAACTCCCAGCCTCGTTTACTTGATGGCGGCATTGGACGGGACCAATCCGGACGCGCCTTGTTCAGCCCCCGCTAGGGGTGTGGATGGAAAAAACGTTACGTACTATATTACCTGGCGGACGCGTTTTTGCAGCTTGCCAGATTGAGGAACAGACATGAAACAACTTGACGCCATACTCAAGAGCGCCACGACAAGAGGGCTGGCGGTCAACCTCACTGTGGCTATCGTCGTACCGATGCTGGTAACCGCTGTGGCGCCCTTCGTTCGCCCTGTGGGACGCAGCGTTTTAAAGACCGGCATCCTGGCATATGAGAAATTACGCGAAACCGCCTCTGAATTCGGAGAGCTCGTGGACGACTTGACCGCCGAGGTGCAGGACGAACTGCAGCAACGAAGAGAGCGCGCGGCCGGCCTGGTGAATTCAGAAAGGGGCTCTGACAACAGGACCGACAATAACGACTAGGATCGTGCGCGTCGCAACCCCGGCTTCCTCACGACCCACAGAGAACTTGTCAGACGGGTCTCTCACAGCTTCTCGTGTAGCCTAATCTTGGAGGGAGCACTCCCCTCATCCCCTATTACGCTGTGCAGGTTTTTTCGGATGGCACGCTCTATCCGCCCTTTCAAAGGCGCGAACAGCAGGCCCAGCTGGATCTTCATCTCGATGCATCCATCCGCCAGATAGACGTGGGCGTAAGAGCCCTTGTGCTTGGAACGCAGTTGATCGCCGTCCCAGGTGTAATTGACCTTGTATTTGCTCTTCAGGTGCCTGGCGATGCGGTCCACACGCTCACGGGTCTCGCCGTGCTTCAAACTGTGGCGGTGCTTTATATGGATGCTCGACATAATCGTGGAAACATCGCACAAGATAAGCAAACAGATGCAGCCAAGCATTCGGCCCAGGCCGAATGCAGACCGCCTGGTCAGATCATAGACCGGAAAATCGCGTAAACAAACGACAGGCGATTTCAGATCATCACGACAAATGCGCTGTTGCACTCGGGGGACCCGGCCCCGGCATCCCTGGGTTCTCTCAGACCCTCAATCCAATTCCGCACATAAATGGCCGCAGCGCCCCCTGCACCGCCGGGACTGACCCAAGCTGTCAGACAAGGTCCTTGATTTTGTCCGTCTTCTCCCAGGGCACCTTGAGGTCCTCACGCCCCATCTGACCGTATACAGCCAGCTTCTTGTAAAATCCTTCGATCTCTGAAGGCATCTTCTGCAACCGAAAGTCCCGCACTATCGCACCCAGGCGAAAATCGATGGCCTTGTCGAGACGCGCCGCCAGTTCGGTGTCCGCCACCTCACCGGTGCCGAAGGTGCGCACATGCACGCTGATAGGTCTGGCCGCACCAACCGTATAGCTCAGCTGCACTTCGCACTCCGTTGCAAGTCCGGCAGCCACCACATTCTTGGCCGCATAGCGGGCCGCATAGGCTCCCACGCGGTCGATACGCAGCGGGTCCTTGCCGCTCAGAGCGGCACCACTGTGACGCGCATACTCACCATAGGTGTCGATCCCCGTCTTCCTTCCGGTCAGACCGGAGTGAACAGCAGGACCTCCCCCAATCACCAGACCTTCCGGATTCACGAAGATGTTTGTCTTTGTATCCGCGGGGAACTTTTGCTTTTTCAGGACCGGTTCTATCACGTGCTCGATCATGTCGCCACGCAGCTGATTCAGGTCCACTGCCGAAGCATCGGTTTGGCTCGTCACCAGACATATGCTGTGGATGCGCTTTGGCTTGCCATCTTCGTATTCGATGGCAACCTGCGCCTTGCCGTCCGGCAGCAGATAGGGCAGCTTCTTCCTCACACTGGGTGCATCGAGCTGATCCGCCAGCCTATGCGCCAGCCAGATCGGCAGCGGCATGAGCGTCTTTGTCTGATCGCAGGCGTAGCCAAACAGCGTGGCGGGATGCTTTGCGGTGATCCGGTCGATCTCGGTATTGTCCAACTCATCCAGATCCATCGGCCTGTAGTCCGTCGCGGTATGGTTCTGGAAAGCTGGTCAGGATGGTGCAGTCGTCCGCATTGAACTCTCGTGGCGTATAACCCACCTCGCGAATGATGTCCCTCGCCACGCTCGGAATATCGAACTTGGCCTGGGAGGTGTAATGGGCCGATATGAACATGACCCCGCTGGACAGGGCGCACTCGGCCACGATACTCGACGAGGGATCTCCCTTGAGGAAGTTATCGACGATCGCGTCGCTGACCTGATCACACAGCTTGTCCGGGTGACCTAGAGTGACGGATTCGGAAGTAAATATGTAGTCACCTTTCACGCTGCTTGCTCCTGTTTAGTGTTTTTTTCGATCACCTGGAGTGCCCACCGATCGACCCTCGATTTCCGCCTTGACCTTCTGCGGTACCGAGGGCTTGGTGGCCTCATTCACGATCAGCGGACCCAGAACGCCGGCGGCGACTACTACCAGGTCGATCAATGCCAGTGGGCGTGGTGCCGAGCAGACGTCTTGCACCGGGCAACAGACTGACTACCGCCTGCAGCGCGGTCATACCGCCGATAGCGGCCAGCAAGGCCTTGTTCGGCGGCAGCTTTACGCCGCCGAATACGTTCCGGTAATGCGAACGCGAACTGTAGGCGTGGGCCAGCTCGTTCATCGTCAGGGTGTTGAATGCCAGGGTGGCGGCGGCCGGGCCAATGCCGTAGCGTCTCATGCCGAAATAGTAGGCGCCCATCACGCCCAGCCCGATGGTGCCGGATTCGAATATCATGCGCTTCAGGTCGTTGCCGGCAATGATGGCCTCATCAGGATCTCTCGGGTCGCGACTCATGATGCCCGGCTCCGGCGGCTCCATCGACAGCGCCAGTCCCGGGAAGATATCGGTCACCAGGTTGATCCACAGCAGCTGCATCGGATTCATCGGCTGACCCCAGCCGGCGGCGATCCCGATCAGCATGACCTCGATCTCGGTCAGATTGGTGGAGACCATGAAGTGGATCATCTTGCGGATATTGCCGTAGATGGTCCGGCCCTGACGCACCGCAATCGCCATGGTGTGCAGGTTGTCGTCTTCCAGCACGACATCGGATACCTCCCTCGCCACATTGGTGCCGCTCGCGCCCATGGCGACCCCGATATCGGAGGCCTTGAGGGCCGGGCCGTCGTTGATGCCGTCGCCGGTCATCGCGACCACATAGCCCGCCTCCTGCAGGGCGCGCACGATCTTGAGCTTGTGGGCCGGGCTGACCCGCGCGAACACCTGCACATTCTTGGCCAGGCCCGCCAGCAGCTCCGGATCCATCTCATCGAGTTTGGTGGATTCGAGCACCTGAAGCGGCTTGTCTCCGCTCAGCCCCAGCTGCTCACCGATGGCCTGCGCGGTGGCCGCCTGGTCACCGGTGATCATGATGGTCTTGATACCGGCTCGATGGTACATGGCGATGAGCTTGTCCATGTCCGGGCGCATGGGATCGGCCATGCCGGCCAGACCCAGCCAGGTCAATTGCGCCGGTCTTGGCCGGCATTCTGGCGTTGTCCAGCTCACGGTAGGCCGCACCCAGGACGCGCAGGGCGCCGCCCGCCATGCGCTCGTTCTCCTTCAAGGATAGCGGCCCTGGCCTCATCGGTGAGCGGAATCACGCTCTCCATCCTTGCATCTGATGGTCACACATCTCGAGCACCTCATCCGGGCTGCCCTTGACCGCCAGCAGATGCTTGCCGTCCTTGTACGGATGCAGGGTGCTCATGTACGGGCGACCCTCGGCACGGTAGCGGGTGCGCTTGGTCGGATGCTTCTGCCCGCAGCGCCATCACATCGATGCCGGACTTCAACGCCATGTCCACCAGCGCCTTCTCCGTGGCGGAACCTTCCAGCTCGAGGATTGTCGGCCTCTCCATGGAGTCTCGACCTCGCTGCAGAGCGACACCACCTGCATCAGTCGCACCAGTTCTTCGCGGTCCATGGGATCGAACGACGTCACCGTCGGCCTGGAACTTGGCGTCGGTCACATCGAAGGCCTGTTCGCCGCCGTGGACGGCCACCACCGCCATGCGGTTCATGGTCAGGGTGCCGGTCTTGTCCATGCAGAACACCTGCACCGATCCCAGGGTCTCCACCGCATCCAGGTGCCGGACCGAGACATTGTGCTTGCGCATGTTGCCTATGCCCATCGCCAGCGTGGTGGTAGCCACCGCCGGCAGTCCCTCGGGCACCGCCGCCACCGCCAGCGAGACCCCGGACTTGAGCATCTCGAGCCAGCCGAATCCGCGCAACAGACCGATACCGGCAACCACCACGCATACGCCGGCACTGATATACACCATCTGGGTACCCAGCTTCTCCAGCTGACGCTCCATGGGGGTCTGCGGGAGCCTCCGCCTCGCCCACCATGGTCTGGATCTGACCCAGTTCGGTGGCCTCGGCAGTCGCGATGACGACGCCCTCGCCGCTGCCGCCGGTGACGTGGGTACCCATGTAGCCCATGTTGATCCGGTCACCGAGCGCCGTGTCTTCCTGCCCGGTGAACTCGGGATTCTTGGAGACCGGCAGGCTTTCGCCGGTCAGCGCGGATTCGTCCACCGAGAGCCGGTGCGCCTGCAGCAGCCTGATATCGGCTGCGATATAGGTTCCCGGTACCAGCATCAGGATGTCGCCGGGAACGATCGATTCGACCGTGATAGTTCTTGCTGACGCCATCGCGCAGCACGGTCACTTCGCGCACACCGGTCTTGGCCAGTGATGCGATCGCCTTTTCCGACTGGCGTTCGGTGACGAACCCGATCATCCCGTTGATCAGGACCACGCCCATGATCACCGCCGCATCCACCGCACCGCCGGTCATAACGGAGATGACCGCGGAGGCGCCCAGCAGGGCCACCGGGGCGTTGAGAAACTGGTCTATGAAGATCGCCAGGTCGGAGCGCTTCTCGCCGGCGGCCAAGGCTGTTTTCGCCATAGCGCCGCAGGCGCACGCCGGCCTCGTCGGAGCTCAGACCTTCCTTTATCGAAACGACCAGGTGCTCCAGCACCTGATCGGGCGACATGATGTGCCAGGGCCTGGGACTCCTGCACGGCTTTGGTCTGGCCCGTGGCGCTGGTCAGCCCGGCGGTTGCCCCGAAGGCGGGCGCAGGGGTCGGACCGCTAAACCCACCCCCCAGGATCTCGGAAACACCGCCCAGCGCCGCCTTCACGGCGGTCTTCAGGGGGACAGGAGAGGATTTCCTGACAGGACTTCCTGGTCTTTCTTCTCTTCCTCGGACCAAGTTCCGCCTCGACGAGGCTGAATGATATCTCCGAGCGCTTTGTCCGGAGCATGCTTCAGCAACACACGCCCGGTGAGGATGTTTGCTTCCACCGAATGGATGCCCTCGATCGCACTCAATCGCTGCTCAATGCGTTGCTTGAGCTTGGGTGACCGATACAAGTCCCGGAACATCGAGCCGAACGCGCCCACGCTTCAGGATGCTCACAGGTGTGACCAGTCCACGTAAGGATTGCGCCTGCGAGTTTGAGTCGTTCATAGCTATGATTCGTTATCGTTATTGCTGCGAGAAAAGAGCGCGATGATGCAGCTTTTCGCTCCGCCGTTGAGCTGTCTGGCAGCTTCGTCCCGCACCCATGCGTTCACGTCTGACCACGCCAAGTTGAAGCGCAGAAAGCGGAGAGAGAAAGCCGGTCTTCCCCGACGCTACAAACAACTGACTCGCGACGCCACATTACTTAAGTCTTGTGACTTTTTTGTGACATGCCGAAAATTCACGAAACCTTCAAATTCGATGCGCCGGGTACTCACGAAGGCGTTGCCGAAAACGGAGTGCGCCATGACCGGCATACCGATCAAAACGCCTGACGCATTTGCAACCAGCACCGAATCAACGGTTTCCCAAGCTGCCTGACGATTGGCTCCATCGCACTTCTTGTTGCCGCCAGGTTTTCGTGGCCGTGCCGGGTGCAGGCGCATCGGCTTGACGGTCGTTGTCTGTCGACGCGTAGCCCGGCGGTCAGAAGGTGAAGCCACTGCACCACTGAGAAACCAGGGCCAGAAATTCAGCATCGAGATCATGGACGCAGCGATATAGGTCGTCGAACAGGCCAAAAGGATGATGCGTGCATCTTTGATCTTGTCTTCCTCGATGTAACTCTCGCGAAGCATGGGTATCGCCCGATTGAAGCTGGCATCGAACTCCGACGGGAGGGCTGCCAGTTGCGCGACCAGCCCGGTGCCCATGATGCCCAAAACCGCTGTGCCCATCGTGCGGAAAGGAAACGGCCGATGGGTGGTCAAAGACAGCATCGGTACCGTGACCAGCATGATGACGCCAAGCTGCCCGGTTACCTGAGCAATTTTCGCCAGATGAGTTCGCCAGACAAAGGGCGGGTAATCGGATGCGTCCTGCAGCGCGTGTGCGACCTCGTGCGCCGTGGTGGTAAGGGCTGTCAGGGATTTCCGATCAAATCTGTTGCGCGCCAGACGCACCGCCTTGGCTTGCTGATCATAGTGATCACCGATATCGGTGCTTTCGACTTTTACCAGGCGCAAGCCTTGCCGGTCCAGAATCTCCCGCGCAAAATTTCCCGCAGTTACAGGCAGATCCAGTTCATTTTTATCGTGCTTTTTCAGTAAATGATTTACCCACGCACGGGGCCCGAATACCAGGATTGCTGCCGGTATCACGATCATAACTGGATGCATCACAGCTCCCTCCGAGACAGCAAGTTGCTGTCTCGTTTTCGGAAACACGCAATCGGCCGGCCAATACCGGCCTGCTCAACCACTCTACTTCCGGGCTGTTGCGCTTTTTCTTGACCGCGGTCTTTTTCCTGGCAGCGGTTTTCTTGGCTACCGTTTTTTTCTTGCTGGCGGCCCTTTTCCTGGCTGGCGTCTTCTTGGCAACCGTTTTCTTCTTACTCACCGTCTTCTTTCTGGCTACCGTTTTCTTGCAACCGCCTTCTTCTTGCTTGCGGTCTTCTTGACAACCTTCTTCTTGGCCGTCTTCTTTGCTACCGCTTTTTTGGCCACTTTCTTCTTGGCAGTCTTCTTTTTGGTCGCACGCTTCTTACTGACCTTTTTCTTTGGGGTCTCTTCGGCTGAATCCTTGGCACGGTGGACCAACTCATCGAAACGATCGCCAATCACCTTGATGGATACTTCACTCGCCTGTTTTATCTCCTGCAACAGACCCCTGAGTAATTCTGCCGGGTCCTTGACGGTAACTTTCTCCGCCATGGAGACCGTCGTCTCTGCCGCGCTGCTGACCACATCAGACACCCTCACCGTCAGGTCATCGAAGTGCTGCTTGACATCTGATGCCAGTGACGAGCTGGTGTTCTCCACCTCCTCGATGAACCCCTTGATCGTACCAGTGATTCCGGCAGCCGGTTCTCCCGGGGTCTCTTCACTCGATTTTTTCTTATCGCTTTTCATGGCCGCCTTCCCCTTTGAATAGTTTGATTGCATTTGTCAAAACGTTACCTGCAGGTAGTTTTGTTTTCATGGCCGCCAATTCTCTTTGTAGCCCAAAAGACTCTTCAAAATAATTTTCGGCGGCGACCGACGACCGAAAATTATCCGAATCCCTGGTTGAATAAAAGCCAGATTGTGGCTGCTGCACGGATCAGGGCTCATTTATCTCGATCTGAGGCATTGCCCCCTGGTCACTCACTATCATCTTTGTCAGCGTGGCCCCCGCTACCGCACCAATCAGTCCTCCAGCCAAAGTGCCCAGGGTGCCGAGAGGGTACGCATATGCCGCGGCCAGGCGCGCAGATCCCCACCAGCCACCTGCCGCACCTAACAGCTGTCCCGGCCCAAACCACCAAAGAGTCTTTCGAATGCTGATCCATAACGTCCTCCACATTGCAGTTGAGAAAAAAGTCCAAACCTTTTTTGGAACTTAGAAAGTCTAGTACAAGGTTCGTAAAAACGGTTACGGCGATGAAACATTTTTTCAACGTGAGCGCCATCGCTTGATCCCGGACAACTACTGACAATTTATTGAATTCACAAGTTTGGATATGTCGTAGCATCTTGGAATTACGCACAGGAAATTTCGTAACGAACGCAGCGCGGGGCGAGTGGCCTCCTGTAATAAAACAGTAACACTTTGAGCACCGGCTCCAGCTATCCGACAAAAGCGAAAGACACGTCAGGAACGCAGTGGGGACGTCCGAATTTGATGCGGAAGCACTTTGTCACAGCATCCGGCTCACGAGACATCTTGATTTCCAACAGGTGGTGGTGAAAAGCGAAAACGATTGCGGCCGAGCAAAACAGCCTTGAGACGGAGTACCGACAATGACACAGGGAGACAACACCGGATTGACCGACACGAGATGGTGCAACTTCGCTGGGCATATAAGAACCTGGAGCATCCATCACTGGCGGCGCGGCTGAGCAATCTGCTCGCCGAACCGATCGAGGAAGCGATATCCCTGTTGCCCAAGCCGTGGAAAAAACGTCTCGATGAAATGCTGAGAGCCAACTCATACCGAACGGTGAGGCTGGCCATATTCACCATGAATCTGGGCGGGAACATTCGGCCGCAGAATCGTCTGCACAAACTCTTCGCCATGTGTACCGGTGCCGCCGGTGGTTTTTTGGCCCATTGACGCTTCTTGCCGAACTGCCTATCACGACAACGCTGATTATTCGATCCATCGCCAACATCGCGCGCACCCAGGGCGAGGATCTGAACGATCTGGATACGCGAATGGCCTGCGTGCAGGTCTTTGCACTGGGCGCACGCACGAGTGACGATGAGTCGGCCGACACGGGTTATTACGCATTGAGGACCATTCTTGGCCTGCATTTCGAACGCGATATTCTGCAATATGCCGCCAACGCGCATGGCCCTCACATCCCCGCCTTCATCGAACTGACACAGGCCATCGCCTCACGCTTCGGCGTGCTGATATCAGATAAGGTTGCACTGCAGATGGTCCCGATTGCCGGAGCAGCCAGTGGCGCGACCATCAATTACCTCTTTATGAAACATTTTCAAGACGTAGCCACGGGTCACTTCGTGGTTCGTCGACTGGAACGAAAATACGGATCGGATCTCATCAAGAATCTTTATCAGAGTCTGGCCGAAGAAGAGGCCGAATTGGAAAAAGAATACAGCCCGGTAGTAGGCTGGTGATGGGCTGAAAATACTGAGGCGCCTGACGGATCCAGCCTCGATCAGTCGTCTTTAATGCTCGTGTCACGAGTCCATACCGGGGAGGTAGCAAGATGTTTTTACGACTCATCGCCGGCGCCGGCCTTTTCGCCCTCGGATACTATGTCGGCAGAGAGGTCGGACGCATGGATCCGATCATCGAGGAGCTGAAAAGGGCGCGCGACGCCAGGGCGCCGCATGTGGGCATTTATGACCATGAGCCAACAGTAGAGACGCAAGACAGCAAGACTGAAGCCTGAACTGCGCCACCCGCGAGTTCTCTGCCGCGGCCGCCGGGCGGGCAGAATCTCAGGGCTTTCTTTTCAGCAGCAATATCGCAGAGACAACGACCAGCCCGACCAGGGCTACCTTAAAAACGGTACCGAGGTTAAGTGTCCCCGAAGCGGGATCAACCGAGTCTAAACGGGGTTGTGCCGGAGCAGGCTTCTCGGTCTGAACTCGTGCTTCACCCGGCGACGATGCCGCCCGAGTTTGCGTTGCCGGTTCGGGTCTGGATTGTGGGTTTTCCGCCGCGGCCTCCGCCGGTTTCGGTTCCGATCTGGGCGCGGGCTCTGATTTTGTTGCCGGAGCCGGGCTCGGCTTCCGTTCAGATTTAACCCTGGGCTTAGCTTTAGGTCTAGGCTTCGGTTTTACTACTGACGCATCCGCCGGTTCTGCCCCAGGCGTTGTTGTCATCTCCGGCTCGGACTCCGGTTCCGGGTCCAGATTCAGGGTGATGCGTGCGCGCTTGCTCATGTTCTGGCTACCATTGAGTCTCTATCCAATCCCAAAGGCTGCGGATCTCCGCCGCCGCTTTGCCCTTGCTTTCATACTCGGTGACGGCATGCCCGTCGATCAATGCATGGCTGAACGCAGCTCTCTGCGAGACGCTTACAGGCGACACCGGCAGGCCATAGACCGCAACGGCCTCGCGTGCCTCCCTGACAATGGCGGTTTCACCAAAGATATGCGGTGGCGGGCACGCATTCAGCACCACGGCACCCCGCGCCTCTTGCCGTTTGACGATCTTCACGGACTCACCGATTGCCTCGAGATCGAGGATGGCAGGACGACTTGCGATAAGTACAAAATCAGCCAGCGTGACCGCGGTTGCGGCGTCATGACTGCTGTGGGGCGCAGTATCGAGCAAGACCAGATCGCTACCCTGCGCCTCCAGTTCACCCAACTTCTCTTCCAGGCCTTCGGCTGAACAGCGTTCGACCCTTGGCCTTTCAAGTTGCCGTCGTCGTCTCCAGGCGGTCGAGCTACCCTGCGGGTCGATATCAATGATCACCGCATCACGACCCAGTTCGTTGGCCAATACCGCAAGGTGGAGGCACAGGGTCGTCTTCCCTGTTCCACCTTTTTGGGCAAGCAGGCAGATCGTCCGCATGGTCATTGCGCCCTCATATGCTGGCAGGCATTCGGTCAAGGCCAGGGAAAAACCCCGTCACTACTGCGGTGAAGAATAAACGCATCGGCCGGGTCTTGGAAGGCGCCGGTTTATTTATAGTCCTTCCACGGTTACAAGGAACGGCCTTTGTAAAATAGATGTCATATTTAAGTCATAATCAGTCATGGGTGTATACAAGTTAAAACCCTGACTGACATGACGTTGATTGCCACTCCTGATATCGACTGACCAGAGCGGAAATCGGATAAGGGGCGCCGTCCACCTTTGACGAGCGATCTTTAAAAAGGCCTCCGCCAACAACGAATCCCTGCGAGGCGCACCGCACCCATCCTCCGCACGGCGACTCTCGAACTGCGATGGAGGCATGAGGCCTTTTCAGGCCAACATCGATGGGGAATCGCAGGCAAAAAAAAGGCGGGGATCACCCGCCTTTTTCTTTATTTAGAACCGGAGAAGCGATCAGCTCTTGACCCAGTTACCAAAGTTGTCGGTGCTTTTTCCTTCACCGTCGCTGTAACCGGCCTCATAGGCCTCAGTCACGCGTTGTTCCTCGCGCTGAGGGTTCTGCAGGAAACCTGCCTGCCAACCCTGAATGTACTCTTCGTCGATACCCATTTCTTCCATCTTGGTAACGGCGTCGTAGTAAAACTGGTTCATGTCCGATCTCCGAATTTAGCCAACGGTTGCCCCTCGCATCCACCCTCCCCCGTTCGTGCACCTTTCGGTGTCTGCCCACGGGGCCGGGCTGAAACCGGATTTCCCCCGGTTCGGCGGCTCTCTCAAAAAGGGGCATTAGAATACTCTGCTTTTCTAAAGGCTGACAAGTTCCTTTTTGATCCCATCGCCCGGCTGTGGGCTGCAATACCGAATCCATTTGCGCCTGGGGGTTGACCTGGCCCCCCGGGCTTTCCATTCTTGCGCACAGCATAAGCAGTAGGAGTCATGATGCGCCCCGCCCAGTTGCTCACCGTCCTCGACCGTGAATTTGCCAGTACCCATGCAGGTCACCACACTCCCGTCATGCTTTGGGGCCCCCCTGGAGTCGGAAAATCGGACATGATCCGCCAGACGGGTGAGCGCCATTCGGTACCGGTCATCGACATCCGCTTGTCTCAGATGGAGCCCAGCGACCTGCGTGGCATCCCGTTTCGCAATGGCGAGTTCGTCGAGTGGGCGGCGCCCGCTATCCTCCCGGATGCCCGGCGCCATGGCGCCCAGGGCATCCTTTTCCTCGACGAGATCACTTCGGCTCCGCCGAGCGTATCTGCAGCGGCGTATCAATTGATACTCGACCGGCGGCTGGGCGAGTACGAGGTGCCAGCCGGTTGGGCGATCTTTGCCGCAGGCAACCGCCAAGGCGACCGCGGCGTGACCTACACCATGCCGGCGCCTCTGGCCAACCGCTTCTCGCATTTCGATGTCGACACCCATCTCGACGACTGGGTGGCATGGGCCTACCAGCACGATATCGACGAACGCGTGATCGCTTTCCTGCGTTTCCGCCCCGAATTGCTGTTCGATTTCGATCCGGCTCATAACCCGGTCGCCTTCCCCTCCCCGCGCTCCTGGGAATTTGCCCACCGCAGCCTGCACAAATTCGGCGACCACGAGCAGCTGCTGCAGGGCGCATTGCAGGCCTGCGTGGGCCCGGCGGCAGGCATCGAACTGACGGCGTTCGTCAACAGCCTGGACAAGATGCCCGATCTGGACGACATCTTGGCAGGTAAGGAGGTCCCGGTGCCCACCGAGATCGATCTGCAATATGCCGTAGCCGCGGCGCTGGTCGGACGGGCGATCCGCGCCCAGGAGGATGAGAAGGCGATGGAAATTACGGGGCGCATCCTCAACTACGCGGGCAGTTTTCCTCAACGCGAGATGGGCGTGATGCTGGTCTCCGACCTGCATCGCGCGATCGGCGAGAGCCTTTTCCAGGTGCCGGAGTTCGCCAGCTGGGCCAACGCGATCGCCGATGTGATGTTGTACGAGTAACACCCTTGTCAACCGCGAAGGACGCGAAGAGCGCAAAGGCTGAGATGCCACTCGAACGGTTCGGAATCGATGGAGCCCGACGTGGAAATATCCCGGAGAATGCCGATATGCGGCCTCTACTTGGCGTTCTTCGCGTCCTTCGCGGTGAAAAACCTGTAACGTCCATCCGCCCGGCGCGACGGAGTCTCTAACCATGGGCCTTGACGCCATCGAAACAAAGCTGACCGCCGCGCGGACCAAGCTGATCCTGGACAAGCCGTTTCTCGGCGCGCTCGTGCTGCGCCTGCCGCTGGCGGCCGCGGATCCGAACTGGTGCCCGACCACCGCCACCGACGCGCGTAAGTTCTATTTCAACCCCGAGTACATCGACTCCCTGTCCATGTCACAAACGCAGTTCATGCTTGCGCACGAGGCACTGCACTGTGCCCTTTCGCATTTCGCGCGCCGTCAGCACCGCGTGCAGCACCGCTGGGATCTCGCCTGCGACTACGCGATCAACCCGCTGCTGCTCGAGGATGGCCTTACACCACCGGGCAACTGCCAAGTCATGCCTCAGTACCTGGGCATGACCGCTGAAGAGATCTACCCCCTGATCGACGAGAATGACCAGACCGAGACCATCGATCAGCACCTGTTCGACCAGGACAACCAGTCCGGGGGCGGTCAGCAGGGCAATGCGCCTGACAAGCCGGAAAGCGACCAGACCGAGCGGGGCCAGGGCGGTGAGAGCACCCAACGCGAAGACGACCGAGACCAGGGCGGAGAAACGCCCATGGACCAGCAATCACCGGACAACCAGGGCCAGGGCGGCAAACCGATGGAGGCCGATTCGCGGCAATCCGAGCAGCAGCAGAAGGATGGCGACCAGGACGGTCGTGGCGACCCCACCCCACCGCCGCTGAGCAAGGATGAGCGCCAGACCCTGGAAGTGCAGTGGCAGCAGCGCCTTGCCGGGGCCGCCCAGCAGGCCATGCAGGCCGGCAAGATGGGCGGCAGCATGGCGCGCCTGGTCGACCACCTGCTGCAGCCGAGGTTGCCGTGGCGGATGATGCTGGCCCGCTACATGACGGCAATGGCGCGCGACGATTTCACCTACATGCGGCCGTCGCGCCGCGAAGGCGACGCGATCCTGCCTTCGTTGAAGAGCTCACAGGTGGAAATCGTGGTTGCAGTGGATACCAGCGGCTCGATCCGCGCCAACGAAATGGACGAGTTCCTGTCCGAAGTCTCGGCCCTCAAGGGGCAGATGCGTGCCAGGGTCACGCTGCTCGCCTGTGACACCAACCTTTCCGACGGCGCCCCCTGGGTTTTCGAGCCCTGGGAGGAATTCAGCTGCCCGGCCGAGATTCAGGGTGGCGGTGGCACAGACTTCCGGCCAGTGTTCAAATGGCTCGAGGAACAGGGGCAACGTCCCGAACTTCTGGTCTATTTCACCGATGCGCAGGGACAATTCCCGCAATATGAACCGAACTATCCGGTGATCTGGCTGGTCAAGGGAAAGGAAACCGTGCCGTGGGGGCAGCGGGTCCAGCTGAATTAGGGTCTTCAAACGCAAGGTACGAGCGCTGTTCGCCAGCAGGGGATATGAACGAAAAAACAAGCAGATCAATCGGCGCACGCCTCGTGCTCTGCGTCCTGTTGCTCCTCGCCCAAGTGCCACCGGCCCTGTCGCTGAATACCGAACTGCCCGATCTGGGCAATTCCGCCGGGACCCTGATGACGCCCAAACGCGAGCGCGAACTCGGAAAGGCCTTCATGCGTAGCGTGCGACGCTCGGAGCGGGTCATGAGCGATCCATTGCTGGCCGACTACATTCAGAACCTCGGCCAGAGCCTGGTACAAAACAGCTCTGCGACTGGCACGCCTTTCACCTTCTTCCTTATCGACGATCCGCAAATCAATGCGTTTGCCGGTCCCGGGGGTTACATAGGTATATACACCGGCCTGCTGCTGACCACCGAGACCGAGAGCGAGCTGGCGGCCGTACTCGCGCACGAGATCGCGCACGTTACCCAGCAGCATCTCTTGCGCGCCTGGGAGTCCACCAGCCAGATGACCATTCCGAACGCGGCCATACTGTTGGCTGCCATCGCGCTCGGAGCGGCAGTCGGTGGGGATGCCGCGGCCGCCGCGGCTATCGGTGGGCAGGCCGCAATGATCCAGCAGCAGATCAACTTCACCCGCGCCAATGAAAAAGAGGCCGACCGCGTCGGAATCGAAATCCTCGCCGGCTCCGGCCACGAACCACGTGCAATGCCCACCTTTTTCTCACGCATGGGCAAGGCCAACCGGGTCTACGCGAGCAGACTGCCGGAATTCTTGATGACCCACCCCGTAACCACCAGCCGCACCGCGGATGCGCTCGGCAGAGCGGAACAGTTTCCTTACCGGCAGACCCCCGAAGACATGCGTTACCACCTGGCACGCATGTACCTGCTGCAGAAGCAGATCGATCAGGCCGAAGACGCAATCCGCGAACTCCAGTTGATGCTGGAAGACGGGCGATTTCGGAACGAGGCCGCAGTGCGCTATGGGATAGCGATGGCGCAGATACGTGCCCATAAACCGGACGAAGCCGCAACAGCCCTGGACAAACTGCTGGAAGACCACCCTGATGTCACCGAATTCACGGTCGCTCGCGCCCAGGTCGATGCACAGAAAGGCAACAAAACCGCTGCACTCAAGCGGCTCGAGGCGGCGCTTGCAAGGCACCCCGGAAGCTATGCCCTGAATATCACCTACGCCGAGGTCGCGCTCGCGCTCGGCGACCCGGCAAGCGCGACGAAGAAACTGGAACGATTCCTGGATTTTCATAAGGACGAACCGCGGGCCTACAAACTGCTCTCGCGCGCGGCGGGCGATCAGGGCCAACAGAGCCGCGGCCACGAGTACCTGTCCGAATACTATTACCTGATCGGCGACCTCAAGAGCGCAATCCTGCAGCTCGAAATCACGCTGAAACGCGCCGATTTGAACTTTTACGAATCGTCGAGACTCGAATCCAGACTGGCACAATTGAAAGCGGAACAGGACGACGAAGACAAAAAGCGAAGCGCGAAACCCTGATTTATTCCATAATTTTTTTTTGGCGGCCCATTAATACAGCTAGGTGCTTGCCAAAGCAAATCAATGCATTATGCTAGCTGCTTAGCCCGGATTTGGGTTAGCTTTAGACTCTAAACTGTGATCGGGAAGCTACCCGGGACAGTCTGGAAAAAGTAAAAAAACAGCATAAAACTGTAGATCCGAATTTTTATAATTATAGTGATAGGAGGAATGGCAATGCGGAAAACCGCAAAATTCGCGACGACGGCTGTCTCCCTGGCGGCCCTTTTTGCCGGCGCGAGCATGCTGCCGACGATGGCTGGCGCCGCCAGTGCCGAGCAAATCAAGTTCGGCAAGGAAGTTGCCGTCGATCGCAGGAAAGGCAATTGCCTCTCGTGCCACATGATGGACGATGGTGTAAGCCCCGGTGACCTTGGCCCGCCCCTGATCGCCATGCAGGCACGTTTCCCCGATCGCGCCAAGCTGCGTGCACAGATCTGGGACCCCCAGGTGGCCAACCCCGATACGCGGATGCCGCCCTTCGGCAAACACCAAGCCCTGTCGGACAAGGAGATCGACGCCATCGTCGATTATCTGTACACCCTTTGATACCCCGAACAAAACACCGTTCTGTGAGTTTTTAGGAGAATGTTGATGAGCATGAACACAAAACGCCGAGTCTTTCTGAGAGGCTCTCTGGCCGCAGGTACCGTGGGCGTAGCCGCCAGTGCCGGCCTGCTGACACCTCAGGCGGTCATCGCCGCCTGGAATGAAAAAGCCTTCCAGGCAAAGAGTATCGACGATGCGCTGACCGCCGCCATGGGCTCAGCATCGAACACGGCATCTGACACGATCAAGATCAAAGCACCGGATATCGCCGAGAACGGCGCCGTCGTGCCTGTCTCCGTCTCTTCGGATATGGCTGGTGTCGAGTCGATCGCGCTTTTGGCGGAGGGTAACGCCTCGCCGCTCGTAGCCACCTTCATGCTCGGTGAGGGTGCCGTTGCCGATGTCTCGACCCGCATCAAAATGGGTAAGACGAGCGACGTCATCGCCGTGGTCAAATCCGGCGGCAAACTGCACTCTGCACGCAAAAGCGTCAAGGTCACCATCGGCGGCTGCGGAGGTTGATCAGGGCATCCTGATCCACCAAGCAACAGCAAAAGAATTCGAGGTAAATATCCATGGCTAAAAGCATCAAAATCCGCGCCAAGCTCAAGGGCGACACAACGACCGTCAAGTGTCTGATGACACACTCGATGGAAACCGGTCTGCGCAAAGACAAGAAGACCGGCAAACCCATACCTGCCCACTTCATCAATGAAGTCATGGCCGAGTCCGGCGGCAAGACGGTGATGACCGCCAACTGGAGCGGCGGTATTTCCAAGAATCCGTATCTGTCCTTCGCCTTCACCGGTGCCGCCAAGGGCGACGAAGTGAAGATCAGCTGGATGGATAACCAGGGTGGATCCGATTCAGGTACGGCAAAAATCAGCTGATAAAAGCAATGCTGAAGAAGACCCCGGCCTAGCGGGGTCTTCGTCGGACATCCATTTGGGAGGAGATAATACCTATGAAAATCACCAAACTGACCCTGGCAGCCATCTGCGCCCTGAGCGCATCGGTTGTCATGGCAGACAAAATGGCAGCAGACACCACGCCGGCTGAGGATCTCAAGCTCTACCGCGACTATTTTTCGAAGCGTTTCCCGGGCATACCGCTCAATGAATATGGCAATGGCGTGTATGCCATCGACAAGATATCGCGCGACAGCTGGGAGGCAATCGAGGACTTTCCGCCCTACGAGCCGATGATCGAGGCCGGTGAGGGCATGTGGAACACACCATTTGCCAACGGCAAGACCTACGGGAGCTGCTTCGGCGACGACCCGGCACAACGCCAGCATTTCCCCTACTGGGACGCCAAGCGCAAAATGGTCGTGACGCTGCCTCTGGCCATCAACGAGTGCCGTGTAAACAACGGCGAAAAGCCGCTGAAGTACAAGAAAGGTGCGATCGCCGATCTGCTCGCCTACATGTCGTACCAGTCGCGTGGCCAGAAGATCAACGTCGAAGTACCGGACGACCCGGACGCGCTGAAGGCCTACAACGAAGGCAAGAACTTTTACTTCGCCCGTCGTGGTCAGCTCAATTTCTCTTGTGCCAGCTGCCACATGCAGAGTGCGGGCATGCACGTACGCACCGACATCCTGAGCCCGGAACTGGGACACACCTCGGGCTGGCCCGTTTACCGTTCCAAGTGGGGCGAGCTCGGCACCCTGCACCGTCGCTTCGACGGCTGTAACAAGCAGGTTCGAGCGAAGCCGTTCGCGGCACAGGGCGAGGAATACCGCAATCTGGAGTTCTTCCTGTCGTACATGAACAACGGTATCGAGTTCAACGGACCGTCTGCACGCAAGTGATCGACTGAGCTAGCGTGAAAAAGCCCGGCAAGCGCCGGGCTTTTTTTATTCTGCAATCTAGTGGAAAGCGTTTGAATCGTTCAGCTTTCATTTTCGCAGTTGCAGTTTGTCCTGTTCGTCCACACCATCAAACAAGGCATCCACATCGATAGAACCTTCGGCGCCCGCGTCGTCGAGTGGCTCGCCGGCGGCCTCTTCCGCCCGCACCATGATCTCGGACTCTGCGGAATCAAACAGCTGCTCATCTTGCATCGCGAGTTCGACCTCGAAGCCGTCTGACTCATTGATGGAGACCACCTCGGCCGGCCCTGCCTCCTCTAGAAACTCTGCGATCGTTTCCAGATTGTCGCCGGCCTCGATATCGACGACCGGGGCCTCGACGTCAGTGTCTATTTTCATCTCGATATCGGTTTCGTCGTCAAACTCCTGAGCTGCCCGCGCGTCGGCCGGCTGATCGATCGAATCATCTGTGCCAATGGGTTCATCCACCTCACCGGGCGGATTCGATACTGCCTCTGTATCCCCCAGTCGGTCAGGCAGGGGGGCATCACTTTCCGCTGCAAACAGCGCATCGATATCATCCTGTGCCGCCAAATCCACATCGCCGGCATCCCCTTCGTCTTCCTCGACAGCGACATCAGGGTCAGGGGCGTTCTCTGCGTCGGTCTCAAGATCGACTGCGAATTCGGCCTCAGCCGCTATTTCGACCGGGTTATCCGGGTCGAATGGCGGAGCCGTCTGCCCGGGCACTGGCTCAAGCACGGTTTCTCCGTCCGGCCCGGATACATCCGCCGCGGCCCCACCGACCAACGCGGCAATCGGACCAGGCTGGCCGAGGGATCCACCCGTAAACATGGTCGAATACTCATTGAGCATCCGACTCATGGTCTCCATGGTCACGCTGAGTTCGTCTGACAGGCGTTGATTTTCGGCGCGAAGACTTTCGAGAACGGAGGTATCTTGATCCGGCTGCTCCTGGGTGACGACGATCCCACCACCCTCCAGCTCGTAATAAGGGGCCAATGCGGCCATGAGATCTATATCGAATTGCGCGGCTGAACCGGCGTCACGTTTCTTGTACACAACGGCAAACCGTTGCAACAACAAAAGCTCGGCCCGCAACATCGCGGTCTTTGCCTGTTCCAGTGCCTCACCCGATATTCCCATCTGTTCGCTGAGGAACTGGGCAATCTTGGTTTCACGCTCAGGCCTTGTGTTCTTTATCCGGGTGGCCAGCACGCGTATCGCCCTGGTATCGCGTCGCCGCAGAGCACGATTGCGAAACCAGGCGTAGCTCAACAACACGAGCAGCACCAGCAGCAGTTCGCCCGCAAGTATCGCCGACATGAGGATCATGACTTCACTCATGCCGCGTTCTCCCGCGGTTGGTTTTCTACTGCGTTCGGGGTCGACACCTGCGTCTCGATCAGCTGTTCGAGGTCAAGTTCATCCGACTCTGCGCCGCGCCTGTTCATCAGGAAGAACCAGACACCCGCACCGATCAGCAGGGTTAGATTCAAGACGCCGAAGATGATCGCCGGAATCAGCCAGCCTCCCTCTTCCACCTCGGGCTCTGCGGGTACCTCGGCCACGGCCTCCGCAACGGGGACAACCGGCTCGGGCTCCGGAACGGGCACCGGCTCGATCACCGGCGGGGCCTCAGCTACCGGTGGTGGCAGTTCCACCCCGGGCAGCATCAGGGGTCCGACGGTGTGTTCGATGAGATTGCCCAGACGGGTCGTCCCGGACACCTTCACGTAACTGCTCGAGACCAGGTCCTTCAGCGGACCTGTCCATTGACCGGGCTCGGGCTGGACGAGTTGCAGTGGCACGCGCTTGCCACCGGCGTCCTCCTGCCAGGCGGTCACGATCGCTCCGGGCTGCATCACCGCGGGCTGGACGTCGGCCGTCAGGACCGGGCCATCCGGGCTCTCGGCCACAGCAACGGCAACAGGTTCGTGCACCACCAGCCGGAACCGTTTTTCACGCATGAAGGTGGGGCTGTCTACGGCGATAACAAGCTCCACCTCCTGCCCTGCCTGCTGCTCGCCAAAACTCATTGCGTAACGTCCGTCGCCGGCCTTCTCATCGCCGGCCTCGCCAAGATCGTTCAAAGGCAGCGACCGCGCATCCCCGGCACCACTGGCCTCGGCACGCACATCGATCAGTCGCAGAAAGGCCTGGCGTGCCACCAGTTTCCCGCGGTTGCTCAATGAAGCCTCCACCCGCGTCTGCTCGCCGGCCGCAATATGGGTCGGTATCTCCGAAGTCTGCAGCTTGAGATCAGTAACGATCATTACCCGGTTGTCCGGGTCCACATCGGCCTGCAGCACCCACTCGCCCTTCTGCGGAGAGGCGATGGTGATCATGTCGTAGCCCTGGTCACGCGACCAGGCGATACCGGCAGGCAGGTCGCTGTCCTTATAGGATTCGCCGGAAGGTGACAGCAACACGGCCGGAGGAGAATCCGGCTTGCTGAACAACACGACAGTAACTTCATTGACACTGCCGTCGACCACGAAACGATTGTCTTCGAGCGGGACTGTGTCCGGACTGCCCACCTTCTCGAACATGCGCAGAAACACCCGCTGCAGTTCCTCGGCCTTCGCCACCTGCTGGTACCAGCCACCGGTCTCTGCGGCCAGACGCTGCATCAGGTCGTGATCGGCGCGTTCAGACAGGGCAATGGTATGTACCTGGACCCCGGCCGCCTGGAGGCGCGGTAGCAATGTGTCAAGAATCCTGCTCCGTGACCGGGCGTTCTCAGCTGCCTGCTTGGAGATATCCACCATGCCGTCGGTCAGAAGCACGAGATGGCGTGCGTGGGTGGTCGGTTCACCCTCCCAGTCGGCAGATGCCTTGTCCAGAACCTCTTCGATATTGGTGAACTGACCCGGCGATGCGATCTGTTTCGACAGCGCCTGGGTGCGTTTTTTCCAGGCTGCGTCCACCTCAGCCACCGGCACGAGATTGTTGACCCAGCGCGCGAAGGTCCAGACCCCGGCCTGCGTGCCCGGTTGCAGCAGGCCCGCCAGCATGCGCAGCGCGGGCCGGCGCAGGTTTTCCGGATCGTTCTGCCGCATGCTTCCGGAGATATCGATCAAAACCCGGACGTCGTTTTTTTCCGGTGTCGAGGCCTGGCTTGCACCGATGCCGGCGCAGGCCAGCAACAGGAATATCAAGATGTGACCGGCACTTATATTGTCAGCCGATGTCCGCATACCAAGCCCCTGGATAAGAAATGAGTTCCTGCAAGGGGTAACGGCAGGCGGAGAGGTCGCTTTAGCGCCCGCATGGCGCGAAAGGGCGCTAGGTTTTTCCCCTCGAATAGGGACTTGGCTGCTCACTATCGGGTATCTCGAAACGCCGGTAGGCCCATTGATAATGTTCGGGAAATTCACGCACGCAACGCTCCACGTCACGATTGAGGGCGGCAGCGGCGACTTCCGGCGATTTGTCGGCGATCGCAGGGTCTCCTTCGAAATAATGTATCCGATGTCTGCCCGTATCCTGATCGTAGATCGCGCAGGTAAACAGCGTGGGCGTCTGATGCCGACGCGCGAGCCGGCTGACCAGGGTCATGGTCAGCGCCGGATGACCGAAGAACGGTGCCAGCACGCCCGATGCACCGGCGGTCTTGGGTACCTGATCGGGCAGGATGCCCACAATCTCGCCGGCCTGCAGCGCCGCATGCAGCGCCTTGAGCCCCTGGCGGTCGGTTGGTACCGGTACGAGACCGGAGCGTTCTCTGCCCTGGCGCATCACGTCGTCCATGAAGGCCTGGCGGGGTGGACGATAAAGTGCCGTGGCGCGGGTTACCTTGGTCGCCAGATAGGCGATCAGTTCCCAGTTGCCCATGTGTGGCATGGCAATGATCAGACCGTGGCCACGCTCGATCAGATCACCGGCGGCCTCGAAAAAGCCGTTCTCATCCACGGCCTCTGCCCAATCACGCCGCGGGCCC
Source organism: uncultured Gammaproteobacteria bacterium (assembly GCA_963759055.1). Lineage (GTDB taxonomy): Bacteria > Pseudomonadota > Gammaproteobacteria > Chromatiales > Chromatiaceae > Thiosocius. The sequence goes on from CAVWYD010000002.1 coordinate 218,356, forward strand.
ACCCATATTTTCAACATCTGTGCCAGGCTGCGCCCGGTATGCATAAGGTTGACGCGCACCAGGGCTTCCCGCTCTTCCTCGGGCATGTCCGGAAAACAGAGGCTGAGATTCACCCTGGCGTTGCGCACCTCGCGCCCCTGCCGGCGATAAAGCAGCCGACCCACCGTCGCACCCAGGGCCCCGACCCAGGAGAATGGCAGCAACCCCAATAAACCGACGAACCCCCTGAGCAGGCGATCACGCATAACTTGCAATACCCAAGATTAGGTTTTCTACACAGCCAAACGGCATGAATTGGGCTATACACTCTAACTGCAATGTAACGAGAGCTTTCCATGAGCAATACGGACCACCCCCACCCAGCCGAATTATCACCCAAACAGGCCTGGCAGATGCTGCAGGATGATCCGCGCGCGCTGCTGGTCGATATCCGCTCGACCATGGAGTTCCTGTTTGTAGGCCATCCTACCGGTGCGGTACACGTTGCCTGGATCGACGAACCGGATTGGGACATCAACCCGCATTTCGTTCCCGAGATCCGCAAGCTGCTGCTCGGCGGCGCCGTGTGCGATACCGAAGAAGGCTGTGCCCCGGTGATCCTGATCTGCCGCAGCGGCAAGCGTTCCGCCGAGGCGGGCAAGGTACTGCTCGAAACCGGGTTGAAGAGCGTATACCACATCGACGAAGGCTTCGAGGGCGACCTGGACGAACACCACCGGCGTGGCACTGTTGGCGGCTGGCGCTTTCATGACCTGCCCTGGGAGCAGTGCTAGTGGGCTGACCCGAAACCGCCCCACATGTTAGGCTGGCGCACATACCAGCTCAGCCAACTCCGTCATGTCGTCCGCCGTTACCCTGTGCACAACTGAACACCTCCGCTCTCTCAGCAAAGTCCTCGAACCCTACGGTATGCAGGTCGAGCATATCTGCGACGGTTGCGACATCCCCGGCTCCTACTGGGGCGAGAGCGAGGCCGGTCTTATCGCAAACACCCTGTTCGTCCGCGATGACACCCCGCTGCATTCGGCCCTGCACGAGGCCTGCCATTTCATCTGCATGGACGATGCACGACGCGCAGCACTGCACACCGATGCCGGTGGCGATGTCGCGGAAGAGAATGCTGTGTGCTATCTGCAGGGCTTGCTGGCCGAACGTATCCCGGGCTATGACTGCAACCGGCTGTTCTACGATATGGATGCCTGGGGCTACAGCTTCCGGCTGGGTTCCGCGCGCAGCCTGGTTCGAGCACGATGCCTCGGATGCGCGGCTATGGCTTATAGACCAACGTATCATCGATGATGCGCAGCACCCCACCGGGCTGCTGCGACGATAAGGAAAAACGGACAATGACCACGATCAAGAAATGTTTGTTTCCCGCCGCCGGCTATGGCACACGTTTTCTCCCGGCCACCAAGTCAATGCCGAAAGAGATGCTGCCGGTGGTCGACAAGCCACTGATCCAGTACGGCGTGGAAGAGGCCATGGAGGCCGGCATGAATAATATCGGCATCGTGACCGGGCGCGGCAAACGTGCGCTCGCCGACCATTTCGACGTCAGCTACGAACTCGAACACCAGATCAGTGGATCCGACAAAGAGGGCCTGCTCGCGGATATCCGCAAGGTCCTCAACGAATGCACCTTTTCGTATACCCGCCAGTCGGAGATGAAGGGCCTGGGCCACGCTATCCTGACGGGCGAGACCCTGATCGGCCGCGAACCCTTTGGGGTCGTCCTCGCCGACGACCTTTGTGTCGGTGAAGATGACGGCGTACTTACCCAGATGGCGCGCATCTATGCCAAGTACCGCTGCAGCGTGGTCGCCATCGAAGAGGTGCCGCCTGAAGAGGTCCACAAATACGGCGTGATCGAGGGCTCGGAACTCGAAGACGGGGTCTACGTGGTCTCCAAGATGGTCGAGAAACCCGCGCCCGAAGAGGCGCCATCGAACCTGGCGATCATCGGCCGTTACATCCTTACGCCGGACATATTCGATGTGATCCGCAATACGCCACCCGGCCGCAACGGCGAGATCCAGATCACCGATGCACTACAGACCCAGGCGGAAAACAACATGGTCCTGGCCTATCGTTTCAAGGGCAGGCGCTTCGACTGCGGCAGCGTTGGCGGTTTCGTCGAGGCGACAAATTTCTTCTACGAGCGTTGGAAGGAAAACCAGGGCTGAGCCCAAACGCTTTATGCAATTTCGTCTCAACAGCCTGCCCTACCGGAACTGAACGATTCTGCTGCTTGCAGTTAGAGGTCAGCTTACAAGTCGCAGAAATGCGGCCGCCTTATCGAGGCTTTCCTGATATTCCTCGGCACAGTCCGAGTCCGCAACGATCCCGCCGCCGGCCCAATAGTAGACGCTCTGGCCCTGCATCAGGGCAGTCCGGATGGTAATGCTGCTCTCGAGGTTGCCATCGAATCCCAGGCGGATCACGTTGCCGCAATAGACTTCACGACGCACCGGCTCTAGCTCGTCAATTATCTCCATGGCGCGGCGTTTCGGTGCCCCGGTGATAGAACCGCCGGGGAAGCAGGCCGCGATCAGATCCAGTGCATCCTTGTCTGCGCGAAGGCGGCCGGTGACGGTACTGACCAGGTGATGCACGGTGGCGAAAGACTCGACCTGAAACAGCCCCGGCACCTCGATGGAACCCGGCTCGCAGACCTTACCGAGATCATTGCGCAGCAGATCCACGATCATCACATTCTCGGCGCGGTCCTTCTTACTTCTGAGCAGCTGGGCCCGCAGCGCCAGATCCTGTTCCGCGCTGCCGCCGCGCGGACGTGTCCCCTTTATCGGCCGCGTCTGCGCCCGGCCATTTTGCAGACTCAGAAACTGTTCGGGTGACGAACTGAGCACCTGGCCAAAGGGATATTCGAGAAGCGCACCAAAGGGGGCCGGATTGTCCTGCCGCATGCGCTGGTAGAGCGTCCAGGCATCCTGCTGCGTTTCGGCACGGAACCTTTGTGCAAAATTGACCTGATAGCAGTCACCCTCGCGTATGTAATGTTTGATCCGGTCGAAGCCCCGGGCGTATGCGGCCGGCGACATGCCGGTTTCGGGCAGCGAGCCGACCACCTCGGCAGGAGGCAGTCGGGGCGGTTGATATCGCCAGCAGGCGCCGCAAGGCCGACTGCCAGCCGTTGTCGTCTCTGGGATCCCTGCCCTGGCGCACGAAATAACTGCGCTGCCGGGCATGATCGATGACCACGGCCCAGTCGTACAGGCCAACGGCCATGTCGGGCCAGTCGTCGAGGCCCTCGCGCGGGGGCAGTTCGCCCAGGCTGCGCGCCAGGTCGTAGCCGAGGAAACCGATCGCTCCACCGCAGAAAGGCAGATCGAGCGTCGGCGAGGCGCGCTCGCCAAGCAGGCGGCGCAACAGGACCAGGGGTTTCCCTTTCAAGTCAGCCGGAATCTCTCCAACAGGATTCGAAACTGTGACGCCGTCCTTGCTCGTCAGGGTCAGATAGGGGTCGGCCGCAATGATGTCGTATCGCCCCCCGCCGGATTCAGGAAAACCACTGTCCAACCATACCGGCCAGGGCAGTTCCCTCAGTTGCGCATAGAGCTGTCGGTTGTCAGCCCAGTAGGGCAGCCGCATGACATGGGGTTCAGACACAGCCGTTTCCACGCTCAGTCACGTTCAAGGAACCTCTGAATAAGTCTGGCCGAAGAGATCGGCGATTGGAATTTGTCCATTCGAGGCGCAAATCGCACGTAATAGCCAGCTATTGCGAAGATTTGTAACGAAGAAGGGGCGAATTGCGACGCCGAGATCGAGGGTCATGACTTGTTCGGAGGTTCCTTAATGCCATGGCGCAATCAACGCACCTCTCGAATTGCCTTTAACAAACAATGAACCCCGGGGCAGGCAATCGATGGTCCTGCCCTGCGCAGAATACCGCTGTCCGCGCGAAAGAGGCAGACAGCAAAAAGCCGACACCGGGCACGACCCCGGCGTCGGCCAGCTAGCTACGCTGGCGGAAATCCGTCCCACCATTGAACAGGTGAGAGGCCCTCCGGACTAGAACAGATCGAGCACAACCTCGGCACGGCGGTTCGGTGCCAGGCAATTGACCAGCGCCGCCCCGCGGACACCTTCGCAGCCGACCAGCGGTTGCGATTCGCCCTTGCCGGCGAGTTCGATCGACTGCGCATCGATGCCAGCGTTCTGGGTCAGATAGTCACCAACAGCACTAGCACGGCGCAGTGACAGATCCAGGTTGTATTCCTCAGCACCGATCCGGTCGGCATGACCTGTCACCCTCGCCGACTTGATACTGCCTTTGGACTTGGCCTGCCCAACCAGCGTATCGATTGCGGCAATCGCGGTGGCATCCAGGTCAGCACGATCGAAACCAAAGTTCACCTTTGCATCGGCAGTCGACATTGCCGGAGCCGGCGGGGCCGCCATCGGTTCGGGCGCGACAACCTCTGCCACCTTGCCATCACAGCCGATAATGGCCATAGCCGGCTGCCAGAACCCGGTGTGTAAACACTCTCCAGAGCCACTACGCCAGACTGAATCACCTTTTGCGTTCCAGTATCCGTCCGCGACCTGCGCCTGCGCCTGCGATACAGCGAGCAGAGACACCGCCGCAGCGGCCAGGTATGTTGCGCGAATTTTTATTTTCATTTCGACCTCCTCACAGATCGTTGAGCTGCCAACTGCAGCCCCTGTAGACGCCTGCATAATATTTTAGCGCGCGCGGATGTTTCAGACATTGAGACACCGCAAGGAAAAAGGCCCGAAAATCGCATGAACGAGAGTCAAAATCGGCAATAGTCGCTTTTGTTGCCACTTCTGCAGTGCACTTCGTCGGGGAGCCCGGACCCGGACCCGCCCGGCCAACCGCAGCAGGGACCCAATGCACCACTTTGGTGCGTTCAGCTGCTTTGCTGGGGCACAATCCTGCCCCCAGGCACATCGATTCGGGGCAGCCTGCCCGTCAACCATCCTCTCCCGCGCAAAAGCAATAGCATGCGACGATCAGCCGCTTCGTGGCTCAATAATTGCAGCAATCGTTCCATCACAGCGGGTAAAAAACCAGCCGACCAAAACATGAGCACTGCGAAGCAAGACAGTCAGGCACCAGAGATTTCACCTCATCTTCCTGTGCAGGAGCGGATTCGTGCGAGGCTCGGATATCTTTACGGCAGCGAACAGGCTGCAGCGATCGAGCGCCGTATCACGCGCCTTCTGAAAACCCATCAACAGCTGCGCACACGTATCAACCATAACCGGCTCTGGTCGCACGATGACGTGGTCCTGATCACCTATGGCGACAGCGTGCAGTCAGCAGCTCAACCGCCGCTGCAATCGCTGCATACCTTCTTGAAGGAGCATCTGAGCGATGCCTTCAGCATGATCCACATCCTGCCTTTCTTTCCCTGGAGTTCGGATGACGGGTTTTCGGTCACTGACTTTCGTGCGGTGAAAGATGAACTCGGTACCTGGCAGGATATCCGGCGACTTTCGGAAGACTTCGACCTCGCGATCGATCTCGTCCTCAATCACTGCTCGCGCGAAAACCTGTGGGTCGTGGATTACATTTCCGGCGATGAGCCGGCCTGCAGATACTTCATCGAACTGGATCCCTCGACCAACCTTTCCATGGTCACGCGCCCGCGCAGCACACCGGTGCTCAGCGGTGTGCGTACCCAGGCCGGTTTGCGTCACCTTTGGACCACCTTCAGCAACGATCAGATCGATCTCAATTATGCCAACCCGGATGTCCTGATCGAGTTCATCGACATCCTCTTGTACTACATCCGGCGCGGCGCGCGCATGATAAGGCTCGACGCCGTGGCCTATCTCTGGAAAGAGGTCGGCACGCCCTGTATTCACCTGCCACAGACGCACCAGGTCGTTAAGCTGTTCCGGGACGTTCTCGAACTGGTCGAACCCGGTGCGCTGTTGATGACCGAGACCAATGTGCCGCACCAGGAAAACGTGAGCTACTTCGGCGCCGGTGACGAAGCCCATGTGATCTACCAGTTCAGTCTGCCACCGCTCCTGCTGCATGCGCTGTTTGCCGGTACGAGCACCTATCTGAATGCCTGGGCGAAAGGACTTGAGGCGTTCGAGCAGCCGCCTGGTTGTACCTACCTGAACTTCACCGCCTCACATGACGGTGTCGGACTGCGCCCGCTGGAAGGCCTGGTTCCCGCGGACATGGTGGACGCCATGCTCAACACCATGCGTGAGCGCGGCGGTTACATCTCAACCAAGTCCAACAGCGATGGCACCGAAAGTCCCTATGAACTGAACATCAGCTATTTCGATGCCTTCCGCGAGGTGAAGGGCGATAATCGCTGGCATATCCCGATGTTCATGGTCTCGCAGATAATTTCGCTGTCTTTCAGAGGCATTCCGGCGGTCTATCTGCACTGCCTAACGGCCACGCCGAATGACACACTTGGTGTCGAGCGCAGCGGGATGACGCGCGCGGTCAATCGCCGTAAGTGGGATATGGCCGAGCTTGACTCTTTGATCTGCAACCTCGAATCAGAGACCGGACAGGTCTTCGTGCTTTACAGCCGGCTGCTGCAGCTGCGGCGTCAGCAACCGGCATTTCATCCGGACGCCCCCCAGTATGTTCACGAATTCGACAAACGGGTGTTCTGTTTCGAACGGGTATCCCTGAATTCGAAACAGCGCATTCTGGTACTGGCCAACCTGTCATCCGAGAGTTTCGCCCTCGACCTTGGCTCACTGCCGCGGGACCTGACTCGAAGAGAGGACCTGCTGGGACTGAATGCCGCCAGGTTCGACCGCGACTCCCTGCTCCTGGAACCTTATGCCGTTTTCTGGTTTAGTCAGTGAAACCATGAAGACGCCACCAGTGATCATCTTCACCGATCTTGACGGCACCCTGCTCGACCACCATGACTACAGCTTCGATGCCGCGATTCCAGCGCTCCAGGCCGTTCGCTCACGAGGTGTGCCTTTGATTCTGGCCACCAGCAAGACCCTGGCAGAGATCAGGCCGATAAATCAGGCACTGGAAAACCCTCAACCGGCCATCATCGAAAACGGCTGCGCCCTGTGCTTTCCGCTCGATAGAGACTACCCGTTCGATATCCCTGAACACGTGCAGATCGGAGACTACGCAGTGGTATGTTACTCCCCACCGTATGCGCAGATCCGACAGTTCATCGAGCAACAACGCGCAAGCCGGCATTGGCGACTGCGCGGCTTCGATGATATGAGCGCTGCCGAGGTGGCGGAATCGACCGGACTCGGCGAATACCAGGCACACAACGCAAAACGCCGTTTGTGCAGCGAGCCCTTCCTTTGGCATGACAGCGAAGAAAACCTGAAACAGTTCATAGTGGCCGCCGATGCGGCAGGCCTTGGCGTCACCCGGGGCGGACGCTTCTGGCATCTGATGGGTCGATCGAGCAAGGCACAGGCAATCGATACCATGCGCAATCTGTATGCTGCGGACAACAACAGCCCGGCTACGGTAATCGCCCTGGGAGACAGCGAGAACGACAGGGGCATGTTGCAGCGCGCGGACATCGCCGTGGTGATCAAGCGCCATGACGGAACCCACCTGGACTGCCATGGATTGAAACAGACGCTGTTCACCCAACAGCAGGGGCCGGCGGGCTGGAATTCCGCGATCCTGCAGATATTGACAGAGTTGGGTTTAGCAAACCCGCAAAGCTGAGGAGACAGAACCGTGGACTTCTTTCAAAACGGGACCATCACCACGTTGCACAAGCTGTGTCGGCGCCCGATCGATGAGATGGAGGCCGAACTTAAACAGTTTTCGGCCGAACGTCCGATGGCGCTGATACTGCCGAGCCTGTACTCCGAACTGGAAGGCGCGGCCCTGCCGAAGATCGTCGAGGAACTCAAGAAAGCCAGCTATATCTCTGACATCATCGTCGGCCTCGATCAGGCAGACGAAAAGCAGTTCGCACATGCCAGAGAGTTCTTTTCCGGTCTGCCGCAGAGTGTCCATATCCTGTGGAATGACGGCCCCTGGCTGCGCGAGATCGACGCCCAGCTGCAATCCCAGAACCTGGCACCCACTCAGGCGGGCAAGGGACGCAACGTCTGGTACTGCATGGGATACGCCCTGGCGCTCGACCATATCGAGGCCATTGCGCTGCACGACTGCGACATACTGACCTACGATCGCAGCCTGCCGGCAAGACTTTTATACCCGGTGGCCAATCCGGCATTCAGTTTCGACTTCTGCAAAGGCTATTACTCGCGCATCAATGGCGACAAGCTGAGCGGTCGCGCCACACGCCTGCTTGTCACACCCTTGCTGCGGGCACTCAAAAAGGTCGTCGGCCAGATGGACTACCTCGAGTTCATGGACAGCTTCCGTTACCCGCTGTCGGGCGAATTCTCGCTCAGCCGGGACTTCATCAGGATACTGCGCATCCCGAGCGACTGGGGCCTGGAGATTGGCGTGCTGTCGGAGGTATACCGAACCCTGTCCCGCAACAGCGTGTGTCAGGTGGACATCGCAGACCAGTATGACCACAAGCACCAGGACCTCTCTGAAGATGACGCCAGCAAAGGGCTGTCCAGAATGAGCGTGGAGATTGCCAAATCCCTGTACCGCAAGCTTGCCACCGAAGGCGTCACGCTCTCGAGCGAGGACTTCCGCTCGATCAAGGCGGCCTACTACCGCATCGCCCTCGACTCGACAGAGCAATACTTCTACGACGCCAAGATCAACGGCCTCAAATACGACCGCCACACCGAAGAGGGCAGCATCGAACTGTTTGCGCAAAGCGTCATGTCCGCGGGCGAAATCTTCCTCAGCAACCCGATGGAGTCGCCCTTCATCCCCAACTGGAACCGGGTGCACGACGCCTTCCCAAACATCTGCCAGCAATTGCTGCAGGCCGTGGCAGCAGATGCCTGAGCGCCGAGACGGTCGAGCCGCGAAAGTGAATTCTCCACCGGCTAAAGCCGGTGGCTTCGAGTGACGGCTGGAAGCCGGGGATCGATCGGCCGTTCGGCCGATTGTCCCCTCTCCCAAAGATGAGAGAGGGTTAGGGTGAGGGGTGAATCATCCCGCGATCGGGCTCCCCATTCACCCTCGCCCAATTTCAGCGTGTCACACCGAACAATGCCGAACCATTCCCATCCGCCGGCATCACCCCAAAACAGAAGTTGGCCCTCGCAGCCTAACCTCCACTTCTGGCGTCGGCTAAAAATGGGAGGATTACCGATTGTTAGATGTTTAGCCAAGCCGAGAGCTGCTGCATATACTGAGAGGGTCTGCGTCTGCTTTTACGGCGCCCGGGCTATTTTCGGACCGGGGCCGCCAGAAGTCTGAACGCACCTTTTGCACTTGTATCCCCGGGTATTCCGGCCGTTGGAGAATCAGCAGCATGAGCGACTGGCGAAAGTTGACAGCAGATCAGGCCTACACGGCGGAGCAGATCCGGCAGCGCCTGGCTGAGGAACTGCCTCACTGGTACTACGAAGACGGCTGGATCAAGCGCCGGTACAGGACCCATGGCTGGAAAGGCACCCTGATGGTGGTCAACGCCATCGGACACCTTTCCGAAGCCGCCTTCCACCACCCGGACCTGTCCGTGTCCTATGCGCTGGTGGTCGTGGAGCTGATGACGCATTCTTCGAAAGGTGTCACCAACAAGGACTTTGCCCTGGCAAAAAAAATCGAGCAGGTGATTCAATGGCAGCCGGGGCAGGAGGGTGAAGGCCTGGATGGCATCCCTGCCGAAGCGCGTTTTGCATACATCAAATACGACTGAGAAACAGCAAACGCCCAAGCCAGCCCCAGGCTCGAAAGACGTTGTTATTCCTTCCTGAACTTCTGAATGTAGTCCGCGTAGTTCCCGATGTAATCATCGATGTTTTCTACCAGCATCTCCCGGAACTTCTCGGTGAAATATCTTACTGCCTCTTCCCTGTCTTCTTTCATCTCCGCAACATCTTCTGCGGCTGAAGCAACTATGAAGGCAGTGAATCTGGTCGACGCATAGAGCAGCGAAGCATTTACCTTGTCGTTATTTGCATTCTTACGCTGCTCGTTCGCAAGGTGAATAAACGCATCAGCCCTGACACGGAATTCCTTATCGGTCTGCTCGTTGCTCATAGCTCTCTTCTTTATTGATGACCGTCGATTTCGCAGCTGACGCCAGCAACTGAGGCTTCGCCCTGGCCGACGACAGGCTCAGCCCTGGATCACACCACTGGACGAATAACGCTGGCGCAAGGTCGTCCATTCGAACAACCGCATCTGCACCCGCCCGTTGCAGCTGTTTGGCGGGTAAAGACCTTCGGCATCCGGCGCGCCGGCGGTCATGCCAGTCATCCTTGCCATCACCTGGTCTGCATGTCTCGCCGCGTAGACCTGGAATTCGCCACGCGCCGCGGCCTCGCGCACCTCCTCACGCAGCATCAGGTCACCGATATTGGCTTCGGGAATGATGACGCCCTGCCGGCCTGTCAGACCACGTGCCTTGCAGATTTCGAAGAAACCCTCGATCTTTTCATTCACCGCGCCGATCGCCTGCACCTGCCCATGCTGATTGACCGATCCGGTAACCGCCAGCGACTGATCGATTGACAGATCACCGATCGCCGACAATAGCGCGCATAGTTCACCCAAGGAGGCACTGTCACCCTCCACCTCCCCGTAGGACTGCTCGAATACCAGGCTCGCAGTAACTGACAAAGGCTGGTGGCGGGCATACCGGTTGGCCAGGTAGGCCGAAAGGATCATCACACCCTTGCTGTGGATGGCCCCGCTCAGGTCGGCCTCGCTCTGGATATCGATGACTTCGCCTCCGCCCATGCGCGCCGTGGCACTTATGCGCGCAGGGCTGCCAAAGGCATGATCACCCGCCTCGATGACCACCAGAGCATTGACCTGTCCGAGCTGGCGGCCCCGGGTATCGATCAGCAGCGTGCCGCGCAGGATAGCCTCGTGCAAGCGGGTGCGGTATTGGTCAATGCGGCGGATCTGGGCGTCTATTGCCTGTTGCACCTGGCCCGCATCGATCCTCTCGGCGCCGGCCCGGGTGGCAAAATGATCAGCCTCCTGCAACAGTTCAGTGAGGCTGCCCAGGTGCAGCGACAGCTTTTCGCCATCGTGTGCCCGACGCGCTGCCCAGTCGATCAGGCGGGCAACGCCGTCACGACTCACCGGGAGCAATGACTCACGCTGCTGCAAGGTGGCAATCAGCTGGGCATAGGCCATCTCCTGCCCGTCGCCGCGCGGCATGTCCTCACTGAAATCCACCACCACCTTGAACAGTGGGCCGAAGTCGGGGTCGTAGGCCTTGAGCAGATAGTAAAACTGCCGATCCCCCACCAGGGCCACCTTGAGGTCCAACGGAATCGGCTCGGGTTCGAGCGATACCGTACCCATCAGACCGACCAGCCGTTCCACCGGCTCGATGCGGATCTCCTCACCATTCAGCGCCCGCTTGAGGGCACCCCAGGCAAAGGGGTGCACCAGAAGCTTATCGACGTCCAGGACGAGGTAACCCCCGTTGGCGCGATGCAGTGCACCTGGCCTGATCAGCGTGAAATCGGTCGACAGCGTCCCCATGTGCGCAACATGTTCAATGCGCCCGACCAGATTCTGGTAATTGGGATTGTCCTCGAACACCACGGGGGCACCCTGGGCGTCGCTGTTGTCGACCAGCAGATTGACCCTGTAGCGGGTGAAGCGTGGGTCACCCGCCTCCGGGGTCTCGCCATCGCCCTCGGCACGAAACAATGCGCCGTTCTCCACCACATCGGCACCCACTGCCGCCAGATAATCGAGCACGGCCGGCAGGCCCTCGTATCCGGGCTCCAGTTCGTGCAGCAGCTGACCGACGGTCAGTTCGGTGACCTCCGCATCGAGTTGGCGTATCCGCTGTCGCAGCTCACGCTGCCACATCGGCACATGGCCCAATGCGGCGCGCAGCTCCTGCCTGAGTGCGTCCATCTCCTGCTCCAGGCGCTCCTTGACGTCGTCGTCCAGGGCGTCGAATTCAGACTGACTGAGCACCTTGCCCTTCTTTGACGGTGCCAGCGTGTAGCCCGTGGGGGTGGAGAGCAGGACGATGTCCTGCTCCGCCGCCCGATGGCCGATATCGGCGGCGACATCGTCTTCGCGTTTCTTGAACGCATCCTGGATCTCCTGCAGGCGACTGCGGTACTCGTCACTCTGAAAAGCGGCCGGCAGCGCAGTAAGCAGATCCTCGACAAGGCGCCGCATATCGTCGCGCAGACGGGCGCCCCGCCCCGCCGGCAGTGCCAGCGCATGCGGTCGGTCGGGTTTATCGAAATCAGCCACATGGCACCAGTCAGACGGGACCGGCTGGGTACCCGCGCGCGCGGACAGGGCATGGGTCAGGAGGTGGTGTCGACCTACGCCGGCCGAACCCATCACGTACAGGTTGTAACCACTGCGCGTGATACCGGTGCCAAATTCGATAGCCTCCAGCACCCGGTCCTGTCCCAGAGGTTTTTCCTGCGGCTGCAGCTCAGTAGTGTCGGCGAAGTCCAGCGACTCAGGCTCGCATGCATGGACCAGCCGATCCGCCGCAAGCGGCACAAGATCCGGCGAGCCCGAAAATTCGGGGCCCGCCAGCGATTCATCGTTCATAGATATTCGGGCAACTGCGCACGGATTCGATCAGGCGCCTCCCTGCTCAGGTCTTTCGAGATCTCGTCGCTGATCAGGCCGCGCAGCGCATCCGACTGGTGCTTGCGCAACAGGCCCAGGAATCCGGGTGCCGCCATCACGTAAAGCTTGGCGAAGGTCTTGCCGGTCCGGCCCTTCTCAAGATGTTTGCACACCTCGGCCGCGAAGCGGTTCGCAGCCTCATGCTTGGCCCCATTGGCCGTGTTGTAGCCATGGCTGGAGCCGCCGCCGTTACTGTCACGACCACCACGGTCGCTCACCAGGTCACCTTCGTGCAGGCGGGCTTCGGGATTGCTCAGGGTTTCGATTTCGTTCAATGGACCGGCGGGTTTCTCGGCAGTAAAAACGCGGGCACGACTGGCGTCCGCGACGACAACACAGATATTGCTCATACTTGCCTCCTCGTTTCCAGGATACGGCTGGCGCGCGCGCACCGGCTTAAAGCGCCAGACAGTCACTGACACTATCCTACATTTACCAGCATAAGTGCAGCACCCTCGCCGATGTGAGTGGTTTCCGAGGCTTGATTGATGATCGACAACTATCGCTGGAGCGGGCGAAGAAACGCCGGAATCGTGAAAAATCCGCTCAAACCGCCATATAGATGCGACAAAACGGTCGGCCATGCGGCTCGCTGATATGACCTGGCTGGAGGCAGAGCTGCTGCTGACACCTGAGGCTGTGGTCATGATCCCCTTGGGTGCGGCGGCGAAGGAACATGGCCACCACTTGAGGCTCGACAACGACTACCGCCTGGCCAATGCGCTCAGCGAGCGCGTCATGGAACAAACCCCGGTGATCGTCGCGCCAACGGTGCCCTACCACCACTATCCCGCGTTCACCACTTACCCGGGGTCGACCAACCTCCGTTTCGATACCGCCCGTGATCTGATCGTGGATATCGTCGGCAGCCTTGCGGCCTTCGGCCCGCGGCGTTTCTATGTGCTCAACACCGGTGTGTCGACCATGAAACCCCTGCAGGCCGCGGCCGATCTGCTGCATGAAGCGCAGATCACACTCCGCTACACGGATATCCTCGCGGTGGCCGCCACGGTCGAACGCAGTGTCACGCAACAGCTGCGCGGCAGCCACGCCGATGAGATCGAGACTTCGATGATGCTGTATCTCACGCCGGAGCGCGTCGACATGCGGCAGGCCGTGAAGGACGACCAGCCACGCACCGGAGAAGGTGGATTTTCACGGCTTCCGGGCCACAAGGGCATCTACTCGGCCTCCGGGGTATGGGGCGATGCGACGCTGGCCGAGGCGGGTAAGGGAAAACGCCTTGTTGACGCGGTTGTCGATGGGGTCATTCAGGACATAGAAAACTTGCGCCATCAACCGACTCAGTCGCGGTAAAACAGCTTCTCAGACACACGCGTCAAGCTGCGGCCGTCTTCTCGTCGGCGATCTCATCCATCACCCAGTCGAGGAAGGCCCGCATCTGGTCTGTGAGTTTGCGGTGTTTCTGATAGACGAGGTAATAGCCGAGCTGGTTTTCCATCGCGATGTCTATGGGGGTTACCAGCCGACCATACAGCACCTCTCTCGCCACCAGCTGACGATCGGCCAGGGCGATACCCAGGCTCTCCATCGCGGCGCCCATGGCCAGCGAGGTACTCGAAAAACCCAGGCGCTTGGCGCGCTTCTCACAGGTGACCCCGAAGGTGGCGAGGAACTCATCCCACTCCGAGGGTCGGGTCGAGACGTCGATCAGGGTATGGGCACACAGCTCTTCAGGTTTCGTAATCCGCGGATTGACCTCGACGAAGCCCGGGCTGCAGACGGGTACCAGGACCACCTCGCGCAGGAAGAAGACCTCGAGTCCGGGCCATTTTCCGTCACCGAAATAGATCGCCATGTCGATATCCGACCAGGCGAAATCGATCGGCGAATTGTTCGGACTGAGGCGCAGCTCAATGTCCGGATGACGGGTCTGGAATTCGCGCACCTTGGGCACCAGCCAGCGGGTAAGGAATGCCGGCGAGACACTGACATTCAACGCCCCGGAGTTTGAAGAGGCGAGCAGGCGCCGAGTCGCCAGGTCGATTTCGTCGAGCGCATCCGTGATCGACTCGAGGTAGCGTTGGCCGGCGATCGTCAGATATACCTTGCGCCGGGCGCGTCGAAACAGGCTGACGCCCAGGTATTCCTCCAGGGACTTGACCTGATGGCTGATTGCCGAAGGCGTGACGAAAAGCTCTTGGGCGGCCTCGTTGAAGCTGCCACGCCGCGCCGCGGCCTCGAAGGCCGTGACCGATTTAAGCGGGGGCAGTCGTCTGCTCATGCGATTCCTGAAGTTGATTTTTTCTCATCTTTAGAAGAAAAAGTATCATTTGTAGGTAACAACACCAGCTTCTAATATAGCTTCCAACAGGCCCGTTTTTGCGACTTTTTACGAGATATATTAGAAAGTTCGGTGTTACTCACCTGAGCAAGTCTCTACAGCGCACTTCCGACCTACCCTTTGGACGACTTAACTTTAGGTGAAAAAAATGCAAGATGAAACTGACTGCGACGTCCGGCTGAACAGCTTTGGCGAACCCGACGTCGACTATTACATCGTCAAGGCGCACGAGATGCGCAACGAGGCGATCAGAACGGGCTTTGGGGCCTTCACGGCCTGGGTTGCAAATTGCCTCGACCGCGTCTGGTCCCCGGACCGGGCACACAGGCATGCACCGCGGCGGGTGGCCTGAACAAAAATGGTTTTACTGACAAAGGCTTGGGAGGGATCCTGACCCTTTGTTGTCCAATCCCGATCACGCGACCAGGCCGCATCCCGGATCCATCACCTCCAGGCACTGGCGGTGCGCACGATGCAGACGCATCTTCGTGGCGCTCAGACCAATCCCCAAGGTCGCCGAGATCTCTTCCAACGGCAGTTCCAGCCAATAGCGTAAGGCAAGGATCTCTCGCGCCTTTGGGCTGACTTGCGCCAAGGCCTCGGCCACAAACTGCCGTCGGTGATCCGCTTCGATTTCCGCAGCAGCCTGGACGGATTCATGGACTTCGATCACGGCCAGAAGATGCTCTACGTTGGCATATTGCTGTTTTTTTCGAAGAAAGGTGTAGCACTGATTGTCCGCAATCCGCGTCAGCCAGGTCTTCAGGCTCGCACGGCCCTCGAAACGGTTTGCAAACCGATAGGCATTGAGGAAGGACTCCTGCAGCACGTCCTCTGCATCCGCCGCATTGTGCAGATGACCCATACAACGCCGGTAGAGGTACGGCCGATAGGCATGCATCAGGGATGCAAACGCCTGCTCCCAGCCAAGCCGCCGATCGACGACCGCTTCCAGCAGTTGCACCTCTTGGGCGTTGATCTTTTTTCTTTCGGCAGAAGCACTCATTGCTTATCCCCCATCCTCGTTTTCTGGAGGACCAGCAATCTAGGCGGCTTGCTTTAACAAATAAAACTAATTATTTTGGTCACAGTGACAAACTATTTTTGTTAACAATATGGATATCGAGCTCCTGCGGACGTTCCTGGAGGTCAACCGGACCCGACACTTCAGCCAGGCGGCGGAAGCGCTCAACCTCACCCAGGCGGCCGTGAGCGCGCGCATAAAGCAATTGGAGGGCCTGCTCGATGTATCGCTGTTTGATCGGAACCGGCGGGAGGTAAAACTCACCCCGGAGGGCCATCGGCTGCGCCGGCATGCCGAACGCCTGCTTGCTGACTGGCGCAAGGCGCGCCAGGAGGTGACGGCAGGGGGGGCGAAGCACCAGTTGTCGGTCAGCAGCAGTCCGCGACTGTGGGATATCCTGCTACGCAGATGGTTGATCGATTTGCGCCGGAACGAGCCCGATCTGGCCATCACCACATACTCTCTGGGGCCGGACGCGGTGATCCGGCAACTGCTGGATGGCGTGGTCGATCTCGCCTTCCTGCTCGATCCGCCGCAGCTGGATGTCCTCCAGGTGCGAGAGATTGCCCCGTTGCATCTGACACTGGTCTCCAGCACGCCGTCCCTGAGTCCCGAACTTGCCGTCAACGAGCATTTCATCATGGTCGACTGGGGACTGGCGCACGCGCTCGAGTTGCAGCGGGCTTTTCCAGACATGCCGGAACCGCACACCCGCCTCGCCACGGCCCGGTTGGCGCTCGAATACCTGAAGACACTCGGCGGAAGCGCATATCTACCCATCGGCATGGTTGCTTCTCTGATTCGGCGCCGTCGCCTGTATGCCGTTGCGGGCGCACCCGGGTTCGAGCGCACCGCCTTCGCCATCTATCCGGTACGCAGTGACCGCAAGGCCAGTATCGAACAGGTGCTCTCCGTATTCAGACCTTGAGCACTCGCAGCGAAACATGACACAAGGTCTCTATAACCAGTGCTTGCGTCGAAAGATGTAGAACAGGCCGGTTGCCAGGAAAGCCATGACACCCAGCAGCGTGAAATAACCATAAGTTGATTTCAGCTCAGGCATGTTCTCGAAGTTCATACCGTAGATACCGACCAGCAGCGTCAGTGGCACGAATATCACGGTAACAACCGTCAGCACTTTCATCACCTGGTTGAGGTTGTGACCGTTCAGGCTGATGTAACCCTCAATCAGGTCGTTGATGACGTTCTGGTAGAGTTCGGCAAGGCTGTTGAAGCGTTCAGCCTGTGTCGCGACATCCTCATACTCTTCGGCCCAGCCCCCTAAATGCTGCCGCTCCGCATACGTGCTGAGGCGCTGGGTGACCGCCATATGGTAGTTGAGGATCCGCCGCATCTTGCGCAGTGCCGTGTTGTAGCCGACGAGTTCCTGCATCAGGTCTTCTTCGAATTCGACGAACAACACATCTTCGACGGTATCCAGGCGCTCCTCGAGGTCCAGCAATACCCTGCCGTAACGATCCACCATCCGACGCGCAAGGCCGGCAACGACCTGATGGGGGGACTCGAAATCGATCTCGCCATTCCGGATCTTCTCTCGCAGCATGAGCAGGTAATTCGACCTGGAGTCATGGCGCGTGATAACGAAGTCCCTGTCTGCAAACATCGCCATCTGCTGGGTGGCAAAATCCAGCGTATGCGAATCTGCGTCCAATAGTTTCAAAAGGAGAAACAGGCGTTCGCCCTCTGCCTCGAATGCCGGTGGGTGCCGGACTCGAAAGGCATCCTCCACGTCGGCTTCCGCCAGACCAAACTTCTGTTCGAGCATGTCCCGGTCGGAATCGCTTCCGGCACCCTCTATATCGAGCCATAGCAGGCTGCCAGGCTGGGATTTCCAGATATCGAACAATTCCTCGCCACCGATGTGGACACCACTCGTGGTTTTAAGTAACCAGGTATGCATAAGTTTGTCTCCCACTCGATAGATGGTTATGAGGCTTCGCTATTCTTCAGCGCTTCCCGGAGTGCCGAAACCTCTTGCTCACCGAGCACACTCTTCAAATGCAGGTCACGTTGCGGGAACGGAATCTCGATCCCATGCTCATGGAACAGGTCCCAGACCACCAGCAGCACATCGCTGATCACACTGCCGCGCCCCTGCTGCGGATCATTGATCCACACGCGCAGTTCGAGATTGACCGAGCTGTCGCCAAACCCTGTCACGTTGATGCGCGGCTCCGGATTCTTTTGCACCCGGGCGATCTGCGCCGCGCTCTCCAGACACAGTTTCATCGCCAGGCGGAGGTCCGAGTCATAAGAGATCCCGACCGGGATGCGCAGCCGCACCAGGCTGTCGGAGAACGACCAGTTCTCCACCCGCTGGACGATGAGCTCTTCATTCGGAATCAGGTGCTCAATGGCATCACGGGTGATCACCGAGGTGTAGCGCAGGCCCAGATGGTTGACCCAGCCATAGGTCGGGCCCAGGGAAATCACATCACCCGGCTTTATCGAGCGATCCATCAGCAGGATCAGGCCACTGACCAGGTTGGAAAAGATTTTCTGCAGGCCAAAGCCCAGACCGACACCCAGCGCGCCACTGAAGACCGCCAAAGCGGTGAGATCGATACCGACCGCAGACAGGGCGACCAGGATCGCCAGGGTGACCAGCGAGATGCGGGTGAGTTTGGACACCAGCACCCGGGTCGTGGCACTGGATCCCTGCGACCGGGCCATGCGGCGCTCGACCATGCCGGCGACGCCGTTGGCGAGCCATAGTGCAAACCATAGTGAAAGGCCCACCTTGACCACCGTCAGCGGCGAGAGGCGCAACTGGCCTATCTGCACGGCCCAGCTGTCGAGAATCTCCATGGTCGGATCGAGCAGACCAAATATGTTCAGCGCCGCAAAGGTCCAGGCGAGCACCGCCAGCACGCGGGCCACCCCGGGGTTTTCAATCAGTGTCGAGGCCAGGTTTATCAGCACCCAGGCAGTGAGCAGGCTCGCGACCGTGACCAGCAGCCCCTGCGGCCAACCGAATTGCGAACTGATCTTGATCGCCAGCCATTGCAGCATCAGCCAGGCGATGGTGTTGCGATTCAGAGTCAGAGCGGACCATACGCGGCGGAAGCTGGGCACACGGGCGGTGCGTTCAGTCAGGGCGTCCAACAGACGCTTGAGCAGCGGCGCCAGTATCCAGCGCGCGACCACGAATACCGCGACGATAACCGCGAACTGCAGCCAGAGTGCAGGCTGCATCACCAGCGCCTGCACCTTTTCCAAGAATTGGAGCGCCTTGGCGACCAAGGCATCTATGTCGATCATGTTTTCCATCGCTAACCCCTTTATGCCCTTTATGCCCTTCTATGCCCTGTTGTCCCCTGGCAGTCCCAGCGGCTCATAGCAGAAACACCGTGGCCAGACCCAGAAAGCTCAAAAAACCAATAATGTCGGTCACCGTGGTCAGGATGACCGCACCCGAAAGTGCAGGATCGATGCCCATCCGGTCCAGCAGCAATGGTATCCAGATGCCCGACAGCGCGGCGGCCAACAGGTTCAGAATGGTGGCTACCGCAATGACCGCGGCGATACCCGCATCAAAAAACCAGAGGTAGGCGACAAGCGCGACCACGATGGACCAGACCAGACCATTGAGCACGCCCACACCGACCTCTTTAAACGTCAGCCAGCGCACGTTTGACTTTGCGATCTGATCCAGTGCCAGACCACGGATGGTCAGGGTCAGGGTCTGACTGCCGGCGATGCCGCCCATGCTTGCGACAACCGGCATCAGTACCGCCAGGGCAACGAATTTTTCCAAAACCTCTTCGAACTGACCGATCACCCAGGCCGCCAGGAATACCGTAATCAGATTTATTCCCAGCCATACGCCACGTCGCTTGGCACTCGGCACCACCGGTGCGAACAGATCCTCCTCCTGATCGAGGCCGGCCTGTTTCATCATCGAGTGTTCTGCCTCTTCGCGGATCAGTTCGACCACGCCGTCGACGTTGATTCGTCCCAGCAGGACGTCCCGCTCATCCACCACAGCCACCGAAATCAGGTCACGGCGCTCGAACAGTGCAACCACATCGTGTGTGCTGGCATCGGCCAGGACCTTATCGACATCCCGGCGCATCAGATCCCGAACCACGGACTCCGGCTGCGCGGTCAGCAATGTGGCAATATCCAGCTTGCCGAGATAGTGGCTCTCTTCATCCACGACCATCAATGCATCCGTATGCGATGGCAATACCTCGTGACGCCTGATCCAGCGCAGCACCACGGCCATCGTCACATCGTCGTGGACACCGAGCACCTCGCTGTCCATGAGGCGCCCGGCGGTACCCTCGGGGAAACTGCGAACCACCTCCAGGCGCTGGCGATGCGCTTCCTCCAGTTTGTCGACGATGGCATCACCGAGGTCTGCAGGTAGCGTCTCGAGGACCTCCGCGAGGTCCTCGGCATGCATTTCGCCGGCCGCGGCAACCAGCTGCTCCTCGGGCATTTCCCCGATGATGCTGGCGCGCGCCTCTTCGCGCATCAAGCCGAGCACATCGCCATGGACTTCAGGTTCGATCAGCTCCCATACGCGCCTGCGTTGTTCCGGCGGCAGGGACTCGAGGATATGGGCAAGGTCGGCGGCATGCAGCTCATCGAGCGCCAAACGCAGCTCGCGCAGGTTCCCGAGCTCCAGGTCCAGCAGGACGAGCTCGATCAGGTCACTGCCGATTGATTCTATCGCTGATTCCATAGGTCACCTTGAGCTGCAGACTCATGGGTCCTTTTGTGCTTCGGGATCTTTAGGCACAGGCTCCAAACCGGAGCGCTTCTCAATACTCACGCGACCAACCCGCTGTTCGTCGAGCGACAGCACGATCATGACGAAAAGACCGTCCTCGACCCTGTCGCCCACCTCTGGCATACGCGCCAGGTGTTGCATGAAAAGACCCGACAGCGTGTTGGCGTCCAGATCATCCGGTGCGACGTATCCCGTCACACGCTCCAGATCAGACAACGAGATAAGCCCGTCTGCCTCCCACAGGTTTTCACCCGCCTGTGTTATGCCCTCCTCCTGCCCGACATCGTCTGTCTCGTCATGGATCTCGCCCACGATCTCTTCCAACAGGTCTTCCAGCGTGACGATACCGTCCAGTGCCCCGTACTCATCCACCACAAAAGCCATGTGCGCGCGTCGCACCCGCATCAGATCCAGCAACTCGGCCACGCGCTGGCTTTCCGGCACGATCAGGGGTTCACGGACAAAACGTGTCAGATCCGTCCACGGCTCCAGCTCACCATCCAGCATCGCCGCATGAATGTCCTTCACCAGCACGATACCCCTGATCGCGTCGTCCTTCGCGCCATCGATCAGGGGGAAACGTGAGTGCCCGGTCTCGCGCATAATCCTCAGGTTCGCGGCAGGCTCGGCCTTCAAATCGAGCGCATGCATACTGCTCACCGGGATCATCACCCTTCCGACCTGTCGCTGATCGAACTGAAACATGTTATGCAGCATGTCCGCCTTGCCATGCGCCAATTCGCCGTGCTCGCGCGAAGTGGCGACCAGCCCCTGAAGTTCATCACCACTCAATACCTCGGCATGAGTGGCCTCCGCCACGTTGAAAACCTTCAGAATCGAGCGCGACGCCCGGTTGAGCAGCCAGTTGAGCGGATACACGGCGAGGTATGACCAGTGCAGCGGATACGCCACCGCCAGCGACATCGGTTCGGGCCGTCGGATGGCCAGGGTCTTGGGCACCTGTTCCCCAATCACGATGTGCAGGGAGGAGAACACCAGAAAGCCGGTCAGAAAGGCAATGGTATGCACCATCTGCGGTGACAGATCGGCTGAGCTCAACAAAGGTTCGAGCATCGCCGCTACCGTCGGCTCGCCTACCCAACCGAGCCCCAGGGAGGCCATGGTAATACCCAGCTGACAGGCCGCCAGATAGGCCTCGAGATTGTGCTGGATGCGCACTGTAAGCTTTGCGGCAGCACTGCCTTGATCAGCCAGCGCCTCAATGCGGAAGCCCCGCGCCTTTACCAGCGCAAACTCGGCGGCAACGAAAAAGGCGTTGGCCGCGAGCAAAAGTACGACAGCCAGGAGGCTGAATGTGATGTCCATCAGGATTGACTCTTACACTGCTTTTGATTAGAGGGGGTGAGCGGTTCAAACGTCACATTCTTCGTGACGGATTGTGCTCGATTATACGATCTCTGGTTCTTCGACGATTTCTGGCAGACTGAACTGGTCACCATCTTGCATGGCATCCATGTGCTGTTCCATCAACGAGGCCTGTCGCGTACGACCAACGTGAAACACAGCCTCGCCTTCGTAGACCAGGGGCAGATTCGCGCGCCCGATGATGACCCCATCGAACGGCGAGACTATCGGCTCCTCGCCATTGCCGCCAGCGTCACCGACGAAGGCCAGGACATCATCCTTGGAAACCACATTCCCGAGCTTCGCCAGCATGCGCGCTATCCCGCTGGTCGGGGCACGCACCCAGGAAGTCGAACGCAAGACAGCACTCGGCTTGGGCGGCTTGCGCTTGATACTGAGCATGCCCATCTCGCGCATGACATTGATGATGCCGTGCAGCCCTATGCGTATCGAGACCTCGTCGAAGCGCAGCGCCTCGCCCGCCTCGTAGACCAGGATCGGCACATCCTCGGAATCAGCGGCGTGGCGCAGCGAGCCCTCGGGCGGCGCCGAGTGAATCAGTACCGGCGCGGCGAAGGCCTTGGCCAGTGGTACCAGCGCCTCCGTGCTCATGTCCGCACGGATCTGCGGCAAATTATCACGGTGTATGGCCGCCGTGTGCAGGTCGATGCCCGCGTCGGCATGCTTCACCACTTCATGAAGGAAGATATGCGCAAGACGCCCCGCGAGTGAGCCCTGTTCTCGACCCGGGAAGCTGCGGTTGAGGTCGCGTCGGTCAGGCAGGTAACGCGATTGATTATGGAAACCGAATACATTCACGATCGGTATAACCAGCAGGGTACCGCGAAGTTTCTGCAATTGTGGCTGCAGCAGCAGGCGGCGGATGATCTCCACGCCATTGATCTCGTCACCGTGCACCGCCGCACTTACGAAAAGGACTGGTCCCTCACGCTTGCCATGAACCACATGCACCGGCATGTTGACGGGTGTCTCTGTGTAGAGCCCCGGCAACGCGATATTGACAACAATCCTCTCCCCCGCCTTGATCCTGGTGCCATTGATGTCGAAGTCCGGCCGAGCCATGAATTTATCCCTGACCCCGCGTTCTCGTCTTGTTCGGCTTGGCGTTCTTCTCGATGAATTCGATGATCATCCCGGCGACGTCTTTCTGGGTTGAGGTCTCGATGCCCTCGAGGCCGGGGGACGAGTTCACCTCCATGACGACTGGACCGTGGTTCGACCGCAGGATGTCCACCCCACACACGTTCAGCCCCATGATGCTGGCCGCGCGCGCCGCGGTCGAACGCTCTTCCGGGGTCAGCCTGACAACGGCCGCCGAACCACCACGGTGCAGATTGGAGCGGAATTCACCCTCCTTGCCCTGGCGTTTCATCGCCGCGACCACCTTTCCCCCAACCACCAGGCAGCGGATGTCGGCGCCGCCGGCCTCCTTGATGAACTCCTGAATCAGAATGTTCGCCTTCAAGCCCATAAAGGCCTCGATGACGCTCTCGGCCGCCTTCTTGGTCTCGGCAAGTACCACACCGATACCCTGGGTACCTTCCAGCAGTTTGATCACCGCGGGTGCACCCCCGACCATGTTGAGCATATCCTGGACATCATCAGGCGAGTGCGCAAAGCCGGTCACTGGCAGACCGATCCCCTTGCGCGCAAGCAACTGCAGAGAACGCAGTTTGTCTCGTGAACGGGTGACTGCGACCGATTCGTTCAGAGGGTACACCCCCAGCATTTCGAACTGGCGCAGAACCGCCGTGCCGTAAAAGGTGACCGATGCACCGATTCTTGGGATCACGGCATCGAAGCCTTTGAGTTCCACCCCTTTATAGTGAATCGACGGACGCATGGACGTGATGTTCATGTAACAGCGCAGCGCGTCGAACACCTGGACCTCGTGGCCCCGTGCCTGGGCAGCCTCTATCAGGCGGCGCGTCGAGTACAGATTCTTGTTACGGGAAAGGACGGCAATTTTCATAGTAGATTCCTCTTCGACTTCTTTTTGCGTTTTCGGCCCGTCTGATACGACAAAGCCGGATCGACGACGAATCCACCTGCTTTCATCGTGGTACGACCTATCAGCATGCGAAAACGCATGGTATCGCGGCTGGTAAGGGTCATCTCTACCGGTCCCTCCCAGGCGCCCAGACGGAGGCGGGTGACAATCACATACCGCTGCTCGGTATTACCGCCGGAGTCTGTAACCGGCCTTTGATCACTGACCGGGGCCTCGCAGTCGACCACCTGGGAATCGTCCCTCTGTACCGGGTGCACCTTGAACCGCACCCGGAGTTCTCCGTCTTTTTCAAAAGGCTCGAGTTCGAATGCATGCAGGCAGGACGTTCTCGCCCCGGTATCCACCTTGGCCTTGATCGGCCCCAATTTCAGGTCCGGCAGATCAACCCATTCGCGCCAGCCCAACAGATGCTTCTGATCACTCATACCAGCTTCTTCATAAAGTCATATCCAGGATCGGTAAAAACTACTCACCGCCGCAACCGAAACGCTGAATCCGGGGCGCCGACTGGCATGATGAAGAGCAAATTCATCGCGTACCCATTAGACTCAACTGGCAGCACGCGGGACACTTCGCCGTCGAACGCTGCATTTCGATATCAATCGCCGGACAATTCGGCGCACGGTAAACTTTCGGGATCAGCAGGTGACCGAAAAGCTCCGTTCCCATGCCAACTCAGCGCGCAATTATGACAGAGGTTGAATTGGGCGGGGAATTTATCCCTGGTACCAGGATAGAGGACCGACTGAAATGAGCCTGAGGGGCATGCAGCATCCGGTGAACCATCGAGGCATGCGGCCGCATCGCCTGGCCATTCATAAATGCAAACTGATCGTCTTTTTGTCGTTTTGTGCGCTTTTGCTCTGGCATTTGGTCGCGTTTTCTGCCGCGACGACGATAACGCCGGAATCGCTGAGCGTTCAGCGCGCCGAGATCGAACGTGCCGCCAACCTTCCGGACGAACAGAAAAGCGTCGCGCTGGCAAAAATTGACGAATCACGCGCGCTGCTCGACGAGGCCCAACGGTTTGCCTCGCGCACCGAGGCGATGCTGAATCGCATCCGCGAGGCCCCCGAGCAGCTGAAAAAGCTGCGCCAGAGCATGGCCGTAGCCGAACTCAAGCTCGACCCCGCCGCCCTTGACCTCTGGACCAACGAACAAATCGAGGTGGTCCTGAGCGAGCGCCAGTTGAGGCTCGTGGAGATGCAGGACAGCTTCGCGGACGCAGACCGGGTGCTGGCCACATACCTTGCGTTGGCCCGCACCGGGGGGGGCGAACTTGCCGAACTCGAGAAGCGACTTGCGGGTTTGCAGTCAGCATCCGTCGGCAATGGCGCTGCCGACCCCCTGCAGACGGTTGAGTCGGCCTGGCAGCTGGCGCGCCAGCGCGAACTGGAGGCCCGCATAGACTGGAGCAGGACCCAGCAAAGCAATCTGGCACTCCTGACAGACCTGGCGCAGCGTGCCCGAGATCTTGCCTCGGCGCAGGTCGAGGCCATGAAGACGCACGTCGCCCAACTGCGTGACTATGCGCAGAAGCGGCGCCAGGCCGCTGCCGATACCGCCAAGCAGGCCGCCCTGGAGGCCGTATCCGACGCACCGGACGCGATCAGCGCCAAACAACGCGAGATCTCCAGAATGGCGGTGGAGCAGGCCGAGCTGGTTACCAAGGAAACCGAGTTCGAAAGTGATAATGAACGCCTGGTGCGCCTGACCGAGGACATCAAACGCGCCCACGAGCGCATGATGCAGGCCGTGGAACTCGGTGGTTCAACCGCGGAGGTTTCAACCCTGCTGCAGAAACGCCGCGCCTTCGCCCCTCCCCCCAAAAACCTGGCCCGGCGCGCGCTCGAATATCGGGCCTTGTTGAGCAACGCCTCGCTTCGACAGCTGGAACTCGATGAGTTGCTGCGCGATACGCGCGATGGCGAGCGCCAGATCGATCAAATGCTCGACACCGGGCAGATCGAGGAATCCCAACGCGAAGCCATGCGACAGGCGGCGCGAGAGGTGCAGTCAGCCTATCGAGAGGCCCTGCTGGACCTTTGGAAAACCTACACCCGCTACATCAGCAAACTATCCATACTCGACGCCAGCACCTTGAAGCTGCTGAGGGTATCCGAAGCCTATCGCAGCTTCATCGATGACCGACTGTTGTGGTTGCCCAGTACAGATCTGATCCCGATCCACAAGGGACGGCAGTTGTTCGATGGCCTGCGCTGGTTCGGTCTGCCCGAGAACCTGTCGCACCTCCTGGCCGACGTACAGCTGGCAATCACCAGACAGGGGCTGCTGTTTGCGATCTGGCTGACCGGCCTGCTTGCCCTGTTGGCGCTGCGGCGCCGCGCGCTGGGTGACCTGCACGCCGCGGCTGCGACCACACACAAGGTCCGAACAGACAGCTTCATGGCCACCGCCAAAAGCCTGGGGGCGACGCTGCTACTGATCCTGCCGCTGCCCTGGGCCTTCGTCGGCGCCGGCTTATTGCTGGGTCGCCTGCCAGGGGTGCATGAGTATTCCACCATTGTCGCCGTCGGCCTGCAGGGTGTCGGGCATACCCTGCTTCTGTTGCGCACCCTGCGCCAGCTCTGCCGACCCGAGGGACTGGCGCGGGCTCACCTCGCCTGGCATCCGGTATTGTGTAAAAATCTTGGCAGGCAGGCGGCCTGGCTGACGCCACTGGCAGCGCCATTGGCCTTCTTCTCCACGGCCGGCACCGCTTCGGTACCTTCCGCATTCATCCACATCTCCAACACGCTGCAGACTGAAGAGCCCGGTGTGCTGGCTCTGGGCAGGCTGTCAATGATCGTGCTGATGCTGCTGCTGGGCATCGCGATCTACCGCATCTGGCGCAGGAACGGCCCGGTCATCCAGGCCATGGCCGAGTCGACAGACCGCGCAAAGTGGGCCAGTTATCACATCCTTTGGTTCGTCCCATCGATGGCCATTCCTTTTTTCCTCGCGCTGGCCGCATCGGTCGGTTTCTATTACACCTCGGCTTTCCTCGGCGGCAAGGCCGGTGAGACCATCTGGTTCGTCCTGGTCCTGGTCCTGACCAAGGACCTGGTGCAGCGCAGCCTGCGCGTCGCCCAGCGGCGGCTGCGCTTTGACGAGGCCGTGCGCTATCGCGAAGAGGCCCTCGCACAGCGTAACGAGCAGGCCGCTACAAGCGCCGAAAACCCGGCCAGTGACCTTCCGCTGGAAGAGGACAAAATCGACTACGGCGAGCTGGGTGGGCAGGTCCGCCAGCTGGTCAGACTCAGCTTCACCATCCTGCTGCTGATCGGACTCTGGCTCATCTGGCGCGATGTCATACCCGCGCTCAACTTTCTAAATGAAGTGTCGCTGCCGATCTCGACGACCAAGCTGGTCGACGGCGTCACTACCGAAGTACCGCTCACCCTCGCAGATATGGTTGCCGGCCTGCTGTTGGGCGGGCTGGCATTGTTTGCGGCGCGCAACGTTCCGGCGCTGCTTGAACTGAGCCTGCTGCAGCGACTGCCGCTGAGTCGTGCATCACGCTATGCGATTACCACCCTGACCCAGTACATCGTGGCCATGGCCGGATTGATCATCAGCTTCAATGCACTTGGTCTGCAGTGGTCGAGTATCCAGTGGCTGGTCGCCGCACTGTCCGTCGGCCTGGGCTTCGGCCTACAGGAGATCGTGGCCAACTTCATCAGCGGCATCATCCTGCTGTTCGAACAGCCGATACGTGTCGGTGACGTGGTTACGGTGGAGAACACCACCGGCACCGTATCTCGAATCCGGATTCGCGCGACCACAATCGTCAACTGGGAGCGCCAGGAACTCATTATCCCAAACAAGTCGTTCATCACCGGGCAACTCATCAACTGGTCATTGTCAGACACCGTGAACCGGCTGTTCATTACGGTCGGGGTGGACTATGACACGGACACCCGTAAAGCGATGCAACTGATGGCCGAAGTCGCCGCCGAGCATCCGAAGGTCCTGCAAGATCCCCCGCCACGCATTACGTTTGAAGGATTCGGCGACAACGCGCTCACGCTGAATATGCGTGCCTACCTGGACGACCTCGATGCACGCATCCAGACGATCACCGAGCTGCATCAGGCGATTCTGGACAGGTTCCGGGAAGCCGGGATCGTTATCGCCTTCCCGCAGCGCGACCTGCATCTCGATTCCAGCCGGCCACTCGAACTGGTATTGCGCAAAGACGCGCGGAGGCATCCGCAGGGGACTTGAGCGCGGCCGAGGTCGATGATATCCGCATGCGGCCTCCGGCCTCGTTCAGGCCCATGCCTCCCGGCAGACAAAGCGATCCCGGCGCAACACGGACCCTCGCTCAGCGAGACACGATTTATCGGGGTGATATACAGCAACGCCAAACCGGCAGCTGAAGGGCTGGGCATAAGCCGCCAAAGTCACTCGTTGTCGAGCTGCCGCAAGGTCTTCAGCCCTTTCGCCTGTTGAACCTTGATGACTTCCAGTTCCTTGCTCATCCGATCGAGTTTGTGCTTGTCTTGTTCCCGCGGGATTTTTTCCTGCAACGCCACTTTCTTTTTCTCGAGTTTCGCCAGCAGCACCTTGAGTTCATCGAGATGTTTGAGCTTTTTGCTCTTTTTCCGGTCCAGCAGGTCGCCAAGGGCTTCCATCAGTTTCTTACTTTTCATCGGAGTGTCTCCATATAGTTTGGCTGGCTAACCCGCAAAGTCCGGTGCGGCCTTAGCCCAAACAGGACAAATTGCAGCTACGAAAATAAAAGCTGAAACGATTCAAACGCTATCCTTGATGCTGCAGACTTCAATCTACCTGTCCGCCTTCATGCAATTTGCGGGCTAAGTCCCGGTACGTTTGGAAATCTGCATGAGCTCGCTATCGTCCAGAGACACATCCTGGACCGCCTCGGCCAGCTCGCCTTCGCCGGTCGTGAAAAGGGTCTTCGCCGCCTTGATCAGATTCTTGGAAAGGTGGTGGGAAAAAACGCTGTCATTGATCAGCGAGGAACCCATGGCCGGGGTGACAACACCTTGGCCCATCAGTTCGCTCGCGGCCTTCTGGTTGAGCTTTTTGTCTTCGTCCGCCACCAGCCTGAGCGCATCCAGCGATGATACATCCAATGTGCCGCCGCCGGCTGCGCGCATCTCCGCAAGGTCGCGGACCAGCAG
Organism: uncultured Gammaproteobacteria bacterium; assembly: GCA_963759055.1. GTDB lineage: Bacteria > Pseudomonadota > Gammaproteobacteria > Chromatiales > Chromatiaceae > Thiosocius. The sequence continues at coordinate 247,685 of CAVWYD010000002.1, forward strand.
CCCGACCTGCACCCGCAGGCGATTGTAGGCGTCGCGCATGACCTGGTTTTCCGAATCAATATAGCGACTCACGTTGACATGCAACTGCTCGGTGTCCTTGACCGCCTCGACCAGGTGGGTGTTCGCCTCCCTGAGCAGTTGCAGGTCGGTCGACGACTCGTCTCTGCGGGAAAACTGGGTGTGGCCGATGAAGGCCACGATGGCGCTGTAGATACCCTTGATGTGTCTTTCATACATCGCATCGATGTTGAACTGGTGAATCCGCGTCTGCGCTGCAACCGCCCGCTCAAGGTCGGTGTCGGACAGTACCAGGTCCTTTTGCATGCCGAGACCGTCAATGATAATGCGCAGGGCAGCCTCGAACACCCGTTCGGTCTCCAGCCGTACAGCCTGGACCGCAGTGCCAGGGAATTCTGCCGACGATTCCGACAGGTACATCGGCTGGTCTACCTCGGGTTTCTTCTCCGGGATGACCTTCTCCAGCCAGACCACCAGTTTGTTCAGCAGCGGCAGCATCACGACGATGCCCAGCAGGTTGAATATCGAGTGGAACACGGCGAGTTTGAGGGTGTAGTCATCGTCCGCGATCCCCACCATGGCGGATGCGCTGTTCACGACATGGACCAGTTGATAGATGAATATGATGGCGATGGCACCGGTCACCGCGTTGAACACAAGGTGCGCCAAGGCCAGACGCTTACCGCCCTCGTTGGCGCTCATGGCCCCCAGAATCGCGGTGATCGTCGTGCCCACGTTGGCGCCGATGGCCAGCGCCAGTGCGTTCTCGTAGGTGATCTGGCCGGCCGCGAGTGCGGTGATGATCAACACCAGGGTGGCGTGACTGGACTGCATCACCACCGTGGCGAAGATACCGATCGCGGTGAACAGCAGGACCCCGGGATAGCCGGCCACCGCATATTCCGCCAGGTTGATGGTTTCCTTGAAGGTCTCGAAGCCCTCTTTCATGTAATGGATGCCGAGAAACAGGAAACCCAGGCCCGCGAAGATGTAACCGATGCCCTTTAGCGCCTTGGAGGACTGAAAAATAAGAATGACACCGAATACGAGCAGCGGCATCGCGTACGCGGCGATATTGACCTTTAGACCGAATCCGGCGATCAGCCAGGCCCCGGTCGTGGTGCCAAGATTTGCGCCAAAGATGATGCCTATACCGGCGGCGAGGGTGAGTAGTCCGGCGCTGAGAAAGGAGATCGTGATCACCGAGACGAGCGAGCTCGACTGCATCACCGAGGTGCTAACGACACCGAAAAGCACGCTCCTAGCGGTGGACGAGGTGGCTCGTTTCAAAATCCGGTCCAGCGCCCCGCCGGTAAAGGCCCGGAAGCCCTCCTCCAATGACAGCATGCCAAACAGAAAAATCGCCACGCCGGCGGAAATGGCCTTGAAATTCGGGCTTACCCAGAAGCCGTACGCGAGGATCAGCAAAATGGTCGGAAGAAGAATTTTCTTTAACATAAACTTGCCCACTCAGTAGACGCCAGATTGCACCAAACACTATGCAAGCTGACCCGGTGTGTCGTTTACTTCGATTGGGTGCAACCCCACATAACCCATTCCTGCCTGCGTCTTAGACGCGTTTGCCGCCACCTCCAGCCAACGCCTCCGCAGTCTTTTCACGGCGGATCGTAGTCTGAATAGACTGGTGTCAGCAGGCAGAAGTCACATTGGGGTCGGCATGATTGCGCAGATAATGATTCCCGCTTGACGCTCAGGCCTCAAGTGGGTGCCCTCGTCATTAGCTCTTACCATGGCTCGAATCATAATATTCCGGCACGAAGGATTGGTCGGAGATCGGTGGACGGACATAACCTGTGCTGCTTTTTCGTGGACCGAGTTTAATCGGCGCGGACGGAATGTCTTCATATGGGATCATGCTCAGCAGGTGCTTGATACAGTTAAGCCGAGCATGCTTCTTGACGTCCGAATTGACGACATACCATGGTGCCTGCTTGGTGTCGGTATAAGAAAACATGGCATCCTTGGCCTTGGAGTATTCCACCCAGCGGTTGCGCGACTCGATGTCCATGGGGCTCAGCTTCCAGCGTTTTTTGGGATCATTGAGGCGCGCCTGAAAACGCCGCTCCTGTTCCTCGTCGCTGACCGAAAACCAGTACTTGACCAATATAATGCCCGAGCGGATGAGCATGCGCTCGAACTCAGGGGCGGTGCGCAGGAACTCTTGATACTCATCTTCTGCGCAAAAGCCCATGACACGCTCCACGCCCGCACGGTTGTACCAGCTGCGGTCGAACAGAACGATCTCGCCTGCGGCAGGGAGATGCGGTACATAGCGCTGAAAATACCACTGGGTTTTTTCACGTTCCGTTGGCGTGCCCAATGCCACCACACGGCAGACCCGTGGGTTCAGATACTCCGTGATGCGCTTGATCACGCCGCCTTTGCCGGCGGCATCACGGCCCTCGAATATCACGACGACCTTGAGGCCCTTGGCGACGACCCATTCCTTAAGGTTGACCAGTTCATCCTGCAACTTCGCCAGTTCGGCCTCATAGACCGCATTGCTCATTTTCTTTTTTTTGCCCTTGGAAACGGGAACAGATTCCGGCTGCTTGTTTTTTGCCATGGTGATCTCGTGCTCCTCAATCTCAGTTAAGTATCCCGACATGTCGTGAGCGCAGGCCCATAGGTGCCGGTGATGGTTTTCAGAATCGCCCGTCAGCCGACCAGTCGGCATATTGCAGCGCCTCCGGCGAACGTTTTTTGTGCGCGGCTGTCTGGATAGACCATTGGCACCGGCAAGAAGTCACATTTTTGCAACCATCAAGTCACATTATTGAAACGTCGAAGTTGCCTTTCGCCTGAGAATTCAGCCTGCGATGGAAGATGATATTTAATATAAAACAATAAGTTGAATGACAAAAATGCGTTCACCGTCCGCGCTCAACTACTGCCACGGGATCGGCGGTGCGAGGGCCTACCGCGCATCAAGGCTTAGCCCCTCAGCGTCTGATTCAAACGGCTCGCACAGGATGCCTCGTACCCTGCTACGCAGTTCATCGGACTCAGTTTTTGTATTGATGAAATCCATATCCAAAGCCCCGCGCGATGTCACGCGAAACACGGTTGCGCCCAATCCGTTACGGCTCACGTTCGTATCATTTCCTATCATTCGGATATTGGGAATCCACTCTGCGAACTCGTGGTCTGCCTGCGTACCAGAACGCCGCGGCTTGTGCCCGTGAACAACAATGCCGATGTTCAATTTTTCAAGAATTTCGCCGACGAGTTTGCCTCGTTTCCTGTAATAACGATTCGCATCCGCCACATCGTAAAGCAAATGGTTTGTTTTCTGACTTTTCTTCACGTAAGCGTACTGCCTCATGGCATTGGTCGATATGAACGATTTTTTGTAATGATCGTGGTTAAACCTGTTGGGATCTTTCCCCGTCACCTCTTTGAAATGAAGCAATGTCTGCAGGAATTCGAGCGTTGGATAGCCATGTATAAGCAGGGCGGGCCCAACGATATGAAACAAGTCCAGACTCTCAATGAAATCATTGAGCATTTGGCTTTCCTGCAAGTCCAGTCCGTATCTTTCACCGGCCCTCATCCGTTGCCAGATTTCCTGCTCATGATTCCCGGCAATCAGTTTGACGTAACACCCTTTCCTGACTGCTTTCTGCCGAAGTGATTGCCAGTATTGAACAACGGAAACGTCTGGATTCTTCTTGTCTACATAGTCCCCTGTATGAAATATGGTGACACCTTCCAGATCGTCACTGAATTCGTCCCCCTCATTGGTAATTCCGGCAAAACGCAAGGTGGTTTTGACTGAATTCACGTCATTGTCGGTATCTGACATCACGATACATCGGACGGAAAAAGCTCGCCGATCATTAGATTCTTCGAGTTCATTCGACTTAACATCTTCAGTCTCTTCTCTATGAGCCCCGAAGATTCCAGCGATACTGCTCAGCACCCCCTCGAACCACGCGGCAAACCCTTTTCCTGAGAATCTGGATTGACGCTCCCTGACAGCCTGAATACCCTCTTTTTTTTGAAGTGGCATTTTTTAAGGCGCTAACGGTAAAAAAAACATACACAGGCCATTAGGTATAAAAATACTCCGAAAACATACACCAGGTGTCGACATGCTAAGGATAAACGCCAAGCAGATCTTTTCTACGGGCTCACCGCCGGAACATCGCCTTGCTTGATCGCGTCAACCAAGCGATCGTAGTCGCGTTCGGACTGATCGGCATAGGCCCGCGCAAACGCGACGATCGCCTCGACGAATGAGCCGCCCTCACTACCGAGGTAGCCACTCAGGAGTGCCGGATCGACCGAGCGCGCATGCGCGCGTGCCAGCGTTTCGCCGCACAATGACATGCTGGCCTCGAAGACGTAGGCGTTATCGGCGGGGCTCGTCTGCCCCTTCATATCGCGCAGCTGCCGAACATAGAAATCCCCCTGCGCAAAAGGCGCCCAGCCGAGGAAAGGATCGCTGATCGCCTGCATGAGCCGTTGACCGACAACGACACGCTGCCCGTGCCACTGATGTCCGCTGCGCCCGACATAAGGCGTCAGTACTGAGGAGACCGCCTGTTTCACCTGAATGAGCAGCGGGTCCGGATCCCCACGCCCCTGCAGCAGAATCATGTAGGCACGCAATCCCACGCTGCCAACGCCGACCACCCTGCGCGCAGCATCCTGAAATGAGTATTTCTCGAGAACGTGACGCCGATTATCCTGCAAGGTTGCGCGGTAGCTCTTGAACAGCGACTGCATGCGCTCGAGTTCCTCGTCCGGCAGGCGCGTAACAAGGGGCGGATTCTCGATGAATCGCTGCTGCCCATCCTGGGTGGTCACTTCTTTCTGAAAGATCTGAAGATGGGTACGTTTTCGCGCCTTTTCTACGATACCGCGTAAAGCATCGGCGAAACGGGGATCCTCTGTCTCTTCGATCAGTTGCGAAGACTCCGTGTGCGCAAAGTGGATCTCCAGCGTGGTCATCTGTGACAGGCGATGAAGAGTCGTGGAATAGCGGTGGACTGCAAGGCGAACCGAGTCCAGACCCACCTCGTCCCCCCACCCTTGGTTTCGGGCGGCGAGCATGACGCTCACCGCCATCCGCTTGACGTCATACTCCCAGGGGGCAGGCAGGGTCTCGTCGAAATCGTTGATGTCAAACACCAGCCGCCTTTCCGGTGAGGCGTAGGCACCGAAATTATCGACGTGCGCGTCACCGCATGTCTGGACATGGACACCCGAAGCCGGCGTTCGCGCCAGGTCCCAGGCCATGACCGCGGCCGCCCCCCGAAAGAAGGCAAAAGGCGACGCGGCCATACGGCCGTACCGAATCGGGACAAGCTCACCGACCCGATCGCCCTCCTGACGGCGCAGGATATCCACCGGGTCGGGCCGTTTCGGGTCGGGCACCCACAGAGCATGACCCTGTCGGGAGGCACGCTCACGAAGCGAACGGCCCAGCGACCGCAACTCCGGTCGCGTCTGCTCTCCTTCATCGAATAAGCATGATGATTTCACGTTCACTCCATGAGTATCAGCAATTCGGCGCCATGGAGAAATATCCCTCTCTCTGCAACCCCCGTCCGAGGGATTTGGTTGACGGTGCCAAGGTGGTGGGTGACAGTCGAGGACACAGTTAGGATCATAGTTGAATTCGCGTTAAGTTTGGCGCTACCGGTTCGCATGGATCGCATCTTCCGATTCCTTCATGCAACATGCGGGTTATAAGGGTCTCGGTAAACAAGGCGTTGAGCTGATGATGAGTCTAGTGACCTGGCTGGGGATCGTGTTCTGCGTCAGCCAGTCGGCCAATTCCCCCGCCATGCCAAGAAGGTGGCCTCGCTGCTGACACCTCGCTGAACCTCGACATGGCCTTTGACCCGTATCGATATTGCCATCGTCCGATCCTGGTGCTCAGCGAAGCAGAACCGCAAAGATCGGCGCAAGGGCCTGGCATATCACGTGCACCCAGCGCAATAACTTGACCGGGCGGGGCAACATGAACCTAATGAGGTGGTGCGATGCGAAAACGCATATTTGACATTCTCGATGGCTCGGTGGCTGGTGGCCTGGCCGGGCGCGTGGTCGCTATCATCCTGATTTTACTGATTGTCACCAGCGCCTTCGCCAGCATCCTCGCCTCGATTCAGAGTCTTTACGCCGAATATCACGTCTGGTTCAATCGACTTGAAATCACGATGGTAACGGCGTTCAGTATTGAATACGTGCTGCGCGTATGGTCTTGCGTGGAATCGCCCGACCCACGTTTTCATCAGCACCCATTGAAGGGGCGGCTACGTTACGCACTGACACCCCTGCTTCTGATAGACCTCCTTGCCATCCTGCCGTTTTATCTCGGCCTGTGGATATCGGCCGACCTGATGTACCTGCGCGTGCTCCGTCTGTTCCGCCTGTTCAAGCTGACGCGCTATTCGCCGGCCATGGGTCTGATGTTGACGGTCCTACGTAAGGAGGCCAAGGCGTTCGGCGCCGCCATGTTCATCATGCTGGTCGTACTCGTGTTCACTTCCAGCGGCATTTACCTGGTGGAAAATGAAGCCCAGCCGGAACAGTTCAGCAGCATCCCGGCCGCCATGTGGTGGGCGGTTGCCACCCTGACCACGGTCGGTTACGGCGATGTCACGCCGATCACGAATTGGGGAAAGGTGTTTGGCGCCTGCATCACTATCGTTGGCGTTGGCATGGTCGCACTACCCGCCGGCATACTCGCTTCGGCCTTCTCCAACGAACTGCGACTACGCCGCGAAAGGTATGCAACCCTGGTCGAAGCCGCCCTGCGTGATGGCGAAATCGACCACGAGGAGCAAAGTAGACTCGAGGAAACACGCCTTGACCTTGGCATCGACAGCAGTGACGCCGCTACAATCGAACAACGTGTTGAGAAGACCGCTGGAATCTGCCCGCACTGTGGCAAGCCCCTCGGTTAGCCCCGGTCAAAGCCACCGCCGCCAGCGGAACAATATGACCTGCAGCACAGTGATTAGAACAAGGATCAAGATCACGTCGACAAACCCCGATGGATTTTCGGCCAGCGGGATACCGCCAACGTTGATCCCAAACAGCCCCGTCAGGAAACCCAATGGAAGAAATATTGCGGCAACCACCGAAAGTACATACATTCGGGAATTGATCTGCTCGGATACCCGGTTGACCAGTTCTTCCTGGGTTACTGCGGCGCGTTCCCGCGCTGAATCCAGATCCTCGACATAACGCACCACCCTGTCGGCCTCCTCACGCAGATGCATCTGGTCCATATCGTTCAGCCAGGGGAGCTTTAGTTGTGTCAGGCGCGCCAGCGCCTCACGCTGAGGCGCCAGGTAACGGCGCAGACCAATGATCTCACGACGCAGGCGAGTCAACGCCGTGCGCAACTTGCCGCTCTCGGTTTCCAACACCTGGTCCTGAAGGTCATCCACCTTGTCGTCGACATCGCTGATCACGCCTGAAATCCGCGAGATCAGGCGGTCTGCAAGTTGTACGACAAAGTCGCCGACATCTGAAGGACCAGACCCCTGATCTATCGAGGCACGCAGATCCGCAATCGAAAGCAGGCGCCGCAGGCGCAGACTGACGATCCGTTTCTCTTCGATCCACAGGCGGATAGAGACCATGTCTTCCGGATCGGCACCAGGATTGAGATTGACACCGCGCAGGAAAAGCATAATCCCGTCACCTACCTGGACGCACCGCGGACGGGTACTTTCCGCAAGCAGCGACTCCGTGACCAACGGATCCAGGCCACTTTGTTCCTGCAGCCAGCGACGGCTATCGCTCGAATCGCGATCCAGGTGGACCCAAAGTACACCATCATCCGGCTGCCAGGTCAGGATGCGGTCCCAGTCAAATGACTCTCCGCCCCCCTGGCCATTGAGCAAGTAAGCAGCTACCAAACCGTTTTCATGCATCCCAATGCTCCAACGATCCATTCTCTGCAAAGTTAAGGGTACCGCGGCTCTTGGTGCAAGGTGCTTTTGGCAAACCGTCATTTGAAGCCCGGGTCAAAAGTGCCACCACCCCGCCCCATCGGTCCGAGCGCTCTGTGTTTTTCGGCCAGCGCGCAGGTGCCAATCAACACAACATTAACTTGGTCGAAGCCGATGAGAGTAGCGCCCGAGATGTTAAAATGTGCGTTGTGGAAAATGGCTCCAGCAACATTGGCGCCGTGATACTTTAATAACCGGCCGGCTGCTTCTTGCTGGCACTCGGGGCAACGAAACGATATTGCTGATTTCGGCAAGGGATGGAGAAATGAAGATCTCTTTGGTCAAGCTACTACCAATGGTGTTTCTCATTGGGCTCGGGGCGAGCTCTCTGGCAGCTGCCGAGCCACCCACTGGTACCGCCTCTCAGAATCCCGTTGAAAAAACTCAGCCCGCGGATGAAAACCAGGAGAAGATTCAGAACATCCGGGAAACGATCGCGTCGCACACCACGGCCCTGGAACTCCTCAAGGAGGAAATTGTGCAGCTCAACGCCGACGTTGAGAAGGCGCAGAATGAGGAGCGTGCGGTGCTGCGCGACCAGCGTCGGCGTAAGCATGAAGAAGCCACGACCGGACTCGAAAGGCTGGTGAAGGGTATCAATGAGTTGGAGTCCACCGGCCAGGACACGCGCGAAGCCCGTGAGGGGGCGGCAGCACATGCCCGTCAGGTTTCGGCCTGGCTCAAGGTCGACATCAACGATTCTCTGAACGTGCTTGCACTCCTCGACGAGCAGGTCAAGACAGCATCGGCAACCGACGCCCCGGAAATCAGGCAGCAGATCGCCAATGAGAGGCGGACGGTCGACGAGGCACTCGCCGCACTGCTGGACAACAGCGAACGCATGCAGTTGCTTGGTCTGGACAACGCGCCGGATCTGAAATATCTCGATGACACGCTCTCGCAACGCGCAGACAATCTGGTCGCACGTTTGCAATATCTTGTCCAACAGAGGGACGGTCTGAGTAAGCAGGTAGCCGGGGCCGGGGAGGAGGAAAAAAAGCGTCTGAAGGAGAAGGTTTCGTCACTGGACGGGCGCGTTCTGGAGACCGCAGATAACCTGAAAATCACCATCGACCTGATGAACGAGCGCAAGCTCGATGCCGCCGAATACAAGCAGATCCTCATTTCATCGACCGGCGAGATCACCAAGGACATTTTCGAGTCCGACGTGGCACTGGGACTGCTCAATCAGTGGCTGGAAGGTGGTAAGGAATGGCTGATAGATCAGGGTCCGCAATGGGTTTTCAAGCTGGTGATGTTTGTACTCATACTGATGGTCTTCTCGGCGCTGGGAAACATGGTGAAGAAGCTCGCCGGTCGTGCCCTGGCCTCATCGCGCCTGCGTGCCTCCAAGCTGCTGCAGGATCTGTTCGTGTCCATGGCGGGCAAGGCAATCTTCCTGATCGGTCTGCTGATCGCCCTGGCGCAGGTCGGCGTTCAGATCGGCCCGGTCCTCGCCGGGCTCGGCATCGTGGGTTTCATCATCGGATTCGCCCTGCAGGAGACCCTGTCCAACTTTGCCTCCGGCGTGATGATTTTGATCTATCGGCCATTTGACGTGGGTGATGCAATCGAGGCCGGTGGGGTGAGCGGCAAGGTAAAGCAGATGAGTCTCGTATCCACGACGATCACCACCTTCGACAACCAGCGCGTGATCGTCCCCAACAAAAAGATCTGGGGCGATGTCATTCGTAACATGAATGCCGAGGAAAAACGCCGCGTAGATCTGGTCTTCGGTATCGGTTACGACGACGACATAGAGCTGGCCGACAAGGTGTTGCATGAAATCGTCGACAACTACGAACTTGCACTGGATGACCCGGCACCGGTCATAAGACTGCACACCCTGGGAGAATCGTCCGTCGATTTCATCGTGCGCCCCTGGGTCAAGACGAGTGACTACTGGACGGCCTACTGGGATATCACCAGGGCCGTGAAGAAGCGCTTCGATGAAGAGGGCATATCGATACCCTTTCCCCAGCAGGATATGCACATTTACCATCATGGCGACGGACCCGCGAAATCCGCGCTTTGACCAGCCTATTTCCGCAATTCAAACCTCGATAGGGCTCGAACCGATTGAGTTTGCCATTTAATCAGGGGCCGTTTGTGAGGAGCTGCGAAGCCCGAAGCGGTACCAGAAGAGCTATATTTACTTCACGGATGAGCGCGCATTCGCCGGGCTGCGCGCAGCCAGATTCCGCAGGGCAGACAAACACAAGGCGATCGGGTTGGCCACAACTGCGCCAGTGGCAGGCCTTACGCGTTTCAGGACCGACAACTGATGAACCCAGAATCCTTTGAGCTGCCCCCAGATATCGTCGAGCTGATTCACCTGGGGACGACGTATGTCAGCCAGCCGTGGTTCGCATACCAGATTCTTATCATCGTCCTGCTGTACGTCACGGCGCGAATATCTGCATCCCGACTCGAGCCCCGCTTCGAAAAACGTGCGCGCGAAATCAAGGGTCATCCCGGCCTGCTTCGCTACATCGTGGCTGGTCTGAGGCGTCTGGATCTGATCCTTTACATTCTCATGCTGAGCGCCGCGCTGGCCGTGATGCGGGGTCTGACCTGGCCAAGCCGCAGCTACCTGATCTATATCGCTCTTATTCTGGTCTTTGCCTGGCTGGTGATTTCAGTGCTTTCGCGTGCCGTCCGCAGCAGGACTTTGGGTCGCCTGCTCGCCGTTGGCGTCTGGAGCTATGTGGCGATATCGATCCTCGGCGTCAATGAGCAGGTGGCCGATTTCCTCGACAGCCTCAGCTTTTCGGCAGGGGAGCTGCGGATATCGGCGCTCCTGGTCTTGAAAGCAGCCGTGCTGATGAGCCTCACTCTCTGGCTGGCCGTTTCGTTGGGAAGCTTTCCTAGACAACCGCGTTCAGCGTTCCGAGGAACTGACGCCTTCGCTGCGCGTGCTTATCGGCAAGCTGCTGAAAATTCTGCTGATCTCTGTGGCAGCGGTGGTTGCGTTGTCGGGTCTGGGTATCGACCTTACGGCCTTCACAGTTTTTTCCGGTGCGGTCGGCGTCGGTATTGGTTTTGGCCTGCGCGCGGTGGCATCCAACCTGATCTCCGGCATCATCATTCTGCTCGACCGCTCGATAAAACCCGGCGACACCATCTCCCTGGGCGAAACCTTCGGCTGGATCCGCGAGCTGCGAGCACGATTCGTTTCGGTCGTCACCCGTGACGGGCGCGAATACCTGATCCCGAACGAAGATTTTATTACGCGCGAGGTCATCAACTGGTCGTTTTCCGACGAGTTGGTGCGTCTCGACGTCGAATTCGGCGTGTCTTACGACGCCGATGCGCATCAGGTCAGCGCACTGGCCATCGAGGCCGCGGCCTCCGTGGAGCGCGTGGTAGCGGCGAAGGCGCCGGTATGCTGGATGACCGCCTTCGGCGACTCCTCACTCAACTTCATCCTTCGCTTCTGGATCAACGATCCGCAAAACGGTCTGACCAATATCCGCGGCAAGGTGCTGCTGGCCTTGTGGGACAAACTCAAGGAGCACGGCGTCGAAGTTCCCTACCCACATCGCGAGATCATCATGCGAACACCCGTAAAGGTCGAGCCCCCGGAAGCGAAAGCGCCGGACTGAGCAACAATCAATTCATCCCTTTTTACGTGGTCCGAACCTCATGGTGTTCCGTCAACTACTGCGTCGATTGCGATCTGTGCAAGGAGATACGCGGCACGCAAGCCGACGGTGGGAACGCATGGCTGTCGTACTGTGACCTGATCTCACAGTTCAAGGCACAGGGGTCTGCAGCCGCGGTGCCGCAATCTGTACCCGGCAATGTCCGGCCCTGCTGAAACAAGCTATCGACCGGGTGGCGGCGCGCTGGCGTGATCGACACCTTCCAACTGGGCATCGACCACTGCCACGGCGGTCATATTGATGATGCGCCGCATGGTAGCGGACTTGTTCAGGACATGCGCCGGCTTTCTCAACCCGAGCGTGATCGGCCCCACAGCCACCGCCTCGGAGGCAAGGATCTTCAGCAGACTGAGCGAGATATTGGCGGCGTCCAGATTCGGCATGATCAGCAGGTTGGCGGTACCTTTGAGCCGGGAGCCTGGAAATACCCGCTCCCGCAGGGTCTCCAGCAGGGCGGTGTCCCCCTGCATCTCCCCCTCCGCTTCCAGGTCCGGCGAGCGTTTCCGTATCAGCTTCAGGGCCTCTGCCATCTTCCGTGACTGCCTGGTTCTGCGCGAACCAAAATTGGCATGGGAGAGAAGCGCCAGTTTCGGTTCTATACCAAACTGCCTTACCGCATTGGCGGCCAGCAGGCCGATATCAGCAATCTGATCGGCATCAGGATTCTCGGTGACGTTGGTGTCCGCAATGAACAGAGTCGCCTTCGAGGTGATCAACATGTTCATGGCAGCCGCCGTCTTCTCCCCTTTGCGCTTACCGAGTATGTCGAGAACGAATTCGAGATGGCGGTCGTAACGACCGACGGTGCCGCACAGCATGGCGTCTGCATAACCCAGATGAAGCAGAATGGCGGCCAGCACGGTCGGCCGCGTATTGATCCGAATGCGCGCGACGCTGGGGTCGACGCCCCGCCGGCGCAGCAGTTTATGATACGCCTGCCAGCACTGTTCGTAGTGGGGGTTGTCGAAAGGGTCGATGAGCTCGAAGTGCTCCTCCACCCGGATGGAAAGGCGAAGCTTTTCGATACCGCCCAACACCCGGTCGCGGCGGCCGATCAATATCGGCCTGGCCAGGCCCTCGTCCACCACGACCTGAACCGCGCGCAGCACCCGCTCATCTTCTCCTTCCGCGTAGATGACCCGTCTGGGGTCGGCCTCGGCACGCTCAAACACCGGACGCATGATGCTGCCGGTACGAAAAACGTGCAGCTCAAGCTGTTCCCGGTACGCGTCGAAGTCTTTTATCGGACGGGTGGCCACCCCGCTGTCCATGGCTGCCCGGGCCACCGCGACCGGCAGTTCCAGCATCAGACGGGTATCGAAGGGTTTGGGTATCAGATACTCGGGTCCGAAGTTCAGTTCTTCCCCGACATAGGCGACAGCCACATTGTCGGAGGCATGGTGCATGGTCATGTCCGCCAGTGCCCGAACCGTAGCCATTTTCATCTCTTCGTTTATGGTCGTGGCCCCGACATCCAAGGCCCCGCGGAAAAGATAAGGAAAGCAGAGGACATTATTGACTTGATTGGGGAAGTCGGAGCGACCGGTTGCGATGATGGCATCCGGACGCGCGGCCCTGGCCACGTCCGGCATGATCTCCGGATCAGGGTTGGCCAGTGCCAGGATAAGGGGATCTACCGCCATGCTCTTGACCATCTCGGGGGTGAGTACCCCGGGGGCGGAAAGCCCCAGGAAGATGTCAGCGCCGGGGATAACCTGTGCCAGGGTCCGCTCCGGTATATCCTGTGCATATACCGCCTTCATCGGATCCATCTCCTCCTTACGCCCCTGGTACACCACCCCCAGTTTGTCGCAGACGGTGATGTTTTCCTTTCTCACACCCAGTCTGACCAGCTGATTCAGACAGGACAAACCGGCCGCCCCCGCGCCCGAGGCCACCAGCTTCACCTCATCCAACCGTTTTTCGACCAACCGCAAGCCGTTGAGCACTGCGGCCGCAACTATGATCGCTGTACCATGCTGGTCGTCGTGAAACACCGGGATGTTCATCCGCTCACGCAAGCGTTGCTCAACCTTGAAGCATTCGGGCGCCTTGATGTCTTCCAGATTGATACCACCGAAGGTGGGCTCCAAACGGGCGATAACCTCGACCAGCATGTCTGGATCCCTTTCGTCGATTTCGATGTCAAAGACATCGATACCGGCAAATTTCTTGAACAATACCCCCTTGCCCTCCATTACCGGCTTTGAGGCCAGGGGGCCTATCGCGCCGAGGCCGAGCACCGCAGTCCCATTGCTGACCACAGCCACCAGGTTGCCGCGGCTGGTTAAAGACGAGGCTTGATTGGGATCGTCCACAATCGCGTTGCACGCAAACGCCACGCCAGGGGAATAAGCCAGGGAGAGGTCGAACTGAGTGGCCAGCATCTTAGTCGGGGTGACCGAGATCTTGCCCGGTACGGGCGATCGATGATATTGCAGCGCTTGTTCTTTGAGATCGTTAGACATGGGAAATCCTTTCGAAGAAGCGACACCAAGTGTATGTGAAGTTTAAAAACCCTATTTCCAACGTTGCCAGCGCTGCGACTTCGGCGGAACGCGTGGTGCCTGCGCAGGCACCGGTCTGTCAGATGATCACCTTCGGCGACTCGTTCCTCAGCTTCATCCTTCGCTTCTGGATCAACGACCCTCAAACATGCACACGCCGATAAAGATCGAGCCTGCGGACGCGCAGGCGCACTGCAATTTGCGCGTTAATTCATCCCTTTGTACGTTGTCTGAACGTCATGGTGCTCCAGCATTTCAGTCTCACGCTGTTTGAGCTCCGCCAGTTTGTCCATGCGACCCGGTTTGATCAGCGGGCCGAGTGAATCCAGGTAGGGGTGTTTTACATCAGGCCAATAGATACTGAAATCACCCATGTGGTCACGAAAACTTTTGAGTGGCTGTCCCAGGCGAAGAACTCCGTACTGACGGCTGCGACGCACGTTGTCCAGGTCCAGCTCTATCGGCATGATCTCTTCGTTGTTCTGCGCCTGGTACATGACGCGTCCATCGGGGCCACAAACAACCGAGCGACCACTGCCGCCCGCGTCCAGTCCATTGACATCGAACATATAGCACTGGTTGACCGTTGCCATCGCACGGCAGATAGAAAGCTCGGTATCACGATCGATGGTCCCGGTCAGGGTTGGATGGAGAATCACCTCCGCGCCCATTACCGTCAGCGTACGGACAGTTTCCGGGAACCACATGTCGTAACAGATGGAGACCCCAAATCGGCCTACGTCAGGGACGTCGAAAATACAGTAGTCGTGCCCGGGAGAGACGCCCTCTTCATAGGGGTAAAAGGGAAACATTTTGCTGTAGCGCGAAACGACCTCGCCCTGCGGATTGATCACTGTTGCGGTGTTGAAGGTCTCTTCACCCCGCTTTTCGAATACAGAACCCGGTAGCAACCAGATCTGGTATTTACGGGCCATCGCCTGCATCTCGGCCTCGAATTCACCAGGAAACGCCTGCGCGGTATGCATCAAGGGGCCATAGCCACAAAGCTCACTGAACACCACCATCTGCACCCAGGGGTACAGATTCATCGTGATGTCCAGCTTCAGTTTCATCATCTCTACGTTGGATTGAACTGATGAAACCTTCATCTGAATGCCTGCAACTGCAAATCGACTCATAACATCCCCGGTAAACAATAATGTTGGAAACTTAATAGAAATCAGGCATCAGCCTGCTTTGGTGATTGAGCATCGTGCCCTAGCGCCGTATTTTCTGTCTCGATACATTTCGCACTACGCGCGCATCGCTCCCTAGTGATAATCTGGGAAAACGTTTCAGCTGCGCCTCCACGATGGACGAGAACACGGCAGTGTCGTCACCCGAATACACCATCGAGGACGCCAGTGTATTGGCTATGATGGCGTGCTTGATCTTGACCGGAATGTTTTTTATCCGTTGCCTGTAAGTGCCGCTGTTACGAATCATTTGCGGCATCGAGTGCAGAATGGCATTTTCATAGTGCGGCTGCAGGCAGAGCGCAGGGTTGTTCTCGAAAAATTCGAAAAAGCGTGCGTAGTTGGTGTTGATCTCACGACTTACCAGGTTGGAGATCTCGGTGTATGAGATCGTATCGCCGGCCTCGCGGTGCCGCCTGAGTATGAGATCCGCCTCCTGTTCTGCCAGCTGGTTCAGGATAGATACCACATCGGCCACATATTCGGCCTTGTTTTCAAGAAACTCCTGGTCGCTCAACATCAGGTTTGCGAGGATCTCGTAAGACGAGGAGATCACGCCGCACTTGTTGGCCGAAGCATCGCGCATGATGACCACCCCTCTCTTCTGCAGCTCACTGCGGGCATCGGGAGTGATAAAAGAATTCGCGCCTTCGACGATCACCCTTGCCGAGGGATTTCCGGCCTCGTCGAAAAATCTCTCGAAATTTTCGCCGTCGATCGTTTCCGGACGTCCGCCGGCGGGGATGAACAGATCGGCAGGAACCTTGAACAGAAGGCCGTTGTAGGCACGATAGAAATCGTCGTTCGACATCCAGGTCTCTTCCTTGCCGCCCTCTGTCTGCAGCACCTTCCGGTACAACTTTCGCATTCCCTCGCTGCGCGTCTCTTTGCGATATAGCAGATAGCCCCCCGGGATTCAGTGCGGCGGTGTCATAGGCGTCGAGATCCCCTTTCAGAACGATCTTTTCCAGTGCCGCCCGGTCCAGGCCCAGAGGGGTCATAGAGTGCTCCGCTGCCGTCGATAATCAGTTTGATCTGAACCTGTGGACAGCGCTCCAGCAGCAGCCTCATGGCGTTGCCGGCCACGTCCCCGTTGGGCCCACCGGTGAATTTGACGCTGAAGGGCTGGGTGTGCATGTCGATGCCCAGTTCCTTCATGGTCACTTCGCAAAAACGCACCACACCGATCGAGGTGACACCGTACTCCTTGTGATTGATGCCGACCTTCTTGCTGGAGATAACCCCTTTGCCCAGCACATAGCCTCGCTTCACCGCCTGCGCGGCGATCAGCTCCACCATCTCGTCATGCATGTTCTCATCAGGTCCGAGCTCGATAGGTTCGTCCTGACCGTAGTAATCGACCACACGCGGATCCGCGGCCCTGCCCTCTTTGGTCACGTAGAGATCGAGAAACGCGTTGATGAATCCGAACTGCAGCTTGTAGAGATGCTGTCGGACGAATGCCGCCCCCTCCCCCGGATGCGCATTCAGGATCGCGACCAGCTTCGAACCCCCTTCGTAGATGTCCTTGTTCTTCAGATGCTGGGTGTGTGCCAGAACATAGTTCTCACGGAACATGGTGTTGGCGCTGGTGATGTAGTCGTCGCGTCCCTGGGTTATCAGGGTACGCCAACCCCCGCGTGCGATGTCGGAGAAACCGATGTGATACCCGGACCCGTTCCGCCCCACGAAGAAGGTGATCCTGAAGGGCCGATCGTGCGGCAGATCGGCCGTGAACTCTTCGCTCAGATCCTCCAGATAGGCCGGATCGAGGCGGAATGCCAGGGCATGTTTCTCCGCAACGAAGAAATTGGTTTTGAGACAGTGGCGGATGAAACTGATGGCACAACGGAAAATGGTGCGGCGAAACCCGTCCAGGAACCGCCGGCCGGTGTCGTATTCCTCCACCGCACGCATGGTCTGTTCGAGCGTGTCCGCATACAAATCGTCCCGCCCGACGATATCCGGATCAAAGCGAACGTGGAAAAGACTGACAAGCTTGAGGCTGATATCCGGGTGATTGTGAAACGCCCGCATGATCCCTTCCAGGTCGAAGGTGTCGGGGCGATTGTGCGCAAGATTGGTATGACAAAACCCGATCATGGCATCGATCAGGCTTGCATCCGTACCGCTGGACAGCCCACCCCTTACGAACACCTCATAACTATGCGACTGCATGGAAAGAATCTGGATATTGTAGAGCTCGCGTTGCAGCTGCGGATAAAGATTCGATGCCTTTGTCAACTGCTGACCATCCGCAAGCCGGACGTAAAACGTTGAAAGCAGATAGGGATAGACACCGTCGCTGACCGTCAGGCAGTACATACGCATGACTTCCATGCCCAGACGATTGAGCACCTCGATTATCTGCAGCAGAAAGCCCTTATGAGGTGGGTTGCCGATTCCGAGTATCAGCCGGTACTCCTCGATACCCTCGCTGTCCGGAAGCGGCTCTACGTCCAGATGCACACCGTCGTCAGACTTGGTTTTCCAGTACAGGTAGATGACTCGCGCAACCCGTTCAGGCGGCGACACCCGAACATACTCTTCGTTGTTGCGCCACAACATTTCCAGGATTCCGCCCATCTCGTCCTGGTCGAACGCCGGGTAGAGGCGCGGCATGAGTTCCGCGATCGCATCGACGATATCGGACGGAACAACCACTCCGGCGCCCTGGGCGATCTCTTCCTCTTCCTTGCGTTGGTAGTCGAAGCGCAACGCCTCCAGTTCTCACTGATAAGGCGCGAGCCATGAACATCGTCAGACCTGGTTTTCCAGTAAAGGTAGACGACTCGCGCAACCCGCTCAGGCGGAGACACCCGAACATACTCTTCGTTGTTGCGCCACAACATTTCCAGGATTCCGCCCATCTCGTCCTGGTCGAACGCCGGGTAGAGGCGTGGCATGAGCTCCGCGATTGAATCGACGATATCGGACGGAACAACCACCCCGGCACCCTGGGCGATCTCCCTTTCTTCCTTGCGCTGGTAGTCGAAGCGCAACGCCTCCAGTTTCTCACTGATACCCGGCAGCGAAGCCATGGAGGTCGTGATCTCCGCATAGGAGATATTCTTCTCTCGCAAACCGCCCAGTGCCCGATAGAGTGACCCGGGCTCGTCCAACTGGGCGATCATGCTGCGTTCTTCCCGGTCGACCAGGTTGATGCGCCGAAACTCGGCCATCCTGTGAAGATTGACTGCAAGCAGGGTGAGCGCTTCGGCATCTTCCGTATTGAAGCTGAAAAAGTAACGATGCATCTCGGCGTTCAACCAGGCCAGATTGTCGTCCAGTTTCTCCTGGTCAAGCCTGATCCTGTCTTTGACGCGGTTCAGTACCGATAGATCATTCGTCGTCGATGGCATTTGATCTCATCCCCGCTTCAGGCATTGAGTTGACGATTCGTGGACAGGCGGGCCCGGACCGAAACACGCCGGGCATCGAAGCCGCCTCGGATCAGATTTTTGAAACACACAATGCTGATCTGTGCGCTAAAGTGAACTTATTCTCTATTCCAGCACGAGAACCGCGGTCCGCGAATGGTGGACGACCTTGTCGGTATTGCCCCCCAGCATGAAATGGCGACGCGGACCACCCTTTCGGGTCATGACGATCAGATCGCACTTGGCCTCGTTCGACCGTTTTCAGAATCTCTTCGTAGACCGATCCGACCGCGATGATGGCTTGCGAGGTTATATCTTTCGGTACGTGCTCGGCGACGAAGGCATGAAGTTCCTCGCCCATCTTCGCGTGCGCCTTTTCCTCGAAACCCACCGGAAAGAAACTCTCGACCGTCGGATAATCGAAACTCGGCACCACGGTCATCACATGCAGTCTGGCTCCACAGCTGCGCGCCAGATAGATCGCAGTCTCCAGGGGTTTCTCCCATGTCACCGGGTCACTGATATTGATGGGTAATAAAATATCCTTGAACATGATTGCTCTCCCCTATGCCTCGGCCTGGCCGGTTTCTTGGACGTCCCTGCGTTTGCGCTGCATCACAATGATCAGCCCGAGCAGGAGCAGGGCGGGCAGGTACATCAGCTCTTTCCAGGGCTGCGATGCGGGTACGCGCACTTTCAGGATCTTCTGATCCCAATCCATACCGGCCTTTTGTGCGGCCGAGCCGAATGCCACGTTGTCGACGATCAGCGCACCCTCCTTCTCGACCACCTTGAGACCGGCTGCCTCCAGGCGCTCCGGACCGCTCGCCCCCTCGGGCAGGGTCAGCAAGGCCACAAACTCCCTTGGGGCCCCGACCTCGTCCACGCCGGCGATCCGCAGGCGCAGTTGCTCACCGGGCGCCAGCGCCCCGGCAACCTGGGCCAGCTCGGTCGGCTCCGCCTCTTCGTAGGGTGATACCAACATATCCATCCAGAACCCGGGCCGGAAAAGCGTGAATGCAATCAGCAGCAGAGCTGCAGATTCGTACAGGCGACTTCGGGCAATGAAGAAGCCCTGGGTCGCCGCCGAAAATATCAGTATCGCCATGGTGGCCACGATGAATATGAAAATCCCATGCGCCCAGTCGACATTGATCAGCAGCAGGTCGGTGTTGAAGATGAACAGGAACGGCAGAACCGCGGTTCTGAGGCTGTAGAAAAAGGCCACGAAACCCGTTCGGATCGGGTCACCGCCCGATATGGCAGCGGCCGCAAAAGAGGCCAGACCGACGGGAGGCGTTACGTCCGCCATGATGCCGAAATAGAACACGAACATGTGCACGGCGATCAAGGGGCACGATCAGACCGCTTTCCGTACCCAGGGTCACGATGACCGGCGCCAACAGCGAGGACACGACGATGTAGTTGGCCGTGGTGGGCAGGCCCATGCCGAGGATCAGGCTCAGCACGGCGGTCAGCAGCAACATCAGCATGATGTTGCCGAACGACAGGACCTCTACCAGGTCCGCCAGCACCGCACCGACACCGGTCTGCGAGACGGCGCCGACGATGACGCCGGCGGTCGCCGTCGCAATACCGATACCGATCATGTTGCGTGCGCCGTCGATGAGGCCCTGCCGCAGATCAACCAGCCCCGCCATGAGTTGGGGGCCGATATCACCCTGCTTCCGAACCAGCGCCTTGAGCGGCCGCTGGGTCACCAGAATGAAGATCAGCAGCATCGCCGCCCAGAAGGCGGACAGCCCGGGGGACAGGCGCTCCACCATCAGGCACCAGACCAGTACCACCACCGGCAGAATGAAGTGCAGGCCGGATTTCACCGTCGGGCCGGGCTCCGGCAGCTTCGTGACAGGCTGGTTCGGGTCGTCCAATTTCAGCTCGGGGAAACGGGCACCGAAGACAATCAGTGCCACGTAGACCACCGCCAGCAGGCCGGCGATTATCCAGCTCGCGGCATCACCGAATGCAGGCTTCATCCAGCCGACGCCGTAGTAGACCGCGAAGGCCAGGCCGGCCACCAACAGGAAGCCGGTCAGAATGCCGATTATGCGCTGCACCCAGGGCTTTGGTTCAACCGCCCGGGGCAGCCCCTGCATGTTCGCCTTCATCGCCTCGAGGTGCACGATATAAACGAGGGCGATATAAGAGATCAGCGCCGGCAGGAAGGCATGCTTGATCACCTCGAAATAGGAGATGCCGACGTATTCCACCATCAGGAAGGCCGCCGCCCCCATGACGGGCGGCATGATCTGGCCGTTCACACTGGATGCCACCTCAACGGCGCCGGCCTTCTCCGCTGAAAAGCCGACCCGCTTCATCAGCGGTATCGTGAAGGTACCCGTGGTTACCACGTTGGCGATACTGGAACCGGAGATAAGCCCGGTCATGGCGGAGGAGACGACCGCCGCCTTCGCGGGCCCCCCTCTCAAGTGACCCATCAGCGAGAAGGCCACCTTGATGAAGTAGTTGCCGGCACCCGCCTTGTCGAGCATGGCCCCGAAAAGCACGAACAGGAATACGAAACTGGTGGATACGCCCAGCGCGATACCGAACACGCCCTCCGTGGAGATCCATTGGTGATTGGCCACGGAGGCAAGGCCTTCACCCTTGTGCGCCAGCATCGCCGGCATGTAGGGGCCGGCAAAGGTATAGATCAGAAAGACCGCTGCAACGATCATCAACGGTGGCCCCAGCGCTCGTCGGGTTGCCTCCAGCAACAGCAGCATGCCGACACAGGCGACGACGATATCGGTGGTCGTCGGCGCCGCGGGTCTGCCAGCCAGCTGCTCGTAGAATATAAAGATATAGCCGGCACAGAACGCGCCTACCAGCGCCAGCACCCAGTCCTGGACGGGTATGTAGTGATGCGGTGAATTCTTGCGCGGCGGATAGGCCAGATAGGCGAGAAATATGGCAAATGCCAGATGAATCGATCGAGTCTCGGTATCGTTGAATACCCCGAACTCCACCATGAACGGCAGTGGCGATGCGATCCAGAGCTGAAAAAGCGACCATATACCGGCGGTGGTCAGATATGATCTTGCCGGCAACACCCGGCGGTGTGCGCGCACCGGTGTCGGACTGTGCAATCAGATCCTGCAGTTCGTCGTGCTTTTGCTTCTCGTCGTCCGCGGACGCATCTTTCGAAACACCGTTAGTCATGGCGCTTCCTCCTGAAATTGATCTTCTTGTCTGAAAAGCCGATGCAACAGGCAGCGGAGTTTGAACTCCGTGCCTACTCGGTGATCCACCCACGCTCGATGTAGTAACGGCGCGCACCCTCATGCAGAGGCGCCGTCAGACCCTCGCTGATCATCTTTGCCGGGTCCAGATTGGCAAAGGCCGGGTGCATTCCCCGGAACCTTTCAAGCTGTTCAAACACTGCCTTGACGACCTGGTAGACGGTATCCGCATCGAGGGTGCTGGATGCCACCACCGTGGCCTTGACGCCGAAGGTGGTCACCGCTTCCGGGTTCCCTGCGTAAAGCCCGCCGGGCACCTCCGTATAGGCATAAAACGGATTGTCGTCGACCAGACGGTCGATCTCCTCCCCCTTTACCTCGACGATTCTTGAATTGCACGCAGAAGCGGCGTGCGCAACCGAGGGGTTCGGGTGACCCACGGTATAGATCATGGCCTGGATACGATTCTGGCAGAGTGCCATCGCCTGCTGCGATGCAGGCAGTTCATTGGCCAGTGAGAAAACGCTCTTGTCCCAGCCCTTGGCGGCCATGACCACATCCATGGTGGCATGCTGACCCGAGCCCGGGTTGCCGAGATTGACGCGTTTTCCACGCAGATCGTCGAACGTTTTTATCCCGGAATCGGCACGCGCCACGACCGTGAACGGTTCACCGTGCAGCGAGAACAGAGGCGCGCAGATTGGTGTCGGGACCGGCCGCGCTGAACTTTGCACTGCCTTTGTAGGCATGATATTGCCAGTCCGACTGGGCCAGGCCAATCGCCAGGCTCCCGTCGCGAATCTGTTCCAGGTTGCTGATGGAACCGTCGGAGGTCTTGGGAGCGCAGATGATCCCATGATCATCCGTTGTGGCATTCACCAGACGGCACATGGCCCGGCCTGCCTGGTAATAGATTCCTTCCGAACTGCCCGTGCCGATCGTGACTTCCGCGGCGCCCATGACGGACATCGCGTAGCCAAGCAGAACCCCGGATATAACAAAGCGTGCCATCTTCATGACCCGTCCTCCTCCTTATCATGTGTACTCTGTATTTTTGATCTGTACACAGCGTCAGGGCGTGCAGGCCTTGCGTGAACACGGCCCGCACACCCGGGTTGTCACTTCATCAGGCCTTTTTCCTTGAAGTACTTCATCGCAGCCGTCGTGCAGCGGCGCCGAGAGGCCGTCCGTGACCATGTGCTCCTTATCCAGGTTGGCGAAGGCCGGGTGCAGGGCCTTGAAGCGGTCGAAGTTGTCGAATACCGCCTTGACCACAGCGTAGATGGTGTCCTCGTCAGAGGCGGTGGAAGAGACGAAAGTAGCGACCACGCCGAAGGTCTCGACGTCGGCATCCGTGCCGGTGTACATGCCGCCCGGCACCTTGCCCATCGCATAGTAGGGCTTGTCTTCCACCAGCTTGCTGATTTCAGCACCGGTCACCGGGACGACCACGGCTTCGCAGGAACTGGTGGCCTCCTGGATGGAGCCACTCGGGTGCCCGACCACGAACACCATGGCGTCGATCTTGTTGTCGCACAGCGCCTGCGCCTGCTCCGAAGATTTCAGCTCGGAGGCCAGTTTGAAGTCATCATTGGTCCAGCCCTTGGCCTCCATGATCACATCGATGGTGGCGCGCTGACCGGAGCCCGGGTTGCCGATATTCACCCGCTTACCCTTGAGATCGTCGAAAGACTTGATCCCCGCATCCTTTCGCGCAATGACGGTGAAAAGTTCAGGGTGCACACCGAACACCGACCGCAGTTCCTTCCACGGGCCCTGGTCCGCGAACGCGCCCAGCCCTTCCATGGCATTGAACCCCTGGTCAGACTGGGCCACGCCCATGTTCTGATCGCCGGTACGGATGGAATTGAGGTTGGCCACCGAGCCGCCGGTCGAAGGCGCGGTGCACTTGAGCCCCGTTTTGGCGCTGTCGCGGTTGACCAGCTTGCAGATGGACTGACCGACGACGTAGTACACGCCGGTCTGGCCGCCGGTACCGATGGTTACGTATTTGTCGGCAGAGTATGCGGTGCCCGACACGCTCGCCAGCAGCAATGAAGCTGCGGCCACTATCAATCGATTATTCATGTCTTCAAAATCCTCCAATGAGTACTTTTTATTTGTTGCGGGAAGAACGACCTGCAAAAACAGGCTGCGCACTCTACCGCAACTGCCGGAACGCCTTACCACGCGTCCAGACATCACCTTCAATCCGCAGATCCAAACGGAGCCACGGTACTTTCCAGGCCAACCGACAGCGCTTGCTCAAATTAGAGCCAACGCCGACGGCCTGCCCACCAAAACTTCAACCGCTCAGTTCACCGAGACAGGATTCGATAATGTCCAGCCCTTCGTCGACGATTTCGTCGGACGCAGTCAACGGCACCAGCACCCGGATCGTGTTACCGAAGACCCCGCAGGAAAGCAGAATCAGGCCGCGTTGCGCCGCCGCTGCAACCAGGCTCTTGGCCAGATCCGGATCCGGAAGGCGCTCCTCGCCGTCCTTGAACAGTTCCATTGCCACCATGGAGCCAAGTCCGCGCACGTCACCGATGCAACTCATGCGATCGGCCATGGCACTCAGGCGCTTCATCAGGTGCTCGCCAAGCTGCAGGCTGCGCTCGAGGATTCCCTCCTGCTCGAACACATCCAACACCGCCAGCGCCGCGGCACAACCCAGCGGGCTGCCCGCATAGGTTCCGCCGAGCCCACCCGGCCCGACACTGTCCATTACGTCGGCACGCCCGACTACCGCCGAGATCGGGATGCCGCCGGCGATACTTTTCGCCAGGGTGATCAGGTCCGGGGAGACGCCGCTGTGCTCCATGGCAAAGAACTTCCCGGTCCGACCGGCGCCGGCCTGGACCTCGTCGGCGATAAGCAGAATGCCGTGCTCGTCGCACAATGCACGCAGTTGCTGCAGAAAATCGAACGGGGCGACATAGAAACCGCCCTCGCCCTGCACGGGTTCGATGATGATCGCAGCCACCCTGGAGGGCTCCACATCGAACTTGAAGAGGTTCTGCAGCGCAGTCAGTGACTGATCGGGGGTAATACCGTGCACGTCAATCGGAAACGGTGCGTGAAAGATCTCGGCCGGAAAGGGCCCAAAGCCGGCCTTGTAAGGCACCACCTTTCCGGTCAGCCCCAGGGTCATCATGGTGCGCCCGTGATAACCGCCATTGAAGGCGATAATTGCGGATCGACCGGTGTGGGCGCGCGCGATCTTCACCGCGTTCTCCACGGCCTCTGAACCGGTGGTCAGGAACAGCGTCTTGCTAGCCCCGGCGATCGGGGACAGCTTGTTCAAGCGTTCTGCCAGTTCGACATAGGGCTCATAGGGCAGCACCTGAAAACAGGTGTGCGTATAGCGCTCCAGCTGCTCCTGGACTGCCGCCATCACCTTGGGATGCCGGTGCCCGGTATTCAGCACACCGATACCGCCGGCGAAATCGATATAACGCGTCCCTTCGACATCCCACACCTCAGCATTCTCGGCGCGTTCGGCATATATGTTGTGCATATTTGCGACACCGCGGGCCACGGCCTCGTTACGCCGGGCAAGGAGTTCGGAATTCGTAGTCATAAACTTTGTAAGCCCTTTTTCGTTCTTTGACGCTTGTTGCTGTTCCATGGTCACATTCCCGCAATCAGGAATTGATGCCGCCGATACACAGGTACTTGATCTCCAGATAGTCGTCGATGCCGTACTTGGACCCTTCGCGGCCGATACCCGACGACTTCACCCCGCCAAAGGGTGCGACATCGGTGGAGATGATGCCGGCATTGATGCCGACCATGCCGTATTCGAGTGCCTCCGAAACGCGCCAGACACGGGCCAGGTCGCGACTGTAGAAATATGAGGCCAGACCGAACTCGGTGTCATTTGCCATACGCACCGCCTCTTCCTCGGTTTTGAAGCGGAACAGCGGTGCCAGAGGGCCGAAGGTCTCTTCACTCGCCACAGCCATGTTCGGACTCACATCAGTCAGCACGGTCGGCTGGAAGAAGGTCCCGCCGAGCGCATGCCTGGCGCCACCGGTGGCAATCTTGGCCCCCTTGTTGACCGCATCGTCGATATGCGATTCGACCTTGTGCACCGCCGCCTCGTTGATCAGCGGGCCCTGGGCCACACCCTCTTCCAGCCCGTTGCCCACCTTGAGCTGATCCTGCACCGCTGCAGAGAATTTGCGGCAAACTCATCGTAGACCCCGTCCTGCACCAGAAAGCGGTTGGCACAGACGCAGGTCTGGCCGCTGTTGCGGTACTTGGACGCCATTGCCCCCTCGACTGCCGCATCCAGGTCAGCGTCATCGAACACGATGAAGGGCGCGTTGCCGCCCAGTTCGAGCGATATCTTCTTCACCGTGCTGGCGCACTGCTGCATCAGCAACTGACCGACTGCGGTGGAGCCGGTGAAACTGAGCTTGCGCACGATCGGGCTGGAGGTCATCTCACCACCGATCGCCTTTGCATCCCCGGTCACGACACTCAGCACACCGGGCGGAATACCTGCACGCTCGGCGAGTTCGCACAGCGCCAGCGCCGAATAAGGTGTCTCCAGGGCGGGCTTGATCACCATGGTGCAGCCGGCCGCCAGCGCGGCACCGGCCTTGCGCGTGATCATGGCGGCGGGAAAATTCCAGGGCGTGATGGCGACGCAGACACCGATCGGCTGTTTGATCACGACGATTCGCTTGTCCGCCTGATGCTGCGGAATCACGTCGCCGTAAACGCGTTTGCTTTCTTCGGAAAACCATTCGATGAAGGATGCCGCATAGGCGATCTCGCCTCTGGACTCGGCCAGCGGCTTGCCCTGCTCGGTGGTCATGATCATGGCCAGGTCCTGCTGATTGGCCATGATCAGGTCGAACCAGGCGCGCATTTTCGCGGCGCGCTCCTTCGCGGTCAGTCCGCGCCAGCCCGGCAGGGCCGCCTGCGCGGCCTCGAGTGCCTTGCGCGTTTCCATCGCACCACAGTTGGGGACGCTGCCGATCACCTCACCGTTGGCCGGGTTGGTCACGGGTGCTGTCGCGCCGCCATCCGCACCCAACCATTCGCCGTTGATATAGCAATGCTCGCGAAAAAGGCGCTGATCATTAAGGTTCTGCACGGCCCCTGACTCCTCCAAGATATGAATCCGACGTGCCGTCGGTAACTGCCGAAGCGCGCACTTGTGTCTGAAGACACCGCTTGCCGCGTCGAGCAGGAACAGCCTTTGTTCGGACGCACAGTGTTTCGACAACAGGGCGTCACAAAAAGCGTAGCAGCGCTTAGTATTTTAAACAAGCTGCTTTACCCTCGCCGACCCTGTTTGAGCAATCTTCGGGACATTCCCGAGCGAGCGGGATTCCGTAATACCCCTACAAACACTGCATGGATTAGCGTGAGACTATATATGCAAATACTAACGACACGCCTTGTGTCGCTGCCGGAACGAAAACTTGAAGGGCTTCCGGCCCTTGACTATCCTACTCAATATATTAAACATTCGGACTGCAAATCTGCACTCTGAATCGATAACAAACAAGAACGAGGAGGCTCGGTTGGACATTGGGTCCCGTTTAAGGGCTGCGCGCGAAAAAGCCGGTCTATCGCAAAGAATGCTCGCGCGCCGCTCCGGTGTCAGCAATGGGACGATCTCGCTGATAGAGCAAAACAAGATCAGCCCATCGGTGTCGTCGCTGAAGCGTCTGCTGGATACAGTATCGATGTCTCTGGTTGAGTTTTTCGACGACGAAAGTCTCGCGGATGGAAAATATTTTTTCCGGGCAGAGGAACTCACCGAATATGGCTCAGGCAAGGTTTTTTTCAACCAGGTCGGTGCCAACGTCCCCGGGCACCAGCTGCAGATTCTCCGCGAACGCTATCTACCCAAGGGTGACACGGGCAAGACCATGCTCAGTCATGCCGGGGAAGAAGGGGGATTCATTTTGATGCGGGCAGATCGAAATAACGGTAGGCGATCAGGTCTCGGTGCTTTCCGCGGGTGACGCCTATTACTTCGACAGCAATATTCCGCACCGTTTTCGAAACAGGGGGAACGAGGAATGCGAAATCATCAGCGTCTGCACGCCACCGACTTTCTGATCGGACATCCACGCATGTCCCTCAACAGCCGCACAGCGACGAACCGGCCGGTCACGGGCGACCAGGGAAAAAACGCGCAAAAATGTGACCCTGGCCAGTCACCCGACGTCTTCCCTACACCAGTCCCATCGGCGCCGTAACGCAGCAGACCAAAATCATAAGCCAGCAGTAACTGAGCAACCGGCAATCAATTGCCACCAGCGAGGAAGAGTGCACATGTCTGACCAGAATATCGTAAAGACCAGCGACGTCGAATACGCCGCCCTCGCCTTCTATCACAGGATCTCGTACCTGCGTTCGGACACCTGGACCCGGCTGCATCGCATAACCACCCGTTGAGCGAGCGGCAGGCGGTGGGCGGCGAAACCGACGCGCTGGCCGAGCGAGGCAAGGGCGGCGATGCACACCCTCGAAGAGATCGAAGACTACACGGCGTTTCCCTCAAAAGACGATTTTCGCCTGTTGTGGCGACTCCTGGAGGAAAAGGAGTACAACCTGCTCAACCGTGCGGTAAGCCGGATCTCACGGGCGCTCTCCAGCGGCGTCTACCGCAACCGGGCGATCAACCTGTCGCGGGGCCAGATCGAGGGCGAAGAGAAGGAACAGGAACAAGAGGGACTGGAACTGCATCTGGACACCACGATGAGCCAGACGCGGCCCTACTTCGAGCTGCTGATCGTCGACGATCTTACGCCGAAGGAAGAGGCCGTCATCCGCAGTTCCTTCCGCAGTGTGCAACGACGCCGAGGACGAGTTTACCTACGACGTCATCGTGGTGCCGAGCTTTCAGGACGCGGTCGCAGCCGTATTGATCAATCCGAATATCCAGGCCTGCATCCTCCGGTCCGGGTTCCGTTTCCAGTCGAAGCGCAATCTGAAGCTTTTCGATCGTTACCTCGCGGGCATGCAGACAGATCGACCTGGAAAACATGACCTCCACCGATCTCAGCATGATCCTCGGCAACATCATAAACGGCTTGCGACCGGAGCTGGATCTCTACCTGGTGTCCAATATGGCGGTCGAGGCCTACGCGGCGCGTGATACCGGGGCCTTCCGACGCATTTTCTACCGCGAGACTGACTACGTCGAACGCCATCTGAACATCGTGCGCGGCATCTCCAGGCGCTTCGAAACCCCGTTCTTCTCCGCACTCAGAAAATACAGCCGCCAGCCCATGGGCGTCTTCCATGCGATGCCGATATCACGCGCCAAGTCCCTGATATGCTCGCACTGGATCCGCGACATGCTGGAGTTCTACGGCCTCAACATCTTCATGGCCGAGACATCCGCGACCTCGGGCGGACTGGACTCCCTGCTGCAGCCCTCGGGCCCGCTGAAAAAGGCCCAGGAACTCGCCGCGCGCGCGTTCGGTGCCCGCACCACCTTCTTCGTCACCAACGGCACCTCGACTGCCAACAAGATCGTGGTTCAGGCCCTGGTCAATCCGGGAGATATCGTTCTGGTCGATCGCGACTGCCACAAGTCGCATCACTACGGCATGGTTCTGGCCGGCGCCGAAGTCGCCTACCTGGATGCCTATCCGCTGCATGATTATTCGATGTACGGCGGCGTCCCTCTGCGCGAAATAAAACGGCTGCTGTTGAAATACAAGGCAGATGGCCGCCTGCACAAGGTCAAGATGCTGCTGCTCACCAACTGCACCTTCGACGGTATCGTCTACGACGTGCAGCGCTTCATGGAAGAGTGCCTGGCCATCAAACCCGACCTGGTATTCCTGTGGGACGAGGCCTGGTTTGCCTTCGCCGCCTTCAACCCGGTTTATCGCAGCAGGACCGGGATGCATTCGGCGCACAAGCTGCGCGACAAGTACCGCAGCACGAGTACCGCGAGCAATACAAGCATATCTCAAAGAGACCGAGACCTTGATCCGAACGACCCGGAGCCCTGGCTCAACCGACGGCTGATGCCGGATCCCGACCAGGTGCGAATCCGCGTCTATGCAACCCAGTCCACGCACAAGACGCTGACCTCGCTGCGGCAGGGATCGATGATCCACGTCTACGACCAGGATTTCCGCCAGAAGGTGGAGGCCCCGTTCCACGAGGCCTACATGACCCACACCTCCACCTCGCCGAATTACCAGATCCTGGCCTCGCTGGATGTCGGCCGTCGCCAGGTCGAGCTCGAAGGCTACGAGATGGTCAACAAGCAGGTGGAACTTGCACTTGTGCTGCGCGAGCAGATCAAGAATCAACCCTTGCTGAAAAAGCACTTCAGCATCCTTACCAGCAAGGAGCTGATACCCGAGGAATTCCGCGAATCCGGCATCGAGACCTACTACGACGACAAGCTCGGCTGGTGCCACATGGAGGACGCCTGGATCTACGAGCGCGACGAGTTCGTCATCGATCCGTCTCGGGTAACCCTGTTCCTGGGCAGCACCGGCATCGACGGTGACACCTTCAAGAACAAATACCTGATGGACAAGTACGGTATTCAGATCAACAAGACGTCGCGCAATACCGTGTTGTTCATGACCAACATCGGCACCTCCCGCAGTTCGATCGCCTATCTCATCGAGGGCCTCATGGGTATCGCCCGCGAGCTCGAGTGGCAGCGCGAGGAAAACAGTGCGGCGGAAAACCGGATTCTGAATCGTCAGATCAAATCTCTGACACACGACCTGCCGCCGCTGCCCGACTTCAGCGCATTCCATCCTTCTTTCCATCGGTCTGTTTCCGGAGACACCCCGGAGGGCGACATCCGCACGGCCTATTTCATGGGGCAGAACGACAGTCTCTGCGAACACCTGAGGATCGACAATGGGGAGATGCAGCGGCACATGAACGAGGGCCGCGTGGTGGTCTCCACGACGTTCGTGATCCCCTACCCGCCCGGCTTTCCGGTCTTGGTCCCTGGCCAGGTGATCAGCAAGGACATCCTGGATTTCATGCTGGCCCTGGACGTCAAGGAGATCCACGGTTATCGACCGGCACTGGGTCTGTCCGTCTTTAGCGAAGAGGCGCTGCGGGAAGTGAAAAATGCCGAGTCGGTCAGTGCGATTACCGAGATCGTGGAGGAGGAACACCAACAGGAGGCGGCGCCGAAACCTGCGGCAAAGAAACCGGCAGCAAAGGCCGCCGCGACCGGACAGGCGGCGAAACGCAAAACAAGCTCGACCGCCACGGCAAAGAAGAAGACAAAGGCCACGGCAAAACCGAAAACGCCAGCCCGGCTGACGCAAACGTGCATCAGCGCCGTGTCCGGCAGCGCCAGACGATACAAAGAGTCATCGACTCGCGTCAATCCAGCGTGCCGGATCATCGGCGTCGACGCACAAGAATCAACAGATGCAGCGTGAATCGGGCTCGGGCCAACCTCAATGAATATCACAAATATCCAGCAGCTGCTGATTGGATTCCTTGGAAAACTCGGTCTCTGGCGGGAACCGGGTGTAGCGCACAGCAGACCAGACCGCCAACACCAGAGCGAGGAGCACACTCCAATGAAACGAAAACTAAACGGCATTTCTGACATCCGACGCTTCTTTCACCGCAACGAGCGTCCGATCTTCTTCATCAGTGCAACCAATTTCAATCTGCTGGGGATCGATGAGTGGGTCAAGAACTTCCATTACATCAGCTACGTCGACTGTTATGACGGCGCGCACCCGAACGTCTTCGTGCCCGCAGAGATCGCTCACCCGGAGTTCGAGAGCATCGAGGACATCAACAATTACCTGCTCGAGCACAAGGAGGTCATCGATTACATCCAGAGCTTTGGCCCCGACCCGGTCGCGGTGTTCCTGATGTTCGACGAGCGCACCGAAGAGATCTGTCGCGAACTGGGCATCGAGATCTGGTTCCCGCCGGCCAGCCTGCGTTCACGCTGTGACAACAAGATGGAGACCGTGCGCATCGGCAACAAGGCCGGGGTGCCCAGTGCGCCCAATGCCCTGTCCAAGGTCGACAGCTATGCGCACCTGCAGCAGATCTGCAAGGAACACGGCCTGAGCAATGACGTGGTCATCCAGACCGCGTTCGGCGATTCCGGCCACACCACCTTCTTCATCTCCACCGAAGCCGACTGGGACAAGCATGCGGACGAGATCACCCCGGACCCCGAGGTGAAGATCATGAAGCGCCTGAACTGCCGCGGCTCGACCCTGGAGGCCTGCACCACCAGCCAGGGCACCATCGTGGGCCCGTTGCTGACCGAGGTGGTCGGCGCCAAGGAGCTCACCCCCTACCGCGGCGGCTGGTGTGGCAACGAGATATTCCCCGGCGCCTTCACGCAGGAAATCCGCGACAAGGCCCGCGACTATACCTTCCAGTTCGGCGAGCAGCTGCGCAAGGAGGGCTACCGGGGCTACTTCGACCTCGATTACCTGATCGACACCGATACCGGCGAGATCTATCTCGGCGAACTGAACCCCAGGGTCACCGGTGCAAGCTCGATGACCAACCACGCGGCCTTTGCACATGCCGATGCCCCGCTGTTCCTGTTCCACCTGCTGGAATTCTCCGGCGCCGAGTTCGAATTCGACGTCGAAGACCTGAACGCGCGCTGGTCGGATCCGGATTACATCGACAGCTGGTGTCAGCTGGTGATCAAGCACACCAAGGACGATGTCGACATCGTCACGGATGCGCCGCAGACCGGCATCTGGAGAATGAACGACGACGGCTCGATGGAATACAGCCGATTCGACTACCACCGGCGTGCGGTGAGCAGCGAAAAGGAGGCCTTCTTCCTGCGTATCACCGGCGCGGATGACTACCGCTACGAGGGCGCCGATCTCGGGATCCTGATCCTGCGCGGGCGTTCGATGAGCGGCGATTTCGTCCTCAACGACCGGGCGCGCGCCTGGATCAACGGCATCGTGGCGAACTACCGCGGCAAGCCTCTGCCTGCCCCGGAAGCGGCACCGGAGGCGGGAGCGTTCAAGATCATGTAGCGGGCCTGTTGCACGCTGGCCCTGGAACCACCCCGGAGACCCGAATAAGTGACTATGGAACGCACCATCACTGCATTCACCGAGGCCTTGCCAGGCGAGAAGTGGCAGTCGCTGTTTCGTTACCATTGGCCGGCTTATCGACGTTGGTTTCTCAGTGAGGGCGCGGAGGCGCGCCCTCTCTATCTGAGTGCACGGCGGGCATTGCAGCAGCATATGCCTGAATTGATGCCTACTTACGAACGACTTGTCGAACTCGCCGGAGGCGGTGACATTGCCGCACGCTTTCTGACACTTTACCGCCCGCCCGCTTACGTGCGCGGCTGCTCTCAGGCCGTCTGGACCGGTTCGCCTCCGATGCTGGTACGCAACTACGATTACAGCCCACAACTATTCGAAGGCGCGATCCTGCATACGGCCTGGAACGGCCGCAAGGTGGTCGGCACCAGCGACTGCCTCTGGGGTCTGGTTGACGGCATGAACGAGGACGGGCTGGTCGTTTCCCTGAGTTTTGGCGGGCGCAAGGTGGTGGGAGACGGCTTTGGCGTACCGCTGCTGTTGCGGTACATCCTCGAATTCTGCTCCACCACCGCTGAGTCGGTCGAGGTCCTGTGTCGCATCCCCAGCCACATGTCCTACAACGTGACCATCCTGGACCGCCAGGGTGACTTCAAGACGGTATTCATCGCACCCGATCGCGAACCGCAGGTCACGCGGCGCGCGGTGACCACGAACCATCAACAGGGTGTCGAATGGGATCAGCATGCCGGGGCAAGCAAAACCCTGGAGCGGGAGCGCGCACTCGAAAAATACCTCGAAAAATATGCAGACGATTCCTACCGCCTGATTCGCGCGTTTCTGCGTCCGCCCCTGTACTCCACGGCCTACCGGCGTGGATTCGGAACGCTTTACACCGCCGTATACCAGCCAAGTTCGCTGGACGTGGAGTATCTCTGGTCACATGACAGTTGGCGGTTTGCCATGCACGCATTCGTTGATGGCACGCGCACGGTGAGATATCCCTTCGTGCCGGGTTCGTTGGAACTGCTGCACTAGCGAGCGACCTGGCTGTCGACGTCAATCCCCTGCGCAAGCCCGACAGCGTTCAGCGGCGGCAACCGGCGCCTCAGCCATTGTCCGCGCCCTGATCCTTGAGGCCGGCGCGAGAGCCGCGATGCGGCTTGGTCAGCGGACCGAGGCTCTGCAGATAGGCCTCGGACTCCGGGGTCCGGCTGTACACGGGAAAATCCACCGGCCGGTCGCGGAAACTCTTCAGCGGCTGACCCAGGCTGCGGATACCCACCTCGCGCTCGCGACGCACCCGGTCCAGGTTGATCTCGACCGGGATCATCTCCTCGCCACCACCCGCCTGATGGATGATGTAGCCGGCAGGACCGACGATGATGGACGAGCCCACGCCGCCGTCGCCCACGCCGTTGATATCGAAGAAATAGCACTGATTGGTCACCGCCGTCGCCCGGGCGATCGAGAGTTCCACATCGCGGTCGATGGTGTCGGTCATGGTCGGGTGCAGGATCACCTCGGCGCCCATGGACGCCAGGGTCCGCGAAGTCTCCGGGAACCACATGTCATAGCAGATCGAGACGCCGAAGCGGCCGACATCCGGCACGTCGAAGACCAGGAATTCGTTGCCGGGCTCGACGTGGTTCTCGTAGGGCTGGAACGGAAACATCTTGCGGTAGCGGCCGACGACATGGCCATTCGGATCGATCACCGATGCGGTGTTGTAGACCAGGTCGCCGGCCGCCTCGAACATGGACCCGGGAAGCAGCCAGATCCGGTGTTTCGCCGCCATCTCCCTGAATGCATCTTCCGCCGGGCCAGGCAACGCCTGCGCATGCCCGGGCAGTGGACCGAACGCGGCCAGTTCGCTGAACACGACCATCTGCACCCAGGGAAAGCGCGCCATCAGGATATCCAGCCGGTGCGCCATCGCGGAAATGTTCTCCTGCGAGGCCGAAATACGCATCTGGATGCCGGCAATAGCGAAAGGGGTCATCAAAGATCTCCTGAAGCGCGGTACACTTTTGAATAAGTCATTTAGGCCGCTTATTGTATCCCAAATCAAAACCACGTTTATTGATTGCCCACCGTATCGAAGGAGTGGAATGAACTCTTCGGGTGAACCAGCATGGCGCATGCAGTTTGCGGCATCCGAGTCCCCTTCGCCTGAACAACGCGGCATGGCAAGACACCCCCCGTAGGATGGGTCGTGGGCGATTCGAACGCCCGGCCAACTGATTGAGAGGCGGCTACGGATATTAGTAGTGATGAATACGCATGCTTTTTCGGCTGAAAGCGCAGAAGCACACAACAATTCGGTAAAATCGCTCGCTATGCTCGCTCGGACGTTCAGCACTCCGCACGGCTTGCACATGCCCAAGAACCAGGATTGACATTATAAATGAAAAACTCAGCTCTACTTTACTTTCTCATAGTACTCATACCAGCCTTGGGCTATGGAGACGAGAATAATGTCAACGTTTCGCGAGAAGAGCATGTCGCAATTGCGGGCCTTTCACCGGCGCTGCGAGACTTCTTTTCTAAAGGGATGGTCGAATTGCAGAACGGAATGGTGAACATAGTCCCGCTATATGTCTCCGGGCAATGGGCGGAGATTGCGACTATTGCAGGAAAAATGGAGCGCAGCTATGTGTTGGCGAAGAATCTGTCCGAATCGCAGATGCACGAGTTACATGAAAAGTTACCGAGCGCATTTGTAAAGTTAGATCAACGGTTCCACTATTTGGCTGGCATGCTCAAGCATGCAGCAAACATGGAAAAGGTTGAATTGGTCGGCTTCTATACTTCGAGAATGGCTGAAGCCTGTGTTGGCTGCCATTCCGAATATGCAACGCACAAGTTTCCTGCTTTGGCGCCCAAACGTCGTGCCAATCATAGTCACTAGTCATGCTTATCGATGCATCCAACCCGTTCGCTTAACTCGGCCACCCCCAGCAAGCGGCGCCCTTCTTGCGCAAAGCGGTCATTCCTCGCGCCCCCTAGTTTGGGCTTATGGCCGTTTGCGGCTGTAGCTGGGACGGCCAGGAGCGTCCGCTAGCCAGCCTGGCGATTCACGGCCGAAAACAGACGGCGATTTGTGCGGCGCAATAGACCGGAGTCGACCCATTGCGGTCCTTACCGGCGGTCACCGGCTCGGTAGAAGAACGAAACCATGATGAAGCTGTTGGGAGGGGTGACCCTCGTCCGTTATCGGCGATTATGGTTCAGCCTTTCTTTTTTTGGTTTTCGGCCTTGCACCAGTCACATGCGCCCAGGATTGTCCTTGCTTGATTGAATTGACTACCGAGAAGTGAACGCCAAATTCTCTGGCAATTTCCTTCCTCGATTTCGTGCTTTTGAAGATTTCGATAGCCGTCTTGGCGTCCAGTCTATTGTTTGCTTTCTTCTTTGGAGGCGCTTCTATTCCGGCTATCTTTTTCTGGGTATTTGTCGTTATGTGCGCTTTCGTGGTCACAATCATTGGGCTGACGGTTGCGCATAATGCAGATCAGTTCAGCGGCGGACAAATCGACGGCGCAGCTGCATGGCTGCTTGGTGGCACCGCGCACACCCTGCATCAGGATATGGTGGCAATCGTTGAGCAGGCGCACGGAGATCGGTGGACCTTTGGGCGAATGGATCTCCTTGAACGCATGATTGACCGCGGCGACGTAGTTGATCACCTTCTCGATGTTCGAGGCACCGAGCTGCTCGGCCTGCTCCAGGCCAGCACGTCGACCAAAGTCGCCTTGGTTCCTTCGATCTCCGACGACAACAGGGCCAGCGCTACACCCGGCTCGTCGGCCACCCTCTCTTATCGAAAATCCAACGGCTTGTCAGCCCAGACCTTGGTCGTAACCATACGCCGAGGCAAGCTGCGTGCACGCGTGCGCAGACCGCGGCAAACGCTTCTCTACAGGTCCGCGGCAAATAACCACGGAAATTCGTCGGCACTTACAGCTTTTTCAGAGTTCCCGCAGGCTGATTATCGACCCTGTCCTTCAGCCCCAACTCCTGACAATCGATACAGTTGATCCTCAAGTCGCAACCTTCCAGTCGGCAACTGAAACCATATGGATGGCCATAGATCAGCCGTTCAAGATGATCCTGGGTATTCGACTTTACGTAGGTCAGCTCGCCGTTTATCGGGTCTTTCCCAAGGAATTCGAATGCCTGCATTAGACTGTCAAACGCAAACAGTCGGTCCCGGTTTTCTTTTGTAATCCGCTTGCGGGCATGCAGAGCTTTATTGCCAACAAAGACGGCCCGGTCCGCTGCTGTAAGCGCTTCAGTAGCTGCATGTCGATATTTGGGAGAGATGGCCCCTGGGATGTCGGAAAAGGATCCGAACACGATGGTTTTTCTCGGGGCCTCAACCTTTCTTACCAGGTCGATGACCGTATCTATCGTCCAGTAGGGAGCTTTGAAAGTGTCGTTGATGAACCAGGCATGCTCAGGAGAACAGTGTATGGACATTCGCCTTGGATAGGCTGCGAGTCCTTCCAGCGAGGCAGCACAATGCGTTAAAGATCTCCCTACCGCCAAGCTACCGGCAATGGCAGCCAGCACGGATGGTACCAACAGGTCACCAAACAGCCTGGTCTGAACACGAGCCTGTTCGCCTTGGTAGGAAACCGTCAAAGAAAGCCGATTGGGCCAGACGGCACTTATATCGGTGCCTCTCACATCGGCGCTTTCACTAAGGCCAAAAGTGAGCACCTGGGCCCGAGTACTCTCTGCCATGCCCAGCACATACGGATCATCCGCATTCAGCACGGCTGTACCAGAGGGGGGAAGCGATTTGATCAGCAGCCCTTTTTCAGCAGCAGTTCCTTCCCTGCTCCGAAAGCTCGTATGATGATCCCGCCCGATGGTGGTGACAATACCGATGTCCGGGTGCAACAGTTTCACATGGCCCGCCATGTCTCCCCGATTCATCACGCCAGCCTCTACGAGCAAAAAACGGATTGACCAAGAGCTTTGCCGCAGCGCCGTCAGCAACGCAATGGTTTTGTTTCTCTCCACCATGGTGTAACAGGAGTCGTGGTCAGCAAGTGACATGCCGAGCATCTGAGTTGCACTGGTTTTGCCGCAGCTACCCGTTATCGCAATAACGGTCGTGCGAAGCATCAGGCGACGTTTAATCCCCAACACTGTCACGACTGCTTTGTGAATCAGGGGCTGGTCTACGTTTTTCCTAATCCAAGCTTTAATGCGCTTCATCTCAGAGCACCTCTGCCTACTGGAAACTGTCGAGTATGACTTCAAATGAAGGCTATCATCTGAATCATCGACGCAGAACTCGTCATTATCACCACGCAACCAGAAAGCTTACCCCGGAGTGTGTCATTCAGTGCGTCTTGGAAATTCCCGTAAGTGATGCTTCAATGACACTGGAGTGAAAAGTTCTCATTTGGGCAACGTTTCCGGGTATGTTGGGCAGGGCCGCAGAAAGATGGAAACTGTGGTACTTGCCTGCGATGTGTGGGTACAGCGATTTGTTTTGCGGTGGACGGTGTGGCTATACCGGATTCCCTGAGAGTGGGGTCTCTTGCGGGAACGATTGATGACCACGCGCAGCGTCGGCTCGAACCGATAGCGGTAAAGCGCCTGTCCGAACTCCTGGACGATGCCCGCGAAGCCGGGGCTAATGGAGATTGGGTCGACTCCCTCGATGCGCTTGTGTCAAAGAAGCAGCGAGAACCCCTGATAGCTCTCCCTGCTGAGCCTCGTCGCTTTTCCCGGTTCAGACGCGTATTGACCAGACTCAGGGGTACTCGTGAGCACAGGCGGTATGAACGGCCTTTTCCGCCATCTGAATTGCCTGATCGTGGCCATCGACAACAGCGCTCGGCCGCCCCGCTGACCATCGAACGACATCAGGCCGGCATGTTGGCGCGCGAATCCATTCCAGCAGCCTGTTGGCAGGCACGTTTTACTTCGTGGGCCGACCACCAGGCCAGCCACGTGGCTTCGGACCCAGCCCCTTTCGCATTCAGGTAGGAGAGGATCTTCTCGATGAGGTTGGGATCCTCGATGCACGCGATGATCCGTACTGCACCGCCGCAGGTCGGACAGGTCTCGATATCGATCCCGAATACCTGGATCCCGAATACTCAT
>CAVWYD010000003.1:0-323234 GCA_963759055.1 uncultured Gammaproteobacteria bacterium
CACGGCGCTCGGCAATCTCCTCGTGCTTGCGTGCGACGATCTTCTTCAGGATATCGGGGGTATCGTTCATCTAGTTGGATCTGCCGGTGAAAAAGGAACGCAAAGGACGCAAAGGATTCGCAGAGAACGCAGAGTTTTCATCGACTGCTTCATGGTCAGCCCCCTGCTACCGTCAATCCGGTCAAGCATGACTGTTTGGCGCCACAATTTTCTTGGCGCACTTTGCGCTACTTTGCGCCCTCTGCGTTCCAATTGTTCATTCGAAACTCTGGGTAAGAACCACCAAACGATCGAGCCGGTTGCGCGCCTCGCCGCTGGCGATGGCCTCATCGGCCCTGCGGACACCATCCTTCAATGATTCGGCCAGGCCAGCGACATAGATGGCTGCTCCGGCATTCAGCACCACGATATCGCGCGCCGGCCCCGCCGTGTCGTCGAGGACGCCGACAATGGTCTTCACGCTGTCTTCCGGACCCTCTGCGCGGATGCTGTCCAGCGCGCTGCGCCTGATGCCGAAGTCCTCCGGCCGGATGGAAAATCGGCGCACCGAACCGTCCTTGAGTTCCGCCACCTCGGTCTTTGCCCCGATACTGATTTCGTCCAGCCCATCATCCGAATGCACGACCATGACATGCCGACTGCCGAGTTTCCGCAGGACCTCGGCCAAGGGCTCCAGAAGCTCTTCGCTGAAAACCCCGAGCAGCAGGTTGGGCACGCCGGCCGGATTGGTCAGCGGCCCCAGCACGTTGAATATGGTGCGCACGCCCATCTCGCGGCGCGGCCCAATCGCGTGTTTCATCGCACTGTGATGCCCCGGTGCGAACATGAAACCGACCCCGACGTCGCGCACACACTGCCCGATCTGCTCGGGCGAGAGGTCGAGTCGCAGCCCCGCGGTCTCCAGCGCATCGGCGCTGCCCGATTTGCTCGAAACCGAGCGATTGCCGTGCTTGGCAACATGACAGCCTGCTGCCGCTGCGACGAACATGCTGGCGGTAGAGACGTTGAAGGTACCGGATGCATCACCACCGGTTCCGACGATATCGACCGTATGCTCCAGACCACCGATGTCCACTCCCGAGGCCAGCTCGCGCATAACGCCGGCGGCGGCCGCAATCTCGGTCACGGTCTCACCCTTCATGCGCAGCCCGACCAGAAAACCGCCGATCTGTGCCGCTGTCGCACCGCCGGTCATGATGGCGCGCATAACGGCGGTCATCTCATCTGCTTCCAGATTACGACGCTCGATAACGCGCGCAATGGCCTGCTTCATGTCCATGGTCAAAGCACCCTAATCAGTGTTGAGTGTTGAATTGTGAGTTTGTGTTTTGGATATCTGGTTGAACGAAAGTCGCACGTCAACACATAACTCAAAACCCACAACCCCTATTTCCTTCCGTCGAGAAAGTTCTTCAGCATCTGGTGCCCGTGCTCGGTCAGGATAGACTCCGGATGGAACTGGACACCCTGCACGTCCAGCTCGCGATGGCGAACCCCCATGATTTCATCTTCCACCCTATCCTGCTCGGTCCAGGCGGTGACTTTGAGGCAGTCCGGCAGGCTGTCTCGCTCGATCACCAGGGAATGGTAACGTGTCGCCTCGAACGGATTCGGAAGGTCCGCAAACACGCCGACCGAGCGATGATGGATGGGTGAGGTCTTACCGTGCATCACCGCACGCGCATGCACCACCCTGCCCCCAAAGGCCTGACCGATGGACTGGTGCCCCAGGCAAACCCCGAGGATCGGGATCCTGCCCGCGAAAGCCTTGATCGCCTCAACCGATATGCCCGCCTGCGCCGGCGTACACGGCCCGGGCGAGATCACCAATTGTTGCGGTTGCAGTGCGGCAATGCCGGCCACGTCGATCTCATCGTTGCGAACGACCTTTACCTCCGCACCCAACTCGCCGAAATACTGCACAATGTTGAACGTGAAGGAGTCGTAGTTATCGATCATCAGCAGCATATAGTGCCTATCCCATTGTTCTGTATAGCTACCGTTCCAGATGATCGAGTGCGTTACCCGCTATTTCGATTGACAACCCCCACGCCGATGGTCTGGAACCCAATGCACGAAGGCGTATATTGTCCCTCATAACGGAATCGCTATAAACCACCGCCAATCACACCGGCTGTCACGGGACTTGCCATCGTCGATCGGTTGAAACCGCAGCGCAAAGCAGTCCAGGATGCTTCAGGCCGATACCTCTGCATTTCTGCTGCCGGGCGGAATGTCAGCTCCCCATGCACGCCTGCCCCGGGTGCGCCTTTCCGGCCGCCAGACGCTGCAACCGGCCGGCGACCTGAGCCCGGCGGGGGGCTGCGGTGCGGGTTTCAGATGTAGTACAGCGCCAGCGACAGGCCCAGCATCACGGCCACCCAGATCACCATGCTGCCGGTCGGCCACGAACGGGCCAATATGCCGTGTGGGCCATGGTGGCGGTAAAGCTTGTCGATCACCCGGCCGATCCCGGCCATGGCCTTTTGTTCGTGTTCCTGTCGCGCAACGCTGGTGCGTAGCGTGAACTCCTTGCCGATCTCCCTGAAGAACTTGCGGTAGAACCAGTCGAAGTCGAGGCTGATGGTCAGCGTACGGCGCATCTGCTTGAGCATGAAGAAAAACGCAAAGCCGGCGAACAACAGTACCTGGAATTGGGTCACCAGATGATCGACGGTATACGGCTGGTAATCGACCGGATAGGGCAGGATGGCATACAGCGGTTGTGGGTAGACACCGATCGCCAGGCACAGGAACGAGAACAACCACATCGCCAGGCGCAGGTTGTTCGGTGGCTCGGGCGGTCGCAACCCCGAATCCCTCTGGAAGAACACAAACCAGGGAAACTTGATGCCCGCATGCAGGAACACCCCGGCGGACGCGGCGAGCAGCAGCAGCCACACCAGCAGCATGCCCTCGTTGGCGGCGGCCTGGGTCTCGAGCGACTTGGTCACGAAGCCGGAGGTGAACGGGAATGCCGAGATCGACAGCGCGCCGATGATCCCGTGGGTCGCAGTAATCGGCATGCTCTGGAACAGTCCGCCGAGGTCGGTGCACTTGCGTTTGCCGGTCATCAGCAGCACGCTGCCTGCCGACATCAACAGCAGGGCCTTGTAGATGATGTGCGCGAACGCATGTGCGGCGGCGCCGTTCAGCGCCATCGAGGTGCCGATGCCGATCGCGGCGACCATGAAGCCGACCTGGTTGACAATCGAGTAGGCGAGGATGCGCCGCATGTCGTTCTCGAGCAGCGCATAGATGATGCCGTAGAACACCATATACAGGCCGACCGGCACCAGGATGTCGGCGCCGGGGAAACCGACCAGCAGCGCGAATACCGCGGTCTTGGTGGTGAATGCCGACAGAAAGACCGTACCACTCGGGCTGGCCTCGGGGTAGGCGTCGGGGATCCAGGCCGACAGTGGCGGGGCGCCGGCATTGACCAGGAAGCCGATCAGGATCAGCCATTGGCCGAGGCTGTCGGTCTGCATCGCGGTGAACGCGAGCGAACCCGTGTCGACGACGTGCGCGACGATGCCGATCATCAGGACCACGCCACCGAACAGGTGCACCAGCAGGTAACGCATGCCGGCCTTATAGGCGCTCTGCGTGCCGGCCGACCAGATCACGACTGTCGAGCCAAGTGCCATGAGCTCCCAGAACACGAACACCGTCAACAGGTCACCGGCGAAGGTCACACCGATCGCCGAGCCGGCGTAGACGAACGCCGCGGTCAGTTCGGTGGTGGTCGCCTGGCGATGCGCATACAGCCCCCCGGCGAAGGCCATGATCGCGAACACCGTGGCGAACAGCCGGCCCTCGGCCGACGAGCGCACCGGTTCGAGGGTGTAGTCGAGAAAGGCCAGCTGCAGCGAAGCGTCCGCCGGCAGGCCCCACACCGCGGCCAGCGTGAGCGCCGGCAGGCCGAGCAGTACCAGCAGCCGCTGGCGTTCGCCGAGCAGCGGGATCAGCACGGCGCCGAGGACCATGATCAGTCCGGGCGGAAACGCAAACTCACTCGTCATAGTAAGTGTCCTTGCGTT
Source organism: uncultured Gammaproteobacteria bacterium (assembly GCA_963759055.1). GTDB lineage: Bacteria > Pseudomonadota > Gammaproteobacteria > Chromatiales > Chromatiaceae > Thiosocius. The sequence goes on from CAVWYD010000003.1 coordinate 4,044, forward strand.
TTAGGAAGATGCCCAGAATCTTCGCGCCCGCAACCATGCCGGCACAGGTCAAGAAGCCATACCAGGCGAAGAAGCCAAAACTCGCATCCAGTGTGAAACCTGCCAGCTCGAAGTGCGGGTGATGGTGGACGAACAATTCCGGCAGCAGCGCGAGGACCAAGATGGTGACCTGTATTGCCCAGAGCTTGGGCAGATTCTTGCTGCGATATAACCAGTTTTTGCGTTCGTCCTGCCCGGTTTGGGTATTGGAATCGTTTGCTGGCGTGTTCATCAGCCCCCCACCATCTGCTGCACGAGCGACAGCGGGATGTCCGGAAAAAAGAAGATCAGTAGCGTGAACAGCGCGGTTATGCTGAGCGCCAACACGATCGGCAACGGTGCCTCGCCATGTTCGGCAAGCCCGTGGCCATTGTCCTCTGGTTTGAAAAAGGCCGCGTACACGATCGGCATGAAATAGGCCGCGTTCAGCAGGGTGGAGATGATGAGCGCTGCGACGGCAATCACCTGCTCCGTCTGCAGCGCGCCGCTCAACAGATACCATTTGGATATGAAGCCGGCGAACGGCGGTGCGCCGATCATGGAAACGGCGCCTATTGCGAACGCACCCATGGTCCAAGGCATGCGCCGGCCGATGCCATTGAGTTCACTGATCTTCGACTTGTGCGCTGTGACCAGTACCGCGCCGGCGCAGAAGAACAGGGTGATCTTGCCAAACGCATGCATCGCGATATGCAGACCACCGCCGATCGCGCCACTGGCGATACCGAGCAGCGCACCCATGGTGATGTACGACAACTGGCTAACGGTGGAGTACGCGAGACGGGCCTTGAAGTTGTCCTGGCGCAACGCAATCGTCGAGGCGAGCACGATGGTGACCGCGGCCAGTGCGACCAGCCACTCGGCCATCACCAGTTGTTCGATGCGGTCGAGACCGAAGATATACACACTGACCTTGAGCACGGTGAACACACCCGCCTTGACCACGGCCACTGCATGCAGCAGGGCGGACACCGGCGTCGGTGCGACCATCGCCGCCGGCAGCCAGCGGTGGAACGGCATCAGCGCGGCCTTGCCGGTCCCGAACACGTACAGCAACAGCAGGATACCGAGTATGCCGCCGCTGACCTCGTCGCCGAACACACCACCCGGCGTGAAGTCGAGCGTGCCGGTCAGGCTCCAGGTCCAGACCATGGCCAACAGCAGGAAGCCGATCGAGGTGCCCATCAGCAAGCCGAGGTAGACTCGGCCGGCGCGTTTCGCCTTGTCCGTACCGGCATGCGTGACCAGCGGATAGGTGGCGACCGACAGCACCTCGTAGAACACGAACAGGGTCAGCATATTGCCGGCCAGTGCGATGCACATCGTGGCCGCAATCGAGACCGCGAACGCCGTGTAGAAGCGGGTCTGGTTCTGTTCGTGGTGCGCGCGCATGTAACCTACTGCATACACCGTGGTGATCGGCCACAGCAGGCTGGCGACCAGCGCGAACAACATGCCGAGCGGTTCGGGCGTCAACGCCAGTGACAGACCCGCCACGGGCGTCCCGATAACCAGCGTCGGCGGTGCATTCCAGTCGATCGTCGCAGCCAGGGCGGCAACCAGCAGGAACAGGATCAGACCGGCGCCGACGCTGACCCCTTCGCGCAGGTTGGGATTGGCGCGCGCGGCAACGACGCCGAAAGCCGCGAGAATCGGCACCAGCGGGATCCAGGTCAGCAACTGCTCCGGGCTCATGGCCGGATCCCCATCAGCTCGGTCGCGGCCTGCGTTGCCAGGCCCACGGTGACCTCGGTATGAACGCCGAAATAGATGTTGGCGCCGACCAGCAGCCAGATCGGCAGCAGCATCGACCACGGCGCCTCGGGGACCGCCGCAGCCCCTTCCGGCACGGGTTCAAAATAGGCCGCCTCGACCAGTTTCCAGACATACACCAGGGCGAGCAGAGAACCGATCAGGATCAGTACGGCGACCGGCCAGAGGCCCTGCTCCAGCGTGGCCAGCACCAGATACCATTTCGTGATGAATCCCGCAGTGGGTGGCACGCCAATCAGGCTGAGGCCACCGAGCACGATCGCCGCCATGGTCCAGGGCATGCGTCGCCCTAGACCGGCGAAATCCCGCAAACAGACACCGCCAATGCGGTATGCAACCGCGCCGAGCGCGAGAAACAGCAGGCCCTTCATCAGTGCATGATTGAACACATGCAGGGTCGCCGCGGTGATCCCGGTGGTCGAGGCCAGGCTGATGCCCAGCACCATGTAACCGATCTGCGCGACGCTGGAATAGGCCAGCATGCGTTTGATGTCCTCTTGGAACACAGCCACCAGCGACGCGGTCAAAATACCTGCCAGGCCGAGGATCATCAGGATGTCGTCCAACGGCATTTCCTGCAGCGCGAACTCAAAACCAAATACCCCGAGCAGAAAACGCAGCAGCGCATAGACGGCGACCTTGGTCGCGGTCGCGGCTAAAAACGCCGTCACCGCCGACGGGGCATAGGCGTATGCGTTCGGCAGCCACAGGTGCAGTGGAAACATCGCCAGTTTCAGCCCGATGCCCACAGTCAGGAATGCGAAGCCCGCCCGCACCGTCCGCGTATCCGACACCTCCGGCAGCCGCGCCGCCAGGTCCTGCATGTTCAGCGTGCCGGTCATCATGTAAAGGAAACCGATGCCGATCAGGATGAAGGTGGCGCCAATGGTGCCCATCACCAGGTACTCAAAGGCAGCGGTCAGAGCGCGTCGGTCCCGCCCCATGCTGATCAACGCATACGATGCCAGCGAAGAGATCTCGAGGAAAACGAAGACGTTAAAGGCATCCCCTGTCGCAACGATGCCTGCGAGACCGGCGAAGGCCAGCATGAAGGCGCCGTAAAAGCGCGCGATCAGCGACTCGGGGACCTCGTGAACCACGCTCTCCTTGGCCGCCACCAGCACCAGGGCGGGGATGGCGGTCACGACGAGCAGCACAAAGGAGCCCAGGGTGTCGATGCGGTACTCGATCCCCCAGGGCGGCGCCCAGCCACCGAGCTGGTAACTGATGGTGCCGGTATCGTTAACCTGGATCGCCAGCGCGATGGCCGCGGCGAAACTCAGCCAGGTTGCCACCAGCGCCACACCCCAGGCCGCGCGCGGCCGCTCAGCCAATACGCAAAGGGGACCGGCCATCAGCGGGACGATGACTACCAGAACCGGCAGGTGATCCCAGAGGCTCATCAGTCCCCATCCCCGTCGTCGCCAGCAGGGGCATCCAGCAGGGCCTTGTCATCCGCCAGATCCTTGGCATGGATCTCGTCCTCTTCCACCGAGCCGTAGGCCTCGTGGATACGCACCACCAGCGCCAGCCCGACCGCCGTGGTGGCCACACCGACCACGATCGCGGTCAGAATCAGCACATGCGGCAGCGGACTGGAATAGGCGGTCACGCCCTCCACGACGATCGGCGCCTGGCCACCCGAGAGATTCCCCATGGTGATGTAGAGGATGAAAACGGAGGCCTGGAACAGCCCCAGCCCGACGAGTTTCTTGACCAGATTGCCCTGGGCGATGACCACGTAGAATCCGGCCATCATCAGAAACACCACGACGAGGTAATTGAAGATTCCTGGCACGAAGTTCATCGGCGGCGTCCCCGACCAGAGAACGCATAGAAGATCAACAGCACCACCGAGAACACCGCGATGCCGACACCCAGCTCCACCAGCAAAACGCCCAGGTGCTGGCCGTGGACCGGATCGTCGGCCAGCGCCGAGTAGTCCAGGAAGGGCCGACCGGCCAGCAGTGAGTAGACGCCGACGCCACCGTAGATCAGCACACCGACAGCGGCCAGGCGGTGCAGCCAACCCGGCGGCACCACAGCGCGGGCGCTGCCCTCACCGAACACCAGGTCGTACAACACAAAGCCTGTGGCAAAGATCACACCGGCCTGGAAGCCGCCACCGGCGCCAAAGTCGCCGTGAAACTGCACATACAGTCCATACAGCAGGATCAGCGGTATCAATACCTTGACCACCGAACGCAGCACCACCTGGTCGCCTATCGCGCTAACCCCCGGGCGCATGCGCGGATCGTCCTGGATACCGAGCAGCAGCAGCACCGCCAAACCGGCGGTGAAGATCACCACGGTCTCGCCGAATGTGTCATAGCCCCGGTAGCTCGCCAGGACGGCGGTGACCAGATTCGGCACGCCCACCTCTGCCTGACCCTGTTCGATGTAGCGCGGGGTTACGTGCTGATGCACCGGTGCAGACGGGTCGCCAAGCCCGGGAGCATCCAGAACAGCGTAGACAAGCGCAGCACCCGTGATACTGACCACAAGCAGGCTGATCAAAGGATTACGCCTGGGCAGCGCCTCCCAGCGTTTCGTGAGGTGCAGGCTGGAAAGCATCAGCACGGTGGTGACGCCGGCGCCTACCGCTGCCTCGGTGAACGCGACATCTACCGCATCCAGGTCCATGAACAGGGCGGCGGTCAGCAGGCTGTAGACGCCAAACAGCATCACCACCGCAAACAAATCGGTGAGGAGGATCGCCGCCACCGCAATCATCACCAGAAAACCCAGCAGGGTGATGTCGATCAGGGCTTCGATGAGCCTTCTCCCGCAGTATCTTCATCGCCAGGCAATACCAGTGGCCGCTGCCCGCCGTGCAGCGTCGCCTTGGCCATGGCATGGGTGGCGGTAGGATTGGTAGCCAGCACCACGAGCAGAATCATGATCACCTTCACCATGTCCAGCGACCATTCCATCTGCAACAGCAGTCCGATCAACAGCAGGGGCGCCGCCAAAGTCTCGGTGACGCCGGAGGCATGGACACGCGAGTAGAAGTCCGGCATCCGAAACAACCCCACTCCACCCGTAACGCACAGCACACTGCCAAACAGCAGGCAGAGACCGCTGAGCAACTCAAGGATCGTCGTCATGCCGCCGACTCCGGACCATCGCTCTCTTCTGGCGCATTGCGGTATTCGAAGAACCGCATCACCGCGATAGTGCCGACAAAATTCAGCAGGGCGTAAAGCAGGGCCACGTCAAGATAGCTGTTCCACTTCAGGGCATAACCGGCCAGCGCGATCAGCAGCACGGTCTTGGTGCCAAAGGAATTGGCCGCCAGCATGCGGTCGTATTCGGTCGGGCCAAGAAAGGTCCTGATCAGCGCCAGGAACATGGTCACCAGGATCGCAACGATTGCGGCGGTCAGCATCGGATCAGACCCGCAGGCGCTGGATCTGATGTTCCATCCCGCCTTTGCGCAGCTCCTCGATACCGTCCGGCGACAGACTGTGCACCATGAAGTGGTCTTCCCTGACATCCGTGGTCAGGGTACCCGGCGTCAGGGTGATGGAATTGGCGTACAGCGTCTTGGCCAGCGCGGAGGTGACCTTGATGTCGAGTCGCTGCCAGGTCGGCCGTATCGGCAGGGCCGGATCCCAGATCCGCCGCACCAGATCGATGTTCGACAGCACCACTTGCCACATCAGCCATAGCAGGTAGTACAGCAGGCGCGGCCGCATCGGCAAGACGCCCAGTTCCCGGTCAACCCGGTCCATGCGCCACAGAAACCAGGTCACGATCGCAACGGACACAACACCGAGCGACAATATCAGCGTGGTGTAATGCCCGGAGAGCAGCAACCAGACGACGGCGACGAAGAGTGCGGATCGAATGTAGCGCATCTTATGTGTTGTTCTGTTCGGTCAAATTATGTCCGGGACAGACCCGGAGTTTCGATCTTATTTTGTTGACACAGTCCTGACCAGGGTTCGACACGTCGCAGCGCAGCGGGACCTCAGCAGATCAACAAACGCAGCATAAACGGTATTTGGTTCCGTTTAAACTGTCTTCGTGCGGGTGGCTGCGCTCCCGATCGACCTCGATCCGACCTGCGAGAAGATCGGCGATCGGTTCCTCGAGCGCCCGCGCGTCAGCGTTTTCGTCGCCTAACCGCGGCAGGCCGCCACCCCTCCCCTACGGAGATGCACCGGGGAATACCCTCCGCAACTCGAACGAAGACTCCTATGCCAATGTTTCCACGCACATCCACGTCAGCGCCGGAGATCACCGGCCGATATTTTTGAATTGCTGCGTCGAATCTTCTATCCTCGAATCCACTCGAAATGGATGAGAAAGAATCGTTTTTGCGGTGAAGTCTCCTTGCGGCCAGGGTGGCCGATGAGCAGTCCGAAATAAAAACAGACGCTGGTTGAGGAGGAGTGCCGTGGACGTCAAGACAATTTTAACGGTTAAGGGCGCCGCAGTCTTTTCCGTGAAGCCGGATTCACCCATATCAGATGCGGTGAAACTCATGCATGAGAAGAAAATCGGCGCTGTGCTCGTCATAGACGATGACGGGGACAACGTACGCGGCATACTCTCCGAACGCGACATCATTCGCGTCATAGCCAAGGAAAACTGCAACGCATTGCAGGGAGTCGTCGCAGACGCCATGACCCGGGACGTGATCGCCTGCACCTCGGACTGCACCATGGATTCCGTCATCACCGGCATGCTCAAATTCAAGGTCCGCCACTTGCCGGTATTCAACGATGGCGAATTGATGGGATTGATCAGTGCCCGCGATGTGATGCAATACCGGATCAAGCAGCTCGAGTCGGGTACGGAGGAGCGCTTCCAGCGCTGGTTTCCAAAAGGAAAAGTCTACCCACTCGGCGAATAGGCGTTTTAACGAGATGTCAGCCAAACCACAGTACAGCGCCAGGCGTCCCGGACTTGGTCGCTGCGTTCCTTCCCAATCACGGGGCGACCGGGGTACCGCTGCTCCACGCTGAGACCCCCCATCTTGCTGGATTTTCTGGAAATCTCATCCAACTCATGGCGCTGATTGCTGGGGAAAGGTCAACGACAGGCAGCTCCACCAACCCCGGTCCGAGGGACTTGCGCACAATCTTCATCAGGAAACTGTCAGGCCTCCGTTCCGTCGCAGGGGTGACTCTCGAGACCCGCTTCGGCCAGCGCCACCGCGCGAAACACGGCCCGCCCCTTGTTCATGGTCTCTTTCCACTCCAGCTCAGGGACCGAGTCTGCAACCACGCCCGCACCCGCCTGGATATGCAACTGGCCCTGTTTGACCACCGCGGTGCGGATCGCGATCGCGGTATCCATATTGCCGTTCCAGGAAAGGTATCCGACGGCACCCGAGTAGACCCCCCGTTTGACCGGTTCCAGCTCGTCGATGATCTCCATGGCACGGATCTTGGGCGCTCCGGATACGGTCCCTGCCGGGAAAGTGGCACGCAATACATCGATGGCACTCATCCCTGCGTTCAGCTGACCCGTCACGTTGGAGACGATATGCATGACATGCGAGTAGCGCTCCACCTTCATCTTGTCGGTCAAGCGGACGGTCCCCACCCGGGCCACCCGCCCGGCGTCGTTGCGACCGAGATCGATCAGCATCAGATGTTCGGCCAGTTCCTTGGGGTCTGCGAGCAACTCAGCCTCCAGTGCCTGGTCCTCTTCCTCGGTATGGCCACGCCGGCGGGTACCCGCCATGGGACGCACCGTCACCTCACCATCCTCGAGCCGCACCAGAATCTCCGGTGACGAACCCACGACCTGGAATTCATCAAAATCCAGGAAGTACATATATGGAGAAGGGTTCAGGCCACGCAGGGCGCGATACAGGTCCAGCGGCCGCGCAGCGAACGGGATCGACAGGCGCTGCGAGATCACCACCTGCATGCAATCACCGTCGAGAATGTACCGCTTGATCCGCTCCACCGCGCTCTTGAAACCGGCCTCGGTGAAACCGGATACGAAATCCGACTCGGTCACCTTGCGCGCGGTCTCTGCACGGTGGCGCGGCGCGCCCTGCTGCATCCGCTCGGTCAATTTTCTGATGCGCCCATCGGCCGCCGCCAGTGTGTCTCCGCGCTCGATATCCGCATGCACAATCAGATACATGCGGCCGCTCAGATTATCGAATACCACCAGCTCATCCGACACCATCAGCAGAATATCCGGGCAGCCGAGGGGATCCGGTTTGTCCGGATTGCGCAGCCGCGGTTCGATATAGCCCACGGTGTCATAACCGAAATACCCGACCAGCCCGCCACTGAAACGCGGCATATGCGGTAGCTCCGGCACCCGGTAACGGGCCTTGAACGCCTCGACGAAAGCGAGCGGGTCCTCGACCGTCGCGGTCTCGACCGGTTCACCATCGGTCTCTACCGTCACCTGCTCGCCCGTCACCTTGAGCAGGGTGCGGCAGGGCAGGCCGATGATGGAGTAGCGCCCCCATTTCTCGCCGCCGTGCACCGACTCGAACAGGTAGCCAAATGGGCCTTCGACCAGTTTAAGGTAGACGCTGAGCGGGGTATCGAGGTCAGCAAGCACCTCGCAAACCACGGGGATGCGGTTGTAGCCCTGCTCGATCAGGGCGTCGAATTCATTCGGGGTCATTGTTTACTCCACACACAAAAGACGGCTGAGACACCGGGCAGGATGCTCAGCCGTGCCATCGCATCTCGGGCGAAATCTGCTTGTTGTGTGCGAGATCAATCATTTGCTGGACACTGGGTCGGGACGGGGCGAAGCATCAACCTTAGCCAAAAACGCCTTTATCGCCAAGGCCTTCCGCCCGATTTTCGAAGATTTCACCGCCCTTCGGGCTTCGTCGAGGAAAAAGTATATTGACATTTTAGTATTTTCTAATATACTTCTCCACATCGACGCACTGAACCTGCGCTCGGCCGCGGTACCAAGGCGGCAACAGAATTTTTTAACGGGCAACTGCCCACCGAAAAAAACTTTGGAGATTTGAATCATGAAAAAGATCATCGCAATCGTGGCCGTCATCGCTTCCGCCCAGGCTTCGGCTTTCTGGGGCAACAACGGCTACAACAACCAGTACAACAACGGCTACGGCTACGGCAACGGCTACAGCAACGGCGTCATGGACGGTGCAGGCGACGCTGAGGGTTCCGGCGACTTCAGCATGAGCTTCTCGGGCCGCGGCCGCACCAACATGCGTGGTTACGGCAATGGTTACGGTGCTGGCGACGGCTGGGGCCGCGGTTACAACAACTCCGCTCCTTACGGCTACGGCTACGCCCCTTACGGTTACGCCCCGGCTGCACCTGTTGCTCCGGTTGCCCCGCAGGCTGAAGCTGCTGCCGAGTAATCCTGCCTCAAAGCGGATTACCCGACCGCCCCGGCGGTCACGAAAAACCCCGCACTTCGGTGCGGGGTTTTTTCGTTCACCCGAACGTAAAATTCGAAAGGCCCTGGCGCCCGGACCCACCCGACAATTTATCGGCCGGCTTCAGATCAATGCGGACAACTCCGCCATCGAGTCGATAACCGCATCCGGCGCATATTTGCGGATGTCTTCGCCGTGGTTGTAGCCATAGCTCATACACACGATCTGGAAACCCGCGGCGCGCGCCGCGGACACATCGCTCTTGGAGTCGCCCAGCATAAGCGAATCCTCGGAGTCGACACCAAAATGCTCGGCCGCATGCAGCAGCGGCTTCGGGTCCGGCTTTTTCACCGGCAGCGTGTCACCACAGACCACGATACCGAACTCATCATGGATACCGAGATCCTTGAGCAAGGGAATGGTGAACTGCGCCGCCTTGTTGGTGACGCAGCCAAGCCGGTAGCCTCGCGACTTCATGTAATCGAGGCCCTCGCGCACCCCCGCGTAAAGCACCGAGCGTTTCGAGGTGTTTTCGGCATAGAGTTCGAGAAACAGCGGATACGCCTTTGCAAAGTCCTCATCACTGGGCTCTCCGTCCAACTGGCCGACCAGGGCGCGGCGCACCAGGCGCTCCACGCCATTGCCAACCCAGTTGCGCACCTTGGCCTCGCCATGTGGTGGACGGCCGAGCTGGCGCATCATCTCGTCGACGCAGTAGGCGAGATCCGGGACACTGTCGACCAGCGTGCCGTCGACGTCGATCAGGATCATCTTGGGTTTTTTCAAAGCTCATAGTCACAGGACTCAAAGGTCACAGAGCCGCAAAGGACTCAGAGGCATACTCTGTTGATTACGCGGGAAATTCCATGTCGCATCAGAGGGACATTGAAGTTGAGTCAACAGGCCCAGGCGGCAGCTCGGTCCAGCGCAAGTAGGTCAGCACCTGCGCTCGATGCTCGGCAGTATCCGCTCCACGGTCTTCAGTTCGACGACAAGCCTACCGGCAACCAGAAAATCAATACGATAGGCATCGTCCAGGATTTCGCCCCTTGTACCGGGCGACCAGGGGATACCACGCTTCGGCTACGGATACCGCAGAGAAAACTCTCGCGCCAATGCCGCCGAATAGCTGGACTCGAGCAAGCCTGGACCAAGATGCCGATGCACCTCGATCGCCGCCCCTATCACGATACCCGAAAGGTCCTCATCCATGAGAACTCTGCGTCCTCTGCGCTCTTTGCGTCCTCTGCGTTCTTACTCCGCTACTACAGATCAACCCGCCTTGGCCAGCTCCGCACGCATCTCGGCAATTATGCTGTCATAGCGGTTCGGATCGGAATCCTTCGCCCCACCGAAGATGCCCGAACCGGACACAAAGGTGTCTGCACCGGCTGCGGCGATCTCGCGGATATTGTCTACCTTCACGCCGCCGTCGATCTCGAGACGGATATCCCGGCCCGAGGCCTTGATGATTTCTTTCGCCTGCCTGAGCTTGTCGAGTGCCGAGGGAATGAAGCTCTGGCCGCCAAAACCCGGGTTGACCGACATCAGCAGGATCATGTCGATCTTGTCGATCACGTAGTCCAGGTGCGACAGCGGCGTGGCGGGGTTGAAAACGAGCCCGGCCTTGCAGCCTTCACCCTTGATCAGCTGCAGTGTGCGATCGATATGCTCAGATGCCTCAGGATGAAAGGTGATGTAGGTCGCACCCGCTGCGGCAAAATCGCCGACTATACGGTCGACCGGACTGACCATCAGATGGACATCAATCGGCGCGGTAATCCCATGCTTGCGCAGCGCATCACACACCAGCGGCCCAATCGTCAGGTTGGGTACATAGTGATTGTCCATCACATCAAAGTGGATGATGTCGGCGCCTGCGGCCAGCACCTTGTCGCATTCTTCGCCCAGCTTGGCAAAATCGGCGGAAAGAATGGACGGCGCAATCGCGTAATCTGCCATTTCGTGGCTCCCTGGCCGGTGATCCGGCGCTAAACTACTTAAAAACAGCCCCCGGCGAACCGGGCCCAGAAAATCGGACGGCTGACTTTACCGGAAAGCGTCCGCCATTGCAGCCGCTAAGATATGCCCCGAAAAATCCCCGCAAGCACAGGCTTGTTCCTGTTGATCCTTTCCGCCGCAACCCTGGCCGAACCGGTCACGAGTGACCGCCTGGCCAGCGGACTCCTCCCGTCCGGGGACACCCGGGGGGAGATCATCGAACTCGACGCCGACGGCGGCAGTTTTATTGCGATCTTCCAGTCATCGGGTCGCGATCAGAGTCACGGCGGGATCATCCTGTTGCACGACCAGGGCACCAGCGCCAACAGCCTCGAGCTTATCCGCCCATTGCGCCTCGGTCTTTCGCAGGCCGGCTGGGATACGCTGTCGCTGCAGCTGCCTTCCACTCCCCGAGACCAGGTACGTGCAGCCTCGAAATCCAGACGAACAATCATCCTCGGGCGCCTGCAGGCTGGGCTGGCCTGGCTGAAAGCGCGCAAATCGCTGAATCAGGTGGTCGTTGCCCAGGGCGACAGCGGTGGGCCCGCATTGAAATTCGCGTCCGAGAAACCGCCGCGCGAGCTGCGGGCCCTGGTGCTGTTGAGCAGCCCCGTCGAGCCAGCCGAAGCAGATGGCGCGGCAGACGCACTGATCCGTATCAGACTCCCGGTGCTGGATATCTATGCCGAGCGCGACCACTACGCGGTACTGGACGCCGCGCAGGCGCGCAGGAATGCAGCGGCCGGGCGCGAAGACAAGCAGTACCGCCAAGCCGAGGTGCCGGGCGCAGTGCCGGGATTTTTCGGGCTGGAAGACAGCCTGCTGAGCCGAGTCCGCGGTTGGCTCGCGGTGAACGCCAAAGGTGATGCGATCGACACCCGGTAGACTATGCTCAGTTGGCGTCGACCCGGATCACGATGCCGTTGAAACCATTGTCCGCCAGGCGCTTGCGCGCCTTGTTCAGGGCAGGTTTGCCAAGATAGGGGCCTGACCGCACGCGATATCGTGTGTCCTGGGCGCTGATCCTGGCACTCACCACCTTGGCCTCGAAACCCAGCAGCGCCAGCTGCGCCTTGAGCCTGTCCGCATCCTGCGTCTTTCGGAATGATCCCAGCTGAACAAGGTAGGTCCCGGGTGCAGATGCCGCACCACTTGGGGTGGTCACCGGCTCATGGTCCAGTTCGTCGTCGGGAACCACCACTTCCATCTTGGGCAGCATGGTGTAGAAATCGAAGCGAGGCTTGGGTGGTGGTGGAACCTCGGCGCGTCGCGCAGGCTTCGATTCACCCTGCGGCGGACGATCCGGCTTCGCCCCGACCCATTCACCCCCGACATCCGTCGACTGTCCCCTGAGCCAGAACAGGCCGCTGATGAAACCGCCGAGCAGCAGGCCGGTAATCAACCAAAGCCAGCCAGGCAGGGGTTTCCTGGCCGCCTTTTTCTGCGCACGATGTTTGTAATCTCGAGGCACGTTCGTTTCTGCCGGTACCGGGTGACAAAGCCCGAGGTGCGTATGTTCGGGGTGGGCGATTCTAGCCTGATCAGTATGCTGCTTGCGATATTTACATCTGCTCGGGCGCAGAGACGCCCAGCAGATTGAGACCGTTACGCAGCACCTCCCGCGTGGCCAGGATCAGCTTGATGCGCGCATCACGCAGACCCGCATCATCCACCAGGAACTGATGGGCGTTGTAATACGTATGGAAATCATTCGCCAGATCACGCAGGTAATGGGTGAGCAGGTGAGGCTCCGCGTTGACGGCGGCGGTCTCGACCACTTCGGGATAGCGCGACAGATTCTTCAGCAGATCGGTCTCATGCGTCTCGACCAGACGCTCCAGATTGTTGACCCCTCCGCTGGGCGTGACATCGACCAGCTTCTCCGCCGCCTGGCGCAGCACCGCGTGAATACGTGCATGCGCATACTGGACGTAATAGACCGGGTTGTCACTGGACTGCGACTTCGCCAGATCGAGGTCGAAATCCATATGCTGCTCGCACTTGCGCATCACGTAGAAGAAGCGCGCCGCATCGCGCCCGACTTCCTTGCGCAGCTCGCGCAGGGTGATGAATTCGCCCGAACGGGTCGACATCTGCGCCTTCTCTCCGCCACGGTAAAGAATGGCGAACTGGACCAGCAACACATCCAGCTTCGAGGCGTCGCCGCCCATGGCCTGGAGCGCGGCCTTCACACGCGGCACATAGCCATGATGGTCCGCGCCCCAGACATCGATCACACGATCGAAGCCACGATCAAGCTTGTCCATGTGGTAAGCGATATCAGAGGCGAAGTAGGTCGTCTGACCGTTTTCGCGCACCACGACGCGATCCTTCTCATCACCGAAATCGGTCGAACGGAACCACCAGGCGCCCGTCTTCTCATACAGATAGCCGGCCTCGCGCAGGCGATCGATCACCTTGTTCACCGCCCCCGATTCCGTCAGCGACCGCTCCGAATACCACTCCTGATAATCGGTGCCGAACAGACTCAGGTCGTCACGGATATCGTCCAGGATGACGTTCAACCCGAGTTCGAACACGAAACGGTACCGGTTGTCGCCCAGCAGTTCCTTTGCGCGCCCGATAAGGCCGTCGATATGGGCCTCTTTGTCGCCGCCCGCGGGCTCGTCCAGCGCCACGCCTTCAAACAAGTCCTCGGCCGGATGCCGGTAGGCATCTCCATGGTCGCGATGCAGGCTGGCGGCTATGTCCCAGACGTAGTCGCCCCTGTAGCCGTTGCTTGGAAAGTCCAGTGCCTCGCCGCACAGCTCGAGATAGCGCAGCCACACCGAGGTGGCGAGGATATCCATCTGGCGCCCGGCGTCGTTGACGTAATATTCGCGATGCACCTGATAGCCGATTGCCTCCAGCAGATCGGCCACCACCGAACCATACGCGGCGCCACGACCGTGTCCGACATGCAGCGGGCCGGTCGGGTTGGCCGAGACAAACTCGACCTGCACACGCCTGCCTGCACCCAGCCGGCTGCGCCCGTAGGCGTGCCCCTGGCGCAGGATCTCCGGGATCAGGGCGTGCAGCGAATTCTCGGCAAGGCGGAAGTTGATGAAGCCCGGCCCGGCGATCTCGACCGCCGCGACGGCATCCGAGGCCGGCAGCGCCGCGACCAGTTTTTCAGCCAGGTCGCGCGGGCGCATCTTCGCGAACTTGCTGTTGACCATCGCGGCATTGGTTGCGAAGTCGCCGTGGCTGGCATCGCGTGCCCGCTCGATCACCGGCGGACGGACGTCAGCGGGATCGAGGATGTTGTCGGCGGCGAGTTGATCCAGGGCCTTGGAGACCAGATCAGTTATGTGCGATTTCATGGCAAGAATTCAAGGACGACTCCGGCGCCGAAGGATAGCAGGAAAGGCGTCGTCTGGTGGACCGGCTGTGGGTTGTGGCCCACTAGGCGTCAGTAAAGATCCAGCGGATCGATATCCAGACTCCAGCGAGCTCTTTTAGACGCGGGCATCCCGGCAACATGACCGGGTAACTGAGCCAGCAGGGTATGCAGGGCCTCGCGGCGAACAGCCTGGAACAACAGGTGTACCCGATGCCTTCCGGCACGCCGCGCCATCGGGGCCGGTACCGGCCCCCACATCTCGACCCCCTCGACCCCCAGGCCCGCGGCCCAGCCAACCACCTGCTCGAGCAAGGCCTGGGCATACTCCTGCCGGGTCGCATCGGCGCGCATCAGCGCCTGGTGGCTGTATGGCGGCATTGTGGCCGCCTGGCGTTCAAGCAGGGCCTGTTCGGCAAAGGCCCTGTAACCCCTGTGCACCAGGGTCTGCAGCAGGGGATGATCGGGATATCGGGTCTGGATCAACACCCGGCCCGGGCGATCCCCCCGCCCGGCCCGGCCTGCAACCTGTACCAGCAGCTGCGCCATGCGCTCGGTGGCGCGAAAATCTGCGCTGTACAAACCACCGTCGGCGTCCAGGACCCCGACCAGGGTGACGCGCGGAAAATGGTGGCCTTTGGCCAGCATCTGGGTACCCACGAGCAGTGCCGCATCGGCCGCATGCAGACGATCGAGCAGTTTTTCAAGGCTGCCCCTGCGTGACGTGGCATCACGGTCTACCCGTATCAGCGGGTAGTCGGCAAAGCGCTGTACCAGAAAATCCTCCAGCTGCTCGGTGCCCTGGCCCAGCGGGTGCAGGTCCTCGGCGCCACACTCCGGACAATGATGTGGCACACGGCGCTGTGCACCGCAATGGTGGCACCACAACAGGCCACTGGACTTGTGCAGGGTCTGACGTGCGTCGCAACGCGGACAATCGGAGAGCCAGCCACAGCTGAAGCAGCTGAGCACCGGCGAATATCCACGCCGATTGAGGAACAGAATCACCTGTTCCCCCTGTCCCAGGGCCGCTTCCACCTGGTCGAGCAGCAGTTGCGACATACCCGACTGCAAAGGCTGATCGCGTATATCGACCAGGTCGACACGCGGACTCAGCGCGCCACCGGCGCGCCGGTCCAGGCGCAGATGCCGGTAACGCCCGGTCTGGACATTACGCAGGCTCTCCAGCGAAGGCGTGGCGGAACCCAGGACCACCGGGCAGTTGGCACGCCGGGCCCTCACGATCGCCAGATCACGTGCCGAATATCGAAATCCCTCCATCTGCTTGTAAGACGGATCATGCTCCTCATCCGCCACCACCAGACCAAGGCCGGCAATCGGCGTGAAGATCGACGAACGGGTGCCCAGCAGCACCCGCGACAGGCCCAGGCGCAGCCGGTGCCAGGCCTGTTCGCGCTCCGTCTCATTGAGCCCCGAATGCATCACCCGCACGGTCTCGCCGAGACGTTCGCGAAAGCGCCGCAGAAGTTGCGGCGTGAGCGCAATCTCCGGGACCAGAACCAACACACTCTTGCCGGCCGCAAGCACCTCGGCCGCGAGTTGCAGATAGACCTCGGTCTTGCCGCTGCCGGTCACGCCGTCGAGGAGCGAGACCGAGAATCCACCCAGGTCCGCGGTCAGGGAGGCAAGTGCGCTCGCCTGGTCTTCGTTGAGTTGCAGCGCACCGGGGCGGAGCGTCAGCGGATCCTCAACCGCAGCCAGCAAGCGTGGTTCTATCCAGCCCTTGGCCCGCAAGGCACGAATCGCGGACGCACTCCCGGGCAAAGCCCCCCTGAGCTCGGCCGACGCGGCCTCACCCCCCGGCCGTGCCCCAAGCCACGCCAGCACCTCGGCCTGGCGTGGTGCGCGTGTCGGCGGCGCCCCCAGCTGCGCCAGACCTACAGCGGTCAGACACCAACCCGGCGCGCCGGGAGACAGGGCGGTCTCCGCCTTGCGCAGTCGCAGTGGCAGCGCGGATGCGATTACTTCACCGGGGGGGTGGTGATAATAGGCAGCCACCCAGCTCAAAAAGTCGAGATCCTGTTGCCGCAAAAGCGGTTCAGGATCGAGTACCGCATCGATTGGCTTGAGTTTCTCCGGCGGGCACTCGCTGCTGCCGACCACCGCGACGACCACGGCGATCGGCCGCATTCGGCCGAATGAGACCCGCACGCGGCTGCCCACGGAGAGATCGCTGGCGTCCGGTATCCGGTAGTCAAACAGGGAATGCAGGGGGGCGGCCACAGCCACCCGCGCGATGCGAAAAGTCATCCGCGAACTCTAACAGACCCCTTTTCGTGCGCCCGGATCGCTACGTGTCTTGCACACGGCCGGAAAGTTCGATAGCAATGGGAAGGACCTGTGGATAACTCTGTGGAATAACACTGTGGATTTGCGCACAGACCTTGCGGAGCCTTGATTTCGATCAGATTGATCGAAAATTGCGCAACAATATTTTGTGTATAAAAAACAAAGTATTAGAAAGTTTCATAAAATTCTAATAAACAAAACAAACTGGTGCGGGAAGGGTTTTCACCAGTGCGGTTAATGTGTGCATAAGTTAAGCGGCAAGCACTGGCTCAAACTGGCGTCGCGCGACGACTTTGCGTCGGTGCGAGGCCAAGATAATGCTTGAGGCACGCGCGAAAGCAGCACTCGCGCCAAAATGAACGTCCGGTCGCCCGTGCAAACGGCGGCGACAATCACCACTGTGGCGCGTCAATGTCGTTCGGTTGATTCAGGCAACCACGAAAGGGTGGCACTTGCGCCCCCTTGAAATGTCGGCGCCTTATATGCAATAACCGGGCGAACTCAAATTGGGAGTGGGACGTGCCGGCCCTGTCACAGCTGATCTTGCGAACCGATGCCTCGGGCATGCCCCTGGAGTGGATCAATTTCCGGCAGGCGGCGCGGCTGCAGTTTCTGGAAATGATCGCCTATGTCTGCGGTGAGCCCCTGTTCACGCTGCACGGGGGCACCAATGCACGCACTCGCCGCCGCAGCACCATCGAGATCAATTCGATCGTGGCGACCTACGGCAACCACCGCATGCGCGACAGCTACACGCCCCCCCTCAGCAATCGCACCCTGTTTCAACGCGACAACCATCTATGCATGTATTGCGGTCAGACGTTCTGCTCCCGCGACCTGTCGCGTGATCATGTCACCCCACTGAGCCAGGGCGGCCAGAATCACTGGACCAACGTCGTGACCGCCTGTACCCGCTGCAATAATCACAAGGCCGGAAGAACGCCTGAACAGGCCGATATGGAACTGCTTGCGATCCCCTTCTCACCCACTCATGCAGAGTACATTTACCTGCAGGGGCGCAATATCCTGGCCGACCAGATGGCGTTCCTGCGCTCCCATTTCCCGCGCACGAGCCCGTTGCGTGAACGCCAATATGCCTCTTGCACACTGGCCAGTTGAGCATCTGGCACGATATCGCTGAGCGAATCAGCGCCCACGCAGGTCAACCCTTTGCGCCGCATGCCCCCACAGGCCTTGGTGGTGGATGCATCAACAGCGCGTTCAAACTCAGCGACGGCACCCGGACGTGGTTCGTAAAGACCAACGATGCCGCCAGGCTGGACATGTTCGAGGCTGAAGCCGCAGGCCTGGATGCGCTGGCTGCGGGCGAAGCAATCAGGGTGCCGCGTGCCCTCTGCACGGGTACGACCGAAGGCCTGAGTTTTATCGTGATGGAACATCTTGCACTGGGTCACGGCAGAGACAGCGGCTGGATCAAGGCCGGCCGGCAGCTGGCTGCACTGCATCGCAACAGTGCCGCCGAATTCGGCTGGACACGCAGCAATACGATCGGCGCGACACCCCAACACAACGACTGGCGGGACGACTGGGTTGCATTCTGGCGCGAGCATCGCCTGGGTTTTCAACTCGAGCTTGCCGCATCCAACGGCTATGGCGGTCGTCTGCAGTCGCTGGGTGAACAGTTGCTGGACCGCTTTCCCGCTCTCATCGACCATGCCCCCGAGCCGTCCCTGCTGCATGGCGACCTGTGGGGTGGCAACCTCGGGTTCACTCTTCAAGGTGAGCCGGTCATTTACGACCCGGCCACCTACTACGGGGATCGTGAGGCCGAACTGGCGATGACAGAACTGTTCGGTGGCTTCAGCGCCGACTTCTACGCCGCCTATCGCGAGGCCTGGCCGATGGATGCCGGTTACCGAATCCGGCGTGAGCTGTACAACCTCTATCACGTGCTCAACCACCTCAACCTGTTCGGCGGCAGCTATGGCTCCCAGGCGCAGGCGATGATGCAAAGGCTGCTGGCCGAGTGCTGAGCGACATCGGAGCGTGCCGTCGAATGGGCCATAAAGAAGGGGCTCAGTGGGCGAACCGCCCCTCGGCCAGAAAATTCAGTACCTGTTCGCGTACCTGACGATTGAACATCAGTATCGAGTGACTGCTCTCCACCACCAGGTGGTCGCTCATCTCCGGCAGGCGCGTGCCTGCAACGGAAACCGCGCCATCGTCCGGGCCTGGGATCAGTGCAGAAAACCAGGGCTGGATCGAGCGGTTCGCAGCGATCACGCCGATCTCCGCAGTGATCGGACGCAGCTGGTGAACGATGCTGTCTTCGCCCGTACCCAGTTGCTGGCCCACCCGCCCCGTCCACCAGCGATACAGTGGCCAATGCCGGACACGGTCAGCCACCTCGCTGCCCTGGTTTGGCGGCGCCAGCATCACGATACGGCTGCCGGCGGGCAGTTCCACCGTCTGCAGGTAATGACGGACCAGGATACCGCCCAGGGAATGTGTCACCACATGCACGGCCTGCCCGCTGCGGCAACATGACTCGAAGGCGGGTCGCACATAGCGCTGCACCAGTTCACCAACGCCATAGGGCCTGGAGGGGTAACCGACATTGGAAACCCGGTAACCGGCGCGATTCAGCTCCCGGGCAAGCGGGTTCATCGATCCGGGGGAACGCGCCATACCATGCAGCAGTATCACCCAGGGGCCTGTGGCCTCTGATTCCGGTTGTGGCATGAGACTGGTGGCAAACTCCGATGAGAAAATTGAAAGCCCTTGCGCAAAGGGCGGCTGGTATATCTAAGGCTCGCGGCCACAGGCCCGCACGTAGGCCGGCCTCAACCTGACCCTCTCAGATTCACGCTGTTCATCGGTCAGGTACTCGCGTTCACCATCATCACGCGTCAGATACAACGGCCCGGGAAAGGAAAGCCGACGCCAGTAGTCCTGCAGTTTGCCGCATTGCTCAGCGGCCCTCTGCTGTGCGTCGGCCTCACGCGCCTGACGGGCCTTCTTTTGCGCCCGTTCGTAATCGTAGTCCTCGAGCAGGCGACGCTCGCGGTCGCGGCGCTGCATCAGCTCCGCGTCGCCGCTCGCACCGCCCGGATCGCCCTCCGGCAGATCCATGCGCTGCGCGTCCCCGGGAGGCGGTCGCTGGCTGAAATGCACTTGCCCGTTCTGGTCCGTCCAGCGATAGACCTCGGCCGCCCCGACGGGCAGCGCCAGCAAGAGGCTGGCCAGCATAAACAGGGGCTTCATCTGCGGATTCCTCGCACATTGCACCCGCGTATCATACCGCCGGCAGGGCGTGGCACCGATCCCGGGAACAAAAAAAGGGCGCCCGAAGGCGCCCTCATATGAGCCAATGCTCAATTCCCCTGTCACATACCGGAGGAACCGCGTGCACCGGTGAACTCAGGGTAGGCCTCCAGGCCACATTCCCCGATATCGGTACCTTCGTATTCCTCTTCCTCGCTGACACGGATACCCATGATCGCCTTGATCACCAGCCAGGCGATGAAGCTCACGCCGAAGACCCAGGCGAAGATGGTACCGGCACCGACCAGCTGGCCAATGAAGCTCGCGCCGTCGTTGGTCAGCGGTACCGCCATCAGGCCCCAGAAGCCGACCACGCCGTGAACCGAGATGGCACCGACCGGATCATCGATCTTCATCTTGTCCAGGGTAATGATCGAGAACACCACGAGGGCACCGCCAAAGGCACCGATCAGGGTGGCCACAAGCGGCGTAGGCGTCGAAGGCTCGGCAGTAATGGCAACCAGACCGGCCAGGGCACCGTTGAGCGCCATGGTCAGATCCGCCTTGCCAAACAGCATGCGTGCGACGATCAGAGCAACCACCAGGCCGCCTGCCGCTGCGGCATTGGTGTTCAGGAACACCATCGCCACCGAGTTGGCATTGGCGATGTCACCCAGTTTCAGGACGGAACCACCGTTGAAACCGAACCAGCCCATCCACAGGATGAAGGTACCCAGCGTGGCAAGTGGGAGGTTCGCACCCGGGATGGCGTTGACGCGTCCATCGGCAGTATATTTGCCTTTGCGCGCTCCGAGCAGCAGAACACCGGCAAGCGCGGCGGAGGCGCCGGCCATGTGTACGATGCCGGATCCTGCGAAGTCGGAGAAGCCGAAATCGTCACCGAGGCTGTAAAGGCCAAACACGGAGCCACCGCCCCAGGTCCAGTTGCCTTCCATCGGATAGATGAAGCCGGTCATGACCACCGCGAACAGCAGGAAGGACCACAGCTTCATGCGTTCGGCCACGGCACCCGAGACGATCGACATGGCGGTTGCCACGAACACCACCTGGAAGAAAAAGTCCGAGGCATTGGAATACACCGAACCGCCATCGAAGCCGGCTTCCGCAGATTCCTTCAGCACAGTGGCCGTCAGGGCATCTGCATTCTCGGCACCATCCAGTGCAATATCCGCGAGCAAGAACCCGCCGTCGTACATGATGGCGTAACCGACAATCATGTACATGATGCACGCCACCGCGTACAGGGCGACGTTCTTGGTCAGGATCTCGGTCGTGTTCTTCGCTCGGACCAGACCCGACTCAAGCATGGCGAAACCAGCCGCCATCCACATGACCAGTGCGCCCATCACCAGAAAATAGAAGGTGTCGATGGCGTACTGGAGTTCGTAAATGTTGTTCTCCATGAGAAAAAACCCCCGGCCGTATTAAAGTGCTTCAGGGCCGGACTCACCCGTACGGATACGGATCGCCTGGCTCAGTTCGTAGATAAAGATCTTGCCGTCGCCGATCTTGCCGGTCTTGGCAGCGGCACTGATGGCTTCGACAACGGCGTCGAGCTGGTCGTCATCGACGGCAATCTCGACCTTGATCTTCGGAAGGAAATCCACGACATATTCTGCGCCGCGGTAAAGTTCAGTGTGGCCTTTCTGACGGCCAAAGCCCTTGACCTCGATAACGGTGATGCCCGCTACCCCGATGTCCGACAGGGCTTCGCGCACGTCATCGAGCTTGAAAGGCTTGATGATGGCTACTACCAGTTTCATGTGTGCTTCTCCTTGACTCGGTAAGGCCGGCACCAGAGACGGTGCCGGCATGCTTCGCTGATGTGTCGATCAATCGAAAGTCTTGGCCCAGGAAACAAAGACCTTGGTGCTGCTGTCTCCGCTCTCCCCATCCGCACTGGAAACACTGAATGTGAAGTCCCCGAATTCGCCAACGCTCTTGCCGATGTCAAGTTGGTAGTGCGCATAGGAAGTGTCGATGCTGTTCTTGCCATCGTCATCGAAGTCGAAATACCCGACGGTTCCGCCAACAGTCCAGGTCGGCGCTACTTCAAAACTGGCGCCGAGGTAGTAATAGATGTCACCGTCGATGAAGGTCTCATTGAAGGCCGATGTGTCTTTGACGTCCGAATCGACAATGTAATTCACGCCGCCCGTTATTGGCCCGTAGCTGAGGCTGCCTTGGATCTCGGTGAAGTTGATATCATCGCCGCCCGGGTACCAGTAGTAGATGACACCGACGTCGTAGCCGAGGCCCATGTCCAGTTCGTTGGCAAACCCGCCGTAGACATCGACCTCTGCGGTGGTGTCATCGCCAAAATCGACGTTCGATGCCCAGGTGCCGGCATAAAAACCCATCTCATGCGCGTAGTCGAGACCGCCGGACACAGCGGCCGCATCGTCGGTCTGGGTGACACCACGCCACACGTAGTTGCTGGTCGCGCCGATGTTGGCGGAAATCTCAGCTGCGGCAGTCCCACTGAGGACCAGGGCGCCGATGGCGCATGCAATCATGTTTAACTTCATTTCGGTAAATCTCCCCTAAGAGTGTTGTGCTGAATGTCTCATCGCTGATGGTCCGGCGATTGAACGGCTTTCAAGCAGAACCCGTGCCAATGGCAGATTTCATTTCTTTTTCATGACTTTAGAGACGCCATGTTGCGTTTGCGCAACAAATGGCGCACCAAAATGGACCGCAAAATCGGGGGTGCACCAAGCCGACGCACCAAGTTGTTGCTCTGCAGCAGGCTGGACAAGCTCCCGGATCCTTGTCTAATGTGCTGGCCTTTACCAAAGGCCCGTCCACAGGGTGACCCCCATGCTCGATCCGAAACTTTTCGACGATCTGTCACGCCGTGTCGCCGGCAGCCTGCCGCCGGGTCTGCAAAGCCTGCAGGGCGATCTGCAGCGCAACCTGCGCAGCGCAATCGAGTCGGCGCTGGCAAAAATGAACCTGGTGACACGTGAAGAGTTCGAGGTCCAGCAGGCGGTGCTGTTGCGCACCCGGGAAAAGCTCAAGGCGCTCGAGGCCAGGGTCGCCGCGCTGGAGGCCACGACCAAAGACTGAGACAAGGGCATCTCGGCGACTCGGCTTAAGATTCTGTCTCCAATATTTCGCCGCCCGGTCCCGTTCATTCGGCCGGCGTACCGAACAGACCAGACCACACCGGACGATGACGGCCTGAACCCATGATCTACGTCGGACGCAAAAACCGGATGCGTGTGGTCAAGGCCGTCGATTTCGGCCTCTACCTCGATGGCGGCGACGCGGGTGAAATCCTGCTGCCGCGACGTGAAGCTCCGAGCGACTGCAAGCCAGGCGATTTCCTGCACGTGTTTGTCTACAGGGATTCCGAAGACCGCCTGATCGCCACCCGGGAAACGCCCAGGGCCATGGTCGGGGAGTGTGCCTTGCTCAAGGTCAAGCAGCAGAATGATGTCGGTACCTTCATGGACTGGGGTCTGAGCAAAGACCTGCTGGTACCGTTCAGCGAGCAGGCATGGCCGATGAACCCGGGGCGCTCATACGTGGTTTGCCTGTTTCTCGATCAGCAGACGGACCGCGTCGCGGCATCGACAAAATACAGTCGTCACCTGAACGAGGATGGCAGCGGGTTTCGGCCGGGCGAGAAGGTGAAGCTGATGATCGCCTCACGTACGGAGCTGGGTTACAAGGCCGTGATCAACAACACGCACCTGGGCCTGATCTTCAAAACCGACGTTTTCCAACCGCTGAAGTTTGGTCAGCAGCTGCGCGGTTATATCAAGGCGATCCGCGCTGACGGCAAGATCGACCTCACACTGCAGCCGGCATCGGACGAGGCGCGCGATCAGCTGGAGGACCGGATACTGGACTACCTGCACCGACATGGCGGAGTCTCGAAGATCACCGACAAGAGCCCCCCCGAACTGATCTACAAGACCTTCAAGACCAGCAAGGCCAACTTCAAACGGGCCCTGGGGCGCCTGTACAAGAAGCGCCGGGTGTCCATCGAAAAGTATCGGGTCAGCCTGGTCGGGGACTGACCCTTACGGCCGCTATTCGCTGTCGATCCCGCTGGGAATATCCCAGCCCTTTAGGCGCTGCATGTACGTGCTTAGCTTGCCGTCGCCGTAGTACCAGAATTCGAATTTCTTGACCGTCTTCTGCCTGTCCGGCTCACCCAGAATCTTTATGACCTCGTAGTCGCTCATGCCCTCGACCAACAGTTTCCAATTGTGTTCCTTGCGCCAGCCGCCGGGAACGGGTTCCACCTTACGCGCCATATTGACGGGCACGCCCTTCTCGACTTCGCCTTCCAGACGTTTGACACGCTCCTGCAAGTCCTGGAGCTGTTGTTTCAACGCCTCGATCTGTCTCTGCTGCGACTCGTCCGCGGCGGGTGCGAGGGGCGCGAAAAACAACAGGGAAAGCAGCAGCCTTGGTCCCACCCAAGTGCTCGATACGGGTTTCAAATACGACATCTGGTTTCGACTCTTGTTACGGCCTGGTCCCCGCAGGTTACCAAAGCCACCGCATGGGCGCGCTTTCGATAGCTTCGGCAGTGCCCACCCCCGAGAGGGCGTGTAACACGCTGAACGGTTACACCCCATGCACGCATCGAGCTGCCTGGCCAAAAAAACAAACAACCGGCTGTTGTTGCTGTTCTTTCGTTGTACCGGCAACGCTGGCCCGGTTATTACCCTCAAGTCTTCGAAAGCGAGCGGCCCCTTCACCCTGCTCGGTATCTCCAGGCCGGCCGTCAACCGCCGTCTGTCACGCATGCGGGACGATTGGGCACAAAAAAATGCCCCGCGGTGCGGGGCAATGAGGATGATTCTTCAGCATCTCTGTTTCTGCTGAATTGTTCCCAAATAGAGCACCAATTCGAGAATTCGTTGTTAGACTGGCATTTATGAAGCAGGCATTCGCAAACCGCTCCAGAATAGGTTAGTTTCGAACGCTCCAGGGCTTGCCGGATGCAGCCCGACACTTACAAAGACAGGCAAGGATGCATGTCACTCGCAACCACACACTGCCGGGCCGCGCTCGGTATCGACGCGCCGCTGGTCACGGTCGAGACCCATCTCGCCAACGGACTGCCCGCATTCAATATCGTCGGGCTGCCCGAGAAAGCCGTGCAGGAAAGCCGCGACCGGGTGCGAAGCGCCCTGATCAACAGCGGCTTCGAATTTCCCGCGAGACGCATCACCGTCAACCTGGCGCCCGCAGACCTTCCGAAACAGGGCAGTCGGTTCGACCTGGCCATCGCCGTCGGCATCCTGATCGCCAGCGGGCAACTGGGTGATCGGGCAGCCGCCGGTTATGAACTGATCGGCGAACTCAGCCTCGCAGGTGCCCTGCGACCGGTCGCAGGCATCCTGCCGATGGCATTGGCCTGCCGGGCTGTGGGAGCGAAGCTGCTGATGCCGGCCGGCAATTTGCAGGAGGCGTCCCTGGTCACGGGGCTCGCAAAATATCCGATCGATCATCTTCTGGTAGTCAGCGCTCATCTCAGCGGGCAGCAGCCGATCACCGAGGCCGCTGATCAAACCGCAGGCCCGATACCCAGACCTTTGCCTGACCTCGCCGAGGTCTGCGGTCAGGCCCAGGCCAGACGCGCCCTCGAGGTCGCCGCGGCGGGGCGTCACAACCTGCTGATGATGGGTCCGCCCGGCAGCGGCAAGTCGATGCTGGCCAGCCGCTTGCCCGGGATCCTGCCGCCATTGAGCGAGAATGAGGCCTTGCACAGCGCCGCCATCCGTTCGGTTGCAGGCCAGCCTTTCGACATTTCGAACTGGCGGCAACGCCCCTTCCGCGCACCGCACCACACCGCCTCGGGCGTCGCCCTGGTCGGCGGCGGCAGCAGCCCAAAACCCGGCGAGATATCCCTGGCGCACAACGGCGTGTTGTTTCTCGACGAACTGCCCGAGTTCGACGGCAGGGTCCTGGAGGTACTGCGTGAACCGCTGGAGACCGGCCGCATACTGATCTCGCGTGCCGCACGTCAGGCCGAGTTTCCCGCCGATTTCCAGCTGATTGCGGCCATGAATCCCTGCAAGTGCGGGTATGCCAATGATCCGGTGCGCGCCTGTTCAAACTGCAGCCATGAACGGACCGCGCGTTACCAGCGCCGTATCTCCGGTCCGCTGCGCGATCGCATCGATATCCAGATCGAGGTGGCAGGTCTGCCCCACCAGCAACTGCTGCTGGGATTGGATGGCGCATCGGAAACCAGCGCGACGGTGCGTGCGCGCGTCCTGGCCGCCTGGCAGATACAACACGGTCGCCAGGGCGCTGCAAACGCCCGCCTTGGTCAGGAAGGCATAAAGGCCCATTGCGCCCTGACGAAACAGGGCCGGGCACTGCTGGCGACCGCAATCGACAAACTGGGACTGTCCGCGCGCGCCTTTCACCGCATCCTGCGCGTCGCACGCACCCTGGCCGATCTTGATGCCAGTAGCGCCATTGCAGACCACCATCTCACCGAGGCCATCGGCTACCGGCGTCTCGACCGGACCTAGGGTCGAGGGTCGAGGGTCGAGGGTCGAGGGTCGAGGGTCGAAGGACAGGATATAATCCCGCGGTCCTCGCACCTCGGCCCTCGTACCTATCCCCATGCTGCAATTCGATAACGTCTCCCTGCGTCGCGGGCCACGCCTGCTGTTCGAACGCACCAGCTTCCAGATCCATCCAGGGCAGAAGGCCGGCCTCACTGGGGCCAATGGCAGCGGAAAATCCAGCCTGTTTTCTTTGGTGCTGGGCTCGTTGGGCACGGAAGAGGGGACCGTCAAGTATCCGTCCGGCTGGATCATTGCACACGTTGCACAGGAGACCCCGGTATCGAAACAGGCCGCCATTGAATTCGTATTGGATGGTGATGAGGGCCTGCGCCGGACGCAGCGCGCAGGCCCATCGAATCCCGCAACACCCCTGATTTTCAAGCGCGGCGATAGCTAAGGTATTTACCACTACATAATGATGAAAAAGATTCCACCCCACATTCGATTGGTCTTGATGCTGATCTTGCTGGATATCGTGCTGTTCGGGCTTTTTCGAATAGTTTTCTATAAGTGGTTTAGTGTGCCAGACGCCACTATCACCGCACCGATGCTGCTCAACTCGATTTACCTGGGCTTCAAGTTTGACCTGAAGTTGGCAATCTTGATCAATCTGCCAATTTTCATACTGAGCTCGTTTCGCCCCCTCAGCGCGACGAAGTCTGGCGCTTCGCTGATTTCTTGGCTCGTATATCTCCTATTCACGCACAGCATCATTGTGTTTATCTATTTTATCGACTTAGGCCACTATGATTATCTGCGTCTGAGAGTTGATGTGACCATAACCCGGTTTCTGGAAGACCTGGCCATATCAAAGCAGATGGTAATGGAAAGTTATCCGGTTGCGGCCATTCTCGCGGGATACGCGCTGTTGATGGCGCTTTTGGGCTGGACTTTTTACCGTCTTCTGAAGCTCGCCGGAACCTATCCGGACATCCACTACGCGCGACTGAAGCACTACGCCCTTCTGTCAGGCACATTGCTACTCTTTGTAGCCGGAATTTATGGGAAGTTCTCGTACTATCCGTTGCGCTGGAGCGACGCATTCTTCTCGACCAACAGCTTTATCTCTGCCCTGAGCAGCAACCCGGTACTGTATTTTTACGAGACCCTGAAAAATAAGGAATCGGGCTTTGAGTTGGCTCAGACGAAAAAATATCACCCGGTGATTGCAGAGTATCTTGGTATTGATCTGCAGAATAACCCCGGAGATAAGGCTGCGTCTGCGTCCGGGAATATCAATTTTTCCCGCGTTGAGCAGAGCCTTTCCCCCATAAGTGCAGAGAAACCGAATGTGGTACTGGTATTCCTAGAATCATTCGGCTTTTACAAAACCGGTCTGTCCGGCAACCCGATGGACCCGACACCCAACTTCGACGCCATGGCCCGCAAGAGCATTCTGTTCGACCGCCACTATGTACCCCACGGAGGCACCGCACGTTCAGTCTTTACACTGGTCACAGGAATACCCGATATAGAGACGGTAAGGACATCGACCCGCAATCCGATGCTCGTGGACCAGCGAAGCATCATCAGCGCTTTTGAGGGCTATGAAAAATTCTATTTCCTGGGCGGCAGCGTCAGCTGGGGAAATATTCGCGGCTTGCTTGCAGGCAATATTCCGGATCTGAAAATTTACGGTGAAGGCGACTATGATTCACCACGCCAGGATGTCTGGGGGATAAATGATCTCCATCTGTTTGAAGAAGCAAATGCTGTGCTGCGTGAGAGCAAAGAGCCCTTTTTCGCCATCATTCAGACCGCTGGAAATCACCGGCCCTACACCATCCCCGATGACAACCGTGGCTTCCAAGTGCGCGACATCGCACCCGAGGATGTGGCGCCCTATGGATTCCGCTCAGTTGGTGATTACAACTCGTTCCGCTTCATGGATCACAGCCTGGGGCTGTTTTTGAAACAGCTGGAAAGTGAGCCATACGCTCAAAATACGATCTTTGTGTTCTTCGGTGATCACGG
Organism: uncultured Gammaproteobacteria bacterium; assembly: GCA_963759055.1. Classification (GTDB taxonomy): domain Bacteria; phylum Pseudomonadota; class Gammaproteobacteria; order Chromatiales; family Chromatiaceae; genus Thiosocius. The sequence goes on from CAVWYD010000003.1 coordinate 32,617, forward strand.
GAACAACCGGGAGGCAAAACACATGTTTCCCGGCGAAGAGCAGTTGATGTTAACGGAATACCACGTGCCGCTTGTGTTTTATGCGCCGGGATTGATCAAGGAAGCGCAGATCATTTCCACTGTCGCCAGTGAGGTTGACATATTGCCTACCACTGCGAGCCTGGCGGGCTTGACCTATACCAACACCACGTTTGGTCGCGATCTGCTTAATAAGAAGTTTGATACCCAGCGCTTTGCATTTACTTTTGAAAGAACACGGCCGCCGGTACTGGGTTTGATTGGTGAAGAATATTATTTCAAAATGCGCGACGGTGACTCCGGCCGCGAACTGTACGAAATCCAATCTGAAACCCCAAAGAAAAACCTCGCAGAACAAATGCCCGAGCTTGCAGACAGGCTCGCGGTTTTGGCTCAGGCCTACTATGAAAGCATCCGATATGTACGCTACAACAATGGATCTAATCTTAATGGCGGTGCAAAGAACGGCACTGGCCCTGGCGCATCTGCCTCAGGCGCGGCGGGTGTCAGGGTAGATGATTAATCGACGTACCGGCTGGCTGATCTATTTGGTGGCCGTGTTTCTTGTTGCATGGGCACTGATAAAGACTCCAGAACCTGCCGGTTTCGTGGCGCCTACTGTCGATCTGCCCGCCGCAGGGCAGAAGGCAGTGATTCGGTCTGAATTCATATCTGGCGGATTGACCGAAGAGGTGCATAGCGCCACCGCAGTCGAAATGGCAGATGGTGACATTGGAGTGTTCTGGTATGCGGGTCGCCGTGAAGGCAGCTCGGATGTGGCCATATTCAGTCGATTTCTGCACAAACACGGCGGCGATCAAGGCACTGCAGCTTGGTCTGAGATACGTCGCGTAACCGATCGCAAAGAGAGTGTGGTCGGACTTCAGCGCCATGTACGTAAGATCGGTAATCCGCTCGCGTTTTACCACGAGAACAAGCTTTGGCTATTCTATGTGACCGTTCCGTTCGGCGGATGGGCGGTGAGTTCCCTCAATCTTATCCAATCGGACGACAACGGCCAGAGCTGGAGCACCCCCAAAAGACTGGTCACCTCCCCGTTTATCAATATCAGTACGCTGGTGAAAGAAAGGGCGATTGTCGGCGCAGACGGCAGCATTTTTTTGCCGGTCTACCACCAGTTTATCGGTAAGTTCGCAGAGGTCCTGCGTCTCGATTCGCGCGGGGAGGTACTCGATAAATTCCGCATCAGCCATGGGCAGAACGCAATCCAGCCAGTTGTTCTTCCGACAAGCCAGGAGACAGCGGTGGTTTTCCTGCGAAACGTCACTGAGGACAAGGACTCCGCCGTAATGTTCAGTTCGACCCGCGACGGCGGCGTCAACTGGCAACCCATGGCTGCACTGGGACTGCCGAATCCCAACGCCGCTATTACCGGCGTTTCCTTGGACAGCCCCAACGAGTTGCTGCTGGTTTTCAACAATCATGAAAAAGAACGACGTGATCTGACGCTCGCGCATGCAAAGAACTTTCAATCGGATCAACCAGAAGAATGGCAGATAATTCATGAGTTTGAGAATGAAAACCGGCGAGATCCAGGCGCAGACAAGCTTCACAATCTATATTCTTATCCGTTTCTCATCAAAACCAGAGAAGGGGATTTTCACCTGTTTTACAGCTGGCAGCGAAAGTACATTAAGCATGTCTTCTTCAACCGTGAGGCACTTAACGAAATGTTTTCAGTAAAGACTTCGCGTCTTTCTGATACAAATGAGGGCTGATCCGGTGTCCCTGAATCTTGTTTATGCCTTTGCTGCATCGCTAGTCGCCCTGTCTGCCTTATTGCATGCGTTTCTGCCCAAGGCAGGAAGCCCCAGGCCTTTATACTCCCTGTTGGCCTTGACGGTCGCATTGATCATCTTGTTGCTGCCGATAAATGAAGCATCTGTCTTTTATTACCTGAGAGGCTATATGGGGGACTTTAGTATTTCCGCCAGCGTTTTCTTCAGCGCCTACATTGCAAGGAAAGGCTGGGGAATAGCCGCCTATCAGGAAAAAGAAGAAAGGGCTTTGTTTGTCTGGATAGCACTGCTGGGATTATGCCTTTATCCCCTGGCTCTTGGCGCAGCTCAGCACGACCCTTACAGGCTCGGATATCACCCGCACAGCCTGCTCGTCCTGCTGTTATTCCTCGGGCTCTATTTCTGGTACAGAAAGTATTATTTTCTATTATTCGTCTTGACCGCCGCCATTATAGGATTCACCACACGTTTGCTCGAATCAAATAATCTCTGGGATTACCTGCTGGATGCTGTGTTTTGGCTGGTCTGTGTCACGCTGGGAATCAGTTCAGCTCTAAGAGGAAGAAAACACCGCGTGTTGCAGTAACTCTCTTTTCGATTCGGGCAGTTGGAAAAGAGCGGTGCCGGCCACAAAAATCGGCTCCGTCCATGGCCCACTAGCCTGCTAATTGCAGGTTAGGTTGGAGAGCGGAGGGTCGGGGTTATAATCCGCGATTCTCACACCCCGGCCCTCGGACCTTGGCCCCCGGCCCTGAAACCCCATGCTGCAATTCGATAACGTCTCCCTGCGTCGCGGGCCACGCCTGCTGTTCGAACGCACCAGCTTCCAGATCCATCCAGGGCAGAAGGCCGGCCTCACTGGGGCCAATGGCAGCGGAAAATCCAGCCTGTTTTCTTTGGTGCTGGGCTCGTTGGGCACGGAAGAGGGGACCGTCAAGTATCCGTCCGGCTGGATCATTGCACACGTTGCACAGGAGACCCCGGTATCGAAACAGGCCGCCATTGAATTCGTATTGGATGGTGATGAGGGCCTGCGCCGGACGCAGCGCGAATTGTCTACAGCAGAACATGATGGCGACGGCGAGCGCATCGCCCACCTGCACGGCGAACTGGAGCATATCGGTGGCTATCAGGCCAACAGCCGCGCCGCCAGCCTGATGAGCGGGCTCGGCTTTCCGCCCGGTGATGAAGTGCGCCCATTGTCGGATTTTTCGGGTGGCTGGCGGATGCGGCTTAATCTCGCACGTGCCCTGATGTGCCGATCCGATCTCCTGCTTCTCGACGAACCGACAAACCACCTCGACCTGGACGCCGTGATCTGGCTCGAGTCCTGGCTGAAACAGTATCGCGGGACCCTGTTGCTTATCTCTCACGACCGTGATTTTCTCGACAGCGTGTGCAACCAGATCCTGCATATCGAACAGCAGCGCGCGACCCTCTACAGCGGCAACTACAGTGCCTTCGAGCGGGTGCGCAGCGAACAGCTGGCGAACCAGCAGGCGGCCTTCGAGAAACAACAGCGCGATATAGCGCACATGCACAGCTATGTGGAACGTTTCCGCGCCAAGGCCACGAAGGCCCGCCAGGCACAGAGCAGGATCAAGGCACTCGAGCGAATGGAGCTGATCGCCCCGGCACACGTGGACTCGCCCTTTACCTTCGGTTTCAAGTCACCGCACAAGAATCCGCATCCGCTGCTGAAACTCGAGGCGTGCGCCGCAGGTTATGCCGGTACCAGGGTAATCGACGAGGTAACACTGGTCCTCAATCCGGGTGATCGCATCGGCCTGCTGGGGCCCAATGGGGCAGGCAAATCCACGCTGATCAAGCTGCTTGCTGGCGAACTCGAACCCCAACTGGGAGAACGCATCGAGGCGCGGCACCTTGCAGATCGGCTATTTCGCCCAGCACCAGCTCGAGCAACTGCAACCGGGGCACAGCCCGGTTGAGCACCTGCAGCAACTGGACCCGCTCGCGAGCGAACAGTCCCTGCGCGACTACATCGGCGGCTTTGGATTTGTCGGCGACAAGGCCCTGGAACCGGTCGCGCCTTTCTCCGGCGGAGAAAAGTCACGCCTGGTCCTCGCATTGCTGGTCTACCAACGCCCCAACCTGTTGCTGCTCGATGAGCCGACCAATCACCTCGACCTGGAGATGCGCCAGGCACTGGCCACCGCGATGCAGGATTTCGAAGGTGCCATGGTGGTCGTTTCACATGATCGACATCTGTTACGTCTGACCTGTGATCAGCTGCTGCTGGTCTACAACGGCAGGGTGGAGGAATTTCGTGACGAGCTCGATGCCTACCCAGCCTGGCTGACCGCGCATATCCGCTCGAACCGCCAGGAGACGACGCAAGGTGGCGGCACGGACTCCGCCGAGCAAAGACGCGAACGCAAGCGCAGCGAGGCAGAACGCCGCAAGGCCCTGCAACCGCTGAAGAGGGCGTTGGACCAATGCGAGAGGCGCCTGCAAAAACTGAACGCCCGGCAGGCACAACTTGAGGCGAAACTTGCCGATACAGATCTCTATGTCGAACCACGAAAGAAAGAACTGCAGACTCTGTTGCACGACAAGTCCGCGATCGACCAGGAGCTGGAAGAGGCGGAAGGCGCATGGATCGAAGCGGCCGAGGCACTGGAGCAGGCACAGGCCTGAGACGATCCGGCGAACTGCTCAGCGCGGAGATTATCCCGGTGTCTAAGTTGCTCGTCGTTCTGCTCGCCGCCCTGCTCGTCTGGCAGTTCGTATTTCGGCAGGAATCCGTGGAACTGGGTCCGGGCGTCCTGGCCGCAGACGAACCGGTTCAGGCAAACCTGGACCCGGCGGACAGCTTCGAACTGGAAGGCTACCGGATCACACCTTTGGCCGAGTTCAGAATCCGCGCCAAGGTCTTGTCGCGCGAGAACTACAGCATGGGCAATGAATCCGACCTGTCACCCGTCGATCTCGCACTGGGCTGGGGCCGCATGTCTGACGAAGAGGTGCTGCAGGACATCGCGATCAGCCAGTCGGGACGCTGGTACCGTTGGCGCACCCAGAGTCCCCCGATCCCCCGCCGCGAGATCGAGACCCACAGCGCCAATATGCATATCATCCCGGCCGACGAAAACGCCGAGGACCTGATCGGAGATATTCGCCAAGGCCAGATCATCGACCTCAGCGGCTTGCTGGTTCGCGCCGACGCGGACGACGGCTGGCACTGGGTCAGTTCGCTCACCCGGGACGACACCGGCGCAAGGTCGTGTGAGCTTTTCTACGTCAAACGCGTGCGTACCATCTACTGACTCGCCCCTTGGCCCTTGGCCCTTGGCCCTCCAGGCAGGTTAAAGTAGCCGCATGCGCCATCTTTTCCTCATCACCTTTCTCCTGCTTCCCCAGGTCCTGGCAGCAAAGCCAACACAGACCGAGCAGCAGGCCATCGACTACCAGGTGGTTACCGAGGGTCTGGAACACCCCTGGTCGCTGGCCTTCCTGCCCGATGGGCGCTTCCTGATCACCGAGCGTCCCGGCAGGCTGCGCATGGTCGAGGCCAATGGCCGACTGATACCGCAGGTGATCGAAGGTCTCCCCGAGATCGAGGCCCGCGGCCAGGGCGGCCTGCTCGATGTCGTGCTGCACCCCGATTTCGGAACCAACCGCTGGGTCTATTTCAGTTTCAACGAGGCCGGCCGTGGTGGCATGGGTACGGCGGTGGCGCGCGGACGCCTGCAGGGCATGCGCCTGTATGACACCGAGGTGCTGTTCCGTCTGGCACCAAAATCGACGACCAGCCAGCACTTCGGTTCACGCCTGGTATTCGATCGCCGGGGGCACCTGTTCATAACGCTGGGCGACCGCGGCGACCGGCCGCGCGCTCAGGATCTTGCCGATCATGCTGGCTCGGTGATCCGGCTCAACGATGACGGCAGTATCCCGGCTGACAATCCCTTTGTCGGCCGTACCGGTGCGCGGCCGGAGATCTACAGCTTCGGTCATCGCAATATCCAGGGGGCCACCCTGCACCCAGAAAGCGGCCGGCTCTGGACCCACGAACACGGCCCCCAGGGGGGTGATGAAATCAACCTCCCGGAGGCCGGCGTGAATTACGGCTGGCCGGTGATCACCTACGGCGTCAACTATGGCTTCGGCACCCGGATCGGCGAAGGCACGGAGAAGCCCGGCATGGCCCAGCCGCTGTATTACTGGGACCCGTCGATCGCCCCTTCCGGCATGGCCTTTTATCAGGGTGATGCGTTTCCGGCATGGCAGGGTGACCTGTTCGTCGGCTCGCTCAAGTTCCGGCTGCTGGTGCGCCTGAGGATTCAGAATGGAAAGGTGGTGCATGAAGAGCGCATGCTTAAAGGCGAACTTGGGCGGATCAGGGATGTTCGCCTGGGACCGGACGGTCTGCTCTATCTGTTGACCGATGAGGACGATGGCCGGCTGATCCGCCTGATCCCCGCCCGTTAGACGCTGAACAAATGCTGCGAATAACCCCCAACATCACCCTGCAGGACGAGGAACTGGAATGGCAGGCGATCCGCGCCCAGGGCGCGGGTGGCCAGAACGTCAACAAAGTCTCCACGGCATTCCATCTGCGTTTCGATATCCGCGGCTCATCGCTGCCGGATGAGGTGAAGCAACGCCTGACCGGTATGCGGGATCAGCGTATCTCCAGTGAAGGCATCCTGGTCATCAAGGCACAACGTTTTCGCACCCAGGAAAAGAACCGGGCCGATGCCATCGAGCGGTTGCGCGAACTCATCGTCAGTGCAACCCGGGTCGAGAAAAAGCGCCGTCCCACCAAGCCGACCCGGGCCTCCCAGAAGAGACGCATGGACAGCAAGACCCGCCGCGGTCAGACCAAACGCCTGCGGCGCTCGCTCGACGACTGAACATGCCTTCAAACAATTTGCAGGCAAGCCGAAGTACGCTCGCCGATTCAGGGCAGAAAGATGCGGCGCAGCGCATCCAGCAGTATGGCAACCGAAATGACCCAGAGTGAGGCCCGGAGCATGCCACGGTAGGTTTCGACATCGATCCTTTTACGCAGCCGCATGCCGACCCATAGTGCAGCCAGGATGAGTGGCAGGCTTATCACCGCGAGGCCGACGACTTCCAGATCGAATGCACCCTGACTGACAAAACCGATGATCTGGCCGGATTTGCTGGTAATGAAACAGAGGTTGAAGGTCGCCACCATCAGGGGGGCCGGCATCCTCGTATACAGCGCATAGGCGACGACCATGGGGGCAAAGATGTTGACGATCCCGGCAAGCATACCCAGCAGCAGTCCGAACAGCGCCATGCCCCAACCGGGCACCCGTAAAACGTGGTCGCTGCGGTGCAGATGATCACTGACCAGATATCCGATCATCACCAGCGCGAGCAGGAAACGGAACGGCTCCGGATCGATCTGCAACAAAACCTGGGTGCCGATGAAACTGCCGACGATGGTGAACGCCGGTATCGGCCAATAGTCGCGCAGCGCGGCGCGCCACTGTCTCTCGGACAGGATACTGACCAGGTTGACGCTTACCGTCGGCACCAGGGTCAACAGAACAGCCGTGCGCAGATCGAATCCGAACACCAGCAAGGGCGTCGACAACAGCGGAAAGCCGAAACCGAATGCGCCATGCACGAAAGCGGACAGCAGACTGACCAGGATGAAGAAGAGTTCGTGATGCAAGCTATGTGTCTACTCAGGCGGCACGGGAGAGGATCATCCTGGAGCAGCCGGCGGGAATAGAAAACCCGTTTGCGCGGCCATGATCATGAGCATTCTTCTCGGCCGGGGAGCGGCTTTCGCAATGATGTACAAGCTCAGTCTTTCTCCAACAGATCCCGGATCCCGCTGACGCCCAGATCGCGCAGACATTGGATATTGCGCTCAGGGATGGATTCGGGCTGCGGAAAAGACGCCAAGGCAGCTTCCAGGCCATCCTCCCTGATCAGGTGGAACATCGGAAAAGGTGAGCGGTTGGTGAAGTTCGCCGGGTCGTCGTGCGACACACCCGCGAAACAGTAGTCGGGATGAAAGCTCGCCAGCTGAATCACGCCATCCAGTCCAGCGTCCACGACAGCCTGCTCCAGGGTCGACAAGCCATCCAGATAGTCATCGAAATCCGACAGACCCTGCGTAAGGATAAGCAGCGCGGTCTCCTGTTTCTGCGGATCACTCAATACCAGGGTCTCCAGGGTGCGGAGGAATACCGGATAGATCCCCTCGAGCGACATAGCGTCGCAGACCGGGTATGCGATGCGGTCCTTACGGAAGGGCTCAGCGGCAAAGGGACAAAGGTTTAGCCCGATCACGAATCTTTCCAGCCAATGCCGTGTGACTGCGACGGCCTGGCTCGGGTGAACGTCAGTCATTCGAGCACCTCGACCGGCATACCGACCGCCAGTTGACCGATACCGTCGTGGATGAGGTTCTGTCCGAAATACACCTTGTTTTCACGCTTGCGATAGCCCATCAGGGTGCGCAGAGGCTCCTGGCCACGCAGGCCTGTGGCAGGGTCTATGGTCGGAATGATGCAACGCGAGCAGGGTTTGGCGACCCTGAATTCCAGTTCGCCGATTCGGATGCGTCGCCAGTCATCTTCCGCAAAGGCGTGACAGCCGTCTATCACCAGATTGGGGCGGAATCGCAGCATGGGCACAGGCTGCTCGAGACGTCCGTTGAGATCGTCAAGAGAGGACTGTGAGATCATAAGAAAAGGAAACCCGTCGGCAAAGCCCACCTGATCCTGCGGCTGGGCAAAATCCGGGTCGACCGCACGCACCGCATCCCGCGCAAAGCACACCAGGCGACAGGGCAGCGCCAGGAACTCACTCAACCAGACATCTGCATCTGACCCCGCCGACACGGCCATCACCGAATCACCCCAAACCGTCACGCCGACGCGTCCATCCGTGCACCCGGCAATTACGGCATCCTGCATGCCGGGCGCACGCAACCGAAGTTCCCCCCTGTCGTCGACCCGCGCACTGATCAGGGACATGCGTGGCTGCTGCCGCTGAGTGAGGAATTTCCCCTGCGCATCCACCAACATCCAATGGCGATCAAAGCTGAATCCCCTGGCCTGAACATCCAGCCTCTTGAACTGTTCTCCTCCCAGTGACTTCACCGGATAGCGATAAAGCGCGGCGAGCTTCAATCCTACCATTGCATTTTTCCTCAACTTTTTCGGCGACCGGCCGCTGATCTTTCCCGATTCAGGACCAACTGGGACTTGCTATGGAACTCGCCCCCTATCTCCGTTTAATGGTACAGCGCGAAGGCTCCGACCTGTATTTCAGTACGGGTACAACGCCGCATGTGAAAATCAATGGTCAGATGGTGGCCATCGGTGAACAGAAGCTGGTGACAGGCGACGTGTCGAAACTGGCCTATTCGGTCATGAGCGACGACCAGGTACGGGAATTCGAGGGCACCATGGAGTGCAACCTCGCCATCTCAATCGCCTCGCTGGGCCGTTTCAGGGTGAACGTCTTCCGCCAGCGCGGCGATGCCGCGATGGTTATCCGCTTCATAAAGGGCCAGATCCCCAGCATCGAGGAACTTTACCTGCCGCAGACGCTGAAAAAGCTGATCATGGATAAACGCGGCCTGATCCTGGTCGTCGGATCCACCGGCTCGGGAAAATCGACCACCCTTGCTTCGATGATCGACTACCGTAACGAGAATGCAACAGGACATATCCTCTCGATCGAGGATCCCATCGAATTTCTCCACAGCCACAAGAAATCCGTGGTCAATCAGCGCGAGATCGGCCTCGACTCCATGAGCTATGAAAATGCGCTGAAGAACGCACTGCGCGAGGCCCCGGACGTCATCCTGATCGGTGAGATCCGCGACGCCGCAACCATGCAGCATGCGATCGCCTATGCAGAGACCGGACACCTGTGTCTGTCGACCCTGCATGCCAACAACGCCAACCAGGCGCTGGACCGGATCGTCAACTTCTTCCCGGACAGCGCCCACAAGCAGATCCTCAACGACCTGTCGCTCAACCTCAAGGCGGTTGTTTCACAGCGCCTGATCCCGACCGTGGAAGGCGGCCGGCGTGCCGCAATCGAAATGCTGATTCAGTCCAGCTACACCGCGGAACTGATCCAGAAAGGCAAGATCCACGATATCAAAGAGGCCATGGAACAGGGTGCCGAGCGCGGCATGATGACCTTTGACCAGTCGCTGTACGACCTCTTCGTGGAAGGTGCCATCTCGCTCGACAACGCGCTCAATCATGCCGATTCGCGCAACAACCTGGCATTGCGCATCCGCCTCAACGCCCCCAAAAAACCTGAAGACCAAGGTTCCGAACCCAAGAGCGAGGCGCTCGGCTGAGCCGGTTCCGGCCGGTACTGGCCGAGCAATAAGCCCCGGCCCCTCTTTGGCGGCGCAATCGGCGATAATGATCCATCTTTATCGCCCCGGATTGCCCTTTTCGTGAATCCATTCAAAGCCTTCCAGATAGCCCGCCTGCCGGAGATCCGTTTCGGCAGCGGTGTTTTCGATGAACTGCCGGAGATCCTGGCACGCTATGGTCGACAGGCGCTCCTCGTCACCGGCAGCCGATCCCTCCAGCAGTCGCCCCGCTGGCAACGGCTCATCGATGCACTCGCCAAGGCCGACATCACCTGGCAACAGGTCCGTGTCGACGGCGAGCCATCGCCTGAACTCGTCGACCAGGCCGTGCGACTGCACAGAGAGACCGCCATTGACGTTGTGGTCGGTATCGGCGGCGGCAGCGTGCTGGATGCCGCAAAGGCGATCGCAGGCCTGTTGCGCACCGGCGGCAGCGTGCTCGACCACCTCGAAGGCGTCGGCCGGGGCCTGCCCTATACCGGGCCCACGGTACCCTTCGTGGCCGTGCCGACCACCGCCGGCACCGGCAGCGAGGCCACCAAGAATGCGGTGCTCTCGCGCCCTGGCCCGGACGGGTTCAAGAAATCGTTTCGCGACGACAAGCTGATTGCGCAGCTTGCATTGGTCGATCCAAGCCTGCTCGGGAGCTGCCCGAAGGACCTGATCGCCGCAAACGGCATGGATGCCTTCACCCAGCTGCTCGAGTCATACGTCTCACTGCGCGCCAGCCCGTTCACGGACGCGCTGGCATCATCGGCGATGCAGGCCTTCCGTGACGGCTTTTGGCCGGCCTGGGAGGCAGACGACCCGCTGGCACAAAAAGGCTACCAGAAGCTGGCCTATGCCTCGCTGTGCTCGGGCATCACGCTCGCCCAGTGCGGCCTGGGTTCGGTACATGGCCTGGCCTCTCCGCTGGGAGCGTTCTTCCCCATACCACATGGTGTCGTTTGCGGCACCCTGGTCGCCACGGCAACGCGCTGCAATATCAATGCACTCCGGCAGCGCGAGCCGGACAGTCCTGCACTGCGCAAGTACGCCGAAGCGGGCATTCTGCTGAGCGGGCGCATGTACGCCAGCGAGTCGGCCGCCCAGGACGGGTTGGTCGATCTGCTGGACGAATGGACCCGACGTCTCTCCCTGCCGCGACTGGGAGAGTTCGGGATGAACCAGGATGATATCGGGCGGGTAGTGGCGAACTGCCGCGGCGGCAGCATGCAGACCAACCCCCTGGTACTGACTGACGACGAACTTGCAGAACTGTTGCGCGAACGCCTCTAGCCATCAGGGACCCGCCCATGAGCATCATTCAGGACCTTTACAACATCTACGACAAGGAACTCTCGAGATACCGCGCGAAGAAGTCGTCGCGAAGCCGGCTATTGATAGAGATGCAGCAGAATCTGGCTTTCCTTCGGGAAGGCCTGCGCGAGGGTCTTCCTCATGCTGCAATTGCAGCAGCTTTGGAAAACGCTGAGTTCCACGCTGCCCACAAGGAAGGCGCCAACCTTGCGTCCCTGCAGAAGAAAAAATTGTCTCGTGCCACCTACGCGGGCATTCGCGAATTCGACCGGTATCTGGGCTGGGACAGCGAAAGACTGATCAACAATGTCTACGAACGCATCGCCACCCTGAAGAAACTTGCCGCCGGGTCGAAAACTGTCGACCTGCACGTGCGGCTTACGACCCTGTTCAAGTTTCTGATGGTGGTGCTTGCCCACCTCGAGGCCAGAAATCTTGTCGTCAGACGGCGCCCCTGAGTGACACAGGCTCACCAGCGATGTGGCCGGTACGGATATGGGCGCCACGGCCACCAGGGATCGAAAAAAGGATCCTGGACCCATACGGCCTGTGGCGGCGGCTCGAATTTTGGCCACAGGTGAAAAACTTCCACGTTCACCACCGGATAGAGATAGGGGAATTCACCGACCGGCCGGGTGACCGCGTCATCCAGTCGGCCACGCACGGTCATGCGTTTCTCCGCCCGGTACTCGGCGGGGTCGAGAAACCCCGGCACCCTCGCAATGAAGCGCACACCTTCACCGCCATCCGTTCGTGGTTCACCGTCATTGAAAAGCGCGCGGCCGAAGATCTCAACCTCGGTCGAATCCATCCCGTTGCGCAACCCGAGGATCTCGCCACCCCAGCGCACTTCCTGCCCCAGATAGCGCCCCGGCTCAGACTGCACCTGGCCTTGCGGCGGCGCCTCTGGAATCTGTTGCCGCAACTCCATCGGCACCTTGCTGGCACAGGCTGTAAGCAGGCTGCAAAAGAGGCCAACGATACCCAGGCGTCGATAAAGTTCTGGCGACATCAAACCTCTCCCGTCTCTTTTCCATGCAGCGTCGGTGGGCGGCCCGATAGTTCCGCTGGTAGTAACGCGGTTTCTAAACAAGTCTGTCACACAAGCGCTGCCTATTGCGGTTAGAATTTGCGATCAGAGAAAAGGTAACACGACATGGCCGACAACAGCCTGCATTGCTGGGTGTACCGAAGCCCACGCAAACAGGAGATGTATCTCTACCTCGCCGATGAAGATGCATTTGACAAGGTCCCGCAAGCCCTGCTTGAGCGCTTCGGTGAACCGATTCTGGTGATTGAACTCGAGCTCAGCCCCGAACGCCAGCTCGCGCGCGAAGATGTGAACAGGGTCATCGCCAACCTGGATGACCAGGGCTTCCATCTGCAGATGCCGCCACAACTTCAGCCGGAGCTTTATCACGGCAATCTGGACTGAGCTCCGCCGGGGCAGGTCGCAACAGCACCCGAGAACTCCTGCAATGCGTGAACTGTTTCTGCTGACCATCAACGGCAACGACCATCCGGGCGTGACCGCAGCATTCACCGGGACCCTGAGCCAGCATGGCGTCAACGTCCTCGATATCGGCCAGGCGGTGATCCACGACCGCCTCAATCTGGGCCTGCTTATCGAAATACCCGATGCTTCCGATTCGGGCGTGGTAATGAAGGAACTGCTGTTTCTCGCCCACGGACACAAACTCGAGATCAATTTTGCCCCCATCGCTGAAGACGACTATGAAAAATGGGTGGGCAGCCAGGGACGCCCGCGATTCATCGTCACCCTGCTGGGCCGCAAACTGAGCGCCGCAAACATCAGCCATGTCGCCGAGGTTGTTTCCCGGCACGGCCTCAATATCGATGCCATCAGCCGTCTCTCCGGTCGTTTCTCACTGCGCGAAGACAATCCTCGTCGGCGCGCCTGTGTGGAATTTTCGATCCGCGGTGAGGTGGAGGACCTCGAACAGCTGCGCCATGACCTGCTCGCGATCACCCGCGATGACGAGGTTGATGTCGCCTTTCAGGCCGACGATATCTACCGCCGAAACCGCAGACTCATCGTGTTCGACATGGACTCGACCCTGATCCAGTGCGAAGTGATCGATGAACTGGCCAACGCCGCAGGAGCCGGCGATCAGGTGGCCGCCATTACAGAGGCCGCAATGCGCGGAGAGATCCCGTTCAACGAGAGTTTTGAGCGGCGTCTGGCCACGCTCGCAGGACTGGATGCATCGGTTCTGGCAGAGATAGCAGACGCATTGCCGATCACTGAGGGTGCCGAACGCCTGATCTCGAATCTGAAACGCCTGGGCTACCGGGTCGGAATCCTGTCCGGCGGCTTCGACTATTTTGCGAATCACCTCAAGCAACGCTTCGGGCTCGACTGTGTTTCGGCCAATGAACTCGATATCGTCGACGGCAAACTCACCGGGCGGGTGAAAGGCGAGATCGTCAATGGCGAAAAGAAGGCCGAGCTGTTGCGGACCATGGCCGGCGAACTGAGCATCGACATGCGCCAGACGATCGCGGTCGGTGATGGCGCCAACGACCTGCCCATGCTTTCCATCGCTGGCCTGGGTGTCGCTTTCCACGCCAAACCGCTGGTAAAGGAAAATGCCCGGCACGCCATCTCCACCCTGGGTCTGGACGGCATCCTGTATCTCCTGGGCGTCAGGGACCGCGAGGCAAACGGATGAAGATACCGCTCGGCATACTGGCTATCGTCGCCATCGCCCTGATCGCTTTCCTGCTGTTTGCACCGCCCCCCGGGCCGGATGCTCTGAAGCCGCGGACGGATCTGCCCTGGCAGGTTTCGGTCAATCCGGACGGCAGCAGCCGGGTGTTCGATATCGAACTCGGCAGCGCCACCCTCGAAGACGCCATGACGAAGTTCGGCGGCCTCGAGGGGCTGGCGGTTTTCGAACACAAGGACGGCCCGATGGTACTGGAGGCCTACTTCGGCAATGTCCAGTTCGGCCCGCTAAAGGCCAAGGTGATCGCGGGACTTGAAGCGGGCGACCAGGAACTCGAAGACATGCGCGCTCGGGCCATCAACCGTGAGGGCACACCCAGCGGTGACTGGAAATATCCCCTGAACGATGCATTGAAGATGCATGCGCAGCGGCGCGTCAGCGTCATCACCTACCTGCCCGGCACGCGCAAGCTGGACGCGGAATTCTTCCGTGATCGATTCGGCGAACCCGCGGCCTGGCTTCAGGAAACGGAGACGGCCGTAAGCTGGTTTTATCCCGAGGCGGGCCTCTCGGTGCTGATCGACGACGAGGCGCGTGAGGTGCTCGAGTATCAGCCGCCGCGTGATTTCACTATGCCGCAGGGTGTGACCCTGAACCCCGCGCTGTAAATTATTAACCCGGCCACCCAATATGTCGGGTTCAGGGCTTCAAGAATGTTCCGGATCAAGGCGTGGCCGGGTTAATAGCCAGCCCTTACCAGGGCGTCTATCCGGGCCTTGGCCTGATCCCAGTCTTCACCCCTGTTGCGCCCTTCGGCCATCAGTTCCATCAGGCGGTATGCGAGCTGGCGCTGGGCGCCTGAGAGATCCCGCAGCTTGACCAGCTTGTACAGGTAGCCTGCCTGCTCGAACTCGAGGGTCGATACCAGGGCATACAGTGTCAGGGCGGCGGCTGAATGCGGAGCCGCGGCAATCTCGCCGACCAGTGCTTCCAGGTCGGCGTTCAACCAAGCAGACGTTTGATCTGACAGGCGACGGCGAAACTCCCCTTTTCACCACCAGCCGGCATGCAACGCACCACCTTCACCTCTGCCACCATCGGGGGCGTAATATCGTTCACCGGCTTTATCTCGATTTTCATTTCCGAATCCGCCACGATTTCGCGGTCGATCCACATCAGTAAACCGCCACCACTCAGATTCTTGACGATGGCCCCACCACCTTCGCCACCAACAATCTGGAAACTTGCCGGACATTCGATGGCCATGCGTGGATAGTTGCGTTTTTCGTTGTAATCCTGCATGTGCTCTCCTCTGCTCTCTTATGAGGGCATGATCGCGTCTACAGACAACCAGACGCACCCCCGATTCACTCTCGCCACGAATCCAGCAGAGCAAGGCATTCAGCATTCAGTGCCTTGGCCCGTTCTGCGGTATCCGCTTCGGTGTAACAGCGCAACTCGGGCGCATTGCCCGAGGGACGCAGGTGCAGCACTTCGCCACTGGCGAAGGTTATGCGGAGTCCGTCGGTCAGATCCATGTGATCAACGGGCCCCAGCATCGGAAACTGTTCGACAATAGCATTTTCGTCCGCGGCCAAGCACTCAATATGCCGTGCGCTCAATTCGGTCGCAAAATTTGTCAGCCGATCACTGGCGGTGAAGCGTGCCGGCAACAAAGTGCCAAGCTCAGATACCGGCATCCCGTGGCGCCTGGCAAGAAGCAGCACCGCCAGCGCGACAATGACGGCATCGCGGGTCGGCAGGGCGCTCATCTGGCGCCCCTGGATCTCGGTTGCCGTCATGGTAAGGAAGCCACCGTTGGCCTCGTAACCCACGACAGAGCCCGCACCCTCGTCCAATGCCCGCTGCATGCCCTCGATCACGTAAGGCGAGCCGATACGTGTGCGCACGACGCTCGGAAACCAGCCGGATTTTTCCAGTGCGGTGTTGCTGCTCACCGGGGTTACAACAGCCTCGGCATCGAGAAAACGGGCGGTCAGAATGCCGGCCACGTCACCGCGCAACCAATTGCCAAGCTCATCCCCGACAAGAGGACGGTCGCCATCGCCGTCGGTCGAGACCAGGAGATCGAAGTGCTCGGCCGCGGCCCAGGCCTTTGCCAGCGCCATATCCTCGGAACGCACGGCCTCTGTATCGACAGGGACGAACTTTTCCGAGTGCCCCCGGCGCACCACCTCGGCGCCCAGGCCGGCGAAGATCTCGCTCAGTGCGCCGGCCGCGACACTCGAATGCTCGTACAACAGCACCCGGCTGCCGGCCAGACAACCGGCAGGAAAGGCATCGAGGTAGCGGGCCAGATAGCGAAGGTAGGCGGCGCCATCGACCGGCGGCAGAGAGGCCGGCTTGAGAAAACCGCCGTTGTCGTCGAACAGGCCGTCCGGCGTCCCGACCACCTGTTCGCGAATCCCGGCCTCGTCAGCCTTCAACACCTCACCCCCGGGCATGTTGAACTTGATACCGTTGCGGTCATCCGGAATATGGCTGCCGGTGACCATCAGACTGGGGATTCCCTCACCGATCGCATAGCAGGCAACCGCCGGGCTCGGAATGTTGCCGCAGTTCACCGGCCGATAGCCGAGATCGGTGATCGCAGCGGCGGCTGCGGCCATGATGCGCGGACTGCTGGGACGCAGATCCCCGGCCAGTGCGACCGCAGCGCCGGGACGAATCGCGGCGGCTCTGCTGCAGATATTGCAGAAAGCCGAGCGTATAGAGATAACAGACCCGGTCGGTCATGGCATCCACCAGACCACGGGCACCACTGGTTCCAAAACCGACACCGCTGACAGCCATGAGATCTGCAATGGCTGTTTTGTCCGACACTTCGCTCATCCTCTGCTCATCTGTGGTTAACGGCTGGATTCCCGCTTTTACCTCAGCAAGTTGCGCCTTGCCACCTTTCAGTCGAACTGCCGGCTCAGGTACAGCCCACCCCAGAAGTGCTCATCGGGGGCGTCGTCGAGCCGGGTGTCACCTGCTTTGGCATTGATCGAAAAGGTGAGCTGGAAATCCGACCAGCCCCGGGTGACCCCGATACCGGCCTCCCACACCAGCCTGCGCATGTCATCGTAGTCCACCGTCACGGTGCTGTCGCGAAACTGCCCCTGCAGCAGCGCATCGTAGGCCACACCGCGCAACCGACCGGCGGCCCAGACATACAGTTCGTCACCCTTCATTGCCGGGACGAAGTTGCCGCGGTTGATCGGGTCATACGGGATGCTCCAGAAAGGACTGTTCAAGTCTCCAAGCCGGCCACTAAGGCCGATACTGGCGTTGGTCTGGAAACCGAGACTCAGATCCCAGGAGTGCGCCAGATCCCAGTTGCGGCCATGGGCAAAGCGGCGCGAGTCGGCCAGTCGCAGGCGTATCGTAGGCTCACCACCCTCCGAGATCTGATAGCGCCAGCCTTCGGGATCCACAGGTTCGGAATCACCACTGACGTCGCGGTACCACTGATGAAGCGTCGTCTGCACCTGCTCTGCGACATTCAACCCCAGGGCACCGACCATGATTTCAACGCCGAGTGCACGTGTGTCATCGGCAACCACCTGCTTGTTCGCGAGGTACAGCAGCGAGGCATAGGGCCGGTCGTCGAAGATCGGCTCCGGGTTTCCGATGTCGTCGGGCGTGTAGGCCACCGCACCAAGCATGAAGCTGCGATAGACACGGCCGCAGCGCCGGTCGAAACCGACCAGCGGATCAAGCCACTCCAGCAGCCCCCCCATCAGGTAGAGAGGCCCCTGGTCCTCGAAGACCTCCACACCGATACCCATGGTGTAATCGCGGTCGTCGTTCGCGCCCGGAACGAACATGTCCTGGTCGAAATAAACGCCCACACCGATGTCCGATTGATCGGCCTTCGAAAGGCAGGGGTCCGCGACGGCCGACTGTGCAATCGATAACAGGATGGCAAAGGAACGCGCAAACACACCGACCTCTTGATGTTGAAACCGCCTGCGACTATAACCCGGACCCCGCCAGGTGGGCCTTCAGTCGTTAGCCTTGCCGACTGGTTCACGAAGGAGGGAAATATGCCCATCGGCACCCCTCGGGTCCGACCGCAGCCCGCGAGATGCTGCTCGGGTCGGGCGAACTGGGCAAGAAAATGATCATAGCGCTGCAGCGGCTGGGAATTGAGACGGCAAGGCCACACCCTGAAGACCGGCGCGACATTTCGTTTTCACGCGATATTTCGCGCCAACCGGATTTCAAAAGTGCGCCGAACTGCCCGTTTCCGAACCAAAGATCCCAGTAATGTGATCCATCTCACATTTCTTGACCATCCTAAGACCAGTCCAGATACCGGTCTCCAAAACCGGCCTCCGACGCCATTCGGACAACACGCCATCGCAATTGACAACAACCCAGTCGGTTTTTCGGAGATCGCGTATTTAAGCGCAACTTAGTCGTCATTTAATATTCCTTTTGCGGCTAAACAACGCGGTCAGCAAGGCGCTCCAAAGACCGGGATATGGCGCTTTAACCCGTCCTGATTGGGCCGAGCGGAATTGCATTCGGAAGAGGGACGCGGCACGGTTTCCAGGTGTGGGTACGCAAGCTTGGTCAGCAGCATCCGGCGGGAGGCACGGCAGCGGCGCAGCTTTCGCACGAAATATCGCGCCGCCAGCACTGCTGCGCGATATTTCGCGCCGAATATCCGCGTATAGACCTTAAATGTCCATTAGAAAGCAATGTTAGTCTCTGTTTTATCTAGTATTTTTTATCTATGGCACATAGCTTGCTGTTGTTTAATCGCCGAAAACAGCACTCCCTTTAAGTTGCAAACGATGTAGAAGGATTCTCACAAGGTGGATGATATGCAAGCTTCTTACTCAACAGCCGAAGCAAACCAGCCGGACGATCGGGCTGGAACTCTGTTAAGTGTGGCAGGCCTGGTTGCCTGGCTCTCTGCCATGATGCTGGCGATCGCAGGTCCTTTGCTTGGCGTGGACGTGCCGCCGCTCCTGATCGTGGGGATGGTCATTTTTTCCGGTGCCTTTTCAGTCCTCTCGCTGCCCAAGCTGATAGGGCTTGGCAAACGCGGAAAAGAGGCCTAGGGCAGACGCCATACACTAGGGTAACGAGGCAATTTCGAAAGTTCGTGTTCTCCGAGTAAAAAAAACGACGGATTCCGTCTTCCGGACGGACTACGCCCCCGCATTCCACGGGGGTTTTTTTTGCCTTGTTGTACCATTGAGCGCCCTGGCAGGATTTCTACTGTGCACCTCACCATTCGGAGCAAACTGATCCTTTTCACCGTCCTGCCGGTCGTCGCGGTTTTCTCCGTGTTGTTCTGGCTCGGCATATCGCATGTTCGGGAGCACCTGAGTTCCAATGCACAAAGCTGGCTGATGGAACATGCGCATCACCAGGCTTCACGACTTGCGCTAGTCCTGTCGCAGGTACCCTTACTCGCCCAGAGTCTTGGCGATCTGGTCCTGGCCGAACCCGGTCAGTCGCAAACAATCATGTACGCACACCTGATCGACGGCCTGCGCCGCACCCCTATCGCACAAACCGCCGCCATTGCTTACGGGCAACCGGAGCGCGGGGCCATAATGCACCGTGGCGAACCGGCAGGCCGGGCGTTGGACTCAGGAGGCGAGCCCGCGCCGGCGCGAGCGGCCGGCTGGCAGCTTGACGAGAACCGGCTGCGATTCAGCCGACCGATCTACCGCCAGGGAAACCGCATCGGCGATACCTGGGTGGAACTGGCGGTGGCCGACATCTATGCAGAAATGGCGCGTCAGCAGAACCCCGCCGTATCACTGTTTCTGAGCCGTGATGACGGCAAACTGGTGCCTCCCGAGGGGACACCTCCTGAGATAACCCAGTTGGCGCCGAAAATCCCTCTCGACACACCTGCAAACCAGCTTTTGTCAATCAGTGGCGAAGAGGGACACGAATCCGGTTATTGGCTCGTCAGCGCTGAACTGCCCGGATTTGCATGGCGAATCACTGCGGTTACGCCAACCGCGACGGCGCTGGAGCCTGCGCGCCGCGAGACCACATTGGTCGCGGTGGCCCTGCTGCTGTCCCTGCTCGCAATCGTTGCCAGCATCGGGGCCGTGGCCCGACGGATCACGCAGCCGCTCGAAACCTTGAGCGCCAGCGTGCGTCAGATCGCCCAGGGCGACTTCGCGGTCACCCCTCAGGTGACATCGACCGATGAACTGGGCGAACTCGCGGTCGCGATCCGTCGCATGGGGCGACACATCGCAGATCGCGAAAACCAGCTTCAAAGCGCCTACCAGGTACTGGAACAACGTGTCGCTCAACGCACGTCTGCGCTGCAGGACAGCAATGCACGTCTGCTGCGCCAGATCGAGGAAACAGGCAAGACCGAGGAGGCGCTGCGCCTGGCAAACGAAAAAGCGCTGCAGGCCAACCGCGCAAAATCGGAATTCCTTTCAAACATGAGCCATGAACTGCGCACGCCCCTGCATGGCGTATTGGGTTATGCACAGATCCTGCGACGCGACCCGGAGACCAACCCCGACCGGAAGGAGAACCTCGAGGCCATCGAGCGCTGCGGGCAACACCTGCTCAACCTGATCAACGACATCCTCGACCTTACAAAGATCGAAGCTGGCCAGATGAAGCTGGATTTCCAGGCCGCCGACCTCAGGCAACTTTGCGAGGACGTACGCCTGATCGTGGCCCAGCGTGCGCAGAGCAAAGGGCTGAAGCTGCATATGATACTGGCCCCCGATCTGCCGGCCGCCATCATCACGGACGTGGTGAAACTCAAACAGATCCTGCTCAACCTCTTGGGCAATGCGGTCAAGTTCACCGAACACGGCTCAGTCACGCTGTACGCAGAATTGACACCGGAAGGCCGGCTGAACTTCGAGGTCACAGATACCGGCGTCGGGATCCCCGCGGACAAGATAGGCGCTATCTTCGATCCCTTTCACCAGGCCAGAGAGGGTCAGGCAATCGACGGCGCGGGCCTGGGCCTGGCGATCAATGAAAGGCTCATCAGACTGCTGGGCGGCGAGTCTTTCAAGGTCGAAAGCGAGCCTGGCCAAGGCAGCCATTTTCGCTTCGAGATACCCTACCAGCCTGCCACCGTGGACCAGCTGGAAGACCCTGCTTCCGATACACACAGGCAGCCGGGGAAACGACGACTCGCCCCCGGCATGCACTGCTCGGTGCTGGTGGTGGATAAACTGACCGAAAACCGCGACGTACTCGCCACGCTGCTGCGAATCGCCGATTGCGAGGTCGAGTCTGTTGAGGACCCGAGGGCGGCGACCCGGCGGCTGGCAGAAACGGCCTTCGACGTGGTTTTGATCGACCTGCGCAGACCCGCCGAGGAGGCCGATGCAACCCTGCTTGCAATGCGCAACGCTGCCGTTCTGGGCACCCCGAAACTGATCGCAGTGAGTGCCAGCGTGTTCCCGGACGCCGGCACAAAGGCCATGCACGCGGGATACGACGGCTTCCTGGCCAAGCCGTTTAGCGACGAACAATTGCTGGACCTGATCGGCGAACTGCTCGACATTCGCTTCGAGGCCTGGCCGGCGCAACATCAGACCCCCGTCGACACCCAGCCGGAGTGGCCGGCAGACCTCGCGACCGAGACCAAGCGACGAATCCGTGCCGCAATCGATCTTGGCGACGTGGCCAGCCTTTTCCAGCTCGCTGAAGAGCTGGCTGCAAATCCGAATGCACCTCATGCCGATGCCGAAAGCCTGGCCCTGATGGCACGTCTGTTCGATTTCGACGGGCTGCGCAAGCTGTCCGATCGTCTCCCGGCAACGTCTTGAGGCCAGGCGGCTGCATGACAGTCGTTGGGCTTGTGGGCTGGCTATGGGTTACCGAACTTCCCGCATGGCCCAGTAGGTCCTATGATGCGCTGAATCGTGGTCTGGCCGTATTCAATTGAAACCACCGCAAGCGAACCACAGCACTATTCTGCTGGTCGACGACAACCCGACCAACCTGCAGCTCCTGTTTGGCACGCTGAAAGGGCTGGGGCACAAGCTGCTCGTCGCCAAGAGCGGCGAGGACGCACTGAAGGTTGCCCAATGGGCCCGACCCGACCTCATCCTGCTCGACATCATGATGTCCGGTATCGACGGGTTCGAGACCTGCGCAAGACTGAAGGAAAACCCGCAAACGCAGGAAATTGCGGTCATCTTTCTTTCTGCGCTCGATGACACCGAAGACAAGATCAGGGGCCTGTCGATGGGAGCCGTCGACTACATCGCCAAACCCTTTCAGGCCGAGGAGGTGATTGCCCGCGTAGAGACCCACCTCACCATCGCACGCCTGCGCACCGAGCTCGCGGAACGCAACCGCCAGCTGGAGGCTGCCAACCAGCCGATTCTCGATTCGGTAGGCGACGGCATCTACGGCCTCGACCTCGAAGGCAACATCACCTTTGCCAATCCGGCAGCCATGGATTTGACGGGATTTCCCAAAGGCGAGTTGATTGGCCAGTCGGTACACGACTTGCACATGTACGCGCGCTGGGATGGCAGCCCCTACCATTTCATCGAGACGGGCATCTATCAGACGTTGAAACAGGGCGTTGCCAAGGAAAGCGACAGCGATGTCTTCTGGCGTCAATCGGGAGATCATTTCGCGGTCAGCTGGACCTGCACCCCTATAAAACGCGCGGACGAGGTGCAGGGTGCCGTGCTGGCGTTTCGGGATATCACCCAGCGCAAGCGCCAGGAGCACGCCTTGCGTGACGCCATGGCAGAGGTTGAAAGCCTGCGCGACCGCCTGCAGGCGGAGAACGCGTATCTCCAGGCCGAGGTCAAAACCGAAGGTCGTTTCGACAGCATCGTCGGCGAGAGCGCGGCTCTCAGGGCGGTGCTCGACCAGATAGACCAAGTCGCCCCGACCAACAGCTCCGTACTCATCATCGGCGAGTCCGGCACCGGGAAAGAGGCGCTTGCGCGGGCGATTCACGAACTCAGCCCCCGGCGCGACAGACCGTTGATCAAGGTCAACTGTGGCGCCATCACCCCGACGTTGATCGAAAGCGAGCTGTTCGGGCACGAGAAAGGGGCATACACGGGTGCCAACAAGCAGCGTCAGGGCCACTTCGAGCTTGCCGACGGCGGCACCATATTTCTTGATGAGATCGGCGAACTTCCTCTGGATGCGCAGGTGAAACTGCTACGCGTCCTGCAGGAGCATGAAATAAGCAGGCTGGGCTCGGAAACCGCGATCAAGGTCGATGTGCGGATGATTGCCGCGACCAACCGTGATCTGGTCGAGATGGTGGAAAATGGTTCCTTCCGTATGGACCTGTTCTACCGCCTGAACGTCTTCCCGCTCACCGTGCCTCCCCTGCGCGAGCGCAGCGAGGACATTCCGCTTCTGGTCAACAAGTTTCTGTCAGATCAGGCACGCGCCCAGGGTAAGACCTTCAGCCGCATCTCAGAAGACGGCATGCGCCTGCTGATGGCCTACCACTGGCCCGGCAATATTCGCGAACTGCAAAACGTCATCGAACGGGCAGCCATACTGGCCCGTGACAAGGTGGTCCCGATCGCGCCGCACCTGGTCAATTCCGGAATCAGTTCCAGCGCGGAAGCTGCGCAACCGCCCTCCCACACGGAGAACCCGGTGATGGAGGAATTCGCGCCCTTGGCCGAGAACGAGGCCCGGTACATCCGCCGTGTGCTCGAGCACACGGGCTGGGCGGTCGCCGGTAAAGGTGGGGCGGCGGAGATACTCGATCTACCGGCCAGTACGCTGAGATCGCGCATGAAAAAGCTGGGAATCGAGCGCACCGGCTGACCTGCACCGTGCGCAGCAGCTGCCAAAGGCCGCAGGCCGTGGCCCCGCCCCCCGATTCCAGCGGTTAGCAATGCGGGCATTCCGAGCTAGAATGAGAGGTCCCGCATCGCAGCAAGGGAGTTTGACATGATCCAGAAAAAGCAGTTCGCCGGCGGCCTCCTGGGCCTCGTTGTCTCGATCACTCTGCAGGCGGCATCGGCAACGACCGAAGCGTCGGCAACATCTTGGCTCATGAGTGAGGCGGAGCTTGCCACCCACAGGGCAACCATGGCGGCACTCGAGGGTCAGGCGCGCGAAGACTATCGCAACGCACAGTATGAGCAACTGAAGAGACGCGCCCTCGAGCGCGGATTCAGCCTGCCCGCCGACCCACCCTGGGCCACGGCAGCAGCGAGCCCGGAGCCGGCAAACCCCTCAACGGCAGCCACTGCGACCGAGACGGATGCCGCGGCGGAGACCGCAGCACGCCATGCCGAGATGCGGAATAAACTGCAGGCGCGCCGTGAGGCACTGCAGAAAGATTCAGAGGCCAACCTGGAGCGCCTGCAGCAGGCCGCAAACGCGCAGCAACAGCAGGTCGAGGCACAGCTGCAGGACATGGGCAAGGAAGTCGCCGGGCGCGAGTCCGCCGCTGACCTGCCATCAGCACCAACGCCAATCGCTGCACCGGCCACGTCGATGCCCGAGCCCACACCTGGCCCGGAGACGCTAACGGCGACTCCGCCGGTGGAGACTCCGGCGCCACTGGCATACCCGCCGACACCACCGGCCCCACCGGCTTCCGCCAACTTGGTTGACATGGGGCAGGCGCCACTGTTCGCGCCTGTAGAACAGGCCACCCCAGTCATGCCATCGCCCGATATCTCCATGCCCGAGACGCCATCACCCGTGATGCCGCCGCCAGAGCAGAACGCCGCATCCGTCGAGCGGCAGTCCGAGCTGGGTTCGGTTACCCCCCCTTATGGCGACGCGGATGCGATGACCGCTTATCGCAACAGCATGCGCACGCGCTTTGATGAGCGCATGAAAGAGCGCCAGGCGCAGATGGAGGAGAAAGCCAGACGCCAGCGCGAGCAGCACGAGGCCGCTATGGAACAAAATCGTGCCCGGCGCGCCAACAGACACCCACACCCGCCCTACCCCTATCCCGCTGCCCCGCCGTCATACGGGCCCCGCTACCCGGCCGCCTATCCCGGTTACCGCACGCCATACTGGCAGCAGTAAGCCGCTGGCGAGGGTCATGAGCTGACCCGCGCCGGCGTGCCCGGCATTGCTGAGTGTCAATGTCGCTGGCCGCGCGCCTCACGGATACGCTCGTAGGCCTGGCGAATCTCATGGGTCTTTTGCGTCGCGAGTTTCATCATCTCCTCAGGCAGACCTTTGGAGACCAGCTTGTCCGGATGATGCTGGCTGAGCAGACGCCGATAGGCGCGCTTGACCTCGGCATCAGTGGCCTTCGCATCCACGCCCAGCACCTGGTAGGCCCCCTGCAGACTCGGACGCCCGGATGGCGCCGCCCGACGTGAACCCGAATCACCTTCGCCCGCGCCAAAGCCGCGCTCCATGCGCACCATGCGTTCAAGACGACGATAATCGAGTTCGGAAACACCGACAAGACTGCAGATGTGGCGCAGCATCCGGTCCTCCGTCGGATCGAGGCGACCGTCGGCATAGGCGGCTTGCAGCTGGATCTCTATGAACATGCCGATCAGGGTGCTACGACCATGGCATTCGCGGCGAAACTGCTCGAGCACGGCGTCCAAATCGAAGCCTGCCGATTTCCCCTCCCGGAAAAGACTGATGGCTGCCTTGCGCATGGCCGCGTCCAACGACATCTGGGACATGACCGCCTCCGCGATCCGGATTTCCTCATCGGCGACCCGCCCATCGGCCTTGGCAACGCTACCCATCACAGAAAAGGTGGTGGTGAAGAATGCAGTCTGGACACGTTCACGGTCGCCGGCCTCGAACAGCATGTCCTCCGGCAGGGCGTTCAGACCTCTATCGAAGTTGTGCCCCAGCGCCGCACCCAGCACGGCCCCGAGCGGCCCGCCCAGCATGAACCCGAAGGCGCCACCAACCAGTTTTCCCCACCAGCTCAAATCGATTTCTCCATCAAGGCGCTTGGCTTGTGTCTAGCATTGCACACGCAAATAACGTCTCGCTACTTGCCATGAAGGTATTCCTCGTCGCGAAAGGATCCGACCCAGTGCGGTTTGAAACCGACCATGATCGAGATCAGCCAGCCGTTCAGCACCGCCTCAGGAAAAAACATCAGGGGCAGGAAAAGCAGGTAACTGTCGCTCAGCTTCTGCATTGAATAGGCCTCCGCGGACAGCAGCAGGCCCGTTGCGACGAACGCGGTGATTACTGAAACGAGACCACCAGCCAGAAAAGCGTTGATAAACACATAGATGAAATAGTGTTTCGGCAGATAGGCGCGCGCCAGCCCGAGGATCAACTGGGTCAGGCCTGCCGGCAATACGATGAAAACCAGTGCCGACGGTACCAGCCCCGCCCAGTCGTTCAGGCCGACGATGGTCGCTGCAAAAAGCGCTAGACTTCCAGCGATGATCGCCAATGACCAACCGAACATCAGGGTCAGCGCGACCATACCCGAAAGGTGCCAGGCAAACCCGGGCTGTACCTCGGTACGCAGTGTCCACATGAGCAACACGCAGACGACGGCACCCAGGAAGACGTTCAGCTGAACATTGTCGGCCAGGCGCTTCCAGTCCGCCCAGCGCAGGGCCCGGCTCAGCAGCCAGGCGTAAAGCGCGGCGAACGACCAGAGCCAGGAAGTCGGAAAGAGTTCCCCGGAAAATTCCATAGATTCGACTGCGGCACCAAAGCTTGGAGTGTAACCGATGCAATACCGCCCCCTGTCCAACACCGGTCTTAACGTCAGTGCACTGTGCCTGGGGACCATGACCTTCGGCGAGCAGAACTCCGAGCAGGAGGCCTTCGAACAACTCGACATGGCCCTCGACAGCGGGGTCAATTTCATCGACACCGCAGAGATGTACGCCATTCCGCCGCGTGCAGAGACCATGGGCAGCACGGAGCGCATCATCGGAAACTGGCTGAAACAGCGCGGCTGCCGCGACCGGGTCATCATCGCGACCAAGGTCGCCGGCCCCGGCCGCGACTGGCTGCCGTACATACGCGGCGGCAACAATCAGCTGGACCGCGGCAACATTCTCGCCGCAGTCGAGGACAGTTTGCGCCGCCTGCAGACCGACGTCATCGATCTCTATCAGTTGCACTGGCCGGCGCGGCAGACCAATTGTTTCGGCCAACTCGGCTATGCGCATAAAGATGACGATGAGGGGGTCCCGCTGCTGGAGACCCTGCGGGCACTCGGCGAACTGGTCGAACAAGGCAAGATTCGTTTCGTCGGCGTATCCAATGAGACACCCTGGGGCCTGATGCGCTATCTGGGCCTGGCCGAGTCGTTCGGCCTGCCGCGCATGGTCTCGATCCAGAACCCCTACAGCCTGCTCAACCGCAGCTATGAGATCGGTCTGGCCGAAATCGGTCACCGTGAGCAGGTCGGTTTGCTCGCCTACTCTCCACTCGGATTCGGCGTACTCTCTGGCAAGTACCTGGCTGCGTCGCAGCCCGCCGGTGCCCGCCTCACCCTTTACCCGCATTACGATCGCTATTCAAACGCTCAGGCACAGAGTGCGACCCGCGAATATGTCGCGCTCGCACGTGATCACGGCCTGGACCCGGCGCAGATGGCGCTTGCCTTTGTCACCAGCCGCCCATTCGTCGCCAGCAACATCATCGGTGCGACAACAAATGCGCAACTGCGGGCCAATCTCGCCAGCATCGATATTGAGCTGGGCGAGCGGCTGTTGGCCGATATCGAGGCGATCCATCAGCGCCATCCGAACCCAAGCCCCTGAGATCCGCAGAAGCAAAGCGGTGACCGCAGCGGTCTACTCGGGCGCCGGGCTCAAGCCGGCCTCCCCAGAGCCGATACCGTAACTGAACGGCCGAACATAGAGACAGCACGCAAACCATGCGGAATGTCCCTCCAATGCGGTCCGGGAGGCAAACGATGATCAGGCACTATGACATGACGACCGGCGAAGAGGTCGCGGAAGAAATCCAGGACGGCTCAACGCAATCGGTGCAGCTGGTTGCCGAAACAATATCGCCGCGACTCATGACCGTGAAGGAGGACGCTGCCCTGCAGGCACGCGACACCCATCTCCCCGCGGACATAGCAACCCTGCCCGTGCAGACTATCCTGGCAAAATGGTCGTGACATCCGCAGCAGCACACACCGAACTGCCACGATTCCCGGCGCAGGTCATCCCGGTACAGGCAAGGTGACCTGTACCCGGCCATCGACGACCTCGAGTTCCAGGCCCTCCAGCGAAGCGCCCACACAGGGGCCACGCAGACAATAACCATCCTCCGGCCTGAACAAGGCGCCGTGAAGGGCACACTCGATGAAACTGTTTTCCAGGTCCAGAAACTGATCCGGTAGCCATTCCAATGGCGCCCCGGTGTGCGGGCACCGATTGCGATAGGCCGCCAGAACCCCCTCTTTGCGCACCACGAACAGGCGCACACTCTCCTGTTCACCACATATCCAGTTCGAAGCCCCGACTTCCCGGGTCCGTAAGTTCGCTCAGCGCACAGAGGTCGTGGCGCTGCCGGCCCCCGCTCACTGGCCCGAAAGCTTCAACAGGGCGGTGAACAATTCCCCCCTGCCCGAATAGAAACTCAGCGCCTCCAGTAGCGCCAGCAAAACGCCCGCGCCCAGGAATCCCGTCAACCAGCGTCTCGGAGCGGCGACACTGTCGATACCGATGGGCTTTTTGCTCGGAGTGGCCTTCAAGCGGGAATCGCGCCAGATCAGTGATTTTGGCCTCTTCCACATCCTCCTGCAGCCGACAAATCTCGTCCTGCAGCTGACTGCGGGCAGATTCCGCCTCACGCCTGCTGGACAAGGCTTCGTCTGCCTCGCCCCGGGCCCTGTCGAGTTCCCGGCGCAGCTCGTCGAGCTGGCGGTTGGCATCTTCCAGCGAATCCTCCAGCTCGTGTCGGGATTTGTCCGCCCCGCCCAGTTCGCGCTGGCGCTCGGCCAGTGAGGACTCGAGTTCCTCGATCTGCTGGCGCATGGCCTCGTGCGATATCGCCTCACGACCGTCCGCCTGCTGGAGTCTGCGTTGCTGGGTCTCCGCCGCCGCCAGTTTTTCGCGCATCTCGGCGACGTCGCGAATGGCTTGCTCGCGCACCATCTCGAGCTCGGCACGCAGGGCCGCAACGTCGGAACCCGTGGCATCTTCAGACTGCACAGCACGGATCTGATCGACGTATTCGGCGATCACGGTGCGCAGCTGATCGACCTCGCTTTCGCGCACGGCCAGCTCTGCAAGCAGTTTGTCACGCTCTGAAAGCAGCTTCCCGTCTCCGTCGGCATCAGACGGACCCTGCTCTGCCAGGGCAGTCAGGCGATCGATCTCGTTCTGAAGTGTATGTCTTCGATCGGTCTCTTCGGCAAGCTGCTCACGCAGTTGCCGTTGCTCCTGTTCATGCGCGAGCAGCTCATTCTCATGTGTCCGCAATGCCTCTGCCACCTGATTCTCGAGGTCGACCAGGCGAGCCTGTTCGTCATCCTTGTCGCTGACCGCAAACTGCAGGGTTTCAAGTTCGGCGCTCGCCGCATTCAGTGCCTCAATCAGTTCCTGCTGTTCGGCACGGGCGGCGTTCACGGCCAGCTCACGTTCTTCCAGACGCTGACTCATCTCCAGGATCTCGGCACGCAACTGTCCAAGTGCCTCTTCTGAACCAGAATCCTCCCGGTCGAGTTTCCCCTGCATCAATGCGTTGGCCTCGGTCAGGCGCTCGATCTCCGCCTCGAGTTTCTCTGCCGCCATCCTCGCGGTTTCATCTGCCTGGGCAAATTCCTTTTGCCCCTTGGTACGGACCGA
Source organism: uncultured Gammaproteobacteria bacterium (assembly GCA_963759055.1). GTDB lineage: Bacteria > Pseudomonadota > Gammaproteobacteria > Chromatiales > Chromatiaceae > Thiosocius. Next base: position 62,471 of record CAVWYD010000003.1, read on the forward strand.
ATCCAGCTCGGCATTCGCCCGTGCCAACTCCGATTGCACGGCCTCCAGTCGTTCGCCGGCCTGCCTGGCCTCCTCATCCAGACGCCGCTCCAGCTCGGCGACCCGAGCCTGAGCCTGCTCGATCGCGGCGCCGGCCTCCCTGTCATCGGATGTGAGCTGAACCTGAAGTGCGTCATTATCGGCACGCAGCTGCTCCAGCTCTGCCTGTACTTTGTCCAACGTGGTCTGCAGCTCAACGCGACCCACAGCGGCAGTTTCAAGGACCGCAGCATCCTCTGCAGTCTTCGCCTGCAAAACCTGAAACTCGTCCTGAAGGGCGTTCAGTTCCGCCTGTTTTGCATCCAGCTGTTCGGCAGCCGTTTGATGCCCGCCTTCAGATTCGGTGAGCTGCACCTGCGCCTGCTCCAGCGCGGCATTCGCAGCCTGGAGTTCAGCCTGTCTTTGGTCCGCCCGTTCCCGCTCGGTATTGAGCTTGTCCTCGAGCTCCGCCGCCCTTGCCTGCACCTGCTCAAGACTGCTGCCGGCCTCTTCCTTGGCGGAAGCGAGCTGCGACTGCAGAGACTCCTTGTCACTACGCAACTGTTCCAGTTCGCCCTGCAACTGGCCGTTTGTCTGTTCCAGGTCTTGTTGTGCTGCACCAAGCGCGGCCCGCAATTCGGCAGTCTCGACGTTGGCCGCTTCCAGCGCTGCGGCGTCTTCCACGTTCTTGGTTCGCAGCGCATCCAGCTCAGACCCTGCCACCTCCAGCTCCGCCCGACTGGCAGCCATACTCTCGTCAGCCTGCTGCTTCGCTTCATCGAGACGGGACTCCAGCTCGGCTACGCGCGCCTGGGCCTGCTCGATCGCCGCACCAGCCTCCTGGCTTCCCGACGCGATTTGTGACTGCAGCAGATCATGCTCGCCCCGCAGCTGAGCCAGCTCGCCCTGGAGACCTTCGGCCACCCGCTGGCCCGTATTTTTGGATTCCTCCAGGGCAAGCTGCAGTTCCTCTCGCGCGGCCTCTGCCGCTGCCAGCTCTCTGTCGGCCGCTTCCTGTTTCGACGCCGTTTCCGCATGGGCTCTTTCCAGCGCGGCCTGCAGTTCTGTGCGTTCTGCCTCGACAGCCTCAAGTGCCCCGGCATCTTCCGCGGCCCTGGCCTGCAACGCCTTGAGCTCAGATTCGCTGGTCTCGAGTTCGGCCAGTTTGGCGGCAAACATTTCTTCGGCCTGCTGCTTCTCTTCCTCCAGACGGGTCTCGAGTTCGGCGGCACGCGCGTTGGCCTGCTCGATCGCAGCACCGGCCTGTTCGTTTTCCGACGCCAGCTGTGATTGCAGGGCTGTGTGGTCGCTGCGCAGCTGGTCCAGTTCGCCCTTCAGGGTCCCCGTCTGCGCAAGCGCCTCATCCAACGCGCCCTTCAGCTCTTCTGCCGTCGAACCTTGCCGCGTTCAAATCCCGCTTGGCCGACTCCTGCTGGGCCGAGATCTCCGCATGGGCCGCGTCCAGTTCGGCCTGCAATGCATTCAGGGATTCGGCTGAGGCACGCTCTGTTTCATCCAGAGTCTGTTCAATCTTTGCTGCACGTTCCTCCGCCTGAACAAGGGTCTTGGCCGCCTGCTCCTCGGCGTCCGCCAGCTGCTGCTGCAATCCCTCACGTTCTGCGGTCAACTGCTCGAGCTGCGCCTGCAGTTCCTGCCTTGCCGCCGTCGCCTCCTGCTCGTGCGCCTCGAGCTGCTGTTGCACCTCGGAAAGCTGCTGTTGAGTGGCCTGCAGCTGTTCCAACTCGCCAGAAGCCGACACCAGCCGGGCCTGCAGATCGTCCCGTTCGGCGGTCAGCTTCTGCTGCTCTGCCTGGGCATCGTTCAGGCGCTGTTGCGCCTGCTTCAGCGCCTCGCTGTCGCCGGCCTCCGTGGCTTCACGTGCTGCCAGGCGCTGACTCAGTTCCTCCAGGTCGAGCTGGGCCTGTTCCAGCTCCATCTGCAGCTCAGTCATCTCTTCCTTGAGCCCACCACGCTCGCGCGCATGCTGCTCGCGTTCCTGTTCGCGCTTCTCCAGGATCTCGGCAAGGCGTTCGGAAAGTTCTTCCAGACTGCTGGTCGCAGACTCGGCGCGTTCACGTTCGCCGATCAGCTCGCGTTCGGCCTTTGCCAGACGGTCCTGCAGCTGCTTGTCCAGCCCCTCGATCTCGGACATCCGATTCAACAGGGAGGCGCGTTCCGTCTCGATCGCCTCCAGGCTGCCGGTGAGCTGAGCCATCTCGGCATAGGCCTGCTGCTTCGCTGCAAGGGCTTCTCGCTTCTGCTCCTCGGTCTCAAGCAACTTACGGCGGGCCTGGTCAACGGCCTGACGCACCTGAAGCAGGTTCTGCTGACGCTCGGCAGTGACTGACTCCTGCTCGCGCTGGGCCTGAATCAGCCTCTCCTCGAGCTCCTTCGCGCGCAACTCCGCCTCATGGATGCGATCCTGCATCCCGGGATCCGCGGATATGGGCGCAGCCGGCTCGATCCTGGTGGAGTCCTCCGGTTCGATTGTCGCCGAGGTCTCCGGGGGCGCCTGCGGCTCCTCGTCCTGCCCGAAGCCGCCCTCGAGCACGGAGACAGCGATCCCCCGCTCCGTAAGCAGAAAGGCCCCGGCCATGGCACGGCCGTCGGAATCGCTGCACAGCACGTAATGTTCATCCTGCGCCAGGCTTGATGCCTGATAACGCAGCGATTCCAGGGGAAAATTGATTGCACCCGGGAGGTGTGATTCGTCGAATTTTTCGCTGCTGCGCAGATCAAGCCAGATAGCGCCCTGGTCGACCTTTGCCTGCGCTGCCTGCATATCGAGGCGATCGAGCAGCGGGTTGTGAATCAGTTCAAGAAAATGTTCCTTGCTCAGGCGCAGGATCAGGCCGTCCTGGAGCATGGTGACCGACGAGTTACGTGGGCTGTCGGAAAGCAATGCCTCTTCACCGAATGCATCGCCCGGACCCAGTGTCGCCAGTTCGCAGGGCCCCTTGCCGTCACCGTTGTCACGTCGGACGACGGCGCGTCCCCTGGTCAGCATGTAGTAGAAGTCACCGGGATCGCCCTGGCGGATCAGGTCGGTGCCCTTTTCGACTTCCACCTGCTCGACGTTGATCATTACCTGCTGGATGTTGGCGGCCGGCACCTGCTGCAGAACGCTCGCCTGCAACAACATGCTCATCCAGTCGTCTTCGGTCGCCTCTTCAAAATCGGCGACCTGATAGTCCACGGTCTGCGAGCGGGCCAGAACATCACTCAGCACCCGACTGTCGATACGCGCGATACGTACCTTTTTCTTCGCCCGTACCGAGTGCTTGCGCGGCAGCTGATGTGCCAGCGGGAAACGCGCGGTACCACTACCGGCTTGAATCGTGTCGACGATGACATCCTTGCTGAGAAGCACCACCGTACCCTCGAGCAGATATACGTGCTCATGGTCGGTATCGCCCTCTTTGAACAACATCTTGCCCCTGCCGACCGATTCGAAACTGACGGTCTCGAGCAGTTCGGCAAGCGCCTCTTCCGGCAAGGTGTGCAGGGGCACAAGGGCGCTCAGGCGCGCTGTTTCCTCGCTGGAGGGCTGGTCTGACATGCGGGTGGCTGAATCCATTAGTAAATACTGTTCCAGTAGAGCCGACGAAAACTCAATTGCCTCACTGCTTATCGACCCCGACCATGGCCTTCTTGAGCGCTTCCGTCACCGGAGCTGGCCCCGACGAGACCGGCCCACCCTCGCGCGCGTCGCGGAACAGGCTGGCAGATGGCTCCTGGGGGGCGCTGGCTGCTGCACCGGCGGGTTCTTTTCGAAATTCTCGCCCCAGGCGAAATCAGGTTTTCGTTTCGCCATTTCACTGTAGACGAAATACATCGCCAGGCGATTCGCCGGCGGCTCCACCAGATGACCAACCACCCCGAACCGGCGCCGCGCCGGACAGAATGCGCCGACATAGAGGCCAACTGAATATTTCTCGCGCACGCCTTCGCCATTGAGCAGCAGGCGGCCTGCAAATTCGCTGATTCGCACTCCATTGGGCACTCTTGCACCGACAGGCTGCATGGTCATCGCCTGCACCGGAAACGTTGTCAGGGTGCAAAGAAAAAACAACGATCGAACATTCACCAGACGTCTCCGATGTTCATGACAGGCCACTGTTAGCACAATCATGGGCATCTTTTTGCGATCGAGACCATAAAACAGGGCATTTCGTTGTATTGCACCCGGTTTTTCTATGCTATGTTTTGCGCGCTTCCCACCAAGATAGAGCAGGAGTTCCACATGGCAGTAAAAAAGAAGGTCGCCAAAAAGGCAGTGGCAAAGAAAACGGCAGTTGCTGCACCCGCAGTGAAAGCCATCGGCACCAAGATGACCAAGACGCAGATCATCGCTGCAATTGCTGATAGCACCGAACTCACCAAGAAAGATGTCGCCGGTGTCTTTGCGGCTCTCGGCACATTGGTCGAGGCCCATATGAAGCGTCGAGGCTCGGGCGAATTCACCATCCCCGACACCGGCGTGAAGATTCGCCGCGTCAAGAAACCCGCCAGAAAGGCACGCATGGGGCGCAACCCGGCCACCGGTGAGGCCATGAAGATTGCGGCCAAACCCGCCTCGACCGTGGTCCGCGTTTCTGCACTCAAAGCACTCAAGGACACGATCGGCTGAGTCAACGAGTTGCTTCGCCAAGTTCAAAGCGCCGCGATTGCGGCGCTTTTTTTGTGCCTCATGAACCTGTTTGCCGCAGAATCAACTGGCGGTCCTTCTGGGTGAACTCGAGCTGTTTCAGAAAACTCATCCCCAGCAGTACGGGACTGTCTGCAGGCATGGAAGGCAGGATCGAGGCGCGTATCCGGTTGAGTCGGATGCTGCCGAGACCGACTTCGTCGAGCACCGTCTGCCATACGGCAACCGGGCCATTGGCGGTCTGGCTGACCCCGCCCCTGCGTCGCTGCAGGCGCAACCGGTCTGCCAGTGCCTCGGGAATCGCAACGTCGGTGGCACCCGTATCGAGCAGAAATATCACCGGGTACCCGTTGATCAGGCCGCTGGCAACATAGTGCCCTTGTGAATTGCGCTCCAGCACGACCTCGCTGCCCCCCTCCTCGCCGACCCGAACCAGCGGTTTTGCATTCGGATTGAGACGTGATTCGAGAATGTCCTGGAACAGCAGCGTCAACAGAAAAAGCCCGCCAAGCCAGGCCAATATCAGCATGAAACGCCCGGTACGCCGAACCTCTGGTTGATCTGGCTGTTGTGACATCGTCGGGAAACGTAGCATCCTTAAGCGATTAAAGTGATTGGAACGCGGTCCACCATCGAAGTTCAAGCAGGCGCGAAGCCATGTCAGATTGCAATCGACTGATCTATGTTCATGACCCCATGTGCAGCTGGTGCTGGGGTTTTCGTCCCAACTTCGAGAATCTGTGCAAACAACTGCCCGCCGGGCTGTCCGTTAACCGACTGCTCGGTGGACTCGCACCGGATAACGACCAGCCGATGCCCGCCGAGCTGCAGTCGAAGCTGCAGGACACCTGGCGGCGGATTCAGACACGTATCCCCGGCACCCGCTTCAACTTTGACTTCTGGCGCGACTGCCATCCACGCCGCAGCACCTGGCCGGCCTGCCGGGCCGTTATCGTGGCACGCCAATCCGACCCCTCGCTCGAATCGCCCATGATCGAGGCCATTCAGCGGGCATACTACCTCGAGGCCCGAAATCCCTCAGACACGGACACCCTTGCCGCATTGGCAAGTCAGCTCGGTCTGGATGCAGTCGATTTCGCCATCCGCCTCGACGCGGCCGAGACCCACGACATACTCGAGCAGGAAATCACTCAGGCCCGCCGGATGGGTGCAGACAGCTTTCCCAGCCTGCGCCTGCAGATCGATCAGAGCTTCTGGCCGGTCCCCGTCGACTACACGGAGGTCAGGCCGATGCTCGAAACCATTCAGTCACTGCTCGAGAGCTGAACACTGGCGCAAAATCGTGACACAAAAAACCGGGCTCGCGCCCGGCTTCGTGTCAGCGTACCGGCCCCCGGCCGTAACCCGGGGGTGGGCCGTCCGGGCCGCATCGGCGGCGCCATTCCACGCATCTGGCGCATCTGGCGCTCCTGGGTCTGACGCATCAATTGACGCCGGAAGTGCACGATCGCGCTCTGGCCATTGGCGGCCACGTCGAACACCCGCCATTTGTGACTTGCCCGGTATAGCCGGAAATCCAGGCGCGATGGATAACTGCCGGGGTTGAGTATGGCGACACTCACACGTGCAGTCCGCCCGTCGTCACCCGCCCGTGGCGGGAGGAAACGTATCTGCTGCTTGTCATAGGCGCTGAGTTTCTCTGCCATCTTGGTCAGGAAGGTACGCTTTATGTTATTCACCATGGCCCGCTGCTCGTCGGCACTCAGGCGCTCGAACAGGCGGCCACCGGCCGACCTCGCCATGTAATCGAAATCGAAAAACGGTGCGATCTCTGTATTCAGAAATTGCGCCAGGGCCTCGGACGAAGGCTTATCCTCGCCGCCGATGAAGGCCATTAACTTATCCATTCCCGCGCGCACGGCGACGGCAGGGTTGCCGGCCCGGGGCGCCGTGGCCGGGGCGCCCATGTATGGCGCCGGTCCCGGTCCGTATTGCGGGATGGCCTGTGCACCGCCCGCGAACAATGCGGCCGCAAGCAGCCAGAAACGTGATTTCATCAATATCCCCCTCTATTTGTTTTGACCGGCAGGCCGTTTGCCAGCACCTGTGCACTCGAACGTCAGATCCTGTGCGATGCCATGCCGGAACCTGGCCGTCTGGGCCAAGGCTGAAGCGAAGGTTGCCAATGTGCGCCGTCGAATGCAATCTGATCAGCTGGTGATTTTCCGATAGATGTCCGAAACCTTGGTTGGCAACTTGGCAACGTCGTCCAGGACCGTGTAATTGGCCGCCCCGTACATATGCGGCAGGTAGCCCTGGCCCTCGCGGTCGATCGTGATGCAATAGGCGTGGATACCGTCTCGCCGTGCCTCGAACAGGGCCTGACGCGTATCCTCGATACCGTATTCACCACGGTACTCGAGATCGTAGTCATCCGGCTTGCCGTCCGAAAGGGTCACCAGCAGCTTGGTGCGCGCCTCGACCTGCTTGAGCTTGTGCGCAAGATGCCGAATGGGTGCCCCCATCCGGGTGTAGTCCTTGGGTTCGATACCGCAAACGCGGGCGATGACCTGTTCATCCCAGGGCTGGTCGAAATCTTTCACCCTGAAGGCCTCGCAACGCTTGCGCGTCCAGCCGGAGAACCCATAGATGGCATAACGATCACCCAGGGTATTGAGTGCCTCTGCCAGCAGAATCAGCGCCTCGCGCTCTGCATCGTTGATCCAGCCCCGGGTCGAACCCGACATGTCCACCATGAACATCACCGCGATGTTGCGTTCCTCCTTGTGCATGCGGGTGAATACCCGGTCGGTCATCTCCAGGCCCATATGCACATCGCCCCATGCCTCGACCAGGGCATCGATGTCGACATCCTCACCATCGCTCTGGCGCTTGAGCAGCCTGTCCTCGCCACGCAGGATCTCGAAGGTGCGGCGCAGGGAACGCACGAAACCGGCGTACTTGCCCATGGTGGCGCGATAGAACTCGGTATCTGCGCCCGGCACGTCGATTTCACGCAGCACGCACCAGTTCTTCTTGTGCGCCTGCCGCTTCGTGTCCCACTCGTTGTAAAGGAACGCCCCCTCTTCGTGGTAGGCGCCAGCCCAGACATCCTCCGGGCTGAGGTTCTGTTCCTCGATCAGCGCCGGATCATATTCACCTTCACCGGCCGGGGTCAGGTATTCCGGCGGGATCTCACCCAGGTCGAGCAGGATCGAGGTGAGCTGCTCGCGCACCTTGTCAGGAATCGGCAGAGGCTGGTCGGCCAGGGTGACCTCGATCTGCAGCGGCATCTCCAGATCGTTTTCCTCTGGCTGCTCCACCTCGAACTGCTCCGGCGCCGAATGGTCGAGCCTTCCCTGCGCGATCTCTTCTGCCACTACCCGAAGACTCTCGCGCAGCCGGGCCTTGTCGCGCTCAATCCGCCGCAGTCCGATAGATGTCCGAAACCTTGGTTGGCAGCTTGGCAACGTCGTCCAGGACCGTGTAATTGGCCGCCCCGTACATATGCGGCAGGTAGCCCTGGCCCTCGCGGTCGATCGTGATGCAATAGGCATGGATACCGTCTCGCCGTGCCTCAAACAGTGCCTGACGCGTATCCTCGATACCGTATTCGCCACGGTACTCGAGATCGTAGTCATCAGGCTTGCCGTCCGAAAGGGTCACCAGCAGCTTGGTGCGCGCCTCGACCTGCTTGAGCTTGTGCGCAAGATGCCGGATGGGTGCACCCATCCGGGTGTAGTCCTTGGGTTCGATACCGCAAACGCGGGCGATGACCTGTTCATCCCAGGGTTGGTCGAAATCTTTCACCCTGAAGGCCTCGCACCGCTTGCGCGTCCAGCCGGAGAATCCATAGATGGCATAACGATCACCCAGGGTATTGAGTGCCTCTGCCAGCAGAATCAGCGCCTCGCGCTCTGCATCGTTGATCCAGCCCCGGGTCGAACCCGACATGTCCACCATGAACATCACCGCGATGTTGCGTTCCTCCTTGTGCATACGGGTGAATACCCGGTCTGTCATCTCCAGGCCCATATGCACATCGCCCCATGCCTCGACCAGGGCATCGATGTCGACATCCTCACCATCGCTCTGGCGCTTGAGCAGTCTGTCTTCGCCACGCAGGATCTCGAAGGTACGGCGCAGGGAACGCACGAAGCCGGCGTACTTGCCCATGGTGGCGCGATAGAACTCGGTATCTCCGCCCGGCACGTCGATTTCACGCAGCACGCACCAATTCTTCTTGTGCGCCTGCCGCTTGGTGTCCCACTCGTTGTAAAGGAACGCCCCCTCTTCGTGGTAGGCGCCAGCCCAGACATCCTCCGGGCTGAGGTTCTGTTCTTCGATCAGCGCCGGATCATATTCACCTTCTCCGGCAGGGGTCAGGTATTCCGGCGGGATCTCCCCCAGGTCGAGCAGGATCGAGGTGAGCTGCTCGCGCACCTTGTCAGGAATCGGCAAAGGCTGGTCGGCCAGGGTGACCTCTATCTGCAGCGGCATCTCGAGATCGTTTTCCTCTGGCTGCTCCACCTCGAACTGCTCCGGCACCGAATGGTCGAGCCTTCCCTGCGCGATCTCTTCTGCCACGACCCGCAGACTCTCGCGCAGCCGAGCCTTGTCGCGCTCTATCCGCCGCAGCCGGGCCGTCCAGGCGGCCTCTGGATTCAACCGGCCCTGGTAGCAGCGTTGCGGCGGGGGATCGGCCTCATACAGTCTTTCCAGCCATCGCAGACTGTCCTCGACCCGCGTTCCGGGCCCGGAAAGCGCATGCGCCGCGTCTTTCCAATCGCCGCTTGGAGCCGTATCGCCGAGTTCGGTGCTGAGGCCACACATGCGCCGATAGAGGCCCGGCAGCTCGGCGGCGATCCGGCCATCCAGCCGCATCGTCTCCAACGCCTCGAACACCGCCCGGGCACGCTCCGGGGCCGAGAATCGGCCGAAAAAATCCGGCAGGTTCACGTTCAGGGTGCCATAGCGCGTCTGTGCCCAGAGATGGGTGACAATGGATTTGAAAAGCTGGAAATTGTCGGCCTGATTATCGAGGCGGGCAACGATCTCGGGCAGGTAGATGATTTCGCCATCGGTCCAGGCAAAGTCACCGGGCTCAATCTTCAGGCGACGACCCTCGAGGCCCTGAACGAAGGGGATCAGTATCGGTACCGCCTCCTCGAATACCGAACCGGCCGCGCGCTGATGGCCGACGGCAAGAAACCCGTCCAGATCGCGGATGATCGACATGGCCGACTGCAGCCCGGCATTGTCATAGCAGTCCATGGCGTGCAGGCACCAGGCGGAAACGACGTCCGGCTCAACCTCGTGCAGGGCCTCTTTCGCACGGTTGGCAAACTGAAACGCCAGCTCGGTGTTGGTGGCGGCGGCGCGCCGGGTCCATTCGAGGATAAATTCCTGGCGTTCACGCGGCATCCCGGCGAGAACCGCCGTGAGACCCTCGGTGCGGATGAAGGTGAACTCGACCTCGAGGTATTCATCGAGACGCGAGACGATGCTGGCGGCGTCGAGTGGTGAGCGGCTCAAAGATTAACCTGCGTGTTGCTTGAAAAGAGATGGAGGTCCGCCGTGGATGGCCGTGGCGACAAGTTACGGCCGCATTCGGGAACAGGCTGAAACTATAAACCCGGTCGCCCGCTTCGGGTCAACCGCGCGTATTGCGGCGAAAAGGCCTTGTTTGGATGCGCTGGGTCTCAGGCGCGCCGGTCGCTGGGAAACTGCGTGACGTTGTCGAAGGGAATCTTCGAGCGGCCGGCCCGCGCTGCGGGCTTGCCCATCAGGAAGCCCTGTCCGCGAACGAAACCGGCTGCCCGTGCCGCCTCCAGCGTTGCGGTATCCTCGATACCCTCGGCCACCAGCTGGTGGCCGGATTCCAGAATCATCTGCGCCAGGTGGGTGACCATATTTCCCTGGGTCTTATCGCACAGCCCCTGCACCAGGCTGATATCGAACTTGACCACGTCGACTGGCATGCTGGACAGGTAACGTACCGAAGAGTATCCGCTGCCGAAGTCGTCCAGCGCGATCTCGAAACCGCGCTTGCGCAGCTTCGACAGATTCTCATTCGCCAGGCCGATCTGGGTGATCAGAGCCGTCTCCGTCACCTCGATCATCACGCGATAGTCTTTCAGGAAGGGTTCGAACTCGTCCAGCCAGCTGCAGACCTGGTCGTGGATGACCGATGGCCCGGACAGATTGATCGAAACGCCGGTCCCGGGCTGCAGCTTGCCGGCACGCAGATCGACCAGTACCTGTCGTAACACGGCGCGGTCCAGTTCGACCTCCAGGCGTCGCGCCTCGACCACCGGGAAAATGTTCGAGGGCTGGATCATCTCGCCGTCTTTCTCGATCCGGACCAGGGCCTCATAGTGACAGATGGCGCCATCGAGCAGGTCGACGATCGGCTGGTAGGCCATGGTCAGCCCGCTGCCATAGATGACCGCATCGTAGACCGCGCTGTTGACCCAGCTCGAGAACAGACCCTCGGAATCGCGCGCCAAGTCCTCCGTAAACATGACCACATTGGCATTGCCCGGGCGCTTGGCCCGGTACATGGCGATATCCGCCTTCCACTGCAACGACTGCAGGCCTTCGATATCGTCGACCCGGGCATTTGCCAGGCCCGCACTGATTCGCAGCGGCTCGCGAATCCCCAGCTGGGTAAAGTCATAACTGACAATCTTTTCATGGCAGCGCTCGGCGATGCCCAACGCCGAGGACTCATCGCAGTCGAGCAGGATAACGGCAAATTCATCACCGGCGATCCTGAAAAGTTCCTCGCCCCGGCGCAGCTCCTGACTGATGCGCCCGGCAATCGCCTTGAGCACCAGATCCCCGATACTGTGCCCGTAGGAGTCGTTGATTGCCTTGAAGTGATTGATGTCGAACAGCGCAAAGCACACCCCGATGTCACGCTCGCTGAGCAGCTGCGGCAGGTTCTGCATGAACTCATCGTAGGCACGCCGATTCTTGGCCCCGGTCAATGGATCGTGATGCGCCATGGCCCACAATTCCTGACTCTTTTCCTCCAGGCTGCTGTGCACATCGACCAGGCGGCTCTGGTACTCGTTCAGCGACTCGCGAATCTTTTCTGTTTCGGCGATCGGCAGGATCCCGGCGAGGTCTTCAAGGATCAGGCCGCCGGGGCTGCTTTTCAGACGGTCGATATGGTTCGAGATCGCCCTCAGTGGTCGGACGATGAGGAAAACAAGGGCGGGGAAAAGCGTGAGCGCGAAGATTCCCAGGATGATGCTCAGATTGAGGATGGCACCGGACAGCAGCCCGGATACCGCCTCGCTCATCGGATTGTCTCTCAGGGTGAACTGCATGGCGGACTGAAGCTGGCCCCAGGTCAGTGACGGGGCGGCGCCACGGTCGAAACTGATCGACTCCGGATCGATGTAGCGGTAGGCATGGCTCTCGCGCATCTGCTGCAGAAAACGGATTCGCAGCCCGACGTACCCTAGCGGATGCTGCCTGTAAGTATCCCCGGGGCCGTACACGGTCCGGAACACCAGCAGGGTGGGCTCGGCCCCGGAGTAGTCCACGTACGAGGGTGGTGGCGGCGTTCCCAACTGGGCGGGCAAAAGGCGGCCGTCGAGTATGGCCAGTGCGCTGCCCTGGCGATCGTAAAGTTCTGCATCGGCCACGTATGCCGGCAGCATTTTGGAATGCATCATGCGGCGGTTGCGCCAGTAGGCGTAGTAACGTGGATTCTGCAATTGCTGCCCGACCTCTTCCCAGGCCGCAAACTCGTCGGCCTGCGCCTCTGTCTCCTGCAGCAACTGGTCCATCACCAGCTTTATCTCGTCTTGGGCGGCCGCGCGGCTGGTGGCCGCCATATCGGCGCGGACCCGCTGGAACTCGGTATAGGTAAAGGCGCCATAGCTCAGGAACGCGAGCAGCACCAAAGCAACCATGATCAGCGCGTAATTGGCAATCGACAAGCCGCGCCCGGACTCAGCCATGATCCGTCTCCGTAATCACCTTGATCACCTCGTCAAGCAGATCGAATTCATGTGCCAGGTCGAAAAAATGATCGGCACCGGCCACCGCCCGTATTTCCACGCCCCCCACGGCCAGGGAATCCAGCCAGGCCCTGTCCGCCCGTTCGTCTTTGCCACCGAATATCACGGTTACCGGCACCGAAGCGGCTGTCAACGCCTGCCCAAGCCGGTCCCGGTCCCACTCGAGGTAGGACAGAAAGGCAGTCGCCGTGGTCGCATAGTCCCGGCAGTAACCCAGGCTGTATATCTGTATCTCGTCGACCCTCTGGGCCACGGACTCGACCGCGCGTTGCCTCAGGATCTCGACCCGGTCGGCCGAGGCCACCTGGCCGAAGGCGGTCATGCTTACAAGACAGTGCCTGCTCGATGCGCGCCTGGTGAGCATCCAGCATGGCTGCCAACAATACGCCGGCGGTACTGTGGCCAATGACCACCGGGGGCTTTCCCGCGCGCCTGGCCAACCACATGGTCCAGGCCGCAAGTTCGGCGACGTCCTGTTGCAGTGAATGGGTGTGAATGGCCTCGCAGGCCAGGCTCTGACGTCTGCGGTTCAGCCCCAGCGTCAATGAGGGCGTCAGCACGCTGAAGCCTTCATCGGCCAGGGATTCGGCCAGGCGGCGAACCGTCGGAAACTCACGCGTCTGCAGGAAGCCGTGCAGAATCAGGATTGCCGGCATATCGGCCGCACCGGGCCAGTAATCCGCCTCGGCGACGAGATCTGGCGCCATGGACAACTCCATCCGTGCACTGCCCGCCAGAACTGCCGTCGGCATTGCTGCAATGAGCAGCCAGACTATCAAGGCAGTTACAGGCACCAGCTCTCCCAGATCATCAAGAATATTGCGTAAGCCGCTAAAAGATAGCTTAATTTTTTTGCTTAGCGCAACAACTAAATTTCCCAGGGCGCAAAAAACTACCTATCGAGGGCCTGTGACATGGTGCGAAGGTTAGTGCGGAAAAATGGCGCTTCTGATCGGCCGAAGCTCAGATATTCGTTTTGATGGCCGCCGCAAAAGCGATCAAGAGCGCGTCGAAGAGCCCCGATAAGCTCTAGTGGCCCGCAGCAAAGAATCGGGAAAAGTTCCTCGGGCATGAAAGAAACCGACGCCTAAGGTAGGTGCATTTACGATGCAAGATGGTTAACAACCGTTGGGGGTAGCTTGTGCAGGGTGGTCTGCGGCAAGGCCGACAAAGTCACCGTTGCACCCACGCATAATGTCATCGCCTGTATTGACCGTACCGTCTGCACCAAGACTTATAAGGTCATAATTCAGCGGGGCTCCGTTTGAAGGCTGACCTTTCGATTCAGCGCGCCCTACAGATGGAGTTTGATACTGGTAGATCATTCCCCCATTGATCGGTCATGGTGATGCCGACGGCGGCGAGCGAGGCCGGTGGGTCGTTGTCGAGGAAACGATCGTTCAAAATCAGTTCGATCTGACGGATATCCTTGATCGTCGTACCGAATGCGAGCCTCTGCGATATAGCCCTGGTACAGCGGGATCGCGATCGCGGAGATGATCGCCAGGATGGCGACCGCAATCATGATCTCGATGAGACTGAATCCGTACTGCCTGCGAACACTCATGATCCCGCTCCCGTATATCGCGGCTCAGAACCCCGCCGCACCGCGCGAAGGATTCCGACCGCACAACCCGTTCAACTTGTTGAACTCTGACTGACTTTCGTCTCTGCACCCGCAGGTTACGTCACATAACGGCTGTTTGGCGAAACAGTATCCCTATCTCTGTGATTTCGGCCAAAAATCGTAACTCTTTAAAAATGGCACAAGCCGCATGACCGGACTGGAAGTGCGCCTGCCACCCGTCAGACTTGAGCACTGTTAGGCTGAAATCATTCAAAATAGCGAGGAAGACAGCTCGTTCACCGCGACCAGCATGTCGCGGTCATCGGTCAGCGCCTGCGCAACCGCGGCCCGGCAGGCGGTCACCGGCTCAACGCCAGTCGTGATCAGTTTGGCGGCGTGAACCAACAGACGCGTCGAGGCGCCTTCATCCAGACCCTGACCCTTCAGGTTGCGGGTCATGTGGGCGAACCGGACCAGGCGCGCGGCCAGTTCACCCTCGATCCCGGATTCGCGCTCGATGATCGTCTGCTCGAGCGAGGCGTTGGGGTAATCGAACTCCAAAGCGACAAAACGCTGTCGTGTGGACTGCTTGAGGTCCTTGAGCACCGACTGATAGCCCGGGTTATAGGACATCGCCAGACAGAACTCCGGCGCGGCCTCCAGCAGTTCGCCCAGCTTCTCCATCGGCAGCACCCGCCGGTCGTCACCCAGCGGATGTATCACCACCGTGGTGTCCTTGCGCGCCTCGACCACCTCGTCGAGGTAGCAGATCGCGCCGGAACGCACCGCACGCGCCAGAGGGCCGTCGATCCAGCTGGTCTCCCCACCCTTGACCAGGAAACGCCCGACCAGGTCGGAGGCAGTCAGGTCGTCGTGGCAGGAGACCGTGACCAGCGGCCGCTTGAGGCGCCAGGCCATGTGCTCCATGAAGCGCGTCTTGCCACAGCCGGTGGGCCCCTTGAGCAGCACCGGCAGCCGGTTCTGATAGGCCGCCTCGAACACCGCGATTTCATCACCTACGGGCTGGTAGTACGGCTCCTCGCTGATGAAGTTTTCTTCTGGTCTGAGGGTGTTGGCGGTCTCGTTCAAGGTCCGGTTTCCAAGTGGCTGGCGGCAGCGGTCGGGGACGCAGGCTAACTTTCACCGACCGGTGAAGCAACCACGACGGGCGCGGGGTGAACCCAGGACGGCCGTCTGAAGGAGCGGCCAGAGACCGAGTACGGGACGCAGAGGACTCAGAGGCGCAGAGAACGCAAAGGATTCTTGATTCCAGGGCCGGTGAGTATGCTATCAGCCGTGACCCGATCAACCGTTCTCGAGAACTCGCTCATCGCCACGACCAAGGAATGCTCTCCGGCCGAGGCAATCAAGAAACTCTGCGTCCTCCGCGTCTCTGCGCCCTCTGCGTCCCGTTACTCGGAGGCCGGTCATTGCCCGTCGTGTGGGGTCGCTTCGGACCCTAGATACATACGCCCCCTCTATTAGTCCATCGGAAAATTCGATTGTTTGTGGATAGCGATAAATCCTCAACGGGAGTATCGTTATGGGTCCTTGTTTTGACCCGCGCCTGTGTGCATGCGCCGGGCATCCAGACTCAGAATTCCGGGCCCCCACGGCCCTGCGCCGGTTGCCGCTGCGGGCCGCAATCAGGCGAAAGAGATTCATCACTATCCGCGACGGAGGACTATCCATGACGGAAGTCGTAGCCACCAACGAGACCATTCTCGTCGTCGGTGGCGGCATCAGCGGCATGACTGCCGCACTCGAGGCCGCCGAGACCGGGAAAAAGGTCGTGCTGGTTGAAAAGCGTCCCTATCTGGGCGGCCGAGTAAGTCAGCTGTACAAGTACTTCCCCAAATTGTGCCACCCGACTTGCGGCCTGGAGATCAACCAGCGCCGGGCCAAGATGAACCCCAACCTGACTATCCTGACGATGGCCGAGGTGACGGGCATCGAGGGCGAGGCAGGGGCATACACGGCGACCGTCAAACTGGCACCACGCTACGTCAACGACAACTGCACCGGCTGCGGCGATTGCGGCAAGGCAGTCGAGACCGAGTTCGACGACGAATACAACTACGGCATGAGCAAGCGCAAGGGCGCCTACCTGCCGCACGTCATGGCACACCCGATGCAGTACGTCATCGACCCGCGCATCATCGGCACCGATGACGCGCAGAAGGCCAAGGATGCCTGCAAATACGACGCGGTCGACCTCGACATGGAAGAGCGCGAGATCAAGTTCCCGGCGGGTGCCGTGATCTGGGCCACCGGCTGGCAGCCGTACGATGCGGCCAAGATCCAGCCCTACGGCTACGACCGTTTCGACAACGTCATCACCAATGTCGAGTTCGAGCGCATGGCCGACCCCAAGGGCCCGACCGGCGGCAAGATCGTGCGCAAGGACGGCAAAGAGGCCAAGAACGTGGCCTTCATCCAGTGTGCCGGCTCGCGTGACCGCAATCACCTGTACCACTGCTCGCGCATCTGCTGCATGGCCTCGCTGAAGCAGACCCACTACGTGGTCGATGCCTACGAAGATGCCAAGGTCACGATCTACTACATCGACATCCGTGCAATCGACCGCTTCGAGGACTTCTACCAGACCGTGAAGGACATGGACAACGTCACCTTCACCAAGTCCAAGGTCGCCAACGTGATCACCGACAAGGAAGGCAACCCGATCTGCTGTGGCGTGGACACCGAGGGTTACCACCGTTACGAGAACACGCACGATCTGGTGGTTCTGGCCACCGGTATGGAGCCGTCGGTCGCCAAGAGCGACTTCCCGGTCGACATCGTGATCAACCGCGAGGGCTTTATCGAGCCCGATGCCGCCAACGGCGGTGTGTTCGCAGCGGGTTCCGCATCCGACGCATTGGATGTGAACCGCGCAGTTCAGCACGCAACCGGCGCCGCCCTGAAGGCTATTCAGGTGGTGAATCGCGTTGCAGGAGCGGAGGCTTAAGCAATGGCAGACGATAGAAAATTTGCAGGCTTTGTCTGCACCGGCTGTGGCATCGGCGACCGCCTGGATGCCGGCCAACTGGAACAGACCGCCAAGCGCGACGGCAAGATGACGACCTGCCAGCAGCACGAGATGCTGTGCAGCAAGGCAGGCGTGCAGATGATCCGTGACACCATCGAAAACGAAGGTGCCACCAATATCATGATCGCCGCCTGCTCGCGTCGGGCCAAGGTCGAGGCGTTCAACTTCACCGACGTGGCCATGTCGCGTGCCAATCTGCGCGAAGGCGTCATCTGGGCCCGCCCCGATACGGACGAGAACCGCGAGACCACTCAGGAGTTGGCGGACGACTACGTCCGCATGGCCTGCGCCGAGGTCAAGTTCATGACCAAACCGAGCGTGTCCGGCGAGCAGCAGTTGACCAAGAATATCCTGGTCGTCGGCGGCGGCGTCACCGGCATGACCGCGGCACTGGAGACTGCCGCAGCGGGCTTCCCGGTACACCTGGTCGAGAAGACCGGCGAGCTGGGCGGCTGGGCCGCCAAATGGCACAAGCGCATCCCGGGTCGCGCGGCAGCCGACGGTGTGGAGAACGGCACCAATGTCGACCTGCCGATGCCGCAGGACAACGATATCGCCGACATGATCGCGGCGGTGGAGGCCAACGACCTGATCACTGTGCATTTGAACAGCACCTTGACCAAGACCTCGGGCGCGCCCGGCCGTTTCTCGGCCGATATCACCACCGAGTCTGGAGGCACCGCGACCGAGAACTTTGGCGCCATCATTCAGGCATCCGGCTGGAAAGAGTTTGATGCCTCTGTCATCCCCTCGCTGGGTTCGTCAAATGCCGACGTGGTCAGCAATGTCGAACTCGAAGCCCTGGCCAAGGCGGCCGGCGACGGCCCTATCAAGCGCCCTTCGGACGGCAAAGAGGTCAAGTCGGTGGTGTTCGTGCAGAACGCCGGCCAGGCCTCGACCAAGGAAGGCCACCTGCCCTATCACTCAGGCATCGGTGATCTGATCGCGATCAAGCAGGCCATGTACTTCAAGGCCCAGAACGGCAAGGACTGTGACACCACCATCCTGTTCGACAACCTGCGCACCCCGGGTGCGGCCGGTGAGGACTTCTACCGCTCCGGTCAGCAGAACATGGTGATCTTCTCCAAGGGCCAGGTGGGCGAGGTGACCAGCTCCGGCAACGGCGCCTCGGTCAGCTTCAAGGACCTGATCCTGGACGAGGACGTCAGCCTGGATGCCGACCTGGTCGTGCTCGACCTGGGCATGGTGCCGAACTCCGGCCCCGACCCCTACGCGGTCACCGTGGCACTGGAAAAGCTGCCGCTGGAAGAGCGTGACGACGCCAAGGCCGGGATCGAAGAGCAGGTGGCCTCCGTAACCATCGAGTCGATCCTCAACCTGGACTACCGCCAGGGCACCGACCTGCCACACCTGAGCAACGGCTTCACCGACTCGCACTTCATCTGCTTCCCCTACGAAACCCGTCGTACCGGTATCTACTCCTGTGGCCCGGTGCGTCGCCCGATGGACATCAAGCAGGCCCAGGACGACGCCACCGGCGCCGCCATGAAGGCGATCCAGGCGGCGGTCAACGCCGGCCAGGGTTCGGGCGCACACCCGCGTGTCGGCGACCTGTCGTACCCGTCGTTCCGCAAGGAAGGCTGCACCCAGTGCAAGCGTTGCACGGTGGAGTGCCCGTTCGGCGCGATCAACGAAGACGAAGAGCGTTACCCGCAGTTCAACGAGTCACGCTGCCGCCGCTGCGGCACCTGCATGGGCGCCTGCCCGGTCCGTGTCATCTCGTTCGAGAACTACTCGATCGATACCGTCGGTCAGCAGATCAAGAACGTCGAGGTCCCGGACGAGTTCGAGGAGAAGCCGCGCATCCTGGTCATGGCCTGTGAGAACGACGCCTACCCGGCACTCGACCAGGCAGCCATGAGCGGCCAGGAGATCAGTCCCTGGGCACGCGTCATCCCGGTGCGCTGCCTCGGTTCGGTCTCGCTGTCCTGGGTCACCGACTCGTTGAACAACGGTTTCGACGGCATCGTCATGATGGGCTGCCAGCGCGGTGACGACTACCAGTGTCACTTCGTACGCGGTTCGGCCATGGCGGCCGAGCGCATGGCCAAGGTCGGCGACACCCTGTCCACCCTCAACCTCGAACCCGAGCGCGTGATCGTGCACGAGGTCGCCATCACCGACATCGAGCGCGCACCGCGCCTGATCAAGGAGATGGAAGAGGTCGTCGAGAAAGTGGGCATGAGCCCCTTCAAGTTCTAAGCGAGGTTCGTTATGAGCGATATGAACAATGCAATGGTCGACAGGTATCGCAACAGCTTCCTGTCGGAAGTTGAGCAGAACGTCGAAGAGGGCGAGTGGGTAAAGATGTGCATGCAGTGCGGCGTGTGCGCCGGCTCCTGCCCGCTGGGGGATGCCTGGGAACACAGCCCGCAGAAGATCTTCATGATGATCCGCGCCGGCAAGCGCGAAGAGGTGCTGGCCTCGGATTCGATGTGGATGTGCACCTCCTGCTACAACTGCATCGTGCGCTGCCCGCGTGAGCTGCCCATCACCCACATCATGCACGGCCTGGCACACTACGCGAAGCGTCTGGGCATCGTACCCAAGGGACAGCCGACGGCGAAATTCGCACAGCTGTTCTGGGACAACCTGATGAAGAAAGGCCGCGTGAACGAACTGAAGCTCGGCATGAGCCTGTATTTCATGAACGGCTTCGGCGAAGGCGTGAAGACCTCGCTGAAAATGAAGGACATCGGCCTGGGCATGATGAAGACCAAGCGCATGAACCCGATGGAGATCATGGGCGGACACGCGGTCAAAGACCTGTCGGGCTTCCAGAAGGTCATCAAGAAGGCCCAGGAACTCGAAGACGCCCGCATCGCCAAGCACGGCGGTTAAGAGGAGTAAGTATCCATGGCAAAACGCGAATATTCTTTTTACCCCGGATGCTCTTCTCAGAAGGGTGCATCCTCGTCCAATTACCTGGTCTCGGTGCAGACCATGTGCGAAGAGCTGGATATCCAGCTCAACGAGATCCCGGACTGGAACTGCTGTTCGGCCTCGATCGGCTATGCCAGTGGCGGTGAGTTGCCGCGCCTGGCGCTGTCGGCGCGCAACATTGCGCTGTCCGAGGAGCACAACCCCGGCCAGGACATCGTCGCCACCTGTGCGGCCTGCTGGCTCGCCACCCGCGAGACCCAGGAGCGCCTGCAGCACGACGAGGGACTGATGGCCGAGACCAACACGGCACTGGCCGAGGCCGGCCTGACCCTGAAGGCCGATGCCCCGATCAAGCACATGGCCGAGGTCCTGATCCAGGACATCGGTTACGACGAGATCGGTGCCAAGGTCAAGAAGCCGCTGGAAGGCATCAAGATCGCCGGCTATGTCGGCTGCCAGACCAACCGGCCTTTCGGCATCGCCGGCGAGAGCTACGAGAACCCGAAATACCTGGACAAGCTGGTAGACACCCTGGGTGCAGACTCGATCCCGGACTACGAGAAAAAGGTGCAATGCTGCGGCGGCGCGCTGGCCTTTTCCGAGCCCGAGAAGTCGCAGGAGATGATCAAAGGCATTATCGAGTCGGCCTACGACCACGGTGCCGACATGATCGTCACCCCCTGCCCGGTCTGTCAGATGAACGTCGAGGTCTATCAGGACCAGATCAACGCCACCCACGGCACCAAGTTCAAGATGCCGGTGGTGTACTACTCGACCCTGATGTCGGTCGCCTACGGCCGCTCGGCCCAGGACGCCGCGCTCAACGGCCAGGTGATCCCGGCCAAGAAGCTGGAAGAGATCGCGAACAAGTAGATCGGGCCGTGCCCGACACTGCGGCGGGCGCAGCCTGCCTGCGGTCCGATTGCGAACCCCGTCCCTTGTGGCGGGGTTTTTTTCGTCGGGCCCTCACACCGTCGGGTAGCTCCCTTTAGTAAAAAGTTTTTGATCCGCCTCAAAGATTAAAACGTTTAATTCGCGGTAAAAAGTATATAAGCAGAAACCCATATTCTGTGGACAGCAAGGAGACGATCATGAAGAAACATCTGATATTTTCGCTGTTGGCCGCAATGCTTCTGTCCGTTGCAGGCAGCGCATCGGCCTGGTGGGGAGGCGGCTGGAACCCCTATGATCCCTGGGACCCGCGCTACTGGGCTGAAGAGTTCTTTGGCGGCGGCTGGGGTGGATACGGCGGCGGGCCGTGGGGCTACGGTGGCCCGTGGGGGGGCTATGGCTATCCCTACTATGGCGGCTATGGCTCTCCCTACTACGGCGGTTACGGCTATCGCCCCTGGGGCGGTTACGGCTACCCGTACTACGCGGGCGGCTACTGGCCAAATTACGGCGGCTGGGGTTATGCCCCTTATGCTGCCGTGCCGGCACAGACCACCTCCAAGGCAAAATCCAAGTCCAAGCAGAGCAGTTAGGCCCGCTCAGCAGCCGGAAAAACCCGCGGCACTGGTCGCGGGTTTTTTGAACGGAAATTCACTTGTAAGCGGTCGTGAACCGGTCCAGTGCACCGGCTCCCGGATTCTTTGCTGCGCAACTGCGTCACCCCCGTGGTCGGTACATCGGACCCACAATGGACCATCTTGTCATCTGGTTGATCATCATTGCGTTCTACGCCCCGTTGCACTACCTGCTGCCGGTACTTTTCCTGTTCATCACCGGCAGCGAGTCAGAGGAGGTGCGTAAAGGGCTGATACGTCGGGCATTGATCGATTCGACCCTGTCGATGGTCGGTGCCTTCGCGATCGTGATCTATCTCGCTGAGCAAGGAAAGATGTCCGCGGCCATGCTGATCCTGCTGCTGTCGATGCTGTATCCCTTTGTCGGGATCTGGCGGCATCGGCGTGAGATTACACAGGCGTAAAGCTCCTGACCGAGTCTCGGAAACGCAGAGGACGCGAAGGCGCAGAGATCACAAAGGCCTTTGGTAACCAAAGAAGGGGTACAGGGCACTTCTGCATCTGGCCACAAGAATCGACTCACGGCCAAGCGACCAAATAAACTTCTCCTGCCACCGCGATTAGTGGGAGGGTCTCTGCGTCCTTTGAGCCTTTGCGCTCTCTGCGTTAATTACTCGGGCTCAACCCCAACGACGGGGTTCAGTTGCCGGAACAACCCTCACCGGTCGTGTCTTCGCGCATCTGTTCCTCGTTCTTGGCGTTCTTGGCCTCGATTTCGGCATTGGCGCGCGCCTCCCAGACCTCTTTGCGTTCTTCGACCCGCTTCTCCCAGGCCCCGCTCTTTTCCGGGATGGTCTTTTCACCGAACAGCGCCTGGCGCATCAGCTTGTTGCCCAGCTTCATCAGCGCGATATCGTCGTCGGCGACCTCTTTGTAGGTTTCTGCGGGCAGATCATAGGTGTTCTGAAAATTGTCGCTCATGACGAAGCGACGCAGCATATCGAAATTGAACGAGGCCATGAAGAAGAGCTGGAGGCTCATCTCGTTCGGTTTGCCGACACCCGGACCACCCGATTTCTTTTTCAGGATCAGTTCGTACCAGGATCGATTGAACTCATCGTATTCCTCGACGCCCTGCTCCTTGCGGTAATCACGCAAGGTTATCTCGCGCGGCTCCTCGTGTCCCTTGCAGTGTGCCTCCCTGACCAGGGAATACTGTTGCTTGGACTCGTAGGTATCTTTTTCACGCATATTCAGCAGCGCGACCGGGTAGTAACGACACACGGTCGGGCGATTCTCGTAGACGCTGCAACCGTTTTCACCGTCCAGGAACAGGCAGGCGCCATCATCGTCGGTGCGCATCTTGATCCCGGGTACGCCGTCGGCGTCGATCTGGAAAGGTACCGTATGCGCCTTCAGGAACTCTTCGGAATTCATGCCCAGGTGCTTTTGCAGGCGCAGTACGTCGTACGGTGCCAGGGTCACGTCGGCGTGCTTGCAGCAGGCGTTGAAGCAGGAGATACCCTTGTGACAATTGAACTGCAGAACGCTGTCTTCGGTCAGCAGGGCCGGCACGGCCGGGCTGGCAAACTGGTCGGGGATGTCGAATTTCTCGTCGCTCATGGGATCGTTCCTCGGTGCAACATACGCCGCGTATCTGGGCCAGGCGTGCAAGTTAACGCATGACCGAATCTTGCAAGGGGCGGGGATTATAAGGTTTTTCTGATTTTCTTGCAGGCAAGGCGCTTGACGCTGGTCCATGCACGGCCGCGACGCTTTCGGAACGCAGAGGGCGCAAAGGAGCGCAGAGACGCGAAGAGTTCTTGTTGCTGAACCGTGGGCAGTGCGGAATCGGAGCCGTTGCCGAGCACAGTGAGTGCACCTTTGCACATCAAATCTGGTGAGAAGGCAGACTGTCCGCCATGGGATTCCAAGCTCCTGCCTCATTGACCGCAGTTCGTCAACAGAAAAATCTCTGCGAACTCTGCGCTCCTTTGCGCCCTCTGCGTTTCCGAATCGAACATCCTCAGAAACCATCCGAATCCGCAATGAAAAAGCCGGGCACCTCGCGGTGCCCGGCCAATCAGTCGTCAGACTGTCAAGCAGTGATTACTTGAACAGCTTGGACTTGTCCACCAGGTCCTTGTGGGCGCGCTTGAAGCAGGTCCAGGTCTTGGTGGTCTTGTCGTAGACCGAGTTTACGAAGCAGTGCCAGTTTTCTTCGTCCACGAAGTTCTTGTCCATGCGGTAGTAGAAACCCGGGTAACGGGACTCTTCACGGAACTGGATGTGCTTCATGTGAGCTTCAGCGGTCAGGATGCGGTGGTAGTTTTCCCACGCACGCAGCAGCTCGTGAAGGTCTTTTGCACGCATCTTCAGTGCGTCTTCCTTCAGCATTTCGAGCTTCTGCTCAGCCAGATCCAACATGTGCTCGTTGGTGGTGTAGTAGGTGGCAACACCGGCTACGTACTCGTCCATGATCTTCTGCAGACGGAACTGCAGCATGCGCGGAGTGATGTAGTTCGGGTTGACGTCGATCGCCGTGGTGTAGTCCTTGTGTTCGAGGTAGGTACGAACCGGGCGGTAGATCTCTTCGATCAACTCGTCCACCGAGGTGTCGAGCTCAGGCTTCCAGTCTTTGTTGTCCATGACAAACTTGACCATCGACTTGGCACACATACGGCCTTCGGCGTGCGAACCCGAGGAGAACTTGTGACCGGATGCACCAACGCCGTCACCAGCGGTGAACAGACCCTGGATGGTGGTCATACCACGGTAGCCCCAGTTCCAGCCTTCCGGCAGGTGAGCAGGAATCTTGTCCTTCTCAGCATGCTCTTCGGTGGTCGGCGCACCAACGTCGGTCGGGCCCGACGCCCAGATACCGCAGCAGCCCGAGTGTGAACCCAGCAGGTAGGGCTCGGTAGGCATCAGCTCGGAGTTTTTCTTCTCCGGCTCGATGTTCTCGCCCGCCCAGATACCACACTGGCCGATACACATGTCGAGGAAGTCTTCCCAGGCCTCTGCTTCGAGGTGCTTGACCTCACGTGGAGACAGGGTCTCGCGCAGGTTGGCCAGAGCGGTGACGGTGTCCATCCAGATAGGACCACGACCCTCTTTCATCTCTTTCAGCATCAGGTGGTTACGCAGGCAGGAAGCCGGAACCTTGGTCTGGCCGTAGGGAGGATAGTCGTCCAGCATGTCCTTGTTGCGGACCATGTAGACTTCGCCGAAGGCGTTGGTGGCCTGTGATTTGAACAGCAGGAACCAGGCGCCAACCGGACCGTAACCGTCTTTGAAACGGGTAGGTACGAAGCGGTTTTCCATCATGGTCAGCTCTGCGCCGACCTCTGCCGCCATGGCGTAGGTGGAACCGGCATTCCAGACCGGATACCAGGCACGACCCTGGCCTTCACCGACCGAACGCGGGCGGAAGATGTTTACACAACCACCGGCAACCAGCAGGGCCGCCTTGCACTTGTAAACGAACAGCTGGTGATCGCGGGTGGAGAAACCGACAGCACCGGCGATGCGGTTCTTGTCGTTCTTGTCGTTGACCAGCTTGACGATGAAGACACGCTCCTGGATACGGTCGGTACCCAGTGCCTTCTTCGCGGCCTCGGCGACGATCCACTTGTAGGATTCGCCGTTGATCATGATCTGCCACTTACCGGAACGTACCGGGGTGCCGCCTTCTGCCAGCGGAGTCATGCCCTTGGAACCGTCGTGACGCTCGCCG
Source organism: uncultured Gammaproteobacteria bacterium (assembly GCA_963759055.1). GTDB lineage: Bacteria > Pseudomonadota > Gammaproteobacteria > Chromatiales > Chromatiaceae > Thiosocius. Next base: position 87,856 of record CAVWYD010000003.1, read on the forward strand.
TTCTCGTCCATCTTCCAGATCGGAAGGCCCCATTCTTCGAACAGGTGGACCGACTCGTCAACGTGGCGACCGAGGTCGTAGGCCAGGTCGTCACGGGTGAGACCCATCAGGTCGTTGGAGACCATGCGGGTGTAGTCAGCAGGATCCTGCTCACTACCGATGTAGGTGTTGATAGCAGACAGACCCTGGGCAACAGCGCCCGAACGGTCCATTGCAGCCTTGTCGACCAGCTTGACCTTGATGTCGACGCCCTGTGCTTTGGCAACGTCCAGCCATGGACCAATCTCATAGCCCGTGCCGCAGGCAGCCATGCCACCGCCGATGATGAGGATGTCTACCTCTTCCTCGACGACGTCTGGTTTACCGAATTCAGCCATTGTATGTACCTCTATATAAAGTTCTTGATTCCAAACGGGTCGCTGTTACTTCGCGATCAACTCGCTCGGATCACCGACGCGGTAGCCGTTGTTCTTGACGAAGAAACCAACTTCGCTGATATCGGCCAGCTCAGCCGCAGGCTTGCCACCATAAGGATCGATAGAACCTTCCGGAGTGGTGCGGATCGGGAACTTGAAACGCTTCATGGTGCCGTTACGGAACTTGATGGTCCACATAATGGAGTCGGTACCACGCAGCGGCTGTACGGAGGCGCCCAGCGGCACGATGTCAGCGTACGGACGCGCTTCGATAGCGTTCTGCGGGCAGATCTTGATGCAGGAGTAGCACTCCCAGCACTGCTCCGGCTCCTGGTTGTACGATTTCATGGCGTGGCCGGTTTCGGAACCGTCCATGTCCAGTTTCATCAGATCGTGCGGGCAGATATACATGCACGCCGTCTTGTCCTGGCCCTTACAGCCATCGCACTTATCGGTACGTACGAATGTAGGCATCGATGATTTCTCCTGAGGTTACACTGCAGTGTTTATGCCGCCTCGCAGCGACAGTTCTCTGTAGAAGCATTCCGGAAACAATCTTTACTCAAACTCTTCCGACATCTTCTGTCTTTCGGCCCACCCTAGTCTGGCAACCCGGCTTCCGGATAGCCGAGATCTGCCAGGTCGGACGCACGTAAGACAAGCAGCGCAAACGCCCAGCGGGGCCTCGGGGTCGCTAAACATAGATAGTGTGGGGGGAAAAGGCCAAACAATTTTCGGTTGGCTGGCATAAATTAGCCTTATTCCTTATTCTAATACACCGAATCAACAAGCTGTTTTTTATGGCATTTTATGTTTTGTCGAGTTATCTGCCGGGCTCTGACGGCCCCTGGGCCTCGACAACGTTTAGACACTCTTTGATCTCGCGCAAAGGAAACCCCGAATGTCCAAGGAGATTGTCCCGGACGCCGAACTCATGATCGCCTCCGGATGCGCCCACTGTCCGGTGGTCCTTGCCGGGCTCGCCGAACTGGTCAAGGCGGGACAGATCGGACGCCTGGAGGTGATCAATATCGCCCAACACCCCGAGCTTGCTGAGGAACGTGGCGTCCGCGGGGTACCCTGGATACGCATCGGACCGTTCGAACTCACCGGGGCGCACAGTCAGGCCGAGCTCAAGGAGTTTGCCACCCGGGCCGGAAGCAAGACCGGGCTGATGGATTATCTGCGCAAGAGCCTTGGGACCGGCGAGCTTGACCGGGTGATCAGCGTTTGCCGGCGCAGCCCTGAAATGCTGCCGCCTTTGCTGGCACTTGCAGGTGACCTGGAAACACCCTTCGCGGTGCGTATCGGGGTGGGAGCCGTGCTTGAAGACCTGGCGACGGATGGACTGCTGTCGCATCTGGTGGACGACATCTCCCGACTCGCGGCCAGCCCGGATCCCCAGACAAGGGCCGACGCCGCCCACTTTCTCGGCCTGACGGGAAACCAAAAGGCCCGTCCCGCGCTCGAAAATCTGACCACAGATAATGACCGGGAGGTCCGCGAGATTGCGATGGAGTCACTGGCCGATCTCATCTCCGGGCGAGACTGATGAAGCCCGCATTAAAGTAGCGGATCACTGCCGCTTTGGACCTCAGGTAGACTGTAGCCCGCAATTAACGCAGCAAAGATCTCCATGCCGATTCCTGATCGCGAACAACAGATTATTCAGGCCCACGCCGCTTTCATCTGCCAAGCGGTCGAGTTCATTCAACAGCCAGATGCGGGAAACCAGCTGGAGGCCCTGTTGAAAGCTGTGGCAGAAAACGGCTGGACCGCTCTTGCCGCCGCGGTGCGGCTGTTCGCGTCCGGCAAACGCGACCTGAATCTGATCGCCGGACTGGATGATGAAGACCGGGTAGTCGCCGAGGCCATTCTGCGAGGCCTGCAGGACCCCGCCACCCTGCCCGATCCCAGTCAGAAAGCCGATCCCACGCTGGCAGCACCGGGCCTGGCAGGCATGATCCACGCGGCCGGCACCGGTAATGTGCAGGCGCTGACCCTGATCAGCCAGATGGCGGAACAGATGAGCAAGGTCGGTGGAGACATGAGCCGCCTGGCCGCCGTCATCCGCCCTCTGGTCAATGGTGAACGCGATCCCGACATATTGTGCGCACGCCTCGACGCGCGCGGCCGACAGCTGGTCCTGCAGATCCTCGATGAACTCGGCAAGCTGGAACTGCATTGATCGATTTCTCCAGACATTTCATTTTCCTGGGTGCAATCAACGGCTTTCTTGCTGTCGCATTCGGTGCATTTGCAGCACATGCGCTCAAGAACCTGCTGAGCGCCGGGCTGCTGGAGGTTTTCCAGACCGGGGTCGAGTATCAGGCCATGCACGCGCTGGCACTACTGGCGGTAGGCCTGCTGGGCCGAGATGGCCGCAGCAGGGCGCTGAAGCTGGCCGGCTGGGCATTCGCGACCGGCATCCTGCTGTTCTCCGGCAGCCTTTATATCCTTGCATTGACAGATATCCGATGGCTGGGCGCGATCACACCCTTTGGCGGCACCGCCTTTTTGCTCGGCTGGGGCGCGCTGGCCTGGCATGCGGCACGAAGAACAGCGTGATGGATCCTGGCGCCCTCGCCAATCGCGTCCTCAAGAACCAGCGTCATCTCGTCAAGTGGGCAAGACGCGAAGGTATCGAGGCCTATCGCATCTACGATCGCGACATCCCGGAATTCCCGCTGGCAATCGACCGCTACGCTGACTGGTTGCATGTCCAGGTGTTTGAGAAAAAACGCCCGCTGGAGGCTGCAGACCTGGGGGGCATCCAGGCCGAACTCGCGCGCTGTCTTGGGTTCCCAAGGCAACATGTGGTGGTCAAACACCGGCGTCGTCAGCGCGGCCTCGATCAGTACGAAAAACTCGCGGCAGATTCGCCTTCGTTCACCGTGGCGGAGCGCGGCCTGAGATTCGAGGTCAACCTTTCCAGCTATCTGGATACCGGGCTGTTCCTCGATCACCGCGACACCCGGCAGATGATCCGCGAGCGCGCCCGGGACAAGACCTTCCTCAACCTGTTCGCGTATACCGGCAGCTTTACCGTCTACGCAGCAGCCGGCGGGGCCCGACGCAGCGTTACGGTCGACATGTCGAAGACCTACCAGGCATGGAGTCGGCGCAACCTGGCGAACAACGGCCTCGACGACCTGGGGCGTCACAGCTTCGTGCAGTCCGACGTGGTCGCGTTTCTCCAACGCATGCAGGCTGAAGCTGAACGCTTTGATCTGATCCTGCTGGACCCGCCGAGCTTTTCCAATTCGAAGCGCATGGACGATACCTTTGACGTCCAGCGTGACCAGCTGAGCCTGCTCGGCGCCACACTTGAACTGCTGGCCCCCGGCGGAGAACTCTTTTTTTCGAACAATCGTCAGGGGTTCAGGCTCGACCCCCGTGTCCTGGAACTGGCCTCGGTGACAGAGATCAGCAAGCAGACGATCCCTGTCGATTTCAGGCGTCACACCCCGCATCGCTGCTGGCTGATGCACAGGGCCTGAGCCTGCCTCTCGGCGACAGGCTGCTAGGATGCAGAGATGGCAAAACGCGTACTCATCATCGAAGACGATCCGGCTCTGAATCAGATCCTCGCCCTGCACTTCGAGGACCAGGGATTCACCGTGTTCAGCGCCGATCACTGCGAGGCCGGCTACGAGATCGCCGCGCGGGAGCCGGTCGAGGTGATCCTGCTCGATCAGCAGCTGCCCGATGGCGAGGGCATCGCGCTGCTGCCGCGGCTGCTCGAGACGCGGCCGGGAGTCGGCGTCATCATGATGACCGGCCAGCACGATCTTGAACTTGCGATCCAGGCGATAAAGACCGGCGCAGCCGATTTCATCCATAAGCCGGTGAAGGCTGCCATCCTTCAGGCCACCGTTGAAAAAGTACTGGCAGGACAGGCCCCGGAACCGGAACATGTTCCGCCGGAACGTGCCCGGCCGTTGGGTGATCTCATCGGTCGAAGCGATGCGATGCTCGAGGTCAGCAAGCAGATCGCGCTGTCAGCGGCCAATGCGGCGACCGTTTTGATTACCGGTGAATCCGGTACCGGCAAGGAGGTGGTTGCGCGCCTGATACACCAGCACAGCAATCGCAAGGGCGCGTTCGTTGCAATCAATTGCGCGGCCATCGTCGACACCCTGCTCGAAAGCGAACTGTTCGGGCACGAGAAAGGCGCATTCACCGGTGCCGATCGCAGCAAACCGGGCAGGTTCGAGCTGGCCGCCGATGGCACCCTTTTTCTGGACGAGATAGCAGAGCTCGCGCCGGGATTGCAGGCCAAGCTGCTGCGCGCGCTGCAGGAGCGCGTCATCGAACGCGTCGGTGGTACCGGCAGCATCCCGATCGATGCGCGCATCATCGCCGCCACCCACCGCGACCTGTTCGCACTCGCGCACACGGGTGGATTCCGCGAGGATCTCGCCTACCGCCTGAATGTCATCAATATCGAACTGCCCCCGCTGCGCAACCGGCGCGAAGACATACCCCTGCTGGCCACCGCTTTGCTGGAAAAGGCTGCGCATCAGAACGAACAGGAGACGCCCTCGCTCAGCCGTTCGGCCGTCGAGGCGCTGTGCGATTACGACTGGCCGGGCAATGTGCGCGAACTGGAGAACGTCCTCACCCAGGCCATGGTCATCGCTCGGGACGGCCAGATCACGGAGACCCATATACGTTTCAAACATTCCCCGGAGTCCGCAGTTGACCCGGCCCCACCGCCGTCGACGCCGGATCTGTACCTGCAGTCGCTGGACGAAGTCGAGGCCACGCATATCCAGCGCGTGCTCCGGCATACCGGCGGACACAAGGGCAACAGCTGCGAGATTCTCGGCATCTCACGCCCCGCGCTGGACAGGAAGATCCAGAAATACGGTCTCAAACTGCCCGGTCGCGACTGACCCTCGGCGACCGCGCGGCCTCCCAGCCGCGACCGGGTTGGCCTGGTACGCTTCGTTACAAACAAACCTGCTTTAACGTTTCGTTACAACGTTTCGTTAAAGCGTCACCCGTTGCCTCTTAATGTTTTTCATATAATACAACAAGTTAAAAACTGGCACGCCTACTGCACTGTACCCGTCATCGAAACGAGCACATTCAGAAGGAAGCCAAAATGACCGCTATCGCACTCGCTCAAACCGCCGCGCTGCAATCAGGTGCCGGCAAGTCCAACATTACCCGTGAAGAACGGTTCAATCAGCTGATCGCGGTCTACATGGACGACCTGTATCGGTACGGCTACTGGCTGAGCGGCAGTCACGCTGTTGCCGACGACCTGGTGCAGGAAACTTTGGTTCGAGCCTGGAAGTCGATGGACAAGCTGAACGACGCAAAGGCGGCCAAAGGCTGGCTGCTGACCATCCTGCGCCGTGAAAATGCACGTCGTTTCGAACGTAAACGCCCGCAGGAGAGCGGCATCCCGACTGAGGAACTGGCTGCGGACCGCAAGGACTATGACACCTCGACCGAGGCCTTCGTACTGCGCCAGGCGCTCGAGCGCCTGCCCGAGGAATACCGCGAACCCCTGTTGATGCAGGTGGTATTCGGCTACTCGCAGAAGGAGATTGCAGGGCATCTGGGCATCTCCGTCGCCGGTGCCGGCACCCGCCTTTTCCGTGCCCGCGAAAAGATGCGGGGTTTGTTGTGAGCCCAGCTGGCCCGGTTCCAGCGACACTGCTGATCGTGGACGACAATCAGGCCCTCAGCCAACTGCTCGCGTGGGAGTTCGAGGACAAGGGTTACGCCGTATGGCTGGCCGCAGACTGCGACCGGGCAATCGCGTCTGCCGGGGCGATGTCGTTCGATTTTGTCCTGGTCGATTTCCACCTGCCGGACGGCGACGGCCATTCCTTGTCTCGCCGGCTCAAGCAGATATTGCCGGTAGCGCAGATTGTAATGATGAGCGGCGATCGTGAAGCAGCAACCGCGGGTTGGACAGATATCGCGGTCACGACGGCCTTTGTGGAAAAGCCCGTTCCGACGGCACGCGTGCATCGGATATTCAGTGCTGAGGCGGAACCGGCAGCTCCGGCGGAACTCTGCCGTTAACCGGTGCTGTCGAGCGCCTTCTGTGAACGCTTGCGAAATACGCCCATCTCTTTCGCTGCCTGCAGATCGCCGCTGCGCTCAGCCACCTCGATCCCCTTGGCCAGCACATCGACGGCCTCGGCATGATTCCCGCTCGTGGCCAGCGCCTTGCCCAGCATCTTCCAGGCGGCAGAATACTCGGCGTCGAAATGCAGCGCCTGACGCAGATGTTCGATGGCCGCATCGGGTTCGCCGACCTTGAGAAACTCATTGCCCAGGGAGTAACGCAAAAGGGCGCTGTCGACGCCGCGCTCAAGCATGCCGTGCAGATTTTCGATCATGGTCATCTGTGTGTCCTCTCCCCTTTATTTTTCCGGCATGGCCAGAGCCTTCAAACCGGCGAATTGCAGGGTAAGCAGTGGCCATCTCGCTTCGCAAGCACCAAGTATCCAGAAAAACCTTGCCTTAACTATAGAAAAAAGCCCCCGTTTATCCGGAATAGAGGTCGGAATATTCAACCCTTCAGATAGGTGTAACCGTGCAGCCCGGCCTCGAGTTCGCGCAGATAACGGCTGATGAACGGCTCGCCGACCCCCTGGATTTGCAACCGGTTCAGGTAGCATCCGAGCATCTCCCGGGGTTCGTAGTGAACGTATCTGAGCAGCTCGTCCACCGAGTCACCTTTCTCCGGCTCGGCAAGGCGATACCCACCATCCGCGTCGATCAGCACATTGACCGCATCGGTATCCCCGAACAGGTTGTGCATATCGCCGAGGATTTCCTGATAGGCACCGACCAGGAAAACCCCCAGCAGATAAGACTCGTCGGGCTTCCGGGCATGCAGCATCAGAGTACTCTCGACGCCGTCCTGGTCGACATAGTTTTCGATACAGCCGTCCGAATCACAGGTCAGGTCCTGCACCAGTGCCGCCTGATCCGGCACCTCGTTCAGCCGCTGCAGCGGCATGACCGGAAATATCTGCTGGATGGCCCACGCATCAGGCAGGGACTGAAACAGCGAAAAGTTACAGAACACGCGATCTGCGAGCAGGTCGTTCAGCTGTTCGAGCAACTCGCGATGTCGGCGCGAGCCCAACCGCAACACGCTTTTTACCGCACGGGCTATCGCATAAAACAGAGTCTCGGCATGGGCGCGCTGCTGCAGCCCCAGGTCACCCTGGACGAAACGCTCATTAACTTCTGCCATGAGGTGGCGGGCGCTCTGGAGGCACTGCGGTGCGCCAGCGCTGTCGACATCGTGCAGCAGCCTTTTCAGGCGCCCGAGCAGCTCATCACCCTCAGCGATATCGCTTGGTGGATCGACGAAGGGTGACTCGCGTTCAATCACATCGGTGATCAGCACCGCGTGATGGGCGGTCATGGCACGCCCGGATTCCGTAAACACCATGGGCTGGGACAAACCCTGCTCGGTGCAGACGCGCTCGATGGGACGCAACACCTCCGCGGCATAATCGGCGATGTCATAGTTGGTGGAGCAGAAATGCTGCGAGCGACTGCCCTCATAGTCGATCCCCAGGCCGCCACCGACGTCAATGATCTCGATACCCACACCCAGCTGATGCAACTCGGCAAAATAGCGCGTCAACTCACCCACGCCACGATGGATGTCTCGCAGATCGGGTATCTGCGAACCGATATGCGAGTGCAGCAAGACCAGCCAATGCAGGCGGTCGCATGAGCGCAGCCTTTCCACCAACGCAAGCACCTGCGCGGCGGAAAGGCCGAACTTCGACTTGGAGCCCCCCGAGTTCTGCCATTTGCCGGACGTCACAGCGGCCAGCCTCACCCTGACCCCGAGCAGGGGCTCGATACCCAGATCGGCAGACTCGGAAAGCACCATATCGACCTCGCTGGGCTTCTCGATGACTATGTAGACCTGGTAACCCAGAGCCCGCCCGATCAGTGCCAGCCGGATGTATTCAGGGTCCTTGTAACCATTGCAGACTATCGTGCCGCCAGGTGGTGCAGTGAAAAGGACGGCCATCAGTTCGGGCTTGCTGCCGGCCTCGAGGCCCACACAGTCACCGCCACCGGCGACGATCTGTTCAACCACGCTGCGCTGCTGATTGACCTTGATGGGGTAAACGGCGCGATAACCCCCTGAGTAATCCAGTTTCAAAGCGGCATCCGCGAAGGCTGCACAAAGATCCCGCACACGATGCCGCAGAAGATCATTGAACCGGACCAGCACTGGCAGGCGCAGTCCACTCGCACTGAGATCATCTGCAAGCTCGCGCAGATCGAGCTCGACCCCTCGTTCACGGTCGGGGCAGACGGTTGCGTGGCCCTCGGCATTGATACCGAAATAACCCTCGCCCCAGCGGTTTACGGCATAGGTCTGGGGAACCTCGGAAACGGTGGCAGACATGCTGACCTCACTCGGCTTGAAGTCCTGATTATCCGGGATTTGTGCAGATTACACCTAGCCCTCCCCAGAAAACCGCGCAGTTGCCCGGCGCCCGTTACGCGGATAAGGTGCGCCGCAAAATCATTAACCCGTAGTGCGGAGTCAATGCCATGGCCCTGGATCAGGACTGGATAACCGAGATTTGCGAAGAGGGCGGATCGGCTTTCTCCTTGAAAGGCCGTGGAAAAGTCTTTGAAGAGCAATCGCCGTTCCAGAAGATTGAGGTGTTCGATACCGACAGCTACGGCAAGCTGATGCTGATCGACGGCTGCACCATGGTCAGCAGCTACGACAACTTTCTGTACCACGAGATGATGAGCCATCCCGTACTCTACTCCCACCCCGCGCCCGGGCGGGTCGCGATCATCGGTGGCGGCGACTGCGGCACCTTGCACGAGGTGCTGAAACACCCCGAGGTGGAAAAAGTGACCCAGATCGACATCGACGAGCAGGTCACGCGCGCCGCAGAGCTCCATTTTCCGGAACTGTGCGCATCCAACGAAGACCCTCGGGCCGAATTGCTGTTCATAGACGGCATTCAGTGGATGAAAGACGCGGCCCCTGCCTCACTCGATGTCATCATCGTCGATTCCACGGACCCGATCGGACCGGGCGAGATACTCTTCAGCCACGAGTTTTACAGCGCATGCCATCGGGCACTGGCAGACGACGGCCTGATCGTGCAACAGAGCGAATCGCCACTGATCCACCAGAACATCCTGGAGCGCATGTACCGCAACCTGCTCGGTGCAAGGTTTCAAGACGTTCGCACCCTGTTCTTCCCTCAACCGATCTACCCGACCGGCTGGTGGACGGCCACCATCGGGGCCAAGAACACGGCGCTGAATGACTACCGGATCGACGATATCATCAGACAGGACATTCGAAACCCGTTACTACAACGAAGAGATCCACCGCGCCGCATTTGCGCAGCCGGAGTTCTTCCGTAGGTTACGAGAGACCTGGTTGGCGACCGATTGATCGCTTGGAGCAACCTCGGCCATCAACGGAACCGTACTGAAAACAAAAAAAGCCGCGCCCGACTGGACGCGGCTTTTTGTCTGCCGGGCCGCTATCAACCCTGTCTGTGATACTCCAGTGACTCGAAGTGTTTGAACACTTCATCTACCCCGATGGAGGCGCCGCCCTTCGAAATTTCATCGAACTCGTTACCGGCCTGGGCCCCGGCCCAGGATACGTATTCCTCCCGGTTTATCTGGCCATCGGCGTTGCGATCCATCATCTGACGAATCCGCTGGGTACCGCACTTGCCTGCTCCACATTTACCTTCGAGCACGCTGATTCCCTTTTTCTCCGAGGCATCTGCCACCACCAGGGTCGCGCCGTCGGCATGCCCCATACCGAAAGGATTGTCCGCGGCGTGGGCCTGCGGCAACGCTACCAATGCAATGGAAGCGCCTGCAATCAGACCCAGGTTCTTCTTCAGCTTGTCACTCTTCATTCTCTTACCCTCATAGTTGATATATCAACAGCCGCAACCAGGCTTCCCCACCAAGTGCATGCTGGTATGGCAAATTGTTGTCTCTCGACATAGGCACTGCCATGCCTGCTGATCCCGGATGGATGCGCGTTCGTCCTTCGGCCGTTCGAGCGTCCTGCACTAACTGTCGTCCGTCCCCGGGCGGTTCGAAAAATATGTCGGAAGGAGCCGGTCTATCTGTCGACAGCAGATATGCACGGAGCCGCGGACCGATGGACATCGTCGACGATATTCTCAGACACCTTTGTATACACAGCAGGGTCAGCTACCGCCTTGAGGAGGGCGGGCACTGGGGACACCGATTCCTGAGTGACGCCTGCTTCCAGCTGCATTGTGTTCTGGACGGCGAATGCCGTTACCTCACAGACGGATTTTCCAAATGGTTGACCGTGCAGACTGGAGATGTGCTGGTATTACCGCGTGGCGGCTCGATCTCGGTGCGGGATCCGCATGGCGTCGAACCACCGCGGGCAGAACATGACCTGCGCGAGGGATTCGTCGATAACGGGAGGGGTCTCGTACCCCCGAAAGTCATCGTGCTCGGCGGTCTACTGGAGTTTGCCGGCCAATCGCGCCATCCGCTGATCAGCGGATTGCCCGATGCCACCCTGGTACGTCACGTTGACCTGCTGCGCACCGGAACGAAAGAACATGCGGGCTATATGATCGACAAGGCCCTGTCCGACTATCGCGACACCAGTTCAGCCATACTCGACCGCCTGTTCGAGATTCTGCTCATCCAGGTGATCAACGCGCATTCCGCGTCGGCAGGCCCAGCCTACCGTTTCATGACCGGTCTGCGCGACCGCGCTGTCAGCCGCGCCATCATCGCGATCCACGAGAACCCCGGGCACAACTGGTCGCTGGAACGTCTCGCTGATGAGGCCGGCCTGTCACGTTCGACCTTCTCACGGCAGTTCACCGAACTCACCGGTATCCCCGCCATGCAATACCTGACCCTGTGGCGGATGCACGTCGCATTGACACGCCTGAAGGGCGGAGACCGTGATCAACAGAGAGTCGCCCGGGAGGTCGGTTACCTGTCCCCAGCGGCCTTTCAGAAGGCCTTCAAACGGGTACATGGGTTCACCCTGGCGCAGGCGACGGCCGCCTGACAGACCAAGATATTTGGCTTCTACCCTACAAGCCTGCGTGGACCGGCGACGTCACCGGAGGTCTCATCGTCAGCCCCCTCAACGCACCTGCTCTTCCAGATCGCCATCGGGAGCCGAAAACAGACATGCGCGAGATGGCCGCCGACAACGCACGACCTTCATCGAACAGCAATTTCACAATGCGGCATGCTCAACCGATTCCGGGCAGTCGGCGCTCCAGGGTCAAGAAACTGTAGCCATGCGGGTTACGCCCATCGGCGGCATGTGATTCCCGGGCAACCTCGGCCCATTCGGCTTCCTCGTAGCCGGGAAAAGCCGTATCACCGTCGAAGTAATCATGCACGATGGTGAGATACATCCGCGAGGCCAGGGGCAGGGTCTGCTCATAAAGGTTCGCGCCACCGACAACCATCATTTCCTCTGCGTCACCCACAAGCTCGAAAGCCTCTCTGATGGAATGCACCACGAAGCCGCCCTCGACGATATAGTCGCGAGCCCGGGTCACGATCACATGGGTACGGTGCGGCAGGAGCCCGGGCAAAGACTCCCAGGTGCGTCGTCCCATGATGATGGGTTTGCCCATGGTGAGACGCTTGAAATGCGCCAGGTCTGCCGGCATGCGCCAGGGAAGCTGGTTGTCGCGGCCGATCACGCCATTCTCGGACAGCGCCGCAATAATCGATAGATTGCGCAGGGGCTTCATGTGCCGATGTTACAGCATCCCCGGCGACACAAGACGGGCCCGTTGCAGGTAAAACGGGCCCAGGCTGGTTACTCCTCTTCCTCGTCGGCGAACAGGTCCTCATCGGCTTCGATCAGCATCTCAATGATGGTTTCAACCTGATCCGGTGCCTCTTCCGACATGGCAAGCAACTCGCGACCGTCAATATCCAATTCGTGACTCATGACTACCACTCCCATGAAGTATTTCGTTAATTGCTAATATACTTCATCGTCTGACTATTGCAAGGGCAGTATTGCCGGCATATTTGACCTGGATCAGCACAAGTTGTGCGCCGCAGCAACGCGTCCGGGTCGTCGCTCCGGCGGGAAGGGTCAGACCGCTATCGGCGCCTTGATATGCGGGTGGTGCTCATAGCCACTTAGGGTGAAATCCTCGTAGCGAAAGGCGAACAGGTCTCTGACGTCTGGATTCAGCTCAATCTTCGGCGGGTCGTAGGGCGTCCGGCGCAGCTGCTCGTCTGCCTGCTCGAGGTGGTTGCTGTAAAGATGCACGTCCCCGAGGGTGTGGATGAACTCACCCGGATCGAGGTCGCACACCTGGGCCATCATCATGGTGAGCAACGCGTAGCTGGCGATGTTGAACGGCACACCCAGAAAGATATCCGCACTGCGCTGGTACAACTGGCAGGACAGACGGCCATCGCGGACATAGAACTGAAAGAAGGCATGGCAGGGCGCCAGGGCCATGCGCCCCGCCGCGACATTGTCCTGCGGCGACACGGTTTCATCCGGCAGGTCAGCAGGATTCCACGCAGACACGATAATCCGGCGCGAATCCGGATTGAGCCTGATCTGCTCGATCACCTGGCTCACCTGATCGATATTGCGACCGTCCGGCGCCGGCCAGGATCGCCACTGATAGCCATATACCGGCCCCAGGTCACCCCGTTCATCCGCCCATTCATCCCATATCCGCACACCGTTTTCCTTCAGATAGCGTGTGTTCGTGTCCCCCTGCAGAAACCAAAGGAGTTCATGAATGACAGATTTGAGATGGACCTTTTTGGTCGTGACCAGCGGAAACCCCTGCCGCAGATCAAAACGCATCTGATGTCCAAACAGCGACCATGTACCGGTGCCGGTGCGATCACCCTTGAAATCACCGGACTGACGAACACGCTGAAGCAGATCGAGATATTGTTTCATGGCTTGATTTGCTTACGGTAAGCGAGGATCAGCAAGAGGACGCCGGCAAGCATCATCGGCGCCGAGAGCAGCTGACCCATCGTAACCCATCCATATGCCAGATAGCCCAGATGCGCGTCCGGCATGCGCAAAAACTCGACCATAAAGCGGAACAGACCATAGCCCAGCAGAAAAAGACCCGATACGGCCATGACAGGGCGCGGGCTGGCACTGAAGAACCAGAGCAGCAGAAACAGCACCAAACCCTCGAGCGCGGCCTCATAGAGCTGTGTCGGATGCAAGGGGGGCGTGAGCACGCTGGAGGGGGCCAGCAGCAGTTTGTCCCAGCATACAGACGGATGATTCGCGCAGGACAACTGGATCGCCCAGGGCACATTGCCCGGCGCGCCCCAAAGTTCACCGTTGATGAAATTACCTATCCGGCCTGCCAGCAGGCCGAGCGGCACCAGCGGTGCGATAAAATCCGTCAACGCGAAAAATGTCCTGCCGATGCGCCGTCCGTACCACCACATGCCGACCAGAACACCGAGAAAACCGCCATGGAAAGACATGCCGCCCTCCCACACCCGGAATATCTGCAGAGGATCGGCCAGCCAGCTTTCGAAATCGTAGAAAAGGATATAACCCAGGCGGCCTCCAAGGATCACGCCGAGCGCGGCATAGAACAGCAGGTCGTCCATCTGCGCCGGTGAGATCACGGCGCCCGGTCGGCGCGCACGTGCCCGGCCCAGCCACCACGCGGCCGCAAATCCGGCCAGATACATCAGGCCGTACCAGCGGATCGCCAAGGGTCCGAGCTGCACCGCGACCGGGTCGAAATCAGGGAAAATCATGGCGCGCGAGTTTAGCAGCTATCGTCCCAATCGGGGCCTGTTATTGCGATGGGGACGTGGACAGCCCGCTGCATGGAAAGTAGGCTATTCGACTACCTTCGGAGCCCTGCATGCGTGCGCTGATCAAGCTCTTTTCCCTGCTGATACTGCTGAGCCTTCTGGCAGTATTGGCGGTTGCCTGGTTTGCGCTTTCTGATGCCCCTTTGGTGGCACAGCCGGTTCAGCTTTCGCATGAGGACATCGCCCGCGCACGCAACATCCTCAGGCAGAACGATCCGCGTAATATTCCACCCGGCAACCAGCACAGCATCGAAATCAGTGCAAAGGATCTCAACCTCGCTGCAGACTACCTGCTGCAACAACTGGCCCGTGGCAGCGCAAAACTGGCCATTACGACCGATCGGCTGCACGTGCAGGCGTCACTTCATATACCCCGTGTCCCCTGGCGGAACGTGGTCAACGTGGACAGCACCATTCAGACCCGGGACGGCCATCCGCAGATCACGGCGCTAAAGCTGGGCGCGCTGACCATACCGGATCGCCTCGCGAACCTGGCCGCCCGACAACTGTTCGATTATCTCTACGCCAGGGCGCAGCTCGATGCAAACACCGATCCGATAAGGCAGCTGCAGCTGTTGCCCGAACGTCTGCGCCTGACCTATCAGTGGGACCCGGCATTGCTCGACAAAGCACGCGATACTCTCATGAGCGGCAGCGACCTCGAGGCCCTGCGGGTCTATCACGATCGACTCATCGATCTGCAGGCCAGCGGCGTGGGCACCAAGGGCCCGCTGCTTGATCTGCTGCAGCCGATGTTTGCCACCGCCCTGGAACGCTCACGCGACAGGGACCCGATCGAGGAGAACACCGCGCTGCTGACCGTGCTCGGAACCTGGGCCGGGGGTCAGAATATCAACAGGTTGGTACCCGGCAGTACACACCGGCCACGCGCCTTTCGGCTGAAGATCCAGCGCCGCACCGATTTCGGCCAGCACTTTCTGACCTCGGCGGCGCTCGCCGCGCGCGGTGACAGCGCCCTGTCCGATGCGGTCGGCCTGTTCAAGGAGATCTCCGATACCGATCATGGCTCGGGCTTCAGTTTCACCGACATCGCGGCGGACCGTGCAGGCACCCGTTTCGGGGAGCTCGCCACCCGTTCACAGGACGATGCGCGTCGTCTGCAGCAGCGCATGGCCGCAGGCGTCGTGGAGGGCGATATCATGCCACCGGCACGCGACCTCCCCGAGAATATGCGTTCCGACGCGTTCAAGCAGCGTTTTGGCTATGTCGGCAGCCCGGCATACCGACAGCTGATGGATGAAATCGAGCAGCGCGTCAACGGCTGCAGCCTCTACCAGAACTAAGCGCCCACCTCACTCACGCACACCCGCTCAGACCCAATCTGCCCTAAATTCCTGAGTTTGTTTCATCACTCAAGTTTCGCTCGCAAAGCGCCGTTAGCTTTTCCACAACACATTTCAGCAACCAATATGGCGAGAGTTGGCTATGAGGCTCGTAGGCATGAACGGAACGAAGGTAATCCCGCATCATCTGCGTACGCTCGGAGAGCGTCTGCGCTATCGGCGCAGGCAGATGGGCTGGACCCAGGAGCAACTGGCGGTGCAGGCCGGGACGAACCAGGCTGTCATTCAGAAAATAGAGAATGGCAAAAGCCTGCGTCCGCGCAAGATCGATGAAATCGCATCGGTTCTCGACGTGAACCCGGCATGGCTCATGTTCGGTGACGAAAAGGCCACGCCGCTTACGGACGAGGCGCGCGAAGTCGCCGAGATCTGGATGACCCTGAGCGAAGGCGAACGCGAACGCATGCGCAGCGAAATCCGGCTGCTCGCCGGCCGCCGCATGTCATCCTGAGGTCAGTGCTACAGCGTGGGCAGCACGCGCAGGTAGAAGGCCTTGAGATACGCTGTTTCGGGTATCGCAGGGTGAATAGGATGATCTGGACCCTGTTGGCCTTGTTGCAACAACTGAAGACTACGATCGCTATGCCGGGCCGATTGCTGCACGGTCCGCAAGAGCTGATCCCCCTGCATGTGAAAAGAACAGGAAGCCGTCACCAGGATGCCATCCCGTTCAAGTAGACCAAGCGCCGCCTCATTCAACCGCCGATAGGCAAGCGTTCCCTCTTTCAGATCCTTCCTGCGCTTGATGAAAGCCGGCGGGTCCAGGACCACGACATCGAAATGCTCGCGTGCCGCCCGCAGGTCGCGCAGCACCTCAAATGCATCGCCCTGTAACGTCGTCACCCTGTCTTCCACCTGGTTCAACGATGCATTGACCGCAAGCTGCTGCAGGGCCTGGGCCGAGACATCCACCGCGGTGACCGCAGTGGCTCCCGCCTTTGCCGCACGCACCGCCCATGCGCCGACGTAGCTGCAGACATCCAGTACCCGCTTGCCTTCGACATAACGCAGAAACTGATCCCGGTTGGCGGTCTGATCGTAGAACCAGCCGGTCTTCTGGCCTTCACCGGGTGAAACCTCGAACCGGCAGCCGCCCTCTTCGACCACAACCCGGTCGGGGACATGGCCATGCGCCAGCTCGACGTAACGCGACAGGCCCTCGAGCTCGCGTATACCGCTATCGTTGCGCATGATGATTCCGGCTGGTTTCAACACCTTGACCAGGGCTGCGATCAGGGCGTCCTTGAGCATCTCCATGCCGGCCGTGGTTATCTGAACCACGAGGTAGTCACCATAGCGATCGACCACCAGACCCGGGGCGCCGTCGGCCTCACCAAACAGGAGACGGTAATAGGGTTGGGCGTAAAGACGTTCGCGCAGCGCAAGCGCAACCTTGATGCGGTGCACGAGCAGCGAGCCATCGAGGGCGATGCCGTGGCTTCGCGTGACCAGGCGCGCACAGATCAGTGAGTTCGGGTTCACATAACCCAGACCCTGCCACTTGCCCTGGGCGTTTTCGATATTCACCACCTGGCCGGGCTCAAAGCCCTTCAGCGGCGTCGCGTCGGTATCGATCTCGTTGGAATAGATCCAAAGATGACCCGCGCGCAGTCGCCGGTCGTGGTTCTTGCCCAGTCGCAGTACATCGCCCATGACACACCCTCAAAAACGGGCGGCAAGCGTAGCAGAAAGCGCCGCGCGAGATATCAACGACTGCTCGATGCAAAGGTATTGCAGGCCGACATCGTGCCCTTTTCCAGACCGGTCTTGAACCAGCGCACGCGCTCTGCGGAGCTGCCGTGCGTGAAGGACTCGGGCGTCACATAACCACGCGACTGCTTCTGCAGACGGTCATCGCCGATCGCACTGGCCGCATTGAGCCCCTCTTCGATGTCACCCCGCTCCAGCAACTGCCTGCTGCGGCTCGCATGGTTCCCCCAGATGCCGGCAAAACAGTCGGCCTGCAGCTCCTGCCTGACCGACAGCTGGTTCTTGCCCTCCTCGCTCAGGCCACGCTTGGCCTTCTGCACCTCGTCGGATATGCCGAGCAGGGTCTGTACATGGTGTCCGATCTCATGCGCGATCACATAGGCCTGGGCAAAATCACCCGGGGCATCGTGGCGCCGCTTGAGGTCATCGAAGAAACCGAGATCGAGATAGACCTTCTGATCACCCGGGCAGTAGAACGGTCCCATCGCGGCCTGACCCAGGCCACAGGCCGAATTGACGGCACCACGGTACAGCACCAGACGTGGCTCCTTGTACGACTTTCCATCAGCCTCGAACAGCCTGTTCCAGGTCTCCTCGGTATCGGCCAGGACCACGGCGACGAACTCGGTAAGCTCCTTTTCCTGCGCGGTCTGCTCGACCTTGCCCTGCGGGGCGGTCTGTCCGCTCTGGGTGGTCTGCACGCCGGTACCGGCAAGCCCACCCAGCAAGCCTCCCAGGCCACCGCCGCTGAAATAGCTGTACGCACCCAGCGCCAGCACCGCCACGATGGTCCCCTTTACGCCCAGGAAGCGAAACACCAAGGGCAACAGGCGCAGCAGGCCACCGCCGCCACCGCCGCGGCCCAGGCCACCAAGACCGCCGGCCGACGACCCGCGACGGTCCTCGATGTTGCTGCTCTGTCTTCTACCCTTCCAACGCATCGTCGATTGCCCCTGAATATCTGATCTGCCCGTCTCGAGACAGCGCGTTTATGCCGCGGTCCGCAAACCCGCGGCCGCAAGCATCGCGCAGGCACGCGGCGACCGCATGCCGATCTTTCCGCTGCCGAGTTTAACGCATCCCCCGGGAGACACTGCGGGATACGGGTTGCAGACACCTGCCGACCGCGTGCCGAGCGGCGCGCTTTCGGGTTAAAGTGCGCGCAACTCGCGGAGGACACAGATGGCCGACAATGACATTCTGCTGGGCGGAACGGGCAGCAGCCAGGTATTGCTGAACGCGGGCATGGCAAACCGCCATGGCCTGATCACCGGTGCGACGGGCACAGGCAAGACGGTCACCCTGCAGGTCCTGGCGGAATCCTTCTCGCGCCTGGGCGTTCCGGTCTTCACCGCCGATGTCAAAGGCGACCTCTCCGGCCTTGCCGGTGCCGGCAAACCGCATCCCAAGATCGACGAGCGCCTGCAGTACATCGGTATCGAAGGCCACGGGTACGAGGCCAGCCCGACCGTGTTCTGGGACGTCTTCGGCGACAAAGGCCACCCGGTACGCACCACGGTGTCGGAGATGGGCCCCACCCTGCTGAGCAATCTGCTGGAACTCAACGAGACCCAGGAAGGCATCATGCAGGTGGCTTTCAGCGTGGCCGACGATCAGGGCCTGCTGTTGCTCGATCTGAAAGACCTGCGCTCGATGCTCAACTGGGTCGCGGACAACGCCAGCCGAACTCGAACGCAGCTACGGGCGTGTGTCGCGCGCCAGCGTCACCGCCATCCTGCGTCGCCTGCTGGTCCTCGAAGAGGCCGGCGGCGAGGTCTTTTTCGGCGAACCGGCGATCCGTGTCGAACACCTGATGCAGAGCGATTTTTCGGGCCGTGGCGTGATCAGCATCCTGGATGCCACCACCCTGTACCACTCACCGCGGATCTATGCGACCTTCCTGCTTTGGCTGCTGTCGGAACTGATGGAGGAGCTGCCCGAGCGTGGTGATGCCGACCGTCCCGCGCCTGGTGTTCTTTTTCGACGAGGCACACCTGTTGTTCAGCAGCGCCCCCAAGGCATTGCTGGAGAAGATCACCCAGGTCGTCCGCCTGATCCGATCCAAGGGCGTGGGGGTGTTCTTCGTCACCCAGTATCCCAATGATGTCCCCGACGAGGTCATCGGCCAGCTGGGCAACCGCATCCAGCATGCGCTGCGCGCCTTCACGCCGCGCGACCGCAAGGCGCTCAGGGCCGCCGCAGAGACCTTCCGCGAGAACCCCGCATTCGACACCGAAGAGGTCATCGGACAGCTGGGTGTCGGCGAGGCCCTGATCTCCACACTCGATGCCAAGGGCGTGCCCTCGATGGTGGAGCGCACCCTGATGGCGCCACCGCGCTCGCAGTTCGGGCCCGTCGATGAAAAAAGGCGCGCGGAACTGATCAGCCGCTCACCGCTGAAGAGCGCCTACGAGCAGACGATCGACCGTGAATCGGCCTACGAGATGCTGCAGAAGCGCGAGGAGGAACTGGCCAGACAGCGCCAGCTTGCGGCCGAGGAGGAGGCGCGCATCAAGGAAGAGCAGAAGCGCCGCAAGCAGGACGAGAAAGCCCAAAGCCCCTCAGGGCGAAGCGGCGGCAATCGTCAGAGCGTCGGCGAGGCCCTGGCCAAATCCATCGCCCGCACCATCGGCTCCACCCTGGGGCGTCAGATCGTGCGCGGCATCCTGGGTTCGATCACCGGACGTCGTTGAGCCGGGACTGCGCGGACCCATCGCAGCCTACGGCCGGGTCCGTCATTTGGAAAAACCGGAGCAGTTCGGCGTCTGATCCGAAAACTCCTGGGTGCATTTGCGCACCCTGCCGGTGCGCGTATCGATCACCCAGACCGCATTCTCCGAGGCGGCAATCCCTTCGTATCGCCCACGGTCGTCAGCCGACTGTTTGTCCGGCTCGCTGTGCGCAGGCTGGAATGCAAGCATCAGGGCCAGGCCCGTCATGATTATCATCCAGGTCTTCATATCTCTCTCCCGCTCAGTTCTGGTTAAAGTTCGGCCATCCGCCGGCAGACAACGGATGGGCACCGCCTATTCTGGCAGGAAATCGGACAACAGATCTGCCGAATGGCGCCACAGCCGATTGCTGCGCTGTCGGCGAATTACCCTGCATTCGCGCACAGGCCATTTGTTCCTTGTCGGCAAGGGGTTAAGGTCGGCAGCCGAACAGAACACCGGGATCCAGAATGACCTCGAAACGCCTGCAAGATGCAACCAGCCCCTATCTCCAGCAACACGCGGACAATCCCGGTCGACTGGTGGCCGTGGTGCGACGAGGCGCTGGAACTCGCGCGCAGCGAGAACCGGCCGATCCTGCTGTCGATCGGTTATTCCGCCTGCCATTGGTGCCACGTGATGGCGCATGAGTCCTTCGAAGACCCGGCGACCGCCGAGGTGATGAATGCGCTGTTCGTCAACATCAAGGTCGACCGCGAGGAGCGCCCGGATCTCGACAGGATCTATCAGACAGCCCACCAGCTGCTGACACGCCGCCCCGGCGGCTGGCCGCTCACGGTGTTTCTGACCCCGGATGATCACAGCCCCTTTTTTGCCGGCACCTATTTTCCCCCGAGCCCGCGCCATGGCCTGCCCGCCTTCCGCGATCTGCTGCGCCAGATCGAAAACGCATATCGGGAGCAGGGGGAGGCGATAAGCGCGCAGAACGCCTCTCTGCGCGACGCCCTGGCTCAGCTGGAAACGCGCACAGCCGAAGGCGAGCCGGACGATGCCCCGCTGCTCGATGCAACACGCGAACTCTCGCGCCAGTTCGATGCGCGTTACGGCGGTTTCGGCGGTGCACCGAAGTTTCCGCATCCGGGCACGCTGCGTTTTCTGCTGCGCGAAGGCGAGCGGCGCGGGGACGAAACCGCCCGCCACATGGCCCTGCACACCCTGGAACAGATGGCCAGGGGCGGGATCAATGACCATCTTGGCGGCGGTTTCTGCCGCTACTCGGTGGACGCAGCAGTGGATGATCCCGCACTTCGAGAAGATGCTCTACGACAACGGCCAGCTGCTGGCGGTCTATCGCCGAGGCCTGGGCGGCCAGCGGACACCGGCCGCTGTTCAGACACGTGTGCGAACGCATCGCCGACTGGCTGATGCGCGAGATGCAGTCGCCCCTGGGTGGCTACTACGCCAGCCTGGATGCCGACAGCGAAGGCGAGGAAGGTCGCTTCTACGTGTGGACCCCGGCCGAGGTGGTGGCCCTGCTGGATCCCGAGGAATACCGGGTTGTTCGCGCCGACGTTTCGGTCTCGACCGTGCGGCCAACTTCGAGGGCAAATGGCATCTGCATGTCTTCACCGAGACCGCGGAGCTGGAAGAGGCCACCGGGCTCAAGGCGGGAGAGATCCGCCAACTGCTGCTCAGCGCGCGCAACAAGCTGCTGGCCGCACGTGAAAAACGCGTGCGCCCCGGGCGCGATGAAAAGATCCTGACCAGCTGGAACGCACTGATGATCAAGGGCATGGCGACGGCCGGACGGCTGCTGGAACGCAGTGACTGGATCGATTCGGCCGAACAGCGCACTGCGCTATCTGATGGAGCACCACTGGCACGACGGTCGCCTGCTGGCGACCAGCCGCGACGGCGAGGCACGGCTCAATGCGTATCTCGACGACTATGCCTATCTGATCGACGCGATACTCGCACTGCTGCAGGCGCGCTGGCGCAGCGAGTATCTGCAGTTTGCCTGCGAACTCGCCGAGCGCCTGATCGCGCATTTCGAGGACCCTGAGCTCGGCGGCTTTTTCTTCACCTCGGACGATCACGAAGCCCTGGTCTATCGACCCAAGCCCCTGACAGACGATGCCATGCCCAGTGGCAATGGCGTCGCCGTCGAGGCCTTGCAGACACTTGCCCAGCTGGTCGGGGACCCCCGCCTGCAGGCGGCGGCGGACCGGGCATTGCGGTCGGCCTGGCCGGCCATCCAGGGGGCGCCCTACGCGCATATCGGTCTGCTCGAGGGCCTGCAGAACCACCTGGAGCCTCCCGAGCAGCTGATAATCCGTGGCGTAGACCCGGAACTCGATGCCTGGCAGAAGGCGGCCTGCAGCACCTATGCGCCCGGCAAGAGCGTTTTTTCCATTCCACTGGAGGAACAACAGCTGCCGCCGGGACTGGCGCGAAAAAAGCGGCCAGGACGGACAAACCCTGGCCTACCGCTGCCGCGGTAGCCTGTGCGAGCCACCGATCCTGTCATCCGAGTCACTGTGAAATCTGCTGCCCGGCCGCTGTCGGCGGCGAACTGATCGAAAAGAAAAGGGAATATCTGTGCATCTATCACGTCTATCCGCACATGAGTGACAACAACGGCACCTTGTTCGGCAAGTTCGGACGCCAGCGCAAGCTGCGCGAGCAGATCTGCGCCGAGCGCGAACGTCTGTACCGCATCGCCTGGTCCTGGTGCCACGACAGCCACCAGGCCGACGACCTGGTGCAGGAGACCCAGGCGCGCGCGCTGGCGAAGATCGACAGCCTGCGTGAGGAGAGCCGCCTGCAGGTCTGGCTGACCCAGATCCTCGCCAATCTGTATCGCGACCAGTTTCGGCGGGTACAGCCCGATACCGGCCTGGAGGCCGATACTGCTGGCCGCCCCGGGAGGTCCGGAGGACGCCACCGATCGCAGCCAGCTGATCGCGCGCACCCGCGAGGCCATCGAGCGGCTCAAGGATGACCAGCGCCAGGTGCTGACCCTGGTCGATATCGCCGAGTTCAGTTATGCCGACACCGCCGCGATACTCGAGTGTGCCGGTCGGCACCGTGATGAGCCGGCTGTCGCGCGCGCGCCAGCGCATGCGCGAGATCCTTGAACAGCAAGGCATAGGACGTGCCGATGTAGTACCGCTGAGGAGACCCCGATGAGATCAGAAGACGACCTTGAACTGAATGCCTATATCGACGGCGAACTGAGCCCGGACCAGCAGGCCGAATTGCTCGAATCGATGCGCAGCGATCCCGAACTCGCGCGCCAGGCCTGCGAGCTGGGTCAGCTCAAGGCACAGCTGCGCCTGGCCTATGCCGACCCACCCAAACCGCAAAGGCAGCGGCGTGGCGAAGGTAGGCGCCTCCTGGCAGGCGATTGCCGCCGGCTTCGTACTGCTTGGCCTCGGGCTGGTCAGCGGCTGGGTTCTGCATGCCAACGCGCCCGGCCTGGGGATCCAGGGCGATCGCTTCGTCGTGCTCGATCCGGAGGGCCGCGGCCAGGCCCCTGCGGTTGCCGAGGAAGGCGAGACCCGTATCGTGTTCCACCTGACCAACCCCGACCAGACCCTGGCCGGCGAACTGCTCGATGAGGTCGAGGCGATGCTGGCGGCCTATCAGTCCGACGGCCGCCCGCTGCGCGTCGAGGTGGTCAGCCACAGCGAGGGACTCGGCCTGTTGCGCGAACGCCTGTCGCAGCACAAGGAACGTATCCATCAACTGGCCGGGCAGTACGCCAATCTGACCTTCGTCGCCTGCCAGAACACCATCGATCGGCTCAAGGTCGAGCACGGGATAGAGGTCAAACTGATTCCGGATGCCGAGGTCATCGATTCCGGTGTCAGCCATGTCGTTAAACGACAAAAAGAGGGCTGGTCCTATATCCGGGTCTAGCCGCAAACCACCAGCGAACTGCCTGAGAGCAGAAATGAGGAGAGAGAGATGAAAGTGTTGAAAAACATTATTTTGGCAGGCCTGGTTGGCCTGATGGCGTGGACCGGTGCCGCAGTTGCAGCATCGGAAGGCGAAAAGCAGAAGGTCGTCTATCACGTCAATGGTGACAACCCGAAACAGCAGGCCGGCGCGCTGCGCAATATCCAGAACCACATCAACGCGGTCGGCAAGGACAACCTCGACCTGCGCGTGGTGATGCATGGCAACGGCGTTTCCATGGTCCTGTTGCCGGAGCATCTGGGCAACGTGAAGGGATTCAAGAACGCCAACGCAGACCCGCAGATGCAGGCCAGGATCGACGGCCTGAAGGACCAGGGCGTCGCGTTCAAGGTCTGCGCCAATACCCTGAAGGGCCGCAAGGTGAACAGGGAAGATGACCTGTACATGGTCGAGGAGGCCGATATCGTGCCCAGCGGTGTCGCCGAACTGGCCATCCTGCAGGGGCAGGGATTCTCCTATATCAAACCCTGAACCTCGACGCCTGCCCCCGCACGGGGGCGGGCGGAAGACCCTCCGAGGTAACCTGATTGAGCCCGCCGCGACGCGGGCTTTCTTTTTCCGCCCCGGAATCCCGACGGGATTTGCGAAATAATCGGCGGGGGATCTCGGTCTACTTTCTGATGGCCACACTACGCACAGATTTTGACACCCTGGTGAGCGCGCTCTCGCCCGAGCTCTATCGCTACGCCATGGGCCTGTGTCACAACCCCGCCACTGCTGAAGACCTGGTGCAGGAGACCTTCCTGCGCGGCTGGCGCTCGCGGGACGACCTGCGTGATACCAAGGCCGCTCGAGCCTGGTTGTACACCATCCTGCGCAATGAGCATGCGCGGCTCTACGAGCGCCAGCGGCCGGAGGTACGGGATCCCTTTGAGCTGCCCGATGTGCCGGTGCGCGGCTATGACACCAGCGCCGAGGCCTTCGTGGTGCGGCGCGCCCTGACGAAACTGGATACCGATTACCGCGACCCGCTGCTGCTGCAGGTGGTCGGGGGGTTCAGTTGCAAGGAGATCGGGCAGATGCTCGACCTGAATACGAATACCGTTCTGACCCGCCTGTTCCGCGCCCGCAAGGCCCTGCGCGAGCAGCTCTCGGATCAGCCGCAGCTGGAGGCAACGCAATGAACTGCCTGGATTTCCGCCGTCAGATTCTCACGGACCCGTTCTGCAAAGACGTCGCAGTGCTTGCGCACGAGGCCGACTGCCCTTCCTGCGCGCCCTTCGCCCGCGAGGTCCGCGCACAGGAGGTCCGGCTGCGCAGCGCCCTGCAGGAGATCTCACCGCCCGAGGGCATGGCTGAACGCATCCAACTGGCGGCGCGTTTCGACCAGCGCTCGACGGTTCGGCGCCGTTGGTGGTACAGCGCCGCCGCCACGGTGCTGATGGCTATCGGGGTCAGCATGGTGTCTCTGTTCAGCACCTCGATCGAGCGTGGCAATGTCGCGCTGGCCCAGTCCGTGATCAATCACATCGAGGACGAATCGCGTCACCTGCGCGAGGTGCAGGCAGTCAGCAGCGGGCGCCTGAATCGGGTATTCGAGCGCTTTGGCGCGGAACTGGCCGGCGATATCGGTACGGTGAATTTCGCCGCCGAGTGCCTGATGCGCCATCGCACCGGTGTGCACCTGGTGATGCCGGGCAAGATGGGGCCGATTACCGTGTTCTTCATGCCGGGAGAGATGGCCGAATCGAGCATGCCGGTGAGCTCGACACGCTTTTCCGGGAAGATACTTCCCACCGCTTGGGGCAGCATCGCCGTGATCGGCGAAAACGGGGAATCCCTGGACGGGCTGGGTGAGCGCCTGGCCGCGGCGGTGCATTGGCCAAAGCAGGACCTGGCGGAATCAGGCCTCCTCGGTCGAGGATTCGTCAGCGGCGCCCGTATCGCGCAGCAACAGGATAGTTGAGCGGCACTGGCGGCAGCGCAGCAGCTGGCTGCCCTTGAACAGGCGCATCCAGAAGCTGCGATGATAGCGGGTCAATTCGCTGCCACCGCAGTATGGCATATTTTCTTGCGCGTAATCCAGGCCATATCCTGCTCCCCGGCAACCTGGTCGGATGGTTCATTCTAACGCGTCTGCCAGGCTCTCGGGTTAGACATTCGGCAGCCAATCACCTGCTTGTCCGCACTCAGGTGTCGGCTCTGACAAAATACAGTTCAGGACTTTTTCTCCCAGGCGGACGCCGCCTCGTCGTCGCTGCCACGCGCCTCCACCCAGCGGGTCTGACCGTCGGTGGTCTGTTCCCGTTTCCAGAACGGTGCCCGCGTTTTGAGATAATCGATAATGAATTCGCAGGCCCGAAACGCCTCGCCGCGGTGCGCACTGGCGACCGCCACCAGGACGATGGGATCCTGCGGCCGCACCTCGCCGACCCGATGGATCAGGCGCACGGCCTCGAGTTCCCAGCGCCCGGCCGCCTCGTCAACGATGGCCGCCAGCGCCTTCTCGGTCATCCCCGGATAGTGCTCGAGGGTCATGGAGGCGACCTCGTCGCCCTGATTGAGATCGCGCATCAGGCCGATAAAGCTGACCACGCCCCCGACCGAGGCGTTACCGGTAAAAACCGGTGCGGTCTCGGCAAGTGCATCCAGGGCGGTGGACTGAATTCGAATCTCTACATCCATGGCATCACCCCCGCTAATCGGCTCAACCACCGGTGACCGGGGGGAAAAAACCGATCTCGTCGCCCGACCTCAGGGCCTGCCCGGTGGATGCCATCTCCTGGTTGACCGCCGCCAGGACACGCTGCTCGTCGGCGAACACCTCGCCCCAGACACCCCCCCTGGCGGCCAGCTCGGCCCGCAGGCCATCCAGGGTCGCGGGGAACTCCTGCAGGGTCTCCTCGGCACTGCCCAGGCGTTCCCGCAGGCTCGCAAAATACATTATCCGGATCATGCGAGCAGCTCGCTGAAGGGTAGAAACGCAACATCTTCGCCGCGCCTGAGCACCCGCCCCTCGGGTATGACGGCCAGGCCGTTGGCCCAGGTCACGGAACTCAATACGCCGGAAGAACGGCTTGGATGGACGCTCACGCGCCCGACCCCGGCCTCGTCGAACTCGAGGCGTGCGCGGTGGAATTCACGTCGTTTGTCGGGCCTTGGCCAATCGAAATCGGCCTTGACCTGCATGGGCCTGAGTCGCCAGTCACCCCTGCCCTGCATGCGCAGGATGAAAGGGCGCACGAACAACATGAAGGTGACGAAAAGCGACACCGGATTGCCCGGGGAGCCGATAAAGGGCGTACCGTCGACATGGCCGAACGCGACCGGCTTGCCGGGGCGGATCGCGATCTTCCACATATCCAGTGAACCCAGGGCCTCCACGGCGGGTTTGACGTGGTCCTCCTCGCCGACCGAGACACCGCCCGAGGCGAAGACCAGATCGGCCTCCTGCGCACCCCGCTTGAGGGCCTCCTTGGTCGCCTCCAGGGTATCTTCCACGATACCCAGATCGACCACCTCACAGCCCAGGGCCTGCAGCAGCGCGGTCGCGGTAAACAGGTTGGAATTGTAGATCTTGCCCGGTGACAGCGGTTCGCCCGGCATCAGCAGTTCGTCGCCGCTGGAGAACAGCGCCACGCGCGGCCTGCGGCAGACCGTCAGCCTGGCCACACCGACCGAGGCGGCCAGGCCCAGGTGCTGCGGCAACAGCCGGGTACCGGCTGCCACCACGACGTCTCCGGCACTGATGTCCTCACCTCGCCGACGAATGTTGCCGCCCTCTTCCACCCGGGCACGGATGCTCACCGCGCCGTCAGCGGGCTCACAGACCTCCTGCATCACCACGGCGTCGGCGCCCTGGGGGATCGGCGCACCGGTGAAGATGCGCGCGGCCGTGCCCGCCGCCAGCGGCTCGGGCGAGGCCCCCGCGGGCACGCGTTGCGAAACCGGCAACGCGATGTCCTCCGCTGCACAGTCGGCCGCTCGCACCGCATAGCCGTCCATCGCGCTGTAATCCCAGCCGGGCACATCGATGGTGCTCGTCACCGGCTCGGCCAGGACGTATCCGAGCGCCTCGCGCAGATCGACCTCGAGCCGGCCCGTCAATGGCACCGCGGCGGCAACCAGCTGCTCGACGGCATCCTCATAGGCAATCAGGCCATCGAGGGTCGGTGTACAGCTCAATTCAGACAAGCCAGGTCTCCCACGTCGAATCCCACGTCCTACAGAGAGAAACCAAAGGTCTCTTTGAACCGGGCATCGAAGTCCGCCCGGCTCAGACCATGATTCTGGGTCCCCGCATGCTCGATCTTGATCGCCCCCATCAGCGACGCGATGCGCCCGGTGACATCCCAGTCCAGGCCATTTTGCAGGCCATACAGCAGGCCGCCACGGTAGGCATCACCGCAACCGGTCGGATCCACCAGATGCTGCGCCGGTGCCAGCGGAATATCGATCTCCGCACCACCGGCATAGATGGTGGACCCCTCGCCGCCGCGGGTGACGATGACCGCCTCGACCTGACGCGCCAGCTGTTCGGGCGACTTGCCGGTCCGCTCCTGCATCAGCTTGGCCTCGTAGTCGTTGAACGCCAGCCAGGTGGCCTGCGAGGCAAAGCGGTTGAGATCCTCTCCGTCGAACATCGGCATACCCTGACCGGGGTCGAAGATGAAAGGTATGCCCGCCTCGGCAAACTGCTCGGCATGTTCGATCATGCCCTGGCGACCGTCCGGCGAGACCATGCCGAGCTTCACGCCCTCGACCTCGCTCACGTGGCTTTCATGCGCGAAGTTCATTGCTCCCGGGATGGAAGGCGGTGATCTGATTATCGTCCTGATCGGTGGTGATATAGGCCTGGGCGGTATACGACTGGGGTATTTCGCGCAGCGCATCCCGCGGAATCTCATTCTCGTCCATCCACGCGGCATAGGGTCCGAAATCGCTGCCCACCGTGCCCATGGGCAGGCCGTCACCCCCGAGCATGCGCAGATTGAACGCGATGTTGCCGGCGCAACCACCAAAATTGCGACGCATTTCAGGCACCAGGAACGACACGTTGAGGATATGGACCTGTTCGGGAAGAATATGGTTCTTGAACTGGTCCTGGAACACCATGATGGTATCGAAGGCCATGGAACCGCAAATCAATGCTGACATCGAAAATACCCTTGTAATTCTTGTAACTTGCGCAATCTTGGCTCTGTGTTAATTTGCCGCCGGTAAAGATCCGGCCGGATAGTGCGCAAACGAAGACGAGATGGTAACGTATGCGGGCTTTATCTGGCCAAGCCCCTGAGGCAATGACCGACGGCAGCGCAACATCGCCGCCCGAATGACCGAATAATAGAAAGATTTGGAGGATTCCCATGCTGATGAAGAAAATCGCCCTGGCCGTATTGATCGGTGGCATGACTGTTGCCGGAACCGCCGTGGCGGCCGACAAGTCCAGTGCAGAGGCTGCGATCGCAGCTGCCAAGGCCGCGCAAAAGGCCGCGGGCGCGGTTGGCGGCGAATGGCGCGACACCGGCAAGATGATCAAGAAGGCCGAAAAGGCAGTTGCCGATGGCAACTACGGCGAAGCCGAAAAGGTGGCCAAGAAGGCCGAGGCCCAGGGCAAGCTCGGCAAGGAGCAGGCGCTCAGCCAGAAAGGCGTCGGCAACCCCGGCTACCTGTACAACTGAGTCCCGCTGCATCCAAAAAACCCCGCTCTCGAGCGGGGTTTTTTGTGTCCGTTCGAAGCGTTACACAGCACGCGGCAGCAGGATCAGCGCCCAGACCAGTATCGCCAGACCGATCGACAGCATCACCGCTGCCGAGCCGATATCCTTCGCCCGCCCGGACAAGCTCGTGATGCTCGGGCCCGAAGCGGTCCACCGTCGCCTCGATTGCCGAATTGAGCAGTTCGACAATCAAAACCAGGACCCAGCTTCCGGCCAGCAAGGCCCGTTCGACACCGCCCTCTCCCAGCCATAAGCCCAGGGGCAGCAGCAGGACCGCGAGCACGAGTTCCTGGCGGAAGGCCGCCTCGTGACGAAAAGCGGCACGCAAGCCCTGCAGCGAGTAGCCGAAGGCCCGCAAAATACGGGTCAATCCACCGCTTGTGTTGAATTCAGACATGCCGATTCGGGCGGATCAGCCTGCCGGCCGTCGACCAAACGGTCAATCCGCCTGCCCATGCCAACGCAGGTCGAGTTCACGTGCAGCACGGACATCGTCCAGGCGCCGCACCGGCAGTGTATGCGGCGCCGTCTTGATCACCTCCGGATTCGTTTCCGCCTCGGCCTGGATCTCTTTCATCGCCTCGACGAAACCGTCCAGCGCATCGATCGCCTCGGTCTCGGTCGGCTCGATCAGGAAACACTCGGGGACCAGCAGCGGGAAATAGGTGGTCGGCGCATGATAACCATGGTCAAGCAGGCGCTTGGCGAAGTCCATCGCGGTGACCCCAAGGTCCTTGGCCTGCTTCTTCAGGGTGATGATGAACTCGTGCGTCGCCCGCCGCTTCGGGTAGGCCAGCTCAAAACCGGCATCACTGAGGCGCCTGGCCAGATAATTGGCGTTGAGCGTCGAGTATTCAGAGACACGTACCATGCCCTCGCGCCCCAGCATGCGGGCATAGATGTAGGCCCGGATCAGGACGCCGGCATTGCCGGCGAACGCAGACAGCTTGCCGATCGTCTGCGGACAGTCCTTTTCGTCCAGCCAGTGGTAGTCGTGGCCGTCGAAGCCGATCATGGGCACCGGCAGGAACGGGATCAGACGCTCGCTCACGCCGACCGGGCCGGCACCCGGCCCGCCACCGCCGTGCGGGGTGGAGAAGGTCTTGTGCAGATTCATGTGGATCACATCGAAACCCATGTCGCCGGGTCTGACCTTGCCGAGTATGGCATTGAGGTTGGCGCCGTCGTAATAGAGCAGGCCCCCGGCCTCGTGCACCAGGCGCGCAATCTCGGTGATACGGCGCTCGAACACACCGACCGTCGAGGGGTTGGTCAGCATGATGCCTGCGGTCTGCGGGCCCAGCGCCGCCTTGAGTGCCTCGATGTCCACGTCGCCGTCGTCCAGCGTCGGTATCTCGTGTACCTTGTAGCCGCACATCACCGCGGTCGCCGGATTGGTGCCATGTGCCGCATCCGGCACGATAATCTCAGTACGGGCAGTATCGCCACGCGCATCGTGATAGGCACGGATCATGGCCACACCGGTCAGTTCACCCTGGGCACCGGCGGCCGGCACCAGCGACACCGACTTCATCCCGGTGACATCCTTCAGCATTTCCTGCAACTCATACATGCACGCCATGAAGCCCTGGCTGTGCGACTCCGGGGCATAGGGATGACGCGCCAGTATGCCGGGCAGCATGGCCAGCGAATTGCAGGCACGCGGGTTGTATTTCATGGTGCACGAGCCCAGCGGATAGAACTCGGTGTCGATCGAGAAGTTCTTCTGCGACAGCCGGGTGTAGTGCCTCACCGCCTGCATCTCGGAGACCTCCGGTAGCGCCGGAGGCTGCGCGCGCTGCATCTCTGCCGGGATACCTGCCAGAGCAGGTTTATGCTTCGGCGCCTGCGCAAATGCGCGCCGACCGGGTTGGGATTGTTCGTAGATCAGCATGGCTTGTTATCCAGCTCGGTGTAAAAAACGCAGAGGACGCGGAGACGCAAAGGTCATGCGGACAGAGCGCTTTCGCTCAGAAGCGCAGTTCGGATTCAGAACCACCCGTTGTGACCAAGCAGCGACACCTTCATACCAAAGAACTTTGCGCACTCTGCGCTCTCCGCGGCCTCTGCGTTCGTAACTCGTGAATCAACCCAAGGCGGCAATCGCCGCGTCGTAGTCGGGCTCCTGGCCGATCTCGGGCACCAGTTCGGCGTGCACGACCTTGTTGTTCTCGTCCAGCACCAGCGCGGCACGTGCGGTGATGCCGGCCAAGCGGGCCATCCTCGATCAGCATGCCGTAGTCCTTGGCGAAGTTGCGCGAGCGCATCATCGACAGCGTCTTCACATCCGCTGTGCCCTCGGCCTGGCAGAAACGGCCCTGGGCGAACGGCAGATCGGCCGAGACCACCAGCACCACGACATCGTCGCGGCCACCGAGCTTTTCGTTGAACACCTTGGTCGAAAGGGCGCAGGTCGGGGTGTCCAGGCTCGGGACGATACTGATCAGCTTCTTCTTGCCGGCAAAGTCGGCCAGGGTGAGATCGTTCAGCTCGCCATCAACCAGGCGGAAATCGGGTGCCGTGCTGCCCACCGCCGGCAGGTCGCCATTGGTGTTGTCGGGGTCCCACGCAGGGTAACCTGTGCCATCTCTCTTCTCCAGTTTGGTCTGTTGTGGTTAACCGCCGACCGCGGCGACCGGTGATATCTCCGGCTCAGTTGAATTTCGGTTCGACCGGGCACTTGGCCTGGGTCCTTGTCGCCATGATGCGCGCGAGTTTGGTCGCGTACTCATCCATCTCCGCCTCTGTACGCAGTTCGGTAGCGCACACCAGCACCGCGTCACCCAGTTCCGGGTAGTCTTCGGCCAGATCATAACCACCGAGCACATTGTGCGCGGCCAGCGATCGCAGGATGTCGCCCGCCGGTGCGGTCAGGCGCAATACGCCCTCGTGGAAGACCGGACCGGAAAACGCGCGCTCGATCCCATCGATCGCGCACAGTTTTTCCATCAGGCTCGCGGTATTCGCATGACAGCTCGCAGCGACGCGGGACAGCCCTTCGCCGCCGAGCAGGGCCATGTGAATGGTCGCAGCGGTCACCAGCAGGCCCTGGTTGGTACAGATGTTTGAAGTCGCTTTCGACCGCCGGATGTGCTGTTCCCGCGCCTGCAGGGTCAATGTGAAACCGACTTTGCCCTCGAGGTCGACGGTCTTGCCGATTATGCGGCCTGGCATCTGACGCACGAATGCCTGCTTGGTGCACATGAATCCGAAATAAGGCCCGCCGGAAGACAGCGGCGCACCCAGCGGCTGCCCCTCACCGCAGGCGATATCGGCGCCCGTCTCTCCCCATTCGCCGGGTGGCCTTAGCACCGCCATCGCCAGCGGGTTGACCACCGCGATGGCGAGCATGCCGTTGGCATGGGCGAAATCGGTCATCGCATCGACGTCTTCCAGAACGCCGAAGAAATTGGGTTGAGGTATCACCAGGGCGGCGAAATCCTCACCTGCATAACCGGTCAACGTGGCCATGTCGGTCTTTCCGGTGGCCGGGTCAAAGGGCAACTCGACCAGCTCGATCTTCTGGTTCCCGACGATCGCCTTCACCGTCTTGCGGTAGGCCGGGTGCAGGGTTCTTGGCACCAGGATGCGGCGCGATTTCGACTTGCGGTTGGCACGCACCGCCATCAGCACGGCCTCGGCCAGGCCGGAGGCACCGTCGTACAGGGAGGCGTTGGACACGTCCATGGCCATCAGCGCCGTCATCATCGACTGGTACTCGTACAGCAGCTGCAGGGTGCCCTGACTGGCCTCGGCCTGGTACGGCGTGTAGGCGCTGTAGTATTCGCCACGCGTGGCGATCTGCCATACCGCGGCCGGTATGTGGTGGTCGTAGGCGCCGGCGCCGATGAAACACAACGGCTGACCGTCCTCGCGCGCACGCGCATGCATGAGCGCAGTCACCTCCATCTCCGACATGCCCTCAGGCACGTGTTCCAGTGTCTTCGCGCGCAGATCGGCCGGGATCTCGTCAAACAGGTCGTCGATCTGCTCGACCCCGATCACATCGAGCATGCGGCGGACATCTTCTTCGGTATGCGGGATAAACGGCATGAGGGGACCCGTGCGTTGTTCAGTTCAGTATTGATGTGACGCGCCAAACAGCGCACAGCCCAATCATCAGTGTTCTTCAGACTCGGCGTACTCGGCGTAACTGTCGGCGTCCATGAGCTCGTCCACCTCGCTGGGGACGGACAGCCGCACACGGAAAATCCAGCCTTCTTCGTAGGCATCCTGGTTGATGGTCTCGGGCGCATCCGCGAGCAGCTCGTTGACCTCGACCACCTCACCGCTGACCGGGCTGTACACGTCGGAGGCGGCCTTGACCGACTCGACCACGGCGCACTCTGCGCCGATTCCCAGCTCGGTGCCCACCTCGGGCAGCTCGACGAAGACCAGGTCACCCAGCATCTCCTGCGCATGATCGGTAATACCGATGGTGGCAATGCCCTCCTCATCCACGCGCACCCACTCGTGGGACTTGGTATAGCTCAGCTCGTTAGGGACATCGTTGCTCATGTTTTCCTCTCAGACTCTCAGAACGGCCGGCTACCAAGGCCGGCGCACGTTGACTTTATGGGTTTCAGGCTCCCGCCGCGATCATAGATCAATACAGGCCGCACCATTGCGTACGAAAGGCATCTTTACGCGGCGCACCGGGATCCGGCGCCCGCGGATATCCACCGTCAGGCTGTCGCCCGCCTCCGCGTCCACACGCGCCATGGCGATCGAGCGCTCCAGGGTCGGCGAAAATCCGCCCGAGGTGATCTCTCCGACCTCCAGGTCGCCGTCGTAAAGCTTCTGATGGCCGCGCAGCACACCCTTGCCCTCGAGCACCAGTCCGACGAATCTTGGAAGACTACCCTCTGCCTTCTGCTTTGCAAGCGCAGAACGGCCAATGAAATCGCGATCGGCCGGCTCCAGCGCAACCGTCCAGGACAGACCCGAACCCAGCGGCGACTGTGTCTCGTCCATATCGGTGCCGTAAAGATTCATCCCGGCCTCGAGACGCAGGGTGTCACGCGCGCCCAGGCCGCAGGGACGCACACCGGCCGCCGCGAGGGCGCGCCAGAAGGCCGGTGCCTCCGCCTCCGGCAGCACCACCTCGAATCCGTCCTCGCCGGTATAGCCGGTGCGCCCGACGAACCAGTCTCCCGCGGTGGCCGCGTTGAAAGGCTTGAGCGCCATGGCTGCCGCACGCAGATCCTCGGGCAGCAGGGCCTCGGCCTTGGCCCGCGCATTGGGGCCCTGCACGGCGATCATGCCGAGATCGAACCGCGGTGAGACCTCGACATCGAACGGCCGGGCGACCTCCCGGATCCAGGCCAGGTCATTGTCGGTGGTGGCCGCGTTGACGACCATGCGGAACCAGTCTTCGGTCATGAAATAGACGATAAGATCGTCGATCACGCCGCCATCCGGACCCAACATGCAGGAATAGAGCGCCTTGCCGGCGGTCTTTAGCTTGTCGACATCATTCGCCAGCAGATAGCGCAGCAACGGCCGCGCACCGGGGCCGCGGAGGTCGATCACGGTCATATGACAGACGTCGAACATACCGGCATCGGTGCGCACCGCATGGTGTTCCTCGATCTGCGAACCATAGTTGACCGGCATGTCCCAGCCGCCAAACGGAACCATGCGGGCGCCCATCTCGCGGTGGGTCTCATTGAGAACCGTCTTTTTATCCATGCTCCACTCCGGCCGCAGCCAAACAAAAAGGGGCGGTATGGCATCCGCGATAAACGAAGACCATACCGCCCCTCTGTCCAGAAACCTGAGAGTTTGAAAGCGCCGTGCGCTCCCTGCCCCGTCGGTGGGTACCGTGAAGGTACCGCTCTCCAGAGTCGACCCGAGAGCCCAACACTGCTGATTCGTCCCCGCGGTCCTTTTGCCTGAGCGATTCCGGGCGGAATTGCGCCTTCGGCGCTGGGATACCCCCAGTCTCTTCCGATGGGAATGCCAATCGAGCCGCGATAGTATCCGGATTTAGGGCTAGGTGCCAATGTGGGATGGTCGGCTCAGCTACTTAACGTTCGGGATTTATTGGCTCTTAAAGAAGGTGTTATTTGCGCTCAAAGACCGTCAAAAACTATCTTCTGGTTTGCGGGGTGGCCGCACATGTGGCTGGCATCCTTGCCGTGGTCACTTTGGCAATTGTTTATTCAGACAGAAATTTCGGAGAGGTTTCGGACCGCAGTTTTGGAGAGCTGGTGGGAAAGTTTCAGCAGCGTTTCGGAAATGATCACCCAGCAGTCGTCGCTGTAATAACGCGGACAGCAGGCACTCTTGGCCTGCCAACGGCCAAATCAAACGAATTGATTGAACTGCCGACTTTCCCGGGGCCTGGGTATTGGCCTGCGCAAGGCGCCGTCAACTCGGGACTCAAGGCCCTCAGTTACGACGAGCGGGGAGCACCCAAACAGGCCAAACCGGGTATCGAACCTCCTTCAGGCGTCGCACGCACAATAGTCGTTGCAGATGAGAAACTCCTGTTGGCTGCGCTGAAGAACGCTGCAGCGGGCGACGCTATCGAGCTGCGCCCGGGAAGTCTACCATTTGAAGGGGCAACGTGTCGTTATTGGAGGCGCAGGTACCCCTAACGCACCGATCTACGTGCGCGCACGACGCGTTGGTACCGTCAGAATCGAAATGGATACGCTTGAAGGCTTCTTTGTAAACAAGCCCTACTGGGTTTTTGAAAACTTAAGCATCAGAGGCGTCTGCACGAGTGACTCACGCTGCGAACACGCGTTTCACGTGGTGGGCAATGGCGTCGGCACTGTTCTCAGAAACAACGAGCTGATCGATTTCAATGCTGCTTTGAAAGTAAACGGACTGCGGGCAAAAAAACCTGAACAGCATCCAGATTTCGGGCTGGTGCAGAATAACACCATTTATAACACACGCCCTCGAAACACCGGCAATCCCACCACACCACTTAACATAAACACGGCCAACGGCTGGGTAGTAAGCTCCAATTTCATCGCCGATTTTGCGAAGGGCAAAAGCGACCGAATCAGTTACGCCGCGTTCATGAAGGGCAATTCAAGCAATGGCGTATTCGAACGAAATCTAGTCGTCTGCCACTGGAAGCTGCCAATGGACGGGGGCATCCGCATCGGCTTGTCGTTTGGTGGCGGCGGAACAGGAAGGCAATTTTGTCGGTGGGGTGATTGCCGGGCGGAGCATACAGCCGGGATAATCCGCAATAACATTATCACCCGCTGTCCCGCCGATGTCGGAATTTATCTCAACCGGTCAGCACGAACCCAGATCTATGGCAATCTGCTACTAAACAACAAAGGCATCGACGTCCGCTTTTCTTCTAGCTCCGCTTCCATTCACAACAACATCATCGATGGCAGAATACTCGATAGGGAAGGCGGAAAGCATACCAGTGACAACAATTTGATGTCGTCGGATTGCAGCGTGCTCAGCCTTTGGTTTGGCGACTGCTCGGTGGCCCGGTTCTACCGTGATTCAGCATCAGGCGATTTCCAGCTCATAGACATTGATGCGATCCTCGACAGAGGTAGTCAAGACATGCAGGCGGGCACCGATTTTTGCGGTAACCACCGCGATCACTTGCCCGATATTGGGCCGATTGAATATGGAATTAACTCCACTTGTCTCGCAGATTTGACTTCCGCACCGCCGGAGAAAGACCCGATCCCCGTAGATTAACGGCACGGGCTCCTAAGCAACGCCTCGCAATATTTTTTGTCCCGGATTGAATGCTGACAAGCGTTCGGCTTCGGAACCCAATTTGCACGCTGTGCTTTATTGAGCCTCGATCCTGAGGACCCAAACGCTCACCGGGTCACCGTGAGCGTTCGCAACCAGCACCAAAAGCTCGTGGTTCGGATCGTAGACCATATCGTAGTTCATGCCGATCGCGAATGGCAGGTTTGCGGTCTCCAGCCGTGACCAGGCATCATCCTCCGTTGAATAAAGCCAGGTTTCGGTAGACCCCAGGCCACCGCCGGCACGATCCTCGACGAGCGCCACGACCCGATCGATTCCAGAATGATAAACCAAGGGCGGCGAATCCGCGCCCGGCGGCCTGATGCCGGGCGTCGGCATCTTTTTGCCCGAATTCTGGCCGCGTTGGAATTGCCATACGTCGTTCGAGCGCTCGTGCGTGCCGAATGAGACGACAATGTCTCGGCTGTGGTCGTACGCGGCGGCATTGTGGTAAGCGTAGGGCGCCCCCTTCGCCAGGCGTTTCCACTCCATGGCGCCGGCCTCAAGCTCCCAATAGCCATCCGGCTTCACGCCGATGACGGCGCGACGCTTCAGATCGAAAGTGACTGCGTAGGGAAAAAAAGAAACGGCTTTTGCCACGATTGGTTCCCAACTGTTGCCTGAGACCGAATATGCCCAGGTAGGATGGGACTCGATTTGGCTCCAAAGGTGCTTCCCTACACCCCATTTCTTCTTGGGACTCATGTGCTCTGGATGGCTGGCAACGATCAAGCGATCCGAAATGGGATCAAATTCCACCGCATCAAACGTATGCATGGCCCAGGGTCGCTCACTTGCCGATGCCAGCCACGGGAAAGCCTTCGCCGTTGACACGATAAGTTTCTGGGTCGTCTTCCAGCATAAGCACTCGACCACCTCAGTGTGCCCATGTCAAAAACACGCACTGAATTGTCCCAGTTCAGGCTATGCGTATCGCTCCCAAACAACATCAATCGTCCTCTGACCGGATCAAACGCCGCCCCGCCGTGAACCTGCCTCGAAAACACCTCTTCCGAATCGCCAACCTGCTCATGGATCTTGAACCACGCGCCTGCAGGCAAGACCTTTAAACTGTGATTGATCGTGCCAGTTCCTACCGGCGCGACAAAAGCCACCCCGACGCCATCAAGCGAACCGTATACGAATCGGCGTCCGTCCCGATAAAGGTCAGTCCCTGCGAATTTGATAGAGACCCAGTAAATAACGAAGGCCGCCACAAACAAATTGACCAGGAGGCCCACCAGAACCAGATACCTGGAGAAAATACGCCTCACGCAGTCCCCCTCGCCTTGCGATCGAGTTATAAGGATTCAATTCAACAAGCAGCCGCTACTGGGATTCGCACGATCCCCCAAAACCGATATCAAGCAGGTTGACGCGAAGCCTCCGGATACCCAGGTGGGTGACATCATACTGGAACCGTTGGACGAGCTATAATGCGACACCCCAAACAGGCAACACTGAGTCGCTATGAGTTCGTTCATTCTGTACCAGGCAAGCCGCGCAGAAAACGCTATTCAGCGCTTTTCTGAATCGAGCCTGCTGCACAATCACAAATTGCACAAGATCATTGATCTTGGGGAAAATAGAATAGCTCTCTTCGGAGATGGAACGGGTACTGATACGACTTTTTTTCAGGCAGAAAACGGCGACTTCATAGCCGTCCTGGGATCACTGCTGTTCGATGGCGACCCCGCACCGGCCTGCCTGGAACGACTGCTTACCAGTTTCGACCCAGACACCTTTTCCTGGAAAGGACTGCTCGGCACCCACGTCATACTGATCTACAAAAACGGACCGGCTGAATGTTCTCGGCGACGGCCTCGGCGCCAGCAAGATTTACACAAACGAGGACAACTCCGTCTGGTCCAACTCGTTCCTGGCCATGCTGGAGGTCGCAAAGCCGAAAGTCTTTCGACACGCAGGCCTGTTACGAGTACGTGACCAGCGGTTCCGTCTTCGGCCACAGGACCCTGGTTGAAGGCATCAGCACCCTTCCTGCAAACGCGATCCTTTCGATCAAAGGTGACGAGACCCGAATCCACCAGCGACCCAGTCCGATCGCGAACGAAGCTCTGGACGGCCCGCTCACTCTCGATCGAGTCGCCGACTACCACTGCACACGACTCTCAAACGTCTTCGCCCCGATCGCGGAGAACTATCGGCGACCGCATCAGGCTCTCCTTCTCCGGCGGTTTCGACTCGCGCCTGATGCTCGCGATGCTGATGAAGCATGGCGCCAGACCGACGCTGTTCGTCTACGGCAGATCGATGACGACGAGGATGTACAGAATCGCGAGGACCATCTGCAAGGCAGAGGGACTGCCACTCGAGTGTATCGACAAGAGCACGGTCCCGGCACCCGATCCCGAGGCCTTCATCGGCGAGACTGAGAAAAACCTGTTCGCCTTTGACGGCTGGAAAGTGGAGACACCGTTGTTCGATTTCGGCGCGGACCGGCAGGACCGACTCAAGAGGCATGTGGATGGACAGGTCCCGCTCAATGGCTCTCTCGGGGAGATCTACCGCAACTTCTTTTACATGCCCGACAGACCATCGAGCACCGGGGCGGTGATTTCCACCTTCTATTCGCGCTACGACCCCAGGGCCTTTACCGACAAATTCGACGAGAAGACCTATCGCGCGGCAATGGCAGAATCCATGCGCGAAGCGATTGGTGCCGAGTCCGATGAGCTCGAACGCTCGCAGGTCGAGGAACTCTATCCGAAATTCCGCGGGCGTTTCTGGACCGGGCGCGACGCGCAGATCAATCAGCGCTTCGGGCCGATGTTCTTCCCCTACCTCGAGCACACGGCGA
Organism: uncultured Gammaproteobacteria bacterium; assembly: GCA_963759055.1. Lineage (GTDB taxonomy): Bacteria > Pseudomonadota > Gammaproteobacteria > Chromatiales > Chromatiaceae > Thiosocius. Next base: position 128,074 of record CAVWYD010000003.1, read on the forward strand.
TCTCGAATACCGCGAAGATCCCGATCCGCCTGAAGGATCTCGGCTACCTGCAGGGGCGCATGATCGGGCGGGTCAACAGCCGCCTGGCGAACTATCCGAGCGATTACGGTTTCGCCCTCAACGGCCCGCGCCCACTCAAGTATCGGATCAAGACCTTTCTCGGCACCCAGCGCCCACCAGGCCTACGAAAACTCTCGTTCCGCATGACCCACCGCGTGCAACAGCCGCGCACGGGCGCCTTGTCGGATGCCTACCTGTCGAGGGTGATCGATCTGGAATTCCCGATCATGCGGTCGTTGTTCAATCTCGACGCGGTGAATTCATCGACCCAGTACGGATTGATAGCGACCCTGGAGTATCTGGCACAGCGCTACAACCTGCGGTTTCCGATGATTGACCCGCCCGCTTCAAACAGCAGGTCAAAAGCGAATCAACGCGCCGATTTGCGCACCAGCAGAATGACCGGCAACAGCCCGACCGCCAGCAACGCCACCGCAGGCAGGGCCGCCCGCTCCCACTCGCCCTCCGAGGTCAGCTCGTAGATCCGTACGGCCAGCGTATCCCAGCCGAACGGCCGCAGCAGCAGGGTTGCCGGCATCTCTTTCATCACATCGACCAGCACCAGCAGGCCGGCGGTCAACAGGCCGGGGCGCAGCATAGGCAGATAGACGCGCCACACGGTCTCCCACTGGCCCGCGCCGAGGCTGCGTGCGGCGTCGCGGATACTCGGGCGAATACGCTCCAGGCTGCTGTCGACGGGCCCATAGGCCACCGCGAGGAAACGCGCGAAATAGGCCATCAACAGGGCGATCACGGTACCGGAAAGCACCAGCCCGATGTCTTTTCCGGTCAGCCATTCGACCGCATCCGCAAAGCGGTTGTCGAACCAGGTCAGCGACAGCATGACACCCACCGCCAGCACCGAGCCGGGCAGCGCATAACCCAGGGTGCCGACGCGCACGCTGAGCGCGGTCGAATAATCGGCATGGTAACGATGCGCGAAGGCCAGCACGAAGGCGGCCGTGACCGTCAACACACCGGCCATGGCGCCCAGCGACAGGGTGTGGGCAAACAGACCCAGGTAACGCATGTCCAGATCATCCACGGCGCCCCAGGCCCAGCTTGCGAGCCTCACGACCGGTGCCGCAAAGGCGAGCAGGAAAACCCCCCAGCCAAACAGACTTGCGGCAATGGCAAACCGTCCGCGCAGACGCATGCGGCGTTGGGAACCGCCGCGACCGGAATCGGTGAAACGTGCGCGGTCACGAAAGCGGCGCTCTACCACCAGGGCAATCAGCACGATGGTCAGCAGGATCGATGCAAGCTGCGCCGCGCTCTGCAGATCAAAAAAGCCAAACCATGATTTGTAGATCGCCGTGGTAAAGGTATCGAAATTGAATACCGACACGGCACCAAAGTCCGCCAGGGCCTCCATCAGTGCGAGGCTCAACCCGGCGATGATCGCCGGACGCGCCATCGGCAGGGAGACACCGAAAAAGGCCGCCCAGGGCCCCAGGCCGAGACTCCGTCCCGCCTCATAGGCGCTCTTTCCCTGACCGAGAAACGCCACCCGCGCCAGCATGTATACATAGGGATAGAGCACCAGGGTCATGACGATGATTACGCCGAGGGTGTTGCGCACCTCGAACGACCAGGCCGGCGGCAGCCCCAGGAGTCCGCGCAGCCCGGCCTGCAGCGGCCCGGCAAAATCGAGCACCCCGACGAAAACGAACGCCAGCACGTAGGCCGGCAGCGCAAACGGCAGCATCAGCGCCCAGTCGAGTATCCGCCGCCCGGGAAAGTCACACATCACGGTCAGCCAGGCCAGCGGAACACCGAGCATCAGGGTACCCACCCCCACCCCAAGGACCAGCCAGAGGGTGTTGAGCATAAGCTGAGGCAACACCGTGGCACCGAGGTGCGACCAGACCTGCGGGTCGAAGAACAGCCAGGAACCCAGGATCACCGCCAGCGGGATCAGTACGGTGACCGCAAGCAGGCGCGCAGCCCAGCGCCAACGGGCGCTTTCGCGCAGGAGCGAGGACCGGGGGCCGAGGTTCGAGGGGCGAGGTTCGAGGGCCGAGGTATCAGACATAAGTGCCCTCTGGCACCCCTCGCTCCTCGAACCTCGCCCCTCGAACCTGCCTCATCGGTACCCGGCCCGGTCCATCAGGCGGATCGCCGCGGCCTGCAGACGCCCGGCCTCGTTCACATTCAGCTCGTCTGCCTTGAAGCTGCCCCAGGCGCTGACCGTGGGATCCGGCGAGCGACCTTCGGATTGACCGGGTACTCCATGTTGCGGCCGGCAAACTCTGCCTGTGCCGTCTCCGATGACAAGCCACTCCAACAGCTTCTGCGCTGCCTCCGGGTGCTTTGCATGCTGCGTGACGCCGGCACCCGGAGACATTGATATGCACACCGCTGCTGTCCTGGTTGGCCCAGAACAGCGCCAGTTTGACGTCCGGCTGGCCCTGCTGCAGTCGGCCGAAGTAATAGGTGTTCACGATGGTCACATCACATTGCCCGGCGGCCACGGCCTCCATTGCCTTGGTGTCGTTCGAGAAAGGTACCGCGGCGAGATTCGCGACCCAGCCGCGAACGATCTGTTCGGCCTTTTCCTCGCCATGGCGGGCGATCAGGGTGGCGACCAGAGACTGGTTGTACACCTTCTTGGATGTGCGCAGGCACAGACGGTCCTTCCATTTCGGGTCGGCCAGGTCCTCGTAACTGCTCAGCTGGTCCGGCGTGACGCGCTCGGTACTGTAGACGATGGTGCGCGCACGCTCTGACAGGCCGAACCAGCGCCCCTTGGGATCACGCAGATTCGCCGGCACGTTCGCATCCAGCACGGGCGAATTGATCTCGGCCAGCACGTCATTTTCAGCCGCATGCCACAGGTTGCCGGCATCGACGGTGATCAGCATGTCGGCCGGTGTGCGCTTGCCTTCGGCCTGCAGGCGCTGCAAGAGCGGTCCGGCCTTGTCCGTGATGTAACGGATCGAGACACCGGTTTCATCCGTGTAACGGTCGAACAGCGGCTTGATCAGATGCTCGTTGCGCGCCGAGTAGACAACCACCTCATCGGCCAGAACGGTCATCGGCGAGAGCATTGCGCCAGCCACCAGGGAGCACAGAACCAGACGTAACATCGAACCACTCCTAACAAGATAACGAATGAGAATGATTCGTAATTGTATTAGGCTTCAATTGAAAGTCAACCGACCTGTGGCCTGCAGACCGGCCGGAGGGATTATCAGCGCGGCGGACGGCTGATCGTGGGCAGCTCCAGACCCTGACCCAGGGCCACCTTCTCGAACAGGCGGCGCAACGGCGTCAGGCGACCGGCAGCCCCCAGTCCAAGGTTGCGCACCAGCGAAAGCACCCCGGAGTCGTTGCTGAACAGCTGTTTGAATCCGTCCATAGCCAGCTGGGTGGCGGTATTGTGCCCCCTGCGGCCTGCGCTCGTAGACCCGAAGCGAAGCCAAATCGCCGGGCACACGACCGCGCTCGCGTCCGGCCACCAGCGCATCGACCAGCGCCCCGGCGTCCAGAAAACCGAGATTGACGCCCTGCCCCGCCAGGGGGTGGATCACATGCGCGGCATCACCCACCAGCGCAAGCCCGGGCAGGACGTACTTCTTTGCATGCTGGAGACGCAAGGGGAAAGCCGCGCGTGCGCCAAGCACCGCAAGCTGGCCGAGACGGGATTCACTCGCCTCGGTCAGCAGGCCGTTAAACTCATGCTCTGGCAGGGCACACAGACGCTCGGCCTCATTTGGCGAGGTCGACCACACGATCGAGAACAGTTCCTGCTCCAGCGGCAGCAGCGCCAGCGGTCCATCGCGCATGAAGCGCTGCCAGGCCGTTGACTGGTTGCCCTTTTCGGCGCTCACAGTGGCCACGACGGCATGCTGATCATAGGTCTCGCTGCGCGACTCGATACCCGCCAGTTCACGCACCTGTGAGCGCGCACCATCGGCCGCGACCACCAGCCCGACGTGCAGGATGCTGCCGTCGGCCAGGGTCAGGCCGGCACCCTCATCTTCGAAATCAAGGGCGCCGAGCCTGGTCGGCGCCAGCAACTTTACACCGGCACCTTCGAGTGAATTCCACAGGGCGCGAACGATCACCCGGTTTTCGATGATATGACCAAGATCCGGTTCCGCGAGATCCGCCGCGTCGAAATGAATCTCACCCAAGCCTGCGCGGTCCCACACATGCATGTGCTGGTATGGCGTCACCCGGTCGTCGACCATCGCCTGCCAGACCCCGAGGTTCTGCAGCATCTGTTGCGAGGCGCGGGTAATGGCAGAGACACGCAGATCGTAACTGCCGGGTTCCCAGACCAGCGCTGGCTCACGCGCCTCGAGCAGGACGGTCGAGAAATCGCGCTGCGCCAATGCGCAGGCCAGGGCAGCACCGACCATGCCGCCGCCGACGACCGCCACGTCGTAGTCCTGATCAGCCAAGCGGCACCCCTCGCGCCAGACGCGGCTGACGTCCCAGCATGCCCATGGCTGCGCGCGCCAGCGGATGCTTGGCGCCCGGCAGCAGATCCATGGCCAGCAGCCCCAGGTTGCGGCCCAGGCGCACCGCCACCAGTGGGTTGCTGAACAGCCGGGCCAACGCATCGGTGGCCAGGGCGACATTACGCTGTTCTGCACTGCGCCAGCCTTCGTACACCGCGAGGTTCTCAGCCGCACCGATATCCCCGCCCGCCCTGAAGACGCTGTCGACGACTTCCGCAAGCGCGGCGACATCGCGGATACCGAGATTGAATCCCTGTCCGGCGATCGGATGCAGTGTATGCGCCGCATTACCGATGACGGCCACGCGGCCGCGTACCGACTCGCGTGCGCGCAACAGGCTCAGTGGATAGGCCGCACGTCTTCCAACCCGCAGAAAGCGTCCCAGGCGGTATCCGAAGCGTTTCTGGAAGGCCGACAGGAAGGCATCGTCATCGAGTGCCAGGACCGGCTCCAACTGCTCGTCGCGCACGGTCCATACCACCGCGCAACGCTGCTCGGTCATGGGCAGCAGTGCGACGGGCCCGCTGTCGGTGAAGCGCTCGTAGGCAACATTTCGATGCGGTTGCGCGGGGGTGATGTTGGTCACCACTGCCGACTGACCATACTCCCAGCGCTGAATCGGCACATCGAGCTGCTCGCGGATCGAGGAGTTGCCACCATCGGCAGCGACCAGGAGCCTGCATTCGAGTGAGCTCATCAGGCCATCACGCTCGACCTCGACACGCACCTGGTCACCCTGATCCTCAAAACCGATCACGCGCGCCGGGGCAATCACCTCGAGCGATGCATCCTGGCGCATCTGGTGCAGCAGCACGTGCCCCAGCTCGCGAGCCGTCACCACATGGCCGAGCGCGGGCACGCCCTCGTCGGCCGCGCTCAGGCGTGTAAAGCCGAAATGTCCCCGATCCGATACATGGATATCGTGGATCGGCTCGGCAACCTCAGCGAGTGATGGCCAGACTCCGGTCGCCTCGAAGATGCGCCGGGTGCCATAGGCCAGGGCAATGGCACGATCGTCGTAGCTCGGCTGACTTTCGGCACCCGGCGTGTAGGCCTCGATCAGGGCCAGTCGCAGGCCACTGTGCGCAAGCGATATCGCCAGGCTGGCACCCACCATGCCGCCACCGACGATAATCATGTCGTATGTGGCGGGCTTATTCATCGGGCCATCAAAGCCTCGATCTGTTCGACGGTTTTCGGTGCGTCACGGCTCAGCACGTCGGGCTCCGCGCCCGTGACCAGGACATCGTCCTCGATACGTATGCCAATGCCCTGCCATTTCTTGGCCACACCCTTTGCACCTTTCGGAATGTACAGTCCCGGCTCGACGGTGAGTACCATGCCCGGTTCCAGTTCGCGCCAGTGACCGTCGATCTTGTAATCCCCGACGTCGTGCACATCCATGCCCAGCCAGTGACCGGTGCGGTGCATGAAGAAACGGGTATACGACTCTGCTTTCAAGGCCTTCGCCAGGGTGCCGCGCAGCAGGCCGAGCTTGAGCAGCCCCTTGGTCAGGACACGAACCGCCGCCTGATGCGGGTCGTTCCAGTGATTGCCGGCGCGCACCTTGTTGATCGCCGCAAGCTGCGCCTCCAGGACCAGCTCGTAGAGTGCGCGCTGCGCATCGCTGAAGCGACCATTGACCGGGAAGGTCCGCGTGATATCCGACGCATAGCACTCGAGCTCGCAGCCGGCGTCGACCAGCACGAGGTCGCCGTCCTGCAGCGGTTGCATGTTCTCGACATAGTGCAGGACACAGCCGTTGTTCCCACCACCCACGATCGACGGGTAGGCGAGTTGGTGGGCACCGTTCATCTGGCAATGGTGACTGAACACCGAGGCCAGCTGATATTCGCTCATGCCGGGCTCACAACGCCGCATCAGCTCGGCGTGCGCCTTTGCCGAAAGTTTTGCTGCGCGACGCATCACCGCCGCCTCGGCACGGCTCTTGTAAAGCCGCATGTCGTGCAGGAAGTGATCGAGCGCAAGAAACTCGATCGGGCCATGCACACCGGCACGTGCCCGCGAACGCACCTGGCTCACCCAATCCGATACGCGCTTGTCGAAGGCCGGATCTGAACCCATGGCAAAAAACACCCGCTCACGCTCCTCGAGCAGGCCCGGCAGAATGTCGTCGAGATCGGTGATAGGAAACGCGTCATCCGCACCAAACTCCGCCACCGCCCCTTCGAGACCCGCGCGGTAACCGTCCCACATCTCCTTGGTCGGATCCTTTTCCCGACAGAACAGGATGTACTCGCCGTGCGGCCGCCCCGGCACCAGAACCATTACCGCCTCGGGCTCGGAAAACCCGGTCAGATAATAGAAGTCGCTATCCGGTCGAAAGGGATGGTGGACATCGCGGTTGCGCACCGCCTCAATGCCGGTCGGCAATATCGCCACGCTGCCTGATCCCATCATGCCCATGAGCTGACGTCGGCGACGTTTAAACTCACTCCGATTCATGCTGGTCCTTCACATTGCTCAGATCATCGCGCATCAGCATCACGCCTACCCGCAGAAATTCCTCGATCTCGATCAGGGCAGACTGATTCTCGGTGCTGTTCTCGACGTCATCCGTATCCAGCCGGGTCATCTCGGCCATATCCTGCAGCAGCTCCCGCGACTGCTCCGACAAACGGTCGGCCACACGCTGACCACCAAGTCCGAATCCGAACAGGAAACCCTGACACCAGTCACGCACGGCGCCGACCCGCGCGCTGTCAACCACAATATCCTGTGGCAGCAACAGTGTCAGCTGCATAGCTGCGGCGTTTTCCACCGCGAAGACATTGGCGAACACCTGGTCGAGCACGGCGCGACATTCGCCTGCCAGCACATCGGCCGGATCAAAGTCGGAATACAGTTCTTGCTGCCAGAGCGACAGTGGCTCCGGCACACCGGCGACAAACAGGCCGAGCGCGAAGCCCTGCGATTCTGCGGGGCTCTGTGGCATACCGCAGCGCTGCATAACTGCGGCCACCGCAGGGTAATCCGGCGGGGCGGATTGTCCGGGAGCGTCCATTGGAGCGATTCACACTTCGAAAAGTTATTTGCAATCCTAGCATGCAGCACCATTGACCCGGCTCGACGACCGAAACTATAGTCAGAACACTTATGAGCAATAATGACAAGCAAGGTATACAGGAACAGGACCTGCGCGCACTCGAACTGCGCGTCGAAGAACTGATTCGAGCCTGTACGCACCTCAAAGACGAAAACAAGACACTGCGCGCCCGCGAACAGGAGCTCGTGTCCGAGCTCGACCAGGTGGCGGCGAAGAATGATCAGGCGAAGCAGCGTGTCGAAGACATGATCGCCCGGCTCAAACGCCTGGAGGATGACGCGTGAGCAAGGCCAATGACCCGGTGGCGGTCAGCATTCTCGGCAAGGAGTACCGCATTGCCTGCGAGCCCGGCGCGGAAGACGAGCTGATCAGCGCCTCACGCCTCCTGGACAACCGGATGCGCGAGGTGCGCAACAGCGGAAAGGTCATCGGTACCGACCGCATTGCCGTGATGGTGGCACTCAACCTCGCTCACGAGCTGCTAAAGGAAAAATCCGACCAGGATTCGGCCGCCAGCTCCTCCAACAAGCGCATCCGTTCGCTGCGTGAGCGGATCGAGATCGCACTGAATGACAGTACACAGCTGGAACTCTGACGAATTTGGGTTTAGCCTTAAGGCAGACATTCCCTGCGGTGTTCGATAGCTGGCCCGATATTCCCTTGAGCCTATGCTTTATGCACCCCGGGGCCGGGTCACGGTTGCCAGTGTGCATGTCCGCCTCGTAGCGGGAAGCCTTAGGTGCCGTTTCGGCCCCACTTGAACCTCACGGTTCAAGGATGACGGCAAGTACCGGCACAGGTGGGGAATGTCGCTACCCACTCCCAGCATGAACGAGCAATTCGCACTCCGCCAACGACTGAAACGCGCCCGGCTGGCGCTTTCGGCGCGGGCACAAAAGGAAGCCGCGGCCGCGGCCACCGCGAGAATCCTGAGACATCCACGATTTCGCCGCGCCAGGCGCATCGCCGGGTACTTTGGCAGCAAGGGCGAACTCAACCCGGTGCCATTGATGGAACGGGCGGCAGAACTTGACAAGCAGTGTTATCTGCCGGTCCTGCATCCATTTCGCAAGGGACAGCTGTGGTTCTGCCGTTGGCAGCCGGGTGAGAGGCTGATACTCAACCGTTTCGATATCCCTGAGCCGGTCGTGCGCGCCGACAGACTGATCGCTGCGCGCGACCTCGATCTCGTGATCGTTCCGCTGCTCGGCTTCGACACCCAATGTCATCGACTGGGCATGGGTGGCGGCTACTATGATCGCAGCTTCGCATTCACCCGCCGGCTCAAACATATCCCGGGGCCCTTCATGCTCGGCTTCGCGCATGAGTCACAACGCGTAGACAGGCTGCACACACAACCCTGGGATATCTCGCTGCACGCCATCGTGACCGAACAACGACTGTATTGCAGAGAAGGCAATCGATGACTTCGCATGCTGAATGTCGAGGTCACGCGACTACTGTAATGCGCACCGCAACAGCAATTTTTTTGCGTTCTTCTGCAATTAATTTTTAAACCAACAATCCCTTACCGAATCGCTCGCACAACATTGGATGTTTGCGATTCACACGCTATACATCGCCTGAAACTCATCACACAAAAAAAAACATTCGCAAAGTTTTTCTAAAGCCTTGAATACAAACGTCGATACAGCCGTTGACAAACTAGTATTTTTGTTTTCCTTGTTTATACTCAAGCCATAATCTATGGCACTTGTTCAACCGGAGGGGGTTTATGGCAGTCAAGAAGAAGGCATCCGCCAAGAAGAAAACCGTAGCAAAAAAAGCTGCGGTTTCGCGAAGGAAAGTAGCTGCAAAGAAGAAGGCAGCTCCGAAGAGAAAGGTTGCTGCTAAGAAGAAGGCAGCCCCGAAGAGAAAGGTCGCTGCCAAGAAGAAGGCAGCCCCGAAGAGAAAGGTCGCTGCCAAGAAGAAGGCAGCCCCGAAGAGAAAGGTCGCTGCCAAGAAGAAGGCAGCTCCGAAGAGAAAGGTCGCTGCCAAGAAGAAGGCAGCCCCGAAGAGAAAGGTCGCTGCCAAGAAGAAGGCAGCTCCGAAGAGAAAGGTCGCTGCCAAGAAGAAGGCAGCTCCGAAGAGAAAGGTCGCTGTTAGGAAGAAGGCAGCTCCGAAGAGAAAGGTCGCTGTTAGGAAGAAGGCAGCCCCGAAGAGAAAGGTCGCTGTTAGGAAGAAGGCAGCTCCGAAGAGAAAGGTCGCTGTTAGGAAGAAGGCAGTGGCAAGGCCACGCAAGGTCACACCGCGTAAGAAGCGGTGATCCGGCGCCAGTAGCCGCACTGAAAAGCCCGACCGGTTGGTCGGGCTTTTTCATGTTCTCGGGCCGGTTTACTCGATTGCCGACTCTTGCGGCTAACCGCCTTTTGCAAACAGCTGGTAGGCGGGATTATCCGTCTCTTCGCTGTAGGCGTAGCCACTGGATTCCATGTAGCGGCGGAATTCCTTAGCCGCCGCGCCCTTCAGCTGCACGCCCACCAGGACGCGCCCATAGGCCGAGCCATGGTTGCGGTAGTGGAACAGGCTGATATTCCAGCCACGGGTGAGTCCCTTAAGAAAATCCAGCAAGGCCCCCGGTCGCTCGGGAAACTCGAAGCGGAACAGCTTCTCGTTCAGCGCCTGCGGCGCATGCCCGCCAACCATATAGCGAATATGCAGCTTGGCCGTTTCGTTGTCGGTCAGGTCGACCACCTCGAACCCTTTGCCGATCAACAATTCAACCAGTTCCGCGCGCTCCGTATTGCCGTTTCTCAATTCGACGCCGCAAAATACCTGGGCGCTCTGCTGATCCGAAAAACGATAGTTGAATTCGGTGATGCTGCGCTTGCCCAGGGCGCGACAGAAGCCCAGGAAGCTCCCCGGCTTTTCCGGTATCTGGACGGCAAACAGCGCTTCGCGCTGCTCACCCACCTCAGCACGCTCGGCGATATGTCGCAGCCGATCGAAGTTGACGTTTGCACCGCTCAATATTCCGATCAGAGTCTGGCCGCTGATCTTTTCGCGTGCCACGTATTTTTTTATCCCCGCAATGGCCAGCGCGCCGGCAGGTTCTGACACGCTGCGGGTCTCGTCGAACACATCCTTTATCGCTGCGCAGATTTCATCCGTGGTCACCAGTATGACCTCGTCGACCAGCTTGCGCGCGACGCGGAAGGTCTCCTTGCCGATCTGCCTCACCGCGACGCCATCTGCAAACAGACCGACGCGTGGCAGCGTCACGCGACGCCCCTTGGCCATCGCGCGTTCCAGGGTCGGCGAATCCTCGGGCTCGACACCGATCACCTTGGTCTCGGGCCGGATGTGCTTGATGTAAGCGGCGACACCGGCAATCAGGCCGCCACCGCCGACCGGGACGAACACGGCGTCGATCGGGTCCGCGTGCTGGCGCAACAACTCCATGCCGATGGTTCCCTGACCTGCAATCACATCCGGGTCATCGAACGGATGTATGAAGGTAAGGCTTTTGGCGGCAGCAAGCTTGAGCGCATGTGCATAGGCTTCGTCGTAGGAGTCGCCCTGCAACAGGGCCTTGCCACCCAGTCGGCGCACGGTCTCGACCTTGATGGCCGGCGTGGTGACGGGCATCACGATCGTGGTACTCACCCCCAGGCGCTTGCCGGCAAGCGCAACCCCCTGTGCGTGATTTCCGGCAGAGGCGGCCACCACGCCCGCGGCGCGCTCATCCGGGGTCAGATGATAGATCTTGTTATAAGCGCCGCGCAGTTTGAACGAGAATATTTGCTGCTCGTCCTCGCGTTTGAGCAGAACCGAGTTACCGGTACGCATCGAAAGCCGACCGGCCTTTTCCAGCGGAGATTCGATCGCAACGTCGTAGACGCGTGCGCGCAGGATCTTTTCTATGTAATCGCGTGGCATTCTGGTCTCTCGTGGATCAACGTGGCAATGCAGATTCGGCAGTTTTTGTGCGCGGTTCTAGTGCAATGCGCTAGTTTAAGGCAGTCGCCCGCTTTGTGCTGAAGCAGTTGCCTTATCCCTGCCCTGATCATCGGCTGACTTCGGTTCCGCTTGCTTCTCTCCGTAGCACCCGGGGCACAGGTCTGGCCGCCGATGATCGATCGGTGATAACGTCTGCGACCGAAACGACGGCCGGGACCGGCCGGAAGACAAGAGGGAAGACATGAACGCAGATGATCTGAAACGACAGGCGGCCGAGGCGGCCATCGATTTCCTGCCGGACAGCGGCATTATCGGGGTGGGGACAGGCTCGACGGTGAATCACTTCATCGACGCCTTCGCGGCCGTGAAGGGTCGCTTCGAGGGCGCCGTTTCCAGCTCAGAGGCATCCACCGAGCGGATGAAGAAACTCGGCATCCCGGTACTCGACCTCAATGCGACCGGTGGGCTCGAGGTCTATGTCGATGGTGCCGACGAGTCGAACAGTCAGCTGCATCTGATAAAGGGCGGAGGCGGCGCACTGACACGCGAGAAGATCGTCGCGGCCGCGAGCAAGAAGTTCGTATGCATCGCCGACGAGAGCAAACTGGTGGACGTGCTGGGCAAGTTCCCGTTACCGGTCGAGGTGATCCCGATGGCGCGCAGCTATGTCGCGCGTGAACTGGTGGCACTCGGCGGCACCCCGGTATGGCGCGAGAACTTCGTCACCGACAACGGCAACCTGATCCTCGATGTGCACAACCTGGAGATCATGCAACCCATGAAGCTGGAGACCGCGATCAATCAGCTCGCCGGGGTGGTCACCGTCGGTATCTTCGCGCACCGACCGGCGGATGTGCTGATTCTGGGCAGTGAGAGCGGACCCAGGGTGATCGAGCCCTGACAACCCGGATTGCCCGCATCGGCACGCGGTCGGGCCAGTGCCACGACATTCAATCCGTACGGCTGGCGCCCTCAGTCCTAAGCTTCTCCGACCGGTGAAGCAAGCGGGCAATAAAAAACGGGGCCCGAAGGCCCCGTTTTCAATCACAAGATCCTAATCAGACGATTAGAAGTTGTGGATCATACCCAGCGAGAAGACGTCGTTGTCCTCGTCTGAGTCGGCACGAGTCGTTTGTAGTCGACTCGTGCCGCGGCGTAGGCCGCGTAGACCTTGGTGCGCTTGCTGAAGTTGTGCTCAGCAGCAACACCCCAGCCGTCGGTGTCGACATCGTCGGCATCTGCCGCGTCGCATCGAGCTCGGAGTCGGTGTAGACCAGCGCTGATGGCGTTGTTGCCGAAGGTTGCCTTACCGGTGAGGGCCCATGCCGTGTAGTCGGTGTTCTTTACGCCGCCGAGCGTTGTCGGTGTCTTCGTACTGAGCACCGACGCTGAAGTTGTTCATGGTGTAGCTTGCACCAACCTGCATGACTTCGTAGTCGTCCGAGTCGGTCGGAGGACCGCGACGCGTCGAGGTCGTACGAGGCGTAGCCGGCACCGGCCTTCAGGCCGTTGCCTTTGTACATCAGCGCCAACCGAGTAGTGATCGGCGAGGCCGTCGCGCGTCATTGCTGCGGTGACGCGTACCGGTTGAGCTGACGGTCATGGTGGTCTTGTTGCCAGTCCTCACCCGGGATGATGGCCGCAGCAACGGTGAAGCCGCTGAAGTTCGGCGAGACGTAGGCGATCGCGTTGTCGGCACGGTACTCGTGGAACACACCGATCGGCGCGTTCGGCGTTCGGTGCACCGGTCAGGTTGTTACCCAGGTTCAGGTCGATGACCGAGTCACCCAGACGCTCGTTACCGGCAGCGTAGAAGGCCATCTTGGCCGGGGTGTCGTGACGACCGACGAGGAAGGTACCCCAGTCGCCGGACAGACCGACGAAGGTGTTACGCGGTCGGTGCCGCCGAGGCCGCTGGCTGCTGTCCTGGCCGTCGGCACCGCCACCGGCGAGTTGACGCCCAGTTCGATCTGGTAGATGGCCTTCAGGCCGTTACCCAGGTCTTCCGAGCCCTTGAAGCCCAGACGCGAGGAGCGGCTGTTGACTTCGTAGTTGTCTTCGTTGCTGGTGTCGTAATCGATCGCATCGATAGAGGTGTGCATTTTGCCGTACACGGTGCTTTCAGCGAAAGCAGCCGGGGAAGCTACGACTGCGGCTGCGACTGCAGCGGCGAGAAGCTTTTTGTTCATTTGAGAACTCCCGTAAAGGTTTTTGTTGAAAGAAAAGCTGTGCAGTCAGAATACTAGTGGTCGATCTGCGACAAAGCAAGGCTTTTTTGTAAAAAATCTACACTTTTTGCATTTGTTGCAAAAAAAGCACACGCAAACCGGCCGCAAGCGACTGAATTTAAAATCTTATTAAATAAATTTAGAGGCTTGCGCGCTTGAGCTAATGTGTGATTCGACAAGAAAATCCCACCCCGAGAAGGCGTTGTCAAAGCGGTTCTGAAGGCACGGAAGATAACGAAAAAGCGCCGAAGAGGCGGATTTTGTTGCGGATTTGTCTGTGGCTGGGTGCGCAACCGCTGCCTGTGCGTGAAATGGCTGGGGCAGGGCTACTCGGGCTGCGCCCTCGCCCTGCGGGCCGCCGCTGTGCGCGACGTTCTTGGCGCTTCGCGCCGGCGTCGAACCTTTCGGTTCGCTCCCCACCGCAAAGCGAGCTTGAGCGCTGGACCGCTACGCGGTCTGAGACAATATGGCTGGGGCGGTAGGGATCGAACCTACAACCTACGGAGTCAGAGTCCGTCGCTCTGCCAATTGAGCTACGCCCCAGAAGGAAGGGCCGAGGGACGAGGTCCGAGGGCCGAGGGTCATTGGCGATTTTGATTTTCGAAGTGGCGAATCAGGCCACCGATCATTTTTGAAATCTGTTTCGCTTCAGATGCGAGGAACATGGCTCTTTCACGGTCCAGAATTCCCGCCTCGACTCCAATCAGTAATTGGGTCCACGCCTCGCCGCACGATCCTTTTGCGATCTTCAGAAACTGAGCTCGTTCCCTTGGAGCCCTTCGCTCGTAGCCTTCGGCGACATTCGAAGCGTACAGAAAGCGACGACCGGACCAAGCTGATCACGAAACGCATATTCCCGACAATCAGCCAGCAATTTGAAGGTGCTGACCGAAAATCGACAGGCTCGCTGCCATACTTGTAAGTCTTCAAGGGCATCCATGCCCTCGCTCCTCGGACCTCGATCCTCGGCCCTGCGAGAAGCGCTTTAGCGCTTCGAGTACTGCGGACGCTTGCGCGCCTTGCGCAGGCCGACCTTCTTGCGCTCGACCATGCGCGCGTCGCGGGTCAGGAAACCGGCACGACGCAGCGGTGAACGCATGCTCTCGTCGTGCTCGACCAGGGCGCGCGCGATGCCGTGACGGATGGCGCCTGCCTGGCCGGTATTGCCGCCGCCGGCAACGGTCACGCTGATGTCGACCTTGTCGGCCATATCGGTGATGACCAGGGGCTGGCGCACGACCATGCGCGCGGTCTCGCGGCCGAAAAACTTGTCCAGCGGACGGCCATTCACGGTGATCTTGCCGTTACCGCTGTTCAGGAAGACGCGTGCGGTGGAGGTCTTGCGGCGGCCGGTGCCGTAATTCATCTGTTGTGCCATGCTCAGTTCCGTTCTCAGATTTCCAGCGGCTTGGGCTGCTGTGCCTGGTGATTATGCTCGGGGCCGGCGAAGATGCGCAGCTTCTTCATCATGGCACGACCCAGCGGGTTGCGCGGCAGCATGCCCCGAACGGCCGTCTCGAGGACGCGCTCGGGTGCCTCCTGGAGCTGCTTCTCGAGACTGATCGACTTCAGGTTGCCGATGTAACCGGTGTGGCGATGGTACATCTTGTCCTGCAGCTTGTTGCCCGTGACCGCGACCTTCTCGGCATTGACCACCACGACGTAATCGCCGGTATCGATGTGCGGGGTGAAGATCGGCTTGTGCTTGCCTTTCAACCTGCGGGCGATCTCGGACGCGAGACGACCAAGGGTTTTGCCTTTGGCATCGACCAATAACCATTCCCGGCGGACTTCGGCGGGCTTTGCGCTGACCGTGGTGCTCATCTCATCCTGCCCCAAACGAAGGAGTTCATGCGTGTTTCACGAAAGGGCGCGAATGTTACCCAGTAATCCCTGCCCGCGCAAGCCCTGCGGCCGAAGATTATTAAACCGCAAAGGACGCGAAGGGCGGGCAAGAAACCAAACCGCCGGGCGTAGGCCACAGCATTGACGCGTCCGTCCGCGAACGGCAGGCGCAATCTCCAGTCTGGCACGGTGAAGGTGTGGCCTGTCGGTCAATCAGAACGAAGGCGGTCTTTGCGCTCTTGGCGGTTAAAAAGCAGCCTTTTCCGACGTCCTCGCAGGAAAAAAAAGCGCGACGGGGAGTCGCGCTCAATAAACCACCAAAGGAGGATGGAGGAGAGCTGAATCAGTACGATTCAGCATGTGCACATATTCTTATATTCATCTCCCCTTTGTCAAGCCCAAAATGGCAAGAAACTTTTGCCCCCATCAATTCAACTCATGCCGCGCTTATCCGCAATCGCTCGACAATTCTGCCGTTCACCAGGTGCTGGTCGATGATCTCGTCCAGATCCTGCCGGTCGACATAGGTGTACCAGGTAGCCTTCCGGATAAATCACCAGCACCGGCCCAAGCTCACATCGGTCCAGACAACCGGCGGTGTTGATGCGCACCCTGCCGGCCCCCGAGATACCGAGTTCCTTGCATCGCTGCTTTACGTAGTCACGCGCGCCGCTGGCGCCGCACTGATTGCAGGACTGGCGTCCGTCATCACGCTGATTGGTGCAAAAGAACACGTGGTGCGAAAAATAACTCATACAAGATTCCGGACAAGGCAATGACTTGCACCGCATTATATAAGGCATGCGCGACCCCGAAGCCCCGAAAAGTATCAAGGAAGAGCTCGACCGCTGCGTGAAATGCGGCATGTGCCTGGCCGAATGCCCGACCTACCGACTCGAAGCCGATGAGAATGAATCACCACGCGGGCGCCTGGCTCTCATAGAAGGGTTGGTGCAGGGGCATCTTGACGGCGACGGACCGCTGATCGCGCATCTCGATCATTGCCTGGGCTGCCGGCGCTGCGAGCGCGTCTGTCCCTCGCAGGTTCGCTTACGGGCATCTGATCGACCAGGCCCGCGAACTGCTGTCCGACGGAAATGGCTCGCGCTGGGCTGGACTTATTCAGAACCGGTCGCTGCTGCGCCTGGGGACGAGACTCGCGCAGGCCGTGCCGACGGCATTTTCAGCCCCGCTGGGCGGGATGCACCGGCTGCATGAAATGGCCCGTGCACTGGGCGATACCGGGACGGCACCCACGCCCGGCGAGTACCCCGCACCATCAAACAACGCCACGCGGCCGCGTCGGCCTGTTCCTCGGCTGCGCCAGCGCAGCGCAGCAGGGCGGGGCGCTTCAGGCGGCGCTGCGACTGCTGCAGCATGCACGGGCTACAGCGTCAACATACCGCTCGCAGGAGCGCCTGCTGCGGCGCGTTGTCGCAGCACTCGGGTGATCCGGCGACGGCGGCAAGGCTGGCCAGCGAAACCCGCGACGCCTTCGACGACGAACTCGATATGGTGCTCAGTATCGCCAGTGGCTGCGGCACCCATATCGACAGCTATCAACCGGCCACTGGCGGCGGGGCACCAGGACATCTGCCGCTTCCTGCTCGAGTGCGGCGGCCTGAGCACGGCAGATTTTTCACCGCTCCCAATCCGGGTTTTTCTGCACACGCCGTGCAGTGTCGAGAATGTCTATCGCGGCAGCGACTGGGCGAGGGGACTGCTGGCGCTGATTCCGGATCTGGAGATTGCAACCGCCGGCGAGGCAGGCCAGTGCTGCGGTGCAGCGGGAGACTACATGCTGCGCTACCCCGAGATCGCGGCGCGCCTGCGCGAACCTATCCTGGATGAGCTGCGGTCCGACACCAGGCTGATCCTGCTGACCAGCAATGTCGGCTGCGCCATGCACCTCGCCGACGGCCTGCGGAACAGGGGCAGCGATGTTGAAGTACTGCATCCGGTGGAATTGCTCGCTCGGCAGCTGATGCGGCGGCGAGCAGGTGACTGAGTCGAGCCCGCCTGCACCTGGTCATGGACAGCCCCGGCGGATGAAACCAAAGGCCGGCAGGAATTGCTAAGATACGGCTTGCCGTCACATCCTTGCACTGGATCCGAGACGATGGAACAAAGAGAATTTTCGCCCAGCGACAAGCTGTTGCTGAATGTCGACCAGGCCCTGCGCACCCTGTTCGGCCGCCCCCAGGTCACCGAGCGTTCCAATCCGGCGGATCCGCTGCCGGAGGCTGAATTGAGTAAATCGGAACGCGATCATATCGCGCGCCTGATGCGGATCAACCACACCGGCGAGGTCTGTGCCCAGGCGCTCTATCAGGGCCAGGCACTGACCGCCCGCGACCCCGCCGTGCGCAAGAGCATGGAGCGCTCCGCAGCCGAGGAGAACGATCACCTGGACTGGTGCGAGCAGCGCGTCGAACAACTGGGTGGGCGTCTCAGCCTGCTCAATCCCTTGTGGTACGCGGGCTCGTTCGCGCTCGGTACCGTGGCCGGAATCGCCGGTGACAAGTGGAGCCTGGGTTTCGTGGCCGAGACCGAAAAACAGGTCGAGGGGCATCTGGACGAGCACCTCGAGCAGGTACCGGTGCAGGATCGGCGCACCCGCGCGATCCTGGAACAGATGAAGAAGGACGAGATCGAACACGGACAGAAGGCGATCGATCATGGCGGGGCGACAACTGCCCGGCTCCGATCCGCGGGCTGATGCAGGCGACCGCCAAGATCATGACCAAATCGGTATACCGGATTTGAGCAATCCCAGATCGTCCGCGAAACGCGAATGCCAGCCCTGCACCGGCTGCTGCGACGGCTGGGTGCAGATGACCATCAAGGGTCACCCGGTCTATCCCGGGAGGCCCTGCCCACACAGCACCGGTAGCGGCTGCGACGATTACGCCGGTCGCCCCAAAGACCCCTGCATCGATTTCAACTGCGGCTGGGTAGTCGCCGACAGCCCGCTGCCGGAATGGATGAAACCGAACAACGCCAAGGTCATCGTGATCTTCAACAAGACCCGGTGGCACAATCTGCCGGTGGATGTCGCTGTCCCGGTCGGCCGGCGCATTCCGCCGCGCGCGCTGAACTGGTTGAAGGACTTTGCGGCCCGCAACGGACGTCCGCTGCTGTTCTCGGAGCAGGTCAAGGAAAACGGCGTCTTTCAGCGCGAACAGCTGTTCAGCGCGCATGGACCGCCGGAGTTCCAGCAACACATCGAACAGCTGCAGGCCAGGGGCAAGCCGCTATGGTGATTCGGATCCGGCTGGGATCGAGGGTGCCCAGTCTTCTACCGGGCCGAGCGCGTCAAACATCGGCTTGAGGTGCCGCTCGTAGGGCTTCCAGCGCGCGACGGAGCTGGTGTAGAGCGGCTGGCGCACCTGCCATTTGCTCGCGGTCTGTACCTTACGCTTCTGCTCGTAGAACCGCACCATGCGCTCATCCCATTCCACGCCGACAAAATCCGCCATCTCACGCGCCTTGCCCGGCAGATCTGGCGACCAGATCTTCGTACTGCAGCGAATAGACCGGGTTGGGGATCACCTGCAGCCAGTGATCCATGAGCCGCTCGTACAGCCGGTAGTAGTACCCCAGCGTCTTCAGGTCGTAAGCGTAGTCGTGAAAACCGACAAAATTCTGGAAATAGATCGACAGCAGATTGTCTCTCGGGTCACGTTTGATGTGGATGATCGGGGCATTCGGGAAGAGCATGCCGAACAGGCCCAGCTGCTGGAAGTTGTGCGGCAGCTTGTTGGTGACGAATACGCTCACCGCTGTTCGTGCCAGTGCCTGCATCTTTGCCAGGTACGACTCGCGTGCTGCGCCGACCGCCTCCTCGGTGATCTGCCGGCCAGCTCAGGACGGACACGGAAATTCGGCACCGGCAGACCTTCGACGGCACTCAGCCCCGAAATCGAGCCATGTTCACCGGCACCGAAGATGGCCGGGTGCGCACTCAGGATCTGTTCGGTCAGGGTCGTGCCCGAACGCGGCATGCCGACAACCAGGACCGGCATGCGTGAAGGCGAACCCCAGGACGCGCGTTCCTCAAAGAAGCTGCGGGTAAATATCTTCTCCATCCGAGCCACCCACTGCGTATAGCCCGCACGGTCGAAACTGTAGCCCTTGAGGCGGTTGCCCAGGCGATAGTAACGGAACGAATCATCGTAATTTCTTCGCGTAGCGGTAGTAGTCGCCCAGCGCAAAACCGATGCTGATACGGGTTTCCGGGTCGACCGTCTTGTCGTCGGCCATTTTTCGCAGACGTACCGCCTCGGCCTCTGTGAGCTTGCGGCCTGGCGCAAACGCCAGCCCGGCGAATG
This sequence comes from uncultured Gammaproteobacteria bacterium, assembly GCA_963759055.1. Lineage (GTDB taxonomy): Bacteria > Pseudomonadota > Gammaproteobacteria > Chromatiales > Chromatiaceae > Thiosocius. The sequence continues at coordinate 147,974 of CAVWYD010000003.1, forward strand.
CCGCGACATTGTCCGGGTCGAGCTCCAGCACCCGGTTCAGACATTTTTCCTGTGCCGGAAAATCTCCAATCAGCGTGTACTCTTCGGCGATTCTCGTGAGGTAGGGGATGACGATCGCCAACAGCCTCAAAGGCCTCGGCCAACAGCTCACTGGCCTTGGCAATATCACCACGATTGGACATCGCGCGCGCCATGCGGAGCTTCACGGGACTGACCTCGAAACCCAGAGTCAGCGATTTCTCCAGCGCCTCGAGGGCCCGGTCGTGATCCCCGGCCTGAGCCAAGACATCACCCAGAGCAAACCAGATCTCGGCGGCGTCCGGTTTCTTCTCCAAGGCACGCCGGTAGTAATCCTCGGCCACCAGGTGGCGGCCCAAGCCCCGGTATATATTTCCGATCTGGTGCAACAGATCAGGCTCCGGCTGCCCTGCCAACGACTCGACACGCGTGATGGCCGCGACGACCTTTTCCGGCTCGCGCAGCTCCATATTGCAGATCGCCAGGTTCAGATGCGCCTGCAGATCATCGGGCTTGCAGCTTGGCGGCGACAGAGAATGCGGCATTCCGCCTCTTCATGCTGCTTTTTCCTGGCAAAAACGATGCCCAGATTGGTGAACGCATCGGCAAACTTGGGATCCAGACGCACGGCCTGGCGAAAGCTGTTCAGCGCCCCGTCCAGATCATCCTCGGCAAACAGGGCGCTGCCGAGATTGTAGTGATACAGGGCAACCTTGGGCGCAAACTTGATCGCTTGGCGGATCAGCTCCTTGCCCCGGGCGGCATCTCCAGCGTAGAGCGCCACCTGACCACCAAGATGCAGCAGATCGGGATGGTTGGGCGCGCTGCGCAGGCCCTGTTCGATCGTGTTGGCCGCAGCGCTGCACATCGCCCCGATTCAGCTGCGCGGCCGCGGCCGCGGCTGCGCGTGAGGCCGCCTCTTGTCGCGGATCATTCCTGGACGCTGCAGGTGGACGCCCATTCTTCGCCACCGGTGGGGCAGGTCTTGTTGTGTTTCCTTGCCATCGCAATGAATCCCGTTGGTGAAGCGCGGTCGCGCTGCCTGTTCAGACGTGATAAGGCCGACTCAACTCGTGCACCGCCTCGATCATCGCGCCCGCATGCTCTGGCGGGATCGCAGGATGAATGCCATGCCCGAGATTGAAGACATGCCCGGATCCCTTGCCGTAACTTTCAAGGATCTCTGCGACCGAGCGGCGGATCGCATCGGGCGAGGCGTACAGGGTGCAGGGATCGAGATTGCCCTGCAGGGCCACGCGATCACCGACTCGTGCGCGGGCATCGCCGATATCCAGGGTCCAGTCCAGGCCGAGGGCGTCACAACCGGTATCGGCCATCAGCTCGAGCCACTGGCCACCGCCCTTGGTGAACAGGATAACCGGCACCCGGCGACCATCCGCCTCGCGCGTCAGGCCATCGACGATGCGCTGCATATAGGCAAGCGAAAAGGCCTTGTAGTCACGCGGAGTCAGGGTGCCACCCCAGGTGTCGAAAATCATCACGGCCTGGGCACCGGCGGCGATCTGGGCATTGAGATAAGAGGTTACAGAATCGGCCAGCTTGGCGAGCAGGGCATGCATCAGCGCCGGCTCGTCGAACATCATGCCCTTGGAACGGGCGAAGGTCTTGGTGCTGCCACCCTCGACCATGTAGGTGGCCAGGGTCCAGGGGCTGCCGGAGAATCCGATCAGCGGCACACGCCCGTCGAGTTCACGCCGGATAGTGCGCACCGCATCCATGACATAGCGCAGATCCTGCTCCGGATCAGGCACGCCCAGGGAATCGATTGCCGCCTTGTCGCGCAACGGACGCTCGAATTTCGGCCCCTCGCCCTCAGTGAAATACAGGCCCAGCCCCATCGCGTCCGGGATGGTAAGAATGTCCGAAAACAGGATCGCCGCATCCAGGGGGAAGCGCTCGAGTGGCTGCAGCGTTACCTCGCAGGCAAGCTCCGGGTTCATGCACAGCTGCATGAAGCTTCCGGCCTTCTCCCGCGTCGCACGATATTCCGGCAGGTAACGACCGGCCTGGCGCATCATCCAGACGGGGGTCATGTCGACGGGTTGGCGGAGCAGGGCGCGGAGAAAGCGGTCGTTTTTCAATTCTGACATGTTGTTCATTAACCACAAAGGACACGAAGGACACGAAGGACACGAAGTGTTCGGTTGGAACGGCGACACTTCAAGGTTGCGCGATCGAGGGGGCTGACTCGAGCCGCACATACTCTAACAGCCCATCCCCGCACCCTTGGTGAACTTCGTGCCCTTACGTGGTAATCGATTTCTCTAGCGTGGAAGGGAGGTCATCCCCATCAGGTACTCATCGACCGCATGTGCACACTGACGGCCTTCGCGGATCGCCCACACCACCAGGGACTGGCCGCGACGCATATCGCCGGCACTGAATACACCATCGATCGAAGTCTTGTACGCATCCGCACCCTCGGTGCTGCCCTGCACATTGCCCCGTGCGTCGAGGGCAACCCCGAGGTCGGTCAACAGACCTTCGTGCACCGGGTGGACGAAACCCATGGCCAGGGTCACCAGGTCAGCCTTCAATTCGAATTCCGAACCCTCGACTTCGGACATCTTCCAGCGTCCCTGCTCATCCTTGTCCCAGCGCACCAGGGCACACTTGAGGGCGCGCAGATTACCGTCATCGTCACCAAGAAACTCCTTGGTGGTAACGTTCCACATCCGCTCGCAGCCTTCTTCCTGGGAGGTGGAAGTCCGCAGCTTGTTGGGCCATTCCGGCCAGGTCAGGCCTTTGTCCTCTTTCTCCGGCGGTTTTTCCAGGATCTCTATCTGGGTGACCGAGGCGGCACCATGCCGGTTCGAGGTGCCGATACAGTCGGAACCGGTATCACCGCCGCCGATTACCACGACGTGCTTGCCGGTGGCGCTGATCAGGTCGTCGCCCGACTCCGGGACGTCCTGGACCACCTTGCTGTTGGCGCGCAGGAAATCCATCGCGAAGTGGACACCATTCAGTTCGCGGCCGGGGATAGGCAGGTCACGCGGCTTTTCCGAACCACCGGTGAGGACGACCGCGTCGAATTCGTCGATCAATCGCCGGGTCGGAAAACCCTCACCGCCCACCTGTGTGTTGACATGGAACTTGACGCCTTCGGCCTTCATCTGGCCCATACGTCGCTTGATGACCTGCTTGGAAAGCTTGAAATCCGGAATGCCGTAGCGCAGCAGGCCGCCAACGCCGTCTTGCTTCTCGTATACCGAGATCGAGTGCCCGGCGCGCGCCAGCTGCTGGGCCGCCGCCATACCGGCCGGCCCGGATCCAACCACGGCCACTCGCTTGCCGGTCTTGTGCGGGGCGATCTGTGGCTGGATCCAGCCCTCTTGCCAGGCCTTCTCAACGATCGACAGCTCGATGTTCTTGATCGTGACCGGTGCATCGTCGATGTTCAGGGTGCAGGCCGCCTCGCAGGGGGCGGGGCAGATCCGCCCGGTAAACTCCGGGAAGTTATTGGTCGAGTGCAGGACCTCGATCGCGGCCTGCCAGTCTTTTTGATAGACGAGGTCGTTCCAGTCAGGGATCAGGTTGTCCACCGGACAGCCCTGGTGGCAAAAAGGTATACCGCAATCCATACAACGCGCACCCTGCTGGCTGACCTGATCGTCTGTCAGCGGAATCGCAAACTCATTGTAGTGGGTGAGGCGATCGGCGACCGGGGCATACATACGGTCCTGGCGTTCGAATTCTTTAAAACCTGTTGGCTTACCCATGTAACTTCTTCTCTTCACAAAGGGGCGACAAGGCACCCTTGCTGGTCAAATCGAAAATAATCATCGTGGGGCAGGCTGTGCCTGCCAGATACTTCGGGCACAGCCCGACCCACGATGCTATGCGGCGCTCTTGGCCTTCTGCTGCTGCGCCTGCATCTCGGTCAATGCGCGACGGTAGTCAACCGGCATCACTTTCTTGAACTTCGGCATCCAACTTTCCCAGTCGTCCAGCATTCGCCGGGCAACGGTCGAACCGGTGTAGCCCAGGTGGCGCTGGATGAGCTGACGCAGACGAATCGCATCGAAACGCGTCATGTCATGCGAGACATCGACCCGTCCATGCGACTCGAGATCTCCACCCTGATGGGCCAGGTGCTCGAGCGCATCGTCCTCGGCCGCGATGGGCTCGAGTTCGACCATCGCCAGGTTGCAGCGCTGCTCGAAGTTATCATCTTCATCCAGCACGTAGGCAATGCCGCCTGACATCCCCGCGGCGAAGTTGCGTCCGGTCGAGCCGAGCACCACGACGACACCGCCGGTCATGTACTCGCAACCATGATCACCGACCCCCTCGACAACCGCTACCGCACCCGAATTGCGCACGGCAAAGCGCTCACCGGCCACACCACGGAAGTAACACTCACCCCTCACAGCGCCGTACAGGACGGTATTGCCGACGATGATGTTGTCTTCCGCCTTCTCGATCTTGCATTCGGGTGGCGGATAGATGACCAGCTTGCCGCCGGACAGGCCCTTGCCGACATAGTCGTTGGCTTCACCGGCCAGCTCTATGGTCACACCGTGCGCGACCCAGGCACCGAACGACTGGCCGGCCGTGCCCCTGGCGTTGATCTTGATCGTGTCTTCAGGCAACCCGGCAAAGCCATACTTCTCAGCAATACGCCCGGACAGCATCGTGCCGAAAGTACGGTTTACGTTCTGGATATCGATGTCTATCTCGACCCTGTCGCCATTCTCCAATGCCGGTCTGGCCAGCTGGATCAGCTCGTTGTCGAGCGCCTTGTCGAGACCGTGCTCCTGACCCTCGGAGCAATACAGGGTATCGCCCTCGGCGGCGGTCGGTTTCTGCAGCAGACGGCTGTAATCGAGGCCATGCGCCTTCCAATGGTTGATCGCCTTGCGCATGTCCAGCCGATCCATCTGGCCGATCATTTCATCGAAGGTGCGGAAACCCAGCCTGGCCATGAGCGCGCGCGCCTCTTCGGCGACGAAAAAGAAATAGTTGATCACGTGCTCTGGCTTGCCGGTGAAGCGCTTGCGCAGCTCCGGATCCTGGGTTGCAACCCCAACCGGACAGGTGTTCAGATGACATTTGCGCATCATGATGCAGCCTTCGGCGATCAGAGGCGCGGTCGCAAAACCGATCTCGTCCGCACCCAGCAGGGCAGCTACCACGACATCACGGCCAGTCCGCATACCGCCATCCGCCTGTACCGCGATGCGGCTGCGCAGACGGTTGAGCACCAGGGTCTGGTGGGTCTCGGCCAGGCCGATTTCCCAGGGTGATCCGGCATGCTTGGTCGAGGTCAGCGGCGAGGCGCCGGTACCGCCGTCGTAGCCTGCGATGGTCACATGATCGGCGTGCGCCTTGGACACACCCGCCGCAACCGTGCCGACACCGACCTCGGACACCAGCTTGACCGAAATGCGCGCCTTGGGGTTCACGTTCTTGAGATCGTGAATCAGCTGGGCCAGGTCCTCGATGGAATAGATATCGTGGTGCGGCGGCGGCGATATCAGGCCGACACCCGGGGTCGAATGACGCACCCGCGCAATCTGCTGATTGACCTTGTGACCAGGCAGCTGCCCGCCCTCTCCCGGCTTGGCGCCCTGCGCCATCTTGATCTGGATGTCATCCGCATTGACCAGGTATTCATTGGTCACACCGAAGCGCCCGGAAGCCACCTGCTTTATCGCCGAGCGCTCGGGGTTCGTCGAGCCATCGGGCAGGGGATTGAACCGCTCGGGCTCTTCGCCGCCCTCACCGGTATTCGACTTGCCTCCGATTGCATTCATCGCCCTGGCCAGGGTCGAGTGCGCCTCGTACGAGATCGAGCCGAACGACATCGCACCGGTGGCGAAACGCTTGACGATCTCCTTGGCCGGTTCGACCTCGTCCAGAGGGAGCGGCTGCTCGGCAAACTTGAATTCGAACAGGCCTCGCAGGGTGAGCAGGTCTTCGTTCTGCTCGTTGACCATCTTCGAGAATTCCTCGTAGTTCGCCGCATTGTTGCCACGCACTGCATGCTGCAGCTTGGCTATGGTGTCCGGTGTCCACACATGGCTTTCACCGCGCAGCCGGAACGCATAGTCGCCGCCGACGTCGAGATGCTTGCGGTAGATCTGTGCGTTGCCGAAGGCATCACGGTGACGGCGCACCGCCTCGGCCGCGACCTCGTCCAGACCGATACCCTCGATGGTGGTCGAGGTCCCGGCAAAATAGGTGTCAACGAACTCGGATGAAAGACCGACGGCATCGAAAATCTGCGCACCGCAGTATGACTGGTAAGTCGATATCCCCATCTTCGACATCACCTTGAGCAGGCCTTTACCCACAGCCTTCACATACCGGGCCCGCCCGTCTTCCAGCGACGGCGCGTCTGGCAGTGAGGGCAACATCGCCTGAATGGTGTCAAAGGCGACGTAAGGATTGATCGCCTCGGCGCCGTAACCCGCCAGGGTCGCAAAATGATGGACTTCTACAGCGGCACCGGTCTCGACCACCAGACCCGAATCGGTGCGCAGACCGTGATCGATCAGGTGATGATGGACCGCCGAGGTCGCCAGCAGTGCGGGGATGGCAATATGGTCGGCGTCTACCGAGCGATCCGACAGTATCAGGATGTTGAAACCGTCGCGCACAGCCTGTTCCGCCTTGCTGCACAGTGCATCCAGGGCGTCCTTCATGCCGGACTCGGCCTCGCCAGCCGGATAGGTGATGCTCAGGGTCTTGGTGCGGAAGGCACCAGCAGTGCTGTCCTCGATGTCACGGATCCGTTCGAGGTCTTCGTTGGTCAGCACCGGCTGACAGACCTCGAGGCGCATGTCCTCGCCGCCGCTATGCAGACCGAGCAGGTTGGGGCGCGGCCCGATCAGGGACACCAGCGACATCACGATCTCTTCGCGGATCGGGTCGATCGGCGGGTTGGTGACCTGGGCGAACAGCTGCTTGAAATAGTTCGACAGATGCTTCGGCTTGTTCGACAAGACGGCAGGCGGATTGTCGGCGCCCATCGAGCCAATCGCCTCCTGGCCGGTCAAAACCATCGGCGTCAACAGGAACTTGATGTCCTCCTGAGTGTAACCAAAGGCCTGCTGGCGATCGAGCAGGGTATCCGGGTCAGGCGACATCGCACCCACCACGGTGGGCAGGCTGTTAAGGCTGATCTGAGTGTCGTTCAACCACTGCTGGTACGGCTTGGCGCGCGACAGGTCGGCCTTGAGCTCGGCATCGTCGATGATGCGGCCCTGCTCCATGTCGATCAGGAACATCTTGCCTGGCTGCAAGCGCCATTTCTTGATGATCTTCTCTTCCGGGATCTGCAAAACGCCCATCTCGGAGCCCATCACCACCAGATCATCGTCGGTCACCAGGTAGCGTGCCGGGCGCAAGCCGTTGCGGTCCAGGGTCGCACCGATCTGGCGGCCGTCCGTGAAGGCCACGGCGGCCGGACCGTCCCAAGGCTCCATCAGGGCTGCATGGTACTCGTAGAAAGAGCGACGATCCTTGTCCATCAGCGGATTCCCCGCCCAGGCCTCCGGGATCAGCATCATCATGGCGTGCGCCAGCGAGTAGCCGCCGGCAACCAGCAGTTCGAGCGCATTGTCGAAACAGGCCGAGTCGGACTGGCCCTCCGGGATCAGCGGCCAGATTTTGTCGAGATCGGAGCCTAGAATCTCGGACGCCATGGATTCGCGGCGGGCCGCCATCCAGTTGACATTTCCGCGCAGGGTGTTGATCTCACCATTGTGCGCGATCATGCGGAAAGGGTGCGCCAGGTCCCAGGTCGGGAAGGTGTTGGTCGAGAAACGCTGGTGCACCAGCGCCAGCGCCGAGACCATGCGCTCATCGCTAAGGTCCTGGTAATACTCACCGACCTGCCCGGCCAGCAGCATGCCCTTGTACACGATGGTGCGCGAAGAAAGAGATGTGAAATAGAAAGACCGCGAAGAATCGATCGCCAGGTCGAGTATGCGGTTTTCGATCTGCTTGCGAATCACCAGCAGCTTGCGCTCAAAGGCCTGCTGATCACCACAGCTGTCACCACAGCCGATGAATACCTGGCGGATCACCGGCTCCGTCGGGAGCACGCTGTAACCCAGGCCACTGTTATCGACCGGCACATCGCGCCAACCGATCAGACGCTGTCCCTCAAAGGCGACGTATCCCTCAACGATCTTCTGCGCCTCTGCGCGCGCCGCATCATCGCGCGGCAGGAACATCATCCCGACCGCATACTCGCCCGCCGCCGGCAGCTTGAAATCAACCACGGCGCGGAAGAACTCATCCGGCAGCTGCAGCAGCAGGCCGGCGCCGTCACCGGCGCGGGGGTCGGCGCCGACAGCGCCGCGGTGATGCAGGCGTTCGAGAATGGTCAGGCCCTGGCGCACGATCTCGTGACGCTTCTCACCCTTGATATGCGCGACAAAACCCACGCCGCAGGCGTCGTGTTCGTTTGCCGGGTCATACAGTCCCTGTTTTGGCGGTAAGGCACCGTAGCTCATCGCATACCTCTTCTAAAATCTTCTTGCGGCCGGTCAAGTCCAGCCACGACACAAACACACCGGCGCACGCCCAGAGGCGCGCTCAAACCCGGCAGGGATACTGCAGCAATGGTCATACCTGCGACCTGCTGCACGAAAGCGGCGCGCAAGTAACTGCGCTGCGCGGCCCGCCGCCGATGCTGCCTTGGGCGGACGCTTGAGACATCCTGGCGCATTCGGGCACACAGACCGGGCAGGTTAGGATAATGGAATCAGAATATACGGACCAGTTTTTTGCCTGCGGGGACCCGCACCATCTCGGTGCATTGCTCGCAAGTGGCTATTACTACTGAGATTTCTGAATAGATCCGAAGCTTCTTGGCCAGACTCCGGATCGCTCCAAACCCTTGGGAAGCCGGCCGCGGGCGGCAATCGCCGCGTCACGGTCCGGGTAGTCGCCTGCTACCAGGGAGTACCAGGGTTTTCCCTTGAGGTCCCGTGCGAAGATCGCGTAAGGCTCCTTTATCCCGTGATCACGGACGAACTTCTGTACGGCGGCCCGGTCTCGGGCGCCCACCAGCTGCAGGGTGTAGTGGCCGGGTGCACGACTTTTCAGCCAACTGCTGCCGCTGCCGGGAGCCGCGTCGGAAACGACCACGGCCGGCTGGGTCCTGACCACCGCGGGCTTTTCCGGAGCTTGCCGCGATTCAACCGGTGCCGGGACGACAGGCTGGACCTGCGGCTTCTGCTCTTTGATTGTCACCCGCCCGGAATCTGCAGCGTCGGACGCCGCCACCTCTGGCGTCTTTTCCACCGCCGCCGGGGCGACCACGACCGGCTCAGCCGTGACCACGGCCGCCCCTGGCGGCGCGTCGCGAGATTCCACCGGCGCGGGCCCAGCAGCCGGGACCTTCGGCTCCGGCTCCGCCGAAACGGGTTTTTGCCCGGAATCTGCAAGGGTGGAGGCCGGTACCTCGGGCATCTTTTCGACAACCGGCGCAGCTACTTCGGGCGGGGCCGGCCCCGTCGGCATTGCCCCATCTGCCGAAACCTTTTTGTCGGGCCCGCGATCCGCGACCACCACCGGCTTGATTGCCGACGGGTCGGGAGCCTCACTGGATTCAGCTGCCGCAAGGGCATCCCTCATTACGGCGTCCAGCGGATCCTCTTTGTCACCGCCCGCGTCCGGCTGAACCTCGTCAGGGGCAGCACCGGTTGCCTGATCGGGGCTGGTCACCACCGCAACCTGCTCGGGCGCCACCGCCGGATGTTCTGACGCCGTGACCAATTCGTCCGGCGCGCCGCCCGATCCGGGTAATGCCTCCGGCCTCAGGCCCGAAACCGCTTTCTCACGCGGCGCCTCGGCGGCAGGCAGGGTGTCTGTCACGGGCGCGCGTTTTATCGCGCTTGTGGGCTCAACCGTCTCCACCACCGCGACGGCGGGCCGGTCGGTAACCGCCTGGTCTGGCTCGAACACCGAATTGATCTGTTCCTCGAACAGCAACCCGGCGGCCAGTAAAAAGATCAGCGCACCGCTTGCCCACCAGTACCAGGCCGGTTGTCGGGGCCTTTCCGGCACATTTGTCACGACCGGCCGCGCGCCGGACTGTTTTTCCTTGTTTCCCAAAACCCCCTTGAGCGCGTCGAGCAACGGCCCCGGCAGGCCATTGGACGCACGATGCAGACCGGCGGCCAGATCATCCGTAACCCGCGCGGCCTGGGCGCCTGCCATACTGCGCAGGAAGGCGACCGTCTGATCCGCCTCGAACGCGGGCAGATCGACAAACTGTGCATCCCAGTTACCGCTCGTCTGCGCCAGACCGCCCTGACCCACCAAAAGCAGCCGGCCTCCGCGAGCGTGCAAAACCGCGAGACTCTCGACCGCCTCCAGCCCCAGCCTGTCGGCATCGTCCACTATGACCAGCAGATCCTGCCCGCTCAGGCCGGCCATCACCGCATCGGGCCAGGGGCTGATTTCTTCGGGAGGCAAACCGAGCTGGTCAACCGCGACCGCAGCCACATCACAATCCTGGCTGGCACGCACCCAGACGGTAGCAGTCTGGTCGCCGAGGGCATCAAGCAGGCGCTGGGCGAACCGTGTCTTGCCCGCTCCGGCAGGTGCCCGCAGATAAATGACTTCTCCGGCGTTACGCACCAGGTGCAGCAGCAGCTGCAGGCGCTCGGCACGCGCAGGGGTATCGAAATAGTGACCCGAATTGATCTGTTCAGTTGCCATAAAGGGTCTGCTTAAGGGCTTCCGGGTCAAAGTCTGCCGTGATCACCGAGTTTCCGATGTCCTTCATAAGCACCAGTCGCAACTGGCCGTCCATGACCTTCTTGTCGATCGCCATCAATTCGACGAACCGTTCAGGTGACACGTCGTCGGGAGGCCTCACCGGCAAACCGGCCGCTGCCACCAGCGTATCGACCCGCCTCACCTGGTCCTGATCCAACCAGCCCAGCCGCGCGGACATGGCCGCCGCCATGCACATTCCGGCGCCAACGGCCTCACCGTGCAGCCAACTGCCATAGCCCATGCCGGTCTCGATCGCATGACCGAAAGTATGGCCCAGATTCAGCAGGGCGCGCTGTCCCGACTCCCGTTCATCTGCCGCCACCACTGCCGCCTTGTCAGCGCAGGAGCGCTCGATCGCGTAGGCGAGTGCGTCGGGGTCCCGCGCCATCAGTGCGGGCATATTCTGCTCCAGCCAGACAAAGAACTCACGATCGTTGATCAGGCCGTATTTGATGACCTCGGCCATTCCGGCAGAAAGCTCGCGGTCGGGCAGGGTGCTCAGGGTCGAGATATCGATCACCACGCATTGCGGCTGATGGAAGGCCCCGATCATGTTTTTGCCCAGTGGATGATTCACCCCGGTCTTGCCACCCACTGAAGAATCCACCTGGGACAACAGGGTCGTCGGGACCTGGATGAAGTTCACCCCACGCTGATAGCTGGCGGCAGCATAACCGGTCATGTCACCGACCACTCCGCCACCGAGCGCGAGCAGGGTGCAACCACGGTCGAACCGGTGCTTCAGCAAACCGGTAAATATCTGATCAAGTACGCCGAGCGTCTTGTACTGCTCGCCGTCGGGCAGAATGACGTGTGCCAGCTGGTACCCGGCCAGCGCCGCCTCGACGCGAGCGAGGTAAAGAGGTGCGACCGTCTCGTTGCTCACGATCATGACCTGCCCGCCGTGAATGTGCGGACGGTATAGCGAACTGTTCCCAATCAGGTCGGAGCCGATAAATATGGGGTAGCCCCGATCGCCGAGGTCGACCTTCAGCGTACGCATCGAGGAAGACATGGTTGCCATTGTCCAGATGTTGCGGGTGACGTCATGGCGGAATTCTACACACCCGCGGACAGAATGGGTCAGCTACGCAATATGCCCAGGATCTCGTTGGCCACCGAAGATGCGCTGCGCCCCTCGGTGCTGACCGTGTAGTCCGCGCTGCTCCGATAGAGGGGTTCGCGGATTTCCATCAGCTCCTTCAGACGATCGAGCGGGTCTTCAGTCTGCAACAAGGGGCGATTGCGGTCCCTGTAGGTCCTTTCATACTGCTGCTCCGCCGAACAGGCAAGAAAAAACACGACGCCACGGGCCGACAGATGCTGGCGGTTCTCGGGACGTATGACAGCGCCCCCCCCGGTTGCCAGAACCTGATTGTCGATCTGGGTCAGGTCGTCAATGACCTGCTGCTCCCGCTGGCGAAAACCCTCCTCGCCTTCGTATTCGAATATCGTGGGGATATCTACACCGGTGCGGCGCTGGATCTCCTGGTCGGAGTCGTTGAAGGTCATGCCAAGCGACTGCGCGAGCTGCTTGCCGATGGTCGTCTTGCCGGCACCCATGGGGCCGATCAGAAATATACGGTTGGGTTTGGCCATAAAAGCAGAATGCCAGTAACGAGGACGGCGGACAATTGTCCGCCGCCTGTCGCATCATCAGTTAGAGATGACTCAACGCAAGGTGAGTGTGTCCTTGAGGATCTTTGGCGTAACGAAGATCAGCAGCTCACTGTTTTGATCGTCGATCGCTTCCTGCTTGAACATGAAGCCCAGATAGGGCAGATCACCAAAGAAGGGAACCCGCTCCGTCCGCTTGGACTTGGTGCGTTCAAACACGCCGCCAAGTACGACCGTTTCACCATTGTCGACCAGTACCGAGGTCTCGACTTCACGCGTATCGATCGGCGGGACACCAAGTACCGCACGGGTGAAATCCGGGCTGTCCTTGTTGACCTTGAGATCCATGATCACGCGGTCGTCCGGCGTGATATGCGGCGTTACTTCCAGCTGCAACACGGCCTCTTTGAAGGATACCGTGGTTGCACCGCTCGATGCGGCCTCCTGATACGGAACCTCGATACCCTGCTTGATCGTCGCCTTGTTCTGGTCAGAGGTGATGACGCGCGGGCTGGAGACGATCTCGCCCTTGCCCTCCTGTTGCATGGCGGTCAACTCCAGGCGCAGCAGGTAAGAACCCAGCTTGCCGATAACCATATTGACGCCACTGGTAGCGGCGGTTGCAGGCAGGTTTACGAGGAGATTGCCTATCTGACTGTCCCCAGCCGGGCCGCCTGGGGGCCCAGGGAGAGTCCCAACACCCCCGGCCACGATGCCGTAGTTGCCGTCTATGCTTCCGTTCGCACTACCGCCAAGCCTGACGCCAAGGTCACGTGCGTAATCATTGATCGCAATAACGATGCGCGACTCGATCAAGACCTGACGAACCGGGATATCGAGACTGTTCACCAGGGCACGCACCTCGCTCAGCTTGGCCGCAGTATCCTGGACCAGCAGGGTATTGGTACGTTCATCGATCGATACGCTGCCACGCTCGGAGATCAGCTTGTTCTCGGCCGACTTCAGCAGTGCGGCCAGATCGGCGGCCTTGGCGTAGTTTATCTGGACCAGTTCGGAGCGCAGCGGGGCCAGCTCTTCGATCTGCTGCTGCGATTCCAGCTCCAGCTTCTCGCGCGCAGCGATCTCTTCCGTCGGCGCGACCAGTACGACATTGTCATTGCGCCGCATCGACAGACCCCGGGTCTTGAGGATGATATCCATCGCCTGATCCCAGGGAACGTTCTTGAGACGCAGGGTAATACGACCGGAAACCGTGTCGCTGACAACCATGTTCAGGCCGGTGAAATCGGCCAGCAACTGCAGCACCGCGCGAACTTCGATGTCCTGGAAGTTCAGGGACAGACGATCGCCCTCGTAGACCTGTTGCTCCTTGAGACGGGCCTCCTTCTCCTGCCTGGTCAGGGACCGGAACTCGACGGTATAGGTATTGTTTGCCTGGTACGCGAGGTGTTCAAACTCACCTGAGGTGGCGATGCTCATGCGCACATTGCGGCCGTCCGGGCGCGTCTCGATGGTCTTCACCGGAGTGGCAAAATCCATCACATCGAGCGTACGTGCCAACTGCTGCGGCAGACTGGTGTCCATGAAGTCGAGCACCACACGGTCGCCCTGCTGTCGCATGTCGACCACAATGGAGGGACTCGACAGCTCGATTTCCACCCGGCCCTCACCATCAGGTCCGCGGCGGAAGTCGACGTTTTCCAGCCCGAGGCCGCTGCGTGCCGGCACGTTGCGGTCTGAGGCCATCGACGCTTTGGGCGCGCTGGTGGCAGACATGCTGCCAGCACCCCCGCCGGCACCGACACTGACTATGAGCCGGTTGCCTTCCGCGCGAATCTCATGGGCCACCTGCTCCAGCAGATTGATCACCACACGGGTACGATCGCCTGCTTCAATAGCCGTGATACTGCGCGCCATGCCAATCGCCACAGGCGTGACCTTCTGCGCCAGAGCGCTGGTCGTGTTCGCCAGATCGATCGCAATGCGTGCCGGATTATCAGTAGTGAACGACAGGGGTTCACCCACCGGCTCACTGGTCGTCAGCACGATCTCCACCCGGTTACCGGGCAAGGCCGAAAAACTGATGTCCTGCAACTGATTAGCCAGCGCATCGGACAGGAAGGCCCATAGCAGCACCACTCCGATCAGTGCAGTCTTGCGCGCCTTTACCTTCTTAAACATCGTGCCTTCTCCTATTCCCCGCCAAGTGCCACTGCCGCTTCTTTTTCAAGAAAACCTGAACCAGTGGGTACGAGTTCTATCAGCTCAATTTTCTCTTCACTGATCCGCGTGATTCTGCCATCGTTCAGGCCGATATAGTTACCCGGCGCAACGCGATGAATGGTTCCGTCCGAGGTCTTCAATAGACCCCAGGTCTGTTCGTCCTGCTCCAGGGTGCCCACCATGCGCAGCGAGTCGAGTGAATATACCTCCAGCTCTTCCTTGCGCCGGTTCGGATCCGGGCGAAGACCATTGTCCAACACTGCCTCTGTCGCCACCGCATCATCTTCCTGACGGGTAAACGGGTCGCGACGGCTCTTTGCCGTGTACACGAAACCAATCACCTGCTTGATTTCCGGGATCGGCTCTATGCCTGCAGCCGGCCTGCTCTTCACTTCTTCAACGAATGTTTGAAGGTCAGACATGTCCCGGTTTACACAACCGGCCAACAACAGAGGCACTACCAAGGGGATGAACTTCCTCATCATCAACCACCTGCCTCATCAAGGTAACGATAGGTACGCGCCGTTGCTTCCATGATCAGCTGACCGGCCTTGTTCGGGCGCGGTTTGATCTGTACATCATGGATGGTCACGATCCGGGGCAAAGCGGCAAGACCGCTTACGAACTCACCGAATTCATGATAGGTGCCGACAACCCTGAGCTTAATCGGAAGCTCCGCATAAAAGTCTTTCGGCACCTCCGGCTGCGGCTGAAACAACTCAAACTCGAGGCCCGCTGCAAGCCCGGTCTGAGAGACATCCACCAACAGATCCGCCACCTCGGTGCGGTTGGGCAGCTGGCGCAACATGGCACCGAACGACTCCTCCATCTCAGCGAGCTGGGCCCGATAGGCCTCGAGATTCGCCGCCTTGGCCTGCTTACCCTCGAAATCCAGACGCAGTTCCTTTTCGGTGTTTTCAACCTGCGCCAGTGCCTTGTACTGGTCTTCGATATCCAGAAAATACCAGGCTGCCCCGACTCCGCCCATCAGAATCAGGATAAGGATGGCCTTTATCGCAGCCGGCCATTCCCCAATATTGCTGAAATCGAGTTCGTTGAGTTCCTGCATGTTCATTGTGCCGAGTCCTCCTTCGGCACGACCTGGACCAGATCGAGCGTAAAGTTGCTGTCTGTCGCTTTTGCCCGATCCTGATCTTTGTGCTCGATGATGCGCAACTTGGGATTGTTGAGCCAGGGGCTCGCCTCGATGTTGCGCATATAGGTCGACACCCGGGCATTCGACTGTGCGCGGCCGTTCAGTACCAATTTCTTGCCGCGCTGTGTTGCCTGCGTGAGGTAGGCCCCATCCGGCACCACCGTAACCAGTTCGTCGAACAGATGAACGATCTGCGGCCGGCTGACCTGCAGATCCTCGATCACCTTCATACGCGAGATGAGCTTTTGGCGCGTTCTTTCGAGTTCACGGATTTCGGCGATCTGCTTGTCAACCTTGGCGATCTCTCGTTCGAGGTACCGGTTGCGATCACGTTGATTGTCGATCATCCCCTGGTTAAACCAATGCCAGTAACCCATGCCAGCGACGGCCAGCACCAGGGCGCCCAGCACCATCACACCGAACTCGCGCAGGCGCTGCTTACGGAGCTTTTCGCGCCAGGGAAGAAGATTTATACGCGCCATGTCAGTCGAAACTCCTCAGTGCCAGGCCGCAGGCAATCATCAGTGCCGGGGCATCATTGCTGAGAACCTGGGGTTTCACCCTCGAGGCCACCGCCATGTTTGCAAACGGATTGGCGATCACTGTCTCCACCCCGAGTCTTTCCTGGATCAGGTCGTCGATACCGGGGACCGAAGAGCTGCCACCGGCGAGAACCACCAGGTCGACGCTGTTGAACGCACTCGCCGAATAGAAAAACTGGATGGAGCGACTGACCTGTTGCGCCATGGCCTCTTTGAACGGTTCCAGCACCTCCGGGATGTAATTGTCAGGCAGACCGCCCTGGCGCTTGGCCATTCCGGCCTCCTCAACCGACAACCCGTAGCGACGCTGGATCTCTTCCGTCAGCTGACGCCCGCCGAAGTTCTGCTCGCGGGTGTAAACGATATGATTGTTGTGCAACACGTTCAGCGTCGTGGTGGTCGCACCGATATCCGCCACTGCTATCGTCTGCGACTCTCCCGCGTTCGGCCACTGGTCGGCCAGCTGGGAACAGGCGCTTTCCATCGCATAGGCCTCGACATCAACGATGTCACAGGTCAATCCGGCAAGTTCGAGTGCCGCCACTCTGTCGTCCACATTCTCGCTCCGTGATGCGGCAAGCAACACGTCAACGAGTTCGGGACTCTTGTCGGAGGTGCCCTGGACCTGGAAGTCGATATTGACTTCTTCGAGGGGGTAGGGGATGTACTGGTCGGCCTCGAGCTGGATCTGGCTCTCCATCTCCGACTCGGTCAACGATGCCGGCATCGAAATCACCTTGGTGATTACCGCCGAACCGGATACCGCGACCGCTGCGCGCTTGTTCCGGGTGCCGGCCTTGCGGACGACATTTCGGACAGCTTTGCCAACGGCGTCGACATCCGCGATGTTTTTCTCCACCACCGCTGTCGAAGGCAAGGGCTCCACCGCGTAGCTCTCCACGCGATACCGCACGCCCCCGCGACCATTATGCTGACTCAGTTCGAGCAGCTTTACCGCTGTTGAGCTGATATCCAGCCCGAGTAGCGGCACCTTCTTCTGGGTAAAAAGGCCCATGACGATTTTTTTCCAACTTCCTTTGGTGTGCTTTCCCGAGTGCCATACCGCCCCGGATCTTGGGGTAGTCAGCGGCAGCCTGGAGTTTTTTCTTTAATAAAACGTCTCAAGTATAAAACCTTATGACATTTTTTTTGAAGGAATTAAAGTCCAAGCGGAACTATTGTCGTTTTGCACTGCCTCATTGCCGCGCCGAGCGATGCCGTAACCAACCCGCTGGCATTGATGCCGTCCAACCCTTTGCCCGACCACTGCCGGGCCAAATCGACCACCAACTGCGCGGCCTTTCGGGCTAGTATAGCGGCCCGTCTGGAAAGGGTTGTCGGCACCATTCCTGAAGACTGTAATCTGTGAACAAGCGCATGAAGTGGCTCCTGAAAATATTTAAGTTCGGATTGATCCTGGGCATCATCGGGGCCTTTGTGGGGGCGGCTGCACTCGCTGCCGCCTATTATTACCTTGAGCCCGATCTCCCGGATATCAACAATCTGCGCGAAGTACGGCTGCAGGTCCCACTGAAAGTATTCAGCAGGGACGGCAAGCTGATCGCTGAGTTCGGCGAAAAGCGGCGCAACCCGCTCACCTATGCAGAGATTCCGGAGCAGATGGTCCAGGCGGTCCTGTCGGCCGAGGACTCAAACTTCTTTCACCATCCGGGCGTGGATTATCGCGGCCTCTTGCGGGCCGGGTTACAGCTTGCGCTGACCGGCAAAAAGAAGCAGGGCGGCAGCACCATCACCATGCAGGTGGCGCGCAATTTCTACCTGAGTCGCAAAAAGACCTACACCCGCAAGCTGAGCGAGATATTTCTTGCCCTGCGGATAGAAAAGGAACTTACCAAGCCGGAGATACTCGAGCTGTATCTCAATAAGATTTACCTCGGCCACCGCTCCTACGGGGTCGGTGCCGCAGCGCGTGTCTATTACGGCAAGACCGTGGCAGAACTCGATCTTGCCCAGACAGCCATGGTCGCAGGGCTGCCGAAGGCTCCTTCGAGCTTCAACCCGCTGGCGAATCCCCCGCGCGCCCTGGAGCGCCGCAATTACGTCCTCGACCGCATGCTCGAACTAGGATTTATCAGTCAGGCCGATCATGCAGCGGCCACAACGCAGCCCATAACCGCCAGCCGCTACGCCGCCGATATCGAGGTCGAGGCGCCCTATGTCGCCGAGATGGTGCGCTCGGAAATGGTCGAGCGCTACGATCAGGAGGCCTATACGGGCGGCTACTCTGTTTACACCACGCTGGCGACCAAAGAACAGACGGCTGCAAACAGCGCGATACGCGATGCGCTCGACGCCTACAGCGAACGACATGGCTACCACGGTCCCGAGACCCGGCTCGAGCCACTGCCATCAGACCCGGCAGCTCTCGATGCGTTACTCGCGGATAGCGCGACCGTCGGATCACTCAGGCCGTCGATCGTCACCGCAGTGGAGGAAAAATCGGCCCGCATCTATCTGGGCAATGATGAGTACGGCACCATCGGTTGGGAGCAGATGAAATGGGCGCGCCCGTTCGTCAACACAGACCGGCTAGGACCTGCCCCTAAAAAAGCCGCGGATATCGTCAAACCGGGGGATCTGGTCAGGGTCAAAGCAGTCGATGTGGACAAACAAAGGGCGTGGCGACTTTCACAGCTGCCCCGTGCGGCGGGAGCATTCATCGCCCTCGACCCCAATAGCGGCGCGATTCGCGCCCTGGTAGGCGGTTACGACTTTTACTTCAGCAAGTTCAACCGGGTCACGCAGGCCAAGCGGCAGCCCGGTTCGGGCTTTAAAGCTTTCATCTACTCGGCCGCGCTGGAAAATGGGTTTACCCCCGCAAGCCTCATCAACGATGCCCCGGTGGTATTCGAGGACCCCAGCCTGGAAGGGGCCTGGCGGCCGGAAAACTACTCCGGCAAATTTTTCGGTCCCACCCGGCTGCGCTACGCGTTGACCAAATCCCGCAACCTGGTATCCATTCGTCTGCTGCGCAGCATGGGTGTGGAGGCGGCACTGGAACACATCGCGAAGTTCGGTTTCAACCCCGATGAACTGCCGCACAATCTGTCTCTGGCCCTCGGCAGCGCGGACGTCACGCCACTGCAGATGGCCACAGGCTATGCCGTGCTCGCCAATGGTGGATACCGTGTTGAACCCTATATCATCGAGCGCATCGAGCAGGCTGGCTTGGGCGTGGTGTTCGAGGCGAAACCAAGGCTGGTCTGCACCGAATGCCCGCCACCCAGCGCAACCGCTGACGAAAACGGGCAAGCCGATAACGGCTATGCGCCACGCGTACTGGATCAGCGCAATCGCTTCCTCATGTATTCGATGATGCAGGATGTGATACTGCAGGGCACAGCAACCAGGGCGCGCGAACTGGGCCGCAAAGACCTTGCCGGCAAGACCGGTACCACCAATGACCAGCGTGATGCCTGGTTCAATGGCTTCAACCAGCACCTGGTGGCCAATGCCTGGGTCGGTTTCGACGACAACAGCAAGCTCGGCCGCGGCGAAGTCGGCGGCAAGGCCGCCCTGCCGGCCTGGATGGACTTCATGCGCGTGGCACTCAAGGATATCCCGGACGAAGAACCCGAAATGCCACCGGAAATTGTCACCGTTCGTATCGATCCTGCAACCGGCGCGAAAGCGACCGCTGCCACCGAGGGTGCGATTTTCGAGATGTTCCGTGCGGAAAATGCCCCCGGCGCTGCCGGATACGCCGCCAGCGATGACAAGGGCGCCATAACAACGCCCGTCGCCGCCCCGCCCGCGGCCACGCGGGACCTGTTCTGAGCAAGGCAGCGCGACGGTCGGATCTGCGGGCCCTGCTGACAGATACGGCCAGACTGGTGGTTGATGACGGGCTGGAGCTGGAAGAAGCCTACCGGCGAACCTGCCACAAACAGGACATCCAGCTCAAGCAGACGCCACCGGTCGATGCCCTTCGTTCAGCGATCCGCGAATATCGCGAGTTGTTCAGACCGCAGCAACTCGTTCAGCTGCGGCAGCAGCGCAGGCTGGCCCTGCGGGCAATGTCCGAATTTCTGCCATTCCAGCCGCAGCTCTTCGGTTCACTGCTGCACGGCGACGGCCCGGTGGACAAAATTCGGCTGCTATTGCTCGCAGACACCCCGGAACAGGTCATGCACCACATGAGCGACCGCCATATTCCCTGGCAAGACACCGAGGTGGTGCTGAGCTACTCGGGCGGGCGCCGGACAGCGCGCCCGGCCCTGCACTTTTTTGCCGGCGAGACAATGGTGGAACTGATCATGCTGGACCATCAGAGCCGCAGCGACCCGCCACGCGATCCGATGACCGGCAAACGACTGGAAATGCAGGACATCGATCAACTCAACGCCCTGCTCGATGAAGCACCGAACTGATCAGCGATCGCCTACAGGTACGTATTCGCGATGCCCGGCGCCCTGGTAAAGCTGACGCGGACGCCCGATGCGGTGCCGCGGGTCATCCAGCATTTCTGTCCAGTGACTCACCCAGCCGGCGGTGCGTGCCAGGGCGAACATCACGGTGAACATATTGTCCGGAATTCCCAGCGCTCGGTAGATGATCCCGGAATAGAAATCGACATTGGGATAAAGCTTTTTCTCGAGGAAGTATTCGTCTTTGGACGCGATCTCCTCCAGGCGCATCGCCAGCTCGAACAGCGGATTATTGCTGTCAGCCAGTTTTTCCAGGACCTGATAGCAGATCTCGCGGATGATCTTCGCCCGCGGATCGTAGTTCTTGTACACACGGTGGCCGAAGCCCATCAGGCGGAAGGGGTCGTCCTTGTCTTTCGCCTTTGAGATGTATTTGTCGACATTGTCCACGCTGCCGATCTGCTCGAGCATGTCGAGCACGGCCTCGTTGGCGCCGCCGTGCGCCGGCCCCCAAAGCGAAGCCGTGCCTGCGGCAATACAGGCGAAGGGATTTGCGCCCGAGCTGCCGGCCAGACGCACGGTCGAGGTCGAAGCATTCTGTTCATGATCGGCGTGCAGGATAAACAACACGTCCAGGGCTCGTTCCGCCAACGGGTCCACCACGTAGTCTTCGCAAGGCGTGGCAAACATCATATGCAGCAGATTGCCGGTATAGCTCAGGTGGTTTTGCGGGTACATCACCGGTTCGCCCACATTGTGCTTGTAACAGGCCGCGGCGATGGTCGGCAGCTTGGCGATCAGCCGGTGCGCGCTGATCTCTCGATGTCGCGGACAGCTGATGTCCATGGAGTCGTGGTAGAACGCCGAAAGCGAACCCACCACCGCCACCATCATCGCCATCGGGTGGGCGTTATTGTGGAAACCCTGAAAGAAGCGCAACAACGAATCGTTGATCATCGTGTGGTGCGTGATGATGCTGTTGAAGTCTTCCAACTGAACCGGCGTGGGCAGCTCCCCATACAAAAGCAGATAGGCGACTTCGACGAAGCTGGATTCTTCCGCCAGCTGTTCGATCGGATAGCCGCGGTAACGCAGAATCCCCTCGTTTCCGTCGATATAGGTGATCGAGCTGTCGCAACTCGCAGTGGACACGAAACCCGGATCGAAGGTGAACACCTTGCCCTGGCTGTACAGGCTTGAGATATCCACGCAATCCGGCCCTTCGGTACCGGAGAGCACGTTCAGTTCGATCGATTTACCCGTGTCATTGAAGGTAAGGGTGGCTTTCCTGTCCGACATATCGCCGCTCCTCTAGACTGAAATCAAGCTAGGCGGCAAGAGACTAGCACAAGCGGATTTCGATCCGATAATTGGAATTGCTGCAGTGCAGCGTAGCCGTTTTTCAATGCACATTGGGGTATTCCCTGCACTCAGCCAGCCTCCTCAGGATCATGCAGGAGCCCGATATCGGCACGAACTGCGCCAGGATCTGCGGTACCCCGGAGCTTTGCCGGTACATACCGGATGACGGGTGCTCACTCGCGAGACGCCGGAATTTCGCCGGCAGCTGAAAACATTAAAAAACTGTGGCACATCCCCAATTACGCACCGACAACTCCGGTGCGCGTTACAGCAACTCCTGAATGATCGCTTTCTCCTGCAACAGCTCATTCTCTGAGGCTTTAAGCCGGGCCTTGCTCAGATCATCCAAATCCAGCCCTCGCACGATCTCGTACTCGCCTCCTTTGCAGGTAACAGGGAATGAAAAGACGATACCTTCAGATACACCGTAACTGCCATCTGAAATCACGCTCATACTCACCCAGTCGTCTTCAGGGGTACCCAGTGCCCAGTCGCGCACATGGTCGACCACAGCATCTGCGGCCGAGGCTGCCGACGAGAGGCCGCGAGCTTCGATGATCTCTGCGCCACGACGTTGAATGCGGGGAATAAAGTGGTCGATGGCCCAATCCCGGGTCACCAGTTCGAGTGCGGAAGCGCCCTTCACGCGACAATTGCTGATGTCGGGATACTGGGTCATGGAGTGATTGCCCCAGATGGTCATCCGGGTGATATCTGCCACCAGGTTATTGGTCTTGTTGGCAAGCTGCCCGAGAGCGCGATTGTGATCCAGCCGGGTCATCGCGGTGAACTGTTTGTTGTCCAGGTCCGGTGCGTTGGAGGCTGCAATCAAGGCGTTGGTGTTGGCCGGGTTGCCCACCACCAGTACGCGTACGTCGCCTGAGGCGTGATCATTGATTGCCTTGCCCTGGGCCGAAAAGATCTTCGCGTTTTCGGTGATCAGGTCCTTGCGTTCCATCCCCTTGCCGCGGGGTTTGGCGCCAATGAGGATGGCGTAGTCGGTTTCACGAAAACCGATGTCCTGGTCGTCGGTCAGAACAATGTCGTGCAGCAGCGGAAGAGCGCAATCCTCTAATTCCATGCCTACGCCATTGACGGATGAAAGTGCCGGTGGAATCTCCAACAGTCGCAGAATCACCGGCTGATCCGGTCCAAATATCGCGCCCGAGGCAACGCGAAATGCCAGCGCATATCCAATGTGTCCGGCGGCCCCCGTGATCGTGACTTTTATCGGTGACTTCATCTCCAACGCTCCAACACTTATTAATTGTATTAATTGAAGTATAAGTTTGCGCGCTCAGCAAACACAAGCCGGCCTCCCGGCGCCCTGTGAGGTCGCTGAGATTCCGGCCAACCGTCGCCGGCCATGAATTGGCGATCGGCGGTCTCGCTGCACCGCAAGGCGCTGGGCCACGAGTCCCGCGCCCCGGATGGAGACAGCTAGCTGGAGGGATAATGTTCCGGCCAGTCGGCGCGGGCCACACCGCTGTCTATCGCGGCAGCCGCAACCGCATGCGAAATCACGCCCCGCAAACGCGGGTCCAGCGGTTTTGGCAGAATGTAGTCTGGGCCGAAATCCAACGACTGGAGTCCGTACGAATCCAGCACTTGCTGGGGCGTGGGCGTGCGGGTCAGATACTTCAGCGCGTTTACCGCCGCGATCTGCATATCTTCATTGATCCGGCTGGCACGCACATCCAGAGCGCCGCGAAAGATGAACGGGAAACCCAGCACATTGTTGACCTGGTTGGGATAATCAGAACGGCCGGTGGCCATGATCAGGTCGTCGCGAACCTTGTGGGCGACCTCCGGCCTGATTTCGGGCACCGGATTGGACAACGCAAACACGATCGGCTTGTCGGCCATCGAGGCCAGCATTTCGGCATCGACCAGGTCGGGCCCTGATACGCCGATGAAGGCGTCCGCCCCGCGCATCGCGTCCTCCAGGGTACGTGCCTCGGTCTCGACCGCGACACCAAATTTGTATGGGTTGAGGTCTTTGCGGCCCAGATGGATGACGCCCTTGCGGTCGAGTACCAGGAAGTTGTCGCGGTGCGCTCCCATCGCGATCAACAGGCGAACCGCGGCGATCCCCGCCGCTCCGGCTCCCAACACCACGATCTTCGCCTCGTCGAGTGTTTTGCCCTGCAGTTCCAGGGCGTTGAGCAGGCCGGCCGCAATAATAATCGCGGTGCCGTGCTGATCATCGTGGAAGACAGGGATATCCAGCTGCTCGATCAGGGCCTGCTCGATCTCGAAACAATGCGGCGCGGCGATATCCTCGAGGTTGATTCCACCGAAGGTCGGAGCGATTCGCATCACCGTCTCGATGAATTCCTGCGGGTGTTCGGCATTCACCTCGATATCGAAGACGTCGATGTCGGCGAAATGTTTGAACAAAACCCCTTTACCTTCCATCACCGGTTTGCCGGCCAGGGAGCCCACGTTACCAAGCCCCAGCACAGCGCTACCGTCGGTGATCACCCCGACCAGATTGCCCTTGGCGGTGTACTTGTAGGCATCTTGTGGGTCGGCAGCAATACGGCGAACGGGCTCGGCCACGCCCGGCGTATAGGCGAGCGCCAGATCACGCTGGGTCTTGGTCGGCTTGGTCAGTTCGACACTGATTTTTCCGGGACGTGGATTGGCATGGTAATCCAATGCCGCCTGATTGATTTCGAAATCGGCATCTTGTTTGTTGAGGTCGTCTGCCTGACTCATTGATTACTCCAAGTGCATAACGAGAAAAGGCGCCACCAGGGCGCCTTCCGGTATTGATCGATGCCGGTCCGGCTCAGCGGCGGAAGCGCTTGCGGAACTGGTCTACGCGACCAGCAGTATCCATCAGTTTCTGCTGGCCTGTGTAGAAAGGATGACAGGCCGAGCACACTTCAACCTGCAGCGTTTCACCACCCATGGTCGAGCGCGTATTGAAGGTGTTTCCGCAGCTGCAGACGACTTTGATGTCAGAATAATTCGGGTGTACGTCCGCTTTCATTTCGTCTCACTCCAATGCCCGCCGCCACATACGCCGGGCAATCAACAAAGAATACTTGAGTTTGCGCGCGCGGCGCGAAAGGCCGAGCACTCTAAGCCAAGGCAGGCGAAATTGCAAGCAGTCGCGGCGTCAGGGGAGCTTCGAATAATTCTGCGCAATCCTGGCCACGGATGAGCGGGCATGCATTGTTGAAGCCTTTTCAGTCGCGGGTGCGAGCGAATGCCACCACCTGGCCTCCAGGCGATGCGTCAGACGGCAACCCCCCGGGGCGGTCACTGAACAGACCCTGGAGTTCACCGAAACGATCATTCAGTCCGCCCGGACCCAGAACCGTGCGCCACATCATGCGCGAAATCCGCAGACAGGCTGCCATGGGCGTGCGCGCCAGGCGGCGTTCCTGATCGATCCGCCACTGCAGACAGCGCAGGCGCTGACGGTTGGATTCGGAGGCTCCTGCGATAGCGGCTTCAATCGCAACCTGACGCATCAATTCGAACGTCTCGGGATCAGAGCGGGCCATCTCGGACCAGGTATCAAAATCAATCTCGGCAGTTTTTTTATTTTCCATCTAGTTCACCCTAAAGTTTCTTTCGGGTTGGCCGACAACTGTCGGTTTTCAGCTGGACTCGACGCCAAACTACCACAGCGATTCGGGGCCTGTCTTGCCGAATTAAACGGCGCAAAAAGGGATAGTGGTTCCTCCTATTTATCTTTATTTATCAATTGGTTATTAGGTCTATTCCGTGGAAACGGTTTTTTGACGCCAGATCGGCCCGCCGTCCAGCCCCGACATGCTCAGCAACTGGTCGAGGCGAATCGAAAACTCTTTGTCTCCCGGGTCGCGCAAAATCAGGTACTCCGCCCCGTCGCGCGTGAGTACGTCACATACCATGGCCTCAACAACCGAAACTGTGCCTTCCGGCTGCCTTGACCGCACGATGACCCGGGTCCGCCGCATGGCCAGAAGCTCGAGTACTGAATGCTGGTCACAGTCGATCGGCACATAGTCAGTCGTCATCGCGTTCCACCTCAAGAACCCAATCTTCACCCATCTGCAGCAGGCGCACCTCGATCGGCCGACAACATACGGAGCAGTCTTCGATGTAGGCCTGACTCCCGGCGGACCGGTCGCCCTGAATCTCGATCGGCTCGCCGCAATAAGGGCACTGCACCTGCTGGAAAAATACCTGCTCCATTTGGGCCTCAGTCCGGTTCGAACAGTACGAGCAAATCATTCAGATATCGCTGGCCATGCGCGCTGGGCTGCAACCGTGTCGGGTCGTCCAGTAACAAACCCAGCTCGCGTGCCCGCGTGAGGGGTCGCTCGATGGCATCCAGGGCAAGGCCGGTGCGCGATTCGAACAGACCTGCCGGAACCCCGGCCGTGAGCCGCAACGTGTTGAGAAAAAACTCGACCGCCAGTTCATCCCGCGCGATTTCGCGCTCGAGGACGATGGCGCCTTGGGCTGCGGCAGCCATGAAGGCGGCCGGCTGTCGCTGTTTGCTGCGACGCTGGATATGCGAGCCGGGAAAGCTCAGTTTTCCATGCGCCCCGGCGCCAATCCCCAGATAGTCGCCAAACTGCCAGTAGTTCAGGTTATGTCGGCATTGCCGGCCGTCACGTGCATAGGCCGAGATCTCGTATTGCAGGTAACCGGCATTCGCCAGCATCGCTTGGCCAGCCTCCATCATATCGACCAGAGTGTCTTCGTCGGGCAGCGGCGGTGGCCGGTGATAAAAGAGGGTGTTTGGTTCGAGGGTCAACTGGTACCAGGAGACGTGCTCCGGCTCCAGGTCGATTATTTGACGAAGGTCGTCCAAAGCTGCAGCCGAGGCCTGTTGCGGAAGGCCATACATCAGGTCGAGGTTGATATTGTCGAAACCCGCCGCACGCGCCAGCTTGTAAGCGGAACGGGCCTCCGCTGCGGAGTGAATGCGACCAAGCGCGGCCAGGGCGCCATCATCGAGACTCTGCACGCCGATCGACAGGCGGCTGACCCCCGCTGCCCGATAGGCGGAAAAGTGTGCCGCTTCGGCGGTGCCGGGATTGGCCTCCAGGGTGATCTCGACGTCGGAGGCCAGGCCGATCCGCTGCGCGACTCCTTCGAGCAGGCGGGCGATGGACGCACCGTCGAACAGACTGGGCGTGCCGCCACCGATAAAGATGCTCACTAGGGAATATAGCGGCTTGCGGGCGAGCTCATGTTCCAGATCGAGCAGCAACGCATCGACATAAGCGTCCTGATCGATGGGTTCGCGCACGGCGTGCGAGTTGAAATCGCAATACGGGCACTTGCGTACGCACCAGGGGATATGGATATAGAGCTGACAACGGGATGGCTCACACATCAGCTTTGCGACGTCCTTTGCACACCGAGTCCGCGAGCACAGAGGTCCATGAGACGCAGAGGTTTGCCTCGCCGGCGACTTTCGATAATCTCTGCGTCCTCTGCGCCTCGCGCTCCTGCGTCTGTTACTCCGTAGCCCGATCATGGCACTTCAGGCCGGCGTCAGGTTGGCATAGGCGACTACCAGCCACTTGGCGCCGGCGTCCTCAAAATTGACCTGAACCCGGGCACCATTGCCCTGCCCCTCGGCATTCAGCACCACGCCCTCACCGAATTTGGGATGCGCAACCCGCTGCCCGAGGTTGAACCCACCAGCAGCCTCCGACGACGCCAGAGAGCCGCCCGCCGGGGCATAGGGCCGGGCGACCTTGGGTCGCGCACGCACCTCTTCGACCAGTTCGGCCGGGATCTCGCGCAGGAAACGCGAGGGCAGCGGATAGTTTTCCGAGCCGTGCAGACGCCGGCTCTCCGCATGGGTCAGATAGAGCTGCGACATCGCCCGGGTCATGCCGACATAACACAGGCGCCGCTCCTCCTCGAGGCGCTCAGGATCTTCCGCCGACATACTGTGCGGGAAAAGGCCCTCCTCGACACCGCCGATGAACACCAGCGGGAACTCCAGACCCTTGGCCGAATGCAGGGTCATCAGCTGGACGCAGTCTTCGTACTCGTCCGCCTGGGTGTCGCCGGCCTCGAGCGCGGCATGCGCGAGAAACGCATCCATTTCCGACAGTCCCGTGTCATCCGTATCCTCGAATTCAAACTGGCGGCAGGCATTGACCAGTTCCTCGAGGTTCTCGATGCGATCCAGGCCCTTGCCGTCGCGGCTCTTCTCGAAATGTTCACGCAGATGTGAGGCCTCGATGACAAAGGCGGCGCGTTCGGGCAGGGCCTCTTCGGCGCTATTCGCGTCGATCTCCTCGATCAGGTCCTGGAATCCACGCAGGGCATTGGATGCGCGCGCGGCCATGGCCCCGCCACGCAACAGATCCGACGCCGCCTGCCAAAGCGAACAACCGAAATCACGCGCATGCGCACGCACCGCGTCGAGGGTCCGAGGACCGATCCCACGTGGCGGCTGATTCACCACCCGTTCGAACGAGGGATCGTCGTGGCGATTCGACACCAGACGCAGATAGGACAGGGCATCCTTGATCTCGGCCCGTTCGAAGAAGCGCAGGCCGCCATAGACCCGATACGGAATCCCGGCCTGCAGCAACGACTCCTCGAACAGACGCGACTGTGCCGTGGTGCGGTACAGAATGGCGATCTCGGTGCGGCGGCCGCCGTGGTCTATGGCGGCGCGAATGCGCTCGATCACAAAGCGCGCCTCGTCGACCTCGTTGAAGGCACCGTAGACCCTGATCGGATCGCCCTCTCCATCCTCTGTCCACAGCTGCTTGCCGAGGCGGGTGGGATTGTTCGCGATGACCGCATTGGCGGCCTGAAGGATATTGCCGGTCGAGCGGTAATTCTGTTCCAGCCGCACCACCTGTGCATTCGGGTACTGGCTCTGAAAGTCCTGGATGTTCTCGACCCGGGCCCCGCGCCAACCGTAGATCGACTGGTCGTCGTCGCCGACCACGAACAACTTGTCCACGCTGCCCGCGAGCAGGCGCAGCCAGGCGTACTGGATGCTGTTGGTGTCCTGAAACTCGTCGACCAGAACGGCGCTGAAACGCTCGCGGTAATGCTGCAGCACATCCGGCCGGTCCCGCCACAGTTCCTGCGCACGCAGCAGCAACTCGGCGAAATCGACACTGCCGGCACGCTGACAGGCGGCCTCGTATTCGCGGTAGATCGCAATCATCTGGCGTTGATAGGGGTCACCACCATGATCCAGATGATCGGCGCGCAGGCCTTCGTCCTTCTGCTTGTTGATGAACCACTGCGCCTGGCGCGGCGGCCACTTGCTGTCATCCAGGTTCATCTCTCGAATAATGCGCCTCACCTGTCGCTGCTGGTCGTCCGAATCCAGGATCTGGAAACCCTGCGGCAGTCCGGCCTCCTGCCAGTGCGCACGCAAAAGACGGTGTGCCAGGCCGTGGAAGGTACCTACCCACATACCGCCAACCGGCTGGCCGAGCAGGGCCTCGATCCGATGTTTCATCTCGCGCGCGGCCTTGTTGGTGAAGGTCACCGCCAGGATTCCCCAGGGTGACAGGCCCTCGACCTGGATCAGCCAGGCAATGCGGTGCACCAGCACGCGGGTCTTGCCCGACCCTGCGCCGGCCAGTACCAGGGCACTGCCCATCGGGGCCGTCACGGCGGCGCGCTGGGCGTCGTTAAGCCCGTCGATGATGTGAGAGACATCCATCCGCGGATTCTAACAGCCGGGGGTTTTATGCGCTGGGTGCAGCGCGTCCGCTTGTTTGTTCGCGCTGACGCGCGGATGAATTTCGATGTGCGCCGCCGCGCACAAGAAAAACGAAATCGAATCAAGAGGCCCCTGCCGCCTGCAACATCCCCTCCCGTTCGATGAACGCAATAATCTCATCCAACCCGGTGCCCTCTTTCATATTGCTGAACACCCAGGGCCGCTCACCGCGCATACGATTGGTATCGGATTCCATCACTTCCAGCGAGGCGCCGACATAGGGTGCAAGGTCTATCTTGTTGATCACCAGCAGATCCGAGCGGGTGATGCCCGGACCACCCTTTCGCGGGATCTTTTCACCCTCGGCGACATCGATCACATAGATAGTGATATCCGCCAGCTCGGGACTGAACGTGGCCGACAGGTTGTCACCGCCGCTCTCGATGAACACCAGATCGAGAGCGGGGAACTTCTGCTGCAGATCCTCCACCGCGGCAAGATTCATCGAGGCATCCTCGCGAATCGCCGTATGCGGGCAACCACCGGTCTCCACACCGACGATGCGCTCGAACGGCAGGGCCTGGGCCCGCATCAGGATCTGCGCGTCTTCCTGGGTATAGATATCGTTGGTTACCACCGCAATGTCGTAGCGCTCGCGTAGGGCCTTGCACAGCAACTCCAGCAGTGCCGTCTTGCCTGAGCCGACCGGCCCTCCGACACCCACCCTTAGCGCAGGCTTTTTCAACGTCATTGCCATTTCCTCCGGAAAGCCGAAAAAATCGGGCACAGCCCGAACTACGAACGGAACAACCGCGTGTACTGGGTCTCATGACACGCGCTGGCAATTGCCAGCGCGGGTGCGCCGGCACCCATATCGTCGTCCTCAATCTTCATTGCCCGCTCGACGGTTGCCGGCAGACGCTCAGCGAGTTTCAGCTGGAGACGCTGACCATCGGTCTGGCCCAGCGGCACCAGTTTGATCGCCGCGGCAATCTGATTTTCCATCCAACCCCAGGCATAACCGAGCAGACAGTCCTCGAGTCCGATCTTCCAGTGCACGGCAGCCAGCGCGAAGGGTGCCGCCTGGCAATGCATCAGCTGCTGGCGCCATGCCGCCGCCTGCTGGATATTCAGATCGGCAAGCAGGGTGAGCAGGGCGCGCGCGCGATTGCGCTCTTCGGCGCGCAGCTCTCGTGTTTCGCGGCTGGCATACAGCTGCCTGCCCCAGTTCTCGACGGCGTCGAAAGCTTCCTTTTCGCAGGCCTGATAAAGACGTTTGAGAATTGGCAGCTCGAGCTGCGCCAGGCCGTCGTCCATCAGGCCCTCGAGCCAGTCGGCGAGGGTCGCAGTATCCCGCACCCAGCCTGCCTCGACTGCCCATTCCAGACCCTGTGAATAGGTGAAGGCACCGATCGGCAAGGCCGGACTGACCAGCTGCATCAGGCGTAGCCGGCCCAGCTGCCCGGTTGCTGGCGTATCAGTGTACGGCGTCGTCATGGCTGTGAGCGTGCGCATGGCCGTGCCCCTGGGCACTGCCACCGTATGCACCCGGTTCCGGTTCAAAAGGCGCCTCCACCAGGGCGGGCTCCAGGCCAAGACCACGCAACATGTCATCCAAGACGTGGTCGTGCTGATAGCGCAACAGGCCGTCTGCGATCTGCAGGGGCATATGCCGGTTACCCAGGTGATAGCAGGCCCGAGCCAACAGCAGGGGATCACTGCATCTGACTTCGGAGACCGGTTCTGCAGCGGCCCTGACCTGCACAATCAATCCCTCTGAGCTGCCAAGCAGATCACCGTCATGCAGCACCTGACCACGCTCGAGAAATATACCGGCCTCTGTGCCATCGTCCAGGGTGACGCGCAACCGACTGCGGATCCGTTTTTCGAGCGGCAGGGTGAGCGTCGTACTCGCTTCACCGCGCTCAACCCGCTCGGTCAGTTCAAGCATGACGCCCCCTCTCGATTGTGACCTTTGCCGTCAACGGTGCTAACCAGGAAAGGTCTCAACAAGCGCACAGGTTTGAAACAAGGTGTGAGCAGCACTTTGCGTCCTTTGTGTCCTTTGCGGTCAAGAAGACAGGGTAACCGCAAAGGCCGCGAAGGTGACGCTTCAGAAAACAACACACGATTCATGACGGGCTACTTCAGAAAAGGAAATAGCGCTGCGCCATGGGCAGCACCTCGGCCGGCTCACAGACCAGCAATTCACCATCGGCGCGCACCTCGTAGGTCTGCGGATCGACCTCGATGGTCGGCTGCCAGTCGTTCAGGACCATGTCCGACTTCTGAACCCCACGGCAGTTGCGCACGATACCAATCAGCGATTCGAGGCCCAGGTGGCAATGCACGTCGGCCTCGTGTGCGGCCTTGGACAGGAAGGTCATCCGGGTGGCATGCCGCGCGCCACCCAGTGCACCGAACATCGGACGGTAGTGCACCGGCTGCGGCGTGGGGATCGATGCATTTGGGTCGCCCATCGGTGCGGCCGCAATCATCCCGGCCTTGATGATCAGGCTCGGCTTGGTACCGAAGAAGGCGGGTTTCCACAGCACCAGGTCCGCCAGTTTGCCGATCTCGATCGAGCCGACTTCGTGTGAGATGCCATGCGCGATCGCGGGATTGATAGTGTACTTGGCGATATAGCGCCGGGCGCGCAGATTGTCATGTTCTGCAGGATCACCCGACAGACTGCCGCGCTGCACCTTCATCTTGTGCGCGGTCTGCCAGGTACGGGTGATGACCTCACCGACACGACCCATGGCCTGCGAATCAGAGGCGATCATCGAAAACGCCCCCAGATCGTGCAGGATGTCCTCCGCGGCAATGGTCTCGCGCCGGATGCGCGACTCCGCAAAAGCCACATCCTCGGCGATCGACGGCGACAGGTGGTGGCAGACCATCAGCATATCGAGATGCTCGTCGACCGTGTTGACCGTGTACGGCCGGGTCGGATTGGTCGAGGAAGGCAACACATTGCTGTAACCGGCGGCCTTGATTATGTCCGGCGCATGTCCGCCACCGGCACCCTCGGTGTGATAGGTGTGGATGGTGCGCCCGGCCATGGCGGCAAGAGTATCCTCGACGAAGCCCGATTCGTTCAGCGTGTCCGTATGGATCGCCACCTGGACATCGAAGTTTTCGGCCACGGTCAGACAATTGTCGATCGCCGCGGGCGTCGTGCCCCAGTCCTCGTGAAGCTTCAGACCGATGGCGCCGGCGGCGACCTGCTCCGAAAGGGGCCCGGGACGCGAGGCATTGCCCTTGCCCAGGAAACCGAGGTTCATCGGCAGTGCATCGGCCGCCTGCAACATTCGCTGGATATTCCAGGGACCTGGCGTACAGGTCGTTGCATTGGTGCCGGTGGCCGGCCCGGTACCGCCGCCGAGCATGGTGGTGATACCCGACATCAGGGCATCGTCAACCTGCTGCGGGCAGATGAAATGGATATGCGAATCGATACCGCCCGCGGTCAGGATCTGACCCTCGCCGGCGATCGCCTCGGTCCCCGGGCCGATGACGATATCGACCCCCGGCTGCACATCCGGGTTACCGGCCTTGCCGATGCCCGCGATGCGGCCGTTCTTTATCCCGATATCGGCCTTGACCACGCCCCAGTGATCGAGGATCAGGGCATTGGTGATGACAACGTCCATGACATGCGCGGAAGGTTGCTGGCTCTGGCCCATACCGTCACGGATGACCTTGCCACCGCCGAACTTGACCTCGTCGCCGTAGATGGTGCGGTCTTCCTCGACCTGGATGAACAGTTCGGTATCGGCCAGACGAACGCGGTCACCGACCGTGGGTCCGTACATCTCCGCATAGGCCTGCCGGCTGATCGTCACCATCAGTCTTTACCCCTGTCGAGCGCACCCATGATATGGCCTCGGAATCCATAGACGTAACGATCGCCCGCGTAGGCGACCAATTCGACCTCGCGCGTCTGTCCCGGTTCGAAGCGCACTGCCGTGCCGGCCGCAATGTTCAGACGGAAACCACGCGCCTGCGCGCGCTCGAAATTGAGTGCCTCATTGGTTTCGTAGAAGTGGTAATGCGACCCGACCTGAATCGGCCGGTCACCCGTGTTGGCCACGGACAGCGTCAGGGTCTCGCGCCCCGGGTTGATTTCTATCCCGCCGTCGGCGGGGATTACCTCACCTGGAATCATCTCTCTCTCCTCAACGCGGCCCGCACCGCGCAAGATTCTATTTACCACCAAGGGCACAAAGGACACGAAGTCTCGCTAGTGCCACGGGATACAAATCGTGCACAGGTTCAACCCTTGGCGGGCTTGGCGATCTTTGCGGTCAATGTCTTTAAGTTATAACCGCCAAGGCCGCTAAGTGCGCGAAGGAGAAAATCGGCAATGAGGCTGCTGCATGCACCTACAACGCTTCGTGTCCTTTGTGCCCTTCGTGGTTTTCATTTTCCTATCTCAAACAATCGGATCATGCACGGTGACCAGCTTGGTGCCGTCGGGAAAGGTCGCCTCGACCTGTACCTCGGGGATCATCTCGGCAATACCGTCCATGACGTCGTCCCGGGTCAGCAGCGTACGCCCGTGATCCATCAGCTCGGCCACCGTGCGGCCATCGCGCGCACCTTCCATAATGGCGGCGCTGATGAAGGCCACGGCCTCAGGATAGTTCAGTTTCAGACCACGCCCCTTGCGCCGTTCGGCCAGCAGGGCCGCAGTAAACAGCAGCAGTTTGTCTTTCTCTCTCGGAGTCAGCTCCATGATGATCAGCTCTGTGGTTTGGTTCTAAGTGGCCCAGATACGCGGCACGCCGGGCGGATAACCCAGGGTGTCCGCCCGCAACTTCTGCCAGACCCCGGTAAACAGCCGGCGCGCCCGCTCGGTGGAATTGCCCAGGTAGCGAACCACCAGGATGTCTTCGATCAGGCTGGCACCGGCATAGTCAGTACCGCTGGCGAACAGCAGATCGCGACAGGCGACAACCTCCGCCTCGCCAGCGTCAGTTATCAGTAAGGTACCACCAACCGCAAGCCCTGCCATCAGTGACAGGCGCGCACGGTTCTCCGCATCAACGCGCAGACGCTCCGAAATCAGCGGTCGGCCATCACGAAAAAGGGACAGGCGACTGTCAATATGACCGCTGTCGAAACCCTCGCTGATTACCGGGCGGCCCAGACACTGGATTTCCCACAGGGCCAGACGCGCATCTCCCATCAGCTCGACACGGGTCTCCAGCTCGACCTCGGCACCCGGGAAAAAAATATTCTCCTGCGGCAACCATTCCAGTCTGGCGCCGTCATGGACAGTAATGGTCTGAGTCTGCCGCGCCCGGGCGCCGGCGCTGCGGTAAAACTTGGTCGCACCCGGGGTGGTGACCAGGGTCTTTGCGCCCTGCCCCAGCTGCACATCGATACCGAGACTATCGCCACCAACCACGCCACCGGGTGGATGCAGCAGGTAGACATGGCAGACCTCGCCCTCGGGATAAAAAGGCCGCTGCACGGCCAGGGGGCCGTGATGCTGGCGTTCAGCCAGCACGGTACGGTGACTGCCGGCACGAAAGCCCAGGCGCAGCCCAGCCTGCCATCCATCGGTGCGCGGAGAATATTCTGCTGCGGCAACCATGATGCAGCCGGTCAGAGATACCGTCGAAGCAGCGGCGACAAGATCGCCAGCAGTGCTGTCAGCGCCAGAAACAACCAGCCGTGTTGTGCAAGATGCACCAAAACCGGCATCTCGACATCATGTGCCAATGCATTGCTGGCCAGACCGAAGATGCAAGCAATCAGGATCAGAATTTTCATAAACTGCTTCCCGGAAACGGCTACACAGTCAGGTACTGCTGGATGAGTTCTTCGTTCAATTCGGTCATCGCACCGGCGGCCACCGCCCGGCCGCGATCGAGCAGACAGAACTGATCGCCGACCTTGCGCGCGAAAGGGAGCTTCTGCTCGACAAGGAGGACAGTCAACCCCATCTCCTGGTTGAGACGCCGCACAACCTTGCCAATGTCGGCAACGATATTCGGCTGGATGCCCTCGGTCGGTTCGTCCAGGATCAGCAGCTTTGGGTCCGTCACCAGCGCACGCCCGATAGCCAGTTGCTGTTGCTGACCACCGGAAAGATCCCCCCCACGCCGGCCGAGCATCTCTTTGAGCACCGGGAACATCTCGTAGATGAAATCCGGTACCTTTTTCAAACCGTCACGACGGGCCGGCAGGCCGATCAGCAGGTTTTCCTCGACTGTGAGCAGCGGAAATATCTGCCGGCCCTGCGGCACATAACCCAGGCCCATACCTGCACGCTCTTCGGCGGCGACCTGACGCAGATCCTTGTCACCGAACTGCATACTGCCCGTTTTTACCGGCAGCAGACCCATGATGCATTGCAGCAGCGTGGTCTTGCCGACACCGTTGCGACCCATCAGGACAGTGCACTTGCCGTCGGGGACATCGAGGTCTAGATCCCACAGCGTATGCGACTGGCCGTAGTATTGATTGAGTTGCTCAACCTTCAGCATGACCTCGACCCACCAAAAACAGGGTGCCTACTCACCAAGGTACACCTCCACCACCCTGGGGTCGCTCTGCACCTGGTCCATGTTGCCCTCGGCCAGCACAGAGCCCTGATGCAGGACGGTCACCCGCGAATTCAATGCGCGCACGAAATCCATATCGTGCTCGACCACCACCACCGAATGCTCCCCCGCCAGTGAGGTCAGCAGCTCGACGGTACGGTCCATCTCCTGATGGGTCATCCCGGCGGCCGGCTCGTCTACCAGCAACAACAGAGG
Source organism: uncultured Gammaproteobacteria bacterium (assembly GCA_963759055.1). Lineage (GTDB taxonomy): Bacteria > Pseudomonadota > Gammaproteobacteria > Chromatiales > Chromatiaceae > Thiosocius. The sequence continues at coordinate 184,441 of CAVWYD010000003.1, forward strand.
GTTTTGCATCAGCAGCATACCGATCTCCAGCCACTGCTTCTGACCATGCGACAGAGAACCGGCCAGGCGGGTTGATTCGTCGTTCAAACCGATCAACTCGAGCACTTCTTCGATACGCTCGTGCTCCGTCGGACTCAGACGTGCACGCAGGGTGCGCCACACGCCCTTGGGTCCAGCCATCGACAGTTCGAGGTTCTCAAAAACACTGTGATGTTCGAACACGGTCGGTTTTTGAAACTTGCGCCCGATGCCGACCTGTGAAATCTCAGGCTCGCTCATCTGCAGCAGATTCATGCGCGAACCGAACCAGCAGGTGCCTTTGTCCGGCCGGGTCTTGCCGGTGATGATATCCATCATGGTTGTCTTTCCGGCACCATTGGGTCCGATCAGACAGCGCAGCTCACCGGCATTCACGTAAAAATTCAGATCATTGATCGCCTTGAAGCCATCAAAGGCGACCGACACGTCTTCCATATACAGCACCGTGCCATGCGACAGGTCCAGTCCCTCGACCACCTTGGGCACCATGAAGTCAAACACCCGGTCGCGCCGAAACATCTCCTGTACCGCACTCATGATTCGGCCCCCTTTCGACGCCAGAGGCCGACGATCCCACGCGGCAGCAGCAGGGTCACCAGGACGAACAGCCCACCCAGTGCGAACAGCCAGATCTCCGGGAAGGCCGCTGTGAACCAGGTCTTGGCGTAATTGACGCCGATCCCGCCCAGCACGGCGCCATACAGGGTGGCTCGACCGCCCATGGCGACCCAGATAACCACCTCGATCGAATTCAGTGGCGCGAATTCCCCGGGATTGATGATGCCCACCTGCGGCACATAAAGCGCGCCGGCAACACCCGCCAGCACGGCGGAGAAGGTGAATATCGCAAGCTTCACATGCTCCACCTTGTATCCGATGAACCGGGTGCGGTCCTCGGCGTCACGGATAGCGACGGCGACGCGACCGAGGCGTGACTTCACCAGGGCGCGGCAGGCCAGATAACCGAAGGCCAGTGCAACACCCGAGGCGATGAACAGGCCGATGCGCGTTCCGTCCGCCTGCAGACTGAAACCCAGGATGTCTTTGAAATCTGTCAGGCCATTGTTGCCGCCAAAGCCCATCTCATTGCGGAAGAATGCGAGCATCAGCGCATAGGTCAGGGCCTGGGTGATAATCGACAGGTAGACACCGGTCACCCGTGAACGAAATGCCAGCCAGCCAAATACAAATGCCAGCAGGCCGGGCGCAACCATGACCATCAGGATGGCGAACCAGAACTGATCAAAGCCATTCCAGAACCAGGGCAGCTCCTGCCAGTTGAGAAAGACCATGAAGTCGGGCAGTTCCGGGTTTCCATATACGCCTCGATCACCGATCTGGCGCATCAGGTACATGCCCATCGCATAACCGCCGAGCGCAAAAAATGCGGCGTGGCCGAGGCTGAGAATACCAAGGTAGCCCCAGACCAGATCGACAGCAACGGCCAGCAACGCATAGGTCAGGTATTTACCCAGCAGCGTGACCGTGTAAGTCGACACATGCAGTGGATTGTCCGCCGGCAGCCCGTTAAGGATAGGCACCGCGATCATTACCGCGATCAGGATCAGAAGAAAGACCTGGCCGCCACGGTCACCTTTGAGGATTCGAGTCATGAACACCGGCTCAGCCCTCCGCCGCCCGGCCCTTCTGCGGGAACAGTCCGCGCGGGCGTTTCTGGATGAACAGGATGATGAACACCAGGACCAGGATCTTTGCCAGTACAGCACCGGCCCAGGGTTCCATGACCTTGTTGGCGATGCCCAGGCCGAGACCGCCGATCAGGGTGCCCCAGAGGTTTCCGACACCTCCAAACACCACCACCATAAAGCTGTCGACGATGTAGGCCTGGCCCAGGTTCGGGCCAACATTGGTCAGCTGCGACAGCGCCACGCCTGCGATGCCCGCGATACCTGAACCCAGGCCGAAGGTCAGTGCGTCGACCCGAGATGAGCGCACACCCATCGCGCGGGCCATGGCCCGATTCTGCGAAACCGCACGGACCTGAAGACCGAGCCGGGTGCGTTTGAGCACAAAGAACAGACCGGCAAACACGAGCAGACAGAACACGAAGATGTAAAGGCGGTTGTACGTGAGCGCAAGCACGCCATTGATCTGCCAGAAGCCGCTGAGAAAATCCGGGTTCGACACGGGCACGTTCTGCGGGGAAATCACGGTACGCACCAGCTGCTGCAGCATCAGGCTGATACCGAAGGTCGCCAGCAGGGTTTCCAATGGGCGGCCATAGAGGAAACGTATCACTCCACGCTCGATCGCAACGCCCACCGCGCCGGATACCAGGAAGGCCGCTGGCAGTGAAAGGAGGATCGATAGGCCGATCATGTCGGGCATCAGCTGCTGGATCAGGTAGGTGGTATAGGCACCCAGCATGATCAGTTCCCCGTGTGCCATGTTGATCACACCCATGACACCGAAGGTAATCGCCAGTCCGATCGCGGCCAGCACAAGTACCGACCCGAGGCTGAGACCGAAGAAAAAGGTCTCGACATGACCAAAGAACTCGACCCTCGCCTCGATCTTTTCCAGCGCCTTGGCGGCCTCGGCGCGAACCACCTCGTCCGGGTCGTTCTCGGCGAGGCGTGTCAGGCCGTTGCGCACCCCCGGCTCGAGACTGCCGGATACGTCAGCGATGGCCTCGCGTCGCCTGGCGGGGTCGGGATCACTGAGCTGGGCCAGAGCCACCGCTGCCTGCATGGCCTCGCGCACCGCAGGATCCTGTTCCGTGCTCAACATTCGGGTGAACAATTCGGCTTGAGCAGGGTCGGTATGCTCGAGCATGGCGGTAACGGACGCCAGGCGCACCGCGGGATCAGGATCAGCCAGCTCCATCTCCGCGAGCAGGCTGCCGATCTGGCCGCGCATTTTGTTATTGATCGGCAGTTTCTTGAATTTTCGCTTGCTGAATTTGCCGTAGTCATGGGCATTCAGTGCATCAATCGCGATTATGGCGTCGTCGTGTTTCTGCATCCAGACGAGGCGCTTGTTCTTCTTCAGGTAACGCAGCTCGCCTTCGAGCAGGCCGCGCAATAATTCGATGGCCTTTGGATTGCCGGAACGCGCAAGCGCGGCGACACCCTCGGCCTTGGTCGCAAAGTCGCGATCCAGGATTTGTTCGAAAGCTGCGTCAAGTACGGGGTCACCGGTCTCGATGGCTGCTGCCATGAGTGGCGAGGCCAGGCAAAGTAACAGCGTGGTTACGATAACTCGCAACATGACATCAGGCTTCTATGGTTGGTTTGATGGATGGTGGCACCGGCGTATCGGCCGCCGGTGCCACGGGCTTGCACAGCTTCAGTTAAGGAGCCGCCGAGCGATCAGTAGTTCTGACCCGAACACTTGGACGTCTTGACGTTGTAGTTACCGCAGGACAGCGGCGCGCGCCAGTCTGAGATCAGGTCCTTCGAACCCTCGAGGTAATCCGACCATGCATCGCCGACCACCAGACCCGGGGTCTGCGAGACGATCTGGAACTGGCCGTCGTCCTGGATCTCGCCGATCAGCACGGGCTTGGTGATGTGATGGTTGGGCATCATGGCTGACAGGCCACCGGACAGGTTGGGTACTGCAACACCGATGATGGCATCGGCAACCGCGGTCGGATCCGTGGTGCCGGCCTTCTTGACCGCCTCTACCCACATGCTGAAGCCAATATAGTGAGCCTCCATCGGATCGTTGGTGACACGCTCCTCGTTCTTGATGAACTTCTGCCATGTCTCGATGAACGCGTCGTTGGTTTCATCCTCGACACTCATGAAATAGTTCCATGCAGCGAGGTGACCGACCAGCGGCTTGGTATCGATGCCAGAGAGTTCTTCCTCGCCGACCGAGAAGGCGACGACCGGGATATCCGAGGCAGAGATTCCCTGGTTACCCAGCTCCTTGTAGAAAGGCACGTTGGCATCGCCGTTGATCGTCGAGACCACCGCGGTCTTCTTGCCGGCCGAACCGAATTTCTTGATATCCGACACGATCGACTGCCAGTCGGAATGACCGAACGGCGTGTAGTTGATCATGACGTCACCGGCCGCGACACCCTTGGCCTTGAGGTAGGCCTCGAGGATCTTGTTGGTGGTACGCGGATAAACATAGTCGGTACCCGCCAGCACCCAGCGCTTCACGCCCTGCTCCATCAGGTAGTCGACCGCAGGTATCGCCTGCTGGTTCGGCGCGGCACCCGTGTAGAAAACGTTCTTCGACGATTCCTCGCCCTCATACTGCACCGGATAGAACAGCAGACCGTTCAACTCTTCGAAAACCGGTAACACCGACTTGCGTGACACGGAAGTCCAGCAGCCGAAAGTGGCATCGACCTTTTCCTTCTCGATCAGCTCACGCGCCTTCTCGGCGAAGAGCGGCCAGTTCGATGCCGGATCGACCACCACGGCCTCCAGCTTCTTGCCCAGCAGGCCACCTTTTTTGTTCTGCTCCTCGATGAGCATCAACATGGTGTCCTTGAGCGTGGTTTCAGAGATGGCCATGGTGCCCGACAGCGAATGCAGCACACCGACCTTGATCGTGTCCGCTGCCTGTACGGCACCGGCAACACCCATTGCGGTAACGGCAGAGGCCGCCAACGAAAGTCGGCGAATTTGCGTAGCAAAACTCATTCTAGGATTCTCCCCTTGCGGTTGATTTCTGAACTGCCGGTTAACCGGTCCGGCGGCTCGCCCCATCCTGGGGCGCCTCCGATACAACCACCGAACCTGCCTGGCTCAGCGAAGCGACAGCTGGGGGGGATGTTGCAGTAGTTGTGCCAAGTCACTAGTGGATTGATTTTGCGCACAAAAACCGTGCGCGGCGTCGTTTGTGAGGGACCATCAGCGCCAAACAGGTGCGGACAGAAAGCACAGCAGCACCAAAACAGTGCGCCGCTGGATATCGATCCATCATTCATGCCTGCGGCCAAGCCTGAGCAATGGTCCGCTGCACTACCAACAGTCATCCGCAGAGATGATTATGTTTCGGGTCGACGCTTGCGTAAGCTAAAGCGCTATTGCCCATTGTTTCACTCTGGAGTCTGTTCGTGAGTCGCGTGTCTGCTACTAAATTCAGCGCCATCGTCAGCATCCTGCTGGGTGTATCGGCGATTGTTCTCCCGCAAATGTTTGGAACTGCAGCGGTAATGATCCTGGCCGCCGTGATGCTGGCCAGCGGACTCATTGCCCTGCTGTATGTGAATGCCGCGCGCAGAGAAGGCTTCGCGTTGAGCGTATTCGGCCCCTGGGCAAGGATCATCGCAGGGATCGTGCTCATCCTGTGGCCCGGGCTGGCCCTTTGGCTGGTCGCAGTGGTTTTGGGCGGTGGTCTTGTCCTGAGCGGGATCACAGGTCTCTCTGCACTCAAGGACAGTCACGTGATCAACCCGCCCAAGATGCGAAAGATCGAGCTGTGGTCAACCATCGCCCTTGGTGTGCTGCTCATCGCGATGGGCGCGGCAGGATCGGCCCTGCTGCTCGGGATCATCTTTGGCGTTTCGCTCATCGGTACCGGCCTGCAGCAATGGCGGATGGCGGCTGTGTAGTTTTTTGGGTTTTATTATCCGCAGCGACTCTCATTCGTGAGCGCAAAAACTTTCAAGCCCGCTTGATCCACCCCCGCGCAAACCGCTCCTGACTCGAATCACGCGCCATGATCTCCACGTAACGTGCACCCTGCTGGATGTTCATCATCTTCACCAGAGCACTACTGCCACGATCTTTCTTCAAGAGGGCCCCAAGCGTCGTGAGGCTTTTTTCACCAAACCAGCCGTCGATGATCAGGTCCATGTAGTCGCGTTGATTACGGTTCAGAAGATTCAGCGAAGACTGCAGAAAACGCACGGCCCGCCGCACACCCATGTTTACTGCGGTATCGTAGAGTTCATTGGCAACTGCCTGGTCAGGTATATCGTCTCCTTTAAACCTGTCCCAATAGGCCTTTTTATAGAACGCTCTGACGTTGGACTGCAAAGTACGGTCGGCATTCAGGCTTTTCGGGAAACCCTTGTTGCGGCGCTGGGCATCGATGCGCTTCCAGCCGCGCCATTCGGGGTGATGCACGCGCGCGATGCCGCGGTAGGTTTCGCCACCTCGATCGATGGGATCATTCACGTAACCACCCTCGTGCGCGGATGTGATGGCGTGAGCGTCGCTGAATTGGGCCATGACTGGAATCTCCGGCGCTGGCTGCAACTGGCAGCCTAGTAATCAAGTATCTCTTTGCTGAACAGGTTCTCGGGTTTGGGTTCGGCAGCGAGGATGGTACGCAACAGGCTGTTCATGGTCGCCACATCATTGTCGAAGCCCCCATGCGAGATGCTCTCGGAAACGATACTGGGCGTACCGTCGCTATAGTGCACGTAGAACCGATCCCTCACCCTTGCCATTTTCGGCTTTTCCAGCAACTGGTCGACATAATTCTGCATGCCAAGAATCGCCTCGGGGAGTTCTTCCTCGAACGAATGCGACACGAGATACAGCAGCGACTTCCGGTAGATCTTGCCGACGTTATCATCCCGTTCCAGATGGTCATTCAGATTGAAAAGATGCATCGTCTCGATGCCAAAGGCATCTGGCTGTGAGATCAGGTAAGGGTAGTAGTGACTCTCGAAAAGCCCGATCGAGGCGGCAGGTGCCAGCAGGGTGCAGCTCTGGATACGCAATGTCGGCGCGAGGTCTTCCATGCTCTCGAGCAGGCGCGCGAGCAGGATGGCACCGGTGCTGTGACCACAGATATGGACCTTGAGTCTCTCACCACGTTTGCGCGCCATCTCGGTCAACCAGATGGCCAGTGTTTGGGTACCGGCGCGCTGGGGAAGAAACGGCAGACGCGCACCGTCTTTCATCTCACGCCACAGTGCCCGCCCGGGAATGCGTGTGGCCCACTCCAGCAGGCGGTCACTCCAGTCAGCGAAACCACCGGCACGCGCCTCGGCCGCGTCACCGCGCCGCAGAATGACATCCGTGAGTTCTTCCACAATGCCGGTGTCGTACATGAAGTGGTAGGGATAGATACCGTTCTTCTTGAAGATCTCCTTCATCGCCGCGATGCGGCGCGCCGAGTCTTTGGGTGAATTCAGCCCGCCATGCGCATACAGCAACAGATGCTGGTATTTGTTCCCGCTCGCGGCGACCAGCTTTGCCGTGGCCCGCACATCTTCGGCGTTGCTCCAATAGCGGCCCTGGGTGTGGAACCTGCCGTCGTCGACATGGATGAAATGGCCGGCGATCTCGCTGCGCGCCGGACTGCCTTTGAGTGAAACACCGCTGCGGTTGCGCTCGCTACTTGGCGGAAGATGCCAGATCTGCGGTGTCGGCAGCGCCAGGCTGAACACCCATGCGTCCATCAGGTTCGCGCGCCAGTCTTCGTATTGCCAAAGCCCGAGGCCCGCCTTGCCCCAACGCCTGCCCCAGGAGTTCTGCACCCAGAAACCTTTGCTGGTGTAGCCAACGATAGCGAAGGCGTGACCGCCCTCCTCCTGCCTGACGAACGGGATGGTGCCGGTTCGCGAGTCAGGACGCATCCAGCCACTGTGTGTCCTGGCTGAACAGAAGATTGCACCGGCCTCGTTGATCGCGGCGTGGAAGTCCGAGATCCGTGGCTGTACCCGGTAATAGGCACCGACCGTGTTTTCGCGCGCATCCTTTGCTCGCAGCACCGTCAGCGAGCCGGGCCTGTTCTGCTCATAGGGCCACTTGCCATCGGCACATACGCCCATGTTGTACCAGCCTTTGATCGCACCGCGGCAACTCGAACCGGCATATTGCTCACCAGGCCATTCGTCATGCAGTTTGGCCATCTCATACAGCATGCGCGGGCTGACACGAACCCGCCCCCCGCGCCGCTTGTTCAGCAGGTTGATCACGGCAGCCAGCCCAAAACCGGTACAGGCGCCCTCCTGCGCCTGATCGAGTATCTGCAGGCCTCGTGGCGCTGTCACATAACGACGAAGTTGCTTGAGCGATGGCTCAAAGGGCCAGTCACGCAGATCCGGGACGTCCTGTATGGCGGTTGTCGGATAGCTGCTTGGGGTGCGTTTTCGCGAAGGCATCGAAGATGTACCTGTAACACTTCAACGCGACAAGTATAGTCGGCGGCCTTGCCTATGCAGGCGTGCTGTACAAAAGGACCCAGGGCGCGTGGACCTGGCGGTTAAAAAAGGCCATGCTTTTCTACTCCGCGTTGTTTGACTGCCGGTCGAAACCGGGAAGCTGTTTGCGGAATTATCTTACCCGGGACTCTGTGGAAAGCAGACGCGCCGGTAAAAAAAGACCCTGCATAAAGCAGGGTCGAGAGATTTTGTTCATGGCCGTTCTGGCGCCGTCAACCCGAGCCAAAGTCGGCCACGACGTCGTCTAGTTGGCCCGCACCATCCTCGGTCGGCTCAAGCGACATACCGCCACCCCAGTCGTCCGAATTACTGATCTTCTGGCCGGCGTCGGCTGTCTTGATTTTGATCTTGACGTTGCTGCCAGAATCAGCAAATTCGATCGCGGTCTCTTCCGTTATGCGTCCCTCGAAATACAGCTTGACCAGATGCTGGTCGAACGACTGCATTTTGTAGTTGCCACCACGCTCTATCGCATCCTTGATACCGCCGAGTTCCATTTTTGCGATCATGTCAGCGATGTAGCCGGTGTTGATCAGCACCTCGACCGCAGCGACCTTGCCGCCCTTTGTGCCCGGCACCAGACGCTGACAGATGATCGCACGCAGGTTCTGCGCAATACGCTTGGCCTGCTGCTCGAGGCCGTCTTTGGGATAGAAGCCCAGGATGCGTTCCATGGTGGTGATAGAGTTGTTTGCATGCAGGGTGGAAAGCGCCAGGTGACCCGTGTTGGCGAACTTGAGCGCGAATTCCATGGTCTCCAGGTCGCGGATCTCACCCATCAGGATAACGTCCGGCGATTCGCGCATAGCGGCCCTCATTCCGGTGCCGAAAGAGCTGGTATCGGTTCCAACCTCGCGCTGCGCCACGATAGCCTTCTTATGGTTGTGCACGAACTCGATTGGATCTTCCAGCGTGAGGATATGCCCACCGGCATTCGCATTGCGGTGATCGATCATCGCCGCCAGGGTGGTGGACTTGCCCGAACCCGTGGCACCAACGACCAGGATCAAGCCGTTACGCTGCATCACTAGTTCCTCGAGCACCTTCGGCACCCCGAGCATTTCCGTAGTGGGCACGTCGGTGTTGATGTGGCGCAAAACCAGTGAAGCCTCACCACGCTGGCGGAATGCATTGCCACGGAAACGGCCGATCCCATTGTAGGACAGGGAGAAATCCACCTCGCCATGCTCTTCGAAATGTTTCAGCTTCTCGTCGGTCAGGATTTCCCGGATTGCCCTTTCGGCGTCGCCTTCACCCAGCGGATCGCCGAGTTGCGCAAACCCCTTGGGCGTCTTCATCGAAATCTTGGCACCGGTGTACAAAAATACATCAGCAGCGCCATTCTTGACCATGACCTGAAGAATTCGGGGTACGTCGATATTCGCCATTCTTTTCACCGCTCCTTGTAACGGACGGCAGGTCACAGCGCGCATTAGGCGCGGTGGCTTGCGTCGATACAGCGGTTATCGGTGACGCGAGGTAAAACTTTGCCTTACTACAACATCGTGCGAACTAAAGGCATTTGCATCAGCTCGCGACAATGCACAAATCATCACCTGGCTTTAGCGGCCCCGGCGGCTGGCATTGGCCTGGCAATCGGATGCTGCGGCTTCTTTTGCCGGTATACGGACGGCGCTGGTGCGCTTGCATTCGGATCTTCTACTTTCACACAATCACGCAGGGTCGGCTTCTCATCGCAGGTAGGCTTGGATTTATCAGGCGATGCAAGTGCCGCGCTGGCTCCCATTGCGAAGCCCAGCAAAATGACGGTCAGTAATGAGGTTTTCATACTTTATCTCCCCTGTCTGCAGACTTGGATATGCCTGCCAGATAATCAACATGCGCTTGCAGCTTCAGCGCCTTTGGGCGCAGCGCCTGTGCCAACTACAGTCTGATATCAACCCGCGGCTTGCCTTCCGGTTTGGGGTCCACACTCGGACGGCAGGAACGCAGCTGCTTCTTACCGGTACCCTGGCTGGTCATATAGGCGCGCACCTCGTCAGCACGCTGCTGGGCCATTTCCAGCAACTGTTCTTCCGTATCCAGGTAGGCGCCCTTTTTGTCTTTCTGGCGTTCCGCGTCAACCACGATGCCACAGATCCGCAGGGCGAGTTTCGGCTTCTCTTTCAGCTTGCCGGCCAGTTCACCAAGGAACTTTTTCGTCTCGGGATCGAGCTGCGTGCTACCGGCCTCGAACAGCGCCGGATTGAAACTGACCTTCAATGCCTGATCGGCCACCAGGCTGCCTACCAGAAGCACCGAGCCCAGCGGCTGTATTGCCAGCGCCGCCGTCCCGGCAACTGCCTTCATGATGATGGGATTAAGTGCCGCCAGGACGCGAAAATTCGGGTCGTCGAGCTGGCCTTCCACCGGCACTTCGAGCTTCACATAGCCGTCGCGATCCTCCAGCAGCGCAATCGCCATGGTCAATGGTGGCCCGTCCTTGCCTTCCAGCGGCTCTGCGACCGCCCGGTGCAACTCGATAAAGTTATCCATCTTCAGCTTATTGTCCGCAATCTTCACGTCAAAGCGAACGTCCAGCTGGCCCTCGAGAAACTTGTGGCCCAGGTCGTTGGCGATATAGCCATTCAGTCTGGGCATGCCCAGGCCCTGGAGTTCACCCTTTGCGTCCAGGTAGACCGGGTCGACCAGCGGCCTTGTAACGCCCTTGATCTGAAAGCTGGTGTACTTGTCCGGGTGCATGCCGATCTCAAACGGGGTGTCCTGATCCGGTCTGGCGCTCGCCAGCTCCCCGAAGGTCAGGACGTCGATCATGTACCGCTGCAGAACAGCGGCCGGATTGGTGCGGTCGCCCGTGGCGATGTAGCTGTCGCCAGTCACGCTGAGCCTGCCCACGCGCCAGTTTAGGGCCTGCGGGTCGGCGGGCGTCTCCTGCGCTGCCTCTTCCGGTTTCAAATTGGGTTCCTGCGCCTGAACTGCGGTGCCCGGGTGCCGCCACTGCCCGGACTTGTCACGGATCACAGCAGTTTGCAGACCATCGATAACGATCTCGCCGACGTCGACGCCTTTTTCCGCGGCATAGGATCCATCGCTGAAACTCAGCGTGGTGACCTTCACCCCGGTCTCCGGCAGGTCGCCGGCCAGCTGGATGCCCTGCAGCTTAAGCGTCTGGAACTGGCTCTCGGTGCCCAGTTGCAGACCTTCGGCAGTGATCGTTGCGATCTGAAGGGGGCCGTGCGCCAGCACCGGGCTTTCGAGCTTGAGTTCGCCGACGCTTGCATCTGAGACGATCCGCACCTCGGTCAGGCCGGCGTTGCCCCCGAGATCGACGAGCAATGCGGACAAATTCAAAACCGTATCTGCCTGCCCCACCCGGCTTGCCGCCACGCTCAGCCGGCCTTCAATCTGGCTGCTGTCGTCACCGCCCTCGACCGGCCTGAGTTTCAGGCCCTCGGCCTCCAGCCCGTCAAGCGCCACCGACAGCCCCCCCTGCGTATCCTCGAATTCAACCCGCGCCGCCCTCAGTTGCAGATCCGCGGACGGCAGACGCAGTTCGCCGGCGATGCCTTGCTGCAGGGTACCTGTGGCGCCAAAATCCGCGAAGGACACCCGCTGACTACCGTCCCGCCAGCCGAAACTGGCGGCAGTGAACTGCAGGCCCTGAACATTCACCAGCTTGTTGTCTTCGTAGCGAAACCGACCGGCAATGCGCACATTGCCGGCCGAGGCCAGCTGTTCTGCAGTCTTCCATTCCACCTTGGCCGCCCTCGAACCCTTGCGTGGTGCCACCTCCATGGCCAGTTCCGGTGCGGTAAGCAGTTTGAGTTCGAAATCCGGCAGATCCACCCCGCTGATGCTGATCAGACGATCGCCAACCTCGTAGACGAGAGCGGGGGCATTCAACGCCCCTGTCAGGGTCAGCTGTGGCGCCTGCCAGGTGAAATCTCCCTGGTAGGCCGCCTCGCCCTTGACCAGGGGATCCAGGGCGGCCAGGCGTTGCACGCGGGCCAGATCCAGTATCGCGGTCTTCAGTTTGCCCGCTGCCGAAACCTGCCCCTTATCGATCGTCAGACTGGCCTGGCCGCTGACCTCGCGCTCGTCCAGTAACAACTGCCAGCTAAGCGGCACCTCCTGTGTCTTCGCCCTGGCCGAGTACGCACCCATCTCGATCGTTGTCAGATCGGCATTCGAGAAAAACTTGCCGTCATGGTATTCAATCTTGATGCGCTCAAGGATTGCCCCGGCAAGGCTGAATGCGGCCGGTTCGGTATCGTCCGGCGCCGGCTCCTGGTCGCCGAATGGCGGCACACCCAGATCGTAAGAGCCATCCTGACGGCGATCGACGCGTACGAAACCGTCTGACAGGCGGGCACGTTGCACATGTACCTTGCCCGTGAACAATCGCCAGGGGCTGATCTTGAGTTCCAGCTTGCTGAACTGAATCCTCGGCCCGTCCTCGTTCTGCAGCTCGAAGTCCTTTACCTGCAGTGCGCCGGTGAAAAGATTCAGGTCCACCTCCCCTATCCTGGTGCCCTGCGGCAATGGCGGGTGCAGAAACTCCTCTGCGTAGTGGCGCAACAGGGCCACACCAGCAAAATGCACCAGGACCACCGCGAGGAGCACGACGGACACGATGAGAATCAGACGTCTGGGCAGTTTGGAAGCAAGTTTTTGCATGGTTGGAAAGGTTGCCTTGTAGCGCACGAAACAGGTCGGGCCCCGGGTCGGAACGGCCCTGTAAGCTGGCAATTCTAACGTCAAGCATCCAGCCAAGGCGCCTTGTCGCAAGACCGGAGTTTGTAAGTGAGCGCTTACAATTTCTGTGCCCACTGAAACGGGGGGTTATTTGCGACGGAGGTGGACCTGCGCGGCTATCGGCCGAAGCACCCCCGGGGCCAACTGCCCCCCCAGGCCGATCCTGATGCGAAGCCAGAATTCGCCCCACCTGAAGATGCCGCCTTACACCCGGCCCGCAGAAACCGGCCGAAGCGCTCTGTGGCAGCGACCAACACGAGAAAACACCGGGGTTTGCCAATTTAGGGAATATAACAGTAAGTAATCACTTACGTTTATGCTTATTCTTGCGCTTCTTCTTATGTGGAGCATCCACAGCCCGCTCTCGATAAGCACACAGAAAAAACGCCACCGACGAATCCAGTATCCGATCGCGCGCCGCACTGTCCGGAACCGGCTGTCCGCCCAAGATCTGGGGCCAGAATGCAAACGATTTAATCAGGCCAAAGAACTGGTCGGCGGCCCAGACAGGGTCTGCGACGGCGATCTGCCCATCGGCCGACGCCGCTGCCAGCCAAGCCGCCAGGCCCGATTGCCGCTCGCGGAACAGCTGATACGTATTCTTGGCCAAGTCCGGGGAATGCAGCATCTCCGCCAGGGCCACTTTCGCCAGACTGACAAAACTGGGCGCTGCGAGCATATCGAGCATCTGCTCGCCGATATGCCGCAACTGCTGATCGGTCGGCCGCGTTGGGTCGTAACGGTAATCGGTAACGCGCTGCACACGTTCGCTGAGTTCGGCCGTGATGGCGCCAAAAAGTGCGTCCTTGCTGGTGAAGTGGTTGTAAACCGTGCGTTTGGAAACCTGCGCCGTCTGCGCGATCCGGTCCATGCTGGTCTCGCGGAATCCGCGCGCATCGAACTCGAGCAGGGCCGCCTTGAGGATATCCTGCCTTTTTTGCTGGGTCAGTGTGCGTGACTTCACCGGGTGTCGCCTGTCTGCCGTGGTCGATTCGGAGCGGGATCGTTTACCGGCGCCCGATACGCAGTATACTACACCGTGCAGTGTACTTTCTGCCTGATTTTCGCCTGGGATAAATTGCGGGCGACCGGGCTATGCTGCCGGGTTTGATAGACAAGGATCACTGCGGCTCGTCCGGGTCCGTGTTTGCTAAGGATTTACACATGATTTCGCGCCTCATCCTGGTATCCCTCGCTCTCGCCGTGGTCTTCGGCGGTATATTCAGCTGGAAACAGCACAAGTCGCAGCAGATGGCCGCGTCCCAGGCAGGCGGCCCACCACCAGCCGTAATTGCCGCCGACCGGGTCCGGCGCGAAAACTGGCGGCCCTACCTGCAGGTGGTGGGAAGTCTGTCCGCCGTAGCCGGCATCGAGGTCAGTAGCGAGGTCGGTGGCCAGGTCAGCGCGATTCATTTCAAGTCGGGCGGGACGGCGGAGCAGGGCGATCTGTTGCTGGAAATCGACAACCGCACCGACCAGGCCGAACTCAAGGGCCTGGTCGCCGAGCAGACCCTGGGACGCCTGAAATTCGAGCGCGTCGCAAAGCTGGTGAAGGACAAGTCGGTCTCCAAGTCAGACTACGACGAGGCGCGGGCGACGCTCGACAATGCAGAAGCCGCGGTGGCGGCAAAACAGGCCCTGATCGAGAAAAAACGTATACGGGCGCCGTTTGCCGGTCGTCTGGGCATTCGGCGGGTTGACCTGGGAGAGTATCTCAGCCCCGGGGCGGCAATCGTCCCGCTGGAAAAACTCGATCCCATTTTTGCCGAATTCAGCCTACCGGAGCGTGAGTTGGGACGGATCAGCAAGGGGCAGGCCATCGAAGTCCAGGTGCAGGCCTATCCGCAGGAAAGATTCACCGGTGAGATCACCGCCATCGATCCCGGCATGAATGTGGGCAACCGCAGTTTTCGCCTGCAGGCGGTGCTCGCCAACCCCGACCAGCGACTGCGACCCGGTATGTTTGCCGATGTCAGGGTGCTGCTGCCGGAGAAAGGAGGCGTACTCACGATACCTGACACGGCCATCAGTTACGCGCCGTACGGCGACTCGGTGTTCGTGATCGAACAACAGGATGAAAAGAGCACGGTGGTACGCCGCCAGATCGAGTCCGGCGGCACGCGTGAGGGCAGGGTGGAGGTGCTTTCCGGGCTCAGCGAGGGCGAGCAGGTGGTGAGTGCCGGTCACAACAAGCTGCGCAGCGGCCAGGCGGTGGTGATCGACACCAAACCGGCCCCGGCCGATCGCGACACCGGTGGGGCTACCGCCTCATGAGATTCACCGACCTTTATATCCGGCGACCGGTCCTGGCGAGCGTGATCAGTCTGCTGATCTTCGTCGTGGGCCTGCGCGCCATTGGCGTACTGGAGGTACGTCAGTATCCCGAGACCCAGGACACGGTGGTCACGGTATCGACCAGCTACCCCGGGGCGAGCAGCGAACTGGTCAAGGGCTTCATCACCACGCCCCTGCAACAGGCGATCGCCGAGGCGCAGGGGATCGACTACCTGTCGTCGACCAGTACTCAGGGTCAGTCGGTGATCGAGGCGCACATGCGTCTGAACTATCCGCCAAACGCGGCCGTTGCGGAGATCCAGGCCAAGGTGGCAAGCCGCCGCAATGTGCTCCCGGAAGACGCGCAGGACCCGGTCATCGACTCGCGCACCGGCGACGCGACCGCGCTGATGTATCTCGCGTTCTACAGCGCGCAGATGCAGGCCTCGCAGATCAACGATTATCTGCTGCGGGTGGTGCAGCCGAAGCTGCAGGCCCTACCGGGGGTGGCCAAGGCCGGACTGATTGGGGACAAGACCTTCGCCATGCGCATCTGGCTGGACCCGCGGCGCATGGCGGCACTCGACGTCACCGCGCAGGACGTGGCCGACGTACTGCGCAGCAATAATTACCTGTCCGGGATAGGGCAGGCGCGCGGCGAGTACACCGTCATCGACCTGGTCGCGACCACCGATGTCGCCGAGGCAGACGATTTTCGCAACCTGGTGTTGCGTAATAGCGGCGGCTCCCTGGTGCGTCTGCGTGATGTGGCGCGCACGGAGCTCGGCTCCGAGGATTATGAGAGCACCACCTGGTACAAGGGCAACCCTGCAATCTTCGTCGGCGTCGAGCAGGCGCCCGGCTCCAACCCGCTGACCGTGGCGAAGTACGTACATGCAGCGATGGATGATATCCGCAGCCAGCTGCCGGCCGGGCTGGAGGCACACGTGCCATACGATGCCAGCGCCTTTATCCAGGATTCGATCGACGAGGTGTTTACCACCCTGGTCGAGGCGGTCGCCATCGTGCTGATAGTGATCTTTCTTTCACTGGGTTCGATGCGCGCGGCGATCGTGCCCGCTATCGTCGTCCCGCTGTCTCTGGTCGGCGCGGCCTTTCTGATGCTGCTGGCCGGCTTCTCGATCAACCTGCTGACCCTGCTGGCGATGGTGCTGGCAATCGGCCTGGTGGTCGACGATGCCATCGTCGTGGTGGAGAACGTGCACCGGCACATTGAGATGGGCAAACCCCGAATCCAGGCCGCCATCGACGGGGCGCGCGAACTCGGCCTGCCGATCATCGCCATGACCACCACCCTGGTGGCGGTATATGCCCCGATCGGATTCATGGGTGGACTGGTCGGCACCCTGTTCACCGAATTCGCGTTTTCGCTGGCGGGGGCGGTGCTGATATCCGGCGTCGTGGCCCTGACCCTGTCACCGATGCTGTCATCCCGGGTGCTGCGGCCGGCCGGCAATCCCGGGCGCTTCGAGCAGGCAGTCGAACACTTCTTCGAGGGCCTGTCACGCCTGTACCTGCGCCGACTCCAGGGCGCGCTGAACTACCTGCCGGCGACCATGCTGTTTGCCCTGGTGGTGCTCGGCAGCATCTACTTCATGTTCACGAGCAGCAAGAGCGAGCTGGCACCGACCGAGGACCAGAGCATCCTGTTCTTCCAGGCGGTCTCCCCGCAGACGGCCTCGCTGGAATACAACGAGGCCTATACGCGCGAGATCATCAAAGGGTTCGAGGCCGTGCCCGAGTATCACGAGAGCTTCCTGCTGCTCGGCTTCCGCGGCGAAGACAATGTCGTGTTCGGCGGATTCAAAATGGAGCAGCCGGACCAGCGCAAACGCTCACAGATGGAGGTCCAGCCGGAACTGCAGGGTCTGATGAGCCAAATCGCAGGTTTTCAGATGGCGGTGTTCCCGCGGCCCAGTCTGCCCGGCAGTAGCGGGCTGCCGTTTCAGTTCGTCATCCAGAGCGACAGCGACTACCAGGAGCTCGACCGGGTCGCCGACCAGCTGGTGGGTCGGGGCATGGGCAGCGGCCAGTTCGTCTTCCTGCGCAAATCCGTGGAGTTCACCCGGCCCAAAGCGGTGCTGGTGGTCGACCGCGACCGTGCGGCCGATCTGGGCATCTCGATGGAGGACATCGGGAAAAATCTGGGCACCCTGCTTAGCGGCAACTACGTCAACCGATTCAGCCTCGAAGGGCGCAGCTACAAGGTCATACCGCAGGCCGAGCGTGAATTTCGCCTGACCCCGGAAATGCTCGGTGACTTTTACCTGCGCGCCGCGAGCGGTGACCAGATACCGCTGTCCTCACTGGTGCGTATAGAGCGTTCAGTCGAGCCCAGCAAGCGCAGCCAGTTCCAGCAGCTGAACTCGCTCACCGTGGAGGGACTGATGGCGCCCGGGGTTTCCGAAGGGCAGGCGATGGAAGCCATGGAACAGATCGCCGAAGAAGAGTTTCCGCTCGGCTTCAGCAAAGACTATACGGGCGGCACACGCCAGTTTGCGCAGCAGGGCAGTGCCCTGGTCGTAACCTTCTTCATGTCGCTGCTGGTGATCTACCTGGTGCTCGCGGCGCAGTTCGAGAGCTGGCGCGACCCGCTGATCATCCTGGTCTCGGTGCCGATGTCGATCGCCGGGGCGGTTGCCTTCCTGACCCTTGGCTTTGCCACGGTCAATATCTACACCCAGGTCGGCCTGATCACCCTGATCGGACTGATCGCCAAGAACGGCATCCTGATCGTCGAGTTCGCCAACCAGTTGCAAACCGAACATGGGCTGGACAAGCGCAGCGCTATCGAGCGCGCCTCAGCAATCCGTCTGCGCCCGATACTGATGACCACGGTGGCCATGCTGGTGGCCATGATCCCGCTGCTGACGGCCAGCGGCCCCGGTGCGGTCAGCCGCTTCCACATCGGTCTGGTAATCACAACCGGACTGGGGATCGGGACACTGTTTACGCTGTTCGTGGTGCCCGCTGTGTACCTGATACTCGCGCGTGATCACCAGGCGACATCAGCAACGGACGAGGTAGCCGAGGGGCGGGCGTAAAAAAAGCAATTGCGCAAATGCCACTGAAAAATTGCTGCCCAATAGCCGACCGTAGGATGGGGAAGGGCACTCGTCGCCTTTGTCGGTCTTGCCGCCCGCAGGGATTCGCCCCATAAGGGATCCTTCAGTCGTGATTCCTGACCTTGTCTAAGCCGCGCGGATACTCACGCCACCACGAGTGGTGTTATTCGACTGGCATGCAATCCTCGTAGACACCCTCGACGCCATATTTACCGCCGCCGGCGGGGCTATTTGCCTGGATCAACACCTCAGACATTCGCCAGACAATCAGGTGTCAACCTTGCGTGCGCCACGATCCGTCAGGTTGTCGACAGGCGGTACCTTGGACCTTTTGGCTGCGGCCATCCACTATCGCGTCGACCATGTACTCGCGGCACGGCCCGCCACCGGTATCGTAGGTCCGCGTGGGGGTTACGGTGTACTCGTTGCCAGTGTCCGGATTCGTCCAACTCGAATTTACGCCCGTACGTACATTCTCGAGGGAAAGGGCCGTCTTCATCCGGTCGGTGTCATCCATGGACTGGCCGACTCTCCCACCGACGGCGGCGCCCGCGAGGGTGCCCACGATGATGGCTGCAGTGCGGCCGCTACCGCCTCCGACCTGATTGCCCAACAAGCCGCCGAGTGCGCCGCCGATTACCATGCCGGCCTGTTCGTTAAATCGATCTGTCGCGCAGCCACTCAGGATCAGGGTGGCCCCCAGGGCGGTTGCGATCAATGTGTTGCTTTGCATGATTGTCTCCAAATTCGGCAAGGGAACTCCCCAACTGTTAGACAGCGAATTTGGGGCGCAGATTCATCCCTGTGTTCTTAATCTTCAATCAGGCGGAGCGCAGGTCTGGGCAAGGGGCCGCGGCGACCGGCAGGTCGATTCTGCCGCATGTGTTGCATCGATCAGTGAATCGGCAGCTGAACCCCCCTTTCTTGAATCATAAGGGCGGCTCGGCCTCGCCACTTGCCCTCGCACCTCAGCGAAGGGCAACTCCCAACCAATAAGCGAAAATTGGCTTCAGCGACTTGGCAGCGATTTGATTTCACGATGGATGGTAATTCAACGCCGCCTCGGTGGAAGCTCGTCATATTCCGGCAGTGAGCCAGGGGCTTCGTACCAGACGGCTTTTGAAGCACAGAAGATGTTCTGAACAGGCCTTATTTCGGGATCTCCGTCCAATGTGCCTGCAGGAATAACGACCGATTTTCCGGTCTTATCCATCCAGGGAAGGGATGAACCGCATTGTTTGCAGAACGAAGTTGCGAAATATTTCGCGTCGACTACTTCGTACCGTCCAACAAAGTCTTCACCCGAAACCCAGCGGAACTGGTCAGGTGAAACCAACAGATTCGCCGCGAAAGCGCTGCCTGTGAACTTGCGGCATCTTGAACAATGACAATATTGAAATATGCCGAGATTGCCCGTGACTTCGTAGGTCACGTGTCCGCACAGGCAACAACCGCTCACAGAAGATTCCGACATGGCTTGAATCTAGACTGATTCACCGTGTCCGGCAACAGGACTGGAACACCAGATAAAGCTGCCAACGCAGTCGTTTTTTGCGGTTGCGGTGATCTACTGAAGTGCAGCAAGGAGATAGTCCGCCGATTTTAGCCAAGAGCATGATTGATCGGGATGAACGCGCCCTTTGCAGACCGACTCGAACGACAGCCGAGGCCCACAGAATAAATATGCCATGTCGCCATCCCCATGCCTGACTTACCATGGCGGTCATCCGTCATTAGCGGCATCGCATGCCGACGAGTCCATCTATGCGTATCGAACTCACCCCACCCGAAGCCAGGGTCATAGGCTGTCTGATTGAGAAGGAGATCACCACGCCGGCGCAATACCCGCTCTCTCTCAGCGCGCTCACCAGCGCCTGCAACCAGAAAAGCAGTCGTTACCCGGTCATGCACATGAGTGAAGCAGAGGTCCAACAGGTCGTCGATGGTTTGCTGAAGAAGCATCTGGTCAGCAACCGCGGTGGATTCGGCAGTCGGGTAACCAAGTATCAACACCGGTTTGGCAATGTCGGCTTTGGCAGCCTGGAGTTCACGGCCCAGGAGCTCGGAATAATCTGTGTGCTGCTGCTACGCGGCCCGCAGACCGCGGGAGAGCTGCGCACACGGAGTAATCGCCTGTGTCAATTCGAAGATGTCCAACAGACCGAGGCGGTATTGAAAGGCTTGATTGAACGCGGCGATGGACCTTTTGTCGCCCGTCTGGCCCGGGATGCGGGGACGCGCGAGCCGCGTTATGTGCATCTGTTCGGAGATGAGGAAACCGAGCTTGCCGCATCCGCCACGGTCGAAGTTACCGCAATGGAAACAAAGAAGCCGGAACGAAGTCTCGACCAGTTGGAGCAGCTCGTGCTGGAGATGCAGGAAAGCCTGGATGACATCAAGGCACGTCTCGAGCGACTGGAGCGCTGAGGCGCAAAGTATTGGCAGGCGCATACCCCCAACCGCACGCTACGCGCCTGACCATGAACCTCTATGCCCGCAGAGTTCGACTGCCTGTGTTTTCATCAGAAGTGTTAGGTAATCTCTCAATGCTGAAATTTTCTGGAGTGCGAGATGAAGAAGACACTTCTGTATGTCATATGTTGCTGGCCTTCTTGACCACATCCATGGAGGTAATCGAGGCCAGCTACGGACATAAGAAACCCCGCTGAAAAGCGGGGTTCCGTTTGGCTGCTCGAAGAAAGAGTCTTACGCCGCTTTGATCTGCTTACGGTGTCGGTAGCCGATACCCGCGAGGCCCAGCCCGAGCAGCGCCAGAACCGTAGGCGCCGGTGCCTGCGCCGGCGGCGGATCGATAACGTTAGTCAGTTGGAACTCAAAATCGTTGAAATCCAGGTCGCCGCCGCCGAGCAGGTCTTCGAAACCTACCGTCGTCACATAATTCCCACTTTCCTCATCAAATGTTGTGATCGCCGAGCGTGTGCGAGAAGGTCAGGATTGCGGCGCAGCATCACCGGTGAAGAAGCTTTTCCCGGTGTTTTCTGACATCAAGACGGAAGATCAGCTCGGTACCGGCAATGAACGACCCTTCGAAGGTGAACTCGCTGTTCGAGGGGTCGATAATTTGTCAAAAATCGGAACGTCGTATTCATCCGGCCCCAGTTCACCCAGGTCCAGGTAAGAGCGTATTGAAGTAGCCCGCATCACTGCCGAGAAAGGTGACGCTCACCTGGCCGTCGTTCGCAACCAGCAGGCTCCCACCCAGAATCGGCTCGTCGAGAATCGGGCCGGCAACGGCTGGTCTTGACGTACCGAGTGTGATCGCAATTCCTACGATCAACACCAGAATGGGCAGAGCAGAGGACCTGAGTCCAACAGTCGGAATATGCGTATTCAATTCGGAACTACCTCGACCCATTGATGCGGCAATTGAAAGACCATTTATGACTCTGGCAGCAATAAACGGGCCAAGCGGCCCAGGCCGTTGATTTGCATTAAAAAGTGTTTAAACACCTGGGAACCTATTGCCGGCATGTAAAGCATTCCGACAGGTGAGTCTTTGGGTAGCCGAACGTCATTACCATTTCATTCCGCCGAAAGGCGCAATGTGCCCCAAGTAACGTCGACGCAATTTTCAGTCAGGGGGCACGGCAGCGCTCTCAACCGCTTCGTGCATGGATACCGGCAGGCGCCGCGGCCCCCAGTCCCCCGGGCGCTCTTCGAACACACCGGCGATCTGATAACCGCAATGGGCACAGTGCCCACCGGAATTCAGCTTCCACTCGCCGAGCTGGTACCAGTCGCGCTCGATCACGCGTTTGCCGCATCCCGGGCAGTAGGTGCTGTCGCCCTCGGTATCGTGCACGTTGCCGACGTAGACGTAATGCAGGCCGGTATCCAGCGCAATCTGCCGCGCATGTTTTAATGTCGCCGCCGGCGTCGGGGCGACGTCGGTCATCTTGTAGTCGGGGTGGAAGGCGGAAAAGTGCAGGGGGACATCCGGCCCCAGTTTTTCCAGGCACCACTCGGCCAGCCGGTGCAGTTCGGCATCATCGTCATTGTGACCGGGGATCAACAGGGTGGTCAGCTCAAGCCAGCAGTCGGTCTCATGGTGGATGTATTCCAGGGTGTCGAGCACCGGTTGCAGATGCCCACCGGTGAGCTTGTGGTAGAAATCCTCGGTGAAGGCCTTCAGGTCGACATTGGCCGCATCCATATGAGCGAAAAACTCGCGCCGCGGCTCCTCACAGATATAACCTGCGGTCACTGCCACGGATTTCAGGCCCCGCTCACGACAGGCCAAAGCGGTATCGACGGCGTATTCCAGGAAGATCACCGGATCGTTGTAGGTATAGGCGACGCTGCGACAGCCCAGGCGCTCGGCGGTGGCAGCGATATTCTCCGGCGAGGCGCTGGCGGCAAGCGTGTCTATCTCGCGCGACTTGCTGATATCCCAGTTCTGGCAGAACTTGCAGGCCAGATTGCAGCCGGCCGTGCCGAACGAAAAAACGGGCGTACCCGGCAGGAAATGATTTAGTGGCTTCTTCTCGATCGGATCGACGCAAAAACCGCTGGAGCGGCCGTAGGTGGTCAAAACCATCTGGTCACCCTGACGGGCGCGGACGAAACACAGACCGCGCTGACCATCCTTGACATGACAGTATCGGGGGCACAGATCGCACTGAATGCGCCCGTCTTCCAACAGGTGCCAATAACGGCCGGGTACGGTGTCTTTGATCATTGCGCCAACCTCCTTGGGGCCGGCAGCCCTTCCCGGGACGGCTTCGCGAACGATCTCCGGCTTGACATCTGTTCCGCGATGACCCATTTACCTTATAGACCCGCTAGTAAGGGACAGCCATGATGCACGTCAAACGTCCGGTCGTCGCCGGGATGTTCTACCCGGGCACGGCACAGGAGTTGAGCACAACGCTGAGCGAACTGATGCAGACCGCCAGCGCAACCTCAAAAGAACGCCCGTATGCGCTTATCGCACCCCATGCAGGCTACCAGTATTCCGGCCCGGTCGCGGCCAACGCCTATGCCACACTGGAGCCCTGGGCCGACCAGATCCGCCGGGTGGTAGTCCTCGCACCGTCGCACAGGTTGGGGTTTCGCGGCATTGCAACCAGCAGCGCCGACGTTTTTCAGACGCCCCTGGGAGACATCCCGGTCGACTGTGCGGCAGTCAAGCAGTTGAGCACCATGTCAGGAGTACTCAGACTGGATGAGGCCTTCGCCCAGGAACATGCGCTGGAGGTCCAGTTGCCCTTCCTGCAGACCGTCCTTGCAGAATTCGAGCTGGTTCCGCTGATCGTTGGCGAGGCCGACATTGAAGACGTCAGCCGGGTCATCGATACCCTTTGGTCCCCCGATACACTGATCGTGGTCAGCTCTGACCTCAGTCATTTTCTCGAGTACAGCAGCTGCCAGCGGCGCGACCGTTCCACTTCGACGTTGATCGAAAACATGCAGGCCGATGATATCGGGCCCTACGACGCCTGCGGTGCCTTCCCGGTCCGCGGTCTGCTGAAGAGCGCGCGGCGTCACGGCTGGCGCGTGCGGACCCTGGATCTGCGCAATTCCGGCGATACCGCGGGCGACAAATCACGCGTGGTGGGATATGGCGCTTATGAATTCTACTGAACAGGGTAACGCCCTGGCGCCCGCGCAACGCGCGACCCTGATGGACGTGGCCAGGCGCTCGATCGAGCATGGCCTGGCAAACGGACAGCCGCTGCTTGTCACCCCTTCCGAGTACCATCGTGATCTGAAAGCGGTACGGGCGAGCTTTGTCACGCTGCAGAAAAATGGCCAGCTACGGGGCTGTATCGGTCACCTGGAGGCGGTACAGCCGGTGGTCGTTGACGTGGCGGAAAACGCCTTTGCAGCGGCCTTTCGCGACCCGCGCTTCTCACCCCTGACTGCTGCCGAATGGCCGGATGTCGATGTCCATCTGTCACTGCTGACCAGCCCCGAGCCAATGCAGTTCAGCGATGAGGCCGATCTGATCGGCCAGATCAGACCGGGCGAGGACGGGCTTATCCTGCAGGACGGCCCAAACCGGGGGACCTTTCTGCCCTCGGTCTGGGAGAGCCTGCCAGACCCGGTCGATTTTCTGGTTCACCTCAAGTACAAGGCCGGGCTGGCGGCGAATCACTGGTCGGACCGGGTTGAGGTCTACCGGTATCACACCGAGAGTTTTGGCGAGAGCGATCTCGCCTGATCGTTGGGTTGCGTGGTTGCTGTTTGGGCAGGGTAGGCCGGTCTGGCTTTTTTGTGCGCTAACGCGCGGGTCTGTTATTGAAAGCGCTCGGCGGAGCGCAGACCAAGCCGTGGGGTGCCCTTTCTTTTGCCTTCTTTTCTTTGGGCAAGCAAAGAAAAGAAGGGCTGGCGCGCTGAGCCCAGCGTATCGAAATCTAGGCCGCGCCGCGAGGCGCAACAAGAATCCATCCGCGCGAAAGCGCACGAAAAAGTCAGGACTCGGTATTCCGCCCCTCCCAGGTCACCCTGTTACGACCTTCCTGCTTCGACAGGTAGAGCGCCCGATCGGCACGGTCTACGAACGCCTCCGGCATTTCCTCTTCGCGGAACCAGGCGCCACCAATCGAGGCCGTGACCGCGATCAGCTCGTCTGCCAACAGATCCTCGGGCACCTTTATCATCTGACGTTCGATACCGGCTCGCACGTGCTCCGCGACGGCCATACAACCCGAGCGGGGTGTGTCACGCAGCAGCACCGCGAACTCCTCACCGCCAAAACGGGCCACCATATCTCGCCCACGCACACAGGCCTTGATCTCGCGGGCCACGGCGCGGAGTACGTGATCACCGACCGGGTGGCCGTAGTTGTCGTTTACGCGTTTGAAGAAGTCGACATCGATGAGCAGCAGGCAGGGCGCGTGCGCGTCCTGCGCCGCAAAGCGCGGGAGTGCGGCCAGCTCCTCCTGAAACGCCAGGCGGTTGTGCAACCCGGTGAGCGCATCCGCGCGCGCCTCTTTCTGCGAACGTTCGAGCTTGCCACGCACGTCCTCCATCTCGGTTGCCAGCGACGACAGCCGCTGTTTCAGGTCCTTGCCCTGTTCCAGCGCGGTGTTGGTCGCTCGCATCGCCCGGTCCATCAACGCGTCGAGTTCCTTTGACGAGACGTCACCTGCGAGGCTGGATGCGATGTCGTTGAGTTCCGAGGTAAAGCCGCTGTAGTGCCCGTCGGCGTTCTCGATATGACTCATCAGCGCGGAGACCATCTGGCTGAGCGCTGTCTTGGCAATCCATTGTTCCTCGTTACGCTCTTTCAGGAAGCGTTCGTAGAGCTCTTTCATCTCGCCGCTGGTGATCGGCTGCCCGCGGCTGAGCAGGACATCCATCTCCTGCCGCAGTGCCTGGTTGGAATCGCTCAGGTACTCATACCAGACGGCGTAATTGGACGGCGTGATCGGTATCTTGAGCTCGGACATACGCGGAATGGCATTGCGGACGATATCAACCGTCCGGTCGTACTGGGTATTGGTGTTCGGCACAGGAAGTTCCTCTTCTCTAAGTTATTGGCACATTTCCCTGTTTCTTTTTTGTCGGGCTCTGATGTGTGTGAGCCTCTCTTTTTGTTTCAAACCAGCCCGTTTCAGCGACCTGCCGAAAACGGCGGCGTCGCGCGCACCCGCCGAAGCCACAGTGGCCGCAGCGGCAGTTTCTGGATTTCTTCCTTGACGGCCGGTTGCATCCGACCCGATGAGGGCAGCCGATCTGCCCGATGGGCTGGCTGCCATTGCCGCTTAGGGCCTTTTGGACCTGATCGCGGTGGCGCTCCATGCGGCTCCAGGCCGGATTGATAAAACCGGACAGGCAGCATTTGTTGCTCGACTCTATGGGTTAACCGCTGGATAACACTAGGGTTATCCCTGATTAACGGTTTGTTTATCTCATGCGGAAGTCACATTGGCAACCGTATGCCTTCAGGACAGGAACCCTGTTCCCAGGCTCGGTTCAAGAATGTGACGCCGTTCCGGATTTTGTAGTCACTCGGTGGGACAGAAGGGGATCGAGCAAGAAAGCGGAGCCACGCGGGTCGCGGTAGCAGTCGAGGATGCGTGCCTGCTGGATGACCACAGGCGCGAAACTCGTTAGCTAGCGTCAGTCTTGGTTGGCTCGTCCGTAGCGCCAGGGGTCGGCGCGAAGACGAGGGTCTTCATCGCCGCGTTCAGGGTTTCTTTGACGGCCGCATAGTCATCGAAAAGGAATACCACATAGGCATCAGAGACCTTGTTGCGATGGATGGCTACCAGCAGGCCCTGTTTGCGCTCGGTATCGAATTCATCAACGGTGTCGAACACCGCCGCAGCGGCCCAGTCGGCATTGAATTTGTCGCGGGCACGATCGGGTGGGTACGCATTGCTCGGTGCGTGGCTGCCACCGCTCAGGCGCGTGGCCAGCGATTCGAACACCAGCGGGAAGATGTGATTCGGATTGGGCACCGCGCCGTGCGGGTCGTCGTAATCGATTAGCAGGCGCTTGAGGGGACGCACTGCAATCCGGATCTCGAGATTGCCATCCGGGCTGCGCAGTGCGCGCTCATAGTCCAGAACAGGCGTGCGCCCGGCGGGCAGATCCTCAAACCCCTGGGGCGGGTTAAACAGCAGTTCAGCCTCTAACAGAAGACTTTCGAAACTGTCGTCGCCCTGGGCGGCCTGATCGGCAATGACGAGGGGCGAAACCAACAACAGCAGGATCGAAAGGAGCTTTTTCACGAGTCGCCCTTGGGCGTTTCGGCCTCTTTTTCCAGCGCGGTCTTCCAGTTCTTCAAAAGGTCTTCGGCCGCCTTCTTCCATTCCTCGTTGTCCGAAAGCTCGAGGAAACGCTCCATATCGGACATTGCCTCCTCGCTGCGACTCAACTCCCAATAGGTCGAGCCGCGATTGAAGTAGGGTGCCGGCGCGTGCGGATCGATCGCAATGCATTGATCAAAGTCGAGCAGGGCCTTGTCGAATTCGCCGCCGGCATACAGCAGGGCACCACGATTGAAGCGTGCCGGTAGCAGATTCGGATCCTGCTCGACGGCGACATCCAGGTCCTTCATGGCCTCGTCAAAGCGCCCGAAGGAACGATAGGCCTGGGCCCGGTTGACCCGGATCATGGCATCGTCGGGTGCGAGCGTGACGGCCTTTTCGAGGTCGCTCAGTGCGGCGCTGATCTGCTGCATCTGCAGGCGCAGGCTGGCGCGCACCGCATAAAGCTCTGCAGAGTTCGGGAACTTCTCGATGCCATCGGCCATGGTCTTCAGGGCCAGTTCGAGTCGGCCCTCGCTTTCATGCTGCAGCGCGACCTTGATCAGGCGCTCAGGATCGAGCGTGGAATGCGGGTCATGCTGTCCGTGCGGACCGACCGGTTTTGGCGCCTTGGCTGCTTCAGCCGGTGCCGTCTCGGCCACTGCGGGCACGGCAGGCGGGGCCATCTCGACCTTGGGTATCGGCTCCTGGGCGGGCGCCTCGGCCACGGGGGGCGGGGTGGACTCACTGCAAGCGACGATCGAAACCAGCGCGAGCGAAAGGGAAAACAGACGAAAATCTAGAGTCATGGGGTTACTTCAGAGATAAAAAAAGCGTCCCCGGCATGATACCGGGGACGCTGTCAGGGTGTCAGTTACTTCTTCGACGCAGCATACGTCTTGAGCAACCTGTTGAGCATCTCGATGTGCTCATTGTCGTTGAGAACACCCGGGGTGGATACCTTGGCCCACAGTTCCGCGTTGGTCATCTCGCGATGGCAACCCAGGCACAGGCCGGTCCGCTCCATACCGTCACGCATCTCTTTCGGGAGTGCACGCGACAGCGGCCAGTGAGTACCGACGGTCTGGACCTGCTGACCATCCTTGATGATGGTCGACCAGTCGTAGTCCAGATCGGCGATCTTCGGGATCTGGATCACGTGACGACCCGGGATGACCTGGCCGGTCTTCTGGTCGATCAGATCCTCGACGATGTCGACCGGGTAGCGGGTCTGGAACACGCCGCCGGAGATACCGTAGCCCATGGCCTTCGGATTGTTGTGGCAGGACTCGCAGGTACGCGCCTTACGCTGTGCAGAGTGCGGCTGTACCGGAGCCATGTCGATCGCATCCGGGGTACGTTCCTGGCCAAGCTCTTTCTGCTCGTCGAGCGACTTGCCGAGCTGGTTCAGGGCGACCACCTTGTTGTTGCGGTCGAATACCGTGTAGACGATCTGACAGCCAGGCATCAGCGGGGTCACACGACCTTCGCCATTGATACCCAGGACCGGCTCTTCCCAACGCAGGTAGGCGCGCGTCTCGAACACCTTACCGGGGCTCTTGATACCGTGCGTACCGAGTGGGGACTCAGCCGTCTGACCATGCTCGTCGCGCACGCTGCCGCCCGCGATCCAGTCAGCATCCTCGATAAGGCTTGCCGTCTTTGTCCTTGCCGTAGTTGACCTGGACGTGGCAGCCGTAGCACTGCGGTACCCAGGACGCGTGACAGGCGTAGCACTCGAGGCTTTCGGCGTGCTTCTGTACGCTGCTCATGGCGACCATGGCATCCGGACTCTTCCACTTGTTGTCGATCTTCAGCTGCTTGAGCAGCGGAACCTCGAAGTCGTTACCGGTGGCCGAGTGCATGATGACCTTGGAACCGTCCTTGACGACGTTACCGAAGGGGTTACCACGCGCGGTCTTCAGATAACCTTCACGCTTGTCGTAGGTGGTGGCGAATGCCGCGGTCTCGGTCAGCAGGTCGTTGGTCAGACCACGCTCACCCTTCGGCAGGTCCTTGGCGAACTCTTCCGAATAGCCGAGCGGCAGTTCCCAGGGGAACATGTCGGTCGTACCGTGGCAGTCCTGACATTCCACCTCGACCTGGGCCAGGGTGGTGCCGAAGATGTTGCCGTCACCGTGCATGTCGATGGTGGTGTGGCAGTCCTGACACAGCAGGCCACCCTTCGGATTCTCGGGACGGGAATCGATCTGGTGGTGCAGGTCATCCGAGATGAACAGGTAGTTCTTGGTATGCAGCTTGGGCTGCTTGCCACCTGAAGCGTTGTACGGTGAACCGTATGGGAACTCCATCAGGCCCTGGTAGGTGACACCGATACGCTTGCCGCGGTTGTGGCAGGAGTTGCAGCTCTCGACCGGGATACCCGACCATTCCACGTCACCGTGCTTGACCTTGGTCTTGCGGGTGGCCTGGATCTTGTGGGTCAGCATGTGACCCTTCTGTTCCTTGTTGATGGTCGGGTCCTTGCCCTCGTAGTAGCCCTCGTTGCCATACGGGATGTGGCAGGAAGAGCAACCCATGCCGCGGTAGTCACCGCGCTTCTCACGACCCTTGACACCTACGTGGCAGCGCTGGCACTGCTGACGCTGATAGGTGAAGCCGGCGAGCTTGGGATCGTTCTCGATCTCTTCGACCGTGGGCTGGGGAATCTGGGTAAGCTCTTTCGGAAACTGTTCACCATGTGCGGCGACCATGGCCTTCATGTATTCCTTGTACTCGTCGGTGCCGACCTGCGGAACCTGACCGTCGGTGTCCTTGACGTCGTAGTTACCCCAGGGAACCTTGTGGTTCTGAACTTCGGCGATACCCCAGGTGTGCAGGTTGCCCTGGATCTTGCCGGCCTCGGTGTTCATCAGGGAACGCTCGACACGATAGGCATAGCCGACGTGACACTGGCCGCAGGTATTCTTGGCAATCCAGACCGAACCCGGATCCGGATAATAGGTCTTTGGGCCGTTGCCATTCTTCAGGCCTTCCGGTGCGCCCTTGTGCGCGGTCTCCACCGAGGTGCCCTTGGGGTCGCCGCCGTGGCAGACGACGCAGCCCTCGGGATCGCCATTGGCGGCACCGATGGCCTTGATCTGCAGCATCATGACGGACGCGTCGTCACGGATGTCCTCGATGCCTTCGTGACAGGCCAGACAGCCTGTCTTGCCTGACGGCGCAGTCTTGGTGACCGCGGCCTGAGTCACGCCTGCGATCATCAGAATTGCTAGCGCGGTGAGTATTTTTCTCATTAGGGTTCTCCGTTGGTACATCAGCGACGTCGATCGGCCTCGACGCTTGTTCTAAAGAAATACCCCCATGAAGCAGCAGGTTTTGTGCCGCAAATGACGGGCACACCCAACCGCTTGACCCAGATCAAGTGCGACCTGAACAAAACCCTGATTTCAATAAGATATACATCGCCGCGACAGACCCTTTCGTCGGCACCGTCGCCCCGCGACGACCGTTTCAGGGAACGAGATGTTCAATAGGGGAATTCTGGCCAAGGCAGATTGAACGAATTGTTCAATGGTGTCTGCAAGACTCAGTCTTCACCACCATCATTCTTCTGCGCGTCCGCCGGCGGCTCCAGGCTGTATTCACGCATGATTCGGCGCAGCCTGGGGCGTGAAATATCCAGGATCGCGCAGGCCTGACCCCGGTGCCAACCGGTCGCCTGCAGTACCCGGGCGACATGATTACGTTCCATCTCTGCCAGGCTGCCTAGCCCTGTCGCAGCCGGGAGTGGCAACTTCTTCCGCGCTGCGCAGGGGCCCTGCAGTTCGGGTGGCAGCTGGTCGAGTGTGAGCGTGCTGCCCGCCGATAGAGCGACTGTTTTCAACAGGATGTTTTCGAGTTCACGCACGTTGCCCGGCCAGTCATAGTCACCAAGACAGTCGAGCGCCGCCTGATCGATGTGCGTGATACCGCTGCGCAGGTCGGCGTTGATCCTTGCCAGAAGGGCCTGAACAAGGTCCGGCAGGTCTTCGGGGCGCTCCCGCAGCGGTGGCAGGTGCATATTCACCACCCGAAGCCGGTAATAAAGATCCTCGCGGAAGCGACCCTGTTTGACCAGATCCGCCAGTTCGACGTTGGTCGCCGCGATGATGCGGGCGTCCGTACGCTGCGCAGTCTTGGATCCGAGCGGCGTGAAGTCCTTGTACTGCAGTACCCGCAGCAGCTTGGCCTGCATGCCGGGCGACATCTCGCCCACCTCGTCGAGAAAGATGGTCCCTCCCGCGGCCAGGGCAAACTTGCCCGGCTGGCGACCGACCGCGCCGGTGAAAGCCCCCTTCTCGTGGCCGAACATATCGGACTCCAGCAGGGTCTCGACGACGGCGGCGCAGTTGACGACCACGAAGGGTCCCGCGGCATTGCCGCTTGCATTGTGGATGGCCCGCGCCACCAGTTCCTTGCCGGTGCCGCTCTCACCGGTGATCAAAACGGTGGTCTTGCTGCGCGCGACCAGGCCTATGTTCTTGAACACATCCTTCATGGCGCGGCTGCGCCCGACCATCTCGAACCGGCCACCGGCGACGTCACTGGTAGGCACCAGGTTGTCCGCGCGCCCGAGGCCCAGAATGCGCTCGATGGCCGCGTCCAGCTCGTCGATATCCAACGGTTTGTGGATGTAATCCTCGGCGCCCTGCTGCATCGCCTCGATCGTCGTATCCATATCGTGAAAGGCGGTAATCATGATGATGTGCGGTGCGTGTTGCAGCGCCCTGAACTCCGGCAGCGCCTCGAGCCCGGAGCGCCCGGGCATGCGGATGTCCAGGATCACCAGGTCCGGATTCAGCTCGCGCGCCGTTGCCAGGCCGGTCTCTGCATCGTGGGTCACGGCGGTATCGTGGCCCTGCGCACTCAGGTGCAGCTGCAGTGTGCGTGCACTCGCCTGATCGTCATCCACCACCAGCACACGACTCACGCGTTTGTCTCCTCCGCCAGTCTGTCGTCTCGAACCGCCGGTTTAGTCTGTTAGCGCCGGCGTCATGGGCAAGGTTAGCACCACGCAGGTCCCGCTCGGCTGATTGTCCCTCAGCTCCACCATGCCGCCGTGCAACTCCGCAATCTGGCGCACGATGGCCAGCCCCAGGCCGGTACCCTTGGTGCGGGTGGTAAAGAACGGCTCGAACAGATGCTCACGTATCTCCGGGTCAATGCCGTCACCGTTGTCACACACATCGATGCGCAGCTGTCGTCCCTCCGGTTCCAGTGCCAGCCCGGCAGTCAGGTGCACGCGACGCTCACCAACGGGTCGCGCCACCGCCGCCTGCAGCGCGTTGACCAGCAGGTTGGACAACAACTGGCGAAGCTTGGAGGCATCCCCCGGGAAGGTGGGCAGGCCTGGCGGACACTCGACGCTCACCTCCACCTCATACTCCGCAATCCGCCGGCGCACGGTACCGATGACACCGTTTATCAGTTTGTCTGCACTCAACCACGTGGTTTTCAGTTCACCGGGGCGCGAAAAGGTCAGCATGTCGGTGATGATGTCCTCCATGTAATGCACCTGCTCCTGGCCGATCGACGCGAGTTCCTTTTCCTCGCCGCTCTTGGCCTGCTTGCCCAGGATCTGCACGGCCATCTTGACCGACGACAGCGGATTGCGCAGGTCGTGCGCCAGCATGGTCGCCATCTGCCCCATGGCGGCCAGTGCCTGGGCGCGGGCGAGTTCCTGGTTACGCGTGTCCACCTCCTGTTGCAGTCGCTTGTGCTCGGTGATGTCCTCTTTCACCGCCAGAAAATGCGTTATCTCGCCGTCCGCGTCGCGCAAGGCCGAGATCACCGCCGCCTCCCAGTAGAGGGAGCCGTCTTTGCGCCGATTGTGGAACTCGCCACGCCATTCGCCACCACCGGCCAGGGCCTGCCACATGCGCTCGTACTCGCTCGGGGCCATCTCGCCCGATTTGAGCAGGCGGGGATTGCAGCCCCTGACCTCGTCGAAGCTGTAGCCCGTCACCTCGGTAAACTTCGGATTCACGTATTCGATGTGACCGGCACGATCGGTGATCTGGACGATGGCCGGGCTCTGCTCGACCGCCTGCGAAAGTTTGCGCACCTCATCCTCCGCCCTTCGGCGCTCGGTGATGTCTTCGCCGATAGCGGTCAAACCGATCAGCCTGCCGTCTGCGTCACGCGCCAGGGTGTTGTTCCAGGCGATCAGTCGGCGTTCACCCTGTCGGGTACAGACCTCGCCCTCGAACTCCGGGGGAAACTCACCGTGACGCGCCAGTCGCTCGAGGACAGAACGCACGGCGCTCTTCTGCTCATCCGGGACAAAACGTTCGATCCATTCACTGCCGATCACCTCCTCACGGCGCCAGCCGGTGAGTTCCAGCAGGAAATGGTTGCAGAAGGTCAGGCGTCCCTGCGGATCGACCATCAAGGCCACCAGCCCGATGTCTTCCAGCGTCTGCCGAAAGCGCTGCTCATAGGCGCGTTGCGCCTCAGCGGCCCGACGATGGACGGTGGCACTGGCCAGCATATACGCCAGCACGGCCATGAGCCCCAGTATCCCGAGATAAAGCGCAGCATGGCGGGCGACAAAGGCGCCCAGACCGAGCGAGGCCGCATCCAGGCTGACGTTCGAGACCACCTTCCAGACCTCACCGCGCGCGGCCGGTATGCCGCCCGGCGGCAGCGCGCGCGCGGCATGCGTGGCCGGCCAGACGGTGGAGAAGGTGAACAGCCCGCCGACCGAAATGAACTGACCGGCCTGTTGCTTCTCGATTCGCCGCCATGCCCCCGCAAATCGGCGTTGGAAGGTGTCATCGCGTCCAAACATGAAACCCCAGGCCTCGTTCGGTCGCGGACTGCTGAGCCAGTAACCGTCGCCGTTCAGCAGTTGCACACGATCGGCGATGTTCGCCGCGGCCTGGCGAAAGCGCTCGAGCAGGCGGTCTCCGAGGTAGTTCAAAACCACCAGGCCCTGGCGCCTGCCACCGGAATCGAATACCGGTGTCGCAAAACGCAGGACAGGCTTGATCGGCTGCTCCACCACGCCGTCTTCGATATTCAGATCCAGCGGCGACAGGTAGACCTGTCCCTTGTCCAGGCGCAGGGCCTTGGCGACATAGTATCGACCGGATTTGTCCCGCAGCCGGCTGCCGTCCACGAGTACCGGATCGCCGCCTGCCAGATTGACCCGCACCACCTCCTGGCCCTGGATATCGAGAAAACGGATCTGGTCATACAGCGCTTTTTCGCGGGCGAACGTGAGGAAGACCTCTTCCAGATAGCGCGTCCTTCCCTCCGCCACGACGGGTTCGAAGCTCAGACTTTCCACGAGCCTGCCGAGGAACATCAGGTCCGTCGTGACGGCCGCGATATCTGCTGCCAGGGCACGCCGGGCGAGTTCGACATTCAGGGTTTCACGGGTGTCACGCAGGGTGCGTTCGGCGCGGTAGTCGACATAGAAATGCACGACGATGACGGCACCGAGCAGCAGCGTCAGGGCCACGAAAAGACCCGCAAACATCGGCAGGGTTCTGGGCCGATCGGCCTGAATGACGGCTTCGGTCAAGGCCTGGATCCGTCGTTCAGCAGATTGAAGCTGGCGTACATGGCTCCTCCCGGGCGATGCGGTCAGACAGTCGCCAGTTTACGTTGCCGGCTGAATCATGGCGATCACCCCGGCGCATCAGTGCAGACGCCACAAAGTCTTTTGTCGATCCTGCAGTCTGATCGGGCGGAGTGACGCTAACACCCTGTATTATCGACGCAGGGATGCAAACGGTGGACAGATTCGATGCGTATGATTCAAGCGCTAATCGCGGCCTTTGTTGTTGTGGCCCTCAGTGGCTGCACAGAAGAAAGCGCCCCTTCAAAGACTACGCAGAACACAGGCACGAACATGTCGGGTCCAGAGCAAAGTAGCGGCGGCCCGGGCAGACCCACGCTGGCGAGCGATGCGCTCGAGATACTGGGAACAGTGACCTTCAAAGACCTGGAAGGAGGGTTTTACGCGATCGAAAGCTTCGATGGCAAGAAATACGATCCTATGAACCTTCCCGAGTCTTTCAGGAAAGACGGCCTGAAGGTGAAAGTAACCGCCCGGCCGCAAAGGGATGTCATGAGTTTCCGGATGTACGGAGAAATTATCGAGATCATCAGTATCGAGGCGCAATAAGCAGCCAGCTCGACCGTTAACCGGCTGCAGCAGCCACCCTGATTTGTTCCGACCGCAACCAGGCCAGGGCCTCATCCCGATCTGAGAATATTCTCAGGTTCCATTCCTTGGACCGCGGCATGGCTGCCAGGGATTCCGTCGAAATCATCGAGATTCGATTGTAGGTGACCACAGCCATCGCGTTGATCTGCTCAAGTGTGGCCAGGCTTCCCTGGGCCTCAAAATCATAGGTATAGGCGTTGATCTTGTTGATGAGCAACGAAAATGGCGCCTGCAGATGAGCCAACAAAAAGTCATGGTATGCGGCCACCATTGCGGTGTTCATTTCGACACCCTGGTCGATCAGCACCTCGGCGAGATTCTTATCCAGAACGATGATTTTTGCGAACGGCAGCTCGTGTAAATCCATGCCTTGGGCCTGATCGGGTGTTAACTACTGTTGAGTCTAGCCCGCTTCGCTCACCGATTGGAGGAATCAGGACCGGGTTGGTACGCCGGCGACCAGTGCCCACCAAAAGGGGCCTGTGTTATTCCACAGTGACCGATTTCGCCAGATTCCGGGGTTGATCCACATCCGTGCCTTTCAGCAGGGCGACATGGTACGAAAGCAGTTGCAATGGGATGGTGTACACGATCGGCGCGGTACCCGGGCAAATGTCGTCGAGGGTCAGGTTCTGGTAATGGTCGAGTGAGATATTCACTTTCTTGTCACTGAACAGGAACAGCTCACCGCCACGCGCCCGAACCTCCTGCAGGTTCGACAGGACCTTTTCCAGCAGCGGGTCGTCGGGCAGCGCACAGACCACAGGCATGCGGTCGTCGACCAGTGCGAGAGGCCCATGCTTGAGCTCGCCGGCGGGGTAGGCCTCTGCATGGATGTAGGAGATCTCCTTGAGCTTGAGCGCACCCTCCATCGCGATCGGATAGAAAGTGCCGCGACCGAGGAACAGGGCATTCTGCTTGTCTGCGAAAGACTGTGACATCTCCTCGATCGCGTCACTGAGCTTCAGCACCACCTCAACCTGGCGGGGCAGGGCCTGCAGCTCC
The DNA here is from genome assembly GCA_963759055.1 of uncultured Gammaproteobacteria bacterium. Classification (GTDB taxonomy): domain Bacteria; phylum Pseudomonadota; class Gammaproteobacteria; order Chromatiales; family Chromatiaceae; genus Thiosocius. Next base: position 220,567 of record CAVWYD010000003.1, read on the forward strand.
TCGACCCACTCGGTCTCCTGCTCGGTTGTCAGACCGCGACGCTTGGCAAGCGCCAGAGTCATCAGACGCAGCGCGACCAGTTGGGTCGTAAATGCCTTGGTGGATGCAACACCGATCTCCGGACCGGCGCGGGTCATCAGTGCCACTTCCGATTCACGCACCAGTGAACTCTCCGGGACGTTGCACACAACCAGGCTGCCGATGTATCCGGCCTGCTTGGATGCCCTCAGTGCGGCCAGGGTATCGGCGGTTTCACCGGACTGCGAGATGGTGACGAACAGGGTGTCAGGCTGCACCACCGATTTGCGATAGCGGAATTCACTGGCGACCTCGATCTGGCACGGGATGCCGACCTCTTCCAACCAGTAACGCGCGACCATACCGGCATGGTAGCTGGTGCCACAGGCGATGATCTGAACGGCACGGGTGCGATCGAACAGTTCCTTGGCGACATGACCGAAGCTCTGCTCGAGCAATTTTCCCTTATGGATGCGGCCCTCCAGGGTCTCTGCAATCACGGCCGGCTGCTCGAAGATCTCTTTGAGCATGTAATGCCGATACGGGCCCTTTTCCGCATTCGATGCGGACAGCTTGCTGGTACGCACCTTGCGTTCGACCGGTCGACCCTCGGCATCGAAGATACTGATGCCGTCACGGCGGATCTCGGCCAGGTCGCCTTCTTCGAGGAAAACGAAACGCTGGGTCACCGGCAGCAGGGCGAAGACATCCGAGGCGATGAAATGCTCGCCGTCACCCACACCGATGACCAGGGGGCTGCCTGCGCGAGCCACGACCATACGGTCCGGGTCCGCCGGATTGATCACGGCCAGCGCATAGGCTCCAACCAGTCGCCCGATGGCATTGCGGGTGGCATCACGGATATTCTGGCCTTCACCCAGGAGTGCGGCGAGCAGATGTGCTATCACCTCGGTATCGGTATCCGAGTTGAAGACGTAGCCCTGCTGCTGCAGATCGGCACGCAGCTCGGCATGATTCTCGATGATGCCGTTGTGCACGATGGCAACATCTTCGCCGCTCATGTGCGGGTGCGCATTGCGCTCGGCCGGCATGCCGTGGGTGGCCCAGCGTGTATGCGCAATACCCAAAGGCCCGTCGACCGTGCCCTGATCGAGCAGATTCTGCAATTCGGCCACCTTGCCGACCGAACGTATGCGCTGCAGGCGCGCATCATCGTTACGTATCGCAATGCCCGCAGAATCGTAACCACGGTACTCCAGGCGCCGCAGACCCTCCATGAGGATCGGGACGACGTTACGCTCGGCGATGGCTCCTACGATGCCGCACATTGATCTTTCTCCAGCTGTATTTGAGTTTTGGGAACGCAGAGGACGCAGAGTAGCGCAAAGCACGCAAAGGTTGAAACCGCTCAACGACGGTGACGTGTTTCAGGCCAGGCCCAATCTTCCGATGTACGGTAGCACCCCGAACAAACAGCAACGATACTTTGCGCCCTCTGCGATCCTTGGCGACCTTTGCGTTCCTTTCTTGACGTCTGTTTCTATTTCTTCTTGGTTGGACGCTGCCAGTTGAGACTGACCTGTTTGGCCCGCGTCAGGGTGAGCTTGTTCTCCGGCGCATCCTTGCCGATGACCGAGCCGGCACCGATGGTTGCGTCACGTCCCACCTCCACCGGCGCGACCAGGGCGGTATTGGAACCGATGAACGCCCGGTCGCCGATCAGGGTGCGGTGCTTGTTGGCACCATCGTAATTGCACGTGATGGTGCCGGCACCGATGTTGACTCCCTCGCCAATCTCGGTGTCTCCGATGTAACTCAGGTGGTTGACCTTGGAACCCTGACCGACCAGCGACTTCTTGATCTCGACGAAGTTGCCGATATGCGCGCCGCCAATCAGTTCTGCGCCTGGCCGCAGGCGCGCAAAGGGACCGATCCTGCTGCCGGGACCCACCTTGGCTTCCTCGAGCACACAGTTGTCGAAGATCTCCACATCATCGCCGACCTCCATGTTGCGCAACACACAGTTGGCGCCGATGCGCACGCGGTCACCCAGGGTCACGCGCCCCTCGAGCAGCACGTTGAAGTCGATCTCCACGTCCTGGCCGTGCCGCAGCTCGCCGCGGACGTCGATCCGTGCCGGGTCGCGAAGGGTAACCCCGTCCAGCATCAGCTGGTCGGTGAGCCGTTTCTGGTGCGCGCGCTCCAGCGTCGCAAGCTGCAGACGATTGTTGACCCCCTCGGCCTCGAGCGGAGATTCGGGTTGGCCAACCTGGATGTCGAATCCGTCCGCAACCGCCATCGCCAGTACATCTGTCAGGTAGTATTCGCCCTGCGCATTGCTGTTGGACAGACCACCGAGCCAACGCTCCAGATCGTGACGCGGCATGAGCATGATCCCGGTATTGATCTCGTCGATGGCAAGCTCGTCGGGGCCGGCGTCCTTCTGCTCGACGATCCGCAGTACACGCCCGGCATGGTCGCGCACGATGCGGCCGTAACCGGTGGGGTCGTCCAGGTTCACGGTGAGCAGGCCAAAACCCTGTCCCGTGATCTCCACCAGTTCGCGGAGCGTTTCAGGGCGGGTGAGCGGAACATCACCGTAGAGCACCAGCACCTGATCGGACGCCTGGAGCATGGGGATGGCCTGTTGCACCGCATGGCCGGTGCCGAGTTGTTCGGCCTGCTCGGCCCAGCGCAGATCGCTCTGCTCGGCAAATGCCTCGCGCACCTGTTCACCGCCGTGACCATAAACCACCACGATTTCTGCCGGCGACAGTGCGCGGGCGTAATCGATGACATGGCCAAGCAGCGGTTTGCCGGACAAGCGATGCATTACCTTGGGCATGGCGGACTTCATCCGCGTGCCCTGTCCGGCGGCGAGTATGACGACACCGATGCCCATGGGTGAATCCTCCGGGTTCAGTTGATGCTGGTCGGGCCCTGCATCTGGACGGCGTGGATGCCCGATACCTTGTCCTCACCCTCACGGGCGTCCCGCACCTCGGTGATGGTGACGCGCACGGTCAGATCCTTGCCGGCCAGCGGGTGATTGCCATCGACGGTCACCTTTCCGTCTTCGATGCGGGTGACATAGAACGACTTCGTCTCGCCCTTGTCGTTCTGCATCTGCACCTCGGCACCGATCTGACGGAACTGGGGCGGGACGTTCTCGATATCGTCGGTGAAGGTGAGGTTCGGGTCGTGCTCACCAAACCCGTGTTCGGGTGGCACCTTGACCTCGACCTCGTCACCGGCACGCTTGCCGACCACGGCCTTGTCCATGCCGCCGATCAATTCGGTATCACTGCCGTAGACGAAACCAAGGGGAATATCGTGTTGTTCGACCACCTCGCCCTCGATCGTCAACGATGGTGTAGGTGAGGGCAACATACTTGCCCGGCTTGATGATCTCATCACTCATGAAACTTCTGCCTTTACTGCAATGTGTCGGCGCGAGCTCGGGTTCGTTGCCCTCAGCTCGTGATGGCCGGACCCGTAGCGGCACCAACAAAGAAACGGCCCTGACGATCTGCACCGTCAGGGCCGCGTATTTTATCACCTGAACTTCAGGCTTACCTGCGGGTCTTGCGCAGGCGCTCGATGGCCCGCAGCTGGGCGGCGGCCTCGAGCCAGTTCGACCTGGGCCTTGGCCAGATCGATATCGGCCGCATTGTTGGCCAGCGCGTCTTCGGCGCGGCGCTTGGCCTCTTCTGCCGCCGCATGGTCGAGGTCTGCGGCACGGATACCGGTGTCGGCCAGTACGGTGACCTTGAACGGCTGCACCTCGATCATGCCGCCGGAGACGTAGAAGTGCTCCTGCGGCTTGCCGCCGCCCGGATCCACCCGGACTTCGCCCGGCTTCAGCTGTGTCACCAGCGGGGCGTGGCGCGGTGCAATACCGATCTCGCCCATGACCGCCGGCGCATAGACCATCTCGCCCTGACCGGAGTACAGCTGGCCCTCTGCGCTGACGATATCGACATGGATGGTCATTGCCATCGGCTTTCTCCCAAACTCAGTCTACGCAGCAGACTCAGGCCTTTTCTGCCCTGGCGGCGGCTTCTTCGACATTGCCGCACATGTAGAACGCCTGCTCGGGCAGGTGGTCGTACTCACCCGCGAGGATCGCCTTGAAATCGGCGATGGTCTCTTTCAGCGTGACGTACTTGCCCGGGGAACCGGTGAATACCTCGGCGACGAAGAACGGCTGCGACAGGAAGCGCTGAATCTTACGCGCGCGCTGTACAACCATCTTGTCGTCTTCGGACAGTTCGTCCATGCCCAGGATGGCGATGATGTCCTTGAGTTCCTTGTAGCGCTGCAGCACGCCCTGAACACCACGCGCGACCTCGTAATGCTCCTTACCGACCACGTGCGGATCGAGAATACGCGAGGTCGAATCGAGCGGGTCCACGGCCGGGTAGATACCCAGCTCGGCAACCTGACGCGACAGTACCAGGGTGGCGTCGAGGTGGGCAAAGGTGGTGGCCGGGGACGGGTCGGTCAGGTCGTCCGCAGGTACGTATACGGCCTGGAACGAGGTGATCGAGCCGGTCTTGGTCGAGGTGATGCGCTCCTGCAGCACACCCATCTCTTCCGCCAGGGTCGGCTGGTAGCCCACCGCGGAAGGCATACGACCCAGCAGTGCCGATACCTCGGTACCCGCCAGGGTGTAACGATAGATGTTGTCGACGAACATCAGTACGTCGCGACCTTCGTCGCGGAAGTACTCGGCCATGGTCAGACCGGTCAGGGCCACACGCAGACGGTTGCCGGGCGGCTCGTTCATCTGACCATAGACCAGGGCCACCTTGTCGAGTACGCCGCCTTCCGTCATCTCGTGGTAGAAGTCGTTACCTTCACGGGTACGCTCACCGACACCGGCGAATACCGAGAAGCCGGAGTGCGCGACGGCGATGTTACGGATCAGCTCCATCAGGGTTACGGTCTTGCCCACGCCGGCGCCGCCGAACAGGCCGATCTTTCCGCCCTTGGCGATCGGCATGATCAGGTCGATGACCTTGATGCCGGTTTCCAGGATCTCGGTGGTGGTGGCCTGATCTTCGAGCTTGGGCGCTTCGCGGTGGATCGGCATGCGCTCTTCGGTGCCGATCGGACCGGCATTCGTCGATCGGGTTGCCCAGCACGTCCATGATGCGTCCCAGGGTGGCCTGACCGACCGGGACCGAGATCGCGTGTGCCGGTGTTGACGACTTCCAGGCCGCGCTTGAGGCCGTCGGTGGATCCCATCGCGATGCAACGCGCGATACCGTCACCCAGCTGCTGCTGCACTTCCAGCGTGAGGCCGGCTGATTCGATCTTCAGTGCATCGTAAATCTTCGGCATTTCACCGCGTGGGAACTGAACGTCCACAACGGCGCCGATAATTTCCACGACATTACCCGTGCTCATTGGCTTTTCCTCTTGGCTGCTGGGGCAGCATCACATTCGTTAAATGTCTGAATTCGTCCGAAAGCGTCTCTCTGGCGCCTTCCCGATACTTGACTTACGACACGGCCGCGGCGCCGCCCACGATCTCGGAGATCTCCTGGGTGATGGCGGCCTGGCGGGCCTTGTTGTAGATCAGCTGCAACTCGTCGATGATGTCGCCGGCATTGTCGGTCGCCGACTTCATGGCCACCATCCGGGCCGACTGCTCACAGGCACCGTTCTCCACCACGGACTGGTATACCAGCGCCTCGATGTAGCGGGTCAGCAGGCCATCCAGCACCTCTTTCGCGTCGGGCTCGTAGATGTAGTCCCAGTGGTGCGACAGTTCTTCGGCATCTTCGCCTTGTCGCCAGCGGCACCAGCTGCACGACGGTCGGCTCCTGCGTCATGGTGTTGACGAACCGGTTGTACGCAATGCGGATTTCATCGATGTTGCCGTCGATGTAGTCGTCCAGCATCACCTTGACGGTACCGACCAGGTCATCGATGTGCGGGGCATCGCCCAGGTGGGTGGCCTGCGCCACCACCTTGCCACCGACCCGACGGAAGAAGCCGAGTGCCTTGGTACCGATGGTGCAGTACTCGACCTCGGTTCCCTGCATCACGCAGTTCGCGGATCTCCTTGACCAGGTGCCGGAACAGATTGCTGTTCAGGCCACCACAGAGACCGCGGTCGGACGATACGATGATCAGGCCGACCCGCTTGACCTCCCGTGCGTGCATGAACGGATGCTTGTACTCCGGATTGGCCAGCGCGACATGACCGATGACCTGATGCATCTTTTCTGCATAGGGCCGGGTCTGCTCCATGCGATCCTGCGCCTTACGCATCTTCGCCGCCGCAACCATCTCCATCGCACTCGTGATCTTCTGAGTGCTCTTGACGGAGGCAATCTTTGTACGGATCTCTTTAGCGCCAGCCATGTTTAACCTTCGTAATTCGGTTGTTCAACCACCAAGGACACAAAGACACTAAGCAAGACCTGTAATACTTGGTGCTCTTCGTGACCTTTGCGGTTAGTCTTCTTACCAGGTGTGGTTGGCCTTGAAGTCTTTCAGGGCCTCATGGAATGCCGCTTCCAGCTCGTCATTCCAGTCCGCCTCGGCATTCACCTTGGCAACCAGTTCGGCCTGGTTGGCCGCCATGTAGCTGTGCAGTGCCGCTTCGAAAGTCGACCACCTTGTTGACGTCGACGTCATCGAGATAACCCTCGTTGGCCGCGAACAGCGAGATCCCCATGTCGCAGGTCGACAGCGGCGAGTACTGCGGCTGCTTCATCAGCTCGGTTACACGCTGACCACGCTCCAGCTGCTTGCGGGTCGCCTCGTCGAGGTCGGAGGCAAACTGCGAGAAGGCCGCCAGCTCGCGGTACTGCGCGAGTGCCAGTCGGACACCGCCGCCGAGCTTCTTGATGATCTTGGTCTGGGCCGCACCACCGACTCGCGATACCGACAGACCGGCGTTGATGGCCGGACGCAGACCGGCGGAGAACAGATCGGACTCGAGGAAGATCTGACCGTCGGTGATCGAGATGACGTTGGTCGGTACGAAGGCCGACACGTCACCGGCCTGGGTCTCGATGATCGGCAGTGCGGTCAGCGAGCCGGTCTTGCCCTTTCACTTCACCGTTGGTGAACTTCTCGACGTAGTCGGCGTTGACGCGCGACGCACGCTCGAGCAGACGCGAGTGCAGGTAGAAGACGTCACCCGGGTAGGCCTCACGACCCGGCGGACGACGCAGCAGCAGCGATACCTGACGATAGGCCCAGGCCTGCTTGGTCAGATCGTCGAAGATGATCAGTGCATCTTCGCCGCGATCGCGGAAGTACTCACCCATGGTCGAGCCGGAGTAGGGCGCGATGTACTGCATGGCCGCGGCATCGGCGGCCGGGGCGGCGACGATGATGGTGTGCTCCATGGCGCCGTGCTCTTCGAGCTTGCGCACCAGGGCGGCGATCGAGGAGTTCTTCTGGCCGATGGCGACGTAGATACACTTAATCCCCGGTGCCTTTCTGATTGATGATCGCATCGATCGCAATGGCGGTCTTGCCGGTCTGACGGTCGCCGATGATCAGCTCACGCTGGCCACGACCGATCGGGACCATGGAGTCGATGGCCTTGATACCGGTCTGCACCGGCTGGTCGACCGATTTACGCTCGATGACGCCGGGGGCGATCTCCTCGATCGGCGCCGAGAGCTTGGCGTTGATCGGGCCCTTGCCGTCCATCGGATTACCCAGCGCATCGACCACGCGACCGAGCAGCTCGGGGCCGATCGGCACCTCGAGTACGCGACCGGTACATTTGACCGAATCGCCCTCGGTGATGTGCTTGTAGTCACCCAGCACGACCGCACCGACCGAGTCACGCTCGAGGTTGAGCGCCAGCCCGTAGGTGTTACCGGGAAATTCCAGCATCTCGTAGGACATGGCGTCGGCCAGACCGTGGATGCGAACGATACCGTCGGTTACTGAAACCACGGTGCCTTCGTTGTGGGCTTCGGAAGTCAGATCGAATTTTTCGATCTTGGCTTTGATCAGCTCGCTGATCTCGGAGGGATTCAGTTGCATGGTTGCTTACCCAATTAGATTCCTAATTCGTTAGCCAGCTGGCTGAGCTGCCCGGAAACAGAACCGTCGATGACCATGTCACCGGCGCGCAGGCGAAAACCACCGATCAGTTCGGGGTCTTCCTCGCTGGTGATCCTGATCTCGCGGCCAAGCTTGCGCTTGAGCGCCTCGGCAAGTTGCTGTTCCTGCGCCGGCTGCAGCGCGAAGGCCGACGTGACCTGGACGTCCAGCGAGCCCTGATGCTCTGCCTTGCGCACCTCGAAGAGGCTGGCAATTTCCGGCAGCACGGACAGGCGGCCGTTTTCCACCAGCACGCGGACCAGGTTCTGGCCCTCGTCGCTCAGGCGGCCACCGCCGATGTCCAGCATGAGATCGGTCATCTGCGCCTTGTCCAGCTTGGGACTGGCGATCAGGCCGGACAGCGCCGGATCCTTCAGCCGCAGTCGCCAGCAGGTCGAGGATGTCAGACCAAAGGTCCAGCTTGTCGGTCTCGACCGCGCGCGCAAAGACGGCTTCGGCGTAGGGTCGGGCGATTGTTGTAGCGTCTCCAGCCATTCGATTGCCTTAGATCTGGTTAGCCACGGATTCGACGATGTCTTGGTGCGCGTCGGCATTGATCTCTTTGCGCAGGATCTTTTCCGCCCCCAGGACAGCCAGTTCGGCCACCTTGGAACGCAGGACCTCGCGGGCCTTGTTGGTTTCCTGCTCGATCTCGGCCTGGGCGGCGACCAGCTGACGGTCGCCTTCTTCCTTGGCTTTGTCGCGGGCCTCTTCGATGATCATCGCCGCCTGCTTTTCGGCATTGGACTTGATCTCCGCGGCCTGTTGCTTGGCCTTGTGCAGGTAATCCTTGGCACGCTTCTCGGCGAGCTCCTGCTCGTGCTGTCCGCGTTCCGCGGCAGCCAGGCCTTCGGCGATCTTGGCTTTGCGCTCGTCCATCGCCTTGACCAGCGGTGGCCATACGATACTTCATGGTGAACCAGACGAACACCGCGAAGGACACCAGCTGGGCAATAAGTGTCAGGTTGATATTCATCCCGAAACCTCGTTAAGACGAGTTAAAACGGTTCGTGTCGTGTCGGATCAACCGGCAAGCGCGAACAGAACGTACATGCCCAGACCCACAGCGATCATCGGCACGGCGTCGGTCAGACCCATGACGATGAAGAACTGGGTGCGCAGCATGGGGATGAGTTCCGGCTGGCGCGCAGCGCCTTCGAGGAAGCGGCCACCCAGGACGCCGATACCGATGGCGGCGCCGACGGCACCCAGACCCATCATGATCGCAGACAGCGATGACCAGCAGAGCTTGTTCCATGATTGTCTCCCGTTAGTTCAATCAGGTAGTGAAAAGAAAAAGTGAATCAGTGATGTTCCGCGTGCGCCATGTCCAGGTACACGATGGTCAGCGTCATGAAGATGAACGCCTGCAGCGTGATGATCAGGATATGGAAGATCGCCCAGCCCAGCTGCAGGACGCCGCCGAACAGGCCCAGGGCCCAACCGGCGCTGTACATGACCGCGATCAGGATGAAGATCATCTCGCCCGCATACATGTTGCCGAACAGACGCAGCGAGAGCGATATCGGCTTGGCGATCAGGTTGACACCCTCGAGGATGAGGTTGATCACCGCGAAGAACGGCTTGAGCAGAGGATTCTTGGTCTCGAACGGCATGCCCGTCAGTTCACCGACGAAGCCGCCGACACCCTTTGATCTTGATGCTGTAGAAGATGATCAGCACGAACACGCCCAGCGCCATGGCGAAGGTGATGTTCGGATCCGTCGTCGGCACCACCTTCATGAAGTGGATGCCCAGCATGCCGGCGATGTAGGGGATCACATCGACCGGCACCAGGTCCATCAGATTCATCAGGAAGACCCAGACGAAGACCGTCATCGCGAGCGGCGCAACCATGTCGTTCTTGCCCGAGAACGAACCGCGCACGCTCTCGTTGACGAAGTCCATCATCATCTCGACGAAATTCTGCAGGCCCGTGGGCACACCTGCCGAGGCCTTCTGCGCGGCCTTGTAGAAGAAGTAACTGAACAGAGCGGCCAGAGCCAGACGACCAGAACATCGAATCGAGATGGATCGCCCAGAAGCCCATTTCCTTGGCCTCTTCCGCACTGTGCGCAACACCCCAGTGACCATCGGGGAACTGACCAAAGGTGAGGTTGGTCAGGTGGTGCTTGATGTATTCACCGGAAGTCAGGGTTTCAGAGCCAGCCATCGTTTCTTATCTCTGTTGCGTTCAACCGGCGATGCGATTCGCCAGCAACGGGGGTAAAACCTGTACCACGAAAAAGGCCCCAAACAAGGCCAGCGGGCTTAGCGGATCAAGCAGCTTGATCACTGCCGCAAAAGCTATGACGACAAACGCCAGCTTCAGTAACTCACCACCGTAAAACTGGCCTACCAGTTTCCCCGGCTCACCCGCGCGATAACGCCCGAACACCCAGTATGCAAAGAGGGCATTGGCGCCAGTGGCCGTCGCACCCCCGACAAAGGCAAAAAACCCTTCCCGCGGACCGAAAATCAGCCCGACCAGGGTAACGACCAGGGTGGCAACAGCCTGTGCAATCAGTATCCGCTTGGCCCGGCGAGCATCCAGGTTGTGCATCTGCTGCATTCCCCACGCCTTTAGCCGAGCCACCTAGAGCGCGCGAAGTATAAAAATTCAGCTCTATAAGGTCAAACGATCGTCTGATAAAAAACCTAAAGGGTAACCCTAGGGTTTCCTCTTGCCCGAATCAATATTGTGCGCCGCATCATCGGATGTGGTCAAGTATCCCTTCCAGCTCATCCAGGGTGTTGTAGCTGATCACCAGGCGTCCTTTTCCGCCCGTGCCCTGCTGCAGCGCCACCTTGGCGCCCAGGCGGTCGGTCAGGTCCGAAAGCAACCGGCGAACATCCGGGTCTGGCTCTTCCTTCTTCGACCGATCCGGTGCTTTGGGTTGATTGAGCCGACGGACCAGCGCCTCGGTCTCGCGCACCGAAAGCCCTTTGGTTGCAACCTGCGTCGCAGCCTCCGTCTGCAGACTGCCTTCGAGGGCGAGCAGGGCACGCGCATGGCCCATTTCCAGGCGGCCATCGTCCAACATCTGCTTTACATCTGCATTGAGATCCAGCAATCGGATGAGGTTGGTCACCGTGGTGCGGGACTTGCCGACCGCCTGCGCGACCTGCTGGTGGGTCAGTTCGAACTCATTGAGAAGACGGTGCAGGGCGGTCGCCTCTTCGAGCGGATTGAGGTCATCGCGCTGGATATTTTCGATCAGCGCCATGGCCATGGCTGACTGGTCATCGACATCTTTGACCACCACCGGCACTTCGGCGAGGCCGGCGAGCTGCGCGGCACGCCAGCGTCGTTCACCGGCGATGATCTCGTATTTCTTCTTGCCCACAGGCCGAACCACGATCGGCTGGACCATGCCCTGGACGGTAATCGAGTCAGCCAGCTCGCGCAGCCTGTCCTCGTCAAAATTGCGTCGTGGCTGGTAGCGGCCACGCCCAATCACGTCCACGGGCAGACTGGTTACGGGGCCCGGCGGAGGAGCGGCAACGACAACGGCTGGTGCCGCTTCCGGTTTTCTCTTCGGCCACCTGCTGTGCCCCGCCCAGCAGGGCGTCCAGTCCTCGGCCGAGGCCTCTTTTCTTAACCATGATCAGGCTGACGCGTTCGAATTTGAAGGAATGTGGCGACGGGTCATCTCGCTGGCCAGGGCCATGTAGCTGATCGCACCGCGTGAGGATTTATCATACAACATGACCGGCTGGCCATGACTTGGGGCCTCAGCCACACGCACGTTACGCGGAATCATGGTCCGGAAGACCTTGTCGCCGAAGTGCTGGATCAACTGCGCCGAGACCTGATTGTCCAGATTGTTGCGTGGGTCGTGCATGGTGCGCACGATCCCCTCCATTTCCAGGCGTGGATTGCGGTGATCCCTGATCTGCTGCACCGTGGCCAGCAGAGCGGACAGACCCTCAAGGGCGTAATACTCCGTCTGCAGGGGGACGAGAACGCTGTCTGCCGCTACCAGGGCATTCAGGGTGAGCATGTTCAATGAAGGAGGGCAGTCGATCAGGATATATTCATATGCGTCCCGAACAGGCGCGAGCGCCAGCTCCAGACGCTTCTCACGCAGCGGCGCCTCGAGCAGCCGGACCTCGGCCGCGGTCAGATCGCTGTTTGACGGCAACACGTCATAGCCCGCCTCCGGCGCGCGTTGGACGCAGTCTGAGACCGGGAGCTCTCCCATCAGCGCATCGAGTGTGGATTTTTCCAGCAGGTGCTTGTCGATCCCGCTGCCCATGGTTGCGTTTCCCTGGGGGTCGAGATCGATCAGCAATACGCGGCGTTTCATGGCTGCCATGGCCGCCGCCGTGTTCACTGCCGTGGTGGTCTTGCCCACGCCGCCTTTCTGGTTGGCGACAGCAATTATTCGTCCCATGGTGATGCCTGGATCTGTGTGTCTGGCCGACCGGTCGGCCGGGCAGCCAATCATAACCACGCGGCGGGAAAAAGACAGCCTCGGAAATCCCGCAGGCTGAAGATACCGAGCGGCCGAGCCTTCCAGGATACCGCTCCAGGCAAGGGGAACGCAGAGAACGCAAAGAAGCGCAGAGCGCACAGAGTCGGGGTTTCGCCGGGCCGCGCCCGATCGACATCGCCACCGCTGAAGCGCGCCACGAAGAACCCCTGGTTGGCGAATTCTTGTACGGCTCTTGCGAGGGGACCTGATCGTCGTTCGAGTTGAAAGCTTTGCGACCTCTGCGGGCCTTTGCGTCCTCTGCGTTCCCCAATCGGGAGTCAGGCTGTGGCGACCATTTGGTCGGCGTCGCCCTACGGCTGGCGGCGCAGGATCACCAGGTTGCGCTGGCCCCTCTCACCCGGGACCTGCAGCGCCACGGTCTTCACCCGGAGGCCCGCGGGCAGATCGACCGCTCGACTGCGGCTCCGTCCCCTTCATGGCCAGCCAACACCCGTCCGGGGCGAGCAGCGGGGTTGTTTTCTCAACCATCTCCGCCAGGGTCGCAAAGGCGCGCGAAATAATCCGCGCGTAGTGCTGCGGTCGATCCAGCTGTTCGACACGACTTCTGATTATCTCGACGTTTGCCAGACCGAGTTCGCCTACGACCTGAGTGACGAAGCGGGTTTTCTTGCCGTTGCTGTCCAGCAGCGAAAAGTTCTGGTCGGGACGGGCGATCGCCAGCGGGATACCGGGCAGGCCGGCGCCGGTACCCACATCGAGCACCGGCCCCTGATCCACCCAGGGAAGGATGGACAGGCTGTCGAGCAGCTGGCGGCGTACCATGATGGCCGGGTCACGGACCGCGGTCAGGTTGTATGAGCGGTTCCATCGAGCCAGAAGACCAAGGTACGCGAGTAACTGATCGCCCTGACCCTTACCAAGCTGCAGTTTCAGTTCAGCCAGGCCCCGGTCCAGCTGCTGGCGCCAGTCTGGATGTATTTCAACCAGTGTAACCATGGGCAATCTAACCGGACGGGTGTTGGGGCCCTGCTATCATCAGCTTTCCACGCCCCGCAAGGCCTTAGCAATGCTCAAACTATACGGCATCACGGCGTCACGCGCGTTCCGCCCTCTCTGGCTGATGCATGAACTCGGCTTGAAATACGAACAGGTCCCGATCGACTATCGCGGAGAGGAGCTGAGTGATCCCGCTTTTCTCGCCGTGAATCCGAATGGACGCATACCGGCCCTGGTGGATGACGAACTGGTGCTGTGGGAATCAATGGCGATCAATCTGTATCTGGCTCGCAAGTACGGTGTCGATAGCGGCCTTTGGCCGGATACCATCGAGGGAGAGGCGTTGGCCCTGCAATGGTCATTCTGGGTGATGAACGAGATCGAGGGCCCGTTACTCAGCATCCTGATGCACAGTCGGGTCTTGCCCGCAGAAAAGCGTGACCCGGAAAAGGTCAGCCGCAACCTTGGTGTACTGAAAGCACCGTTTGCGGTGCTCGACCAGGCGCTTGCCGGGCGGGATTACCTGCTCGGAGAACACTTCACGATCGCCGATCTCAATGTCGCTGCAGTGATGTCCTGGTGCAAACCGGCGCACCTTACCCTGGAGGAATACCCGCAGCTGGATGCATGGCTGAAACGCTGCCTGGCCCGGCCGGCACGCAAGCAGGCCCAGGCCGCCTGACCGGTGACCAGCTCGCGATCGGCGGAACGCTTCCTCTGGCTGCTGAGTTTTGGCGCCTCACTGGCTTTTGCCACCTGGCAGACCCTGCTCAACAATTTCGCTGTCGAGCAGGCCGGTTTCAGTGGTGTCGAGATAGGGATTCTGCAGAGCCTGCGCGAGGTTCCGGGCTTTCTGGCGTTCACCACGATTTTTGTCCTGCTGTTTTTGCGCGAGCAGACATTCGTCCTGCTGTCGGTCGCACTGCTGGGGCTGGGTGTGGCTCTGACCGGGTTCTTCCCGCAGGAATATACCTTCTACCTCACGACGATAGTGATGTCGGTGGGTTTTCATTACTTCTTCACCCTTCAGAAATCACTCGCCCTGCAATGGATAGAGACCGAGCACACACCAGTGACACTGGGACGACTGTCGGCCGCACGTTCGTATGCCGCCATCGTGGTATTTGCAGCCATCTGGCTGGGGCTCGAATTCTGGCATATCGGCTATCAGTGGCTGTATTTGCTCGCCGGTGGCGCCACCATCCTGTTGGCCCTGTGGGCCTGGCGGTCGTTCCCGCGCTTTTCACACCAGGTGCCGCAGCATAAACACCTGCTGATGCGCAGGCGCTACTGGCTGTATTACGCGCTCACCTTCATGGGCGGCGCGCGACGCCAGATCTTCGTTGTGTTCGCCGGTTTTCTGATGGTGGAAAAGTTTGGTTACAGCGCGTCTGACATCGCCCTGCTGTTTCTTGTCAACCATCTGATTAACACCTGGGCCGCACCTCGCGTCGGCAGACTCGTCGCGCAATGGGGTGAGCGACGTGCACTGACCCTCGAGTACATCGGCTTGATCGTCATTTTCAGCTCTTATGCCTTTGTCGAAGTGGCCTGGCTCGCGGGACTGCTTTATGTGTTCGATCACCTGCTGTTCGCCATGGCCATCGCCATCGAGAGCTATTTCAAGAAGATTGCAGACCCGCGCGACATCGCGTCGACTGCGGGCGTTTCATTCACCATCAACCATATCGCGGCGGTCGTTATCCCGGTGATCTTTGGCTTTGTCTGGATGGAATCACGCGCGGCGGTCTTTCTGATGGGCGCCGTGATGGCCGTGGCCTCGCTTCTACTGGCAAGGCTGGTCCCGGCCGAACCGGCCGACGGAATGGAGACCCGGTTCGCGCAATGAGCCGCAACCCGGTTGCTCAGACTGCAGCCGCCAACATGGTATGCAGGGCGGCCATCTGTACCTTGGCCCGGAACAGGATCGCAGGACCCATCACCATACCGAATACATGATACAGCTGCTGATCCGTACCGCTGTTGCCCAGGCCACTGCCCGCCGGGGCCTCCAGCGGGCCTTCGATCAACAGGTGTAGACAATCGTTGCCCCGCAGCGCCCGCTGCAGGCGTTTGTCGACCGAGATCTGATGACTGGTGTATACAACCGGATCGGCCTCGAAGTCGTATCCCTCCTGCCAGGCCTTTTCCAGCAGACCACAGGACAGGAGCGCTGCGGTGAACACCGGCGGAAAACTGACGAACTCGTCCAGCTCGTCGAAATAATCCTGCTGCGTCCCCAAGCCGGCCAGCACGAAGTTCTTGCCATTGCTGGTATTGAGAAACTTACGTTTGAGGAAATAGGGGGTACCCGCGATCATCTGCCGATCAGGCAGATCATCCAGCGGCGGCAGACCCGTGAGATCGGTGTCTGCAAGAAACCGCGGTTTTGCCGTTTCGCTCTGCGTGCCCATCAGGACAAGCTCACGGTCGTGTTTGCGCACCAGCACGCGGTTGGACAGGCCGCCACCGCTGCCCGTCTTGTCGACCGTCTTGCGTACATCCACTTGAAAATGGTCACCCGGTTTAAGCGCACCCGCGAATCTGAATTCGAAATTACTGAAGTTCAGGCCAAGGCTCTCGGAGAGGATACCCCCTCCCTCGCGCCTGCGTTTTCTCGATACCAGGTCGCTGACCAGGAACTCGGTCTGAAACCCGAGCACGATAGTCGAACCGAAGGGATTGTTGCGAATGCGCTGCCAGCGCTTGGGATCATGAAACGGATTGAAATCGTCCGTGGTATTGCGGGCCACGTCGATATGCAACTGCTCGAAGCAGTACTGGCCCTGGGGAACGCTCATTGCTTGACTCCGCTGGCAGCTGTGGCTGTCTGTATCGGCCGGCCGAGCTTATTCCTTTAATTCCCTTAACGCGTCCTCAGGCCGATTTCTTCTTCATGTGAATCAGCAGCAGCGATACCGCGGCCGGGGTCACACCCGGAATACGCCCCGCTTGACCGATGGTCTCCGGGCGGTGGCGGCTGAGCTTTTCGCGCACCTCGGATGACAGGCCCTTCACACCGGCGAAATCGAGATCCCGCGGCAGACGCAGGGCCTCATTGTTGCGCGTGCGTGCGATCTCGTCGCACTGACGATCGATGTAGCCGGCGTATTTGGCCTGGATCTCGACCTGTTGCTGCACCGCCGGATCCTGGATATCGCTGCCGACGCCGGGCAGGGCAGTCACACTCGCATAGCTCGCCTGTGGGCGCGCGATCAGGTCGAGTGCACGCGCCTCTTTGCGCAACTGATCACCGATAGCTTCCTGCATCGTCTGGTCGTCGGTCTCTGCCGGGCGCACCCAGGTATCACGCAGACGCTGCTGTTCGCGGGCGATGGCCTCACGTTTGGCCTCGAACGCGGACCAACGTTCATCGCCAACCAGCCCCAGTTCACGTCCGGTCTCGGTCAGGCGCAGGTCCGCATTGTCCTCGCGCAACAACAGACGGTACTCGGCACGCGAGGTGAACATGCGGTATGGCTCGGCGGTACCACGGGTAATCAGGTCATCCACCAGTACCCCGAGGTAGGCCTCGTCACGTCGCGGTGACCAGCTGTCACGTTGCTGCACCCGGCACGCGGCATTGAGCCCGGCCAGCAGCCCCTGGGCCGCCGCCTCTTCGTAACCGGTGGTGCCGTTGATCTGGCCCGCAAAATAAAGTCCCTGAATGAATTTGGTCTCCAGCGAAGCGCACAGATCACGCGGGTCGAAAAAGTCATACTCGATGGCATAGCCGGGCCGCGTAATCCGGGCATGCTCGAAACCCCGCATCGAACGCACCAGCTCCCATTGCACATCGAACGGCAGCGAGGTCGATATGCCGTTGGGATAGACCTCGTTGCTGCTCAGACCCTCGGGCTCGATGAATATCTGGTGCGAATCCTTGTCAGCGAAACGCACCACTTTGTCTTCGATCGAGGGGCAATAGCGCGGACCCGTGCCCTCGATCACCCCTGTGTACATCGGTGAACGCGACATGCCGCCACGGATAATTTCATGCGTACGCTCATTGGTCCGTGTGATGTGGCAGGGCACCTGAGGCGGATGTTCTTCACGGCTGCCCATGAAAGAAAAAACCGGTTCCGGATCATCGCCCGGCTGCTCCTCGAGCACCGAATAATCGATCGTCCGGCTATCGATACGCGGAGGCGTGCCGGTCTTCAGGCGCTCGACCCTGAACGGCAACTCGCGCAGGCGCTGCGACAGCGCATTGCTGGGAGGATCACCCGCGCGGCCGCCCTGGTAGTTTTCCAGGCCGATATGGATACGGCCGCCGAGAAATGTGCCAACGGTCAGAACGACGGCTCGAGCGCGAAAAGCCAGGCCCATCTGGGTGACCACACCGGTCACCTGTCCGTTGTCGATGATCAGATCATCCACAGCCTGCTGAAACAGGTCCAGATTCGGCTCGCTCTGCAGGGCCGCCCGGATCGCCGCCTTGTACAGCGCACGGTCGGCCTGGGCACGGGTCGCTCGCACTGCCGGGCCCTTGCGCGAATTGAGCGTGCGAAACTGGATGCCACCCAGATCGGCCGCATGCGCCATCACGCCGCCAAGGGCATCGACTTCACGCACCAGATGGCCCTTGCCGATGCCACCGATCGCGGGATTGCAGCTCATTGAACCAAGCGTCTCGATGCTGTGTGACAGCAACAGGGTCCTGACCCCCATGCGCGCGGCCGCCAAAGCGGCCTCGGTTCCGGCGTGGCCGCCGCCGACTACGATCACATCGTAGGCATCTGCATGAAACATGAACTAACCCGTAAGTTGCATGAAGGAATCGGAATTTCTGGCAAAGCTGGCTAAACCTCTGAAATCAGGTCGGTTATTCTAAACCCACCGGCGCGACACGTCATCGGCGCAATCTTTCGCTTCGGGGCACGGTCTTGTTCAGACAAATCCCGAGGAGTTGAATATGCGAGCAATCCGTCCCCTTATCCTGGTTGCGGCCATCCTGACCACCGCCTGTGCACAGGCGTTCGAACAGCGGCCATTGCCTGAGTTCACCAACCAGGATCCACAATTTTGGCTCAACAGCGGGCCTCTGCAGGTAGAGGACCTCCGCGGGCAGGTGGTGCTGGTCGATGTCTGGACGTTCGACTGCTGGAACTGCTATCGCTCCTTTCCCTGGCTGAAGGGTCTCGAGGCCAGGCTGTCGGACGAGCCTTTCCGGGTGATAGGCATTCACAGCCCGGAGTTTGAACACGAACACGATCGCGCGCGGGTTGCCGCCAAGATCAGCGAGTTTGGCCTGGAACATCCGGTGATGATGGACAATGACTTCGCCTATTGGCGTGCCCTGGAAAATCGCTACTGGCCGGCGTACTACCTGGTCGACAAGAAAGGCGTTGTCCGGCACCTTTATGTCGGTGAAACCCATGCCGGCGATGCCCGAGCAGACCTTATCGAGGAACAAATTCGGGTCCTGTTGGCCGAATGATTCTGTAAGCTGGCACAAAGGCGCGCAGGCTAAGGGCGAAAGACCGGATCCGCTGCACAAAACCGTGATTTGCGGATACAAACCGGGGTTTTACGACTTGAGAATCGGTCGCCACCGCCGATAGCTGCTGCATATCGACAGCCAAGGGACACTTAGCCGATGCATAAAGCCGCATTGAGTACCGCAGTAGCACCCGGTGACGATGCGATTCTCCGCCAGATCCTGGAAGATGCTGGCCGGCTTATCGTAGGCAAACATCAGGTCTTGCGGCTCGCGTTGACCTGTGTACTGGCAAGCGGTCATCTCCTTATCGAAGACATTCCTGGAGTCGGCAAGACCACCCTCGCCCACGTGCTGGCTCGCCTGCTCGGACTCGATTTTCAACGCATCCAGTTCACCGCCGACATGCTGCCCGCCGATATCCTCGGCGTTTCGATTTATGACCGCGGTGAAGGCAGATTTCACTTCCATCCGGGGCCGATATTTTCGCAGCTGGTACTGGCCGACGAGATCAACCGCGCCACCCCGAAGACCCAGAGCGCCCTGCTGGAGGCCATGGAGGAACGACAGGTAACTGCAGACGGAGAAACGCGCGAGTTGCCGGACCCCTTTTTCGTCATCGCCACGCAGAATCCCCGCTCCCAGATTGGCACCTTTGGCCTGCCCGAGTCGCAGCTCGATCGGTTTCTGATGCGCATACGTCTGGGCTATCCGGATGCGGCGGCTGAGCGAGAACTGCTGGCGGGTGGAGACCGTCGCCGGATGTTGAAGGACGTCTCCGCACGCATTGATACACAGACACTGCTCGCCTGGCAGGCCCATGTGGACCGGGTTCATGTTGCACCGGCCCTTCTCGATTACGTCCAGGCCCTGCTGAGCGCCACGCGCTCCTCTCCGCGCTGGGAGCTCGGGCTATCCCCGCGCGCTGGTCTGGCGCTGCTGCGCGCCGCCCGGGCATGGGCCATGATCGATGGCCGCGCGCAGGTGGTTCCAGAGGATGTGCAGGCAGTGCTTCCCAGCGTCGCCGGCCATCGCCTCAACAGTCTGGAGGGCGAGGGTGGCGACCACCTGGAGACGCTGGTCGAAAGCGTGGCAATTCCCTAGGGCGTGTTTGCAGTGCGAACAGTTCCTAACGTGGAAAACTAGGCATGGCCCTGGCGAACCTGATGCGCATCGAGCGGGTCTCGGCCGCCGGTCGTGCCGAGATCGGGGCACGACGGATCTACATCCTGCCGACGCGCTACGGCTTCATCTTCGCGACGCTGCTGTTTCTGATGTTGCTGGGTTCGGTCAACTATGCGAACAATCCGGCCCATCTGCTCACTTTCCTGCTGGCCGGACTCGCCAGCAATGCGATCTACCTCACCTGGCGTAATCTGCGCGGCCTGCGCCTGGTGTGTAAGGGTGCCTCCCCGGTATTCGCCGGAGAGCGGGGGCAGTTCATCGTCGAACTGGAAAAGAGCGAGCGCGAACGCCCGGCGATCCAGCTCATGTTCGAAGACAGTGAACCCGAGCTGCTGGATCTGCGCTCCGGGAGCGGGCGCCATGCGCGCCAGCTCAGTCTGGCTCCAATGCCGCGCGGCCTGCAGCGACTGGGGCGCCTCGTGGTGAGCACCCAGTATCCGCTTGGACTGTTGCGTGCCTGGTGCTATCTGGAATGCGACAGACCGGTGCTTGTCTATCCGAGCCCGGGTGAGCACTGGACGCCCGAAGGTGAAGAGGGGGAGGAGACGCTCGACGGTGACTATGGCAGCGGCAACGAGGATTTCGTGGGCTTGCGAAATTACCACCCGGGCGACCAGCCATCGAAGATCGACTGGAAGAGCTACGCCCGTGATCGCGGCCTCAATACGCGCATGTTCAGCGGACAGACCTCGGCACCGCTCTGGATCGACTGGGATCAGGCGCCGGGCTCGAATGAGGAAACGCGGATCTCGGCTCTGGCTCGTGCGGTGATCGATGCAGATGCGCGAGGCCGGCTGTATGGGCTGAAGACGCCCGAGGGCGCTATTCCGCCCGCACTGGGACCGGTACATCGGCATCAGTGCCTGCGTCATCTGGCTGTTTTCGGTTCGAACGATGCGTGACGCGCTCGCCGGCCTGCCGATCCCGCAACGACTGCTGACGGCACTGCTGTTGCTGCTCGGCGCACTGATGGCGCCCCATGCGGCCAACCTCAACCCGCTGATCCTGGCCTTCTTTTACACGACCATGCTGTGGCGTCTGATTGCACAAAGGAGACCGGAGGTCATGCCAGGCCGCTGGCTACTGCTGGTGCTGATGATCGGGGCGCTCGCCTTGGTGCTGTTTACGACCAATGTAGTCGATGGACGCTTGGCCGGGACCGCCCTGCTGGCCGTTATGTTGGGGCTGAAGCTGCTCGAACTGCGCGCCCGTCGCGATATTCATATCACGATTTTTCTCGGTTTTTTCCTCGTGCTGACGTTGTTTCTTTACAACCAGTCGCTGTGGCTGGCCGGATACCTTTTTGCCGGCGTGATGGCCCTCTTGTCAATTCAGGTGGGCATGAACCGGGTCAATATCGAACCGCGCCTGCAGCTGCGGAACACGCTCGCGATGCTGGCGGGCGCACTGCCGCTGGCCTTGGTGGTATTCCTGCTGTTTCCCCGCCTGCATAGCCCGCTGTGGGGCGTAAGCAGCTCCGGGGCATCGACCGGGATCAGCGAGGAAATGACGCTTGGGAATATCGGTTCGCTGAGTAGATCCAACGAAATTGCCTTTCGGGTACGGTTTTTCGATCAGGTCCCCGACCCGAGTAAGCGTTACTGGCGCGGACCGGTGTTGTGGCAAACCGATGGCGAACGCTGGTCCGCCGGAATCAGGCCGGTGCGGTCGTTACCAACGAGTGCGGGAGGCGATTCGTCCGTCGATTATGAGATCACGCTCGAACCCACGGGCTCCTACTGGTTGTTCGGTCTCGACGTGGTCACGAGAAAACCGGCGGACACATTCCTCAATAGCAACTTCGCGCTGGTCAACGACCAGCCGGTTCACAAGCGTTTCACTTACCGCGTTACATCGGACCCCGATTACCGCCTGCTTGCCCTGAGTGAATTTGAGCGCCGCAGGGCCCTGCAGCTACCGAACGGGATATCGACCAGAGTCCGGGAACTGGTGGCCGAATGGCAGGCAGCCACGGATCCGGCGCAACCGCTGCAGCTCGTCCAGGAGGCACTTGCTTATTACCGCGAACAACCGTTCGTATACACCCTTTCCCCCGGGCTGCTTCAAGATGACCCGATCGATCAATTCCTGTTCGAGACCCGGCGCGGATTCTGCGAGCACTATGCCGGCAGTTTTGCACTGTTGATGAGACTGGCCGGTATCCCGACGCGGGTGGTCGTCGGCTATCAGGGCGGCGAGAGGAATCCACATGCCGATCACTGGGTGGTGCGCCAGTCCGACGCGCATGCATGGACCGAGGTCTGGCTGCCCAAGCTCGGCTGGTGGCGCATTGATCCGACCGCCGCCGTGGCGCCCGAGCGCATCGAGCAGTCGATCAACACCGCACTGTCGAGCGGCAGTGACCGGGTGATCTTCCGCGTCGACGAGAATGGGCTGGCGGGTGCTCTGTGGCGCAATGCCGCCTGGATTGTCGATGCCGTCGACATGGGTTGGCACCATTGGGTCGTGGGCTTCACCGCTGAGCGCCAGAGCAGCCTGCTGGAGAGTGTCGGCCTGCGTGACCTCGAAGGCCTGGGTCTGGCAATCGCCCTGATCATCAGCAGCGCGCTGGCCGTCACCCTGGTCTACCTGATCGCACAGATTCCACGCTCTCAGGCCCAGGATCCTCTGCCAGCACTCTGGCAGCGCCTGCTGCACAAGCTCCAACGCGCTGGCGTCAAGGCACCTCCCTGGCACGGGCCGGACACCATCTGTCATGTCGCCGCCGAGGCCTTTCCGGATGCCGCGGATCAGCTCATGGCCATCAATCGGATGTACGTGCAGATGCGATATGGTCGCGGCGAGGACCGCCAGCAGATAGGGGCACTGCGCAAACGTATCAACCGGCTTAGGCTTAAGCGTTAAAAGAACAGCGCGCGCAGGGGCGGTTGAATCATTTGCCGATACAGAAGCTGCTGAAGATTTCACCCAGGAGATCATCTGCGCTGAACTCCCCGGTGATCTCCGACAATGCCATCTGGGCCTGTCGAAGGTCTTCCGCCAGCAGTTCACCGGCCTGGCCATCGGTCAGCGCCTGCTTTCCCGTAAGCAGCAGCTTGTGTGCGCGATTTATCGCGTCCAGGTGTCGACGCCTGGCGCTGAAGTCACCTTCACCTGCCCCCTCGAATGAAACCAGTTGCTTGAGATGCTCTCGCAACACCTCTATACCTTCGCCTGTCTTGGCCGACAGGCTGATCTCGCAATTTCCATTGTTGTCGCTCAGACCGAAAGCTGCCGCCACGAGATCAGCCTTGTTGCGCACCAGGGTGACCGGTAGACCCGGCGGCAGACCCGCAGAAGAAAGGCCGCTGGCCAAAGGGTCTTTTTCACCGTCGAATACCCACAAGGCATGATCGGCCCGCGCTATCTCGTCGCGCGCCCGCCTCACCCCTTCGCGTTCCACTTCGTCATTCGCCTCACGCAGCCCCGCGGTATCCACGATGTGCAGCGGCAACCCGTCGAGCTCGACCTGTTCGCGCAAGACATCGCGGGTCGTCCCTGGTATGTGGGTCACGATTGCGCTGTCCTGGCCGGTGAGTGCGTTCATCAGACTGGATTTACCGGCATTCGGAAGACCCGCAATCACCAGGGTCATACCGTCGCGCAGCAGTCTGCCCGTGTGCGCCCGGTGCAACAGCGATTCAACGCTTGCGATCAACGCCTTCAATTCGCCCGCCACATGACTGTCGGCAAGAAAATCGATCTCCTCTTCGGGAAAATCGATGGCGGCCTCGACATACATGCGCAGCTGCGTGATCGCTGTGACCAGTTTATGAACCTGATCGGAAAACTCTCCTGTCAGTGAACGCACCGCTGAACGCGCGGCGGCACTCGTCTGGCTGTCGATGAGATCCGCGACCGCCTCGGCCTGCGCCAGGTCGAGCTTGTCGTTCAGATAGGCGCGGCGGGAAAATTCACCGGGTGCGGCAAGCCTGGCGCCCAGCTCTGTCACCCGCTGTAACAGCAGATCCATGACCACCGGGCCGCCATGTCCCTGGAGCTCCAGGACATCTTCGCCGGTGAACGAGGCGGGCCCCTTGAAATACAGAGCGAGCCCTTCATCGATGGGCCGGCCCGTGGCGTCCAAGAAACGTGCATAGTGCGCGTGACGCGGTTCCGGTAACTTTCCGAACACACCCTTTGCGATCTCGGCCACACCTCTGCCCGAGACACGCACAATGCCGACACCGCCCCGGCCGGGGGGTGTGGCAATGGCGGCAATGGTATCGGCAGCCGGATCGGCCACGGCGACAGCTTACGCGGAGGCGCCCTGCTCGATACGCCTGGTGATTACCCACTGCTGCGTGATCGAAAGCAGGTTGTTGACCACCCAGTACAGGACCAGACCCGAGGGGAAGAAGGCGAACATGGCGGTGAACACCAGGGGCAGGGCCATCATGATCTTGGCCTGCATCGGGTCCGGCGGCGGCGGATTGAGCTTTTGTTGCACGAACATCGATACGCCCATGATCACGGGCAGCACGAAATAGGGGTCCTTGATCGACAGGTCGTTGATCCACAGGATCCAGGGTGCCTGTCGCAGCTCCACGCTCTCGAGCAGTACCCAGTAAAGGGCGATGAAGAAGGGCATCTGCACCAGCATGGGCAGGCAGCCGCCGAGTGGATTGATCTTCTCGGTCTTGTACAGCTCCATCATGGCCTGCTGCATGCGCTGCTTGTCGTCGCCGTACCGGTCCTTGAGGGCCTGGATGCGCGGCGTCATCTTGCGCATATTCGCCATCGAACGATAACTGGTCTCCGACAGCTTGAAGAACGCAAGCTTGATCAGGATGGTAAATATAATGATGGTCCAGCCCCAGTTGCCGACGAAGCTCTGAATCTGCTCCAATACCCAGTACATGGGCTTGGCGATGAACACCAGGAAGCCATAGTCGACGGTGAGATCCAGCCCTTCCGCCAGTTCGGCCAGCTCGGCCTGAAGTTTTGGACCGAGGAAAACCGTGCCGGTGAAACTGGCACCGGCCCCGGGAGCGACCGTCTTGGCCGGGCCATAACCACCAATCACGGCGCGGCCATTGCTGAGTTTTTTGCCGTAGTAGTGCTGCTGTTCACCGCGCGGCGGGATAATGGCGCCGAGGAAATAGTGCTGGAGCATCGCCAGCCAGCCATCAGTCACATCGCGGTCGAGCTGACCGGATCCGAGTTCATCAAAATCGTACTTTTGATACTTGTCTACCTGGCTGAAGATCGCGCCGCCCGTATAGGTGTACATAAACGCATTGCCGGACTCGACCGGTTCACCGCGTTGCAACTGTCGATACTCGCGGCCGGTCCAGACAGTCTCGGAACCGTTGTTGACCAGATGTTCCAGCTGGATGGCATGTGTTCCGCGGTTAAACGTATACCGCTTTGTCACCTGAACACCATCTGGCGAGGTCCAGTTCAAGTCGACGGTCAGGCTGTCTTCACCGTCTTTCAGCTCGAAGCTGTCGGTACTTGCCGTAAAGATTGCTTCGTGGGTAGGCGTGCGTTCACTCTCGGAACCCAGCAGACCCGATTGTGCGATAAAGAAATCCGACGGCCGCTGACTGAGCAGACGATATTTTTCATCGGGCTTGTTCACGGCGACAGGGTATTGCATCAGGCGGGCATCGACGATGGTGCCGCCGCGCGTGTCGATAACCAGGTCAAGCGTATCGGTCAGGACCTTGATAAGGCCTGTCTTGGCAGCGCTGTCGGTTTGAATGACTCCCGGAACACTGGGCGCCGCATCGTCTATATCCGCCTGTCGGGGTGCCACCGGTGTGTCGCCGACCGCCGTATCGGCCTGGACGTCATTCTCGGTCGTCGTCGCCGGTCGCGGACCATAATCCTCCTGCCAGGATTGGTACAGCAGCATGCCGAGGAAGGCCAGGGCCATGAACAGAATTAAACGAATATTATCCATAGAAAGTACGTCAAATCCAGGCAGGGTGACAGCGGAAAGGCCGGAAGTTTAACCCGTATAAGGCGCATACGCACCGCGGTCTGTGCACGCGATCGATATGCGGCATCCCATTCATCGAACCGAATCGGAAATTAACTTCCGCATATGTCCTGCAAGGGATAAGTTGAGCTGCTTCTTACTGGCCAATCCAGCCGCCGGCCGCGCCATTACCACCAGATCCAGACCGGCGAGTTCCTTCCTGTGGTGACGAAAGTTTTCACGCACGAGCCGCTTCAGACGATTGCGGTCGACTGCGCGCCTGATCTGCTTTTTTGAGATCGCAAGACCCAGTCGTGAGGCCGGCTGGCCGGTCCGTAAAGCCAATATCGTGAAGTACTCGTCTTTGGATCGATCAGGATCTGCAAAAACCCGTTTAAATTCCAGCGCTGCCAGAAGGCGCGCCGAGCGCGGGAATGCTTTGTTCCTGATGAACCAGGCCCTGATCGTTGATAATCGTTTAAGGGATCAGACGCGCGCGGCCTTTGGCACGGCGTGCGTTGAGCACTTTACGACCACCACGCGTGGCCATCCGGGCCCGAAAACCGTGGGTTCGAGTGCGCTTTATGCGGCTGGGCTGAAAAGTACGTTTCATGACCGATTTTCCGAACAGTTAATAAGGATGGTTCAACCTTTTGTGCCGATCCGGCCATGAAGAGATGCCGCGACGCAAAAGGGGGCAGAAATTTAATGGATCCCGTCACGCAAGTCAATGCAATTGGTAAAATTAAACGTCTGTAATTACACAACCACAGATCATTCCTCATGGCTCACCAGGGATTGAAGTAAGTGAGTGATCACTTACTAGAAAATGGCTAATATTAAGGCAAAATAATGGCCGTCGGCCTGTGGATAACTGGTTCGCAAACAGCTACACTTAAGCCCGTGTCCGAAGCCCGATGGCTCGACCGGTTTACAAACCCGAACGCAGAAATTCGGGGCCTATGGATTCTCTGTTATTCGCCCCAGCTTGACCAAAGGTCTACATGTAGCGGTGTCGGCGGAAAGGGTGGTTTGTCGGCACATGAATGGTACTTGGCAACCCAAACCATTTTAAAGTCGTATTGAAATGCCAATCGCGCCGTTCGCCCGGCGCGGGCAACAGGCAGCTGTAGAAATATATGAATATTGACCTCTGGCAGCATTGCCTGGATCGGCTGAAGAACGAGATACCAAACCAGCAGTTCAACACCTGGATAAGGCCGTTGCACTGTATCCACGATGATGGCCGTCTTCGACTTATGGCACCCAATGCGTTCGTCCTAGACTGGGTGAAAAAACATTATCTCGATCGGCTCAAAGGCTATCTGGATGACGTTGGCCAGAACGACTCCACCGCGATCAGCCTGGAGATTGGCAGCGCACCGCGCGCACCCGCACCTGGCATGCACCCCAAAGCCTCTTCGCCGCCGCCCGGCAGCGGATCGGCGGGCCAGCCCAACAGGGAGTCGCAGCCACCGCCTGTGGAGGCAAACACGAACCCGAGTTTCAACTTCGAGAGCTTCGTGGAAGGCAAGTCAAACCAGTTGGCCCGGGCAGCCGGTATGCAGATCGGGGACAATCCCGGGCGTGTTTACAACCCGCTTTTCATATACGGCGGTGTCGGTCTGGGCAAAACACACCTGATGCACGCTGTGGGAAACAGGATCCTGCATAACAATCCCAAGGCGCAGGTCCTGTACATGCATTCGGAGGGTTTCGTTGCCGAGATGGTAAAGGCCCTGCAGCATGGAACAATCGACAATTTCAAACGCAAGATGCGTTCGGTCAACGCACTCCTGATCGATGACGTGCAGTTTTTCGCGGGCAAGGAAAGGTCGCAGGAGGAATTCTTTCACACTTTCAATGCCCTGTTCGAATCCCAACAGCAGATCATCCTGACCAGCGACCGTTTTCCGAAAGAGGTGGACGGTCTGGAAGACCGGCTCAAGTCACGTTTTGGATGGGGACTGACCGTGGCGGTGGAGCCGCCCGATCTGGAGACCCGGGTGGCAATTCTGCAGAGCAAGGGGCTCCAGCTTTTCGGCGTCGAACTACCCAATGAAGTGGCATTCTTCATCGGCAAGCGTGTACGTTCGAATATCCGTGAACTCGAAGGTGCCCTGCGAAGGATCGTGGCGAATTCACATTTCACCGGCCGGCCGATCACCATGGATTTCGCCAAAGAGGCCTTGCGCGACATGATAGCGGCGCAGGACAAACTGGTGACCATGGAAAATATCCAGCGTACCGTCGCGGAGTACTACAAGATCAGAACGTCCGATCTCCTGTCGAGCAAACGTTCCCGAACGATTGCCCGGCCTCGGCAGATCGCCATGACACTGTCCAAGGAACTGACCAATCACAGCCTGCCTGAAATCGGCGACGCCTTCGGAGGCCGTGATCACACGACCGTGCTCTATGCGACGCGCAAGATTGCTGAACTAAAAGACTCTGATCACCGAGTTTCTGAAGACTATAACAACCTGTTGAGAACCCTGAGCAATTGATGTGAACCGGCAGTGGAGAAAAAAGGAACGCAAAAAAAGTGCCCGCTTATCCACAAAGGATATACAGGTAACCCAGTGTTTTAAGGCGTACCTATAAACCGAATTTATGGTTATAAGTGCTTCAAAAGGCGATAGAAAAGCCAATTACTCACAGAATCGAGCCAGCCTAATAACAATAATAATTTTTAAATAAAGAGATTTTTAAAACAATTGGATACCGGAGACCAAGCAGAATGAAAATCAGCGCTAACCGGGACGATCTGCTTAAACCACTGCAACAAATTGTTGGCGTGGTAGAGCGCAGACAGACGCTACCGATTCTCGCCAATGTGCTGATAGCGGTTAAAGACAATCGGTTATCTTTGACTGCCACTGATCTGGAAGTGGAGTTGCGTACAACCGCGCCTGTGGAGTGCAAGGGCGAAACCGAGTTCACCTTGCCGGCCCGTAAATTGATGGATATCTGCAAAGCGTTGCCGGAATCGGCCGCCATGACGTTGGATATTGATGGAGACAAGGCCGTGCTTCGCTCGGGTCGCGGGCGCTATACGCTTGGGATGCTGCCGGCACAGGACTACCCCAGCATCGAACCTCCCAAAGCCAGTGAAAAATTTTCAATGCCGGTGGCGGCGATGAAACGCCTGATAGACAAGACCCAGTTTGCGATGGCTCAACAGGATGTTCGTTATTACCTCAATGGCCTGCTGCTGGAGATTCGGCCGGGGCGCGTGCGGGCCGTGGCAACCGATGGTCACCGCCTGGCGCTCTGCGACACTGAATTTGCAGCGGACACCAGCATGGACCTTCAGGTCATATTGCCTCGCAAGGCCGTTATTGAATTAGGGCGACTGCTGGCTGACGCTGAGAATGACGCCGAATTCGAGATCAGCAACAGTCACTTGCGGGTCCATCTGGATCACAGCAGTTTTACCAGCAAACTTATCGACGGGCGGTTTCCGGATTATGAACGGGTTATGCCGAACGGAGAGGCATCGATGATGTTGTCGGACAAAGATCTGTTGAAACAGGCGTTGGCGCGGACGGCGATTTTATCGAACGAAAAATATCGGGGAATTCGATTCCGTCTCGGCAAGGGTCTTTTGCACCTGCAGGCCCATAACCCTGAGCAAGACGAGGCGGAGGAAGAGGTTGAGGTGGATTACGATGGGGCTGAAATGACCATCGGTTTCAACGTTGGCTATCTGCTGGATGTGCTTGGGGTGCTGGATGGTGATCAGGTTCAGATGGCGGTAATCGATTCGAATTCGAGCAGTCTGGTAACAGAGAAAGATGCTACGGATTGTCGCTATGTCGTGATGCCGATGCGCCTGTGAAATCCATATCAACGGGATTTAATATGAGGGGGCGAAAGCCCCCCTTTTTTTGCGCTCAAGGCCAGACCGTCTAATCGTGCATATAACCTCTCTCCGAATAGAAAATCTTCGGATTCTACGTAATCTGAAGATCGAGCCATGCCCGGGCATCAACTTCGTAGTGGGAGACAACGGTGCGGGGAAGACCTCTGTGCTTGAAGCGATTTATCTGGCCGGCAGGGGGCGAACGTTCAGGCACTCGGATGCCGGACCCATGATCCGGCAAGGTACCGATAGCGTGACGATTGTTGTTGAAACCGAGGAAGAGGGCAGTGGTGGCCGTTCTGTTCTCGGAATCAGGCGCGAGAAGCGCGAACTGATATGTCGGCTGGATGGTCAGGATGTCAGAAAAAGATCGATTCTTGCCGAGGCACTGCCAGTGCAGTGGATTGGGTCGCAGCCGCAACTCTTTTTAGGCCTGGGCCCGGAGGTGCGTCGCAGGTTTCTGGATATGGGGTTGTTCCACGTGGAACATTCCTATCTCGGCGTCTTGAGCGAATTTCAGAGAAATCTGCGACAGAGAAACTCTGCTATCCGTCAGGGGTCTGCCGAGAACGTTAGAATATGGGACAAGCCTCTGGCAAAGTCGGCTGAGATTCTGCACCAGCACAGGGCCCGGTTTGTCAAAGAACTGTTGACCCGTTTGCTGCAGATTCGAAATGCCTGGGATCCTGATTTTTCACTCGACTACCGCTACAAGCCGGGTTGGAACCAGGAAAAACCGCTAGACCAGGAGTTGGCTGACAAAATCGAAATCGACTTAAGGATGGGTTACACCTCGCGAGGGCCACATCGTGCAGAGCTTGAGCTTTTTGCAGACGGGGGCTCAGCAGAAAAGAAACTGTCGCGAGGGCAACAAAAACTTCTCGTTCTTGCGTTGAATCTGGCACTCATTGATCTGATGTCCGCTCACAAGCGCCGATCACCCGTCCTGTTGATCGATGACCTTGCGGCGGAACTGGATCCGGGAAATCGGCAGAGGGTCATGTCCGAGCTCGAGCGCCGGGGCGGGCAGGTGTTTCTTACCAAGATCGAAGAAGGTTCGCTAAAGGTGAAGAGCACCGAGGCAAAAACGTTCCACGTGGAACATGGTGAGCTGGCCTAATGATTACCATGTATAATCGGCGGATCAAGCAATTTCCACTCCTTTATCACTCCTTGGCTCTCAATTCCCCAGAATGACTGATACACCGAATTCCGGCTACGACACATCCTCCATCAAAGTACTGAAAGGCCTGGACGCAGTCCGCAAGCGGCCAGGGATGTATATTGGTGATACCGACGATGGCACCGGGCTGCACCATATGGTGTTCGAGGTCGTCGATAATTCTATCGACGAGGCCCTTGCCGGCCATTGTTCGGAAATCCTGGTCGTAATTCATGCGGACAACTCTGTCAGCGTGCACGACGATGGCCGGGGCATCCCTGTCGGAATTCACGAAGAGGAAGGCATATCAGCTGCCGAGGTCATCATGACCGTGCTACATGCAGGCGGGAAATTTGACGATAATTCCTACAAGGTTTCCGGTGGCCTGCATGGCGTGGGCGTCTCGGTGGTCAACGCGCTTTCAGACAAACTCGAGTTGACCGTCTGGAGAGAGGGTAAAGAACATTACCAGGTCTACAATCTCGGGGTCCCGGTCGCACCTCTGTCGGTTGTCGGTGAGAGTGAAAAGACGGGTACCCAGGTGCGTTTTCATCCCAGTCCCGAAATCTTCGCGGATACGGAGTATCACTACGATATCCTGGCCAAACGCCTGCGCGAACTCTCGTTCCTCAATTCAGGTGTACGGATTCATCTGAAAGATGAACGCAATGATCGTGAAGACGTCTTTGAATACGAGGGCGGCATTCGTGCCTTCGTGGAGCATCTGAACCGCAACAAGACACCGCTGCATGCCAAGGTGTTTCATTTCAATGCAGACCGCAACGATGTAGGTGTCGAGGTTGCGTTGCAGTGGAATGAGTCTTACCAGGAAAACATCTTCTGCTTTACCAACAATATTCCGCAACGTGATGGCGGCACCCATCTGGCCGGCATGCGGGCGGCACTGACCCGGACGCTGAACTCCTATATCGAACAAGAGGCCCTGGCGAAAAAACAGAAGGTCAGTACCTCAGGGGATGATGCACGGGAGGGCTTGACTGCCGTCCTCTCGGTCAAGGTTCCAGATCCCAAATTTTCATCACAGACCAAGGAGAAACTGGTTTCTTCTGAGGTGAAAGGTATTGTCGAGGGCCTCTTGGCCGAAAAACTCTCCGAGTTTCTGGTTGAGAATCCCAGTGAGGCGAAGACCATAGCCGGGAAGATGATAGAAGCGGCACGCGCCCGTGAGGCTGCACGCCGGGCCCGCGAGATGACGCGTCGAAAGGGCGTACTCGATGTTGCGGGTTTACCGGGGAAACTGGCGGATTGTCAGGAAAAGGATCCGGCGCTCTCGGAACTCTATCTCGTAGAGGGTGACTCCGCTGGAGGGTCAGCCAAGCAGGGGAGGGATCGGCGTACCCAGGCGATCCTGCCCCTGAAGGGCAAGATACTGAATGTAGAAAAAGCCCGGTTTGACAAGATGCTTTCATCCGCTGAAGTGGGGACCCTGATCACAGCGATGGGATGCGGAATCGGCAGGGAAGAATTTGATCCGGACAAACTGCGCTATCACCGCATCATCATCATGACGGATGCCGATGTCGATGGTGCGCATATCCGCACCCTTTTGTTGACCTTCTTCTATCGTCAGATGCCGGAGTTGATCGAGCGGGGCCACATCTACATAGCGCAGCCACCGCTTTACAAGATCAAGAAAGGTAAGCAGGAAAACTATCTCAAGGACGACATCGAACTGAATGCCTATCTGTTGCGCACGGCCCTGGACGGCGCAAGTCTTCTCGTGAACGCGGAGGCACCGCCTTTGTCAGGGACGGCTCTCGAGGATCTGGCGAACAAGATGGTCGTCGTCGATGCTATTCAGCAGCGCCTGGGCAAGCGCTACCACCCTGGTCTCTTGCGCAACATCCTGCATATGCCCCGGGTGACCGATGAATTGATCGCGGATACCGCTGCCTGGCAGCAATGGATCGAGGAGATGCAGGGCCGCCTGAATGTAGACAGCGGCGTATCTGACCGGTATCAGTTGATGCGCGTGGAGGGTGACGAGACGCACACACCAGGAATAACGATAGAGCATTGGACGCACGGTATCGTGGCACAAAAGCATTTACCCGTTGATTTTTTCCATAGCTCCGATTACCTGAAGATCGCCGATATGGGAGAACACCTTGATGGCCTGCTGGCATCGGACGCTGAAGTCCGCCGCGGAGAAAAGGGCAGGCCCGTGGATTCATTCGAGCAGGCGCTCGAATGGCTGATGGAGGAAGCCAAGCGGGGTCAGCATATTCAGCGTTACAAGGGACTCGGCGAAATGAACGCGGAGCAACTCTGGGATACAACCATGGATCCGGCAAGTCGTCGACTGTTGCGCGTCAATATCGAAGACGTTGTAAAATCGGACCAGATCTTCACGACCCTGATGGGTGATCAGGTTGAACCCCGGCGCGAATTCATCGAACGTAATGCGCTTACGGTGGAAAATCTTGACGTCTGAACCAGATGCTCAATCACCTCGGCGCGATGGTGTTGGACTGATCTTCCGGAAAGTATTTAATCCACCGAGTTATCCACAGCTTAATCAGGCAGTGCTGATTTCCTGATTCCTTCATATCGAATTGATGCACGCCGGAGACTAAGTCAAGCCATCAATCTTAAAGTGAGTGTTCACTTACAATCAATTGATTGATATTGAGAGCTCTAACTGGCGCGCTTCGATCCAATCCTCGACTTCTTGTGTAATTTCCGCGGCCTGTTTTCCGGTACTGCCGATCGGCGGACCGATGATCAATTGGATGATACCGGGATACTTCTTAACACCGCGCCTGCGCCAGAATACACCGGCATTATGAGCAATCGGAATAACCGGAACCCCGCTACGCTGAGCCAGCACACCACCACCCAATACCGTACTTTCTGCGCTGGCCCGGCGCTGTGCGTGTCCCCTCAGGAAAGATGATCACGTAACGTCCCTCGGCAAGCCTGGCTGTGCCCTGTTTTACGACTTCAATTACGGCGCGGCGACCGGCTGAACGGTCAATGGGAATCGATTTGACGAAGCGCAGGGCCCAGCCAAAGATCGGGAGTTGCATCAACTCCTTTTTGAGTACCCATGACTGCTGTGGTTTGAAGATTCCCCTGAGTCCAATCGTTTCCCAGGTCGATTGGTGTTTCGCCATGATGATGCAGGGCCCATCGGCAGGCAGATACTCCAGCCCATGGATTTCATAACGGAGCCCGCAAATTACGCGTTGCAGCCACAGATTGAATCTTCCCCACCGGGTCGCGACCAAGTCGCTGAAATCACCTGGGATGAAGCGCCCGAGCAGGGCGATCAGCAGACCGAACAGAACAACCGTAATCACCATCGCGACAAAGTAGATCACCGAACGAACAAGAATCATATACGCAGATTCCCTTCGAGCAGATTACCAACCGCATCGGAAAGGTCGTTGAACCAGGGCAGCTCGAGCAGCTCGGGATGACTGGCCGCGGTGCGCTGGCCCTTGCCGGTGCGCACGAGCACAGGATTTGCCCTGGCTGCCTTGGCGGCATCGACATCGCGCTTGGTGTCACCG
Organism: uncultured Gammaproteobacteria bacterium; assembly: GCA_963759055.1. Taxonomy (GTDB): domain Bacteria; phylum Pseudomonadota; class Gammaproteobacteria; order Chromatiales; family Chromatiaceae; genus Thiosocius. The sequence goes on from CAVWYD010000003.1 coordinate 255,177, forward strand.
ATAAAGGGTACCGTGTTCAGCGGTAGCCCAAACCTGAGACTGATGGATCGCAGGAGTCCGGGTGCCGGTTTACGGCATTCGCATCCCGCATCGGGGGCGTGCGGACAGAAAAAGATGCCGTCAACGTGTCCACCGACGCGGGCCAGGGCACGTTGAAACTTGGCGTGGATTCGATTGAGATCATCAGGCGTAAAAAGGCCCCGGCCGATCCCGGACTGATTGGTGGCAACGGCGACCAGGATGCCCGCATGATTGAGGCGCGCAATGGCCTCCAGGCTTCCGGGCAAAGGAATCCATTCGTCGCTGGATTTGATGTAGTCGTCCGAGTCTTCGTTGATCACGCCGTCGCGATCGAGGACGACCAGTTTGGGTAGTCTGCTCATCGGGCGATCATAAGACGGTGCAGCCGCATTGGCCTAATCGACGTTGCGAAACTCGGAAACACGTATGCGACCGCCAATCATGCGGGCGTCACGCAGCATCAGCTTTTCGATTTTCGACCAGAACGCCCGTTTAAGATCGAGTTGCGCCGCAATGTCGGTGCCCATGACCAAAATCAACAGGTCCGCCATCTCCTCGGCCAGATGTTGATTCTTCTTGCCCTTGGTAATGCAGGAAGAGATCTCGCCCAGCTCCTCGGCCATGAGGGCGACCCGATAGGTCAGTTCCTCGCCGCCATGCTTGCGCAGTTCGTACTTGTCATGAAATGCCTGCACGGCGGCCATCATGGCGTCCCAGGAATCGTGCTTTGCAGTCATGTGTTCAGGCCTGCAATCGTGACAGGTCGGCCACTTGCAGGAACTGGCGTGAAAGCGAGGCCAGGAGCGCGAGTCGATTACCGCGTACAGCCGGGTCATCGGCCATTACCATCACGTCATCGAAGAAACGATCGACCACGGTGCGCAGTCCGGAAAGCGCCTGCAATGTCGCACCATAATTGGCGTCAGCCATCAACGGTCGGGTCTTTTCCGCCAGCCGATTGATCTGCTCATAAAGCTCTCGCTCGGCATCCATCTCGAAAAGATCCGGGTCAGCCGCGCCGGGCACCGGCTGTTCGGCCTTTCTGAGAATGTTGCTGATGCGTTTGTTGGCTGCGGCCAGCGCAGTGGCCTCCGGCAGCTTGCGGAAATCGGCCACAGCGCGCACACGGTGTTCGAAGTCGGCAATGGAGTCGGGCAGCACCGTGGCCACCGCCTCGAACAGGTCGTGTGAGGTGCCGATATCCGCGTAGATGCCCCTCAGCCGGTCGATCATGAAGTTGTACACGGTGTCCACGTTGTTTGCCTGGGTCACCTTGCCGCCGAGATGGCGCTGCGCCTCATCGAGCAGGGCCCTCAGGTCGAGTTGCAGCGCATGCTCGCGGAGGATTCGCAGGGCACCCAGGGCGGCCCGACGCAGAGCAAAGGGATCCTTGTCGCCCGTCGGTTTCATGCCGATGCCGAAAATGCCGACCAGGGTATCGATCTTTTCCGCCAGCGAAATCGCAATACCGGTTGGTGTCTGCGGCAGTACATCCCCGGAAAAACGCGGCATGTAGAACTCGTCCATGGCCTGGGCCAGCTCGGCGGGTTCACGATCACGCTGCGCCTGGTAACGCCCCATGATTCCCTGCATCTCCGGGAATTCGACCACCATATCGGTCATAAGGTCACATCTGCTGAGCTCACCGGCGCGACGCGCCAGTTTCGGATCCGCACCGATCGCCTCCGCAATGTGTGCCGCCAATGCAGCCACGCGAACAGATTTATCGAACATGCTGCCGAGCTGTTTCTGGAACACCACATGCTCGAGCTTCTGGATATGGTCGAACAGCCGGTGCTTGCCATCCTGTTCCCAGAAGAACATGGCGTCTGCCAGGCGCGGACGCACGACACGCTCGTTGCCCTCGCGGATAACATCGGGTTGCTTGCTTTCAAGGTTGGCGATGGTGATGAAATGATTCATCAGCTGACCGCTCCGGTCGAACACCGGAAAGTATTTCTGATGGCCTTTCATGGTCGCGACCAGGGCTTCCGGGGGTACGGCGAGGAAGCTGTCTTCGAACGTTCCATCGATCGGCACCGGCCATTCATTGAGCGCGGTGACTTCATCGAGCAGCGCGTCGTCCAGATCGGCGACGCCACCCAGGGCCTCGGCGGCCTCTTTCACCTGTGCTTTGATGGTTGCGCGGCGCTCTCCAAAGTGAGCAATCACTTTCCCCAAAGAGCCTAATACATCTGCATAGTCTTCCGGGTTGTACAAGGTGATGGCCTGCGGGTGGTGAAAACGGTGGCCGTAGGTTTGCTTGCCGGCCTCGGCATCCAACAGGGTGCATGGTACGACCTGGTCGCCGTGCAGGAACAACAGCCAGTGCACCGGGCGCACGAACTGCGCCTCCGAGGCGCCCCAGCGCATGCGCTTGGGGATCGGCAGCCTGTTGAGCGCATTTTCTGCGATCGCCGGCAGCAGCTCCGCCGCGCTTTGGCCGGCCTGGTGTACGTTGTATGCCAGCCAGCTGCCGTCTTTGGTCTCGAGCTTTTGCAGCTGGTCCACGGTTGTGCCGCAGGAGCGTGCGAAACCCTCGGCGGCCTTGGTCGGAACACCATCCTTGTCGTAGGCTGCTTTCACGGCCGGCCCGCGGCGTTCGATGTCTCTGTCGGGTTGTGCCTTGGCACAATCCAATACCAGCAAAGCAAGGCGCCTTGGCGTGGAGTAAGCGGTTACTTCGCCATGAGCCAGACCAGCATCGGCAAGCCCTTTGACAAATTCCCGGGTAAAGGCATCCGACAGGTTCTTCAGCGCGACCGGGGGCAGTTCCTCGGTCCCCAACTCGAAAAGCAGGTTTGCGGTGTTTGAAACGGGCTCAGCCATTTGCCACCTCCTGCGCCGCCGCGGCAACCATCGGGAAGCCGAGTGCCTCGCGCGCTTCGTAGTAGGCCTGAGCCACCGCGCGGGCCAATGCGCGGACCCGGAGAATGAACCTTTGTCGCTCGGTCACCGATATGGCATGGCGGGCGTCCAGCAGGTTAAAGGCATGCGAGGCCCTCAGCACCTGCTCGTAGGCGGGCAGTGGCAGTCCGGCCTCGATCAGCCGGGTCGAGTCCTTCTCGCACTGGTCGAACAGGGTAAACAGGAAATCGACATCGGCATGCTCGAAATTGTACGCGGACTGCTCAACCTCGTTCTGGTGGAAAACATCGCGATACGTCACAGGCCCCTGCGGTCCATGGGTCCAGATCAGGTCGAAGACCGATTCAACGCCTTGCAGGTACATGGCGATCCTTTCAAGCCCATAGGTGATCTCGCCGGTGACAGGACGGCAGTCGAGACCGCCAACCTGTTGGAAGTAGGTGAACTGGGTGACTTCCATGCCGTTAAGCCAGACCTCCCAGCCGAGACCCCAGGCGCCCAGCGTGGGTGATTCCCAGTTGTCCTCTACGAAACGGATATCGTGAACCAGCGGATCCAGGCCCAGCATTTCCAGTGATTTCAGATAAAGGTCCTGGATGTTCAGGGGCGACGGTTTCATTGCCACCTGAAACTGGTAGTAATGCTGCAGGCGGTTGGGGTTCTCGCCATAGCGCCCATCGGTCGGCCGGCGGGATGGCTGCACGTAGGCGGCGTTCCAGGGCTCGGGGCCGATCGAACGCAGGAAGGTTGCGGTATGGAAGGTGCCCGCCCCCATTTCCATGTCATACGGCTGCAGAATGGCACAACCCTGCTCAGCCCAGTATTTCTCCAGGGCGAAGATCAGTCCCTGGAAGGTCTTTATTTCTGCCACGTTGCTCATTATCCAAAAACCCGTAGGTACGCCAGCGGGAAACCGTCGCAAGGTTTCCCCATTAAAAGCGGGCGATTATACAGCCCGACGCGGACACTATCCTTATAATGTCGCGTTTTTCCGCGGTGCACGTGAACAATGGCGCAACAACGCAGGGCTTTGGCTCTGATTTCCGGCGGTCTTGACTCCCTGTTGGCCACGCGCGTAATCCAGGATCAAGGCATCCATGTCGAGGGGATCAATTTCTATACCGGGTGCTGTGTCGAAGGACATACGCATGCGATTCGAAAAACAGACCGTAAGCGACCCAAGCGCAACAATGCCCTTTGGGTGGCCGAGCAGTGAAACCATGCCGATCGTGCAAAAGGACGCAAATGATGTGCCCGATGATTGGTTGATCTGAAAAGGCGAATTCGAATGACGGCAATCGAAGGACAGGTGTTTTCGGTTTGAATGCGAAAGCAATCCATTTCACCAAAAGCGGACGTCTTCATGTCGCGGGCGATCTGTCGCGACCGGTTGAATCCGCAGCGCACAAGAGACATTCCCAATCGCCTGGGAATGCAAGTGCCGCCGTTCGACAGCCAGGCACGGGTCGATGTCTCAAGACGATCCCAAGCAGACAAAAAAATACCCCGCCGGGGGCGGGGCTACAGAGGATAGATCGTGAGACCCTCTATTTCTGCTGGATTGTTCCCAGATAAAAGACTAGTTCAAGAATGCGTTCTTGGACTGAACTTCCTGGTCCGTAGTAATCGGGGCCATACTTCTCAATAATTTCTTTGCTGTATCTGTCGCCCCAAATAGGCATTTCTTCAGTGCCATGAGCCCTGACTTTCTGTGGGTCTCTGATCCACTCATACACCTTCGCTTGCGGATATACGCCACCGTTGGCCTTACTTAGCATGGTCAGATCTTTTGGAGATTGCTTTAAAAACTCCACCATAGGCCCATCACCTTTGCCTCCCATACCGTGACAGGCTGCGCAGTTTTTCTGAAACTCCATTTTACCGATGCTCTGGGTGCCAATATCTTCCATTGCCAACGCAGCACTTCCGGTGCCTAAAAGTACTGTGCCAGCAAAAGCTACAAACCAGCTTCTGATACGACGCTTTGTCATGATTCAACCCTCCAGTGGTTCCTTCTCGCAATAAATTGGCCAGTCAGCCATCCCTCAAAATGCAAGAAATCCGGTACTCTTCGGAGTCAATTGCTTCCCATTCGGCACGGGTTCCGCTGCTCGCCAAGAAACGACCAACGCTCGAAAAATCGACCCTGCTTACCGACACTCAACGCATGACTTCGATCCGATAGTCAGACTCCTCCAATTCAAGTGTCGACCATTACCCATTCGCCAGGTGCATGAATTAACCGATTACTTGCTCTACATCAAGCGGTCTCAGAATGGGAGCTTCGGAAGGGGGGGGACTTCTCGAGCGCACTCTCATCCGATAGTCGCACGGCTCGATCGAGGTAGGCCCGAGTTGTTCGGGCGCGCTAATGGTCGCGTGACCGAAGGGAGGTCACGGGCTACGTAATATGAGCACCATCACGGCTCCAGGGTTCGGCAACGAATCTTTCCCGAGACATGTCGATCGCCCGTAAACAGCGACAGCCGCCTGCTGTGGGCATCGAAATCACATACGAAGCCGTTTCTCGGTGGCCAGCTCTTTTGGCTCGATGACACGTCCGCCAGCTCAAGTTTCAACAGATCGAACTGATCACCAATATCGACAACGAGGGTGTCGTTGAAAGAGGCGCAGCCGGACAGCGCCACGGAGAGGCTGCACAGTGCCGGCAACAGGATCGGTCGATTCGTTGTCATGGCGGCCCCGGATGAGGGATTCAACTCCAGGTAAGAGCAGTCCTTGGGTCTGCGGCCGCACCGAAGCTGGCTGTCAGCACCTGCCACGTTTATCATGCTGCGCCTATGATGCCGCCCCGCCGAGAATTCATTGATTGTCAGCGCCTGTTATGCCCGATGCCTGTCATCCGGGTGCAGGATCGCATCGCCCAGCTGTCCAGGGGCGATGCGCTCATGGCCATCTGCACCGACCCTGGGGTACTCGAGGACATCCCCGCCTGGTGCCGCATCAACGGCCATGAGGTGGTCTCCGCGGTGAAGCGTGAAGGTGAACTTCTTGTCACGGTGCCTGTGGGCGGATGAGTACGCACCACGGCCACCACCATCATTCTGCTCTCGATGTGCATGAACAGCGCACCGAGCGTGGCCGCGAGACGCGAAAGGTCGCTCTGGTCAGCGGGGTGGTCAATCTGCTGCTCTCTCTGGCCCAGATTGTAGTCGGCCTGCTGGCCAGTTCCGCCGCTCTGGTCGCCGACGGTATCCACTCGGCATCAGACCTGCTGTCAGACGTGCTGGTCTGGTTTGCTGCGCGCCACGCGGCTTTGGCACCGGACGAGGACCACCCCTACGGACACGGCCGGTTCGAGACGGCCGCTACGCTTGGGCTCGGTATCATCTTGACCCTCGTGGCATTAGGCATCATATGGAATGGTTTTGAACGCCTGTTCGATACCGACCGCGCCACTCCGGGCAGGCTTGCCCTGGTGGTCGCCGCCGTGGGTATCGCGGCCAAGGAATCGCTGTACTGGTACACCATCTTCGCCGCCAAACGTCTGCGGTCTGAAATGCTGCGGGCCAACGCCTGGCATCATCGTTCCGATGCCATCTCCTCCGTGGTCGTGCTGGTCGGTGTCGGCGGCGCCGTGATCGGCTTCAGCGCCATGGACGCGATTGCCGCCATCGTGGTTGGTGTCATGGTGGCGAAGATCGGCTGGGACCTTGGCGCGACCGCCCTGAGCGAGCTGGTGGATACGGCGCTGGACGAGGAACAGGTCGGCGAGGCCAAGCAGGTGATCATGGGGATCGATGGCGTCGGCTCTGTTCACATGTTGCGTACCAGACGGCATGGGGCCGAGGCCAGCGCCGATGTACATGTCCAGGTTGCGCCGCACCTGTCGGTCTCCGAGGGCCATATGATCAGCCAGGCAGTCGAGGATCGCCTGATCCACAAGGTGGAGGCCCTGACCGACGTAACCGTCCATATCGACCCGGAGGATGACGAGGACGCCCCTGCCTGTCGGGGGCTGCCCTTGCGTGTCGAGGTTCTGCAGGCGCTCGATGCGGCCTGGCGCGATGTGGAAGGCCTGCCGGCTCAGCGCGAGGTGCGTCTGCACTATCTCTCGGGCAGGATCGAGGTTGAAGTGGTTCTGCCTTTGCGCAGCCTCACCGAAAATCCTGAGACGATGGCATTGCAGTCTGCCCTCGAAGCGGCCGCTGCCGATCTGCCCTGGTTTGGCCCGCTACGCATCCTCTATGGTTAGCACCATTATGGTGCACGGGCTTCTCCCTTCGCACCAAGATCGCGCAGCCATGTCGGTCCAAGTTGCTTTTTGACCGCAGGAAGGGGTGGTGGTCGCGCCCTGTTTTGGCGCGAAGGTTTGATTAAGCGGCTGATTTTATTGTAATAAACAGAACCCTGTGTCGCCCGGTCCGTTGTCAAGCGGGGCTTGACCCCGGGAAACCCCGGGTGGCATGGTTCCTGCTCTCACAAAAACGCACCGTAATAAAGGCCTGGATTGGGCCGTCCGGTAACCCAATGTAACCGCTGTCGTCCCGGCAGCAGCACTCACCGCTAAACTCTGGAGAGATCGAGAATGGGCGCAAAAAAAGTCCTAAAAATGATCGAGGAAAACGACGTCAAATGGGTCGATTTCCGGTTCACTGACACCCGTGGCAAAGAGCAGCACGTCACTGTGCCGGCCTCGACCGTTGAAGAAGACCTGTTCGAAGAGGGCAAGATGTTCGACGGTTCGTCGATCGCCGGCTGGAAGGGTATCAACGAGTCCGACATGATCCTGATGCCCGACGCCAGCACCGCCGTGCTTGATCCTTTCACCGACGATGCAACCGTCAACCTGCGTTGTGACATCCTCGAGCCCTCCACCATGGAAGGTTACGAGCGTGACCCGCGCTCGGTTGCCAAGCGTGCCGAGGCCTACCTCGCCTCCACCGGTATCGCAGATGCGGCCTACTTCGGCCCGGAGCCGGAATTCTTCGTTCTCGACGACGTGCGCTGGAGCATCGACATGTCGGGTTCCATGGTCAAGATCGATTCGCACGAGGCCGAGTGGAACTCCGAGAAGGTCTATGAAGACGGCAACATCGGTCACCGTCCGGGCGTCAAGGGCGGCTACTTCCCGGTCCCGCCGGTCGATTCGCTGCATGACCTGCGTGGCGCCATGTGTGATGCCATGGAAGAGATGGGTGTGCCGGTCGAGGTGCATCACCACGAAGTGGCAACGGCCGGCCAGTGTGAGATCGGCACCAAGTTCTCTACCCTGGTAGAGCGTGCCGACTGGGTCCAGATTCAGAAGTACTGTACCTGGAACGTCGCCCATGCCTATGGCAAGACGGCAACCTTCATGCCAAAGCCGATCGTTGGTGACAATGGCTCCGGCATGCATGTACACCAGTCGCTGTTCAAAGATGGCAACAACACCTTCGCTGGAGACCAGTATGGCGGCCTGTCCGAGACCGCGCTGTACTATATCGGCGGCATTATCAAGCACGCGCGTGCACTGAACGCCTTCACCAACGCCTCGACCAACTCGTACAAGCGCCTGGTCCCCGGCTTCGAGGCACCGGTCATGCTGGCCTACTCGGCCCGCAACCGTTCTGCCTCGATCCGTATTCCGTGGGTATCAAGTCCGAAAGGTCGTCGCGTTGAGGTCCGCTTCCCGGATCCAACCGCCAATCCGTACCTGGCCTTCACCGCGATGATGATGGCGGGCATCGACGGTATTCTGAACAAGATTCACCCGGGCGATGCGGCAGACAAGGATCTGTACGACCTGCCGGCCGAAGAGGCGCTGGCCATCCCGACCGTGTGTCACAGCCTGGACCAGGCACTGGACGCCCTGGATGCAGACCGCGAATTCCTAAAGGCCGGTGGCGTATTCACCGACGATCTCATCGACGGCTACATCGACCTGAAGATGGAGGAAGTCACCCAGATGCGTATGACCACGCACCCGGTCGAGTTCGATCTGTACTTCAGCCTGTGATCCGGTAGTCGACCGGAGCAAGGGACCCCGCCGCATGGCGGGGTTTTTTGTCTGCACCGGTGCTGCGCGCGCGTTCGCAATTTTCGATACGGCGGCGAGCTGGATGTCGCAAGCCCGGGTTGGCTGCACTATCCTAGCGGTATGAACAAAAAAATCTTATTCGCTCTATTGTTTTTGCCAGGCCTGGCACAGGCGGTCATCTGCAAGTCGGTGGATTCCGAAGGTGTGGTCAGCTACACCAAGGTGCCCGCTTCCGAGTGTCCTGAGCCCGTCAAACTTCCTGCTTATTCGACTTTCGAATCACGCCCGATTCCACCAGGCGCAGAGGGTGCGAGCGTCGATCCGGCTGCCGGCGAGGTGGGCTTCGAAGGTTACAAGTCGATCAAGATCTTGCAGCCCGAGGCCGATGGCGTGGTACGCAGTAACGAGGGCAAGGTTCCCGTCACGATCGCTCTTGAACCGGCACTGCAGCAAGGCCACCGTGTCGCGCTGTACATTGATGGGAAAGCCGTGCAGGGCGCTTTCGATGGTCTGGCGATCGAACTCAGCGGTATTGAGCGTGGCACCCATAGCGTTCGCGCTAGCGTATCTGACGCCGATGGCAAGCTGTTGATCGAATCACCGGCAGTCAGTTTCACCCTGCGTCAAACGGGTCTGTTCGACAGCGTTGCGAACACACCGGGGCTACCCATAGTAAAGCCGGTTCCGCGACCACTACCGGGTGGCCGGTGAGTCGCAACCATGGAGCTCCTGGGTTACTCTGAGCACATGATCAAGAGAGCCCTAATCGCTTTGTTCCTATTGCCCGGCGCTGCAAATGCCGTTATCTGCAAGACGGTCGATTCCGAGGGCGTCGTGGCTTACGCCGAGGTGCCGGCCAACGAGTGCAGGACACCGCTCAAGCTGCCCGAATACTCGCGCTACGCGCCACGGGCCGTCCAGCAGCAGGGTGCAGCCGGCGATGCTGCTGTCAAAAGACCGTGAAGCAGGTTTCGAGGGTTACGAGTCCATCGAGATCGTGAAGCCGGTGCCCGGTGAGGAGATGCTCAGCAATGAGGGCAAGGTGCCACTGGCGCTCACGCTGAAACCGGAACTGCAGCCGGGTCATCGCATCAGCGTGTTTCTCGATAACGTTCTTATCCCCGGCGGTTTCGACGGTCTGGCGATCGAGCTCACCGGTGTCGATGTTGGTGGGCATAAAGTGCGGGCGACGGTAATGGACGACGGTGGCACGCGCCTGATCGATTCCGCGGCTGTGAAGTTTGTGCTGCGCGAGGCAGAACAGGTCGATGAGACGCCAAAGCCCACTCCGCCGCCTATCCCAGAGTAAGCGCAGGTCGCAAGTACGTATGGTTAGCGTTATTCTAAACTTATGAACAGAAAACTCTTATTCGTCTTATTGCTGCTGCCGGGTCTGGCGCATGCGGTGATCTGCAAGACGGTCGGAGAGGACGGTGTCGCCAGTTTCACTGACGTACCGGCCGCCGAGTGCCCCCAAGGATCCAGAATCCCGGATTACTCCCGGCCCGCACCGGTTGTTGAACAGGCCGGCAGCGTCAATACGGGCGTCTCTGCCCGCCAGGTGGAGTTTGCGGGTTACGAGTCGATTGAGATCGTCAGTCCTGAGGCCGACGGGACGGTCCGCAGCAACGAGGGAAAAGTGCCGGTCGTTGTCGAACTCGAGCCGGGGCTTCAGCAAAGCCATTTCATCACCGCCTATCTGGACGGAAAGGCCTACCGCGGGCGCTACGGTAGCAGCCAGGTCGAGTTGACCGGAGTCGATCGGGGTACCCACACACTCCGCGTGAAGGTCTCCGACACGCAAGGGCAAGACCTTGATCGAATCACCGCCGGTTACGTCCTTCACGCTGCAGAGATCGCCTTCGAGGATCACGGATCGGCGAAGTCGGCTACCGGACGATGATTTACCAGGCAGTTAGAAGCAGAGGTCCGTGGCCTCCGGTAGTTGACCGGGCTCCACAGTGACGATACGATTTTCCCTATCAGTCGGAATGATGTACAAAGGGACCAGTAGAGGCCGACGTGGACTTGGGAGGTGGAAGTTGGTGGTGAGCCTTGCGCAGGAAGCGCTTAGCTTTGTCAGTCAAGGTGAATACGGGCGGTCTCGAGTTCAAGAAAACCAGCACAGTGTGTCGGGCATCCAGTCGTACGGGCACCTCCGACTGCACCGGACTACACGCCGCCCCCGCGCAGATTACACACCGCCGCAAGGCGGCATCTCGACCACTCCCGGCCAGACCAACCCGGCCTTCACACCAAAGTACACACCCTAGCCCTTTGCACTAAACTGGTGCACATGGGCGCATTTGGTGCGCTTGTGTGGCGGCCTGTGCACCTGGGTGGCGGGTAAGCCATTGATTCGAACCCCAGAAAGGTGAGGGATAGCGCGCTTTCGGGGCATTGCTGACTGGCCCGAACCTTGCTTCCCAGCTGGTATGCAGGCCGCCATGAAACCCCTGTCACTGCTGAGCACCAGCGTACTGGACAATCTCGCCTCGGGCGTGATCGTGTTCGACCTGGGGCTGCGCGTGAATTATGTCAACCAGACCGCCGAGATGCTGCTCGGCGTCAGTGCGAAACACGTGCTCGGTGAACTCCCGGCAAGCTGGATGGCCTGTCACGGCGAGGCGGTCATCGACCTGATCCGGGCGTCCGCCATCGGCTCGCCGATCACCAAGCGAGGCGTGGTCCTCGCCACCGATCGCGGCGAGGTCACCGTCGACTGCACGGTGACCCCCATCCTGGACGAAGACGGCACCCGGTTCACGATTGTGGAACTGCAGCAGGTCGACCGGCGTATCCGTATCAGCCGCGAGGAACGCCTGATCACGCAGCAGGTACTGACGCGTGATGTGGTCCGGGGACTGGCGCATGAGATCAAGAACCCACTCGGCGGTCTGCGTGGCGCGGCCCAATTGCTCGAGGCTGAACTGGAAAGTGCGGAACTCAAGGAATACACCCACATCATCATCCAGGAGTCCGACCGCCTGCAGGAGCTGCTCAACCGCATGCTCGGCCCCAACCGGCGCCCCAGTTACGCAGCGGTCAACATCCATAACGTGCTCGAACGCGTGCGCACCCTGGTCCTGGCGGAGACCCGCGAAAGGATCAAGATCGTGCGTGACTACGATCCGAGTATCCCGGAACTGATCGGCGACAGTGACCAGCTCATCCAGGCGATCCTGAATATCGTGCGCAACGCCAGCCGTGTATTGGAAGACGGTGGCACAGTGACTCTGCAGACGCGGATCCAGCGCCAGCTGACCATCGGCAATGCACGTTACCGGCTCGCGGCGCAGATCGACATCATCGACGACGGTCCCGGGATCCCGCCGGAGATCGCCGACACACTGTTTTTCCCCATGGTTACCGCCGGTACCGGCGGCATGGGGCTGGGCCTGTCGATCGCTCAATCGCTGATCAATCAGCACAAGGGCCTGATCGAGTGCACCAGCCGCAAGGGCAAGACCATTTTCACCATATTTTTACCGCTCGGTGATGACATCAGCACCGCGAGGGATAAGGAGAACAATCCCAGTGACTGAAGCTAACCAGGTATGGGTCATCGATGATGACCGTTCCATTCGTTGGGTACTCGAAAAGGCCCTGACCAAGGCGGGCATGCAGGTCACCAGTTTTTCCAGTGCGAACGGGGTCATGGAGGCACTGGAGCGTGGCCAGCCGGAGGTGGTGGTCTCGGACGTGCGCATGCCCGGCATGGATGGATTCGCGCTGATGGAAAAGATCAAGGCGACCTATCCCGAGTTGCCGGTGATCATCATGACGGCGCATTCGGATCTCGACAGTGCGGTCTCGGCCTACCACAGTGGTGCATTCGAATATCTGCCGAAACCTTTCGATATCACGGAGGCCGTCGAACAGGTGCAGCGTGCCTGCAAACTGCGGCTTGAGACGCGGGCCAGTGCGGGGCACGAGGCCGTGGCGGGAACCGAGATTATCGGTGCGGCGCCGGCGATGCAGGAGGTGTTTCGGGCGATCGGGCGCCTGGCGCGCTCCAACATTACGGTGTTGATCAATGGTGAGTCGGGTACCGGCAAGGAGCTGGTTGCCGACGCCTTGCACAAGCACAGTCCGCGCGCAGAGGGACCATTCATTGCGCTGAACATGGCGGCCATCCCCCATGATCTTCTGGAGTCTGAGCTTTTCGGGCATGAGAAAGGGGCTTTCACCGGCGCCCAATCGCGACGGACAGGGCGTTTCGAACAGGCCGACGGCGGCACGCTTTTTCTTGACGAGATTGGCGACATGCCGGCCGAGTTACAGACCCGGTTGTTGCGGGTGCTCGCCGATGGTGAGTTCTACCGGGTCGGAGGTCACGAGGCGGTCAAGGCAGATGTGCGTATCATCGCGGCCACGCATCAGGACCTCGAGCAACTGGTACGCGATGGGCGCTTCCGCGAGGACCTTTTCCATCGTATCAACGTGATTCGTGTGCACCTGCCGGCGTTGCGCGAACGTCGCGAGGACATCCCGCTGCTGATGGAGCACTTCCTCAAGCGCGCGGCGACGGAGCTGGGGGTGGAAACCAAGACCCTGTTGCCGGATACGGTGGCTGAACTCAAATCACTGGAATGGCGCGGCAATGTGCGCCAGCTGGAAAACACCGCACGCTGGCTCACGGTCATGGCATCCGGGCGCGAGATCCATTGCGAGGATCTGCCCCCGGAACTGCATCGTGAACACGACCCGCAGGCTGCGGATGGAGACTGGCGGTCAACCCTGCGCAGCTGGATACGCAGCAGTCTGGCGGCGGGAAAAGTGGGCTTGCTCGATCAGGCAATGCCGGAATTCGAGACCATCATGATCGAGACCGCGCTCGAATTCACCGGCGGACGCAAACAGGATGCGGCGCGACTGCTGGGATGGGGGCGCAATACCCTGACCCGCAAGATCAAGGAGCTGGGCCTGGAAGACGAACATCGCGAGGCCGGTTGAGCCTAGCAGTTTGTCCGACTTAACACTGTTTGGCTGCAAATCCCCGGATAGCGATCAACTCCCCTTATCCTCCTCGTCAAATAGCCGGGCTATTCTCCTCAGACGATAAGCCGATTTGATTTGCTCCCAGTGATTTTCGCCGCAAACGGTCAAGTCCGACAGACTGCTAACCGACCAGAAAGGCCGCCACCGCTCCAGACAATGCCAGGGCACCGGTGATCGGAATCATCGTCCGTCGCATCGATGGTGCGCCGAGCCAGATCGCCATGCCGCACTTGACCATGGTGTTGGATATCACCGCAATGACGATCGTTCGCGCGGCCGGTCCGGCGCTGGCCGGGTCCTGCTGGGCGAGATGGGCCATCGACAGGGCGATGGCGTCGACATCGGTCAGCCCGGCCAGTGCCCCGGCCAGATACAGCCCGGTGTTTCCGAAATAAACCTGGGCAACTTTGGCAACGAAGATGACCACGGCGAACAGGGCGCCGAACTTGATCGCGTCTCCAAGCTCGAAAGGGTTGTGACCGGACTCCACTTCCGCCTTCTCGGTACTGCGTCCGCGGCGCCAGAGCAGGAAACAGATCACCAGGCTTACAACGCCCATAATCACCATTCCCAGCGCCAGGTCTTTGGCCAGGGAGAGATTCACGACCCCGACCTCCACCACCACCCGGAAAAACATCACCGTCCAGGCCAACAGGATGGCCAGCGCCAAAACCGGTGCCAGACCGGGTTCGACGCGACTGCGTTGAGAAAAGCTGAGGGTAACCGCGGTACTGGATACCAGGCCGCCCAGCAGACCGGTGATCCCGAGCCCATGCTCTCGGCCCACCACCTTCACCAGGATGTAGCCGAAGAAATTGAGCCCCGCGATCAGCACCACCATCAACCAGGTCTTGTAGGGATTGATGACCTCGAGGCCGGTCGGGCCGAAGTTCGTGTTCGGGACCAGCGGCAATATGATCAGCGTGATGATGGCAAACTTGAGCGTTGCCTCCACGTCCGAGGGTTCGATCCGTTTGGCGAGATTGTGCAGCCAGCCTTTCAGCGCAAGAAGCAGCATCGCGGCGACTGCGACGGCACCCGCAACTCCTACCTGATCCCAGGCACACAGGCTGCCGATGAAGAAAGTGAGCAGGACGGAAATTTCGGTCGTGGCGCCGATACTGCCGCCCTTCGCTGTCACGGAATATGCGACCGCCACCAACGCCACGACCGCAACAAAAACCACTCCGACGATCCAGGGCAGTCCCGCCTGACTACCCGCAAACACGGAAGTCGCGCCGAGTAACGCCACCAGGGCGAAGGTCCGAACACCGGCAAAGGTCCTTTCCTCGCCCCGGGTGCGCTCGCGTTCGAGGCCGATCAACATGCCCAGGCCAAGCGCCGCGCCGAACTGCCACGCCGTGTTGAGTTCCATCATCTATCGGGCCTCTGGGTTACCTCTGTAAAGTAAAGCTGATTCAGTGCGCCGGGCCGCCGTATAATCGCGTGCTCTGACTACCGAGGTCTGCTCGCCGATGGACAGTACCAGCATCGAACTGCCGGGTTCGAATATAGTCGCCGTGAAGGTCGATGGTGACACAGTACGTATAGAATTCGAACCAGCCTACCTGGTCAAAAGCATGACCGGGTCTGTTGAGCGCACCCGCTGGCGTCAGAACGGCGCCCTGGTCTTCGAGGACGCGGAACTTGATGACGATGCTCCCCTCCCCGAGTTTCCTGTGCAATGCACGGGGGGCGATGTCGGTGAGAATGTCTACACCTACCGCGACATGATCCCGGTGCCACTGGAAAGTCGAGGGCATGCGCATTGTGCGCTGAAGGCCGGGGACCGGGTGGTGAGGATCTCCGCGCGGGGGGTTCACCTCGATATGCACGACGTGCCTAAATACATCGAACACCTGAGATCGGAATAAATCTCTCCGACGTCTCCGATGACTCTTGCCGCATATCGTGGGTTTTACAGAACGCTGCATGAGCAGCAACAAGGTCCTGGAAGACCCGCCAAATCAAAAGCAACCACCACCGGGACGCCTATTCCGGCGTTTTAGCGGCAGCCGGCGCCACTATTTCCGTGTTGATAGCGCAATTGCACCCCGGATGCCCCACCTTGGGTGTCTCCCGGGTTAGGCAATCAGCAGAGCCTCGATCTTTTCGATCACCTGGTCGGCCGCTTCGACTATCTTGACCCCGAGCTCGGGCCCGCACGACTCCAGGCCGAGGCGCCGGAATGCGGGGATTTCCTTGATAGCCGGCTTCCGCCGGCTGCGTGCGCCGCCGATCGTGGCATGCCATTCCGCCACCAGGAGGATATCCGTGTAATCGGCGACGGCGGAGCCGTTATAGCTCCACTGGTTGCACCTGGCGGCAGCCTCGACAATCTCCTTCGGCAGGCCCCACATGGAGAGCAGGATACGGCCCAGTTCGGCGCGATTGTCGTGAACCACGTTGTCCAGCGCGGTACTGTCGGCGAGATCCTGATGACGGTCCGCGTAACCGAGCAACACCGGTTCGGCTATGGCGTGCATCAGCCCGATGAGGGCCGCATAGTCCGGGTCGAAGCGTTCGCTCATCCTTGCAAGGACGGCACAGATGGCGGATACGCGCATGGTGCGTTTCCACCAGTCACGCATGCGCTCGCGTACCACTGTCGATTCGGTCCGCAGTGATTCGCGCATGACACAGTTGATAGCCAGGGCGTGTGTCTGTTCCGCGCCAAGCTGCTCAACCGCCTGTTTGCTGCTGTGCAGCGCAACCCGGTCCGGCCGCGCCGCTTTGGCTGCACGCAGAACCTTTAGCGTCAGCGCCGGACAGATAGAAAGAATGCTGGCAAGGCGCGCGGTATCGGTACCCAGCGGCCCCAGTGAACGTCCCACCCGGAGCGCGATGTCGGGATCCGAGGGCACGACGATACGACCACGATTGAGATCGTGGAAGACATCGAACATCAGCGGATGACTGGCACTGTCATCGATCAGTTCGTTGGGTTCACTGACCAGATAACTGTCGGCGACCAACACCGAGTTGGCATGGCGCTGATCAGAATAAGAGTCGAGCAGCCTTTGCTCGACCAGCAGACAGTCCACCTCCGTGCGCGCCGTGACCCGATAACGCGATGGCCGCAGACAGGAAACCGGCCCCAGCGCAGCCGCATCCGTATGCCGCACGATACGCACGGCCCCGTCCTCGGCGACCAGTTCGAGTTCTCCCTTGAGCAGAAAAAGCAGCCGGGTATCCTCGCTGCCCAACTCGAGCACGCAGCCCCCCGGGCGTACGTGGCGCATGTCGGCAGCGCGTGCCAGTTCGGTCAGTTGCTGTTCATCCAGGCTGGAAAGCCGCTCGAGTCTGCGCAGCGCAGAATTGATGGATGGGTCGTTCCCCAATGACATGCCGCAATTCCCAGGCGTCCTGACCGCCATCTCCAGTCCAAAGCCGGGATGGTATCTCCGACGGGGGCGGCTTGGCTATGCATACTCGCCAGGTCCGAGTGCGGTCGGGATTATCCGGTGAGCAGTTGCCGGGCCACGGCGACCTCTTCTTGCGCCTCGTTCAACACTTCCAGGCCACGGTCGATCTCGCTTGGGGAGAGGCCCAGACGACTGAAAGCAGGCACCTTGGCGGGGTCGATGTCACCGCCGATGCCTTCATGCAGCTGTGCTACGACAATCAGATCCGCATAGTCTGCCGGTCCCGAATGGTCGCGATACCAGTTTTCCGCCTCTTTGGCGGCGGTCACGAGCTCCACGGGCATCTGCCAGGTCGAAAGAATCATGCCGCTCAACTGGCTGCGGAGGGTCCGGATGCTCGATTCCAGCGCCACTGTGTTTTGCGCCACGTCCGGGAAATCCCGTGCATAACCGACGACGGCAAGGCAGCCGATGTCGTGCACCAGTCCGGCGAGCAGGGCCTCGTGTGAATTGAAGGCACCGACGCGGTCGGCGAGCACCTGGGCGAGGGCGCCCACGTGCCGGCTGTGCTCCCAGAGTGCCAGCATGCGGGCCTCGAGTTGTCTCGACGGGGTGCGAAACAGTTCCCGCAGGGCAAAGGTCACCACCAGGATACGAGTGTTCTGCATCCCCAGGCGCGCGACCGCCTCGGTTACGTTTGCAACCTGCGAGACACCGCCATAACGGGCACTGTTTGCGGCCTTTACGATCTTCAGGGCGATGACCGGATCAGTTTCGATCAGTCCGGCGATCTGGCGTGCGTCTGTGTCCTCATCATTCACCGCCTCACCGATCCGCAACGCCACCTCGGGCAGGCTGGGCAGGAGCAGATGCCCGCTGTTCAGGTCTTCATAGATCTGCAGAGTGAGCCGGTTTTCGGCGTCCATAGGTCCAAGATCGTCTTCCTCTTCGACCTGATAGGACTCCAGGGTCAAAGAGGAACTCTTCTCGAGTTTGCCCACGGCCTGCTCGTACAGCTCGTTGTCGATCAGCAGGTAACGCACACGGCTCTCGGCGATCACCTTGTAATGACTGGGACGCAGGCGCGCCAGTGGTGCCAGGGCGGAGGTGTCCGTGTGTCTGACCGTCTTGACCGCACCGTCTTCTGCAATCTGCCGGACACTGCCCTCGATCAGGTAAAGCGTTGCATTGTCGGTCGCGCCGATTTCCAACAGCACTTCGCCCTTGCGACATTCGTGCAGGAAAAGCTGCCCTGCGATCGCCTTCAATTCGACCGCCGGAAGTTCGCGCAGCGTGCTCAGGCGCTGCAGCATGGCCGGCGTCGGGTGAGTGTCGGTTTCAGTCATGTGTTCCCTGAAGGGTTGATGCTTCTTGTTCCTTAGGCATCGGCTGTGCCGTGAAACTCTTGAGACCCTCCGGGCATAAAAAAACCCGCCGGGGGGCGGGCCTTTCAGGTGAGAGACCTGGGATCAGGCCGTCGAGCCGACGATCTGGTGCGACAGTTCAACCACGCGCATGGCCTTCTGAGAATAGACCTCACGGTAGTCTTTCAGCAGACCATCCTGCGAGTAGTAGTACGACTTGCCGGAAATACCGGTCTTGTGCTCAATGTCCATGAACTGCTTCTGCAGCTCCAGCATCTCGGCGATGAGGGTGGCCTTCTCAGCCTTCAGGGCTTCTATATCACTCATGTTTCTCTCCAGATTCGGTTGAGAGTTTTCTGCGCCCGCAGGGGACGCGTAGCGAGAGTATAACCTAATGCTAATGTTCAGAGTCAACGGGTGGATTTCCGCGTTGAGCCTCCGGCTGTCAGCAACCGCAAAGTGGGGTCGGTCTGGCGGTATTGAGCTCCAGTGCGCCCGTAACCTGGCCGACGTTTTCCAGCCCGTGCCGGTCGAGGTAATCGAGGATGCCCTGGTTGATCTTGGGCAGGATCAGCGGGTCGTAGAACAAGGCCGTCCCGACGCCGACCGCAGCCGCCCCTGCCAGCAGGAACTCGATGGCATCGTTCGCCGAGGTCACGCCCCCTTGGCCGATGATCGGAACGCCGTGCGCCCTGGTGACCTGGTAGACCTGATGAACCTTCAGTAGCGCGACAGGTTTGATCGCGGGGCCGGAGAGCCCGCCCTGATTGTTGCCGATAAAAGGGGTGCGCGCTTCGATATCGATCGCCATCCCCATCAGGGTGTTGATGACCGCGAAGGCATCGCTGCCGGCCTCGATACAGCGGCTGGCGTTGCCGGCGATGTCGGTCTGGTTGGGCGAAAGTTTGGTGATCAGCGGTTTTTCGGTCACCCCGCGGCATGCCTCGACCACGCGCGCCGACATGTCCGGGTCGTTGCCGAATGCGACCCCGCCCTCCTTTACGTTCGGGCAGGAGATGTTGATCTCGATCGCATCGATCGGCGAGTCGTCAAAACGCCGCGTGACCTCGATGTATTCCTCGATCGTGGATCCGGAGACATTGGCAATGAAGCGCGTCTCTTCGAAATCCAGGGTGGGCAGGATATCGTCCACCACCTTGTCGACGCCAGGGTTCTGCAGGCCGATCGCATTGAGCATGCCGCCCGGTGTCTCGTACACCCGGTGTGGGGCATTGCCCAGGCGCAGGGTCCCGGTCGTGCCCTTGAGACAGACGGCGCCTGCATCGCGGTTGGAGAACCCCTGCACGCGCGTATACTCTTCACCAAATCCCACGCAGCCGGACAGCAGCACCAGGGGCGTCGCGAAATGCATGCCGCAGAAGTCCGAGGCAAGGCGGGGGTCGGTTTCAGCCATCTGGGTCGGGTTCCTCCCTTTGTTTCATATTGTCCTGTTTCAGCCGGAGATCCCGCCGAACACCGGCAATATCATACGCTTGTGCGCGAACTCAGGCAGCAGTCTGCACCTCATCCACCCCCTGGGATTTGAGCTCGATGACAAGCGGCTGCGTCGAGCCGGGCTGGATTACCGTGAGTATGCCGAGCTGCTGCAACACAGTGATTTCGATGACTTCCTGACGACGGTACGGCCGCCACGCTGGTTCGGCGTGTCGACGCGTGGCGTGCAGCGTTACGACGGCGTCGATTATGAGCCCGGGGATGCCTTCGTTTTCGGCCCGGAGACCCGCGGCCTGCCCCAGGCGATGTTGGACGAAATCGCCCCGCAACGTCGGATACGCCTGCCGATGCGCGAGGGTCAACGCAGCATGAATCTTTCCAACAGTGTCGCGGTGGTGCTGTACGAGGCCTGGCGACAGCACGGCTTCGCCGGCGGTTGTTGAGCGGTCACCGGCCGGGCAGCCCGCTGGGCCGCTTATTCCCTGCCTTATCAAGAATTTCCACAAGCAGCCGCTTTGCCTGAAAGGGATTCTGGGGCTCCTTTTTCGGCGAGCCCGCCAACGGTAGAAATGTGACAGACCAGACTGCCAGTCAATCCGCCCAAATGGAACTCGCTGCGGCGTCCGCAGCGGCCGCAAAAGCCGAGCGCCGGCGGCGAGCACGTGCGCGCCCGACGCTGCTGCAGTGGATGTTCTTCGGGTCCGCAGGGGAAATGACCCAGGAACAGGGTCAGGCCCTGACCCGGGTTGTGCTTGCCGCGCTCGGCGCCGTAGTGTTTTTCGCCGCGCGTGAGTATGGCCACGGCGACCAACCATTTCTGCTGGCCCTGGCCTATATGCTGGCCGGCGTCTTCCATCTGTCATTCGTATCGCGCCACAAGAATGATTTTCTGTGGCGACGCTATGTGGTGATTGTGCTCGACCTCGCCATAGCCACTTTGCTCACGGCACATTTTTCCGGCGAAGGACTGGCTTTCTACCCGCTGTTTCTATGGGTAATCATCGGCAATGGCCTGCGCTACGGTCAGCATCATATGCAGGTTGCCACGCTGTTCGGGCTCCTTGGGTTCACCGGCGCCATGGCCTCAAGCGGCTTTCTGTGGGCTCAGCCTGCGGTGTATATCGGTCTGATGGCCGGCCTGGCGCTCATGCCGAAGTTCTTTCTGGTGATGATCGACCGCCTCGCCGAGGCCAACGTAGAGCTCAAGGCGCAAAAAGAACAGGCCGAGTTCATGGCGACGCACGATGTGTTGACCGGTTTGCCCAACCGGGCCTATCTGCACACCCGGCTTGAGCAGACCCTGTCGCGAGCGCGCCGGACCGGCAACGAGATAGCGGTTGCATTCATCGACCTGGACTCGTTCAAGTCCATCAACGACAGTTTTGGCCACGAGTATGGCGATTACCTGCTGACTCAGATCGCAGACGCCATGCGGACCGTGGTTCGCGGCAGCGACACTGTATCGCGCCTGGGTGGCGACGAATTCGTGGCCGTGATCGAGGATTACAACAATGGTGCGCGTATCGGTCGCGTCATCGAGCGCCTGTTTTCCTGTGTCGGGCGTTACTACTCGATCGGTGAATACGAGACCTATGTGACCTGGAGTTGCGGCGTCGTGGTCTTCCCGCGTGATGGAGACGATGTCCATACCCTTCTGAAACATGCGGATACTGCGATGTATGCGGCGAAATCGCAGGGTCCGAACAAATACGTCTTTTACGATGAAACCATGTCGGCCGAGGTCGGTGAGCAGCTGGCGTTGCGCGACGATTTGCGTCTCGCCCTGGAACGGGGCCAGCTCGAGGTCTATTACCAGCCGATCATCGATGTCTCGAACGGCGTCATTGCATCAGCAGAGGCCCTACTGCGTTGGAACCATCCGCAGCGGGGGCTGCTGTCACCTGCGCGCTTTATCGAGGTCGCCGAGCAGAGCGGTCTGATCAACCCGATTGGCGACTGGGTCATGCGTGAGGCCTTGAAGACCACCGTTCTCTGGCAGGCAACGGTCGATTACCCGGTGACGATCCATGTCAATGTGTCGGCCCATCAGCTCAAGCAGGGCGATTTCGTCCAGAGCGTCGAATCGGCGCTGCAGGATGCCGGTCTGCCGGCGCAGGTGCTGCACCTGGAGATGACCGAGAGTGCCTTGATCGGGGAAGCCGTTCCTGCAGAGCTGCTTTTGGAATCACTGAAGGCTATCGGTGTCCATATCGATCTGGATGATTTCGGCACCGGCTTCTCTTCGCTTTCTTATCTCAAGAGCCTGCCCGTGGATGTCATAAAGATCGACAAATCCTTCCTTCAGGATCTGGCCGCAGGCGGCCGAAATTCCGCCTTGGTCGAGGTCATCCTGACGATTGGCGAGCGCCTGAACAACGACATCATTGCCGAGGGTGTGGAGACGCAGGAACAGCGGGACTGGCTGGTCGGGCATGGTTGCCGATATCTCCAGGGACACTATTTCTGCGAGGCGGTTCCTCAGCCGCGTTTCCTGCAGATGGCCTCTGCCCGGTATGAGGTGGAGACAAAGACCGCCAGCGTGGGTTGAGCCGCATTTCCCCATCACTTGCCATTGAAGGCCGGTCCGGTCAACGCTCGAGCGGGGTAAATTTGGCGACCCCGTCACTGCGGTTGATCGTCACCTCGAGAACACAATAGGCGTTGACCTCGAGCGGGTCGTCGTTGCAGTTGCAGCCACCGACAATCTCGGTGAAGAAAATGCCAACCCTCGCCAGCAACCTGTCTTTGCCCTGTTCCACGCTGAGCACCGAGGCCGAGATATTGCTGTCATCGACCAGGCCGCCCTGCTCGCAGCCGGTGTGCAGGGGCAGGCTTCCACCGGGCAACGCTTTCAGGGCAGCAGCCAGGCGTTGTTTAAAGCTCTCGGCATCCTTTAACTCGCGGCAGTCCCTGAGCCTGATTGATTCCATCGCGGGGTCGCCTCCTTCTGTGGACCAGGCATTATTACCGGGCATTCAGACAGAACCTGCTACGGTTACCTGAGCCTATCAAATGAAAACCCAAGGAGATCATCCATGTCCGTTGCAAAAGTTACTGAGATTATTTCATCCTCGAAAGAGGGGTTTGACGATGCCGTGGCCAAAGGGGTCAAACGCGCCTCCAAGACCCTGAAAGGTATCACCTCCGCCTGGGTGCAGGATCAGCAGGTGATGGTCGAAGATGGCAAGGTCAAAGAGTACCGGGTGAACCTCAAGGTCACCTTCGTACTCAACGACTGAGCAATCTCGGACCGAGGCGTCCCCTGGGGCGCCCCGGTTCGCGGACTCACCCCGAAAAGGCCTCTTTCGAGGCCAGGTACGCCAGCTCTTCGGCCGTACTCGACCTGCCAAGGATCGCATTCCGATGCGGAAATCGACCGAAACGCCGGATCAGCTCGCGATGGTGGCGGGCAAAATGCGCGTTGGATTCCAGCCCGGCGGCTTCAAACAGGTGTACCGACCTATCCTGGTGCTCCAGATCCTCACTGTGCATCAATGGCATGTACAGAAAGGTCAGCTGCTCGCGGGTAAGCTGCCGGTCGAAACCCCGGTCGATGGCATGCAGCGCCACTTCTATCGCTTGCGCCTCAGAGGAAAACGCGACGGCCTGACCGCGAAACATGTTGAGCGGAAACTGGTCGAGCAAGATGGCCAGCGCCAGGCTTCCTTGAGCGGTCTGCATCCAGGCAGACAGCTCTCCGCCAGTGGCCTGCTGCCAGACCGCCCCGAAACGTTCCCGGATCTGTGCGTCCAAGTCCGGCGTTGACCGGAACCAGTGTTTGCGCATGGGTTCTGCAAACCAGTAGTCGATAACATCGTGCGGCGCAATCGGCACTCGGTCTTTTCGTGGCTCAGCCGGCAAGCTGCTGACGCACACGCTGCAGTCTGCTGCGCACATCCTCCGCCAGCGTGCTGACCTCGGGCTTATCGACCAGCTCGAGGACGGCGACCGGGTCCATGAATGCGACTGTGACGGTCCCATCGTCCTCTTCGCGTACCACGACATTGCATGGCAGCAGGAGTCCGATGTCTGCATCGGCTGCAATTGCCTGATTGGCCAGAGCCGGGTTGCAGGCGCCGAGAATACGATAGGGTCGACGTTCGATATCCAGCCTGGCCTTGAAGGTCGCGGCCACATCGATATCAGACAGCACCCCGAAACCCTCCGCCTTCAGAGCCTCGGTTGCCGCCTCGATGACCTCGTTAAAGGTGCCTTTGGGATGGGCGTGAAAACCGTACATTTTGTCTCCTTCTAATGACTTGTTTCAGTTGCCGGTGTCTGTTCGCCAGGTGCATCCCGGGTTTCGCCGGCGGTCAGGCCGCGGCCTTTCCACATCAGGTAGATGACCGGAATCACGAATAGCGACAGCAGCGGTGCCGTAATCATGCCACCGATCATGGGTGCAGCGATGCGGCTCATTACCTCGGAACCCGTCCCGGTACCCAGAAAGATCGGCAGCAGGCCAGCGACGATCACCGCGACGGTCATCGCCTTGGGCCTGACCCGCATGACCGCACCCTCCATTATCGCCGCGCGCAGGGTGGCAGGCGTCAAAGGGCCTTTCATGGCGTGGTCGCGCAGCGCGTTGTCGAGGTAGACGAGCATGATCACGCCGAATTCGGCGGCGACGCCGGTCAAGGCGATGAAACCCACGCCGACCGCTACCGAGAGGTTAAAATCCAGCAGGAAGATCAGCCAGAAGCCGCCCACCAGCGCGAACGGCAGCGAGGCCATGACCATCAGCGCCTGTCCGGCGTGACGGAAGGTCAGATAAAGCAGCACGAATATGATCACCAGGGTCAGGGGAACCACCTGCGACAGCCGGGCGTTGGCCCGCAGCATGTACTCGTACTGGCCGGACCAGGTGATCGAATAGCCGGCCGGCAGCGTGATCTGTTCGCGCACCGCCTTTTGCGCCCTGGCCACATAGCTGCCCAGATCGACGTCGCGGATATCGACGAAGGTCCAGCCGTTGAGGCGGCCGTTTTCACTTTTCAACATGGGCGGCCCGTCGATGATCCTGACGTCGGCGATCTGCGCCAGCGGGATCTGCGCGCCGGTCGGCGTGACCAGGGGCAGGGCGCGCAGCTTCTCGACATCGTCACGCTGCTCGCGCGGGAAACGCAGATTCACGGGATAACGCTCCAGGCCCTCGACGGTCTGGGTGATATTGATTCCCCCGACCGCTGCAGCGATCACCAGGCTGATATCGTCGATGTTCATGCCGTATCTAGCGGCGGCCAAGCGATCGGGGGTGATATCGATATAGCGACCGCCGGCCACCCGCTCGGAATAGGCGGAGGCGGTGCCGGGCACCTGCAGGACCACCTTTTCGATGTCACGCCCGATGCGTTCGATTTCGCCCAGATCCGGGCCGGCAACCTTGATCCCCACCGGGGTCTTGATACCGGTGGCGAGCATGTCGATGCGGGTCTTGATCGGCATCACCCAGGCATTGGTCACGCCCGGGTATTGCACTGCTGCATCCAACGCCTCGACGAGCGTGCCCGGGTTCATGCCCGGACGCCACTGATCGCGCGGTTTCAGCTGGATGACGGTCTCGATCATGGTCAGCGGGGCCGGGTCGGTTGCGGTATCCGCGCGGCCGATCTTGCCGAACACCTGTTTCACCTCGGGTATCTGGCGGATCAGGCGGTCGGTCTGTTGCAATAGCTCTCGCGCCTTGCCGATTGACAGGCCCGGCAGGGTGGTCGGCATGTACATCAGATCACCTTCATCCAGTTCCGGCATGAACTCCGAGCCGAGGCCGTCGGCGAATCGCGCGAGCCAGGGGGTGTCGCGAAAACTGTAACGCCAGTCGCGGGTGAGGGTCTGCTGCGCCTGCGTGATCCTGGCCGTCATTGCCTGAGGTTCACCGGTCACGGCCTCGGCTATCTGGAAGGGCCATTTCAAAGGGGCGAGGAAACCGCTGACACCGGCGATCGGGATGACCAGGCTCAGCACCGCCAGCAGTGCCAGCGTCAGGGTCAGCTTCGGCAATTTCATGACGGCGGTCAGGGCCGGACGGTAAAGCCAGATGAGAAATACATTGAGCGGATTTTTTTCCTCGGCCGGGATCCTGCCGCGGATGAAATAACCCATGAGAACGGGCACCAGGGTCACCGAGAGTCCGGCAGCTGCCGCCATCGCGTAGGTCTTGGTGAAGGCCAGAGGCGAAAACAGGCGACCCTCCTGGGCCTCCAGGGTAAACACCGGCAGAAAGCTCAGGGTGATTATCAGCAGAGAGAAGAACAGCGCCGGACCGACCTCTGCCGCTGCCTGGGTGATGACCTGCCAGTGCTCGGCGCCTTCGGGCGCATGACCATACTTGTCACGGTAGCGCTCGAGGTGTTTGTGTGCGTTCTCGATCATGACGATTGCTGCATCCACCATCGCGCCTATCGCGATCGCAATGCCGCCCAGCGACATGATATTGGCGTTGATGCCCTGATGCTGCATGACGATGAAAGACGCCAGGATCCCCAGAGGCAGGGTGACGATGGCGACGAAGGCCGAGCGCAGGTGGAACAGAAATACCAGACACACCAGTGCAACGACGAGAAATTCTTCGACGAGCTTGTCGCGCAGATTGTGCACCGCTCGTTTTATCAGTGCCGACCGGTCATAGGTCTCAATGATCTCGACGCCCGGTGGCAGACCCTGGCGCAGAGTTTCCAGCTTTTCCTTGACCCGGGCGATGGTCGCCAGGGCGTTTTCGCCGTAGCGCATCACCACGATGCCGCCTGCCACCTCGCCTTCGCCATCGAGGTCGGCGACCACCCGTCGCATCTCCGGTCCGATCTGTACCTGAGCGATGTCGCGCAGCAGGACCGGCGTACCCATCTCCGTGACCATGATCGGTATATGCTCGAGATCTTCCAGGCCACGCAGATAGCCGCGCGTACGCACCATATACTCTGCCTCGGCCAGCTCGACCACAGAGCCGCCGACCTCGCGGTTTGCCGCCTTGATAGCGGACGACACCTTGGCCAGGGAAATGCCGAAGGCGCGCAGTTTCTCGGGGTCGACCACGACCTGGTACTGGCGCACCATGCCGCCCACCGTTGCCACTTCCGACACCCCGGGTACTGTCTGCAGCTCGAACTTGAGGAACCAGTCCTGCAGGCTGCGCAGTTCAGCCAGATCGTGCTGACCGCTGCGGTCTACCAGGGCGTAGTTATAGACCCAGCCAACCCCGGTGGCGTCCGGCCCGAGCCTTGGTTGCACCCCTTCAGGGAGGTCGGCAGCGGCCTGGCTGAGGTATTCCAGAACCCTGGCGCGTGCCCAGTACAGATCCGTACCATCCTCGAAGATGACATAGACGTAGGAATCGCCAAAAAAGGAATAGCCGCGTACCACCTGGGCGCCAGGCACGGACAACATGGTGGTCGTGATCGGATAGGTGACCTGTTCCTCGACCACCTGCGGGGCCTGTCCCGGAAACCCGGTTCGGATGATGACCTGAACATCGGAAAGGTCCGGGATGGCGTCCAGGGGCGTCTTGTGCAACGCCACCCAGCCCCAGCCGGTGATCACCAGCGCGGCGAGCAGGACCAGGAAACGGTTGTGGACCGACCAGGCGATCAGATTCTTCAGCATGCCGATTTCCTTACTTCTGGACTGCGGAGCTTGCGGCGGGTTCTTCCGATTCGGCCATGCGCAGGAAGCTGGCCTGCAGGCTGGATTCGGAATCGATCAGAAACTGACCCGATATGACGACCTCGTCACCGGCCTCGAGGCCGTTCAGGATCTCGACCATGCCGTTGCTGGCCATCCCGGTTTCCACGTCGACGGGCCGAAAGCGCCCCTGGCCCAGGGCCAGCACCACGCTGCTGCGCCTGCCGGTCTGGATCACAGCGTCGGACGGTACCGCCAGTACCTCGCGTTTCGGGCCACCGTAGATCACTACTTCGGCAAACATGTTTGCCTTAAGCAGGCCGTCGGGGTTATCGAACGCCAGCCGCACCTTGAGGGTGCGTGATTTCGGGTCCAGATCCGGGTAGATATACTGGACCGTGCCCTCCCAATCCCGGCCCGGATACGCGGGTACCCGGATCTCGGTGCTTTGGCCCACACTGAGCCAGTCCATCTGATGTTCGTACACGTCCACCAATACCCAGATCTTGCCCAGATCGGCGATGGTGACGATCTCCATGTCGGGTTTCACGAACATCCCCTCGCGCATACCAAGCTTTGTCACGACACCGCTGCTGGGCGCGATCAGCGGTACTGTATTCAGGGATTCGCCGCGTTTCTGGATCAGCGAGATGGTGCCCTCGGGCACCCCGAGCAGGCGCAGCTGGTTGCGTGCCTTCTGCATCCGCACCGTGCCGGCCGACTGGTTGAGCGCGATCAGGAAGTCTACCTGGGCATTGAGGATCTCCGGTGAATAGATCTCACCCAGCACCTGGCCTTTTTTCACCGGGTCGCCTTCGATGCGCAGATTGAGTTTTTCCATCCAGCCCTCGGCCCTGGGGTGAACATGGGCGAGCCGGGTCTCGTCGTAGTCGATTCGTCCGACGGTCTGGATGTAACGCCACAGGGTCTGCTCGGCCGCCGGCGCCGTGCGCACCCCCATGCTGTTGATCACCGCATTGCTGATCTCGACGGTGGGGCGTTTTCCTGCCTGTGCGTCGATCACCTTTTTGACCAGGTCCATGCCGCAGATCGGGCAGGAGCCGGGCTCATCGCGCACGATCTGCGCGTGCATGGGGCAGACATATCTGGAGTCCAGGTGCTTGGCAGCATGCTCCATGGCCGTGTCCTGGCTGGCCACGGCGAGCGATTCGCTGGGCGTGGAGGGGGACTCGAGGCAGCCGGCAAGCAGGGTGGTCAGTGCCAGCAAGGCGAGCATGGACAGCGTTCGTTGGTTAGTAATCACTTTCTATATTCCACAATGAAATTGGAGCGAATGACGTAGATCAGATCAGTCGCACAATACAGCACCGGCATAATGCCGGGCACCGATGCAGGCGGTTCAGCTGTGGAAAATAGGCGGGCGGTACAGGCGGTCGCCCGAAGACTCGGGTAGCGGATCGCTCGCCGCCATGCGCGGCGGTGCGTCGTCCGTGTAGCGGCCCGGGAGGGTGCCTGCCTGGAAACCCAGGCCGGCGGGCGCGGCATATCCGCAGCAATGACATTGTGACGCCGCACCATCACCCGCGCAGTGGGCGCAGGCACCTTGTTGCGCCTGCTCGGCCTCAGCCGGGTGGCAGGGCATCTCGTAGCCGGTCTGTGCCGCGTCGTCAGCGGCGGTCGCCGTCGTTGGCATGCCTTCGGACGTCGCAAGCAGCGGGGCAAATGCGAGTACGAGCGCAAGCAGCAGGCGTCCGGCCACTTGGCTGGCGTTAGGGCGCCTTGCGCTTTTCTGCATCATCTTCAGAGAATCAGTCCTTTGGCCTGCCCAGTAGACCGCCACAAGGGCGATGGGATTTCATTCCCGGGGTGCCGTAGCGTTGTCGATACGACCAATGGCGCAACTGACGAACGACTTGGCCTTTGCCGCCGCGGCCTTCAAGCCCTCGACCGAACCCACCTCCGGGTAGCCCATTTTGGCCAGAGCGATGACCACCTGGCCGCGCCATTCGGGGTTCCCCTCAACGCGAACCTCTCCCTGCTCGATGTCCACGTCCACGGTCTTCACCAGTTGCTGTTCGATCAACTTGCTTCGGATACTGCTGGCGCAACCGTCGCATTTGATATTCTCGACTGCAATCGTGTAACTCATGATGGCTCTCCTGCCGGCTCGTGCCGGCTGTCCATTCGGGCAATGATCGGGCAACCTCTCTCACTCGCCCGGCACGCGCTGACCAGCTGCGCCAATTCGTCCCGCAACCGGGTCAGCAAATCGATGCGCTCCTCGATGGCTGCAAGTTTCGTCTCTGTCATGCGACGGACATCGTCGCGCACATCGCCCTGCTGTTCGCGCAATGCGAGCAGCTGGCCGATCTCCTCCAGGCTGAAATCCATGGCCTGCGCACGTTTGACAAACCGCAGGCGTGCTATATCCCCGCCGTTGTATCGACGTTGCCCGCCCCTGTTGCGCGTCACCGGGCCGAGCAGACCGATGCGCTCGTAATACCGCAGTGTGTCATGAGAAAGCCCGGTTTCCTGGCCGGCCTGTCTGATACTCAGGTTCATGTTCCTAAGGATCCGTATCGCGTCTTGTGAGGACATTAATAGCTGGAGTTGACTCCAGGTCAAGTATTATTATCGAAGGGTTTTGCATGCCGGTCTCCGGAGCAAATGTGACCCGGAAACCGCAGGGCATGCGAATATTCGGCCGGACATCGGGCATCGAGACCCGGGATGAGGCCTTACCGATCCCAGCAGCCACAGGATAAACAGCAGATGAAGGTTACAGAGGCAGTAGCGAAACGCCGTTCCGTGAAGTGGTTCGACCCGCAGCATCAGATGCCGGAGGATTTGTTCCAACGGCTGATGCAGCACGCCCTGTTGTCACCAACCGCGTTCAACATCCAGAACTGGCGCTTTGTCCGGGTGACCGATCCCGCGCAGCGCCGGGCCATCCGGGCGGCGGCCTGGGATCAGGCGCAGGTCGAGGAGGCCTCGGAGCTGCTCGTGCTGTGTTTCGACCGCAAGGCCTGGGAGCGCGACCCGGAGCGATACTGGCGTCTGGCACCGAAAGAGGTGCAGGATATTCTGGTGCCTGCGATCGCCCGATACTACGGTGGTAAGCCGCAGATCGAGCGTGACGAGGGTATGAGGTCCTGCGGCCTGGTGGCGCAGAACCTGATGCTGGTGGCGCAGGAGCTGGGTTACGACAGCTGCCCGATGGATGGATTCGACTACGCCAGGGTCGGTGAGATCATTGCGCTCCCGAAGGACCATGAGATCGCCTTCATGCTGGTGATCGGCAAGGGCGTCAAGGAACCCTGGCCACGCCCGGGACAACTGGCGCTGGACGAGGTGATGGTCGAGAACCGTTTCGGCACCTGAAAATGGGCACCTGAGACCCAGCGTCTCGCCGTGTCAGGGTGCTATCCAAACCGTACTATTCTGGTTTGGCCTGGCGGCTGAGCAGGTTAGTCACCGCTTCGGACGGGGCGAGTCCTTCGTAAAGGACAAGGTAGGTCTGTTCGGTGATCGGCATCTCCACGCCGAGTGACTGTGCCATGAGGTGAACCTCGCGCGCTGTAGAGACGCCCTCGACCTCCTGACCTATCTCTTTCCTGGCGGCGGCGATGTCCAGGCCCCGGGCCAGTGCCAGGCCCATGCGACGGTTTCGTGACTGGTCGTCGGTACAGGTGAGGGCGAGGTCTCCAAGCCCGGCAAGACCCATGAATGTTTCGGCTTTGCCACCCAGTGCCAGCCCCAGCTGGGTGATTTCGTGCAGTCCCCGGGTGATCAATGCGGCCCGCGCATTGGCGCCAAAGCCCAGGCCGTCCGAGATGCCCGCGGCGATCGCCATGACATTTTTGCTTGCCCCTCCCACCTGGACACCGACCAGGTCGTCACTCGTGTAGGCGCGGAAACTCTCGCTGTGCAGGTAGCTGGCGACGCGTTCCGCATGCATCGCATTGTTGGATGCGACCGTGATCGCGGTGGGGAGCCCGCGTGCGACCTCGCCGGCAAAGGTGGGTCCCGAGACCACGGCCAGATCACAATTCGGGAACAGCCGCGCGGCGACATTGCTCAACAGACCATGGCTTTCACGATCGAAACCCTTGGTGGCCCAGCTCAGTGTCTTCAGCTGTGGGCGGACCCGGGCAATCTCGGCACAGACGCTGGCGAAGGCGTGGCTGGGCACCACGATCAGGACCTCGTCGGCGTTGACTACCGTTGCCTCAAGATCGTTGCTTGGGGTCAGACCCTCGGGGAGCTTGATCCCGGGAAGATAGTGTCGATTCTCACCGTCGTTCAGCAGGGCAGCGACTTCGCCGGGGTCGTGACCCCAGAGCGATACGGCAGCACCGTTGCGCGCGAGCAGTATCGCCAGCGCCGTTCCCCAGGATCCGGCGCCGAGTACGGCCAGTTTTGCCGTTTCCGCATTCAATTCAGTGTGCGGTTCCGCTTTCCTCGGCCTGCGCCGCCGCCTTGGCCTGGCGCTGCTGGGCGTAAACGGCCTCGAAATTCACCGGCTGCAGCACGAATTGCGGGAAACTGCCACGGGTAACCAGGTCCGACACGGCTTCGCGGGCATAGGGGAACAGCACGTTCGGCGCCGCCACGCCCATCAGCGCCTCCGTTTCTTCGTCGCTGAAGCCTTGAATCAGGAATACGCCGGCCTGTTGCACCTCGACCAGAAAAACGGTCTTGCCATCGTGCTTGGCCTCCACGGAGACCTTGAGAACCAGTTCCAGGTTTTCGTCGCCTATCCGGGTCACTTCGCTGCCGAGGCCAACGTTGATCTCAGGGTTCCATTTTTCCTGAACCTGGAACATCTGCGGCGAGTTGGGCGCCTCGAAAGAGATGTCCTTGGTATAGATTCGCTGCACCAGAAACTGGCGCTGTACCGCTTGTTCTTCGCTCAATGTATTCTCCTGGGCGGATTATTTGCGTTTTACGGGCAGGCTGGAATTTTCCCATGCCAGCATTCCGCCACGCAGATTCTTGACGTTCTCAAATCCGTGCTTGCGCAGGATGGTGCAGGCGGAACCGGAACGCGATCCCGAGCGACACACGGTGACGATCGGCTTGTCTCGATGTTTCTCGATCTGCTTCACATTGTTGCCCAGCCCATTGAGGGGGATGTTGATGGCGTTGACGATGTGACCGTCCTTGAACTCTGCCATCGAGCGGACGTCGAGCACGATCGCATCGTCGTGGTTGATCATGGCGGTGGCGGTAAGCGGGTCCACCGCGTTCTTGCCCCCCGGGTCCGTCACCAGGTTCCAGATCAGGGCCGTCAGCACGGCCATAAATGCCGCAACCAGCAGGGTGTGATTACCGGCAAACTCCAGGAGTTGTTGTTCCATGATTCCTCAACACTGCCGGCATGGCCGCCGACGCAACAAACCACGAAAAGGCGGGCTTGCGCCCGCCAGTCCGCAGAAAAACTGACACTTTGCCCGCGAGAACGCGGTGCGTCTTACTCAGTGTTCATGGGTGCAGAACACTTCGCGCATCATGCAGATCAGCTTCAGGGTCCGATTGTCGCCGACGCGATAAAAGACCCGGTTGGCGTCTTTGCGCGAGGTGAGGATACCTTTATCGCGCAAGATCGCAAGATGCTGAGAGATGTTGCTCTGGGATGTGCCGACCTGGTCGACGATATCCTGCACGCTGACTTCATTGTCACCCAGGGTGCAAAGAATCTTCAGACGCAGGGGGTGTGACATCGCTTTGATGGATCGCGAGGCGCGATCGATGTCTTCGTCGCCTTCCAGAAGGGTGAGTTCACTATCAGGTTCGTCATGCATGGATACGACCGACTTCTCGTGCAGGTTCACAGAATATCCTCCTTCGATGGGCTATTCACTAGCCTCTAATCTAATAATAGGCCTCTATTCGTACAGGAACTTTTGGCGAAGATCGAGCATTTTTGTTCGATTATTCACCAATTTTCTTTTATGAGGTTCTTCGCAGGGTGCTCAAACTGGCATGCCTGCGACTAAAGTGGTTCAATATCAGACGCCGTCGCGAGCTTGGGCGACTGTCAAAAAAATGTAACATTTATCTATATTATTCATGGGGTTAACTGGCTTCTGGCAGTCGTGACAGTCAGCAGCCGAGCAGAACGGAACATGAGCAACAGGGTGCGTCCAGCAGTTCTCCTGATCCTCGACGGATGGGGATTGAGCGACAATACCGATCACAACGCCATAGAGACGGCGAGCAAACCCGTTTGGGAAAGGCTTTGGAAATCCTACCCGCATACCGCGATCCGGACATCCGGGTCCGCGGTGGGTCTGCCGGGTGGTCAGATGGGCAATTCCGAAGTCGGCCATCTCAATCTCGGTTCCGGGCGCGTCGTCTACCAGGAATTCACCCGTATCGGACGGTCCATCCGGACCGGATCCTTCTTTTCCAACCGCACCCTGACCGATGCGGTTGATCTTGCGGTTGAGAAGGGTACGGCGGTGCACATCCTGGGCCTGCTCTCGCCTGGCGGCGTTCACAGCCACGAGGACCACATCCATGCGATGGCCAAACTGGCGGTGGAGCGTGGCGCGCGAGATCTCTATTTGCATGCCTTTCTGGATGGTCGGGACATGCCGCCGAAGAGCGCAGAGCCGTCACTCAGGTCGATGGACGCGGTGTTCAAAGAGCTGGGTGCCGGTCGTATCGCCTCCCTGATCGGTCGTTACTACGCAATGGACCGCGACCATCGCTGGGACCGCGTAAGACTCGCCTACGACCTGATCACTCAGGGTCGTGCAGAATACGGCGCGGCGTCTGCCGTGGAAGCCCTGCACCAGGCCTACGATCGGGGCGAGAAAGACGAGTTTGTGAGCGCCTCCCGCGTCGGTGATCCGGTGAGGGTCGCCGATGGCGATGTCGTCATCAATATGAATTACCGTTCGGACCGGGCGCGGCAGATCACGCGCGCGTTCATCGAACCTGATTTTGACGGCTTCGAGCGCGAGGTGAAACCGCAGATAGGCGCATACGTTTCGCTCACCGAGTACAAAAAGGATTTCGACATACCGGTTGCCTATCCGCCAGAAAGACTCGAGAACACGCTGGGCGAGTATCTCGCCAATCTTGGTCTGCATCAGCTGCGCATAGCCGAGACGGAAAAATATGCCCACGTGACCTTTTTCTTCAACGGCGGCGTGGAGGCCCCGAATGAAGGTGAGGAGCGCATACTGGTACCCTCGCCGCAGGTCGCGACCTATGACCTGCAGCCGGAGATGAGCGCCCCGGAGGTGACGGACAAGCTGGTCGAGGCGATCGGCAGCGGGCGCTTCGATGCCATCATCTGCAATTACGCAAACGGCGACATGGTTGGGCATACGGGCAATTTCGAGGCCGCGGTGAAGGCTGTCGAGGTGTTGGACGCGTGTCTTGGGCGCGTAACAGAGGCGGTGCTGGCGGCTGGTGGCGAAATGCTCATTACCGCCGATCATGGCAATGCCGAGCAGATGACCGACCCAAAATCGAGGCAGGTTCACACTGCGCACACGCTCAATCCGGTGCCCCTGGTGTATGTGGGCAAGGCGGCGCCGGGCCTGATGGAAAATGGCGCCCTGTGCGATGTTGCCCCCACCCTGCTTCAGATCATGGGGCTCAGCCAGCCGGCGGAAATGACCGGGCGGTCTCTGTTAATGGCAGCGGATGCCGACGCCGCCTGAGCACGCATGCAGCAGATTGTCTGCGCGAAGCTGGCGGTGGCGCTGAAATGGTGCCGGCATGAGCTCCAGCCTGGCCCGGATTGCGCGCATGTCTCTGCTTTCGATCCCCTTGCTCACGCTGCTGGCCGTATCACCGACGGCAGTCCCGGCAGCGCCTGAGGCTGACGAGCAACGTACCAAGCTCGAGGCATTGCGCGCGCGTATCAACGGTCTGCGTTCCCAGATGCAGTCCAAAAGCGGCGAGAAGAACGAGCTTTCGCGTCTGCTGCAGGATGCCGAGAAACTGATCGGCCGCCTGGCACGCAAGCTGCGTGTGATCGACGGTCGTCTTTCGCGCCAGCGCAAGCTCCTGCAGGACTTGGGGGTCGAAATGGCCACACAGCGTCAGTCCCTCGAACAGCAACGCCATGTGCTGGCCCGTCAGGTTCGCGCGGCATATGCCATGGGGCGCCAGGAACGCGTGAAGATTCTGCTCAACCAGCAGGACCCGGCGACGGTCAGCCGGGTCATGGTCTACTACGATTATCTCAACCGGGTGCGTGCGCAGAAGATGGAGGCGATCCGCGGGCACATGCAGCGGCTTGCCGTCACCGAGCGTGAGATCCTCGATGAAGAGCAAAAGCTGGCGCGTCTGCTTGAAGAGCAGCAGGCGGAGATAACGGCGATGAAGCTTTCGCAGGACCAACGTCGCGACCTGGTCGCGCGTCTGACCCGGGAGCTGAGCGATCAGGGTCAACAGCTGGACCGCCTGCAGAGCGACGAGCGTGATCTGAAGACCCTGATCAGCGGGCTCGAGCAGGCCCTGGCCGATATCCCGGCCGAGCATCCGCAGCAGGTCAAGTTTGCTGGCCGTCGCGGCAGTCTGCCGTGGCCGGCGCGTGGCAGGATCGTCAATCGTTTCGGCTCGCCAAAGCTCGGAAACCTGGTTTGGGACGGTGTTATGATTTCAGCGCCCGAGGGTCGGGAGGTGCGCGCCATTCATCATGGCCGGGTGGCCTTCGCCGATTGGCTCAGAGGGTTCGGCCTGTTGCTGATAGTTGATCATGGCGATGGTTATATGACCCTGTACGGCCACAACCAGAGTCTGTTCAAGGAGGCCGGGGACTGGGTCGAGGTCAATGAGCCGGTTGCCCTGGTCGGTTCCAGTGGCGGTCGCGAGCAGGCTGGTGTCTACTTCGGCATCAGGCACCAGGGCCGAGCGGTGAATCCGGCACGGTGGTGTCTACGTCCCACCGGCAGAAAGGTGGGTTGATACCGCGCCCGCATCGGCGGGGCGGACATTTGGGGATGATATGAAGCAGAGTTTACCTTCGGTACTTGCGGCTGGCCTGATGGTTGTAGCCGGTGTGCTTGCCTGCCAGCAGTCAGCGGTGGCCGAACGAGCCGATTCCGACAGCGATCTGCCGTTGGAAGAGTTGCGGGTTTTCGCGGAGGTGTTTGGGCGGATCAAGAACGATTATGTAGAACCTGTCGATGACCGTAAGCTGCTCAACTACGCGATCGAGGGCATGCTGAGCGGGCTCGATCCGCACTCTTCGTACCTTGACGAGGAGGACTATCGCGAACTGCGTGTCGGCACCAGTGGTGAGTTTGGCGGCCTCGGGATCGAAG
This sequence comes from uncultured Gammaproteobacteria bacterium, assembly GCA_963759055.1. GTDB lineage: Bacteria > Pseudomonadota > Gammaproteobacteria > Chromatiales > Chromatiaceae > Thiosocius. Next base: position 292,099 of record CAVWYD010000003.1, read on the forward strand.
TCGGTATGGAAAACGGGTTCGTCAAGGTGATCGCACCGATCGACGATACACCGGCCAAGCGCGCCGGGGTGCAGTCCGGCGACCTCATCATCCGCCTCGATGATCAGCCGGTGAAGGGCATGACCCTGGATGAGGCAGTCAAACTGATGCGCGGCAAGCCCGGGTCCAAGCTACGTCTGACCATCGTGCGCGAGGGTGAAGACAAGCCGATCGTAATCACCGTCGTGCGCGATGTGATAAAGACCGTGAGCGTCAAGCAACGGATGCTGGACCCCGGTTTCGGTTATGTCCGTGTGTCACAGTTCCAGGCGCGTACTCCGGAAGACATGCTGACCGGCATTGGTGGACTCAAGCGCCAGGCCGGAGGTTCGCTAAAGGGCCTGATTCTCGACCTGCGTGACAACCCGGGCGGGGTACTGAATGCCGCGGTGGCGATCAGCGATGCCTTTCTCACCAGCGGGACCATCGTTTACACCGAGGGTCGGATCAGGGATTCGCAATTGAAGTTCAAGGCCGCACCGGATGATGTCCTGGAGGGGGCGCCGATCGTGGTTCTGGTGAACGGCGGATCGGCCTCTGCCTCGGAGATTGTTGCCGGTGCGCTGCAGGATCACAAGCGGGCCGTGATCATGGGCCAGCAGACCTTTGGCAAGGGCTCGGTGCAGACCATCGTGCCGGTCAATGAACGAACGGCGGTCAAATTGACCACAGCCCGATATTTCACGCCGAACGGCCGTTCCATCCAGGCCGAAGGCATCGTGCCCGACATCCTGCTGGGCAACGTGCAGCTGACCAAGGGGGAGGAGTCCACCACGCGACTAAAGGAGGCCGATCTGGCCGGTCATCTGGCGAATCCCGAGGACAACGGTGATGACAAGGGCGGCAGAAGAAAGGGGCCGACAAGAAGAAACCGGAGGAAAAGCCGGATTATGCGCTCAGCGAGGCGCTGAATCTGCTCAAGGGGCTGGCCATTTTGCGTCCCAACAGTGCCTGAGCAGGGTCAGCAGCTTCTGATGCGTCTGGTCATTCTGCTCAGCGCTTTGCTGGCACTGCCGGCGGCGGCGCAGTCCCCGCTGCGCATCGCCATCATCATCGACGACCTGGGCTACAGCCTTTATCTCGGCCAGCAGGCCATCGAGCTCCCCGGCGCGCTGACCTATTCGGTACTGCCGCAGCTGCGATACAGCAGCATCATCGCGCGGCGGGCCCACAAGCGTGGCAAGGAGGTCATGTTACATCTGCCGATGCAGACGACCGACGGCCGGGCGTTGGGACCGGGTGGCCTGCACCAGGCATTGAGCAGGGCTGAATTTGCTCGTCAGGTCAGGGTCAACCTGGCCACAGTTCCGCACGTCGCAGGCGTCAACAATCATATGGGCAGCTTGCTGACCCAGGACCCCGGGGCAATGCGCTGGTTGATGCAGGAGCTCAGATGTTTCGATGATCTCTACTTCGTCGACAGCCGGACAGATATGCGCACCGTAGCGCGCGAATATGCGCGCGACGCCGGGCTGGCACATGCCGCGCGCGATGTGTTTCTCGACAATCAACAGAATCCGGACTACGTTCGCAGTCAACTCGGGGTGCTGATCGCCAGGGCGCGCGAACATGGAACCGCGATTGGTATCGGCCATCCGTATCCAACGACCCTGGCCGTGCTGGCCGAAGAATTACCCCGGCTTGCCGACCAGGGGATCCAATTGGTGCCGGTGTCACAACTGGCAGAAACTGAAAGGAACCCAAAGCTATGGCACGCGTCCTTATCCCCCTTGCAAACGGTTGCGAAGAACTCGAAGCAGTAACCGTCATCGACCTGTTGCGCCGCGCCGGTATCGAGGTGGTCACCGCGGGGCTGACGGACGGCCCGGTGAAGGCCAGCCGCGGTGTGGTATTGATCCCCGACTGCAGTCTCGATCAGGTGATTGATGATGATTTCGACATGATCGTGTTGCCCGGCGGTCTGCCCGGGGCGGATTATCTCGATGCCGATCCGCGCATCCATGCGCTGTTGCAGCGCATGGCCGAACAGGAGCGTTACACGGCGGCCATCTGTGCCGCGCCCAAGGTGCTGCTAAACGCCGGCTTGCTCGATGGTCGTAAGGCTACCGCCTACCCAGGCGTAATAGATGGCCTGATGACAGAAAACTCGCAATTGTTGGCGGAAGCAGTGGTCACCGACGGCAAGGTGGTGACCTCGCGCGGCCCCGGAACCGCCATGGATTTTGCCCTGACCCTTATAGAACGGCTGCTAGGTGCCGCTAAGCGAGAAGAAGTCGAAACTCCCCTGATGAGAGCTTAAGGATAGATTTGTATGAAACTCAGACCCGGCAAGCTGATTCTGATCCTGTTGGTCCCCGCGCTGGTGTATGGAGCGCTCAAGGGCATCATGTATTACAACGCGAAGAGCACAGTCGACGAATTTGTGAAGACTGCGTCCGCTCAGGCGGATATCCGATACAGTGATATCTCGACCGACCTGCGCGGTGCAGTGACAATCAGCGGGATAAGCGTTCAGCCGCTGGGGTTCGAGGACACCATTGGTGTCGATTCGCTGCGCTTCGCCAGCGACGATCCGCTGTTCTTCGTCCGCGGCTCGAAATTCCTGCCGGGCGAGGTTACCTTGCCGAACAGCCTGTCATACAGCGTGAGCGGCATTCAGCTTCCCTTGTCCTCAGATATTCTTGCCGGGGCCGGAAAAGAGGCTGGAGCAGACCCATGTACGCAGGGCCTCGACATTCAACCGGAGTTGCTCAAGAAGATCGGTTTCTCCGAGTTGGCAGTGGACCTGGACGGGTCCTACCGGCTGGACGAGACCAGCCGCACTCTTGAAATCGGCATAAACATGGATCTGCATGACATCGAATCCATGCAGCTTGCTGCGACCATGAACGATGTCGATATCGAAACGCTCTCACAGGGTGGGGCGCCGCAGTTCAGTCTTGGCCGGATGAGTTTTTCGGTCCGGGTCTCGCCGGAGTTCGGCCGGCAGGCGCTAAAGACCTGCGCCATGGGCAGCGATGCCACGGTGCAGGAATGGAGCGGCATACTCGCCGAACAGGCGCTGGCACAGATGGAGCAGCAGGGGCTCTCGCTGGGCACGGGCCTCAGCAATGCCGTGCGCGAGTTTTATCGTGACTGGGGTGAATTCGAGATAGTGGCCGCACCGGCGCAGCCGGTCGGGCTTCTCAGCCTGATGTTTCTGCCGCCCGATCAGCTGGCAGATACCCTTTCGTTGCAGATGAGCCTCAATAACCAACCGATCACCGATACCAGTTTCCGCTTGCAGCAGCCTGAGGGGAAAGGTTTGGCGGCGCTGTTCGGCGGCGAGCAGCAGGGCAACGAGGCCGGGGCCAAGACCAGGACCCGGCAGCCGCGTCGAATCCTGGTCGAGCGCAGCTACGAGAGTGTTTCAGTTGCGCAGATCGGGAACTATGTCGGTCAGCAGGTGCAGCTAAAGCCGCGTGGTCAGCCGATGCGTGAGGGACTTCTGCATGCGATCGGTGATGGTGAGGTCGAGGTTCGGCAGACGCTGCATGGCGGAAAATACAGTGTTCACGTAGCGTTGAAAGAGATCGAGTCACTGAAGGTGCTGACGCGCCATGAGGTGTCGCAGGCAAAGTAGCCGGATGCGCCGACTGTCCGCCATTTAATGGACGAAGCCCCCGTTTTGACGGGGGCTTTTGCATTCTACTCGGGCGTCGAGTTGAGTACGTACATGGCCTGCAACAGCGGCGGTACCTTTTTGGTGAATTTACCGAACCACTTGCTGTAAATCGGCGTGATCTGTCCGCTGCGATTGAGTTGGGCGAGCACGGTGTCAGCAAGCAGCCTGAAATCCGAGTCATTCCGCCGCACTGCCAGTGCGAACGGCTCGAATGAGAAGATATCGGTGGCAATCGCGAATTTCTCATCGCCCTCGTGGGTCAATACGAGGCCGATCAGGACTACCTGGTCGGCCGAGAATGCATCGATCTCACCCTTGATCAAGGCCGACAGGCCTGCTGCAGTCGAATCGAACGGCACGACCTTGGCATCGCTGACCGACTCCTTGAGTTTTTCCGTGAGTGCGTCGAGCGTAGTGGTTCCTTTGGAGACGCCAACCTTTTTGCCCTGAAGTGCGGAAATACCCTCGATGCCGGTCTCCTTCATACTCAATAGCGAGGCGCCGGTGACAAAGGTCAGCTGGGTGAAGTCGACCAGCTTGCCGCGCGAAATGGTCTTGGTGGTGGCGCCGCAGAGGATATCGATGGTGTTGTCCTTCAATGCGTCGAAGCGGTTCGAGGACGTAACAGGGACATATTCGATGACGATATCGTCTTTCCCGAGGGTGTTCTTCACCTCGTTGACGATCCGCACGCAAAGATCAATCGAATAACCCGCAGGTTTGCCGTCCTTGTCCAGAAAGGACATCGGCGGCTGGGCCTCACGAAAGCCGATGCGAACCTTGCCACTCTGTTGAATCTGCTCAAGCGTGTCTTTGCGCTCAGCGGCACTCAAAGGCTGCGCGAGGATCGCGGCGGCCAACAGTATAAATACGAGTCTCATGTAGGATGCTCCGAAGAAAAAAGAGAATACTTGAAGTGCGCGTCATCGTACCGCAATTGCGGCGCGATAAATTGCTGGCATATCAGAACGGGACGGTCGGACCGGACCAGCCGCTTCGGGGGCGCGGTGAAGCCCTGGCGATGGCCGATGCCGCATCGCCCCAGCCTTCACAGGCATTGCGGCCCGGCCTGCCTCGAACCAGGTTCAGCAGCCATTTGCATCTGGAATACAGTTTGAAGAAAGCCAGGACCACGAATGCCTGCCAGCGCCTGAGCGGGCGTTGACTGCAGATCAGCTTGTCGTCGTACATGCCCCGGTCGGTCAGGCCGACGGCCGCGAATGCCCTGACGGTCACCCGGGTCCCGCGCGGCAGACGCCGCCCCAGCACCACCGCGTCCAGCAGGTCGCCCTCCAGGCCTATGAGGTCTTCGACGGAACCGTAATTGAACGGGCAGGGCACCGGGGACACGAAGTCCAGACGTCCGGTCGAGCCGCGTTTCAGGAAGCTGCCGCGCGGTATCTCGATGATCACCTCCAGCTCGGGTGGTCTCCCGCCAGCGTCGTCCCTGCCAGATTCTTGTGTGCTCGGCATTTGCAAAGTCTAACCGGAAACCGGGGTGAGCTCGGTGTGGTTGCTCCCGCGTCGCGCGCAGGCTCAGCGGGTGACTGCCCAGGCCAGTAACAGCAAGCCGCCGCCGGCCAGACCGCCGCCCAGCCACAGCGGGTTGATGTCGATACTGGCTTCCAGCAGGCCGGCTACGAGTATGCCGCCAAGGGTCAGTGTTGCGCCCGCCAGGCTGAGCTGGGTGCGCTGGTTGCCGGTTCGGATCTCGTCGCGGATCTGCTCCAGCTGCTCCGATTTCCACTGGATTTCGAGTTCGCCGTCGACCGCCTTGCGCAGCACCCGGTGCGCCAGCAGCGGCACCTCGGGCAGGTCCTCGGAGATCTGCGGTAGCGTCTCCTTGACCCGGCGCAGGAAGGCCTTGGGACCGACCTGCTCGGACATCCAGCGCTCCATGAAAGGCTTGGCGGTAGTCCAAAGGTCGAGCTGTGGGTACAACATTCGGCCCAGGCCCTCGATGTTGAGCAGGGTCTTCTGCAGCAGGACAAGCTGCGGCTGGACCTCCATGTCAAAACGTCGCGCGGTCTGGAACAGGCGCAACAGGAAATGGCCGAACGAAATCTCGCTGATGGGCTTTTCCCAGATCGGTTCCGACACGGTACGGATGGCCGACTCGAAATCCTCGACCCGGGTGTCGCGCGGTACCCAGCCGGATTCGACGTGCAACTCGGCCACCTTGCGATAATCGCGGTGGAAAAAGGCCAGAAGGTTCTCCGCCAGATAGCGCTGGTCAGCGCTGGTGAGGGTACCCATGATGCCAAAGTCCACGCCGATGTAGGTGCCGTCGGCGCGAACAAAGATATTGCCGGGATGCATATCGGCATGGAAAAAATTGTCTCGGAACACCTGGGTAAAGAAGATCTCCACCCCACGTTCACCCAGCGTCCTGAGGTTGACGCCATGGGTAATCAGTTCATCGACCTGATCCACCGGTGTGCCGTAGATACGTTCCTGGACCATCACGTTTTCGCGGGTCAGTTCCCAGTACACCTCGGGAACGTAAAGCAGCTTGCCGTCGACGAAGTTGCGGCGAAGCTGTGCCGCGTTGGCGGCCTCGCGCTGCAGGTCGAGTTCGTCGTGGATGGTCTTGTTGTACTCCTCGACCACCTCGACCGGGCGCAGACGACGGGCGTCGCGTGAATATTTGCGCGCCAGCCTGGCAATGGTGAAAAGCAGATCGATATCGCGTTGTATGGTCTTTTCGATGTTGGGTCGGACCACCTTGACGATCACCTTGTGGCCTTCATGCAGTGTCGCTGCATGCACCTGGGCGATCGAGGCGGAGGCCAGCGGCTCACTGTCGAACTCGGCGAACAGCTCGCCGACTGGCTTGCCGAGTGCCTTTTCGACGATCTGTCTTGCCTGCGCGCCCGGAAACGGCGGTACCTGATCCTGCAGTTTTACCAGCTCCAACGCGATGTCGTCCGGTAGAAGGTCGCGACGTGTCGACAGTATCTGACCGAACTTCACGTAGATCGGGCCGAGGTCCTCGAGTGCCCGTCTTATGCGTACACCCCGCGGCGGCTTGCTGCCCCAGTAGAAGGGCGACAGGAAACGGAAGAAACGGATCGGGCGAAACAGGTGCGCGGCCAGAATGAATTCGTCCAGACCGTGGCGCACCAGAACCCAGGCAATATGCGCCACTCGCAGGCTTTCACGTACCGGGATCATGTCTTGTCACCGTGATGCCGCTTTTCAAGCAGGGCAATGCGTGCCGCCAGCCTTTCGCTGTCGTCGCGCAGCGTATCGACCTCGGCGAGAAAGTCTTCGATCTCGAGCCGGTGGGGCAGCAGGCGTGCCTCCTCGGTAAGGTATTCAGACAGGTTCTCGCGGCCGGTGCCCGCGACGCGCTTGCCTTCATGCAGGGCAGCCCGGACGCCACGCCCAATCTCGTGCGCGGCGATATCCCCGGTGAGGTGGGAGAGCTGTTCTTCCCAATCTATGTCCAGACTCGCCAGGGCCTCACTGAATCGATGCGCGCTCTGGTTGTCACCGTCGATGCGCACCCTGCCCGAGAAAAGCTGTTTCGAGCCCTCCGAGCTGTCGCTGGCCCGGATAAGGTCGAGTGGGCTTCCGCTGAGTGTGCTGTCGGGCTCACCCTCGATGTTGCCGAGCAACTGCAGGCGGCCGTCGTGGCCGGGTACGAAATTGAGCTGAATGCCGGTACCTGTCAAGATCGACGCGGATCACCCGCCCGTGCAGCGTGGCCAGCTGGCGGCTCGCCTCCGGATCCAGTTGGATCAGCCGGTTGAGGCCCTGTTCCAGCGCCTCGAGGGCGAGGTCACGCATGGTCATCGTTGGAGTCCGAGTTCGGAACGCAGAGGACGCGAAGGCGCAGAGGACACAAAGGGATGTTTTTCAACGGTGCTGCCTGGCAGCGGTGCGACACCGACGTGCGCAGTGTGACTAGGGCAGTTTCTGATGACGTTTTGCATCATTTTGTCCGGGCGGTCTCCGAGCGTCTGCTGTGTCTTTCGGGCACGCACCCAGGAATCCTTTGTGCCCTTTGAGCCTCTGTGTCCTTTGCGTCCATGACTCGGTATACGAATCAAAGCTTGAACCCGCGATGGACGGCGACGATGCCGCCGGTCAGATTGTGCACATCGCAGCGCTCGAAGCCGGCATCTTCCATCATCCCCTTGAGCGTTTCCTGGTCAGGGTGCATGCGGATCGACTCGGCCAGGTAGCGGTAACTCTCGGCATCCTTGGCCACCAGTTCGCCCATCTTGGGCAGGAGCTTGAAGGAGTAAAGGTCGTAGGCTTTTTCCAGCGGTTTGTTCCGCGGCTTGGAAAACTCCAGTATCAGCGCCCGGCCGCCGGGCTTCAAAGCCCGGTACATGGCGCCCAGCGCCTTGGCCTTGTCGGTCACATTGCGCAGGCCGAAGGCGATGCTGATCAGGTCAAGGCTGTCGTCGGGGACGGGCAGGGCCTCGGCATCCACCTGGGCGTAGACCAGGTTGCCGGCATGCCCGCGATCGACCATGCGGTCGCGGCCCACGCCGAGCATGGCGGCGTTGATATCGGTCATCAGAACCAGCCCCTCGGGACCGACCAGGTCGGCGAAGCGGTCGGCCAGATCGCCTGTCCCCGAGGCCAGGTCGAGGACGCGCTGCCCGCGCCGCACACCGGCCAGTTCGACCGCAAATCGCTTCCACAGACGATGGATACCCAAAGACATCAGGTCGTTCATCACGTCGTATCTGGAGGCCACCGAGTCGAATACGCCACGCACCATGCCGGCCTTTTCGCCCTTGCCCACGGTACGGAATCCGAAATGCGTATTCTGCTCTTTGTCTGCCATGGTGGCGGGTCCTGCGGCTGCGGAAGGTGGGCGCAGGAGCGGGAGAATCAGGCCGCGGGCTCCTTGCGCTTATAGCCCTTTTCCGTCAGCTCCTCGAGATACTGTGCCCACAGGTCATCGTAGTGCTTGCCAAGATTGTACAGGGTTTCCCAGGAGTAAATGCCGGTGTTGTGCTCGTCATCGAAGTGCAGCACCACGGCATAGTTGCCGACCGGTTCGATACGGTCGATGTTGACGCCTTCCTTGCCCAAGGGCACCTTGCGCTGACCTGGCCCATGCCCGGCGACCTCCGCAGAGGGCGAATACACCCGCAGGTACTCGGCCGGCAGTTTGAAGTTCGCGCCGTCGTCGAAGCTGACCTCGAGTACACGGGACATGCGGTGCAGGTTCAGCTCGGTGGGATTGGGGGTCATCATACGGCTTTCCTCGGCAATCGGATTTCAGGTCTCGGGCGGCGGCGAGGCCCGATAACTCGTCAAATTCGCGCGCCGATTTTAACGGGCTTTGCGTTCCATGTTCGCCCAAAAATTACCGGCGAATAGCGGAGGGCCGGCAACCGCGTGCCCAAACCTTTCCTACTGGCGATATGCTGTGCGCGATGAGCCGCCCGACATCCGCAATCTCGCAACTGCCAGGCAGGGCCTCTGGCTGGCTGATTCTGGCCGCCATCCTGCTGTCGGTGGCCTACGGATTTGGCCTCGGTGTGCCGGGGTCATTTGCAGGAATCGCATTCTGGATGGCCGGTGTCCTGCTGGCGCGGCGGGTGACCGGGCTGCAGCGCATACAGACGCTGGCGATGTTGCTGGTCGGCGGCGCCGGCCTGCTGTATGCCTGGTTGAGCGGTGGCCCGGTTCAGCTGGAAAAGGCCCTGGTCGGCAATCAGGCACTGCTGGCCATGCTGGCCGGGGTCAGCTTCCTGCGCCTGGTCAGCCTGCCGGCCGTGGATGCCGGTGAGGCCGACCCACGCGGGCCCGCGGCGCTTTTGCGCACCCTGCTCGGGGTTCACCTGTTTGGCTCGGTGATCAATCTGTCGGCCGTGATGATCCTGGGTGACCGCCAGTCGCGCCGTCAGGCGATGACGCCGCTGCAGGCAACCGTGCTTTCGCGCGGTTTCGCCCTGGCGGCTCACTGGTCACCGTTCTTTGCCGCCATGGGCATTGCCCTGAGCAATTCGCCCGGTGCGCAACTGCTGGTCCTGTCGAGCGTGGGGCTGCCAATCGCGGTGATGGGCCTGTCGGTGTCCGCCTGGCAGCTGTCAAGGCGGCCAGCTGTGCGTGATTTTGTCGGTTATCCGATGCATTTCGGGGCCTTGTGGATCCCCGGCCTGCTGGCGTCGCTGGTATTGCTCATGCACCAGCTGAGCCCGGTGACACCGGTCCTCACGCTGATCAGCAGTCTGTCGGTATTGCTGACCCTGGGCGCGCTGCTGGTGCGAGATGCCTCGCGTGCGCTGTCGCGGTTTTTCGCCCATGTTCAGGAAGGCCTGCCACGCATGTCGGGCGAGCTGCTGCTGTTTCTGGCAGCCGGGGTGCTCGCCGCAGGCATCGGCAGCGTGGTGCAGAGCACGGGCTGGACCCTGGACCTGATGCATTTCGGCGCGACCGAGGCCAGCCTGCTGTTGCTGCTGATGGTCGGGCTGTCTGTGGTCGGTGTGCACCCTGTGATCAGTATTGCGACGGCCCACGGCCTGCTTGCGCCCCTGGCACCCGATCCCAACCTGATCGGTATCACTTTCCTGATGGCATGGGCCCAGGGGGTCTCGATCTCGCCGCTGTCTGGCATGCATCTTGGCATGCAGGGGCGTTTCGGCATCGATCCGCGCGGATTCCTGCGCTGGAACGGATCCTATACGCTGTTCATGCTGGTGCTCGATACCGGGGTACTCCATCTTTACGAGGCGCTGATCGCCTAGAGGAACAAAGTCCTTCACAAGGAACGCTTTCTCTGAAGCGCCCCGTGTGCGCGAACGCGGTAGTATCTGCGCCCAGTGCGGGGTGCCGGGCGCACCGATTATTGAGGTAAGGGTCTGCAATGGCAGGAGTTTTTGTCAGTTACCGTCGCGATGACAGTCAGGGTTTTGCCGGTCGTCTTGCCGATGACCTGATAGAGGTTCTCGGGCCTGACCGGGTGTTTCGCGATATCGAGATCCCCGTCGGCAGTGATTTTACCGATGTGTTACACCGCGCCATCGCCGCCAGCGACGTTCTGCTGGTTGTGATCGGTCGCAACTGGGCGGCTGAATCCAGCCAGGGCTATGGATCACGACTGTTCGAACCGACCGACTGGGTGCGTACCGAGATCGAGGCCGCATTTGCCCAGGGCAAGCAGGTGCTTCCGGTCCTGGTCGGTGGTGCCGGCATGCCGGCGCCCGGCGATCTGCCGGACAGCATCGCACGGCTTGCGCGCCTGCAGGCCGCCACCCTGACCGACCGGCACTGGGACGCAGAGATCAGTGAACTTGCCGAGCGCCTGCAGATCCTCTGCCCGTCACTGAAGCAGGGGCAGTCCCGGGAGCGCGAGAGCGAGGAGTCGCCCGCGGCGGTGTTGCGCGAGCTCGGCGAACGCGTGCTCAAAGAGGTCGATTCCCGTCGCCGTCCCCGTGTTTTGCCGCCGAGCCTGCCGCGAACGCTGGCCGAGCAGGCTTTTCGCGCCGCCGGGCGCGGCTTGAAAAAGCTGCTTTCGATCGTATTCGGCCTCGGTCTCATCTACCTGGGCATCCGCCTGTTTGGCGATGAAAACATGTTGGGCTATCTGGATGCCTTCGAGGCACGCCTGCAGATTGGCTGGGAGCGCCTGCAACGGTACGTCGAGGGCCTCGATTTCGGTGCATTGCGTGCTTTGTATCTATCCTTGACCAGATGACTCGCCATTTCCCCCTGCTTGACCGGTCTCTCTGGCCGGCCGACTGAGCCCCATGGACCTGCTGCCTCCGCCAAATACGCATGCCGTCGCCGTTATGGCTGTTGACAGGCTGCGCGCTGGTGCTGTTCACGCGCGAGCGGATCGCGCTGGAGACATCCAGCCTTTTCGTGCTGGTCGTTTTGACCCTGGGTTTCGAGATTTTTCCCTTCGTATCCAATGGAGAACAGCTGCATGCGACTGCATTCTTGACCGGTTTCGGCCACCAGGCCCTGGTCGCCGTCTGTGCCCTGATGATTCTGGGTCAGGGGCTGGTTCGTACGGCCGCGCTGGAGCCGGTCGGACATCTGCTGGCGCGTGCCTGGGGGGTGGCGCCGTCGACGTCGCTGCTGTTGACCCTGTTGATCGGCGCCGGCCTCAGTGCATTCGTCAACAATGTACCCATCGTGGTGCTGCTGATGCCCATTCTGATCAGCGTGTCGGTGCGCACCAACACGCGCGCGTCCGGCATACTGATGCCGATGGGTTTTGCCACGCTCATCGGCGGGATGGGCACCACGATAGGCACCTCGACCAATCTGCTGGTGGTCAGTGTTGCCTTTGACCTTGGCGTCCGCCGTCTCCAGATGTTCGACTTCATCCTGCCCGTGGCGATTGCCGGGGGCTTCGCCATTCTCTACCTGTGGCTGGTGGCGCCACGTCTGCTGCCCGAACGAAAGACCGACCTGGGCGATGCTTCGCCAAGGGTGTTTACGGCGCAACTTCTAATCCCGGAAGGTAGTTTTCCCGTAGGCAAGACGCTGGCCGAGGTGGTTACCAAGGCCGGCGGGACGATGCAGGTGTCGCGCTTGTTGCGCGGCGAGCAATCTGCGCTGATGCCTCTGCCCGACGCCACCCTGCGGGAAGGGGACCGGCTCCTTCTGAGCGACACGGCGGAGAAGCTCAAGGAATACGAAGGTGTGCTGGGAGCGACGCTCTGCTCGGATGACATTCCGGTTGACGATGAAAATCCGCTGCACGCCGAGGATCAACAACTGGCCGAGGTGGTCGTCATCCAAGGCTCGATACTCGAAGGCACAAGCCTGGCGGCATCGCGCTTCGCGGAGCGCTACCAATTGCTCACGCTTGCCCTGCATCGCGCCGGGTGGCATTTGAAACACATGCGTGTGCGTGTGCATGACGCGCAGCTGAGGGTCGGGGACGTGCTGCTGATCCAGGGTGCACGAGAGCAGATTGCGGAATTGAAACGGCGCGGCGACGTGCTCGTGCTCGATGCCACCGCAGATCTGCCGAGTACCCAGCGGGCTCGGCTGGCCCTTGCCATCATGGCGGGGGTCGTACTGAGCGCGGCCATAGGTTGGCTGCCGATTGCGATCAGCGCGATCGCGGGCGTGCTGCTGATGATCGCCACCTCCTGTCTGAGATGGCGCGATGCGGCACGCGCACTGAATACCCAGGTCATCCTGATCGTCGTGGCCAGTCTCGCGCTGGGTTCGGCGCTGTTGAAGACCGGTGCCGCCGATTACGTCGCCCAGCTGTTTATCGCCGCTACGCTTGGGGCATCGCCGACATGGCTGCTCAGCGGTCTGATGCTGATGATGGCGCTGTTGACCAATATCGTGTCAAACAATGCCGCGGCCGTGATCGGAACACCGATCGCTATCGGGATCGCGCGTCAGCTTGGTCTGCCGGAGGAGCCGTTTGTACTTGCTGTACTGTTTGGGGCGAACATGAGTTACGCGACGCCGATCGCCTACCAGACCAACCTGTTGGTGATGAGTGCCGGCGGCTACCGCTTCACCGATTTCCTGCGTGTCGGTGTACCGTTGACCCTGATCATGTGGGGGGCATTTTCCTGGTTGCTGCCTGCACTTTACGGTCTCTAGTGGGGCATGCGGAAAATTCAGCAAATCTCGGAGCCCCGCACCCAGTCCTGGGGCAGCTGAAGCGAATATCGGGCCGCGGCAAAGCCGACGAGAGTCAAAAGCGGGAAGGCCAGTCCAGAGGCGATAGCACGGTGTTGCAGCGGTCGTTGAAGCATCGGATTCTCACGGCGAAACGTCTGGCTCACATGAATTGAAAGGCAAGCGGGTAAAGGCGAGCGATATTTTGGGTTCACATCCCAGCGTGCCACGTGAGCAGACTTGGCAGCCTCGAGGGCTTCAGTCGACAAGTTCCCAGTCCTGCCAAGCCGTCGACGCTGAGGGATTTGCAAGCATTCGTTTTGCCTCAGTTGCATCCGAGGCCCGCATCTGCGGGTCTTCATCTTCCAGGTCTGCACCAGCCTGGGAGAACATCTCTCTCAATGCCGCGAGTTGCGGGGGGTTGTGCGTTATAAACTGAACGCCGATGCCATACGCGGTGATGCGTGCGATTCGGGCCCGTACACGAAAACGATGTTTTCCATCGGGCAGGGAAACAGAAAATGCCACTTCCACGTGTGTGCCGGGCTCGATATCGTTCTGCTCGAGTTCAAGCTTTGTCGAGCGTGCGTCCCTGAAGGCCAGAAACATGCCGCCGCGAGAGATTTCACAGATTCCGTAGGCCCTGGACTGAAGGGAGGGAATCGCGACAAACGCCTGGATTGCGAGCGCGCATCTCGGATCGGTCCGCTTGTTTTCATCGGCGACCTTCCGGTCGTTTTTCTCCAGCGGTTCGGCCCGCGATTCTGTCCCGGCTTGCCCTTCAGGTCTCGAAAACTGTTGTTTCATGGGAACGCCCCTCTCACAGCAAACGGCCATGGCGGATACGGGCTCCACCCGGCTATAAAGCGTGATATCGGCAGCCGGGAGCATTTTTAAAGCGTATTCGCGAACAGCCTACTGCTGCCAGAAGGCATGGTCTGGAGGTGGCGTAATCTTGCGGAACACGGGTGTTCCCTAGCTTCGACGGCAGGGTCGGCCTTCGGTCCGGGAGCCTTCAATCGCCCATCGTGCGATGCTCGCTGAGATCCGGCCGCACCAAGGCGAACAGCAGCAAGGCAAACACGGCACCGAGCTTATCCGCCAACGTATCTTTTTGCGCATCCCAGACGTCGCCCTGAGAGCGAGAGACGTCGAGCCTGCCGCTGCGGGCGGAATCAAGATCCTGACGAGCTGTGTGCCAGGGCACATTGCCCGACGGGGTGCCTGCCCTTCGCCCCTAAAATTGCGAATCAGTTCCGTAATTGCGCACCGGTGCTGACGCTAAAGTTCGTGACAGCAAAAAAGCGGATGGTGGCAATAGTGATGAAGAAACCTAAAATCTTTGCAGACTCGGGCTGGAGTCAGTCATGGATCGAGCTGACGATTCTTTATTCATTGACCTCCGTGGCCACCGCCCTCTTGCTCGATATGCACTGGTTGGTCGCGATGTCGGTTGCACCCGCGATTATGCTGGCGCTGCTGCTTGCGGTGATGACGTTCGTTCAGGTCCTGTGGATGCTGGTTGTCGGGTTGGAACGGATTGGCACCGCGCTTGGAATGAGCAAGAGCCCTTTGTCCTGAACCCGTTCTGTCAGCGCCATACGCCATCGGCGCCGTCGTAACTCTGCAGAACCCGGATGTAGTTGAGCCGCTCGTAGTCTGAGGGATTCTGCACACTGGCCTGGCTCATGCGGCCACGCAACTCGTCGAGTTGTTCGAACCCCTGCTGTTCCATCCATTCCTCAAGTTCGCGAACCAGCGTGCTCAGATGTTCTGGCCCCTTTTGCAGCAGGGCATGGCAAAGGTGCACCACGTCCGCACCGGCGAGCAGCACCTTGATCGCGTCCTCGGTCGTATGAATGCCTCCGGTGGCGCCGATGGAACAACCCACCCGCCCATGCAGTATCGCAGCCCACCGCATCGCAAGCAGTGCATCGGTGGAGCGGGTTGGGGTGAGGGCATGCCGCAGACGCATGCCGTCAATCTGAATGTCGGGTTGATAGAAGCGGTTGAACAGCGAAACACCCGAAACGCCGCCGGCTTCCAGTTTCATCACCATGTTGCCGATCGAGCTGAAGAACGGTGAGAGCTTCATGTTTATCGGGATCGAAACCTGTTCACCCAGTTCCTGCAGCAATGTCACATAGCGTTGCTCGACTTGATGCCCCTCCTCCCAGACGTCGCCGGCGACGTAATAGGCGTTGAGTTCGAGCGCGTCTGCGCCGGCTTCGGCAATCTCGGTCGCATGCTTCATCCAGCCGCTCGCAGTCACGCCGTTCAGGCTGGCGACCACCGGGATCTGCAGGGTCGCCTTCAGCGCGGCAACCTGTTCGAGATAGCGGTCGAGCTCGCCGGGAAAATCCTGGTGTGCCGGCAGGTAGCTGCTGGCCTCGGCGCTGCCGGTTTCCTGGTGATGCAGAAAACGGGTCATGCCCTCTTCTTCGGCCCGCACCGCCTCTTCGAACAGCGAGTACATGACGATGGCGCCGGCGCCGGCATCCTCCAGTTGCTTTGATGCATCCAGGCTCCGCGACAGCGGTGAGGCCGAGGGTACAAAAGGGTTTTTCAGCGTCATGCCCAGCCATTGTGTTGTCAGATCCATGTCGGTGTTCTCCGGTGGTCAAGATATCCGTACCGGTCAAGTCGCTGGCATGGAGTTACCGCGTCTGAGCGGTCAGGGCGGCTCAAGATTTTTCCCCGGAGTTGCCGGGGCCCTCGTCGCCGACAGCCAGCCGGGCCAGCTGCTCGTAAAGGTGGAATTTGGCCCTGGTCTGATTCTGAGCCGATTCCATGAATCGGTGGGCCGCGTCCGGGTGGGTCCGCTCCAATACCGCAAAGCGGGTCTCGGTCATGGCGAAATCCCGGTATGGCAGGCTGGGTTCCTTGGAGTCGAGATGCAGGGGATTCTCACCCTGCGCGGCCTTGCGCGGGTCGAAGCGGAACAACCCCCAGTGGCCGGCGTTGACCGCCAGGTCCTGCTGACGCAGGTTGTTGGACAGGTCGATGCCGTGCGCGATGCAGGGTGAGTAGGCGATGATCAGCGATGGTCCATCGTAGCTCTCTGCCTCGAGGAACGCGCGCAGCACCTGGACATCTTTTGCCCCGTAGGCCACCTGGGCAACGTAGACGTTGCCATAGGCCATGGCCATCATGGCGAGATCCTTCTTGACGACGGGTTTGCCGCCGGCCGAAAACTTGGCTACCGCGCCCAGCGGCGTCGCCTTCGACGTCTGACCGCCGGTATTCGAATAGACTTCGGTGTCGAGTACCAGGATATTTACGTTGCGGCCGGAGGCCAGTACATGGTCGACACCGCCGTAGCCGATGTCGTAGGCCCAGCCGTCTCCGCCGATCGCCCAGACACTTTTTCTGACCAGATAATCGGCGATGCCCTCTAGCGTGCGCGCCGCGAGTCGGTCGACGCCGGCAAGCCGGGTCTTCAGTTCTTCCACGCGGGCGCGCTGTTCAGCAATACCGGCCTCGCCGTGTTGGTCTGCGCCGATGATCGCATCGACCAGTGGTGTGCCGATCTCTTCGGCGAGTTCCTGAAGCAGCTCCGTTGCGTGCTCGGCCTGTTTGTCGATGGCCACGCGCATTCCCAGACCGAATTCCGCATTGTCCTCGAACAGCGAGTTGTTCCAGGCCGGTCCACGGCCGTCCGGGTTGGTCGTGTAGGGGGTGGTCGGCAGGTTGCCGCCGTAGATCGAGGAACAACCGGTGGCGTTGGCAATCAGCATCCGGTCGCCGAACAGCTGGGTTGCAAGCTTGATATAGGGTGTCTCGCCGCAGCCCACGCAGGCGCCCGAAAACTCGAACAGCGGCTGCATGACCATGGCCCCCTTGAGCGTGGTCTCTTTGAGCTGGCTGCGGTCGAATTCGGGCAGCCCGAGGAAGAAATCCCAGTTGGCCTGCTCAATGGTTCTTCTTGAACCGACTGGAACCATGTTCAGCGCCTTGCGCTGCGGGTTGGCTTTGTCGCGGATCGGGCAGATTTCGACGCACAGGCCGCAACCGGTGCAGTCGTCTGGCGCAACCTGATAGCTGATGTGGGTCCCGGCCGGCAGGTCTTTACCGCCCTTCACCTGAGCATGCAGAAAACCCTCTGGCGCTTCAGAGGAGAGTTTCTCGTCGAACAGTTTGGAGCGGATGGCCGCGTGAGGGCAGACCAATGGGCACTTGCCGCAGTGGGTGCACAGATCCATCTCCCATTGCGGGATCTCCAGCGCCAGCTGACGCTTTTCGAATGCCGCGGTGCCGAGCGGCCAGGTACCGTCCGCACTCATCGCACTGACCGGCAGGCTGTCTCCGTGCCCCGCGATCAGGGTCGCGGTTACCCTCTGCACGAACTCCGGTGCGTTGGCCGCCACCACGGGTGGCAGCTCCATTTGGCTGCTCACCTGTTCGGGAACCTGGATTTCGTGCAGCCCGGCGAGCGCGGCGTCTATCGCGGCAAAATTGCGTTCGAGCAGGTGCCTGCCCTTGCGGCCATAGGTCTTTTTGACCATCTCCTTGATCTTGCCCAGGGCTTCATCCCTGTCGATGACATCGGCAAGGGCAAAGAAGCAGACCTGCATGATCGTATTGATACGCCGGCCCATGCCGGTTTCCTGCGCGATGCCATAGGCGTCGATAACAAAGAATCTCAGCCCCTTGTCGATCATCTGCTGCTGCAGCGGGCGTGGCAGGGTGTCCCAGACTTTGCCTGGCGTCATCGGGCTGTTGAGCAGGAAGGTGCCACCTGCCTCAGCCCTGACCAGCATATCGTAGCGGGTCAGGAAGTTCGGCTGGTGACAGGCGACGAATTGCGCCTCGTCATTGCCGACAAGGTAGGTCGACCGGATCGGCCGGTCGCCGAAGCGCAGGTGCGACACGGTAACGGCACCGGCCTTTTTCGAGTCGTACTGAAAATAGCCCTGGACGTGCAGATCTGTGCTCTCGCCGATGATCTTTATCGAGTTCTTGTTGGCCGAAACGGTGCCGTCCGAGCCCAGGCCGTAGAAAAGGCAGCGCGTGATGCCCTGCGCGGCCGACGGGGTGAACCCGCTGTCCCAGTTCAGGCTGCTGCCGCTGACATCGTCGTGGATGCCGATGGTGAAGTGGTTTTTGGGCTTGTCCCGGTCGAGCTCGGAGAAGACGCCGGCAACCATGCCCGGCGTGAATTCCTTCGACGAAAGTCCGAATCGGCCACCGATCACCCGTGGCATCCGAGTGCGCTTACCCTCAGCATGGGCCTGTGCCAACGCGGTGACCACGTCCTTGTACAGGGGCTCGCCATCGGCGCCCGGCTCTTTGCTGCGATCGAGCACGGCCAGTGTGCGGACACTGTCGGGCAGGCAGTCGAGCAGATGTTCTGCCGCGAAGGGTCGGAAAAGGCGCACCTTGATCAGGCCGACCTTCTCGCCACGTTCAATGAGGGTCTCGACCGCCTCTTCGGCCGCGCCCAGGCCCGAGCCCATGAGCATCACCACGCGCTCTGCGTCCGCTGCGCCCAGATAATCGAACAGCCGGTACCGGCGTCCGGTCAGGTCCGCGAATCTAACCATGACATCGATTAGAATTTGGGGTAATTCCGCGTAGTAAGTATTTACTGACTCACGGCCTTGGAAATACACATCCGGGTTCTGCGAGCTGCCGCGCAGGACAGGGTGGTCAGGCGAAAGGGCGCGCCTGCGGTGTGCGGTCACCAGGTCTTCATCGATCATGGCATGCACGGTGTCGCGGTCCAGCTGGCTGATCTTGTCGACCTCGTGCGAGGTACGAAATCCATCGAAAAAGTGCAGGAAGGGCACCCGCGAGGCAAGGGTTGCGGCCTGTGCAATCAGGGCAAAGTCCTGAACCTCCTGCACGCTGGCCGAGCAAAACATGGCGTAGCCGGTCGCGCGGCAGGCCATGACGTCGGAATGGTCGCCAAAAATGGATAAGGCCTGAGCGGCGAGGGATCGCGCCGACACATGCAGGACGGTCGGGGTCAGCTCGCCGGCGATCTTGTACATATTCGGGACCATCAGGAGCAGGCCCTGCGAGGCGGTGAAGCTGGTCGCCAAGGATCCGGCCTGCAGGGCGCCGTGGATGGCCCCGGCCGCACCCGCCTCGCTCTGCATCTCGATCACCTGCGGGACGGTGCCCCAGAGATTCCCCACTCCAGTGGCGGACCATTCGTCCGCCCACTCGCCCATCGGCGAGGCCGGGGTGATCGGATAGATTGCTATCACCTCATTCGTAAGATGGGCGATCCGCGCGGCGGCCTCATTGCCGTCGATGGTGACGAGCTGCTCGTGCATTGGATGATCCAATGGTGACCCTTGTCATCGCTAGACTGGGCGTGCTGCGCCACGGCAGGCAACCACGGGCACTGGCTTGCTTGACTTGGGTCAATCCCGAAAAGGAGATGGCGGGACGTTCAGAACAGGCCGTCTTCGTCACCCAGCGGGTCCGGCACGGCCTGCCATTGCGAGCGCAGGGTCTTGCGGAACAGCAGTTTCTGCTGGGCGGACTCAGGCAGGTCGGTAAATCGGAATACACCGCGACCCACGAGCAGATCGACCACATCCTCCAGTACCCGGACCAGGTCTACGTCGAGATTGCGCAGAAACTCCTGGACTTCGGGATCGTCGATAGAGGCAGCTATCGCGCCGTCGCTCGCCGTGGCGGACAGACTGGCGATGTCGCCTTCTGCGTCACGGACGATAAAGACCTTTTTCATGGCGGGAGAATCTCGATAGCTTGGGGGATTAATTCAGGATTTCGGTACAGCCGACGATAACTTTATTCCCAGACAGGATTTTTTATCTGACCGAACCGGGAGAACAAAGGTTTGAGCGAAGCAGCGTTGAAACTGGATCTGGAGACTGAGATCTCCACGCCGGACCCATTGGTTGCGTGTCTGTTGATGCTCGCGCGCCAGCACGATCTGGCGGCGTCGGAGTTCGCGGTCACTTCCGGACTGCCGCTCGAAGGTGGTCGGCTCAGCCCCAGCATGTTTGACCGAGCGGCGCGCCGGGTCGGGCTGCGTGCCCAGGTGGTGCAGCGTGACCTGACTGCATTGGACGGTCTGGTCACACCCGCCGTCCTGCTGCTGGATGACGATCGGGCCGGCCTGCTGCTGCGGCCGGTGAGCGATGGTGAGGCGCGGCTGTTGCTGCCGGAAAATCCGGAGGCCGAGATTCGACTTGGGATGGATGAGCTCGAGGGCCTGTATTCAGGCTACGCCATTCTCGCCAGCCCCGCCCATCGTTACGACGCACGCACACCGGCTTCAGATGATGGCGTGGCAGAGGGTCACTGGTTTTGGGGGACGCTACGGTCTTCATGGCGGCTCTATCGCGATGTGGCCCTTGCCTCCGTTCTGATCAATCTGTTCGCGGTTGCCAGTCCGTTGTTCGTCATGAACGTCTACGACCGGGTCGTACCGAATCAGGCCCTGGAGACCCTTTGGGTACTCGCGATAGGCGTCACCCTGATCTTTGGATTCGACTTCATCCTGCGTGGTCTTAGGGGGCGATTTATCGATGTGGCGGGGAGCAAGGCCGATATTGAGTTGTCCGCGCGCCTCTTTGAGCGTGTGCTCGGACTGCGTCTGGACGCGCGACCGGCGTCCGCCGGCGCCTTTGCGAACAATCTGCGCGAGTTCGACGGTATTCGCGATTTCTTCGCCTCCCTGACGCTGACGGCCCTGGTCGACGTCCCTTTCGCCCTGCTGTTCCTGCTGGTGATCTGGTTTGTGGCCGGCCCCCTGGTGCTGGTACCCCTGACGGTCATCCCGATCCTGCTCGTTTATGGCCTGTTCATGCAGCCGCGACTGCGGCGCGCCTCGGAGCAGGGGATGCGGGCCGCCGCACAGAAGAATGCGACCCTGGTCGAGGCCCTGGTCGAGGCCGAAACGGTCAGGGCGCTTGGTGTGGAGGGGCGGCTGCAGGGGCAGCTGGAAAGGAGCGTGGCCGAGTCCGCACGCTGGAGTGCGGAGGCACGCCAATGGGCATTGTCGGCGGCAAATCTTGCCACGTTCCTCCAGCAGATGGTCTCGGTCGGCGTGGTCGTGTTCGGTGTCTATCTTATTTCGGACGGCCTGCTGTCCATGGGAGGCTTGATTGCGGCCGTCATGCTCAGCGGACGCGCGGTGGTTCCTCTGGCACAGATTGCGGGACTGCTGACCCGCTTCTTCCAGGCCAGCACCGCCCTGCAGACGCTCAACGAAGTGATGAAAATGCCGGTTGAGCGTCCCGAGGGCAAGGTGTTTGTCACGCGGCCGGTGCTGCAGGGAAATATCGAGTTCGACCATGTCAGCTTCATGTACCCGGGACAGGAGCTGCCGGCTTTGCAGGATGCAAGTTTCCGCATCGAGTCGGGTGAACGCGTGGCGATTATCGGCCGCGTGGGTTCCGGAAAGACCACGGCCAACCGACTGATTGCCGGCCTTTATCAGGCACAGAAAGGTGCTGTACGCATCGATGGGGTGGATATCCGCCAGCTCGACCCGGGTGATCTGCGACACAACATCGCCTATGTGTCTCAGGACAATCAGCTGTTGTTCGGCTCGATCCGAGACAACCTCACCATGGGAATCGCGCATGTGGACGATGAACGTATCGTGCGTGCGGCCGCGCTGTCCGGCGTGGCGGCCTTCGTCAATCGCCATCCCCTGGGTTTCGACATGCCGGTCGGAGAGCATGGCAGCATGCTGTCGGGTGGGCAGCGCCAGGCGGTGGCCCTGGCCCGGGCCCTGGTCCAGGACGCCCCGGTCTTGTTGCTGGACGAGCCCACCGGGGCGATGGACAACAGCAGCGAAGAACATATCAAACGCGAACTCTCCGGGGTTGTGCAGGGCAAGACCCTGATTCTGATCACGCACCGTGCGTCTTTACTGGAACTGGTCGAGCGCGTGATTGTGGTCGATGCGGGCAAAGTCGTAGCCGACGGGCCCAAGGCGCAGGTGCTCGATGCATTGCGTGCCGGTCGGATCAAGCAGACGCATTGAGGAGATTGCGCGTTGAACCAGAATGAAGTGCTCAGCAGAGGGCCACGCGCCGACGGATTCGTTGTCGATGCGGCGGCGGCTATTCGCACACGCTCGGTGCGCGGCCAACAGCTTTTGATCTGGGTGATATTCCTCTGTCTCGTTGCGATATTCGTCTGGGCTTACCTGGCGCTACTCGATGAGGTCGTGCGCGGTAGCGGTAAGGTCATACCAACGTCACAGGTTCAGGTGGTACAGAATCTGGAGGGAGGGATCATCAAGCAGATCGATGTGTCCGAGGGTGAGCTGGTGACGCCGGGCCAGATCCTGCTGACCATCGACGATACCCGCTTCGATTCCTCCCTGCAGGAGAGTCGTATCCGCTCGCTGAGCCTCCAGGCCAAATTGATCCGCCTGCAGGCCGAGGCCGATGGTCTCGATGCCATGCCGCAGGTTCCGGCAGAGATAAGCCAGGCCCTGCCGCAGATCTTTGAGCAGGAATGGCAGCTGTTTGCCGAGCGCCGCAGCGAGCTCGAAGCCAATCACAGCATCTTTGGTCAACAGGTGGCGCAGAAGAGGCATGCCATCGCTGAAATGTTGTCCCGAAGTGCGCGGCTGGAGCGGAGCCTGAATCTGACCGAAAAGGAGTTAAAGGTGACCCGTCCACTGCGCGATCATGGCGCAGTATCCGAGGTCGAGGTCTTGCGTCTGCAGCGCCAGGTCAACGACCTGCGCGGTGAATTGGACGAGACGAAGCTTGCCATTCCGCGAGCCAGGGCCGAACTGGCCGAGGCCGAACAACGCCAGGTCGAACTGGATGCCGGTTTTCGCAAGGAGGTGCGCGCCGAATTGAATGAGGTGAGTGCCGAGCTGAATGCCTTTAATGCCAGCAACGTGGCTTTGGAGGACAGGGTGCGCCGCACGCAGGTGCGTTCACCGATTCGTGGTGTGGTGAAGTCACTCTCGGTGCGGACCGTGGGTGGCGTGGTGCAGCCGGGCATGGACCTCGTCGAGATTGTCCCGGTGGGCGAAAGCCTGCTGGTCGAGGCCAAGGTGAATCCGCGAGACATCGCCTTTTTGCGTCCGGGCCTGCCTGCAAAGGTGAAACTCACGGCCTATGATTTCGCGATTTACGGTGGCCTGGAGGCTCAGGTTGAGCACATCAGTGCCGATACGTTTATCGAGGAGAATGGTGACCCTTACTATCTGGTGCGTGTTCGCACCACTGAGCCCACGTTGGTCAAGGATGGAAAACCTTTCTCGATCATGCCGGGTATGACGGCCGAGGTGGATATCCTTGTTGGAGAAAAAACCGTACTTTCCTACCTGCTCAAGCCCGTATTGCGTGCGCGGGAAAATGCCTTGCGGGAACCGTAATCGATGACGCTGGTAGTCGCTGCAGGAAGCGATCATGACATCTTGATGCGTTGGTCCGATATGACCCATAAATCGGGCCATGAGTGCGTCATCCTTCCTCCGGCCAGCCTGCTCGGGGGGCCGCAGATCGGGGTTGGGGTCTGTCTCTACGATTTGGGGCGGCGTGGTGGTTCGGATCCGCAGCCGCTCTACGATGCTATCGAGGCCTGTCCGCAAACCGCGTTTATCGCCATGTCGTCCCACCCGAAGGCACAGGAAGGCCTGCGGTTGTTGCGAAGAGGCACGCGTGGATACTGTAACCGCCTGGTTTCAGACCGGGTGCTGGCCGTTTTGATATCCACCGTCGCGAGTGGCGAGATTTGGGCCGGCAAGCAGGTCACCGATTATCTGCTCAAGGTCGCACTGGCCGAAAAGACAAAGACGTCTGTGCCGAAAGAGAGTCTGTTCGGGCAGTTGACTGCGCGCGAGACCGGGATCGCAAAACAGGTCGCCGCCGGACACAGCAACAAGGTCATCGCGGCCGACAGCGGTATCTCCGAGCGCACCGTGAAGGCCCATCTCAACAGCATTTTTCGCAAGACCGGCATCAGTAACCGGGTGCAGCTTGCTCTCGCCGTATCGCAGGCGAACCAGGATCCTCGTCGCCTGTCGAACGGCTGACCGCAATTCCCTAGTACCAAAGTTTTATCTAGTACCAAGGTTCTATAAGGCACTTTGGCGCCTTGCCGATATCCAGAAAACAGCACCATCCATATCTATGCCTGGAGACCGTCATGGCTGAACAAAACGCTACCAACCCCGCATCCTCTGCCATCGGCGAGGTGCAGTCGGTTACCGGTCGGGTGGTGGCCATCGGGGCCAACGGCGTCGAGCGCCAGTTATTTGCAGGTGACCTGGTCTATCCGGATGACCTGATAAAGACCAGCGGCCAGAGCAGCATCGTGGTTGCGCTCAGAGATGGTACGCGTTTTGATCTCGGGCGCGATTCGGAGGCGCTGCTGGATGAGGCTGTCTACAGCGACGACGTTGCTGCGGTCAAGGCCGCCGCGCTGGCGGAAGTGGCTGAGTTGCAGCGCCTGATCGCGGAGGGTGAGGATCCGACAGAAGTGGCCGAGGCCCCGGCCGCCGGCGGTGAACAGGGCAGCGCCGGCGAATCCGTCCAGTCGGCTGTCGGGCTCGACAGGACCGGGCGGGTCGGTGCGGTCGAAGCCGGTTTCGAAACGCGCGGCTTGGAACAGGCGATCGATCCTGTCGTGATCGATCCGATCGATTTCGGATTGGGCGCCGAGCCGAGTTCGACGACGGGTACGACCGGGCCTGTTGCGTTGGTGCTTACCGTGTCAGCTCCGGACAACACCAATGACAATACGCCGACAATCACGGGTACGACCGATGCGGCCCCCGGTAGCACGGTGAATCTGGTCGTGACCGACAGCCTGGACGATGTGCAGAATCTTGTTGCCACGGTACAGCCGGACGGTAGCTACAGTGTGGATGTGCCGGTTGCCCTGCCTGACGGCATTTACACGGTCGATGCCAGCGTTAGGACATGGGGCGTGGCGGGCGCGGAAGGGATGTGCGTGCTGCCTGACGGTCCGTCGATGCGAGTGTCAGTGACACAGCTGGCAACACCGCAAATGCCTCGGATCCTGGAAGCATTGATACCTCAGGTGGAGCCAATGATCTGCCGGTGGCGGTCGCCGACAGCGCGGGCATCCTGGAGGATGCGGTGGACGTGACGGGCAATGTGCTCGGCAACGACACGCTGGGTGACGGCACGGCGGTGGAGAACGTGGCCACGCTGGATGATCCGGCGGTGGGCAGCTTTGGCACGATCGTGCTGGGCGCCGACGGTGGTTACACCTACACGCTGGATAACACGAACCCGGCGGTGCAGGCGCTGGCCCCGGGTGAGACCTTGTCCGAGACCTACGATTACACGCTGACCGACAAGGACGGCGACACCTCGAGCGCGACGCTGACGATCACGATCACCGGTACGGAGGATCTGCCGGTGGCGGTCGCCGACAGCGCGGGCATCCTGGAGGATGCGGTGGACGTGACGGGCAATGTGCTCGGCAACGACACGCTGGGTGACGGCACGGCGGTGGAGAACGTGGCCACGCTGGATGATCCGGCGGTGGGCAGCTTTGGCACGATCGTGCTGGGCGCCGACGGTGGTTACACCTACACGCTGGATAACACGAACCCGGCGGTGCAGGCGCTGGCCCCGGGTGAGACCTTGTCCGAGACCTACGATTACACGCTGACCGACAAGGACGGCGACACCTCGAGCGCGACGCTGACGATCACGATCACCGGTACGGAGGATCTGCCGGTGGCGGTCGCCGACAGCGCGGGCATCCTGGAGGATGCGGTGGACGTGACGGGCAATGTGCTCGGCAACGACACGCTGGGTGACGGCACGGCGGTGGAGAACGTGGCCACGCTGGATGATCCGGCGGTGGGCAGCTTTGGCACGATCGTGCTGGGCGCCGACGGTGGTTACACCTACACGCTGGATAACACGAACCCGGCGGTGCAGGCGCTGGCCCCGGGTGAGACCTTGTCCGAGACCTACGATTACACGCTGACCGACAAGGACGGCGACACCTCGAGCGCGACGCTGACGATCACGATCACCGGTACGGAGGATCTGCCGGTGGCGGTCGCCGACAGCGCGGGCATCCTGGAGGATGCGGTGGACGTGACGGGCAATGTGCTCGGCAACGACACGCTGGGTGACGGCACGGCGGTGGAGAACGTGGCCACGCTGGATGATCCGGCGGTGGGCAGCTTTGGCACGATCGTGCTGGGCGCCGACGGTGGTTACACCTACACGCTGGATAACACGAACCCGGCGGTGCAGGCGCTGGCCCCGGGTGAGACCTTGTCCGAGACCTACGATTACACGCTGACCGACAAGGACGGCGACACCTCGAGCGCGACGCTGACGATCACGATCACCGGTACGGAGGATCTGCCGGTGGCGGTCGCCGACAGCGCGGGCATCCTGGAGGATGCGGTGGACGTGACGGGCAATGTGCTCGGCAACGACACGCTGGGTGACGGCACGGCGGTGGAGAACGTGGCCACGCTGGATGATCCGGCGGTGGGCAGCTTTGGCACGATCGTGCTGGGCGCCGACGGTGGTTACACCTACACGCTGGATAACACGAACCCGGCGGTGCAGGCGCTGGCCCCGGGTGAGACCTTGTCCGAGACCTACGATTACACGCTGACCGACAAGGACGGCGACACCTCGAGCGCGACGCTGACGATCACGATCACCGGTACGGAGGATCTGCCGGTGGCGGTCGCCGACAGCGCGGGCATCCTGGAGGATGCGGTGGACGTGACGGGCAATGTGCTCGGCAACGACACGCTGGGTGACGGCACGGCGGTGGAGAACGTGGCCACGCTGGATGATCCGGCGGTGGGCAGCTTTGGCACGATCGTGCTGGGCGCCGACGGTGGTTACACCTACACGCTGGATAACACGAACCCGGCGGTGCAGGCGCTGGCCCCGGGTGAGACCTTGTCCGAGACCTACGATTACACGCTGACCGACAAGGACGGCGACACCTCGAGCGCGACGCTGACGATCACGATCACCGGTACGGAGGATCTGCCGGTGGCGGTCGCCGACAGCGCGGGCATCCTGGAGGATGCGGTGGACGTGACGGGCAATGTGCTCGGCAACGACACGCTGGGTGACGGCACGGCGGTGGAGAACGTGGCCACGCTGGATGATCCGGCGGTGGGCAGCTTTGGCACGATCGTGCTGGGCGCCGACGGTGGTTACACCTACACGCTGGATAACACGAACCCGGCGGTGCAGGCGCTGGCCCCGGGTGAGACCTTGTCCGAGACCTACGATTACACGCTGACCGACAAGGACGGCGACACCTCGAGCGCGACGCTGACGATCACGATCACCGGTACGGAGGATCTGCCGGTGGCGGTCGCCGACAGCGCGGGCATCCTGGAGGATGCGGTGGACGTGACGGGCAATGTGCTCGGCAACGACACGCTGGGTGACGGCACGGCGGTGGAGAACGTGGCCACGCTGGATGATCCGGCGGTGGGCAGCTTTGGCACGATCGTGCTGGGCGCCGACGGTGGTTACACCTACACGCTGGATAACACGAACCCGGCGGTGCAGGCGCTGGCCCCGGGTGAGACCTTGTCCGAGACCTACGATTACACGCTGACCGACAAGGACGGCGACACCTCGAGCGCGACGCTGACGATCACGATCACCGGTACGGAGGATCTGCCGGTGGCGGTCGCCGACAGCGCGGGCATCCTGGAGGATGCGGTGGACGTGACGGGCAATGTGCTCGGCAACGACACGCTGGGTGACGGCACGGCGGTGGAGAACGTGGCCACGCTGGATGATCCGGCGGTGGGCAGCTTTGGCACGATCGTGCTGGGCGCCGACGGTGGTTACACCTACACGCTGGATAACACGAACCCGGCGGTGCAGGCGCTGGCCCCGGGTGAGACCTTGTCCGAGACCTACGATTACACGCTGACCGACAAGGACGGCGACACCTCGAGCGCGACGCTGACGATCACGATCACCGGTACGGAGGATCTGCCGGTGGCGGTCGCCGACAGCGCGGGCATCCTGGAGGATGCGGTGGACGTGACGGGCAATGTGCTCGGCAACGACACGCTGGGTGACGGCACGGCGGTGGAGAACGTGGCCACGCTGGATGATCCGGCGGTGGGCAGCTTTGGCACGATCGTGCTGGGCGCCGACGGTGGTTACACCTACACGCTGGATAACACGAACCCGGCGGTGCAGGCGCTGGCCCCGGGTGAGACCTTGTCCGAGACCTACGATTACACGCTGACCGACAAGGACGGCGACACCTCGAGCGCGACGCTGACGATCACGATCACCGGTACGGAGGATCTGCCGGTGGCGGTCGCCGACAGCGCGGGCATCCTGGAGGATGCGGTGGACGTGACGGGCAATGTGCTCGGCAACGACACGCTGGGTGACGGCACGGCGGTGGAGAACGTGGCCACGCTGGATGATCCGGCGGTGGGCAGCTTTGGCACGATCGTGCTGGGCGCCGACGGTGGTTACACCTACACGCTGGATAACACGAACCCGGCGGTGCAGGCGCTGGCCCCGGGTGAGACCTTGTCCGAGACCTACGATTACACGCTGACCGACAAGGACGGCGACACCTCGAGCGCGACGCTGACGATCACGATCACCGGTACGGAGGATCTGCCGGTGGCGGTCGCCGACAGCGCGGGCATCCTGGAGGATGCGGTGGACGTGACGGGCAATGTGCTCGGCAACGACACGCTGGGTGACGGCACGGCGGTGGAGAACGTGGCCACGCTGGATGATCCGGCGGTGGGCAGCTTTGGCACGATCGTGCTGGGCGCCGACGGTGGTTACACCTACACGCTGGATAACACGAACCCGGCGGTGCAGGCGCTGGCCCCGGGTGAGACCTTGTCCGAGACCTACGATTACACGCTGACCGACAAGGACGGCGACACCTCGAGCGCGACGCTGACGATCACGATCACCGGTACGGAGGATCTGCCGGTGGCGGTCGCCGACAGCGCGGGCATCCTGGAGGATGCGGTGGACGTGACGGGCAATGTGCTCGGCAACGACACGCTGGGTGACGGCACGGCGGTGGAGAACGTGGCCACGCTGGATGATCCGGCGGTGGGCAGCTTTGGCACGATCGTGCTGGGCGCCGACGGTGGTTACACCTACACGCTGGATAACACGAACCCGGCGGTGCAGGCGCTGGCCCCGGGTGAGACCTTGTCCGAGACCTACGATTACACGCTGACCGACAAGGACGGCGACACCTCGAGCGCGACGCTGACGATCACGATCACCGGTACGGAGGATCTGCCGGTGGCGGTCGCCGACAGCGCGGGCATCCTGGAGGATGCGGTGGACGTGACGGGCAATGTGCTCGGCAACGACACGCTGGGTGACGGCACGGCGGTGGAGAACGTGGCCACGCTGGATGATCCGGCGGTGGGCAGCTTTGGCACGATCGTGCTGGGCGCCGACGGTGGTTACACCTACACGCTGGATAACACGAACCCGGCGGTGCAGGCGCTGGCCCCGGGTGAGACCTTGTCCGAGACCTACGATTACACGCTGACCGACAAGGACGGCGACACCTCGAGCGCGACGCTGACGATCACGATCACCGGTACGGAGGATCTGCCGGTGGCGGTCGCCGACAGCGCGGGCATCCTGGAGGATGCGGTGGACGTGACGGGCAATGTGCTCGGCAACGACACGCTGGGTGACGGCACGGCGGTGGAGAACGTGGCCACGCTGGATGATCCGGCGGTGGGCAGCTTTGGCACGATCGTGCTGGGCGCCGACGGTGGTTACACCTACACGCTGGATAACACGAACCCGGCGGTGCAGGCGCTGGCCCCGGGTGAGACCTTGTCCGAGACCTACGATTACACGCTGACCGACAAGGACGGCGACACCTCGAGCGCGACGCTGACGATCACGATCACCGGTACGGAGGATCTGCCGGTGGCGGTCGCCGACAGCGCGGGCATCCTGGAGGATGCGGTGGACGTGACGGGCAATGTGCTCGGCAACGACACGCTGGGTGACGGCACGGCGGTGGAGAACGTGGCCACGCTGGATGATCCGGCGGTGGGCAGCTTCGGCACGATCGTGCTGGGCGCCGACGGTGGTTACACCTACACGCTGGATAACACGAACCCGGCGGTGCAGGCGCTGGCCCCGGGTGAGACCTTGTCCGAGACCTACGATTACACGCTGACCGACAAGGACGGCGACACCTCGAGCGCGACGCTGACGATCACGATCACCGGTACGGAGGATCTGCCGGTGGCGGTCGCCGACAGCGCGGGCATCCTGGAGGATGCGGTGGACGTGACGGGCAATGTGCTCGGCAACGACACGCTGGGTGACGGCACGGCGGTGGAGAACGTGGCCACGCTGGATGATCCGGCGGTGGGCAGCTTCGGCACGATCGTGCTGGGCGCCGACGGTGGTTACACCTACACGCTGGATAACACGAACCCGGCGGTGCAGGCGCTGGCCCCGGGTGAGACCTTGTCCGAGACCTACGATTACACGCTGACCGACAAGGACGGCGACACCTCGAGCGCGACGCTGACGATCACGATCACCGGTACGGAGGATCTGCCGGTGGCGGTCGCCGACAGCGCGGGCATCCTGGAGGATGCGGTGGACGTGACGGGCAATGTGCTCGGCAACGACACGCTGGGTGACGGCACGGCGGTGGAGAACGTGGCCACGCTGGATGATCCGGCGGTGGGCAGCTTTGGCACGATCGTGCTGGGCGCCGACGGTGGTTACACCTACACGCTGGATAACACGAACCCGGCGGTGCAGGCGCTGGCCCCGGGTGAGACCTTGTCCGAGACCTACGATTACACGCTGACCGACAAGGACGGCGACACCTCGAGCGCGACGCTGACGATCACGATCACCGGTACGGAGGATCTGCCGGTGGCGGTCGCCGACAGCGCGGGCATCCTGGAGGATGCGGTGGACGTGACGGG
>CAVWYD010000004.1:0-110179 GCA_963759055.1 uncultured Gammaproteobacteria bacterium
CCTTTATTATCCGCCGGTCCTGGCTACCGCAGGACTCACGGCGGCCTCTCCGGCGATCAGCGAGGCGGCGAATTGTGCCGCCAACGGCAACAATGCCTGCGCCTTTGCCGCACTGGACAAGGTTCCGCAGACACAGCGTGACGCCCAGTATCTGTTGCTGCGATCGACGGTGCTTCTGTCGGCGGGCCGGGTGGATGAGGCGCGTGCCGAAATCGATGCCGCCCTGCAACAGGATGCGAACTCAGGTGCCGCTTATGCGCTGCGCTCGGTGATCGCGGTGGCGTTGAACGACAACGAGGCGGCACTGGCCGATGCCCGTCGGGCCGTCGAGCTGAGTCCGCAATCGGCAGCCGCAACGATCGCGCTGTCGTATGCGCTGCAGGCGAATCTGCAACTCGAGCCGGCGCGCACCGCGCTGCTCGAACTGGTGGGCCAACAGCCCGATGATGCCCTGGCCTGGGCACGCCTGGCAGAACTTCACCTGATGCTCGGCGACCGTAGAGAGGCCAGCGCCGCTGCGGAACGTGCCGTGGCGCTGCAGCCGGGATTGGGCCGGACCCAGAGCGTGCTCGGGTTCACGGCACTCGCGGCCATCGATACCGCACGGGCGCAGGCCGCCTTCGAAGAGGCGGTGGCCCTGGATTCAGCTGATCCCCTGCCGCGCCTCGGTCTCGGTCTGGCGAAGATCCGCCAGGGCAGGCTGGACGAGGGTCGGGCTGACCTCGAGGCGGCGGTCGCACTGGATTCGAACAACGCACTGCTGCGCGCCTACCTCGGCAAGGCCTATTTCGAGGAAAAACGCGGTCCGCTCGACGCCACCCAGTTCGAGGTCGCCAAGGAACTCGATCCGCTCGATCCGACCGCGTATTTCTACAATGCGATCCGTCTGCAGACCGAGAATCGGCCGGTCGAGGCGCTGCGTGAACTCGAGGCCTCGATCGAGCGCAACGACAACCGCGCCGTTTATCGCAGCCGGCTGTTGCTGGATCAGGATCGGGCGGCGCGGGGTACCAGCTCAGGCCACGGTGTTACAACGATCTCGGCTTTAGTCAGCTTGGAATCAATTCAGCCGCGCAGTCCGGTGACGCAGGATCCTGGTAATGCCTCCGCGCACCGTTTTCTTTCCGATACTTATCGCGACACGAGCGGACGCACCGAGATCTCCCGGGTCAGCGAGCTGCTGCAGGCGCAGATGCTGCAGGACGTCAATATCAACCCGGTCCAGCCGAGCCTCAGCGAAACCAACCTGAACATCGTGACCGACGGTGGCCCGGCAAGGTCGGCTTTAATGAGTTCACACCGCTTTTCGAAAGAAATCAGGTGCGAGCCGACGTCACGGCGGCTGTAGGCAGTAACGACACCAAGGCGATCGAAGGAGTGATATCAGGCATCTATGGACCAGTTTCGGTGAGCCTTGGCGGCTTCGATTTCGAATCGGAAGGTTTCCGGTCAAACAATGATCTTGATCACAAGATCGTGAACCTTTATGGCCAGTGGGCTGTATCACCTGTCATCAACATCCAAGCCGAGTATCGGCATCGGGATACCAAGCACGGTGATTTGCGGCAGAATTTCGACTTGGAAGACTTTGATGAGACCTTCCGGAGTAAACTCGACGCCGATATTTGGCGCCTCGGCGGACGCATTTCGCCGACGTCGAGTTCGGATGTGCTCCTCTCGTATATCCATTCCGACGTTGATTCGAGTGAACAGGTGGTGCCGTTGGAAATCCCTGACGTTATCACTGTACGAGAGGATGGCAGCCAGAACGACGAGGCAGACCAGTATGAGGGCCAGTACATCTACCGAGCCGACCATTTCAACCTGGTGGTAGGTGCAGCGCACGCCGATGTAGACATCGACGGGAAATTCGAATCGACCGCGACAATCACCATAGTGCCCCCTGATATTACATTCGATGATGTGCAGGTGTTCCCGACGAGCTCTGAAACCAAGGATACACGGGGGTATGCTTACGGCAATGTGCATCTCTTCGATACGGTGCTTGCGACGCTCGGCATGAGCTATCAGGACTACGATGAAGACCTTGACAGTGACGGGATCACCAATGATTTCGACAAGTGGAATCCAAAGCTTGGCATCCGCTGGGAAATGACCGAGACATTGGCTGCGCGTGCCGCCTATTTCAAGGTGGTGAAGCCGGTGCTGGTCAGCAATCGCACGTTAGAACCGACGCAGGTCGCGGGATTCAACCAGTTTTTCGATGACCCAGATGCGACCCGCTCGGAACGGTACGGCGTAGGATTGGATTGGCGGCCATTGTCCGATCTGCACATCGGCGGCGAGTTGACCAAGCGCGACCTGGAAAGCCCTATCATCGACTTCACCGAATTAGAAGTCGAATACGAGGATCGGGATGAGTGGCTTCACCGTGTCTATGCGTTCTGGACACCGACAGACCGCTGGTCTCTGAGCGGCGAGATCGTCTACGACAAATTCGAAAACCAGAATAACTCCTTGGCCGCTGATATCGTACCGGACAGGGTGACTACCTGGACCCTTCCGATCAAAGCCACCTATTTCGATCCAAGCGGCTGGTTTGCGGGTGCCGGTATCACCTTCGTGGATCAAGAGGTGAGGCGCGACAGAACACTGTCTTCCCTGGCCCAGGGTGACAGCAGCTTTACGCTTGTCGATGCAACTGTTGGGGTGCGGCTACCGAAACGCAGTGGCCTGATCAGCTTGTCGGTTCAGAATGTCTTCGACGAAGACTTCGACTATCAGGACAACAGTTACCGAACCTTCAGTGACCAGCCTTATGTCGGTCCATATGTCCCGGAAAGGACCATCATGGCGAGTTTCACTGTAAACTTTTGAGAAAGATGTGGCTTGGCAATGCCGGACTATTCCCAGGTTTACTTACGACAGCAGGCAATGCGTCGATTTATCCTGGGAAATCGGGGCAGTAACATTTGACGGCAGGGCAGAGGAAAATATCTCTGCAAAATTGTGAACCGGAGAAATAGCTATGAAAATAAGTGCTGAGATTCAACGCGTAGGGACGTGCGCCATGCTGCTGGCGATGGCCAGCGCATCCTGGGCGCAATGTGAGACCGATGGCAGCCTGACCGGTGCGGCGAGTGTCCTCGATCTGCAGGGTTACGGGAAATTCGATTGCACCGTAATTTCAGGTGACGAACAAGCAACAATGTTTGAAGAAACCAGTTTTATGGTGACAGGCATCGACCCAGTTAACGGCGGTCTCGAGTGGGAAGCCGATAAACAAGTTGACGTGATCTTTGTTGTAGCCAGTCTGGTAACGGATCGCGCTGTCTTTATGACCTGGATCCCGGCCAAACAAGTGGTACGGGTCTGCAGCCGACCACCTACAAGGACATAGTCGCCTGCAGCGGATGGCTTGCCCGAGGTGGTCGAAGAGGTGGACGAGCCAATTACCAGTATCGCGGGTGGATGCGCGGCCGACGTAGACGACTTCGGCGTGCTACAGACCGCTATCTCAAGACACAACAACTCTTGATTGTGTGTACGCTGTCGGAGACACGGCTACTGAAAATGACAAGATTGGAATCTGCGTAGAAGGTGGTACCGACGATATATCGGCTTGCGGTGGAGGCTGCCCGCCGCCAGTGGATACGGTGACCTTTCCTTACACTCCCGACGCTGACGTCTGCGCGACAGGCGAACCACGTCTAGACGGCGACACAACGGTCTTTCCTTTGGTATGCCGACCTTGTGCTTTGTCTCAGGAAATACCACCTGCGGGTGGAGAGGCGGCTTACTGTTGGGAAAGATCCCATCAGCGTGCGGTGTATGATCCTGAAAACAACCAGCTGCATTTTAACGACTACTTCATTCCGGTCAAGACGAAAGAGGAAGGGTCCCTTAGCTGGCGCTCCATTGAAGGTAGCACCTGTTATCAGATCACCACGGTAAAAAGAGGTAAAGTATACACGTACTGGACCCCTTCAGGTTGTCCTTAGGTGACAAACGCAGTGACTAAAGGGGTCGGTGACAAACGCGTCCTATTCTCAAAAAGGTGTCCAAGCGACCCTCGCATTCGAAGAAGACGATTAAACTGGTGAGACAGTCCAGGACGGACAATCCAGCGAAAGGAGATCGCTATGCCTCGCAAGCCGCGGATGTACTTGGCCGGTGTGCCTTGTCATGTCGTGCAACGCGGAAACAATCGCGCTGCCTGTTTCTTCACTGACGACGATTACGCTTTCTATCTCGAGGTCTTGGCGGATGCCTGTCGACGGTATCGGGTTGACGTTCATGCCTATGTGCTGATGACGAACCACGTCCATCTGCTGTTGTCGCCTCAGACCATCGACGGTGTGTCGCGTGTTATGCAGTCGGTTGGACGTCGATACGTGCAGTACGTCAACAAGCATTATCGGCGCTGCGGCACCTTGTGGGAGAGCCGGCACAAGGCGAGCCTGGTCGATGCGGAGCGGTATCTACTCGCGTGCTACCGGTATATTGAATTGAATCCCGTCACGGCCAGCATGGTGCCGCATCCGGGAGATTACCGGTGGTCCAGCTATGGCGCGAACGCATGGGGCAAACGCGATGATCTTCTGTCGCCGCATGAGTTGTACCTTGCGCTCGGCGCAGATGCATCCATGCGTCGAACTTGCTATCGCGAACTCTTTGCGAAGCATCTCTCGAGAGACACGGTGCATCAGATCCAGACCGCGTTGGATTTCTCGATGCCGTTGGGTAATGACCGATTCAGGCAACAGATCGAACGAGAGCTTGGTCGATCGATTGGCCAGGCAAAACGCGGCCGACCGTTCGCGCGGCCGGCTTCGGAATGCGAATGATTGGCGTTTGTCACCGACCCCTTTTTGAACGGGTGTTTTCTCGTTTAAAATTCCTATTTAATGCAGTAGCCGTGACACCGGCGTGATCGCGATCTTCAAGGAACACATGCGGTGAAGCGCCTCATCAACTATGCCGCCGACCACCCCTGGATGGTCCTCCTGGTCCTCGGCATCCTTTTCGCTACTCTCTGTTACCCAACTCGGCCATCTCCGCATCCTGGTCACCGCCGAGAGCATGCTCGAAAAGGGCACGCCGGCCTGGGACTATTTCGTCGAGACGGAAGAGACCTTCGGCGCCGAAGACACGGCGATCGTCGTGCTGCGCGATCCCGGATATCTTCGATCAGGAAAAGCTGGTCCAGGCACGTCACGTACTGCGCGCCATCGACGGTCTGCCCGAACGTCACCGGCACCTCGAGCCTGTTCGATGCCAAGAACCTCAAGAACATAGACGACACCATCTACGTCAAACCCTATCTGGAAAGCCTGCCGCAGACACCGACCGAGGTGGCGAGCATCAAGGCGGAGGCGATCCGCAATCCGCTGGTGCTGGGCAATCTGATTTCCGCTGACGGTCAGACCATCGCGATCAACGTCTTCTTCAAGCGCCCGCCGGGGGACGCCGACTTCGACCGCGTGATGACCGAGTCGATCGAGGCGGTCAGATCGCGCCGCTGCGCGAACACATCGAGACCGTCTACCAGGTCGGGGTGGGCGCGATGCGCAGCGACCTGACGGCCAAGATCCGCGCCGATCAGCAGGTATTCCTGCCGCTCTCGGTGCTGGTGCTGCTGTTGACGCTGGCGTTGAGCCTGCGCCGCGCCACGGCGGCACTGATGCCGCTGGTCACCGCAGGGGTCAGCGTGCTCTGGACGCTGGGCTTCATGGGCTGGCTGGGGATCCCGGTCAATATCATGACCTCGATCGTCCCGGCCCTGGTGATCATCATCGGCTCGACCGAGGACATCCACCTGCTCGCCGAATATGCCGCCGGGGTGCGCGACGGCCTGGGCCGGCGGGCGGCGATCGGGCGCATGGCGGACAACATGGGTGTTGCGGTGCTGCTCACCTTTGTGACCACCTATCTGGGCTTTCTGTCGATCGCGCTGAACGATATCCAGCTGCTCTACCAGTTCGGCCTTGTAGCCTCATCCGGCCTGTTCTTCAACTTCGTTATCACGGTGGTCCTGGTGCCGGTGATGCTGCGCTTTATCGGCCACCGCAAGGCGAGAGCGGACCGGCCGCGGGCAGGCGCAGAGCTGGTTCCAGCGCTGGGCGGTGGCTCTGCTGCAGGCGGCACAACGCCGCACGCCTCGCGGTGCTCATCACGGCCGGGGTGCTGGTGATTGCCGCGATCGCCGCCGCGACCCAGCTGCGGATCAACAATAATCTGCTGGACTACCTGGATCAGGAATCGGAGCTGCGCACGAACTGTCGACCGCATACATGATGAGCTGTCCGGTGTGCACTCGTTCTCGATCGTCGTTGATTCGGGCATCGACAATACCTTCCTGCAGGTCAGGTACCTGGAAGAGGTGCTGAAGATCCAGGCCTTCCTCAACGAGATGCACGAATTCGATCGCTCTTTCTCGTTCGCGAACTTCGTCGCACTGGTCAATACCGTCATGGAAGGCGAGAACGACGAAGACTTGTGGCTGCCCGAGACAGACGACATGGTGCGCGAGTACATGTTGTTCATCCGACACAGTGACGTCGCGGGATTCGTCTCCGAAAATTATGACCGGGCACGGATCCTGGTAAGGCACAACATCAGCTCGTCGGATGTTCTGAACCGTGCAATCGCCGAACTGCAGGCCTATGTCGATACCAATATCGATCCGGCACTGCGGGTCGAGATCACCGGCAAGTCGGTGTTGTCCAACAAGGCGGTCGAGGAGATGGCGCGCGGCCAGCTGCAGTCGCTGCTGCTGGTCGGCTGGTGTCATCGTGGCGCTGGTGTCGATGCTGTTTGTCAGCCTGCGCGCCGGCATCATCGCGCTGCTGCCGAACCTGTTCCCGGTCGCGATGCTGTTCGCGGTGATGGCGCTGGCCGGTATCCCGCTGAACGCCGGCACCAGCATGGTGGCGGCGATCGCGCTGGGGATCTGCGTCGACGACACCATGCACGTGATGTCGCGTTTCCACGAGGAACTCAAGCGCCAGGAAGATCGCATGGCGGCGCTGATGGCGATGATCCGTGCCGAGGCCGTGCCGATCTTCGCCACCTCGATCGCGCTGGCCGCCGGCTTCGCGGTGTTTGCGACCTCGAGCTTTCAGCCGGTGGTGAACTTCGGCCTGCTCAGCGCCATGGTGATCCTGGTGGCGCTTTTGGCCACCTTCGTGCTGACGCCGCTGCTGCTCGGCTCGAGCGAGCTGCTGACGGTCTGGGATCTGTTGTCGTACAAGGTGCAGAAAGATGCCCTGCAACAGTCACCGCTGTTCCAGGGCATGCACATCTGGCAGATCAAGAAGATTCTGCTTGCCAGCGAGATCCGCACCTTCGAACCCAAGGCGATGATCATCGAGGAGGGGGACGAGGGCAGGGAGATGTTCGTCGTGCTTGAGGGCAGTGTCGAGGCCCAGAAGCACAACGATGACGGTTCGGTGAAGCATCTCAGATTGATGCAGGTCGGCGACCTGTTCGGCGAGGTCGGTCCCCTGTCCGGAGGCAAGCGAACGGCCGACGTGGTAGCGCTGGATCAGACCCAGGTCCTCGTGCTGAGCTGGTCGCGCATCGATCGGCTTACCAGGCGGTTTCCGATCCTTGCATTCCGTCTGTTTCGTAATCTGACACGAGATTATCGGCGCGCGGCTTCGTCAGACCAGTGAATACCAGGTTGGCGTTGACAAGCAGCCGGCCTCTGCGAAGAGGGATGACGGCACGCGCTGAGCCGACCAGGCTTGCCTGCTGCTCAGCCCCGGCCCTGATCGATCAAAGCGAGGAGGCGCCCGATGTTGTCGCGTGCCTGGCCTTCGTAGCGCCGGTTGAAAAAGTCCGTCAGAAAGATCTTCGGACGCGCGAGCAGGGCCTCGAGGAAGGCCTTTTTGCCGCGGTAGTAATCCTCGTCCGGACCCTGGAACTCGGCCTTTACCGCGACTGAGTCCTTTTCGAAGCATTCCCAGGGGCAGCCGAAGCTGGCGAGGTCGATATCGCAGATGAACCGGTGATCGGGGGCATCCGGCGTCCGGCTGTGCGTGGTCACCAGGATGAGGTCTGCCACGGCGCTAATGAAGCCGCTGTCCATCACCCCGGTCGCCAGCTGACGAAACAGCTCGGCGCTCTGCTGCTCGTTGTCCTTCACCCCTGGTTCATTGATGACGTCATGGAACCAGATGGCCATCTCGACCTGGTCGGGTTGGCGGATCTCTCCCGCGGCCAGGTCCAGCTGTTCGAGACAGTGCGCGAGGTGGCCCTTGTCGTGATAGTGGCGGTGCGGTTCGGCATAGCGCCGTGCCACCTCTTGCCAGACCGCGGCCGGATCGCTGTCTGCGCCGGGTTTCAGGCAGCGCTGCCACAGCGCGACGAAACGCTGCCTGAGCAGGGCATCGCGCACTATCGCGGTGGTCTGTGGAGTGCCGGTGATGTCACTGCGGTTCGTTGACACGGTTTTCTGCCCTGGCGATAGTCAGTAAGAGTTGTCTTTGCGCTGTACTCGCCAGAATCCTCGGTCTGTCGGCAGCCTTTGGTATTATGATTGTGTCGGCATGCTAGTCTTCCCCTTGAGAGAGCTTAGACGGAACTTCGCGGTTCGTTCAAGGCGCCCGCGTCGATGCCAGGGTTCCGGGGTGTTTGTAAGGTACAGATAAGCATTGATGGAGGTGCCGATGGACGTGTGGTTAAGGTTGGCGGGGCGCGTGATCTTCATCGTCGGGGTCGCCTGGTGCGCCCCGGGGGCTGCCCAGAACGAGCAACAGCCCACCGAGGGCGCGACGGCGAGCAGCGATCTCGATGTGATCGATTGGGGTTTGGCCAAGAAACGCATGAAGATGCTGAGCCAGATGGGTTATCACCCGTTCCTGATGCCGCTCATCATGGAGAACCGCGATGCCATCGGTCTGAGCAACGAGCAGGTCAAAGTTTTTCGAAAGTGGCGTAGCAAGTATCGCGTCCCCCTGATGCATGCTATGAACCAAATCCTTCAGGAGCGGGTCGCATTTCAACGCATTTCGCTGAACCCCAGGACGAGCGAGGACGTACTGCTCGCGAAGCAGGAGGAAATTTTCAAGCTGCACAAAAAGGTCCTGAAATACCAGATTTCCTGCAGGCGTACGATCCTCGACACCTTCACGGATGAGCAGTGGGATGAGTTCCGCTTTGTACTCACTGAAAACGGCTATTCATTGGATTGATGCAACTTGTCGCGCATGTGGCAGGCGTCATAGATCAAGAATTGAACAGGGGGCAGCATGCAAGCTTGGCGAATCGGACTATTGATCTTTTTGTTCAGCGGCTCCGCGTTGGCGGTGATGCAGCAAGAGGAGTTAAGTTACAAAGACGGCGATGTAACGCTTAAGGGGTATCTGTTCTGGGATGATGCGTTCAGTGGGAAGCGCCCTGGCATCCTGGTGGCCCACGAATGGTGGGGGCTGAATGATTACGCCAAGTTGCGTGCAGAGATGCTGGCAGAGATGGGCTATGTGGCTTTTGCAGCCGATATGTACGGTGAGGGGAGGAAGACCAGGCATGCGGACGAGGCCAAGGGGTGGATGCAGCAGATCACTGCCAATGTTGAGACTTGGCAGCGCCGTGCAAACCTCGCATTGGAGCAGTTGAAATCTCATCCGAATGTCGAATCCACGAAATTGGCCGCGATCGGCTATTGCTTCGGCGGGGCTACCGTGATGCAGCTGGCCTATCTGGGCGCCGATCTCGACGGTGTGGTGTAGCTTCCATGGATCACTGCCACCGGCAACCCCTGAACAGGCCAGCAAGGTCAAAGCGCGGGTCCTTATCGCCCATGGTGACGATGACAGCTTCGTTCCGCCAGAGCGCATAGAGGCCTTCAAAAAGGCGTTATCCGAAGCGGGAGTCGACTGGGAAATGGACATCTACGCCGGCGCGCGGCATTCGTTCACCAATCCATATTCAGGCGGTTATGGCATGAACGGCCTTGCATACCAGGAGCAGGCCGACCGCCGCTCGTGGTTGAGGATGCTGGCCTTTTTCGAAGAGCTGTTTGAAGAAGAGCCGCTGTAATCTCCCGCACGCCTCCGCTGGTCGGCGCTGGTCCTGGTGCCATCCAATCGCAGGCCCGCACCAGCCGGGTGCACGAAGCCCTCTGCTCGCATCGAGATGGGGCGGGGCTGGCGCTGCCGAAGACCCAGGATTGCTGGGTCGGCGCCGGATTCGTGCGTGTAAACGACCTCGGTATGTATCTTGCAGCCGATTTTGTTGCAAAACTCGCCCAGTTTAGTTGGTCCGAATTGATCACGCGCCTGTCTGGCGCTGCACTGCCTGCTGCCGTGGTGACGATGAGACCTGTGCGTTACAGGTACTAAACTCTGTTTTTCAGGCGCAGCGATGATCAACAAAGCCCTCCAGCTGTCTCCGGTTCAGCAATATCTCGAACGACTTCACGCGGAACTGCTGGAGATAACTGCAGGCGAGCTAGCCAGTTACATTCCCGAGCTGACAATTGCTGATCCTTCCTGGCTGGGCATTGCACTGGTCACTGTCGATGGTCATGTCTATCAGGTCGGGGATTCCCGTCAGAGCTTCACGATTCAGTCGATCTCCAAAGCGATAATCTATGGCCTTGCTCCGGAAGACCGTGGTCTCGACTACGTGGTTGAGAAAGTCGGCGTGG
The DNA here is from genome assembly GCA_963759055.1 of uncultured Gammaproteobacteria bacterium. Lineage (GTDB taxonomy): Bacteria > Pseudomonadota > Gammaproteobacteria > Chromatiales > Chromatiaceae > Thiosocius. Next base: position 10,616 of record CAVWYD010000004.1, read on the forward strand.
AATGTTGAATTGCGTGCTCATTTGACCCGGATTTGCATACTTGCGTGGACCACCTCGAGTCATGCATTTCTTCAAGGTTTCAAATAGATGGAGTTTCGTCGTCGGGTCAAGCCTCGATGCAAAAGTGGTTCAATGTTCAGTGCAATTTAACAACTCCGATTCACGCTGAACCAGGACATCACTGTGTCCGCGGAATGGGCCGCTTTTTACCCACAATACTGTTAATGGCTAAATCAGCGGCGCGGACTTTTGCGTCCGCTAAACTTATTTTCTGTGGGATTCTTTCATCCTGAATGTCTGAGCGATCTTTTCAAAAACAGGCATGTACGTGCTTTTCTTTGCCGAAGGTGTTACTCCTTGAAGCACGCAGTATCCCGAAGTATCAAACAAGAGAACCTGATAGATACTCAGAGGAGTACCGGCATCCGCACCTTCTCCGTTGGCCGTCGTCGTATAACCGGACAAATCTCCAATTGTGACGGGAGTGCTCTGATTAACGCTGATAATTTTAACAGTGGCTGTCTTGGTTATACGATGCTCGGCAAATGCCTTTCGATCTGACACGACAAGGTTTTCTGATGCGGATAATCCCAGGATCATGAATGGGACGTTTTCATCTTGCACTGGGAACCGTCCGTCAGGAGAGAGAATCATGTTTTGCCCCAGAACCTTGGCAACCTGAAAGGGAGCCATTGGCTTTGCTGTGAACGAGAGGGCATCGGTGGTGTCGGTTGGTTTCCCAAAGGTTGCGGCAAGAACCGCTGCTCTTAGACTCTCCCCCTGCTGCTGATCCTCAGCCTGCGGGTAAGTCGCTACCATAAGAGTGGTAGTACCAGCCCGGTCTACGGCGACCAACCACTTTTTGAAAAGTGTGCCATAGGCGGATTGTTCAACATGCAGCAATATTGCCTTATAACCGTCCACCTTGGTTGACGATCTGCTGAGCAGTTTCATTCCTTGGGCTTGCATACGTTTCTGATCACTGAAGCCAGCTGTTACTTCCCCAAACGGACCGGGTATCTCAGAAACCATGATGGATGAACCCGTTGATTCCTTCATGAATCCAGGAAAACGGTCAGCTGCGAGAAAACCTTCTGGGGGAGTTAGGGTCACGGATGTTCCAGGGACCTGCCCGGCGAAGATAGGTGAAGCGATTAGCGAACATATAAGAACAACTTCTACAAACTTCATCATCATTTCCCCTCATCGCACAACAGCTGAAATGGACAGATTCTTCCTATCCTCGCCCATAGCGGCATTATGCAGCGAATCCCGAGTCACGAAGCACACGTACAGCGGGTCGCGTTGAATGGCGATTTGGGGTTGCTCCCATTAGATTTGTGGGTCCCGAAAAAGGGAGCATATTGATTCTATTGCATATTCTCGGGTGATGGCCGATCCTGTGATGCATGATCCGGTTGATTCAATTCGTTCTGATTTTGGTGACGACGTCTGCCCGATCGCGGTTGTCTTTGCAGGCGGAGAACGCGGCGCTGCGGCACCAGTTGTCCGTGTACCGGAAGTCGGGGCAAAGGCCACGTATCCGTTCGGCAGATCGCCTGCTCTGGTCCGTCATGTCGAGGCTGTGGTCGGGGTGGCGCGCCGCGCTGTTCTTTGTCCAGCCCAGGACCGTAACGACCTGGCAGAAAAAGCGATTTCGCGACTTTTGGCGCGCGCTCAGTCAGTCGAATAAGCCAGGCCGACCGCGGATTTCGCCAGAACTCAGAAAGCTCATTGGGCGGATGTGGGAAGCCAATCCGACGTGGGGTTCGCCAAAGATCGTCGCTGAACTCGCAATGCTTGGAATCAACGTTGCCAAGTCAACAGTAGAAAAGTATCAGCCCAAGCGAGCCGGGCCTTCGTCGCCTACGTGGAGAACATTCCTAGATCAGCATGTTCGAGATCTGGTATCGATCGACTTTTTCATCGTCCCGACTGCGACTTTTCGGGTGTTGTTCGTCTTCATCGTGCTTGCCCACGACCGACGGCGAATTGTTCACTTCAACGTGACGGAACATCCAACGGCGCAGTGGACAGCGCAACAGATCGTCGAAGCGTTCCCGTTTGATACTGCTCCGAGTTATCTGATTCGAGACGGTGATGGCATATACGGTGAGCGCGTTACGCGGAGGCTTGAAAGTCTGGGCATCGACGAGGTCGTCACGGCACCCGCGTCGCCATGGCAAAATGCCTATGTGGAACGAGTGATCGGGACGTTACGCCGAGAACTTTTCGACCACGTGATCGTGCTCAACGAGCGGCATGTCAAGAGACTCATGTCGTCGTATCTCGATTACTACCATCCTTGGCGAACACACCAATCCTTGAATAGCGACGCGCCGGACGGTCGTCCCTTACGAGCAGTGGAAGCCCGCAATGTTGTTGAATTCCCAGCCGTCCATGGCCTTCACCATGTCTATCTTCCGAAGGCTGCATGAATATTCGGGATCCACAGGGATTTTCAGTCTGGACTGGCACTCCAACTAAACGACAATGGAGGGGTTTCCGAAGTTGACGATTCGTGCTGTTTTGTTGTCGACGCTGTTCTTCGGTAGCGGAGTATCCTGTGGTGAAATTCAATCTCCCGTAAGTCGAGGTGCCGAAGTGGGAAAAGAAAGTCTTATGCAGCAAATCGATCACCCGGCGGTGAATGCGGCCCTCTTTTTCCCGCGTCCCGCGACCGGGCTTCCGGCTCCACGGGGGAGCGAGGACCTCACGATCTCGGTTGGGAGCGGTGTCACTGTCGCGGCCCGATACCATCCTTCCGATTTGTCGCTACCGACCGTTTTGCACTTTCACGGCAACGGCGAGATCGTGCCGGATTACGATACCATCGCACCGGCGTTCCACTCGGCAGGCGCATCGCTCGTTTCAGCCGACTATCGCGGGTACGGGAGCAGTACCGGTTCTCCTTCGGTCAGCAGTCTTCTCGACGATGCACCGGTCGTTCTCGATCACGTCATCGCGTTTCTGAAGGAACGCGGACACACGGGACCCTTGGTGGTTATGGGGCGAAGCATGGGTAGTGCGCCCGCCATCGAGCTTGCCTCGACGCGCGGCGGCGACATCGCCGGCCTTATCGTGGAAAGCGGGTTTGCCCAAACCCCGCCGTTACTGACCCTGTTCGGGATCTCGTTGGAATCACTGGGACTTCGGGATCTGTCGGGAACGGACAACGAAGACAAGATGGCAAACGTGCGAATGCCAGTGCTTGTGCTACACGCAGAGTGGGATGTCCTGCTTCCGCCCTGGAACGGGGAACGGATTCACGAGCGTGCCGCCTCGGATGAAAAGAGTCTGGTGATGATTCCGAACGCTGACCACAACACGATCATGGCGTTCGGCGGATCTCTGTATTGGGGCGCTATTGCTGAGTTTCTGGCGATGCTCGGGAAGTGACGAAGCATGCTGTCTCGCAGTCCGATGGTGCAGGCTGTCCATGCGCCTGGGTCACCTGCGACGCAGTACTACATAGCGGTCTTTCGGTATCGTGGATGGCGAGTCAGATAGTGAGAAGATGGTTCGCCGCCAAGGTCTTGCAGACTACTGCGGTTGGCGTGGATCGCTTCAGGCACGTTGCCGTAACGATTCAGCATTGTCGCGACCGACCCACTCAGTACAGTGAGACCAGGCTGCCGTCCGACAGCCTGCCACTGGGCTGGGGCTGGCACCGCTGCCGGCCCAGCAGTGTCATTTGCTCAAAGCGCGGACGCCGAAGCCATGCCAGTGGAGTGCGGCCCGGCTCGCTACCGTTGAGCGAGTCCTGGTCTGCCGTCTGCAACCGCCCGCAGGCGCGGCGGTAGTAAGCTTTTCGTTTCCACGGTAACACGTGGATCGCATCAGGCCCGAACCATTCGGATTCAGACTCGATCAGTATCACGCGCCGGTCGCGGGCGATATCCGCAAGCCCTTGGTGCACAACGTTGGCCCGTTCAACCACATCGCGCAGGCTCAAACGGCAGAATGGAAAAAAGATGCTGCGGGCAATCCGGTAGTGCGCCTCCGACAGCGACTCGATCGTGGCGATCTGTAGGTTGGTCATGACGATCTGCGCGCTGTGGTCCTGCATCCGATCGATGCACCAGTTCACCCAGCTCAGAAGCCGCCGCGGATCAATTCCATAAGGAATGTCGTTGCCGATATCAGTCAATAAAGCATAGGTCGGCAAATGCTCAACAGCGTCGAGCCGCGACCACAAAGCGCAACAGGTGATCCCCGGCAAGCCTCGGATGAGAACCTGACTGGCCGCACCGTAGGATCTGCCGTGACCGGCCGCCACCTGGACATCGCTGGGTCCCCCGCAGCGTTGTTGCGCCAGGTCGATGACGGTTCGCAACGACAACGTCAGATTACTCGCTCCCAAAAGCAGAATCCGGTTTACCGGCCGGCCAGGTGGTTTGACCAGGCCTGCCGTCACTCGACTGGCCGCATGTCGGACGCGGCGCCGGTTGGCGTTACTGGCACGGGTTCGATCTTACGGCATTTGTCGAAACCGCAGATGCTGCGACAGCGTTCCTGGCTGATGACTTCTTTGCTCGGATCGACAGCGCCGCTGGCCGCGAATGCAAGTGACGCGCCGCGTACACCGGCCCAGGTTCCAGCTGCAACCTGCTGACCGGGTATCGTCAACCTATAACTCGTTGACGAGCATGATCCGAAGGCGCACACCGACCCCCTTGTTTTAGGCACACGTCACCTGGCGCTTTTTCGTGAAAGCCCTCGCCCGGAAAAACCGGTGATTCACTGCTCTCATCAAATGGCGGCCGTACCGGAACAGATTGTCCACTCGCGCGTGAAGCGACAAGAAACGCTGCGCTTGATGTCGAGATCTGAATTGCCGAATCTGTCGTTCGTGTTGCCAGGCCTGTCCAATGATGTCGGTAGGAAAGCGGTATCCACCGTAGTTGCAGGAATCATTCATGCCGATATTGTGGAGAAGTTCCGCCAAGTTGACAAAACCGTCATGAGTCCGGTAACGGCAGTCCCAACCGCCCCCAGAGTTTCAAGTACCACGGCAGCTGTTCGTACCAGTGCGAAACTTCGCGCAGTTTCTCGCGGCCCGCTTCGCTAACGGCGAAGAACTGGATAGAGTCCGGATTACGATCTGGGAAAACGACCGCCCGCAGATAGCCGTCGCGTTGCAGGCGATCGAACACCAACGCAATCTCTGGCACGTATTCCAGGTACAAGCCGTTGCTCATGCCACCGGCCTTGCGCAACAGGTGACCATTGTTCAGGGACCAAAGGGCATCGTATAGAAGGATTGAGTTTGGCATGCGTCGTCGTAGTATCTTGGTGCCTATAAACGAATTTCCGGTCTTCCTACTGTCCATGGCAAATTAATGGTTCTGTCGCAAAACGCGGCGACTGGCCCTGTGCATGGCGAATCGTTATTCAAGCTGCCACGGGCAACTGGTATAGCTATCAGGGGCAAGACTATCCAAATCATCGTTTTCGGTGCGAATGTTACGAATTCGCCGGGGGCACCAACGAACGTGTCGTATCCGCTATGATCTTCCGTACCAAGTCCCCTTTCCTTTGCCATGTTGAGCCAGGCGCTGGTCAGTAACGAGTGACTGCAGGTGCTTTTTGACCGTATTGCGATTGGCTCCAGTCAGTTCGACAATCTGGCCGATACTCAGGCGGCCATGCTCTTTGGCTAGTTCCAATATTTGTACCGAAAGCGCGGGCAGGTTTCCGAGTAAAATTTGCTCGCGGGCAATCTTGGCTTCAAGCCGTTGCTTTTGTGTATGAAGCGCGCGCAGGAAATACGTCACCCAAGGCTGCCAGTTAGGCTTGTCTGTGCGGATCGTTCCTTGCGTATTGCGCAGAGCGAGGTAATAACTTTCTTTGGTTTGTTCGATCACGCTCTCCAGAGAACTATACGGAACATACGCATAGCCGCTGCGCAACAGCAGCAGCGTTGTGAGAATTCGTGACAGCCTTCCGTTACCGTCTTGGAAAGGGTGGATCTCCAAGAACACGACCGCAGATATCGCGATTGTGAGCAACGGATGCAGCTTTTTTTGTTCCAGGGCTTCACGAGTCCAATCAACAAGCTCACCCATTAGGCGAGGCGTATCGAAGGGGCTAGCGGTTTCAAACACGACTCCAATCTCATTGCCATCCGCATCGAACGCGCTGACATTATTCAGATTGGTCTTGTACTGGCCACGATGGCGCTCATCCTTTTGGCTGTAGGTGAGCAAATCCCGATGCAGCTGCTTGATGTGGTTTTCAGTAAGCCCGATGGCATCGGCATTTCCGAACACTGTTTCCATCACTTCGGCGTAGCCAGCCACTTCCTGCTTGTCGCGGCTGTCGAACTTCTTGATCTCAAGGTTGGAGAGCAATTGGCTAACTTCAGCGTCCGTAAGCTCAGAGCCTTCAATCCGGGTGGAAGAGCCAATGCTTTCGATGGTCGCGACCCGGCGCAAGGCGGAGAGACGCTCAGGAGCCAGAGTGCCGAGCGCCCGCCAAGCACCTTTGAACTCATCCAGCTCTGCAATGAGGGTGAGGATCTCGGGGGTAATCTTGAGGTTTTCGGTGTTCAGGCTCATACCCATATAGATACCCATAAATATCCATAAAGGCAAGAATTAATGCCGATACCTGTAAATTTACCCATATATACCTGTATATGGCGAATTCCCATTCAAGCGGTGATTGGCAGGTGATAAAGACCGCGGCAACGAGATTTCTAGCGTGCGTGAGTTTTGCGGGTTGCAGTGCTGATTCGTGTAGCTTCGTTATGCATGCGTGAGACAACGGGCGCCCCGATAACTTATTGAAAAATAATTGGTTTTGGTTACCAAACTGAAGGGGTGCTCCCAGGAACAGAGTCGCTGTCGGGGACTGAGTGAGCGACTGGGTGATAGGGTACTGACCGAGATCACTCCAGCCGTACTAGCGGAGTACCGAGAGAAAAGGCTAGGGCAGGTGAGTCCCAAGACGGTCAGGGAGGAGCTGTCCCTGGTGCAGCGTGTATTCAACGTCTGCCGGTTCTCGCCTACAGCACGAATCCAACTGTTCCCGAGCATAGACAATTTAGCGATCACCCGGCTCCGTAAGATGTTGAGGCAGCATCTGTCGTTCATGGAACACCCGCGCCACGATGATATCGTCCGAGTTGTCGATATAAAAAGCGATCAGATGTCGGGGTTGGTGCACAGGTGGACCTACTGGAGCTTTGCGGCTCCATTTCAAGTGGTAGAGAAAATAACTCTTCCGGATGTCGTCGATGGATTGCACGCCGACTCGGTTTACGTCGGCCCCGAGATCTTTCAGTGCTTGGTCGATAAGGCTCCGATAACGCTCGCGCGCCTGGTCGCCGAATTCTGCACTACTGTGTCGAAGTATCTTGGTGATGTCGCGTCTCGCTGGGCCGGTGACGCGAATCCGCCTCATACTTGAGGATCTCGAGTGGAGATTGTTTCCTCTTCATTGTCGACATCGTCGAACAGAGTGGGAGTGTAGTCATAGAGATCTCCCGTGGCGACTGCAGCTTCTGCTTCATCGAGCGCGCCACGGAGAGCTTCCAGTTTGGCCGTTTCCTCACGTTCGCGGCGTTGCAGGAAACGAAGGCCGTCCCGGAGCACCTCACTTGCATTTTGGTAACGACCGGATTGGACGAGCTTTTCGACCAATTCCGCTTGCTGGTCGGTGAGCACCACATTGCGTGTCGGCATGGCGAGGTACCTGGTCGGTTGAAGTAAACATAGCGTAGCTAAATTGGCATATTATGCCAATTCTTGCCTAGGGAGTTTTGCTAAGCGTTTGCAATTCTTGGGTGCTGGATCCTTTGCTACGATCATCCTCAACGACGCAAGCGATTATGCTGAAGGGTGGCCAGAAGCCATAGGTCTCGGCCCTCGGCGTAACACGTTGCGCCGCCGGCGGCACAGCGGATGGATTGCGTGACTTTTGCGTGACTCAGTTATGCATTCTTGTGCTTTATCCTGCTTGCGTGACAACGGGCGTCCGGGCAAGTAGTTGATTTACAATTGGTTTTAGCGGCATTTTTGAACTCATAACCCGAAGGTCGTAGGTTCAAATCCTGCCCCGGCTACCAAATTACCTACATTAACTTTGTTTTGTAAGTTAATGTTCTGAAAAGGGTTCTAGAGAGATCTGGAGCCCTTTTTTTTGCCTGGGTTTCCCTGTTGATTGCCTCCCGATTCACCTCGGCACAATAGAGGCACAGACATGGCAACGATTCAGGTGACCCCTTCCGGTACCTTCAGAGTACAGATCAGGAGGAGGGGACTCCCCACCGTCTCGAAGACCTTCAGAAGTCGCAAGACAGCTAAAGAGTGGGCAAGGAAGACGGAGAGTGAGCTGGAGCGGTCGGTTTACGTCGATTGCACTCAGGCAAGGTCCATCAAGCTTTCTGAGATCCTGTCCAAGTACTCGAATGAGGTCGACTTACAATAATTCACGCGCTTTTTGCAGCCCCTTCACGAATTCGTTCCTGCCGCTCTTGCTCTTCGTCGAAAGCCGCTTTGATTTCCTGCATCACCGGATCCACGTCAACGGCTTCCGTGCTTTCCTCAAAGCGGCCCGTTAGCTCGACTTCCGGATGCAATTCGCCGTCTTCGTAGAGCGACCAGATCTCCTTGGCGTATTTGCTGTCCAGCAACTCCGGTGCGAACCGCCCATAAAAGGCAGTTATGTTGTTTACATCCCGTTCCAGCATCGACTGAGCGTTGTTATTGCCGGCTGCGTCCACCGCCTGCGGCAAATCGATGATCACCGGGCCAAATTCATCCACCAACACGTTGAATTCTGACAGGTCTCCATGCACCACTCCCGCACAGAGCATGCGGGTCACGTATTTCATGACGACGGCATGGTCCTCGAGCGCCCGTTTGGCAGTCATCGAGACATCACCCAGACGTGGCGCCACGCTGCCTTCCTCATCGGTGATCAATTCCATCAGCAAGACACCATCAAAGCATCCGTAGGGCTGCGGTACGCGTACGCCGGCATTGGCCAGTCGGTAGAGCGCATCCACTTCGGCATTCTGCCAGGCTGCTTCCAGCTGATCACGACCAAACCTCGAGCCTTTCTCCATGGCGCGAGTGCGGCGGCTATTGCGCCCTTTACGGCCTTCCCGATACTCCACGGCTTTTTTGAAACTGCGTTGGTTCGCTTCTTTGTAGACTTTGGCACAGCGGATCTCGGCGCCACAGCGCACCATGTAAACCATGGCCTCTTTGCCGCTCATCAACTGGCAGATGACTTCATCCACCTGGCCTTCGTCGATCAGGGGTTGGATTCGTTTTGGGGATTTCATGCCGCATCTTACACGTTATCGGGGCACACGATATCTACCGGGGCGCACACGCTACGCGTTGCTTCGATAAACCGAGACCTCGGTACCCCACAGCGCAGGGTCTGGATTACAACACAGCGGTGCAAACCGCCCTGTGTACCAGCGAGATCGAGGGCGAAACCCTCAATGCAGGCTCGGTACGCTCATCGGTGGTGCGCAAGCTCGGCCTGCAAAGGGCGGGGTTTGTCGAAGGCCTGAAAGACGCACTCGGCATCCCCCAGACCGAAGCCCTGGTAGGCCTGCTGCTTGAAGCAACCGCCGATGCCGGGCATGCCCTGTCAATCGAAATACTATGTCAGTGGCGGGCGCAGCACACGCTCTGCCATCAGCTACCATGGAAGCTCCAAACGCCAATGAGCACACAAGACATCGTCGCCAAACATACGGCGCAGAAACTGGTGAGAGCCTAATCCGGGGCGTGATTGGCAGTTGCAGGGGAGGGCGGTTCAAGAAGACGCTGGAGCGGATATGACTGCTTTCGACATTAGCAATCATGAAACCAAGTCCCTAGCATAACGGCGCCTGGTTTGAATGCCGCCTCTCCATCACCATCCCATCACACAAGCATGCTCAAACTGACGCAAGCTTTTACAGACCCCCCGCCAAATTTATTACTTGAACTTTGTGGCTTAAGTTACTGTTATAGAAAGATTGTCAGATTTCTCAGAAGCCTTTTTTCATGCCTGGAGTTTCCTCTTAATCGGCTGTTTGGCACAACCTTGGCGCACGCGAAACCCAATGGCATCCATCCGAAAGCGTATCGGTGCAAATGGCACCACTTATCACATCGAGATCGGGCGAAAGGGGCAGAAGCCGGCTCAGACGGTTTGTGCATCCAGGTAAAAGAAGACGAAGCGCCCCTGCTCGATATCTATGCGCAGCACTGCGCCATGGTAAATGCCGTAATCCACGTAGCCAGGCACTGCGCTGGCGGCATGGCATTCGCTGGCGTGCTGGGGTGACTCAAAATCGCGATCACGGTCGTACCAAGACAACAGCATTGGATCATTTAGGTGCGTACGTGCCTCAGCATTGGCGACACCTATTGCCTCGTGATAATCGACGGGAGAGGGTTCCGGAAGTAAATCAATCAGCTCGACTGCGCTGTAGTCGGGAGCCTGCGGAATAGTGCAGTGCTGCTGATCGTCGCTCATATTCGTCGTCCTTCGCTGGCTTTTGCAATGGTGGGCTGGTCCGTCCTGTCGAGGTGAGAATAGCTCAATGGATGAGGCGATCCAGGGTAGGAAACGGTTTCAAGCGGTTCGTGTAATGTTTCCGTGCAGGCCGGTATCTGGGTAAAGAGGCAGGACCGGGCGGCCAGGACGGCCGATTCGCGAGCGCCTACACTACCAGGAAATTTGTCCATCTGTACGTATCGGCGAGGAGGTTTCAAATGATTGACCGAGCGCGCGCCTTGCTGCTTGGAAGTCTGTGTTTAGTCATGCCGTTGACTGCCGGCACATCACTCGCCGACTGGCGGTTCGAGTTCCTTGGCAGCAGCAATACATCATTGTCCAATCCTCACGATGTGAAACTCTCGCGGGACGGTGAAGTATTGTTCGTCTCGGATGTTGGCAGCGGACGCGTCGTGGCACTCGATGCCGACAGCCTGGAGTTCGTCGACGCTTTCGGCGCTGACGTCCTGAGCGGCACCCATGATGTCGATTTCGACGAAAGCGGGCAAATGTACGTCGCGGATACCCACAATGGCCGGGCTGCGATATTCGCTATGCAGGGGACACAGGGCGAGTTGGTTGGGTCGCTCAGCGAGCGCTTGTCTGGACCGGAAGGTGTCTTGGTCCATCCGAACGGTATGATTTATGTGGCTGGCGCCTGGTCGAACAATGTGGTGGCTTTCCGCGATGGTGAAGTTGCGTATGAGTTGAGAGGGCTGTCGGCACCACACGATCTGGAGGTCGCACCGGATGGGCGCATCTGGCTGGCCGACGCCGGCAACGACAGGATTCTGTTGTTGAACGAATCCCTGGAGGTCATCAGCGAATTGAGCGGGCCGCCTTTTGATTTCGACGGCGTGCGTTATCTGGATGTGATGCCCGACGGCATCCTGGTTGCCGCCGACAAGAACTCCCATCAGGTGAAGATCATCGATCCTAACGGGAGATTGCTTGCGACGCTCGGTGCCGGGCGGCCGGGGAAGGGCGAGGGTGTTTTTCGTACGCCAGAAGGCGTCGACAGTGCGGGCGACATCCTGTGGCTCTCCGATTCCGGCAACGACCGCATTGTGAAGTACCGGATCGTGCGCTGACGCTTGGATGCCGTTGTCGGCCCCTCCGGATCCGCCGGCATGCCGACGGCCCGCCGCCTCGCGCGGCAATCACTTTGAGAGATCGACGTTTCGGCCGCTGGCGGTGATCTCGGCCGTGCGCACATCCAGGTAGTCGTAAAAGCTCTCAGGGTACTTCTCGTAGTGGCGTTCGCCCACGTAGCGCAATACCTCCTCGAAATGGTAGGTGTATAGCTTGCTGTTGATGCGCATCACCTCTTTACCCTGGTCGAACAGCACGATGCCGGGTCGGTATACCAGGCCCAGTTTCTCGGCATAGGCCTTGGGCGTGGTCTGGTTGCCCTCCACGTCCACAATGGGCTCTTCCGACAGGGCGTCCAGGCGGACAAAGGTGTAATTCTCCAGGACCTCGCGGACCTCGGGGCGCATCAGGTGGCCGTCGTGCAGTGCATCGCAGTCCAGGCAGCCCTTGTCCTCGAAGATCACCGCGAGCGGCTTGTCCGCCACCGACTGGAGGTCGCTCACCGCCTTCAGCTGGGGATGGTCACGAAAGCTGTAGACCGCCTTCTTCCTCGCATCCACATACTTTGACAGAGAGGTCTTCAGGTAGGCCTTCTCCTGCACATAGTCCAGCACCTGCTTGAAATCAGGCACCGAGCGGTAGCCGTTGACCCGGGCCACCATCTTGTTCTGCTGGTTGAGGAAGACGACGGTGGGGGTGTACATCACCTTCAGCCTGGTCGCCAATTCCTTCTCGGTGAGGCTGGTCTCCTGGTTCAGCGCCACCTCGCGGTCGCCCCTGATGTTGATGGCGATGACGTCGAAGTTCTCCTTGATGAAATCCGTGTAGGGGGCGTGTTTAAAGTTCTCCTCGGTCATCTTGAAGCAGTACGGGCAACCGTTGAGGTGCATAAACAGGATCACGTGCTTGTCGGACTCGGCCGCTTCACCCACGTCCTCGGCAATATCCAGAAAGCTCTCCTTGAACCAGCCTGGGTGCTCCGAAATCTTGCCACCTACCACCTCGCCCGGGGTGGCGGCCGCGACAACATTGCCTGAACCCAGAAAAGAGAGAGTGAAGACCAACAGCGTGAAACGCACCTTCTCGAACATCATCGAAAATCTCCCTGAATCTGTGAGGAAAATCCTGAAAACCGGCTGGCAGAGAATATAGCTGTCGAGAGCGGAATTGCCTACGGAGAAAAACGGGAATTACCGCCGGAAAATCGCCGTTGTCTGTCATGGGTGGGGGTTTGCCCGCGCACCCGGGACGGTCGCTGCGCTCGAGACGCTTTCACGGCCTTAGGCTGTCAGCTCCGGTACTCGAATGATGCCACCGCACTGTGGAACCAGTGGTGCAGCCTGCTTTCGTGCAGGGCACACTATACTGCGGCGAAGTAGGGCAGATGAGCGAGCTGGAAGAATGGCACGCGTGTTGTGCGTGGGAATCGCCACGCTGGATATCATCAACCGGGTCGAACAGTATCCGGCCGAAGACAGCGAGGTGCGCGCGCTGGCGCAATCCCGGCGAATGGGCGGCAACGCCGCAAATACCGCAACGGTGCTGGCGCAGTTGGGTGCGCACGCTTTCTGGGTCGGAAACCTGGCACAACCGGCAGAAATCGTTGAGCGTGATTTTGCCCGCTATGGCGTGGACACTTCGCTGGCGGTGCGCCTCCCGGACGCGGTGATGCCGACCTCGTACATCTTGCTCAGCGAGGCAAGCGGTTCTCGCAGTATCGTGCACTTCCGCGACCTTCCGGAATATCAAGCCGAGCATTTTCTAAAACTGGACCTGCGCAGTTTTGACTGGGTGCACTTTGAGGGGCGCGCGATCGACCAGCTGGTGCCGATGTTATGGCGTGCACGTGGCATGTGCGGACTGCCGGTATCCCTTGAGGTGGAGAAGCCGAGGAGGGGGATTGAGGAATTGTTTGAACAGGCCGACCTGTTGCTGTTCTCACGCGATTATGCACAGGCGCAGGGTTTTTCAGATGCAGCGGCATTACTGCGCAGCCTGCCTCAGGGCGTCCTTGCCACCTGCGCTTGGGGCGCACAGGGTGCTTGGGCGATTGATCAGGACAGCCGGCTACTGCACGTGGTGGCACCGCCGTTGGATTCGGTGGTTGACACACTTGGTGCCGGCGACGTATTCAACGCGGCGATGGTGCATGCGCGCAGCAGTGGCCGGACGATGGAGCAGGCACTGCGGGCGGCGGTATCTTTGGCTTCATTGCAGTGCACCCGTGAAGGGTTGGAGTTGGTCGATGAGTGAACGGAAGCAGGTGGCCCCCAGGATCGGGTGAACCGCGACGGCGTCCGCGCTCAATCCACCCAGTGCAGGACATCACGTATGACCGACCAGCGGTGTTCGCTGGCGGTCTTCTGCTTGCCCAGTACCCACCGGTCGTAAAGCGTATCGATGGTGCCGTTTTTCTTGTTCAGATCGATCCATAGTCCGAGATAGTCCGCCCAGGCCTCTTCTCTGTAGGGCACGGGAAGGGCCAATGGCAGTTTGCTGCTGTTCGCCGGCACCACCACGGAATACTCGGGATACAGCAGGCTCCAGGCGGCGGCCTCCTGTGCCGGCATCACCATGACATCGAAGGTCTCGCCCTGATCCTTAATGAAGCGCAGGGTTGATGTGACGTAGCGTATTTTGGCCAGAGGTAGCTTTTCCCTTATGCGCACCTGGAAATATTCTGACTCCTTGAGCGCAACTGAGAGTCCGTGCATTTTAGCTACCGCATCCAGGTCGTAGAAGCGATTGCGCCGGTGATCCGGTACCAGGAAGGCGGCCACCAGGTCCAGGTAGGGTTCGGAGAAGGTCAGCTCGGTAGCCAGATCGGGAAATGCCAGCATCCCTGTCCCAAGGTCGCAGTCGCCCAGGTTGAGGTGCACTGCCACCGCTGGCCGATAGTCTACGGGCACGAACTCGAGTTGGACGTCGAGGCTTGATGCGAGCTTGTGTATCAAGGCGATGTCGAAGCCGACCAGTTCATTGTCGCCGTTGAAGTAAGAAAACGGCATTTGCTTGCCGTCGTAGCAGACCCGCAGTAAGCCCCGTGACTTGATGAGTTGCAGGCGGTCCATGTCTTCAGGCGCCGGTGGGATATCCACCGGCATTATCCTGTAGACCTTGTCAGGCACCGAGCGGTCCATCAGATACATCCCGGCAATGATCCCATCCTTGTCGTAGGCGTTTTCCATTGTCAGGGTGAACACGGTTCGCAGCGCCGTGATCGTCAAGCCCAGGGCGACCACGCTGATCAGGATATAGCGGAATATACGTCGCGGATTCACGCGCATCAGGCCGTTCATGGAGAACGCGCCAAGGAGAGTCAGGGTCAGGACGAACATTGCCGCCAGCAGCGTGGCGAACCGGCTGTTGATAACGCCGGTGGCCAGGAACAGTTCGAACAGGTCGCTCGGTACCCGGGCGGTCTCCATGATGAACGGCACCGCGATGGAGGCGCTGGCAAACAGGCTGGCGAGACCGGCCGCGGCGACCGCCGGAAAATCCTCGATCCCGACCGGATAGCCCGAATACCATCCGGCGAACAGGACGAAGGTCAGGGTGAAAAGTTTGCCCGCATGAGGGAAGTTGAACGACACAGGCACGATAACCTCGACCGCGGCCTCTGCACGCTCTTTATCCTGCGCGTACTGAGCGATCAGCTCCTTGCTCTTCTCCACCAGCATCGGCAGTACTACGAACAGACTGCCGGTCGCGAAGGCGGTCAGCAGTGCATCACGGGTGGCTCCCACCACCTGGCGATAGCTCAGTGGCGTCAGACATGTAACCAGCCCCGGAAGTATCCACAGGGAGGTCAACAGCGAAACGCCGACGTATGCCCAGATAAAGATCCCGAGTCGTTGTATCTCGGCAAGCTGCATGGTGCCGGCCGCCGCGGCAGTGATCGCAAAAACCCCGACCGGAGTCAGCTTCACGATGAAGTCGGCGACCCGCATCAGCGCCTTCATCAAGATTTCCATCCCGTTCAGCAGAGTCTGCTTTTCGTCGATACCGATTACGGCAACCCCGACCGCAACACTGAAGACGACCACCGCCGGCACCAGGTTGTTGGCCAGTGCGTGAAACAGGTTGGAGGGCACGTAGAGTCCGAGAAAATCCACCGGCGGCCTTGGGTCGGCCAGGGCGTTGCTGAAGAACGAGGAGCTCTCCCAGCTTGGAAAAGTGAACGGGAATACGAACACGATCGCCAGGCTGACGCCCCAGAGCAGCAAAAGCATCAGGCCGGCCTTGCGCGCCAGCAGCAGCGCATCGGCATAATCGAGACGCCCCAGGCCCGTGACCAGCGACAGCATCACGTAGGGCAATACGGTCATCTGCAGCAGTTTGATCCAGATTTCACCGATGATATCGAGAAAGGCGACCATCTCGCCGAAGAAAAGGCCGGCCAGCACGCCCAGGCCGAGGCCCATGAAGATCATGGTTGACAGGCTCAGGCCTTTTTTGATCGGTGCGGCAAGTTGGCGATCTGAGTGAGTCAATGCGGATTATCTCTTGGTTTTGGTGTTGCGCCTGTCGGGAAATTCAAGTCCGCCACAACAGAGTCCACTATACAATTTCCCTGGTATCCACCGCCTATCGGCGAAGATGCCGGTCGATTCCGGATTGCGGACTTTGCTTTAGGTTTAAGGCTGTTGTGAATTGTTATACCTTAGCCCCTCGCATGGATCCCTGAGGAACGCTCGATGAAGCAGCTCTTGCCGGCCCTTTTTTCCGGTCCGCTGGTCGCGACTCTAATCTTTTCAACCTCCGTAGTGCGAGCATCGACTGAAGCGCCAGCTGCTGTGCCCTCCCAGGAATATCGGCAATGGATCGTCGATATGAAAACCGCGGAGCGCGGGCCGTTTTCCAGGCTGCGCTGGTTTTGCACAGACGGGCGGGTTACCCCACCCAAACCCTACGTCTGCGGTGACGAGGGCGGTCACCAACATGGTGAATGGAGTGAGCAGACCAAGGAATTGCGCGACAAGGGCTACAGGATCGCCAACCTGCTGGCGGGTGCCGATGGGGAGGCGCTGATCGCGCAGCCCGATTTTGTCGACAGTTATAACCAGATGCTGATCGAAAAGTATCTGGTTGCCACCGATGACGGCTGGATACTGCGCCGGGCCTTGTTCTATCGCGGTGCCATGCAGCAAGAGGACGAGGCCGCCGGTGGGCGAAATTTGCTAGAGGCCATGATTGCCAAACCCGATTGGATCGGAACGCGCTTCCCTGCGATGCGTATCGGTGTCCGCCTGTTGCCGCATGGCAGGGACACCGCCTCGGTGCAGAAGGTCCGCCAGCTATCGGCCTCTCTGTCTGATCAGGACGAAGGATTTAAGACCCTGCGTGGCAAGATTCACGGCACCCCGGATGCCGATGATGCCCAGCGGGTGCGTGACTACGCGGCCAAGGTGACCGACCCGGATATGAAGGCGAAGTATCTGGAACTGGCTCGAGAGATCGATGACGTCTACCAGTCCGGGTCCCTGCCCGAATTGCTCGAGTCCAGTGCCAAACGCTATTCAGGCGGCCCCTGGTTACAGAAGCTGCTACGGGATGCAGCCAGTGCGTATAAGCAAGAAGCGACCGCCGGCAACCACTATAAGGTGACGGCTTCACTGCTGGCCGAACTGCGTGACAATATGTCCAGGATCAGGAATGCCTCGGCCCGACTCAGTGTGATGGATCTGAGTCTGGTGGTCGAGGCGGATAACTTCCGCGCCAGCGCCGAGCTGCGCGAGCAGCTCTCCCAGGCGAGCCGTCATCAGCGCGTCGAATGGCTGCATGCCGCAATCGATGCCGCCTACGGCACTGGGGCCATCAACCAGCGCGGACGCCAGGAACTGCGGCAGTCGCTGGCCAGCCTGAGCTCCGACAATCTCAGCCTCGGCGTCTACCTGAAGGCGCTTGCTTACCTCGGGCGGGTGCCGGGCTGGGGCACCCAGGGCCTGCGCTTCCAGTTCTACGAGTCGATGCAGAAAATGTCCGGGATCGAGCCCCTGGCGCTGCATTTCATCCAGGACCAGTTGCGTGGCTCGCCGCTGCTGTTTTTTTCGCAACTGCTCGACAGCCTGCAGCGTGACGCGAACAAGCTGGCCGGGGTGCGTCACAAATTGTTTGGCAAGGAGATCGGGGTGGGCTTCCGTGCCCTCAACCCGGGGCTGGCCCGCGGTACTCTGCATGCCCGCCCGGACCTGCAGCAACTTGGCGCATTCGCGGACGACGGCATCTACCTCTTGCCAGAGACTGTCTCGGACCTGCCGCCGGTTGCGGGCATCATGACCGCCGGTGAGGGCAACCCCCTGTCGCATGTGCAGCTGCTGGCCCGTAACCTTGGTATTCCAAACGTCGGTGTGGACGAAAGCCTGCTGTCCGTCATCCAGGGGCACGATGGTGAGTCTGTGGTTATGGCTGTCAGTCCCGCCGGACTGGTCGAGCTGTCCGGGGACGGGGCCAACTGGAACGGAGTCTTTGGGGAAACGGAGGCCGGCCAGGATGTCGTCATTCGCCCCGACCTGGAAAAACTCGATCTCGGCGTCAGGGAATTCATCAACCTCAACAAGCTCAGCGCATCGGATTCGGGACGCACGGTCGGGCCGAAGGCTGCCAAGCTGGGAGAACTGCGCAAGCACTTCCCCGAGGCCGTGTCACCGGGTGTGGCGATCCCCTTTGGTGTGTTCCGCGAGGTTGTCCTGGACCAGCCTTACCGGCAGACAAAGCAGACGGTGTTCGAGTGGATGGTGGAAAACTACCGCAACATGGAAAAGCTGCCGGCCGGTTCGGCGGAACGCAAGCAGACCGCAGAACGCTTCCGTGCCGAGCTGTATGAGCTGATCCTGCAGGCACGCCTCGGTGCGGGTTATCAGGAACGGCTGCGAGTGGCCATGCAGCAGGCCTTCGGTTCCCTGGATGGGCTGGGCGTATTCATCCGTTCCGACACCAACGTCGAGGATCTGGCCGGTTTTACCGGGGCGGGTCTGAACCTGACACTGCCCAACGTGGTCGGATTTGACAACGTCGTCGACGGGATCGCCAAGGTCTGGGCCTCGCCCTTCACGGCGCGCGCATTTGCCTGGCGTCAGTCGCATATGGAATCGCCGGAAAACGTCTATCCCGCGATCTTGCTGCTCAAGTCGGTGCCAAACGACAAGTCCGGGGTGATGGTCACCCAGGATATCGATACCGGCGATCGAAACGTGATATCGGTCGCGGTCAATGAAGGTGTCGGTGGCGCAGTCGATGGACAGTCGAGCGAGTCTCTGCGGATTGATACCCGCGACGGTTCTGTGAAGGTGCTGGCAATGGCTACGGCCCCCTGGCGGCGCAATCCTGCCCCGGGCGGTGGGGTGGACAAGCTGCCGGTGAGTGGCGACGAAGCGGTATTGAAGGCAGACGAAATCAAACAGCTGATCCGGTTCGCCAAAGAGCTGCCGGATCGTTTCCCGCCGATCACGGACGATCAGGGCAATCCCGCGCCGGCCGACATCGAATTCGGTTTTCTCGACGGAAAGTTGCAGCTGTTCCAGCTGCGGCCCTTCCTGGAAAGCCGCAAGGCCCGCGGCAGTGGCTATCTGAGTGATATGGACAAGTCGCTGCAGGGGACGATGGACAAGACGGTCAATATGCTCGAGGTGCCAAATGAATAAGTTCACCCGTTTAGGTGCGTCCCTGGCCCTGGCTGCACTCATCGTACCTGCCGTGGTGCAGGCCTATCCGATAGATGGCTATGCGGATACCGGCATACGTCGGGTGGAGGGTGCACGCCTGGTCGAGGAAGGAACGATACCCGGCAGGAAACAGCCACCGGGTGCGCTGTTGCATACGGCAGCAGTCGACCTGCGCTTGCTCGATTATCCTGATCTGGAGTTGCCGGCACCCGACCCGGCCTTCACAAAGGAAATCCTGGGACTGCTCGGCGGTCAGGCCGACAAGTACGGTATTGCGGTTCTGGATCTGTCCAGCCGGGAAAAACCGCGTTATGCCGAACACCGCGGTGATTACCGCCAGAACGTCGGCAGCGTCGGCAAGCTGGTGGCCGCGCTGGGCCTGTTCCAGGCGCTGGCCGATGCCTGGCCGGATGACATCGAGAAGCGCCGGCAGATACTGAAAAACACCGTCGTAACCGCGGATGCGTTCAGTCAGACCGACCACCACAAGATACGCATCTTCGACGTCGACTCCAGAAAGCTGATCCGGCGGACCATGCAGATCGGTGACCAGGGTTCCCTGTGGGAGTATCTGGACTGGACCCTGTCAGTCAGCTCCAATGCGGCCGCCGCCATGACCATGCGCGAGGCGATGCTGCTGCGCCACTTTGGCAAGGACTACCCGGTACCGGAAGCCGAGATCGAGCGTTTCTTCAGGGAGACGTCAGGCAAGGAACTGACCGAACTGTTTCAGCAGACCTTTTTCGAGGCCGTTACACGCAACGGCCTGGATCTTGAGCGGCTGCGCCAGGGCAGCTTTTTTACCCGTGGGGGAAAGAAAAAGGTCAACGGGGGAGGCAACAGCTACGGTACCGCACGGGAGCTGATGAAACTCCTTCTGCGCATGGAACAGGGACGCCTGGTCGACGAGTTCTCAAGCCGGCAGATCAAGCGCCTGATGTACATGACCGAGCGGCGTATCCGTTACGCGTCTTCTCCAGCACTCACTGATTCCGCGGTCTACTTCAAGTCCGGTTCCCTCTACAGTTGCAAGGAGGAGGCAGACTTCAAGTGCGGCAAGTACAAAGGCAATGTCAAAAACTATATGAACTCGGTTGCGATCGTCGAATATCCCCCGGGCCAAAACCGGCTGTTCTATATGTCGACGCTGATCTCGAACGTGTTGCGCAAGAACGCGGCAGTCGAGCACCAGACCATGGGGACGCGAATCCACCGACTCATCCAGAAAGCCAACCCGGAGACTCAGCCGTCAGGAGGGGCCGGGGAGGCCAAGCCGGCATCCTGACGGCACGGCGATATTGCATGTTACGCGGTCTGTTTCATCTGCATCATTTTCGGCGCTGGTGGATTGAGTCGATATCGCCGATGCATGAGTTGATGCTTGCCGGGCAGCGTGGGTGCGCAGGCCAATCATGCTGATGCGGAACTGTCGCCATTTCACAGTCGTTTCCCCGGGGCCTTCGGGGGCCGCCCGTGCAATCTCGTGCCTGCTCATGCTTGCGCTGACGCTCTGGCTGTCTGGCTGTCAGACCCGGGAGGCAAGGCACGGTAGTCACGAGGCCCTGAGTGCCGTCTTGTGGGCGCAGACGTCGGCGGAATATGCAGCCAGTACCTTGCAAGCGTACCGTCTCGCAGCCGTGAATCTGGATCTGGCGCTTACAGACCCGTACTGGACAGCGGCCCTTGAGCAGCGTGATGCCTATGCTGGTTTGCCGCCCGCCGTCGTAATCGACCTGGACCAGACCGTGCTCGATACCAGCCGCTACAACGCACGTATCATCCTGGAGTCCGGGGGTCATTCGAACCGGCGTTTCGCCGAATGGTGCCGGGACTCGACGGCGCCGGCCATCCCTGGTGCGAAGGGCTTCCTTGATCACGCGGTCGAGCAGGGTGTCGCGGTGGTCTATATCAGCGCACGAGCGGAGGCGTCACGCGACTGCACCACGAAGAACCTGCAGGCTCTCGGCCTGCCGCTTGCAGAGGCAGCAGCATCTGTTGTTGAACGACGGCACTCCCTCAACACGCAAGACCTTGCAGCGCGCCAGGGTTGCGGCGCAGTACCGCGTGCTGCTGCTGGTGGGGGATGATCTGAATGACTTCGTGACTGGCGCGAAATCTGATACCGACACGCGGCGCGAACTGCTCAATGCGCACGCGGGTCGGTGGGGCAGGGAGTGGATCGTACTGCCGAATCCCATGTTTGGCAGTTGGGAGGCGTCACTGTACGGGTTCGATCACAGCCTGCTGCGTGACGAACGCCTGCATCGCGTGTTGCCACAGCTGCAGCGCTGATCCCGCTGTCAGGCCGTCGTCGGTCGGGAGGCGGCATCCGACGCGCGACGATGTTCCCTGACAAGCAATACTCCTGCCACCAGCCAGCAAAGCACCAGGAATACGTTGAATGCGAAGAATTGCGCGGTGGCCAGGGCCAGCATGTGTACACCGACCAATACGGTGATCGCTGCCAGACCATCGCCGAGGCGCACGTACAGGGTATCGATGGCGGGCTTGCCGTGAAACTTCATGGCGGAGCTGACAGGCAGCCACAATACGTGGCGGGATGTGTTGTTCAGCGAATAGTCGGTTGCATTCTCTGCGACCTTCATCATTTTGACGATCGCCAGTATCGGCAGCAGCGCCATGACCGTGTAAGACGTGAGAGCAATGACCGGCAGGATCAGAAGGATCGCAGCAAATCCGCCGTACTTCAGCAGGCGCGAGGCGACGAAGGCCTGCAGCAAAAGGGCCAGACTGTTCACCCAGAAGTAGAAATTGCCGTAGAAGGCCGTGGTGCCGTCGCGCACGAACGCCAGCAGCTCACGGCCATCTGTGAGGCCTTGACCCTGCGCCTGCTCTGCCAGGGTCTCCTGGACGACTCGGAACAACAGGTTTTCACCATTGGTGTTGACCCAGTTGGTGAACAGGGTCACCAGGGCCGCAAGTAGCAGAAACCTGCTGACCAGCACGAGTTTTGCACCGCTCCAGATGCTCGCCTCCTGCAGTTCCTGTTTATCAGACGAAGCCTCTCCGGGCGCAGTCGTCTCGGCGGTTTCGCTCCGCTGCCGCTGCTGCCTGTCAACCTGGCGCACCAGCAGTATGGAGGCAACAAGCGGTGCGGTAGCCGCCAACAGCAGTGCCTCGGTCGGCACAAGCCCTGAATCGACCAACTTGTCCACCATCCAGGAACCCGCGGCGGCGCCGGCGGTCGCACCTACCGCGATAAATGGCAGCATGCGCTTGCCGCATTCGTCGGTGTAGACGTCGGCGCAGAATGTCCAGAACTGGGCAACCACGAACACACCGAACATCCCGACCCACAGGTAGTAAATGATGCCTGACAGCGGCAGCTGTTCGAAAAAGAAATTGGGTTGCAGGAACCAGAAGATCACCATGTTGGATATGCAGAACAGCGTTGCGCGGGTAAACAGTGTGACCCTGTCCCAACGCTCGGAGAGTCGCGCATACCAGCCGACGACGAAGAGCAGGATGATGCTCTGCGCGAAGCTGGAATAGGCCTTGACCTCCATCTTCGACAGCCCCTCGATATCCGATATCGCGATCCAACCCTCGCGCAATGGCTTGATGAAATAGTAGGCCAGCAGGATCAGGAAGACATTCGCGAACATCATCAATGCCGTGCTGCCTTCACCCGGTTTCACCTCGGTGAACAGACGCAGAAAACGTTCGGTCGTGGAGAGTTGAGTCATGTTGCTGGTGAGTACTTGATTCGTAGAAAAGTGCGGCACAAAAACTGTTTGATGGGCAACCATAGTAGCCTTTCAGGCAACATGGTCGGGCTGAAATTCGGCGAACCTGAATGATTGATTTCGATACCTGCCAGGGCGTTCTGTATCATGCAAGTGCCGGCCGGGCGGCTATCACTGCGAACATCGGAAATATCGCCCTTCCTGCCCGGTGCAGCGAGTGCGCCGGCGGACGTTGGAGCAGCGCGCATACGGCCCAGGGTCGACATACCGCAAGTGTAGAGGTTTATTCCGAGGATCCCAAGACAGGGCCGCTCAGTCCAACGGCTGCAGCAGTTCCTGCAGGTCGGCTTGGGTGAAGCCGAACTCCTGATCGTCACGACCGTCGCGGTACAGGTCGTTGGCGAGTGCCGCCTTGCGTGCCTGCAGAGCGAGGATCTTTTCCTCGACCGTTTGTTCGGTGACCAGTTTGTAGACGAACACGGTGTTCGTTTGGCCGATGCGGTGGGCGCGGTCGGTGGCCTGGTTCTCTACCGCTGGATTCCACCAGGGGTCGTAGTGGATCACGGTATCGGCCTCAGTCAGATTGAGGCCGACGCCACCGGCCTTCAGGCTGATCAGGAACAACGGCGCTTCACCGCCGCGGAACTTTCCGATCACCTGTTCACGTTTGCGGGTCTGTCCGGTCAGCTTGATATAGGCGATATCAAGGCGTTTCAATTCGGCTTCGATCAGGGATAGCATCGATGTGAATTGCGAAAACAGCAGGATACGCCGTCCCTCGGCTAGAAGTTCCGGCAGCATCTCCAGCAACAGTTCAAGCTTGGCCGACTGCCGCACCTTGTGCGGGCGTTCGAGTTTTAGCAGCCGTGGGTCGCAACAGATCTGGCGCAACTTGAGCAGTGCATCGAGGATAGTGATGTGGCTGCGCGCCAGCCCCTTTCGGGTGAGTGCCGTGCGTACCTTCTGATCCATGGCCGCACGCACGCTTTCGTAAAGACCGGCCTGGGCGCCATCGAGTGCAACGGTGCGCACGATCTCGATCTTGTCCGGCAGTTCGCTGGCGACTGTCTGCTTGGTGCGTCTTAGCAGGAAGGGGGCGATACGTCGTTGCAGTGCCAGGCGCCGTTCCTGGTCGCCACGCTCCTCGATCGGCACGCGGAACAGTCTACGGAAGCTCTGCATGTCCCCAAGGTAGCCGGGGGCGAGGAAATGAAACAGGGACCATAGCTCGCCAAGGTGATTTTCCATGGGCGTGCCGGTCAGGCATACGCGTTGGCGCGCGTCCAGTTCACCCACAAGCTGGGCAGCTTTGGCGCGCGGATTCTTGATCGTCTGTGCCTCGTCGAGGATCAGGCAGTGGAACTCCTGCGAACGCAACACATCTTGATCGCGCGTCACCAGGGGGTAGGTGGTCAGAATGAGGTCGAATTTGCCGATAGCGTCGAAGTACGCCCTGCGTTGTGGTCCATGCAGGGTGAGTACGCGCAATGATGGTACGAAGCGCTCTGCCTCGTGGCGCCAGTTCGCCATCAGGCTGGTCGGAGCTATGATCAAGGCCGGACGGTCGAGGCGGCCAGCGAGCTTCTCGACCAGCAGATGGGCCAGGGTCTGTACCGTCTTGCCCAGGCCCATATCATCGGCGAGTATCCCGCCGAAACCGGTCTCGCGCAGGAACTGCAGCCAGGCCAGTCCCTGCAGTTGGTAGGGGCGCAGTTCGGCCTGCAGTCCCGCAGGCGCGGAAATCGGCGGAATCCCCTGCAGTTCCCCGAGGCGCCGCCCGAGTTCACGCAGAGCCTCGCCGCCGCGCCACACGATGCCCTCATCCAGTCTCTGCAGGCGCACTGCATCGATGCGGCTGAGCTGTAGGGTCTCGGCATCAGGGGATGCACGGTCGAACAGATCGAAAAGGGTCTCCAGAAACGGCTTGATGCGTGCGGCCGGCAGCTCCAGCCACTGCGCCTCTGCGACCTCCAGCATCAACATCTGCTCGTCGGGCAACTCTTCGGGCCGGTCTATCTGCTCGGCCAGTCGGGCGAGCAGCGGCACCAGGTCGATGTGCCGGCCTTCGATCTCGACACTTATGCCGAGGTCGAACCAGTTGCCGCGTTCTTCGATGTCGACGGCGAGATCATCGGCGCGCACAAAGCGCAGCGCGAATGCATCATCCTGCTCGATCAGCCAGCCATCCGCGCGCAGCTTTGTCAGCTCCTGGTCGAGGAACTGCTGCCAGAGCCGCGCCGAATCGCCGGCCTGTTCGGCTGGCAGGAAAAACATGGGATCCATCCGATCGGATTGGTGCCAGGCTTCGAATCCGAACGCGAGTAAGCGATGCAGGGCTGCGACCTCGCTGTCGGTATCGCGCACGATGCGAGTCACCCCGTCGGCATCGATCAGTTGACTGACCGGGTCGAACGGAAGCCCGACGCGCCGACCCGCGTAGTCGAATTGAATCATCAGGAGATGCGTCCGTCGCCCGTTTTGCTCATCCTCGCTGCGCTGGGCAGTCAGGCGCAGCACCGGTGTAGGGCGCAGATCATCCAGTTCCTGCACCGTGCGTGCGGCAGGTAATGGCAGCCCCATCTCCGGAAAAGCCTGCAGCAACTTGTCACTGACCTCATCGGCGAGCGTCGGGGATAGCGGCGGGGCCTCGAGCAGTGCATCCAAGGTGCGGTGATCCAGACCGGCATCCAGCTGCAACGGTCCGACCGTCGCGCTGCGTGGGTCGATATAGGCGGGCGGATCGATGATCAGTGGGATCGCGCCAGCCGGCTCGGTTTCCAGGCGCAGCTGAAGACGGTCGCCCTCTGTGTGCCAGGCGGCGTGCAATCTGCGCGGTTCACCGGGCTGCAGTGGTGGACCTTTGATGCTTTGCCAATAGGTACGGCCAGTCGCGAGCATGCGCACCAGGGCCATGGCACCTAGATCACCACGTAGCTCCAGCGCGGAATAGCCTTGCATGCTGGCGAGCAGGCGGACAATTGTGTGGTCGACCGGCTGTGCGGCGTTTCGCAGGCGCGCCCCACGTGTCTCGTAGAATGGCAAAATGTGAGGCTTGCCATAGCCCTTGCCGCTCTTCAACACCCGGGTGATGAGTAGATGGACCTCGACCTGCTGCGGTCTGCGTGTCGCCGGCGCCAGCATATAGAGCAGCGCCTGTTCCCCAAGCCCGGGACGCCATTGTTCGGGTTTGCGGGCAGCGGCCAGACGGTTCATCCAGTGATCGATCTGTTGGTGCTGGCGCGCGAGCGGCTGTGCCTGCGCATCATCCTGCAGGGCGATCAGGACCGCGGCAACGTGCTTGCAGTTGTAGCCAACCGGGCAGGTGCACTCGCCCTCGATTTCGATGACGTCCATGAATTTACTGACATGGATCTCCTGGCTGTAGATCGCGTTGCCGCGCACGCGGCTGTTGACCTGCAAATCGGTATCCGTTTCCTTGAGGTCGATATCCAGCACACGGTGGTTGCGTGCATAGTCGAGGCCTCGGGCGAAGGCGCGGTCGCCGCAGGCGCCGCGGATGTCTGCTTTGCTATGGGCCAAGGCCATGGTAGATACAGCAAGTCGGAATAACGGTGGAATTCTATCATCTGCTCTACGTCGTCCGGCTGCCCACCGCTGCTCCAACACTAGCAATTGACTTGAAGAGTAAATTTTAAACTATTGTTAAAAATGATTTAATTGCAATTCCCGACAATCCTTTTTCGAGTCCCGAGCCGATTGCGGGCTCGGGAAAACTGTGGCCTGACAGTTGACAGCCTGCATCGGCCCGCAGGATCTTTGCAGCCCAAAATTTTCCCGCCCGGTGGTGCGGGGAAAACGGCCCATTACAGAGAGTACAGCCATGAACTGGAAAACCGCGCACCGTTCGTTCTACTACCAGGATGCCCCACAGCCTGAGGATCTTGTGTTACTGCCCGCCGAAACCGCTTTGTTGTGCATCGACGTGCAGAACTACGGCTTGGCTCCCAAACTGACGGACGCCGACCGCGCCCGTTGGGCTCCGTTCTACAAGCGTATGGGTGAGGTCGTGATCCCAAACATGCGCGTTCTTCAAGAGACCTTTCGAAACAGCGGTATTGACGTCATTCACGCCCGTATCGCCTGCTTACTCGAGGACGGACGCGACCGTTCGCTCAGTCAGAAGATGCCGGGGTGGAATAACCTGCTGATGCCAAAAAACGCCGGGGAGTCGCAAATAATCCCGCAACTTGCCCCGCGCCCCGGCGAGATTGTCGTCACCAAGACGACCGACAGCGCGCTGACCGGCACAAACCTGCGCCTGGTGCTCGGCAATATGGGAATCCGCAATGTCATCGTGACCGGAATCTACACCGACCAATGCGTGTCATCGACCGTGCGCAGCCTGGCTGATGAGAGCTTCAATGTCGTCGTTGTCGAAGACTGCTGTGCGGCCGGTACCGACGACCTTCATTACAAGGAACTCGAGATCATCAACATGATTTATTGCCATGTGCTCAGCAGGGCCGAACTGCAAGCGATCATGGGGTTGGCTTAAAAGCACGGGCGAGTGCGTGAGCCTGATTCGGGCTGCATTTCGAGGAATTTAGCCGCTTTGGTCCGGCGGCGATCTGCGCTCAGTCGCCGGATTTTCGCACCGGCCCTGCAATATCACCAGCGCAGCCAGGGTTCATTTCCACCGCCGTTTCAACGCACGCAGCGTGTTTTTTTGATGCCGCATCGAAAAGACGGTCACAAAGATCCAAGCCGCCGTTGAAACGGTAATAGCATGCCTGCATCGCAGTAAGCTGCTGCTGTGCCGATTGCTGTTGTCTCAGGAGTCGAGTCTGTTCCTGCTGTTGGCGAACCTGCTCCTGGAGTTGTCTTTGCTGGCGTTGCATCTGATCACCGAGGCGATTCATGTCCTGCCGGAGTCCGAAATTACCATGCAAACCATCGGTATCGTTCGGATAGTAGTGCCTGTTTGGATAACCGAACCTATAGTCAGCTGCCTGGGTCTCCGTTATGCATGCAGCACAAAAGAGAATGACGACGATGCCACCGAAAAGCCGAGGTAAAGTTTTCAGTGTGTCTTGTCGCATCTTGTGTGCCTCCTGGAGCGGGTTCTCAATTTTCCAACTTTGGATATCCATGTGCGAGCCCCAATTTTGCTCCTATGGATCGCCGGGGGTCATACGGATACGTTTCGCGTCTCTCACCGGCGCTTGCGTTTGTTGATCCTGGTCGTGCATCCCAGCTGCAATATTCCCTTGCCGAAGCGGTCTGCGGCACGGTCGAGGGTCGCCAGCAGTCGCTCGTCCCGTTCGCGCAACTCGGGTTGCTCGAAGAGGTCGACCTGCATCGAGTCGTCCTGTTGCCAGCCGCTGATGCCCACGCCGATGAGCCGCACCGGCTTGCGCGGCAGCCTGCCGTGAAGAAACAGCGCCCAGGCCTCCCGCAGGATCACCCGTTGATCGTGGGTCGGGGCTGAAAGCTTGTGCTGGCGCGTGTGGGTCTCGAAGCCCACGAAACGGATCTTCAGTGTTACCACTGAACCGGACAGGCTTTCCCTGCGTGCGGTTGCGGCGACCTCGGCGGCCAGCCTGTGCAATACATCATGCAGGATGCCCGGTTCAAGGATGTCCTCCTCGAAGGTGGTCTCCTTGGAAATGCTTTTTCGATTCCGTCCGGGCACCACTTCAGCGGAGGCGATCCCGCGGGCTTGATCGTGGAAGCTTGCCGCCGCTTTTTTCCCCAGCGGCTCCTCCAGGTATCGAAGCGGGATAGCGCGCAGCTGTGACACGGTCTCGATACCCAGACGCGAGAAGATCTTCTGGGTCTGACCACCAAGGCCGCGCAGACTGGCCACGGGCATGGGCGCCAGGAAGTCCAGAACCTTGTCCGGGTAGACCACCATCAAGCCATCGGGTTTTCGGTGTTCGGATGCAAGCTTTGCGATGAGGCGGTTTGGACCGATACCCACCGAAGCGCGCAGCCCCGTGCCCTCCAGGATACGGCGCTTGATCTCGCGTCCGATGTCTTCCGGTGGCCCGAGGAGCTTCTCCAGACCCGTCAGATCCAGATAGGCCTCGTCGATCGAGACCGGTTCGACGACCGGCGTGAGTGTCCCCAGGATCTCGAATATCTCCCGCGAGACCCGGGCGTACTTGGCCATGTCGGGGCGCAGGTAGACGGCATCCGGGCATCGGCGGTAGGCCTCGGCAATGGGCATGGCTGAATGGATGCCGAATGTCCGGGCCCGGTAGTTGGCTGCTGCCACCACGCCGCGGTGGCCGGGGAGGGCGCCGACCACCACGGGGCGGTCGCGGTACTCGGGGCAGTCGCGCTGCTCGACGCTGGCATAGAATGCATCCAGATCAGCATGCCCGACCCAACTCTGATTCCCGCGACTAGTCGTCATCGCAGATCGTGCTTTGATCACTTGCCGCGCGCCGTGGTTTTTTCAATCGATATTATCCTGCTCTCAGTGCGGTGAGATTATTCCTGCGGGCCAGCAGGTCAAGCGCGGCGCGCGCTAAAATGCCTATAAAAAGCACTAGAAAAATCTTTCAAGCTATTGTTTAGAAAACTATTTATAGTCCCAGATAGGGGGTCCGCAAACCGCTCGCCTTTAGGCGGCGGATAGTTCCGGTGAGATAAGCTCGGTGAATGGAATCGTACAAGCGGGGAAGTCATGCGGTCTGGGACTGCAGGTGTCGTAGGGCCGGCTGTGCCGGCCGATCATCCGTCAGGCGCAGCCTGACCTACGACTGGGGCCGGCATCGGTGGGCGCGGGGATATTCGTTAGAGGGCAGTGAGTATGTGACCGATGAGGTCAGGAATACATCAGGAACTGGAAGCCGCTGGAACCGAACGATGATTTTCATGTGGTGTAGCGACAGCAATCGGCCGGTAAACGGCTGACAGGTCTCACGGTATCAGTACCCACCACCTTCGGGGGATGCGTTCCGTGTCAGTTCGAAACTGAATGAGGTACCTCGGGCCAGGCGACTGCTCACCACGATGGCCGTGCGATGCAGGTCGAGGATGCGCTTGACGATGGCAAGACCCAGGCCCGTTGACTCGGGTGATGCAGTTGTTTTCGGCGACGCGTGGAAGTAACGGTCGAAGATGAATGGCAGCGCCTCTTCGGTGATGCCGGCGCCGGTATCGGCCACGGTCACCCTTACTCCCTCGTCATGGCCATCGAGAGATATCGTAATGCGGCCATGCTCCGGCGTATGGCGCAGACTGTTCTCGATCAGGTTTTCGAATACCCGTTCCATCAATCGGATATCCGCATGCACAGCACGGATCTGCCCGTGCATCTCGATATCCAGCGCCACCGATTTTTGCTCGGCGGTCAGTCGGAATTCCTGGACAATATCGGCCACCAGCTCTGCCAGGGAAATTTCCTCCAACTGCGGCTTGACCGCGTCTGAGTCCAGCTTGGCCAGTTCGAACAGATCCGCAATCAATCGGCTCAATCGAACGCCGTGACTGCGCGCGATCTGCAGATACTCTTGGCGTTGCTCCGGTGTGATCTGTGTGTCTTTCAACAACAGGGTTTCGATGTAGCCCTGCATGGCGGTCAGGGGTGTGCGCAGATCATGCGAGATATGGCTGACCAGCTCGCGTCGCGTCTGATCGGTCTGTTTGATCCGGTCGACCTGATCCTCGATGCGCGTCTGCATGGCATCGAACGCCTGAGCGAGCTGTGAAATTTCGTCCTGGTTGGTGTGCGCATGGGGCGGGTGGCCACCCATCGATCGGTGATGGAAGGCATTGACCGTTGCGGTCAGCGTTCTTAGTCGGCGACTCAGGCGTCCGAAGATCATCAGTGCGCTGCCCAGTCCGAAGATCAGGCAGCCGATCACCGCCAGCGTGGTCAGGCGCATGACCTCGCTGACTTCTGCAGACGTCGCGAACTGCTCGTACTTCTGACCACCCAGGACGACATAGACATAACCCTCCAGGCGGTCACCCGTCTTTACCTCGGCGGCGGTAAAGATCTTTTTGCTGCCCGTCGACCTGGGGTCATCACCCAGTAGCGGCAGATGCGTGGTATCGGAAAGAAAGCGCCGTATCGGCTGCAGGCCGACGCGGTTGCGGCGCAGCGCATCATCCCCAAGATCGTGGGTAAGGACGTGCCCCTTGTCGTCCAGCAGATAGACCTCGACCGACGGGTTGATGATCATGGCCTGATGGGCCAATGCCTGCAGGGCACCCGCATTGACCTTGCCGTTCTCGATCAAGGGCGCCTCGCCGGCGACATACATGGCGACCGGTGAGTTGAGCCTCTGTGTGACCTCCTGGTAGTACATGTCATGCGAATGACGGGTGAGTACGACCAGGGCCACACCGATCAGCAGAAACAGCAGAACCAGCGCGGCCGACAGTTTAATGTAGAGCGTGTTGAACATGGCGGGGGCCAATGCTGGGTGTGCCTTCCCCGAAGCGATAGCCGACACCCCAGACCGTCACGATATAGCGCGGTTTGGACGGGTCGTGCTCTATCTTCGAGCGCAGTCGGTTGATATGCGAGTTGACGGTATGTTCGTAACCCTGGTGGCCGTAGCCCCAGACCTGGTCGAGCAGCTGGGCCCGTGTATAGACGCGTCCAGGATGCTGTGCAAAATGCGCGAGCAGATCGAATTCCCTGGCGGTCAGCTCGACCAGACGTCCCTCGAGGTCTATCTGCCGCTTCGCGAAGTCGATGGTCAGGCCACCCCGTTGGATGACCGGCAACGCGTCCTCTTCGGGATGCTCCTGCAGGGCGGCGCAGCGACGGAATATCGCGCGGACGCGGGCGACCAGTTCCTGCAGACAGAAGGGTTTGGTCACATAGTCGTCGGCGCCAGTATCCAGGCCCAAAACACGGTCTGTCTCCGACGTCTTTGCGGTCAGCATCAGCACCGGTGTGTAGTGCATGTTCTCGCGAATTCTTCGACAGATCTCAAGGCCATCCAGGCCGGGCAGGCCGAGGTCGAGAATGATAAGACCCCAAGAGCGCTTTTGCGCGGCATCAAGGCCGTCACAACCATTGCTGGTGATCATCACCTCGTCGCAGAATTCAGACAGATGCAGTTTGAGCAGCTGTGCAATATCACGCTCGTCCTCGACGACGAGGACCGATTTCCTATCCACATCCAGACTCCCGCAGATGCCGGTTAACAGATGGGACCGATTGCCGGCGGGAAATATTGCGATCAACGGTGCGGCTGGAATAGAAACAGGCGCGTGATCGTATCGTGAGATTCTTTCCTTATGCTTTCCTTGTCAGCGGAATACCGGGGTCAGGCTCCGCATACGCTGTGGCGTGACCGTATGTTGGTGATCAGCCCCTGTCCCAGCCAGTTCTTCAGCAGCGTGGCGGCGCGCAGTGGCACCCTTTCGGCATCGACAAAGGCGGTGAGCTGTTCGCAGATCTCGCCGAAGCTCCCGCCGGCACGCGCACAGTCCAGCGCGGCCTGTTCATCGGACGCCAGTGAGCGGAAGCGGGTGGTCAGTTGTTCGCGCCATACCAGCCAGGGTGTGGCCTCGGTTTCGGTGGCAGTGACAGGCGTCGGTCGCTCGGCGGTCAGACTGGCCCACATGCCCGCGATGTTCCAGCGCAGATCCAGGCGCTGCAGCGAGGGGTGGATGTCAAAGCCCAGATCCGGCCAGTCCTGTGGCGCGATGACGGCCATGTCGTCAATCGTGGCGATTGCGCTGTCGGCCGCATCGAAGGCCTGGCCCAGGGCCCACTCGAAGCGCGCCAGTTCCGCCAGCCACGGGAGCTCACGGTAAGCAGGCTCGCCGGCGATGAACGAGGCCAGCCGGGCACCGAAGTCGCGCAGGCTGAAGTAGTGCGAAGGGTGGGTTTCGAGGTAGGTCTGGGAAAGTCGCTCGAAGGCGTCCTCGCCGATAGCCATCAGCACCGCCGGATAGTCGCTGGCCAGCACCTCCTTGAGGCGCGCCGCATAGGCGTGGATATAGACCGCCAGCTGGCGCTCGGGCGCCGCGCGGCCGCCGGCACGCACCCATGCCTGGGGGCCGTCAGTGGGCGGCACCAGAAGACACTGCTGGAAGTGCTGCTGCAGTTCGGCCAGGCGGTTCATGCCACCTGCTCGCGCAATTGTTCTTCAGCGATGCGCCGCACCTGGGCCAGTTCATCCAGCAGGTCGGACAGTGGCGGGATCCTGTCGTCGCGCTCGATCATTGTGGTGACGCGACCGAAGCGTTGTACCGCGGCGGCATAAAGTTCGAACACCGGATCTGCGATTGGGTGGTCATGGGTGTCGATGATCAGGTCATCCTCGCGGGAGTGACCGGCCAGATGAATCTGCCGGATGCGTTCGGCCGGCATGGCCTCGAGGTAGGCATGCGGGTCGAAGCCGTGGTTGAAGGCACTGACGTAGATGTTGTTGATGTCGAGCAGGATCAGGCAGTCGGCGCGTTCGGCGACTTCACGCAGAAAGTCCCATTCGCTCAGCTGCGAGTCGCTGTAGCTGACATAGCTGGAGACGTTCTCCAGCAGCATCTGACGGCCGATGTGGTCCTGCACCTGCTGCACCCGCTCGACCACGTGCGCGATGGCCTCCTCGGTGTAGGGCAGGGGCATCAGGTCGTGCAGGTTGACGCCCTGCACGCCGGTCCAGCACAGATGGTCGGAGAACCACGCCGGTTGCACCCGCTCGATCAGCGCTTTGAGCCGGTCCAGGTAGTCCAGGTCCAGCGTCTCGGTACTGCCGATGGACAGCGATACGCCGTGCATCGCCATCGGATAGTGCGCGCGGATGCGGTCCAGGTAGTAAAGCGGCTTGCCACCGTCGACCATGTAGTTTTCCGAGATGATCTCGAACCAGTCGACCGGTGGGTGATCGTTGAGCACCGTCTCATAGTGCTCTTTGCGCAGGCCCAGGCCATAGCCCAGGAACGGACGTTGCATTTCGCGTGCTGCGGGCATGGGTGACTCCAGACGGCGGGTGCCGGTGCCAGGTTTGGCACCGGCGCCCGCCTTTGCAGGAATGACTTACGATTCCTTGGGCTTGTCGACCGAACCGCCTATCTCTTCGCAGGCGTGTTTGGACATGCTCACGAAACCCTGGCCCTTGCAGGCTGCATGGCCCTTGCAGGCATTGCTGGCTGTCTTGCAGTCATTGTGGCCCTTGCACTTGTTGACGCCAAAACAATGCACATTGGCATCGCTGCTGGCCTGCGCCGTGCCGATCGGGGCCATGGAAAACACCGCGGCGGCCGTGGTGGCCAATGCTGCGGCGGCAAATTTTCTTCTGCTGGTTTTCATGATTTCAGTCCTCATTATTGGGTTTGGATCTCTACTCCGCCCCGGACGCAGTGCAGTGCAACAACGCCGGGGCATGCGGTTGCAGCTGCAACCGTCAACCGGACTTATAGCCAGTAAAGTTCACAGAATTATCACGACGGTCTTCGGAGGGAGGGAGAGGTTGAGGCTACTTTTCCAGATGGTCGGTCGATGACCTGCGAGCTGCATTGCACCCGGTCGCGCTGTTTCTCGGCAATCAGCCTGAACCTGCGCAAAACCTATTTTGTCTAGTGGGCCATGGGGTAAGTTCGGTAATTCGCAGAGCCCCGTTATTGGGTCAAGGCAATCGCTTGTGTTCAAACTGATCTGAGGCAAGCTCCTCGCGGTTCCTGCGATAAGCAATGAAAAAAGCGCGTAAAGTCATACATGATGTGGTTATATCGAGCATTGCTGTTTCTACCACTGCTGCTGGGTGCCTCGGCCGTCGCTGAAAATGCCGAAGGGCCTTGGCGGTTTGTGCCCAAGCATGGCCCTGTCACCGACCACAGCACCTTTTACAAAGGGACTTTCGAGGACGGCCCATCGGTCACCCGTGCCTGTCTCGAATGCCATCCCAAGGCTGCCAGGGACATAATGAAGACAGCGCATTGGAACCTGGCGGGCGAAGAGGTCCAGGTGCCCGGGCACGATGAACCGATGCGGATTGGGAAGCGTAATCTGATCAACAACTTCTGCATCGGCATCAAATCCAACTGGCCTGGCTGTACCAGTTGCCATATCGGCTTTGGCTGGAAGGACGATACCTTCGACCTGAGCGACGAGAGCCTGGTGGACTGTTTGGTCTGCCATGATCAGAGCGGGACCTACCGCAAGGATGCTGGTGATGCGGGCCTGCCGGCCTCCGATGTGGATCTGCTGGCGGTGGCAAAAAGCGTTGGTCTGCCCAAGCGTGGAAACTGCGGTGCCTGTCACTTCACGAGTGGTGGCGGTAATGCCGTGAAACATGGTGACCTCGATGAGAGCCTGCTCTTCCCCAACCCCGAAATCGACTTCCACATGGGCAAGCTGGATTTCCATTGCGTGGACTGTCATCAGGCAGAGGATCATCTGCCGCCCGGCCGGCTGCTGACGGTAAGCGTGGACGATAAGAATCGGCTGCATTGCACACGCTGCCACCTGGGCGACAAGGTCCACGCCGACCGTCGCATCGACGGCCATGCGGACCGCGTCGCCTGCCAGACATGCCACATTCCTCTGCTCGCCGTGAAGACCGGCACAAAACTCTCATGGGATTGGTCACAGGCGGGTCAGGACCTGCCGATCACCGACGAGCATCTTTATCTGAAGATCAAAGGCCGCTTTACCTGGGTCAAGGGTGCGAAGCCCGAATATGCCTGGTACAACGGCACTGCCAGCCGTTATCTGCTCGGCGACCAGATCAACCCCAGTCTGGTCACCCGGATTGCCGCACCACTGGGTAACCGCGAAGACCAGAAAGCCAAGATCCACCCGTTCAAGATTCATCGTGGTAAGCAGGTGTATGACACTGAACATGCGCGTTTCATATTGCCCCACGTATACGGCGAAAAAGGTTTCTGGACCCGGTTCGACTGGGATGATGCGCTAAGCATCGGCTCCCAGGCGACCGGACTGCCGTTTAGCGGCAAATATGACTTTGCCCCCACCGAAATGTACATACCTCAGAATCACATGGTGGTCGGTAGCGAAAAGGCCCTGCAGTGCCCCGACTGTCATGGTGAATCCGGTCGTATGAACTGGCAGTCACTGGGTTACGAGGACGATCCCGTGGCGCGGACCACGTTGGAGCACGAACCCATCCCCCTGCTCGACGCAGAGGGTGAGATGGTGCACGAGTCGGGTAATCCGCTGTCAACCACGATGAGCTGCAGCCTGTGTCACGAGATTGAGGACGAAGCATTTCTTACGACGCATGCTTATCACTCCAATGTGCTTGCGGACGAACTGATACCAGAGCGCCGTGCGTTGATGGAACAGGGTCCGCGAATCTCTGTGGAGGAAGAGCAGCAGATGAACTGTTTTTTGTGCCACCTTGAAACGCCCAATGTCAGCGAGTGGCAGGACGCGATCAAGTCCGGCAACGTTGAATGGGCGGTTTCCGCAACCCTGGTCGGCAGCGAAATACTACGGCGTACCGCGCAAGGATACGTGTGGGAACCGGGCCCTGTTAATGAAGACGGTATGGTGGTCGTATCGATGGTCTATCCCCGATCTTCGCACTGCGGCAGCTGTCATGGCCTGGTGTATACGGATAACAAACCCCTGACCACCCGGCTCGGTTTGGATCAGAATTGGGGTACCGAGACCACCGGTCAGGTATTTGCCGCACAGCGGATGCGACTGTCCGGGCTGAACCTTGTCAACAAGGATTCACTCACCAGTGCCTGGGACCTGCACGCTCAGCGCCTGGTTGAATGCGGCGACTGCCACTATTCCAAAAAGCCACCCGCCCATTTGATCGGCGGAGAATCCGAAAGCGCCAAGGCACATGCCGGGATGAGAACCTGCGACAGTTGCCATACGGACAGGGTAGGGCATGACTGGCTGCCAGAGCAGGAAAAACATTTTGCTGCCGTCGCCTGTGAGTCATGTCACATACCGCAGATACATCTGCCGGCGCGCAAACAGGTCGACGCCAGCATGCTGACACGTGCCGGTAATTACCTGGTCAGCTATCGCGGCCTTGACTGGGGCAGCCCGGGCGATCTGGCCCAAGCCTATGTCATCGGTTATCGCCCGTTGTTGATGAAGCGGCGAAATGCGGATGGGTCAGAACAGTTTGCGCCGATGAATATGGTCAGCCGTTGGTATTGGGTTGACGGTGGTAATGATCAGGAAGTAACCAAAGATGAGCTCGCGCAGGCGTTGTTGGCTGGCGAGGACTATCGCCCCGAGATCGTCGTCTTATTTGACGCCGACCGAAACGGCGAGGTGGACGAGACCGAGCTACGTCTGGACAGTGACGAGAAGGTCGAACGCATCCGTTCCCTGCTGACCGATCAGGGGGTGGCCGAGCCTGTGCTCACGGCCGAATTGCGTGCCTACCATCTCCATCATGCCGTTAAACTTGGCGATGCTAGCCGCGACTGCGGTCTTTGTCATGAAGAAAACAAATCTGCCGCATTTGATCTTGCGGACCATGTTCCCGGTGGCATTCTGCCAAGTCGGTTTCATGGGACTTCTGGAGAACTCCAGGCGCAGTGGCTGCTGGCGCCGGACGGTAGCCTGAAGCTGCCTCAACCCAGCCAATTGTCCACCGCCAAGGCGAGATAGGAAGAGAGACCCCGAGCATGCCGCGAAGA
This sequence comes from uncultured Gammaproteobacteria bacterium, assembly GCA_963759055.1. GTDB lineage: Bacteria > Pseudomonadota > Gammaproteobacteria > Chromatiales > Chromatiaceae > Thiosocius. Next base: position 48,153 of record CAVWYD010000004.1, read on the forward strand.
CGCAACAAAGATCGCTATTGGGAACCTTACATCGCCGGGGCGCTGCTCGGCATCTTGTTGTTTCTGACCTTCTTTCTGACCGGCCATGGCCTGGGGTCTTCCGGCGGTGTCAACCGCGTTCTGGTCGCGGTTGAGGATTTACTTGTCCCCCGGCACGTGGACACGACACCTTATCTGGCAGCGATTGCCGGGGGTGAACGCAATCCGCTCGATCATTGGATCGTCTGGCAGGTTGCAGGCATCCTGGTCGGTGGTTTCGTCTCTGGCTGGCTGAGGGGCCGTGTGCGCGTGGAAACCCGGCGTGGTCCGCAAATTACCCCCCGGACGCGTTGGGCGATGGCTTTCATCGGCGGCATCTTGATGGGTTACGGCGCTCGTCTGGCGCGCGGCTGTACCTCCGGACAGGGGCTCAGTGGCAGTGCGGTGCTGTCGGTCGGCAGCTGGGCCTTCCTGCTGTCCGTGTTCGCCGGCGGATATCTCATCGCCTGGTTCTTCAGACGGCTGTGGCTGCCAGGCGGTGACGGCTGATGGCCCCCTGGGACCTGGAAACTGCACTCGGCGGGGCAGGCGCCTCGGTCATCTATCTGCTGATCGGCTTCGCTTTCGGATTTATCCTGGAGTCCGCGGGCTTTGGAGACTCACGCCGGCTGGCGGCGCAGTTCTATTGGCGCAACCTGACCGTCATCAAGGTCATGTTGACAGCCATCATGGTGGCCATGATTTTGATCTTTTGGTCGACCGCACTGGGTTGGCTCGACTATGACGCCGTCTGGGTAAACCCGACCTACCTCTGGCCTGGCATTGCCGGTGGTCTGATCATGGGGGGTGGGTTCGTATTGGGTGGCTTTTGTCCCGGCACCTCTCTGGTAGGTGCGGCGACGCTGAAGCTGGACGCCATCTGGTTCATCGTAGGGGCCGCGGTCGGCATTGTCGGCTTCGGCGAAACCGTCTCTCTGTACAACGATTTTTGGAACTCCAGCCATCTGGGACGGTCTTAGCTTGCCGGATTGGCTGGACCTGCCCGCTGGTGTGGTCATTCTCGCTCTGGTCAGCATTGGAATCCTGATACTTTGGATCGGAGAAATCGTGCGCCGGCGAATCCATGGTGATCTCGATGAAGGCTAGTGGTCTGGGAGCCGGGCTCCTGCTGCTGGCCGCGTCTGGCCTGGTTTGGCATGGACAACCGGGGCCCGAGGAAAAATGGGGGTTCCTGGCTGCGGAACTTGGGCCTCGCCTTACTCACCGAGAGGTGCAGATAGAGCCTGCAGAACTGTTGAGCCTGATGCACGATGACTATATCAATCTCATCCTGGTCGATGTGCGTGACGAGCGCGACTGGAACCTGTTCCATTTATGGGGTGCCGAACGGCTGAAACCCGGACAACTGCTGAACAGCGCCAAACGCTTCAGGGATCTGCCGGAGAATAGCGTGATCGTCCTGGTCAGCAATGACGAGCTTGCCGCCACCGAGGTGTGGAAGCAGCTGATGGCTGCCGCATCCAGACCGAACGCCTATGTCTTGGCAGGTGGGATTAATCGCTGGCTGAATGAGTTTACGGCAGACGGTCGAGGCAGACCGAGAACCAGCGAATCCGAAAGCCCGGACGAAAAGCTGCGTCATTCTTTCGAGTGGGCGCTTGGTTCCAGACACCCGGCATCCCTGCCGGACCCGCATTATGTCGGGACGCACCAATTCACAAAAAAAGTGAAGTTGTTAAAGCGGGTCGTAAGAAAAGGTGGCTGCGGCTGACTTTTGCCTGCATGCTTCGGTGCGGTCTCGGTCCGCCATACAGGCGAGAATATCCGTGTCGCTCTTGATGTCGGTCAATCCAGGGGAGGCTCGCTTCTTTGCTTTGCCGGTTTCCGGTGTTGAAGTGTAGTTGAGGGCTGATGGCCAGGTCGCCAGGATGGTGTCTGAACCAGGTTCCTCCGCCAGATAATTTGGAGCGCGATATGTGTTACCTCAAGTCACTGCTTTTTGGTCTGATAGTGCTTCCTTTCCTGGCGAATGCGGCGGAGACGATCCCTGATGACAAGGCGGTGCTGCAGTTTCAGACCAAGGTAGGTCTCGTTACCTTCAATCATTTCCTGCATGCAACCCTGCGTACCAACGAGTGCGAGAGTTGCCATCATACCCATGAGCCGGGCGCCCCCTTCCAGCCTTGCTCCGACTGCCACAAGAAGAAAAAGACGCCGGTCGTGGGGTTTTCGGTCCTGGCACCCAAGAGTTCCAAGGCATACCATCTGAAGTGCAAAGGCTGTCACGAATACACGGTCAAGGAGTTGGAGAAGCCCGCAGGACCGACCAAGTGCAAGCTATGCCACGTCAAAGCGACAGACGGGTAACTTTTGTCGTGTCCGGCACTCAGAACCTTGTTACCAGGGAAACCCCAATCACGTGCTGATCATAGCTGGGGTCACCCTCTCCCAACACCAGTACCTCGGGAATGGTGGCTGGACTGACGCCGTCGAGTGACCAGTCGTCCTCGTCGTATTTTTCGTAGCGGTAACTGAGTTTGAGGGTGGTGTTCTTCTCCAGCTTGTAGTCCGCGTACAGCCTCAGGCTGTGCATCTTGGTCTCGAGGTCGGGGAACGGGCTGACCGGGGGCAGGGGATTGTAGCTCTTCATATCGGCCTCGCCCTTGCTCCGGCTGAAGGTGTACTCACTGCCGATCTCCAGTCGCTCGCTCTGTTTCCAGCGCAGGCCCAGGCCGACGCTGTCGACCGTGTCCTCGTTGTCGACGAACCAGTCTGGACTGTTCGGCTCCTGGCTGCCGGCCTGTTCCGATTCGTAGCGATCCCAGCCGACGTAGGCGTGGCCGGAAAGTTCTTCGCTCCACTGGTAGGCCGCGTCCAGCGCGATCGAGGCCAACTTGGCCTCGGTCAGGCCAACCTCGGTATCGTCATAGTCGTCGTCGCTGTACTGCAGGTTGGCGTTGAGCGACAAGCGATCGTTCGGTTGATAGGCGATATCCAGGCCACCCGTGACCCGGTCCCGGTCCGCGATGTTGTACTTGCGAAGTAGCGTGTTCTCGCCCGGGTTGGTGTGGTACGAGGTGCCGTCGCGCGACGACGCACCGCCACTGATCGACAGCTGGACATTGTCCAGCGGGGTCAGGCGCAGCTTGAGTCTGACCCTTGTCCTCGGTCGTCTCCTTGACCTCGGACGGCGAGCGTTCGAAGGTCTCGCGGCTGAGATCGCCGCTCAGGCGTGCCGTACGGTTGATCCGGTAACCCGCATCCAGTTTCAAGGTACGCTTGTCGTAACTGTAGGGCTGGTTGGTGTCGGTGGGCTGGGGGAGCCCGCCACGTTGGGTGTCATTGACGTAATAGGTGTATTCATTCTTGTCGGTCTCGTTGTCACGCCGCTGCATCCGGTAAGAGGCCTTCAGGTTGAGGCCCGGCATCGGGCGCGAGGTCAGGCTGAGCAGGGCGTTGTACAGATAGACCTCGCCATCGAGCGAGTCCTCTGGCTGGGGGTTTGGGGTCAACGCGGGATTGACCGTGTCGGGCAGGAAGGATTCGTCCTGCAGCATCAGGCCGACTGAGGCGAATCCGCTCAACCGGGTGGTGTCGCTGAGCACCTGGGCGCCGGACAGTGTCACCTGGTGGAACTGGTTCTCCGGTGCTTGGGCCGTGCTGCCGACCGGGCCACGCGACCCGGTGGCATTGAACGGACTCTCCCAGCTCAGTTCCTCGAAATTGTTGCTGAAAAACGAGCCCTTGTAGGCCAGTTCGAACTGGCCCTTGTCGGTCAAATAGCCGAGCGAGGCATTGAGACTGTTGGTCGTGTAGTCGATCGGGGTCGGCAGCAGGGCTGAGCGGGAGTTGCCGGGAGATTCGCCGATGACACCCGCCGTCTGGGTGGTACCCTCCTTGGTCTCGGTGTCGTAGCCGAGTGCGAGGGTCCACTTCTTGTCCGCGGAGTACAGCAGGGTGCCGACGCCCAGGTCCTTGCGCTTGGTGCCTATGTCGACCTCGTTCAGGCTGTTGGCCAGTTCGCTCATCCCGTCCGTGGTGGGAGCGTAGACCCAGTTTGCAGGCAGGGTGAGGTTGCTGCCACCCTCGCCGAGGAACACGGTCTTGCCGGTGAAGTCGTTGAAAGGCGTCTCATCGTATTTGATGAATGCCTCATAGCTGCCCTGGGAGCCCCAGTCGATACCGAGGGATCGGGAGTCCAGGCCGAGGTCGAGACCTTTTATGGCCGCATAGCCGGCTTTGCCATCCGTGCTGTGCAGGTGCACGTCGCTGTTCCAGTAGAAACCGTCATCGTTGAGACCCGTATAGCGGCCGAAACGGTTGGAATCGTCGGTCACGTAGAGACCGCCGATCTCCCATTCACCGTCGGTGCTGAAGTCCGAGATCATGGGCTCGAACAGGGGATAGCCCTGGGTGGCAAAGGTCAGGAAGACCGAATTCTTTTCGTAGTCTTCTGAGCCGAAAAGCACGCCCTTGTCGTTCGAGTCATGTGTGACATGGCGCGCGCCGGCCAAGATATAGGCGTTGCGCGCGACATAGTATTTCACCCCTGCCTCGGCCGAGTAGGTATCGTCCTCGCGCCCGATCTCGAGATAATCCGCATTGTTGTATCCGAAGCTGAGATGCGGGATCAGTCGCGGTGACACACGGAATTCGATGCGTCCAGACAGGCTGGTGTTGATGTAGCCGGGGCTGCCTGCGAGGGTGGTCTCGTTCAGTGAGCGCTGCAGCCTGGCGGTTATCTTGGTGGATTTGTCCGGCAGGAAAGTCAGGCGGCCACCAAAATCCACTTTGCTGACGCTGTCGAAGCGGCTGTCGTCGTAGTCCTGCTCGATGATGCCGACATAAGCCTCGGTTTTGTTGCCGCCACCAAAATCGTTTTCCAGACCGATCGCCGCGCGATAGCCGTCCGAGTCGCGCTCGAAGCCGTTCAGATCCGCCCCCATGGTCATAGTCGCGCTTGTCGTACAGGGCCTGTACGAACACCGCATTCTGCGCGTCGAGCTGGTGGGTGGCGCGGATACCGAGCCCGAACAGTTCGCGGTCGCGATCGTCGTTGATCAGGGTACCGAAGACGGAGGGCACATTGTCGAAATCGAGTGACTCGTAGGTGCCGCCGATGCGGTAGGTGGTGTCGCCGTGAGTCGTCTTTATCCCGGCATGTGCACTCTGTGACCGGTAGGTGGTGGGTTCCAGGCCGCCGACGGTGGCGTCCTGCGAATCGCGACCCTCGTGGTTGAAACTGATGCCCACACCGCCGAACAGGTTGGCCGTCTCGTTGAGGTCGTAGCGACCGTCGGCGCTGGCCCAGTAGTCGAGGTAGTTCTCGCCGTCATAGTCCCAGTAACGCCCGAAATCGGCCCCGGCCCGGAAGCGCAGGCTATGCTCCGTCCAGGTGGAGTCGATCTTGATGTTGGGTGAGGTCCGGGTGATCCAGTCTGACAGGGTGTCCTTGTCGGTGGCAAACACGTTGCTGTCGTAGATCTCAGTGATCGACAGGGACGGCCTGATGCGAAAGCCGTTGACATGGTAACCGGGCTTCTTGCCGGCGGGGGCCGCTGCCGCGTCGGCATCCGGCTTATCGCTTCCCTGTTCCGCGTCCTGCGCGGAGCCGATCGGCGAAGCGATGACAATGGCGACAAACAGGCCGATGCCGAAACGCAGTTGTTGAATCTCCAAATCTATCCCCTCCGTGAACCCGAGTGCGCCGACCGGTCCAGGTCTGCGGTCCGAGTTTATTGTGACAGCCCAATTTACCAACCGATCTTAAGCAATTGCGTCCGGAATCTCTCGTAAATGGTTAATTCTGATTTGTTCTCTGTCAAGAAATCGGGTGTAATCGGCCGCGGGCGTGGCGTGTCGGTTGCGGCTGGCGGGATGAATTGATTCAAATGCCCGCCGTGGCGCGTCCGGGATGCCGGCAGTGGGATGTATGGATCACCGCCCCGCGTGGTGCGAATAAGGAGCAGTCTGTGTTGAAGAGTTATGCCATCGGCCTGAGCCTCTTGTTGTCCTTCACCTGTGGTCTGGGCATGGCAGCCGATAGCGGCGCCGGGCAGCTGTCCGACGACAAGTACATGCGGTTCGATGTCTGCCTGGGATGCCATGAGGCCCAGTACGAGGCGATCAGGTCCACGGCGCACTGGATGAGTGGTGACGATCGCACACCGGTGAGCGCGCACCAGTGCGCGAGCTGTCACGGCAATCTCGATGAACACGTAGAGGCCGAGGGCGAGATCGCCGGTAGTGGGATGAAGGCCTATGGCAGGGCGAGCCTGATGACCCCTGAGGAACAGACCGCTGTCTGCGCCGGGTGCCATAAGGAGGCCAGCCTGATGCACTGGCAGGGCAGCGGACACGACAATGCCGATGTCGGCTGCGTCGGTTGTCACAGCGTGCACCAGCCCGACCGGGTACGTGCGCGCGAGACCGAGGCCGAGGTGTGTTTCAGTTGCCACGCGGATCTGCGTGCCCAGATCCACAAGCCGTACGGCCATCCTCTGCGCGAGGACAAAATGGGCTGCAGCGATTGTCACGGTGCGCATGGCGGCGTCGGCGAATCCGGCCTGAAGGGCTTCTCGGTCAACGAGGTGTGCTACGAGTGCCACGCCGAGAAGCGCGGGCCCTTCCTCTGGGAGCATGCCCCGGCGAGCGAGAACTGCGTCCTGTGCCACAGTGCGCACGGCTCGGTACACAGAGGCATGTTGACCCGTCGTCAGCCGCAGCTCTGCCAGTCGTGTCACGAGCCGACCCACCCGCGGCTTAATCCGGGTGGGCCGTACGGGGGCCACTCACGCCTGGCCCTGAGCTACCGCGCCCCGGGTGCGTTCGACCAGGGCCCCGACCCTGACCCGACAAGGCCCGGGATATCCCGACTGGTGATGGGTGAGGCCTGCAGCAACTGTCATAACCAGGTGCACGGCACCAATCACCCGGCCGGTGCCAATCTGATGCGCTGATGCGCGGGTGAAAAAAAGGGCAGGCACCCTACGATGCCTGCCCCACCCCGCATTGAATTTTCCTTTAAACGGTCCTTGGCTTAGCTGCGCCCTCCGCGCGTGCCGCCCTGGCCGCCTGAACCGCGTGCGTCGGCTGAACCGCCGCTGCTCGTGTCATCCACCTGGAAGCGGTTGACCGAGTCGGCGCCGGCGCCCATCTGTACGAATTCGATGAAATCGTCGTTTTCCTCGTCACGGGTATCAATGCGCTCGTTGTGAACGTCATTGGGCATGTTGGCCCAGCCTTCGCCCCAGACGCTGTTGTGATCGGCCAGCGCTCCGCCAGCGGCCGCCAGGCTGATCGCCGTGACGAGATAAAAAGACTTCGACTTGATCATGGGATTGGCTCCTGAATTTAAATTTCTGCCAATGCCCCGCGCGGGGCTGTCGGCACGCCGGTGTGAGTGCTGCCACACGTCGCAGTGGAACTCTAGGGTATTGCTGTTTCGGCCCGATTTCCCTTCCAGGCCAGACTGTTTCGAATTGTTTCAATTGTTTCGTTTGGCGCAATGAATGAAACACACGGTACCTATTGACGACTTAGGTAACGAGTAGACTGAAGTCGAGTGAAGGATGCTCAAAGACCTTCACCGGCGGGGGTGAATGGATCCGGCCTCCGGTTCATAAAAAGGACGCAGGGAGGCAGGCAGCAGGGAGGTGGCTATGAACACTCAAACCCGACTATTACGTAAAACGGCGCTGGCCGCCGCGGTGGCTATCGTGGTGAGCGGCGTTGCATCGGTGGGCGATTTTGCCGGCCTGGAAACCGGCATGTCGCCTTTTGTTTCGACGGCCTACGCCGGTGACGGCGGGTCTGGCAACGGTCAAAAGGGTGCCATGGGCGAGAGGCCGTGGCGGTCAGGCGGTCAGGGCGGCAAGGGCGCCGGTGCCGGCGGCCAGGGTCAGCGGGGCGGCAAGTCGGTAGCCGATGTGCTGGCGGAGTGATGACGATGATGATCGATTCGGACCGTCCCGACTGGGCCGGTGTGGCCGGTGGTGAAGGCCGACCTGGTGGCGGGGGCAAGCACTGACCCGGGTACGACCAAGGGTGATACCTATGGTGACATGATCCTGCTGGTGCGCGATCCGGTTACCGGTCTGCCGATCCTCGCCGAGGGCGATGACGGTAAACTGTGGACGCAGGCCTGCACCGATATTGACGTGCACAGAGCTCGCGTCGAGATGGTGGACGACGAGGTCCCGGAAGGGACGACCACCTTCGAGGTCGACCTGGGTCGTGGCTCGCTGGTCCGTGCACCTTCGAGCGTGATGGATCGTCGCCTGGAAGAGGCGCTCAGTGTGATCACCAGTGCCGATTCGATCTCGCTGGATGAGGCCGGGCGGATCGTGGTCACCGTCGATGGCGTGGTCAAGACGATCGACTCGCCGCTCGAGAACCTGGCGCTCTACATCGACCTGATGAAGGGCCTGGCCAGTGATGGTCAACCTCGGATACTGAAGCAGCCCTCGGTGACCTGGCGACGCTGGATACCGCCGCCTCGCTGTTGGGCGGTATGGCCGACAAGACCGGGCGACATCTCGCTCGACTACCTGATGTACGAGAACCTGATCGCTGGCCTCGTTGCATCAGCGGATGAGGCCTATGACTTCAGCGGCTTCACGTACGACAGGGAGTACGACACCACGTATGACTTCTGGTACTCGCCGGATGGTCTCGTCGACCCGGTAACGAAGACGCTGGATATCAACGACTACCTGCAGTACGTGAACGGCTCGTTGCCGGCGGATGGGAGTTTGCGGCCTGTTTGCCGCGGCCGCGGATGACGCCGTCGAGGTGATCGAGCTGATCCACACGCAGATCGTGACCGACGACTTCCTGAGCGGTTTCGATCAGTTCTAGTGATCGCTGACCTGACCAACAGGAAGTGAGCAGCTGAATGAACGGCGCTGAGCCGCCACGGAACCGGTCCCGGGGCCGTGGCGGCAAGGCCCGGGAGGGTAGCAAGATGCGCGCATTATTCACAAAGGGCCTGCTCGCCGCCTCGGTATCGGCAGCCTTGTTCCTCGGCGGCATCCCTGAGATCGGTTCCTGGGACGACGGCATGAGCGCCGTCGGCCAGGCGTATGCCGCGGGTGGCAGGGGGCGTGGTGCCGGGTCCGGTGGCGGAGGCCAAGACGGCGGAAGCCATGACGGTGGTAGTCACAGTGACTCCAGCCACGACGACAGTCACACCGATCATGATCACGATGACAGCGACCATGATCACGAGACGACGGGGGGCACGACTCATCCTCGGGCAGCAAGGGCAAAGGCCCGCAATATCGAGGCGGGCGTGTCGGCAGCAGAGGCAAAGGAGGTCCCGACCGCGCAGTGGTCGAGAAGATCTTCGAGCGCAAGTGAGCGCTCTTCAGGTCAAGGGCTACCGGCGCGGCGTGGCAGATGGATCTGGAATATCGAGCCACCGTCAGGCGGCGACGATAGGTCCACCTCCCAGTCGTTCGCCTGGCAGAGTTGACGCACGATAGCCAGGCCCAGCCCGCTGCCGCCGGTAGTTTTGTTGCGTGAGTCTTCCAGTCGGTGAAAGGGCTGGAATATCGCCTCCTGCTCTGCAGGCGGAATGCCGGGGCCACGATCGATTACCCGGATGTCGATGCCGCCACCGAGGCGGGTGCATTCGACGGTCACTGCCTTGCCCCCGCTGTAGCTCACGGCATTGTCGATCAGGTTGCCGAGGACGCGTTTCAGCGCATTGGTCCTTATCCGCTGCACACAGGTGTGGGCCGGCTGAAAGGCGATGTCTTTTCCCGCCTTGCGGAAGTCGTCGACGATACTGCTGAGCAGTGCGTTGATATCGGTGTTGGCTTCATCCTCACCACCGAGACCTTTCGCCAGAAGCAAGGTTTGCGAGATCAGTTTTTCCATCTCTGCAATGTCGTGGCGCAGGCCCTCGATAAGTTCCTGATTACCCTCTCCACGGAGCAGTTCCAGCTCCAGTCGCATGCGCGCCAGTGGTGTACGAAGATCGTGGGAGATCCCGGCAAGCAGTGTGGTGCGGTTCTCCAGCAGTTGGCCAATCCGGCTTTCCATCAGGTTCAGCTTGCGGGCGAGGTCGGCGATTTCGCGCGGGCCTGTTTCCGGAATGCTGGAACTGAAGTCGCCTTCACCGATGCGATGTGTGGCCTCGGCCATGGCCGCGAGTGGGCGGGTGATGCGGCGGACCAGCAGGATGGACATAGCAAAGGCGACAAACAGCCCGATAGTGGCCAGGAATGGCAGGATCAGGAATATATGGCTTTGCAGCCGCTGTTCCTTGAATCCCAGACGCATGATCCGCCCGCCCATGGGAAAGTCGGCCCATAGCCAGCCCGCATGATCCGGGTGACGATGGATATACACAGGTTGCCGGACGTGTTTGCTCAAGGCGGTTTGAAGGTAATGCAGATACGAATGTGAATCGGACCTGCTAGGGTGGGCTGCTTCGGTTTGCAGTATCCGCAGCTCGTGGCTGCGCATCAGTTCCTTTTCATAGTCCGGGCGTGTGTCGGGCGGCAATTCCACCCAGATCTGCGCTACCAGCACCAGGAAGGAGGCAAGATCGTCGGCTGCCTGTCTTGTATGCGGTTGCACCAGGGTCAACTGCAGCAGGGCGGCCGAGAACAGACCAAACAGCAGGAAGGCCAGCCCGAGCGCCAGTGCGGTGCGGCCGAGCAGGGTCTCCGGTCGTATGAGTCGATTCACGTTGAACCGGGGTTGCCCTGCGGGGTGAACATATAGCCCTTTCCCCACACCGTTCGTATGTACTGCGGGTGCTCCGGGTTGGGTTCGATCTTCTTACGCAGGCGGGTAACCCTGACGTCGATACTGCGATCAAAAGGAGAACGTTCATACCCCTTGAGCAGCTCGATCAGGCTATCGCGAGACATCAGACGGTTGGGTCGCGATACGAAGGCCTCCAGCAGGGCAAAATCGCCTGGGGTCAATTCGATGACCTCGTGTTCACGCATCAGGCTGTGTGACAGCAGGTCCAGCGTAAATTCACCGAACCGGGATTGTAGGCCCTCGGCAGCCGATTCAGATTCCGAGGTATGGTTGTCAAACCGTCGCAGAACCGCGCGGATTCTGGCCAGCAGCTCCCGCGGGTTGAAGGGTTTCGGGAGATAGTCGTCTGCACCGACCTCGAGACCGACGATGCGATCCACCTCATCGCCGCGGGCGGAAAGTATCACGATGGGGATGTCTCTGCTGCTGCGCAGCCGCCGCGCGATCGATAGCCCGTCTTCCCCCGGCAGCATCAGATCCAGCACGATCAGATCCACGGTGTTGTGGTCAAGAAACCCATCCATGCTTGCGCCGTCGATGACCCCGGAGACCGCGAAGCCTTCCTCGCTGAGGTAGCGGATAAGCAGGTCTCTCAGCTTGTCGTCGTCGTCGACGACCAGGATATTTTTGGGTGCGTTATCCATGATTCCGATTATGTGGTGACGGCCCGTCAGAAACAATTCGAAACAATCTGGTGCCTGCTGGAAACTGAGGGGAAACAATGACGGTCGATCAATAAAACTTAGACGAAGCAATCAAGCGGACAGAGAAATGTCGAATTCTTTCAAAACCCCCCTCTCTTCCATCTCTTTTGCCGCGGCTTGTGGTGGCAAGCGGTTTGGGCATCGGCGCCGACGCACCCTCGCTGACACTATAGACAGCGAGCAGTTCGGGGAGGTTGTGCGGGAACAAGATCAGACCCAATATCGCAACCGTCAGCAGCTGGAAAAACGGATCAACGGTTCGGGTGATAAGGCTGCTGCCGAGCAGAACCGTGACAGAACTCGGAACCAGGGGCAGAAGCGCAGCGGGGCGCAATCACAGGCCGATGGCGGCCGCAGGTCGTACGGCGCTGGCAAGGGCGCTGCTTCGGGCGGGCGCGGTTCCGGCATGAGCGGATCCGGTCGAAAAATGACAGGTTCCGGCGGTGGCAGGTGATTTCACGGTCGGCGTGTAACGGAGATAGAGTGCCGTGGTTCGTCATGGGTTCTTAGCGCTGTTCGCTGTAGGGCTTCTCTGCCTGAGTGGGTTGGCCTTTGCTGAGCCCGCCGCGGACCGCGATCGCACTGACACTGGCACCGACGTCTGGGGTGACCCGGAATACAATGAAGAGGCTGATCCCGGTTGGACCTGGTTTGGCATGGGTTACGAGCGCCGCACACGCAGCCGTGGCGCCGCTGGCGTCGGTGAGCCGGACAACGCCCACGTACCGAATGGCACCCAGAAACAGGGAAAATAATCGGCAGCAACGCCTCAGTGCAAAAAGCCGCTGGCTTCATCAACCACGTTACTCTCACCTTTGCCGCATTCACCGCAATGCAGGTCTTGCTTTCCCGCGGGCGACGCTGGCTTTGAGCGGACGATTGCCTGCTGCGAACCAAAACCATGTGCCGGTCCGATGCCTAAACCACGTCCTGCTTGCACAGGCTACTTCTGCAGTTCGGGGGGAAGTGGCAATACGTTCGTATCGCGCGTGTATTGGCCCTCTTGAAAGTCAATGTTCCCCGCCGGCTTTCGGTCGCTGATATGCCATTCGCCGGAAGCATCCTGCCACCTGTATACAGTGGTGGTTTGCAGATCACGCCCCAGTCTGCTTCGTGCCGCCCACTCCGGAAGCTCTTCAGGATTCAGATAAAAATACATGGCGCCGCCGCCGAGCCCGGTCAGAAGAACGATCAGCCAGATCAGGCGACCTTTCCAGGGGTTCGACGCACGGTCGCATTCTGCTTATCATCGACGACCTCGGTTCAGATTCAACTATAGCGCCCATATTGTACGAAGACAGACATCGCGGATGCGCATCACCAGCTGTCGGTCCCGCTGTTTATCGACAAAGTATGCCAGGCGACCGGGACAGAAGCCGATAAACCGCGCGATCGTCTCCAAACCCGTCTGTGGCGCCCGCAATGCGGGCCGCTTATTCTAATAATGGGCTTGAATATAAAGCGCTAAAATATTGTTTGTTAAGCTATTAAAAGGGGTGAAAGAAGCCGCTCTGATGGTCGCCTGCCGCGGATGGCGCGCATCTGTGTATTCGCCATTCCACAGACCATCGCGCGTCGCCCCTAATCGCTATCTGTCAAGGGGATGCCCCTCAGACTTTCTGCCTTTGCGGGACAGGGTCATAAGGCAAGGCCGGAGTGAAGCCGGAACCAGGGATTGAGAATGTGGAGCGGGGCAGCGATCGTCCAATACAGCATCTGGTCGCACGGCTCGCCGATAATTGCGCCGACTATAATTGGAAGAGAGGGCTAACAGCTTTCTACCCGGGCAGAGTCAGCACAGCAAAACGTGGATTCTGAAACCCTCAGGCGGGAGGAAAGAGACGGTGAGGCTCCGAACTCTGTACCAGGCTTCACTCTTGCTGTTCTCATGGCTGGCGATGATCGGCACGGCGGCCGGCAGTCAGGCGCTGGTGCTGGACATCAGTGGATCCATTGGTCCCGCCACGTCGGACTATGTGCAAACCGGTTTCGCGCGTGCGCGCGAGCAGGGTTCACCCTTGGTCGTGCTGCGTCTGGATACGCCCGGGGGACTGGACGCTGCCATGCGCGATATCGTCAAAGAGATTCTCGCTTCGCCGGTTCCCGTTGTCGGTTATGTGGCGCCGAGCGGGGCGCGTGCGGCCAGTGCGGGTACCTATATCCTCCAGGCGTGTCACGTCGCCGCCATGGCGCCGGCAACCACCCTGGGTTCCGCCACCCCGGTACAGATTGGTGGCCTGCCGTCTATGCCAGGTGACGAGGACGACACCAGGCCCCCCGATAAAGCGGACGAATCCGCCGGTGACAAGCCCTCGGAAGAGCAGGCTTCTGAAAAGGGCGACTCAACCCCGTCACCCGGCAGCACCATGGAACGCAAGATAATCAACGATGCTGCGGCCTACATGCGCGGATTGGCGAAGTTACGCGGGCGCAACGCCGACTGGGCCGAGCGCGCTGTAAGGTCCGCCGAGAATCTGGCCGCGGTAGAGGCGCTCGAGCAGGAGGTCATCGATCTGATCGCGACCGACGTGCCGGATCTCCTTGGCCAGCTGGAAGGCCGTGCAGTGCAGGTCCTGGGTGAAGAGATACTGCTGAGCACCACCGGGTTGACCGCCGACGTGTTGGAACCGAGCTGGCGTACCCAGCTGCTGCACGTCGTGACCGATCCGAACGTCGCCTATGTGCTCCTGCTGATCGGTATCTACGGGCTTATCTACGAGCTGGCCAACCCCGGGGCCATGATCCCCGGTGTGAGCGGTGCCATTGCACTGGTCCTGGCGCTGTATGCCTTTCAGGCCCTGCCGGTCAACTTCGCCGGTCTGGCCCTGTTGATACTCGGGATCGGCTTCATGACGCTCGAGGCCTTTGTCCCGAGCTTCGGTGTGTTGGGTATCGGTGGCGCGATTGCCTTTGCCGCCGGTTCGATCATGCTGTTTCGCGACGATGCGGGGCAGGTCGCAGTGGCGCTGCCGGTCGTCGCCACCTTTGCCGTTCTCAGTGCTGCCTTGTTCATCGGGGTGATCGGGTACGCCGTCAGGTCCAGGCATCGGCCGGTGGTCAGTGGCGCGGAAGAGATGGTTGGCGCTATTGGCGAGTCGCTTGAAGATTTCGAAGCCCGTGGTCGGATACGGGTACACAGTGAAAGCTGGGTGGCGCAGAGTGATCGCCCTGTACGCAAAGGGCAACGCGTGCGCGTCGTGGCCATGGACGGGTTAACGCTAAGAGTAACGGAGGCTGATGATGATTAGTTCTGCAACCATGGTGCCCTTGGTGGTGCTGCTGTTCATTTTCATGCTGCTGGTGTCTTCGCTGAAGATCCTGCGTGAGTACGAACGCGGTGTGGTCTTCTTTCTGGGTCGCTTTCAGCGGGTCAAAGGGCCGGGACTGATCATCATCATCCCGATCATCCAGCAGATGGTCAGGGTCGACCTTCGCACCGTGGTGATGGACGTGCCGACACAGGATGTGATCTCGCGCGACAACGTCTCGGTCAAGGTGAATGCCGTGGTGTATTTCCGCGTCGTGGATCCGGAACGGGCGATCATCCAGGTCGAGGATTTTCATGCCGCGACCAGCCAGCTGGCGCAGACGACCCTGCGCTCGGTGCTTGGTGCGCACGAGCTGGACGAGATGCTCACGGGGCGCGAGCAGCTGAACAAGGATATTCAGGAGATTCTCGACAAGCAGACCGATGCCTGGGGGATCAAGGTGTCGAACGTCGAGATCAAGCACGTCGATTTGGACGAATCGATGATACGGGCCATTGCAAAACAGGCCGAAGCCGAGCGCGAACGCCGGGCCAAGGTTATCCATGCCGAGGGCGAGCTGCAGGCATCCGAGAAACTGGGCGCGGCCGCAGACGTGCTGATGAAGAGTCCCGGGAGTATGCAGCTGCGTTACCTGCAGACGCTCAACGAGGTGGGCAGCAGTCCCAGTTCGACCGTGGTGTTCCCGTTTCCGCTGGAGTTTGCGCATCTCGCCGGAAAGATCGGTAAAAACGATCCGGGTTGAGCCGCTTGCGACAGCCATTGACTGATATCAAGCCGTTTTGATTTTCCCGGCATAGAGGAGGAGACGCACCCGGATCCGTCGGTGGAAAATACGCTCTAGTGGGCCATGCGGGGGGTGCTGGTTATCGAGCCTCCATCGCCCGATGTCAGGTGAGGCATGGCAATTGGAGGTCCCCTTAACTCGATGGGCCTGTTGGCCATGCCCTTCATGGCCCGGGAAAATTCGACGGGCTTGGGGAAAACAGCATCTTTGCCCGTATACTTCAATCTGAGGGTCGCAGGTTTATCTTCCATACCATTAAAGACGATGGAGCCCATCATGGAACTAGTCAGACTGGAAGATCATTTGAAGCTCAATATTCCGGAGATCGATGCCCAGCATGAGACATTGATAAGCCTGATCAACCGGCTCCATGAAACCATGCTGCAGGAAGCAGACAAGGCAGCCCTGGATGCACTCCTGTCGGAGCTGTTGGAATACACACGCAGCCACTGTTCTTATGAAGAGCAGTTGATGTCGCAGTATGGTTATCCCGGATACGAGACGCACAAATCAGAACACAATAGGCTCATTCAGCGCCTGGTGGACCTTATAGAGCGGTATCAGAATGGCGAGCTTCTGTTCTCTTTCGCCGTCGTGCTCGAACTCAAGGGCTGGGCTACCGTTCATATCGAAAAGTCCGACAAGCTGCTGGGCGCTTTTCTACATGACCGGCAGGGAGTGGATGCAGCACCGGATTAGCTGGGTAGGCAAAAAACGTCTGTGGAATTTCCGGGATATACTGTTTTCCGCGCTAACTCAAACCGGGTGTATCCAGGAACAATTTATGGCCAAACAGGGCACTTCTGGCAAGGTTACCTCCTCTTCCGTCGAATCCCATGGGTTGCTCCGTGGATTGATTGATGCCCTTCACCATCTGGTCATAACGGTTTCCACCCGACTTCGTCATACGCAGATCCATCGTTCGCCAATGGGAGATGCCAAAGGCAACTACGATATACGGGGAACGCTTGGCAGTCATGTGGAGCAGATTTTATCGGAGCGTCAACCGCAAACGGAATCGCGTCCGACAAGGGAAGGAACAGCAAAAGATCGCGATCAGCACGAAGACACAGTTGAAACGGCGAAGGGGTTCAATCAACTTTCTGAGCACAGCAAGCAAAAGGCCGTAAGTCAGCTACTGCCAAGCATGAATCAACAGTTGCAAAGGACAACAATGGAGCACATCAATATCTCCTTGATTCTGGCGAGAGAGGGAAATACTGAAGGTGCAAGATTGCATATTGACTTGGCAGAAAGTGCGATGCACACAGCCGGTCGCTTCATGAGCCACAAAGAATACGAGATATTTGAAAAGAAGGTGGAACACCGCTTGGAATCGATCAGTGACGGAAATCGTCCGGATGATGCCGAGTCGTGAAGGCCCCGCCAATTGGTCAATGCGTTATGGGCATCGATGCTGCCTCGATAAGGAATCGTTTTTTTGCGTGGATTTTGATTAGGCGATGAGCCAGGTAGGCTGACATGCGGCTGCTGCAAAATACTCTGCTGGGCATGCTTCTGATTCTGCCGACGCTTTGCCTCAGTGATCCGGATGTGGAGCTTCTGCTTTCAGCGGATGAAACCCCAGTCGGTGTCGTGTTCGAGATTGTCGAAGGTGATGATGATGCACTGGCGTGGGCCTTGCCGCTGGTCAGGCAGTACAGCGAACAACTGCGGGCGCGTTTTGCCGACCTTCCGATTGCCGTAGTGACCCATGGTGCCGAGCAGTTCGCCCTGCTGGAAAAGGAGGCGGATGGCCCGCTGGCGACAATCCATGCCGATGCGCGTGGCCTGCGCGAAACCGCTGTCGATCTTCATGTATGTGGTGCCCACGCCGGCTGGTACGGCCATCTGCCGGAGGATTTTCCGTCATACGTGGATGTGTCTCCATCTGGCCCGGCGCAGATCAATGACTACCGCAACCTCGGCTTCGAGGTCATCAGGCTGCAACGCCCAAACCATTGATCCGCTCTCAGGGGCTAAGCAGCCTGTCGGACTTAACACTGTTTGGCCCGGGTTTGTTCGTTGAGCCGCCAGCCAAGTGCAGACACAAAAATCCCGCCGAAGCGGGACCCAAGAAGCTACTCAAATGACCGTTTTGGGCGGGCAGCCATCAGCTGCCACTTGGCCCTGTTTCGGCCGACCTGATCTCCGCTGCCGGCTACTGCTGGATCGACTGGATGTAGTAAACGAGCTCCAGTATGCGTCCGCGAACCATTTTTTCGTAGTCGCCCCCGTAAGAGCTGACCCCGCCGGGCTGCTCGGCAAGATACCTGTTACCCCAGACCGGCATCGCGCGCTCGCCGTGGACAGCGACAGCTGCTCGGCCGTCGATGACTTGATAGACACGCAAGAACGGGTATTGACCTGCCTTCAATTTCGGATACTGACCCCCATTGTTCTTCGACAAAGAGGTCAAATCAGTCGGTTTGACAGTAAGGAATTTCGCCAATGCCCCATCACCACGCCCACCGACTCCATGACAAGACATACAGGAAATCCTGTACTCATCCGAGCCAATGGTGTCGTCTTCCGCAAAAGCGGCACTGCTGGCCAGGAACAGGGTTAACGCGATGGCAACACCGGTCATCGCAAGCAATTTGGTCGTTGATATTGAATTCAGCATGACTTGCTCCTTTGGTACGCTGCTCGAAGTAATTAGATTACCTTAATTTAAGTGTTGACCACGGTTTTATGAACGATGGGACCGTTTCAATGAAGCCTTGTCCTGGGTCAAATAATTGTTTTTTATGGCCCTGAACCTAAGAAACGGCCAGTGGCCTTCGTGTGTGTGAGGGGGAAGCGAGCATCATTGGAAAGGTGATAATTGTCGCTGTTGCATCGTGGTCGGCGCTTTCGCTGAGGGCGGAGAACAGACCTGAAACCGCTCCGGCGGTGTGGCAACTCTCCCTGCCCGTGGTCGAAGTGGTGGATCGATATCCCCCTTATGCAGATTTCTGTCGCCGACATCCTCAAGAATGTGATTTGAGTGGTGACACCTTTGTCATCCATAGCCCGGACCTCATGCGGAAGCTGAATGAGGTAAATGTCTCGGTAAATCATGAGATTAAATTCGCGCTCGATGCGAGCCAATACGGCGCCGAGGAATATTGGGACTTGCCCGCTTCCGGGTTTGGCGATTGTGAGGATCTTGCCCTGGAGAAACGGTCAAGGCTCACTATATCCGGCATGGCATCGGGTGCATTGCGTTTGGCCTTCGTGTTTCACAAGAGACATTTGAGTTCTCATTGCATCCTCACAGTCGAGACGTCGCAAGGGACATATATTCTCGATTCATTTATCGATCAGGTACTCCGCTGGGATCAAGCGCCGTACAACTATGAAGCTCGCGAGCGGACCGATGGTCTCTGGGATCGATTCGACCAGCTGGGCTGGAAGTATGATTACTGACCACCAACGGCCGTGTTGATACCAGGGCACCAGTCCACTGGTATTGACCGTGGGCATGGGCGAGCATGAGGTATCCCGCTGAGCGAGCAGGGTGAGGCTGGATTTCGAATGATTAGTGCACAAAAAGGAACAGGCGGAGAGCCACCATGTCGACACCCGAAATGAATGATTTTCCCCGTATCAAGCGACTGCCGCCCTATGTATTCGGGATCGTCAACGATCTGAAGGCGGCGGCCCGTGCCCGGGGTGAGGACATTATCGATTTCGGTATGGGCAACCCGGACCAGCCGACGCCACAGCATATCGTCGACAAGCTGTGCGAGGCGGCGCAGCGCGGTGATACGCACCGCTATTCCCTGTCGAAGGGTATACCGCGTCTGCGCAAGGCCATCTGTGACTGGTACCGGCGTCGTTACGATGTAAACCTGGATCCGGAAACCCAGGCCATCGTTACCATCGGATCGAAAGAGGGGATTGCGCACCTCGCACTGGCCTGTGTCGGACCAGGCGATACGGTGCTGGTGCCGAATCCCACTTACCCGATCCATCCCTACGGCTTTATCATTGCCGGGGCGGATGTCCGGCACGTGCCGATGCAGACCGACCTTGGTTTCCTGACCGAGCTGGAGGACGCCATCCATGCATCCTGGCCGCGCCCGAAGATGCTGGTGCTGAGTTTCCCCTCCAATCCAACCGCACACTGCGTCGACCTGGCGTTCTTCGAGAGGGTGATTGCGATCGCCAAGGAACACAATATCTGGGTGGTGCACGACCTGGCCTATGCAGACATCGTGTTTGACGGCCTGAAAGTCCCGTCGATCCTGCAGGTGCCGGGTGCCGAAGAGATCGCCGTGGAGTGCTACTCCCTGTCCAAGAGCTACAACATGCCGGGCTGGCGGGTCGGTTTCATGTGCGGCAACGAGACGCTGGTCGGGGCATTGGCACGCATGAAATCCTATCTCGACTACGGCATGTTCACCCCGATTCAGGTGGCGGCGATTGCGGCGCTGGAGGGTCCGCAGGAATGCGTGGCCGAGATCCGCGACATGTATCAGAGTCGTCGAGACGTGCTGTGTGATGGCCTGAATAACGCCGGCTGGCCGGTCGAGCGCCCCAAGGCAACCATGTTCGTCTGGGCCAGGATCCCGGAAGCCTATCGCGAGATGGGGTCACTGGAATTCGCCAAGAAACTGATCCGGGAGGCCAAGGTGGCTGCATCCCCAGGCATAGGCTTTGGCGAATACGGCGACGACTATGTGCGCTTTGGCCTCATCGAAAACGAGCATCGGATTCGTCAGGCGGTCCGGGGTATCCGCGACATGCTGCGCAAGGACGGAATCAAGAGGCTGGAGTCGGCATCGGCTTGAGCCGCATGTCCGAAGAAATCACCAACACGTAAACAGACGAACAAGGCGAACGGCGGCCTGATGAGATTTCGAACCGACATCTGCGCCACGCTGGTCGAAACCAAAAACGGGACCGGAATACAATGATCCAATCTATAGAAGACAATGAGCTGCTGAAATCAGATGCCTTCATCAACGGTGCGTGGACGGGTTCTGAGGACAGCAAACGTTTTGCGGTAAGCAATCCGGCGACCGGCGAACAGCTGGCGCTCGTTTCGGACCTCGGTGCCCGGGAAACGGAGTATGCCATTAAGGCTGCCGATGCTGCCTGGCCGCAGTGGCGATCCAAGACCGCCAAGGAACGTGCTGCAGTCCTGCGACGCTGGTTCGATCTGATCATGAAGCACCGGGAAGACCTGGCCCGACTGATGACCGCTGAGCAGGGCAAGCCCCTGGCCGAGGCACGTGGTGAGGTGGCCTATGGGGCTGCTTTTGTCGAGTGGTTTGCCGAAGAGGCCAAGCGTGTCTACGGTGATGTGATTCCGGCGGCCACGAACGATCGACGCTACGTCGTGATCCGACAGCCCATCGGGGTTGTTGCGGCGATCACACCCTGGAATTTTCCTATCGCGATGATCACGCGCAAGTGTGCCCCGGCGCTTGCAGCCGGTTGTACGGTTGTCGTCAAGCCCTCTGAGCTGACCCCGCTGTGTGCATTGGCATTGGCCGAACTGGCACAGCGCGCCGGTTTTCCCCCGGGGGTGTTCAATGTGCTGACCACCACCGATGCAGCAAACGTGGGTCAGGTTCTTACCGCCAGCGCCATTGTGCGCAAGCTCTCTTTCACCGGTTCGACCGCGACGGGGAAGCTGTTGATCCGCGACTGTGCCGCTACGGTCAAAAAGGTATCGATGGAGCTGGGTGGCAATGCACCGTTTATCGTGTTCGACGATGCTGATCTAGATGCTGCAGTGGCAGGCGCCATGGCCTCCAAGTACCGCAATGCAGGGCAGACCTGTGTCTGTGCCAACCGTCTGCTGATACAGGACGGTATCTATGATGCCTTCGCCGAGAAACTCGCCGTGGCCGTTGCTGGCCTCCAGGTCGGCGACGGCATGATCGAGGGAACCAGCCAGGGGCCTCTGATCAACCAGGCCGCGGTTGAAAAGGTCGAGCAGCACATCAGTGATGCGGTGAGCAAGGGCGCGCGCATACTGTGCGGTGGACAACGCCACGCCAAGGGCGGCACCTTCTTCGAGCCAACCATACTGGCCGACGTGACGTCGCAGATGCAGGTCGCCCGCGAGGAGACCTTCGGTCCTGTCGCACCCTTGTTCCGCTTCCACTCCGAAGAAGAGGCGGTGCACATGGCGAACGACACCGAGTTCGGTCTGGCTGCGTATTTCTACAGTCGGGATATCGGCCGTGTCTGGCGCGTGGCCGAGGCATTGGAATACGGCATTGTCGGGATCAACGAAGGCATCATCTCGACCGAGCTGGCACCCTTTGGCGGGATCAAGGAATCGGGTCTGGGGCGCGAGGGATCGCGCTATGGGATCGATGAGTTTGTCGAGATCAAGTACCTGTGTATGGGGGGGCTGTAGGTCGGGCTGTGCCCGATGGTGTTCGGCAGGCACAGCCTGCCCTACGGGATCTGTTCAGAGATCGGGTCTCACAACGTAAAGAACGCCGAGACACGAAGGATGCAAAGAAAACACAGGGTTGCTTACCCAACAATCTTCGTGTCCTTTGCGCCTTTGAGATCTTTGCGTTTTGCAACTCGGGGTTTGTAGATCTTTACTCGGTTCCGGATTCGAGCCCTTCGTGTGTTTTGTCACCCTGCCGCTTGCAATTGGCGCCGCATCCGATGCACCGGTCTTCCTGTTCCGGGTCCTTTTTCTTCAGCCACAGCTGGAACACCATCCAGAGTGAGGTCAACAACGTCAGGCCGAGGATTGCGAGCAGATAGTTCAACATTTCGATTTCACACCGCGCTGAACAGGCCGGCAAAACCCATGAAGGCCATGGACAGGATGCCGGCGATGATCAGGTTCATGGCCGTGCCACGGATGAGCCTCGGTACGTCGCACAGTTCCGCCTCCTCGCGCAGGCCGGCCATGAGTACCAGGGCCAGGGTAAAGCCCAGACCCGCGCCCAGCGCATAGACCATGCCCTCGACGAAGCCGTAGCCCTTGTTGGTGGCGAAGATGGCCAGTCCCAGGATGGCGCAGTTGGTGGTGATCAGCGGCAGGAAGATGCCCAGCGCCTTGAACAGCGCGGGACTGGTCTTTTTGATCACCATCTCGATGAACTGCACGGTGCTTGCTATCACCACGATGAAGCTGATCAGGCGCAGATAGGGCGCATGGATGAGTATGTAGGTGTTTAGGAGCCAGGCGCACAGTGCGGTGATCAGCATGACGAAAATGGTGGCAAGGCCCAGACGAAACGCGGTCTCGAGCCGTCCCGAGACGCCCAGGAAGGGACAAAGGCCGAGAAAGTAGGCCAGGACAAAATTGTTGATCAGCAGGGCGCTGATGAATATCCAAACCAGTTCGTTCATGACGCTTCACCCTCGGCGAGCTGTGCTGCAAGCCGGTCTTTGCGTTCTTTGACCCAGTTGAAGAACAAAAGCAGCAGGCCCAGGGTGAGAAAGCCGCCGGGCGGAAGGATCATGATCACCCAGGGTTCGAAGTCCGGCCCGAAAAGAGGGACACCGAACAGCGCGCCTTCGCCCAGTATCTCGCGCACGCTGCCCAGAGCAAACAGGGCGAACAGGAAACCGCTGGCCATGCCCAGGGCATCGATCACCGCCAGGCGCACCGAGTTTCTGGAGGCGAAGGCCTCCTGGCGACCGAGGATCATGCAGTTGGCGACGATGAGCGGAATGAAGGCACCCAACTCTTTGTGAATCGTGGGTACCAGGGCCTCCAGGGTGAAGTCCGTTACAGTCACGAAGGTGGCGATGATGATGATGTAGGTGGAGATGCGCACCTGCTTGGGTATCCAGCTTTTCAGGGAAGAAACCAGAAAGCTCGAGGCGACCAGCACGAAAAACGTCGCGCCACCCATGGCCAGGGCATTGACCGCCGAATTGGTGACCGCCAGCATGGGACACATGCCGAGCACCTGGACGAACACCGGGTTGTCCCGCCACAGCCCCTTGATGAATTCCTGGTAGACGTCCTCCTTTTTCTTTCTGACCATTATTGACCTCCGACCGGAGTCGGCTTTGGCATCGTCTCCGCCCCGATGAACCGCGGAACCCAACGCTGGTTGCCGCGGTTGATGATCTGCACCACGGCCTTGGAGGAAATGGTGGCGCCGGTAATGGCATCGACTTCGTTGGGCGCCGATTTCTGGCCCTTCTTGACCGTGACGATCTCCGGGTCGATGGACAGTTCGTCGAAGTTGGCTACGAAGGCGGCATCCTTGTAGATCTTGTCACCCAGCCCCGGCGTTTCGCGACTCTGCAGTATCTCCATGCCCACCACTTTTCGCTCTTGCGGCAGGTAGCCGTACAGCAGTCGGATGGTGTCCTGGAAACCGGGGCCGGCGTTGGGTACGGCGTAGCCGATCAGTTGTCCATCCGCCGCATATCCGCCGAACACCAGGTCCTCTTCTTCTTCCTCGCCGGTTGCGGCGGTCATGCGTCCGTCGCGGTAGGTTAACCGCTGCATGCTGGAAACACCCGGCAGTACCTTGAACACGGCCTCTTTCAGGACCTTGGCCTTGTAAGCCGTGATGGTCGGCAGGGTAGCTTCGTAAATCGACACGATTATCAGTCCCGACAACAGGCCGGCGAACCCGAGCGTGATCACCAGCCGGGCCGAGGTCGGTTCCGAGTCCTTCATTGTCAGTTCCGACCTGTTGCTCATCGGCCCGCGCCCCCCCGGCCGAACACCCTGGGTTGGGTGTAGCGGTCGATCAGCGGGGTGGCCGCATTCATCAGCAGGATGGCGTACATAACGCCTTCGGGGAATCCGCCGAAGATCCGGATCAGGACCACCAGCAGGCCTATACCCACACCGAATATCCATGCGCCGCGGGGCGTGATGGGCGAGGAGACCGGATCGGTCGCCATGTAGAAGGCACCGATGAGCAGGCTGCCCGCGAGAATCGAGAAAAGCGGTCCCGGGTATCGGTCGGGGCCGACCAGGTATAAGACGGTCGTGAGCGCGGCGACCGACAGCAGTATGCTGGCCGGGATACGCCAGTCGATCACCCGCCGCCACAGCATGTAGGCGCCGCCCAACAGGAGCAGCAGGCTGCTGGTCTCGCCGATGCATCCGGAGATATTGCCGATCAGCAGGTTCGACAGGGAGGTATCCTGATATTCGAATTTCATCAGTCCCAGGGGTGTGGCGGACGAAACGCCGTCGTACTCGACATGCATAAAGGGCAGTGCGAGGTTACTGGCATGCAGCTGGAAAAAGTCGGCCGGGCCGCCGGGCGGGCTCCAGGTGGTCATGGCGTTGGGAAAGGTGGCCTGAAGAAAAGCACGGCCGACCAGAGTCGGATTGAACAGGTTCTGACCCAGCCCACCCCAGATCAGTTTGCCCAGCCCGATGCCGACCGCACCGCCGACGAAGGCCATCCACAGGGGCAGGCTGGGCGGGAGCGTCAGCCCCAGAAGCAGGCCGGTCAGGAAACCACTGCCGTCGAGCAGACGCGGGCGCCGCATCTCTTCCGGCGTGAACAACCATTCGGTCATGACGCTGCCTAGGATGCTCGCGCTGAGCACCAGTAGTCCGCTGAGACCGAAGAACCAGAGCCCCGCCAGGGTCGCCGGCAGCAGGGCGAGCAGCACGTCGAGCATGGCGCTCCGGGTGGTCAACTGCTGTTTGAGCAGTGGTGCGGCCTGCAGCAGAAGCCGCGGATCTTCGGTGCTCATCGATCTCCGGCCCCGGGTTGGCGCAGTTGCGACTTGGCGGTACGGATCAGTTGGACGATCGGAATCCGTGACGGGCAGGCGTAGGTGCAGGAACCGCATTCGACGCAGTCCATGACGAAATAGTTTTCCATCTCTTCATACAGCCGCGCCTTGGCGAGTCGGGCGAGCCGGGACGGATTGAGAAAGTAGGGGCAGGCCTCCAGGCAGCGGCCACAGCGGATACAGGGATATTCCCTGGGTCGGAAGTTGCCGCCCTCGGTGAATGCGAGGATGCCGGAGGTGCCCTTCAGGACCGGCACGTCCAGACTTGCGATGGGCATCCCCATCATCGGGCCGCCCATGACGAGTTCTATCGCATCGTCCTTGAGGCCACCGCAATAATTCAGCACCTCGCGCACCGGGGTTCCCAGGGGCACGATCAGGTTCGAGGGATTGACGACACCGGGTCCCGAGACGGTGAGGATGCGCTCGATCAGCGGAGCCCCGGTTTCGAACCAGTCGGCGATGGCCACAACCGTGCCGACGTTGTTCACTGCGATGCCCAGGTCCCGCGGCAGCTCGCCTGCCGGAACCTCTTTGTCGTAGATGGCCTTGATCAGCATCTTTTCCGCGCCCTGCGGATATTTCACTTCCAGCGGCACGATGCTGATCGGCTGTGATGGTTTTAGTTCGCCCTGCAGGGCGGTGATCGCATCCGGCTTGTTGAGTTCGACGCCGATGGTCGCCTCACGTGCACCCAGGTTGTGCAGGATGATCTCGATGCCGTGCAGCACTGCATCCGGTCGCTCGACCATCAGGCGGTGATCATTGGTCAGGAAAGGCTCACATTCGGCGCCATTCACCAGTAGATGATCGATCCGCTGGCCCTCTGGAATGGAATATTTGACATGGCTGGGGAAGGCGGCTCCGCCCATACCGACGATGCCGGCAAGTTGTACCTGGGCGACGAAGTCTTCCCCTGTCAGATTCCGCCAGTCCACAGGCCGCCTCGGATCGAGCCGCTGGGTCGCGTAAGGGTCGGTCTCTATTTCGATCGAGCGGGCAAACACACCTCCGGGGAAACGGCGGTTGGCGATGGCAATGACCCGGCCCGTGACAGGGCTGTGCAGGCTGGTCGATACGAAGGCCCCGGGCTCGGCAATCAGTTGGCCTCGCCGCACGCGGTCACCGACCTCGACCACGGGTATGGCCGCCGCACCCAGGTGCTGATTCAGCGGCATCACGTAGCGGCCGACGAACGGCATCCGCTGGGTTGGAAGGTCCGCCGTCCGCTCTTTGAATCCCTCAGGATGGACGCCGTGGGCGAAGCCGCGTCGCAAGAAGGCCGGCAGCACGTTCAATGCGAACCGCCTCCCTGTTTGGCCTTGTCCCCCGCAGCGTATCCGGCCAGTTGCATCATGCGCTCGCGCATCTCGACACGGGTTTTTTCAAGCATCTCGGCCTGGAGCGCTTCGATGCGCGACTCGTATTCGGCCCGCAGGGACGCCAGTTCCGCCTCATGGTCCGCGGCGACCTGGTCCCTTGCGGCCTGTTCGACACGCGCCGTGAAGGGCGTGACGAGCCCGGCGACTTCCTGCAGCACGCGCCAGGTCTGCAGCCTTTCTTCGCTGATGCGTACAAGGTCCGGGGCCACCTTGAATCGCTGGGCCGATCCGACCGCCCCCGGTCCAGATACGAAAGGCGTGTGGCCAACACGCGCCGAATCGTCGAGCGCGAGATACTCGCTGATCGTGAGCGGGTTCGGCTCGGCCTCCTGCAGCGGGGTGAAATAGCCGGAAAAACGGCGCTCGCCCAGCGCCCAGGACGCCGGCGTCGGGGTGTCTGCATCGGTATCACCGGCCCACGGCGCAAGCGGTTGCGGATTGCCCTCCAGACTGAGGCGGGAACCGAACACGCCCTCGGCCAGGGGGTCGTATAAAAACAATGGGAAGATCCGTGATTCCATCGCCAGACGCGCACGTTGCAGGGTATGTTCGGTCGCAAAGCCATGACGGCGCGGACTCGGTGCGTGCAGGTGCAACAATGCCGGGCCTTCGAAGGCCAGCGCCGTCTGTAGGCAGTGCATGAGATGGGTGGGTGTTGCGAGCGAGGTCTGGGCGATACAGGCCTGGCGCCGGGCCAGCGTCATCAGGGCCAGATTAATGCCGGGGTCGTCCACGGCACTCAGGCGCGTGTTGAGCGACACCTCGGTGGCGAGTCCCAGGTCCAGCTCGCTGAGCAGCATCAGCTTGATCGGCAGGTCCGAACCCAGAAGCTTGTCGATCTGGGAGAGTCCGCCGCCGCGCAGGAGGTCGCCACCACCAATCACGAACAGGGGCGGACAGAGCGCCCGCTCTTCGGATGTGAGATCGCGCCAGCTCAGGTGCTCGAGCTGCGGGCCTTCGCGCGCGGCGTCCGCCGGGTGCTCCAGTTCGAGCCGCGCCTGGCGCATCAGCCGGAAACCGTCGGTCGATTGCCGCAGCTGGCCCTCCAGCAGCCCGACCGCCAACTGGGCGCCATCCCTTGTCAGGTCCAGTACCGCCGGTGTCGCGAAGGGATTATTGGGGAACACGCCGGCCCATGCGGCGACCGATCCTGCCGAGAGCACCATACCCAACCTTGCGCGTCCGAGTCCCTGAGGTCCTTCGTCCAGTCGCCATGCCAGGTTGTCGAGATTTTTCGCCAGATGCACCAGCCGACGCAGACGGCGGGCGTCGATGTTGCTATTGATCGAACGCTCGGCGGTGGCAATGAAGTCGCTGAGCATCGCCTGCCTGGTTTCGACGGCGTCGAGCCCGTGGGCCAGCGCATCCAGGTCGTCTGCGGGCAGGGCGTCGGCCAGGATCTCCCGGATCATGGCGGAGACTTTCTTTCTCGAAGTGCGAACCTCGCTCACGAAAGCGTCGACAGCCGGGCGTTGTCGGGATTCGGCGACGGTCATGGCCAGTCGCATTGCCAGGCGTTCACCCGAGCCTGGCTCAGCAGCATCACCGCCGGCCAGGGAAGCGCTATGACGGCGTGTCAGCAGGTTCGCCGCCAGGGCCCCGAGCCTGGGGTCATCGGCAACCCTTGCCACGGTGGCCGGCGCGGTATCGGGCAGTTGCTCCCAGGCGCGCCATATGCTGCGCGCATCGGTCAGCGTCTTTCGGGTTTGCGAGGCGGATGTGAGTGCGCCCGGCTCGCAGGCAGAGATGCAGATTCCACAGCTCTTGCACGCGTCCGTATTGACCGCCAGGAACAGCAGTGCCGTGTCGCCCTTTGCGGTCTTGCCGTTGTTCGGAAAGAAGGGGGCGGTCGTCACCACGGGCAGGCAGGCGACGGCCGCCTGCACCTGTTCGACCGCCGATGACACGCTTTGCCTGCGCTCTGGTGGCAACGGCATTTTCTCCTGAAGCCAGGCCGAGGCCTCGTTCAACAGCTCGCCGAGATTTGCCGCAACGGCATCGTGACTGCTGCACTGGCTGGTGATCCGGGCTGCCAGTTTGGAGGCGACCGGTCGCAGTGCGTCTGCACCGATGCGGCCGATCACCGCATCGAGCAGGTTGCCCGGGGTCAGGGCGAGGGCACCGACGGCCCCATCCGGGCATTGACTCCAGCAGTCACCGCAGCCGTTGCACAGGGCAGGGTCCAGGGTGGGGAGGCTGTCACGCAGCGGGCTCAGATCTCTGAAGGTGGAGGAAAGGGGCGGCATCGCCCCGGTCGCAAGATAGGGGTCCGGCGTAAGCTCGTTCGATTCACCGTTCCTGTACAGGACGCCAACCTGATCCCAAAACCTGGGCAGACTGTCGTAGGTGTCGTCGATACTGCGCAACTTTCGTACCGCCAGGGGGGCTTCGTCTTCGCCGCGTCGGACTGGGGTGGGGGCGGCCTTGAGTGTGCCGCTGTCCAGGCGATGGACCCTTTCGAGCCCCTCGCGGAAACTGTTCAGACGCAGCGCGCGCTGCGCTGCCGGTGAATCTTGCAGGACCTGTTCGCGGACGCTCAGTAGACGGCGGGCTTTGAGGTCGGCCAGATCTGCATCCAGTAGGGCACCGAAAATCGCGCCCAACAGATAATCATTGTGCGCGCGACGTGATGCCTCCGGATCGCCGGGCAGCGCCTCGAAAGCGGTGATGCGATACAGGCTGGCCTTGCTGCGACGCAGGCTGGCGACCAGGTCCGACGGCAGCTCGGTGCCGGGGCCGGAATCCTCGAGGAGCAGAAGTCCGTCCGCTTTCAGTCCGGCCAGGGGTTCGATCTGGAGCGGTGCTGCCTCTGCCGTCAGCAGCAAAAGATCCACGGGCATCTGGGCACCGGGGTCACGCAGGCCCTCGGGTGCGCAGGTGAATCGGTCGATGCAACAACCTCCCCAGGGTTCAGGGGTCAGGTCGGGGTGGCTGCGAAGCTGGCCATCCGAAACCAGTTGCAGCAAGCTGGCAGCCTCCAGCGCCAGGCCCTCGCCACTCTGGCCGGAGATGCGGTGGACGGCCACAGTCAGGGCCTCTGCGGGGCGCAGATCCGGGGTCTCAGCGGCACTCGCCAGTCCGAGCGCGGCGATGTCCGGATATTCACGGCGGAGCCGGTCCAGCAGCACCTGGCGCTTCGGGTAGGCACTTGCGGCGTGGGAGAAGGAGACGCCGAGATAGATCTTCGACTGTTCTATACCGTCGACCCCGGTGCATAGCTCGATAAGGTCGGCCCCGCGCAGCGGCAGACCGCCGAGCCCGTAGATCACCGACTGGGTGCGCGGGCAGTCGGCCTCCGCAATGGCCGGATAGTCGGGATGAATCTGGACGCCGGGGCGGCTGTTCTCCAGCGATCGGACGAGGGCTGCCTGCAGTTCGCGCATGAGCGGCGGGGCTTCGGCCGCGGGGCTGTCCATGCGTTCCAGAACGAACACCCGCTGCTTGCGCTTGAGCAGCTCGGCGATGCGGGCACCGGGAAACGGCCGCAGCGAGCGCAGGCCCAAGACACCAACCCTGAGTTTATGCGCTGACTTCAGATGGTCGGCGACCGCCTCTGCGGTTTCGATCGCAGCTCCCTGGACGACCATGACCATGCTGGCTTCGTCCACCCTGTGCGTGGAAACGGCCTGATGCTGACGGCCGGTATGTTCTGCAAACTGCGTGAGTGACTGTTGCAGCGCTGTATCCAGGTGCTGCTCGATAAAGACATGATCGGCGGCCTTGCCCAGCCCCCAACTCGCTGTGGACTGGGTCCCTCCCAGAAGCACGGATCGGTCCGGGTCGTACCAGCTGGGTATGCGACGACGGCGTTCGCCAAACAGCAACTTCTGCGCGGGCGTGGAAGCGGGAACCGCGTCGTCGGCACCACCGAGATACCTCTCCACCAGTTTGCGGTCCGGCAGTCGGACATCCTGCACGGCAAGGGCCGTCTGCTCTGCGTCCATGACCACCAGGCCCGGGATCAGGGTCTGTTCGGCCAGCCGGCGCGCGATCAGTGTGAAATCGACGGCCTCCTGCACGTTGGCGGCGAACAGCATGAAACAACCGCTGTCGGCACTCATATGAAAGACTTCGTGACCGCTACCCATGGCCGATGCGTGCCCGGCCAGGGCGCGGTTGCTCAGATGCACGACCAGTGGCAGGTGACGTCCGGCGGCGCTGGCCAGCAGGTCCTGGGCCGAGGCCAGATCGGCGGACGACAGGAATGTCGTGGCACGAATTCCAGACAGAGAGAGGCCAATAGCGGTCGCCAGTGCCCCCCTGGGCCCATCCGCCGTGCAGCTTACGAGCCGGTCTCCGATCGGGTCTGCAGCGAATCGCAGTTGTTCCGCGCGCCAGGCCAGATCGGCGGTGTCGGCCGGGTAGGAGGCACCCAGACCGGCGCCCTCGCTGACACTCGCCTCGGTAACGGCGACTGCGGTATTTCCGTCGAGCGTCGTCACGGTCCCGGCATAGGGACCCCGGTCGCGCGCAGGGCTTCCCAGGATCTGTCTCAGCAGCCGCAGCGCGGTACTAGCGAAGCTGGGCATATCGGTTCTCGCTGGGGTGGTTGCTCATGTCTCCGTCGTCGAACTGGGCGGCGTCCAGCCATTGGATTGCGCCCGTGGGGCAGCGGTGGGTCGCTTCGGGCAATGCCGGCCCGCCGGCTGAATAGTCGACCAGCGGCAGGTTGTCCACCATGCGCACCAGCCCGGGGGCTGCATCCGCAGCGCAGCGACCGCAGGCGTCGCAGGCAACGGTGCACAGCGCCATCGCGGCATCTCCGCCCAAAGGCGAGCTACATTGCACGAACAGTTTGTGTTTGAGCGGAGTCAGTACGAAAAGGTTACGGGGGCAGTCGTCCACGCAATCACGGCAGGCGGTGCACTTGTCGATATCCACGATTGGCAGGCCGTTGCGGTTCATCTCTATGGCACCGAAGATGCAGGACACCTTGCAGTCACCGAGGCCGAGGCAGCCCCATGAACATCCCTTGCCGCCGCCGGACACTACGGAGGCTGCACGGCAGGTATCGAAGCCCCAGTATTCTGCTATCTGATGAGCCTGGG
Source organism: uncultured Gammaproteobacteria bacterium (assembly GCA_963759055.1). Lineage (GTDB taxonomy): Bacteria > Pseudomonadota > Gammaproteobacteria > Chromatiales > Chromatiaceae > Thiosocius. Next base: position 79,791 of record CAVWYD010000004.1, read on the forward strand.
CTTTGCCACCGGCGCATCGCAGGCGGGCCACCTGGCGCTCCTGTTCTCCCGGGTCGACATCGAGCAGGTCCGCAACCGCCTCCACCGTATCGTCCGAGGCGACAGTGCACTGGCTGGGTCGGGCTTTACCGAGCACCAGCTGCTCCGCGAACGCGTGGCAACCGGGTTGGCCGCAGGCCCCGCAATTGGAGCCTGGCAACAATTCCTCCGTCTGCTCGACCAGCGGGTCTTCCTGAACCTTCAGAAAACGATAGGCAAGCGCGAGGATGACGGCGAAAAACAGCCCCAGTCCAGCCATGACGAGTGGTGCGAAAACAAAGCTGCTCATGGTGACCGCACGCCCGTTCCCGGAGTCGGGGTGATGCAATGAAAAGCTGTCAATGGTTTGTGCGCGTGCATGATGGCGACCGGTGGTTAATGGTTGAAAGGCGCAGCGCGCTCGATCAATCCTTCCAGTCCCGGTTCTTCAGGATTCTGCGGGAGGCCTGGGTGGATGCATTTGGCCGGGCACAGCTCCGCAGCCTCGACCAGTTCCGCGTAAGTGACCTGGCTCAGATCGCCCAGATAGGCCTGTTTCTCCTCGTTGTAAAGAAATACCAGCGTGTTCACCTTCAGGCAGTCGTTGCAGCTGGTGCACAGCGGGGTGTCGATCCAGGGTTCATCGAACGAGAGCGCTTCCGCGTCCTCCTCGTCGGTATCAGAAACGGTCTGTTCCGCTGATGCGGCTTCTTCGACGGGTTCGGATGTTGGCGCGTTTGCCGTTGCCCGAAAAACGGCCGGCATTGCCGCAGTAACATCCATGCCGAGAAGCACGTCGGTCAGTCGCTGCATCGCCTCGCCGGCGGCCTCGTTGCGGACCTCTTCCACTTCAGCGGCATGTGCGTTTCTCAATTTTTCCAGCTCGGCCGCGGCTGTGGCCTGTTCCTCCTCGCGTGTCCGTTCTACGGCCTTGTCGACATAGTGGTTGCGCACGCCGGCCATCTCCTGCAGCGCGTGCCAGTAGTTGAGCCTGTCTCGGCAGGCCAGAGCCAGCTCCCGGGAGACAACGACCCGGTGCAGGGTGGCATTGCCGTCGACGGTCAACACGTACGGCACATGCTGATAGGCCTGTTCGGGATCCATCGCCAGGTATTCCTGGATCGGCACCAGGGCGACCGAGTCGCAGCCTGCCGGAATCAGGCGAAAATGATCCCGCAGGCGTTCGATCAACAGACAATAGTCTGCAAAGGTGAAGGCCAGCTGGAGATCGGCATCGCTGCCGTTTTCGTCCCTGTATCGGAAAGGGTGCACCGGCCAGTCAACATCGGACTGCGGATTCCCGCTGAAATCCATGCGTGCGTCGGCATCGTCACCGGCCTCGGGATTGACGCGGAAAAAGGGATGTGCGCGGCTTTCGATCGCAGCACCTGCGACCAGCCAGGCGTTGAGCGGTAGCAGGTTTCCCGGCTGGCGCTGCCCGGTGTTGATCAGATGCAGACTGGTGCGGGTTGCCTCCAGGGATGCCAGGAAGCAGCCCAGCATATGGTGATGCCGCGCGGCAGAGGATTGATCGACCATCGCCTGGCGGTGACTGATACCGAGGTAACCCAGCTCGGTGCGGAAGTTGTGAAAAGGATCTTCATCCGCCGCCGCTCCCGGATTGTTGTGAGCCTGTACGCGTATGAGGACCTGAACCGGTCTGCCCGAGCTCAGCAGCCCGGAAAAGGTGCGCATCCCGTCGCCGGCCACCTGATCGGCCGAAGCCAACGCGATAATCGCCGGGACCAGGCGCAGCTCTTCCTGCGAAAAGGCCTCCCAGTCAAAACTGGAAAACCAGGGGTTGTGAATCGTCGGGTCATATCGATGCGCCATCTCGAGGGCGGCGATGCGCACGGCTCCGAATATCTGGGTCAGCTTTTCAGCCTCCCGGTCGAACAGATCCGTGGCGCGCGCGCATGGGTCCGGATCGGTCGCTTCCTGGCAGAAATCGACCTCGTGCAGCCAGGGATCGATCAGGTTGCCGGGGTGGACGAAACGGACCAGTACCGGGTCAGGCTCCCAGGACTCGAGCACCTCGATCGCCTGCTCAATGCGCCCCCTTCTTTCCTTGGACATGAGTTGGGTGCCGCGGGAATGATCGATCACCGCCGACAGCGCGGCGGGGTCGAATCGATCGCCGCCGGGTCCGACGCTCTCCCGGATCATTCGCGGCTCAATGGATTCATCCGATTTCGACCATTCGATGTCCAGCAGTCCCTTCAACCCGCGAATGCATTCGGCGATACGCTTTTGGAACCTGGCCCGTCGCGGAATAACCTGGCTGTGTACCGCGTGAATCAGCAGATGGAGCGCCGGATAGCGTCCATAACCCAGGATCTGCGCATCGGAGGGTATCGCCTGCAACAACTTCTCGAAATCCTGGTGGAGTTGGTCCCGGTCAGGGCTTCGCAGCCCCAGGTGTTTCTGCAGTTGGTGGTCTGTCTCCAGCAGGGTGGCGGCGGCCTCCACCGGGCCTTCACGACCGCGCAGCATCTCGCGTATCCGTTGTTCAATCCACGGCAGATGGTCTTTGAGGATACGTGCCTGGCCCTTGTCCGGAGCCAGCACCTGCATGGTTTCTTTTAACCACTGCGCGAGTGGTGCTTGCAGCGATTCGACGCCTTGGTGCTCTGTGTCGCTGTCCGGGGGATAGAGGAACAGGGGATAGTCGTAGCGCAGCCTGGATGCATCCCGAAACGGATCGAGCAGGGCGGGCAGATGATCACCGCCCAATGCCGTCAAATGCTGCATTGCGCTCGGATCGCCCAGATGAAAATGCCGCAGCGTGAACATAAGCTCGCGGGTGGCCTTGGCGTCTTTGACGGCAGTTTGCAGGGCCGGTACGTTTTCTGGTCCGCTGCCGGGCAGCTGTGTTTCCTGAGCCTTGCCGGGCGATTGATTTGCTGTCATGTTTTAAAGCCTGTAATCCTGGGGATCCGCCTGGGACTTGTCTCGTGGTTTTCGGCCTCCCTGCATCAGATAGTGATCCGGTCCAGCACCTTATTCAGGCCATCCAATCTCTCCTGGGACGTCAGCTCGACACCCTTGCTGGACATGTCCTCATAACAGGACGCATCCGGGTTGTGGTACAGAAGGCCTATCGGTATTCGTGACGCGTCATGCGCCAGGGCAAAGGCCTGGGCGAGATCCGAGGGATCATGGGCCTGACGATTGGGAAACAGGCGCCGTACACTGTCATTCACGGCGATCCCGTTTTCGTGTTCAAGTATCAGAAATTGCGACGGGTCGTCCTGCAGTGCCTTGCTCAGCGAGCCCGCATAAACTGGGCAGCGCTGGATGATGCGCACGAATCCTGTACCACGGTGCTGGTGGGCACGCCTGATGGTTTCGTAGAGCAGCGGCGGGTTCCAGTCCACGACCTGTGCCACGAAGGACGCGTTTGTGATGCCAAGCGTGACAGTCAGCGGATTGTGAGCCGGAAGAATCGCGCCCGTGGGGTGGGTGTTGGTCTTGAAGCCAAGCGGGCTGGTTGGCGATGTCTGAGCCTTGGTTAAACCGTAGATGGCGTTGTCGAACACCAGCACCGTCATGTCCATGTTGTAGCGCAGGGCGTGAATCCAGTGCGCGGTACCGATGGAAAAGCAGTCTCCGTCTCCGGTGGCCACCCAGACGTCAAGTTCCGGTCGCCTGGCCTTGACGCCGCATGCGATCGGCAGGGCACGCCCATGCAGGCCGTGGAAGCCATAGGTACCCATGTAGTGCGGCAGGCGGCTCGAACAGCCGATGCCGGAGACGGCTACCGAATGCTCGGGTTTGAGCTGCTCGTCGCGCATGATCCGCTGTACCGCGGTCAGGACTGCGTGGTCGCCGCAACCGGGGCACCAACGGGCCTCGCCGCCCGCATAGTCGCCCATGGTGAAGTAACGTTCAAAGACTTCCTGTGACCAATCTGCATGCAAACCGAACATCAGTTACCTCCTTTCGCGCGCATGTCTTCCAGACGCTGCAGCAATTCGTTCAGGATCATTCCGGGTTGCAGTGGGCGTCCGTACACCACTGACCAGCAGTCGATGTCCATCAGGGTGTGTGCCCGCAACAACCAGGCAAGCTGGGCATAGCGACGGGTTTCGTGATTGATCAGCGGGCCGTTTGGATCATCGCTGTAGTTGATCTCCACCGTAATGACTTTGCGAAAGCGCTGGAATATCTGTTTCAGGCCGGGTTCCATCGGAGACAGGAAGCGCAGGTGCAGCGAGGACACCCGGTGGCCCTGCGTCCGCGCCCGGTCCACGGCCTCCTCGACCGCGCCCAGGGTTGAGCCCCATCCCACGACCAGGAGGTCTCCCTCCGCATCGCCGTGAATCTGCGGCGGTTTCAAGGTGCTGGCCAAGGCAGCGAGTTTGCGACTGCGCATCGCGCAACCCAGCTGATTCGAATCCGAGTCGTAGGCAACCTTGCTTTGTTTGGTGTGGGCCAGCCCGGTCAGGATGTATTCGCCTCCAGGCATGCCGGGAATCGGACGCGAGGAAAGTCCCGTTTCTTCATCCCACTGGTACGGTGGCACGTCCTCGTCCCATTCCGATTGGTCAATGGGGCCCGCAAGCCAGTCGAGGGTCGGCTCCGGACGCGCGTAAGGCTGCACGCCCGTGGCGAGGTTGGCATCTGTCAGCAGTATCACCGGGATGCGGAAGGCCTCTGCCAGACGCCTCGACATGACCACGAACTCCAGGCACTCCTGGATGGTGGTGGCGGCCAGCACCACCTTGGGTGCATCGCCGGGTTCGCCAAACAGGGCGGCGAGCAGGTCGCCCTGTTCGACCTTGGTCGGCAGGCCTGTGGATGGTCCGCCACGTTGCACATCGACGATGACCAGGGGTACCTCGGCCATGACTGCCAGGGCCAGCATTTCCGTCTTGAGTGCCAGTCCGGGGCCCGAGGTGATCGTACAGGCAGTCTTGCCGGCATATGAAGAACCGATGGCGAACCCGATGGCGGCGATCTCGTCTTCCGCCTGATGTACGAATCCCCCGACTTCGTGAAATACGTCCGCCAGGTAGTGGGAGGCCGACGTGGCGGGCGTGATGGGGTACATGGACACAAGCTCCATCCCCGAGGCCATAACGCCCAGACCGACGGCCGTGTTGCCGTTGGTAACGATGAAACGCTTGCCCCTGGTCTCTTCTTCCGGCTGTGGCGGGACCAGGTAACTCAGATCGATGTGCTCTTCAGCAAAGATGTAACCGGCCTCGAAAAGCTGGTGATTGATGTCTATCACCTTTTCGCCTTTGCGCCTGAAGGTTATGGCGATCTCAGTCTTGGCCTGTTCTTTGTCCCTTGAATAGATTCGACAGAGCATGCCGAGAACGAACATGTTCTTGCCTTTGCGCGGATCGGGCGTGATTTTCAGGCAGGCCTGCTCGATGGGCAGTTCGTGGACGACAAGACCGTTTTCTCGAAACTCGGTTACCGCCTTTTCATACTGTTCGCGGATCTCTGGAACCGGGTCGTCTCGCCATTTGCCTTCGAGCAGAACCGTGGTGCCCTTCTTATAGGCGCCGGTGGCGATGCGCGAGTACAACACCTGCTCGTTGAACGCGACGACGACGTCGGCCTCGTCCCCCATGTTGGTGACATAGCTGGAGGAGAGTCGTATCCGAATGCCGCTGGCACCCGCAGGGGAGCGGGCCGGCGGCTGTATCTCGGCGGGTATGATTTCAACTGTCCAGACGCCATTGCCCATTTTGGCGCTGATGGTGCCGAAGGTCTGTCCCGCCTTTTGCGCGCCTTCACCCGAGTCACTGACGATCTCCACGATATGTTCGTGGATGCTCTGAGCCTGTGTCGAGGGCCCAGCTGTTTGGGTACTGTCGGCCATGTAACGCCCCTTCATGTTGAACGGGAGGACACGCCAAGGCATGCCTCCCGGTGTGCATCTGGGCTCTCTGCGAACGGCAGTCATCGGGATATTCGGACGGGCAGATTGGGTTACCGGCGTCTGGAGATATCCCCGTATAGCCGCGCCGGTATTCAACCGATGTGCTGCCCCAGCTTAGGGGATTGGACTTATGCACCAAATCGGGGCGCGTGAACGGACTTCGCTTTTGTTCTAGTTCCCGAGCATTAAAGAGCAATGATCGACACAGAGTCAAATGATGTATTGGCACGGTCGAGGGGTTGGCCGGTATCTGAACGAATTCCCGATGGATAGGAATTGAGGGCCAGCTAACCCCTTTGCAGCGCGTTTCGGAGGGTGAATCGAGTTGGCCACTATCAGTTCATCGCCAGCAATGGTTTTCCCGATGTCCGTTTCTGGGGAGACGAGCACCCGGAAAATGCCATGGAGATGATGCGTCGGGCGTTGGACCGGCAGAGGGCTGCCGGCCTGTCGGCTGACGCTTCCGGCAATCCCCGGCCACTGACCTTTCTTGCCCTTTCCGGTGGTGGTTCCGAAGGTGCATTCGGTGCCGGTCTGTTGAACGGCTGGAGCGCGGCAGGGACGCGACCCGAGTTCGCCATTGTCACGGGCGTCAGTACGGGAGCGCTGATAGCACCCTTTGCCTTTGTTGGGCCGGAATATGACCGCCATCTCGAAGACTTCTACACGACGACGCACACCGAGGATATTTTCAGGCTGAGAGCATTGCTCAGCATCCTTGGTAGAGACTCATTCAGTGATACTTCACCGTTGCGGAAACTGCTGGAAAAAAACGTCGACGAGCAGTTCCTCAAACGTGTCGCGGAGGAACATGCCAGAGGCAGGGCCCTGTGGATCGGCACCACCAACCTGGAGGCACAGCGACCGGTCATCTGGAATATGGGTGCCATCGCGGCCAGCAATCATCCGCGTGCGGCTGAGCTGTTCCGCGCCGTAATGATGGCTTCCGCCGCGATTGGGGGAGTTTTCCCTCCCGTGTATATGCCGGTCGAGGCGGATGGCAAGGTCTATGACGAGATACACGTGGATGGAGGTACTTCAAACCAGGTATTTCTCTATCCGGCCGCCCTCGACGTCAATGCATTCAGCGAAAAGAGCGGCGCGCACCGGGAGCGGAGGGTCTACGTGATCCGTAACGCAAAGATCTCGCCACAGTGGGAGGAGGTGCCGCCACGGCTGGGGCGAATCGCCGTGCGCTCCGTTTCGACCCTGATCAAGACTCAGGGCATCGGTGATCTGTTCCGCATCTACGTGGGGGCGAAGCGCGACGGGATGGACTACAAACTTGCGTATATCCCTAACGATTTCGACGCGGAGAGCAAATCGGGGTTCGACCCGGTTTATATGCGCAAGCTTTTCGATTTTGCCCATGAGTTTGCAAAGAACGGTAACCCATGGGTTTCGGAGCCTCCGGGCTTCGCCGCCCCCGAGGTCGAGTGAAGGGCCCCACTCATCAAACGTCGGGGCCAGGATCGAAAATCTCACTGCCTGAGTCGATCGGGTAGCAGTGCCCGGTGGTAGTTGAAAAAGACCTTCGCAATCGAGGTTTCTGAAGCTGCCCCGGGCCATTGCAAGATTCGCCGTTGCGGCCCGTTCCAAAAGGACGTGCAGCATTCCCGGAACCAAGTTCCCAAAATTGCGAAACCGTTGCCGCCGACTGGCCTTGAATGGCTATCTGCCGGGCATCCCATGCGCGAGTTCCACAACTCTCCGCCTGCGGGCACAGCACGGCTTAACGCTACAGAATGAGGCTCCGCGGCCGAAAAACTCTCTGTTAACCATTAAGACGGATGGAATCAGGGAGTGATCTTCAGCCCAGTCAATCCTGCTGGACCGGACCCCTGGCCACCGAAACCAGGTAACGAGAGCCCATTGCAGCGCCGGTAGCGGAAAGAATATGGCCTACCTTCGTATATTCATGGGAGATACGCTGCTGGAGCAGCGCGAGCTGTCGGCGGATCGGATCACGATAGGGCGAACCGAGGACAACGATGTTGTTCTGAACAGTCAAGGCGTATCCAAGCACCATGCGACCATCGAGAGGCGTGGTGAGTCTTTTGTGCTCATTGACAATGGCAGTGCCAATGGGGTCTTCGTTGGTGGCAGACGGATCAGACGGCACAAGCTGAAATATTGGGACGACATCCAGGTCTATGATTTCGTCCTCAAGTTCATGGCCGCGGCCCGCCTCAGGGGCGAAGAGGCCGGGGTGCCCAACTGGTCGCGCGACAGGGCCCAGCAGGAAGCGACCATGGAGGTCGATATCTCCAGTCTCGGCGACCTGGCCAAGTTGAGAAAGCGAATCCGGGTGCCCTCCGTGGAACTGTTCGGTGACGGTAATGCACCGACGAGATACGCATTGGATAAGGTCAATTTCGTTATAGGAAGATCACCCGAGTGCGACCTCAACACGCCGGGTTGGTTGGCACCGCGTCTGGCGGCCCGTATCCAGCGACGTAACGACGGTTGTTACCTGCTTCCCGGCCGCCGCGGAAGAGTGTCCGTCAATGGCCGCAGGGTATGGAGGCCGGTGATGCTCAACGATGCTGATGACCTGAAGGTCCGGGGTCTGCAGCTCAAGTTCTTTTTTCGTCCAATCGAAAGCGCCTGAAGGTTTTACATGAGAATACCCGGTTACAAGGCGGAACGACTCGTGGCACGAGGGGGCATGTCCTCGGTGTATCTTGCGATGCAGGAATCACTCAGCCGTCGCGTCGCGCTAAAGGTCTTGCGACGATTCGACAACCCACGGCAGGCGGAGCGTTTTCTGCATGAGGCAAGGATCATCGCCTCATTGCAGCATCGCAACATCATCACCATTCACGATGTCGGCACCATGGGTGAGCGTCATTACATCGCGATGGAGTACCTGGAGGGCGGATCACTCGCTGACAGAATTGAACATGGAATACCCCCCGTGCAGGCTCTGGACCTGCTGGAGAGTATGGCGAGCTGTCTTGATTTCGTGCATCGCAAAGACATCGTCCACCGTGATATCAAACCCAGCAATATCCTGTTTCATGCAGATGGCACGCCAAAGCTGACCGATTTCGGCATTGCCAAACAGATCGACGATGATCAGGAACTGACCATGGAAGGCAGTGCATTCGGCAGCCCCTATTATCTCAGCCCCGAGCAGGCCGAAGACCGTGTGCTCGACGGTCGGTCCGATATCTACGGGTTGGGCATCGTCTTTTATCAGATGCTCACAGGCCGCAGGCCCTATGAGGAAAGCTCGCACATCGAGACGATCGTCGCCCACTTGAGCAACCCCATACCGGTCCTGCCCGAGGAGTTGTCGGGATACCAGGGTCTTCTGGAGAAGATGATCGCAAAGAGCCCCGAAAACCGTGTCGGTTCGGCGGGGGAACTGGTGGCCTTGATCCAACAGGTTCGGTCCTCGCAATCGGGACCGTCCGCTGACAGTACCGCGTCGCGTGGCGAGAGCCCGCGGAAGGGTTTGCTTGCGCGGGCCAGTGGGGCTTCGTTCCTGGTCAGGCTGTCCGCGGTCGCCGCCCTGCTGGTTCTCACTGTAGGTACTCTGCGGTTGATCGGATACAGCCCGAACGGGCAGGCGGCCGCACCACGTCTGGTCAGTCGCGTGCCATCGATCGAACTCAGCTATGAAGCCGCGAAGGCCAGAGTCGAACCCCTGGCCGTGGTCAACGAGTCAAAAACGGAAACTGTCGGCGCGGCGTCTTTACCGGAAACGAACATGTTGCCGGGGGATCCGGAGAAGCCTTCGATAGCCGAACCGGTGTCCGAGGTTGCCGAAGCCCCGGTCACCGAACCGGTCGAGACAATCGAATCGGTCGCCGAGGTGGTAACGGATCAACAAGCCGAGCAGGACGCGGTTAGCGCCCCTGAAACCGCTGATGATTCGAGTGAACGAATTGACGACCTGATGCGCGCCGGCGACCGGGCGCTGAAGGCGAATCGGTTGAAAACGCCAGCTGCCGACAACGCCTATGCATACTATACGAGCGTCATCGAACTCGACCCTGCCAACCGGGCTGCCCACGAGGGACTGGACCGGATCGCCAGCCGTTATGCCGTCTTGGCGCGCAGGGCCCTGCGCAAAGAGGACCGGCAGCGGGCGAGGCGCTACGTGGAGCGGGGAATATCGGTGCAACGCAATCACGCGGATCTGCTGGCGATTCGCGGTGATCTCGACGAACTGGACCGCCTGGCCGCCATCCCGCCGGCGCCGGAAGTCGTCCCCGAAGCGGTTCCGGCGCGGCAGGAACCGAGGATCAGCTCATGGGAATTTGAAGACACGATCGTTACCTCGCGGGGAGTCGAGGGCACAGGCAATCTCGTTAAGGATTTCAAAAATGTGTGGCGTTCGGTATTCGACTGACCCGGACCTTGGTGCGGTGACTGAAAAGGGGCGGCAGCAATGACATGGCGATTTGACCTGGCCACCGAGATCGGCGGTCGTGCCGAACAGCAGGACCGGGTGGAGGTGCTGGCGCTGCCGGATCGGCCGGGTGAGCACCTTGTGATCCTTGCCGACGGCATGGGGGGGCAACAGCAGGGTGCAATTGCCGCGCAGGCAGTCATCGATACCGCCAGGTCCGTGCTTTCCCAGGTGGCGGAGACCGAACCGAAGCAGTTTCTGACCGACCTGTGTCTCCGGGCGCACGAAACCATCCGGGAGATCGGGAAGCAACATGAAACGAATCCGGCGAGCACATGCACCGCACTCTATATAAGAGGCGAGGAGGCGTACTGGATACACGTCGGCGACAGCCGCTTGTGTCATTTCAATGCCGACAATCTGGTCTTGCGTACCCGCGATCACACGGTCGCAGAACTGCTGAACGCTGACGGCGGCGACCCGCAAGCATCGCGGAAGTCCGGCCTGGCGGACAACCAGCTCTATATGTGTCTCGGTGGCCAAAATGAGCTGGAGCCCGAATTCGGTGCCAGTGCCGTCGGCGACGAAGACTGGTTCATGATCTGCAGTGACGGATTCTGGAACCAGGTCGGTGACGACGAGGTTGCGAGCGCATGGACCGGATCCAGGGCTGGGCGAAAGACAGCGTCTGACCTGGCCATGATGGCGACCGAACGCGGCGGGTCCGGTGGCGACAACGTGAGTGTTGCACTGGTTATGCCGACGTCCGGGTCACCGGATGTCAAGAAGGCATGGTGGCGTTTTTAGTTGATCCCGGACAGCCGAAGGTCTATACCCTCCTGATAGGACTGTAAACGAAACCCCCAGGGAAGCCCCTGCCCACCAACAAGAGCTCTCGTCTGTGAATCTAGAGCGTGTCGTCTTTGGTTTTTTCATTATTCTCGCGCTGGCACTGAATCTGGGGTTTGTCTCCGGTGGGATCGACAACCCACAGCACCATGATCCCTGGGTGCTGTTTGCCGCTTTGATCGTCGGTCTTATCAGCAGCGGCTTGAAACTGGGCGACCGCTCCCAGCTGGGTGCCCTGGTACTGGCCGCAAGCCTGGTGGCCAATTTGCTGCTGATGATCGCCGTGTCCGTATGGGCCATATCCGAAGGCAGCATGGAACAGACCATCAGCCCGGATCTCATGGCCAGCGTGGTATCTCTGGCCTACGGTGCACTGGCTGCCAACATTGTGTCGGTAGCCGTATTGGTCTCCGACACGCTGATGTCACGACGCTGAGGCGGAACCTTGCCCTCGGCCACTTCAGATCTCGATCGGGTTGCGGCCGTTGTACTGCAGCTCATGCGCAGGCCGATTCTGGTCCTGCTTTGCGTCTATGCAATCGGTATTACCGGCATGACCTTGATGCCGGGTGTGGATGCCGACGGTAACCCGTCCCACATGAACCTGTTTCATTCGTTCTATTTCTTTACCTACTCGGCGACTACTACCGGGTTTGGAGAGATCCCGCATCCGTTCACCGACCAGCAGCGCCTGTGGGCGACAATATGCCTGTACATGGGCGTGGTGGCCTGGCTGTACGCCATCAGTTCCATCATCCGCCTGGCACTGCACCCTGAGTTGTTGCGCGCGATCGCCGAGCGCCGTTTCGCACGCAGCGTGAAAAAAATTTCCGGACCTTTTTTCATCCTGTGCGGCTTTGGCGACACGGGCAGCCTGCTGGCCCGGGGGCTGAGCGATAATTCGATCACGGCCGCTGTCCTGGATGCCGATACCGAACGCATAAAGGCGCTGCGTCTGCGCGATTACCGCGTCAATATGCCCGGCCTTTGTGCTGACGCAAGCATCCCGCGCCACCTCCTGGATGCGGGCGTCAAACACCCGTACTGCAGTGCGATCGTGATTCTCACCGGCAGTGATGAGCTGAATCTCAAAATCGCGGTGATGACACGCTTTCTCAACCCCCGACTGCGAATCATCTGCCGTGATACCGATGCAGAGCACCGTGAACTGCTGGCGACGGTAGGGAACGTGACCCTGGTCAGCCCTTTCGAGATCTTCGCGCACCAATTGGATGCCGCGGTCTACACGCCCATGCTGCGGGCCTGGGAGGACTGGCTGGTTGGTGACACCTCCGTCGATCTCGGAAATCCGCAGCGACCACCGCGCGGCAACTGGGTGCTTTGCGGCTACGGCAGGATGGGGCGTGCACTGCATGAAGCCATGACTGCACATGGTGTGAATTTCTCGATCATCGATACCGCGGATCATCTCAAGGAGGGTGGGGGTCGCCACATCCTTGGCCGCGTGGATCGCAAATTACTGGCCGATGCCAACCTGGCCGAGGCCGTGGGACTGGTCGCCGGGACCGACAATGACGAGGAAAACCTGCGGATCCTGCTCAGTGCCCGTGCGGTCAACCCCGAAGCCTTCCTGATCGTGCGACAGAATCGTCACGAGAACGAATTGGCCTTCAATGCGGCGGCGGCCAACCTGATCATGCAGCCGAGTCTGGTGCTTGCACGTCATATCCTGCTGTTTCTGCTGATGCCCTCGCTCGGGAGACTGCTGCGCTACCTGCATTCCAGAGGCATCGATCATGTGGAAGAGCTGGTGCAGCAGTCGCGTGAACTGCTTCCCGAGGGTTTGCCACTGCTTTGGAGCGAGCACCTGGCCGATGTGTCCTGCATCGTGCCCGCATGCCGCAACAAGATCCATCAGGTTTGCCTGGGCGATCTGATGCGAGACCCGGGAGACCGGAAGCTGCGACTGGATGCGATTGCGCTGGTGATTACGCGCAACGCGGAAGACTTCATGCTGCCTGATGCGGATTTCAAGGTGCAGACCGGCGATGTCGTTTTGTTCTGTGGATCGCGTCGGGCGCAACAGTTGCTCTATGCCACGGTGAACAATCCATACACCCTGCATTACCTGGTGACCGGTGAAGAGCCGCCGCGAAGCTGGTTCTTCCAGTGGCTATATAAGCGGATGCATATATCATCGATGGGTGATATGGCGGGGTCGGGCAGATCGGCTTGATCCGGGTATTGATCTTTAGTGGGGTTAGGGGTCACTATTGCGCAACCTCCAAGGGTCCTGGAAATGGCGCAGAAAAAAAATTCGAAAAAGGATCTCGAGAAAAGGGTCGTAAAACTCAAGAAGAAGGTGGCGACCCTGACCACCAGCCTCACCAAGAAGCAGTCTGACCTCTCCCGCGTCCTCTCTTCAGTCCAGAAAAAACTCAACAAACTCCGCAAGCAAAATGCCTCCGGCAAAGAGCTGGCGACGCAGGGCAGACGCCAGCAGGAACTGCTGCAGGCTACAGAGGGGCTCGCTACCAGGCTGCACGATCTCGAACAGACCGTCTCTATCGTGGAGCGCGCGGGCGACGAGTTGCGTGCACGCACAGAGGACCTTGAAACCAGCACAGCCGAGGCGGCTCATCAGGACCGTGAGCCGTTCCGGGGCGGAGGCGAGCCCGACGGGAGTCTGCAGCACAGCCTCGAGCTGCTGCGTGACCGTACCCAGGCTGTTGAAGATCACCTGGGGCGTCTGTCGGGTGCCCAGGAGACCTTGGAACTGCAGATCGCACTGCTCAGTCGCGAGGCGGAGGAGGGCAGTGAACTGCCGTCGGGGGAGGGGAGTCCCGTCGTCGGGGGGGCAGCCTGGTCCGAGCGCGTAAGCGAGTTGTCAGCGCAGATAAAGGCAATAAGAAAGACCATTTCCGAAGAGACCCAGGATGCGGCGCACCTGAGCGCCCATTCGCTGCAGCTGGAGACCTCTGCCGCCGAGTTGCATGCGGCTCAGCAGGCTTTGCAGGAGCGGGTCGACAGGCTGGAGCAGCAGGGTAAGGAATCGGGCGTGTCCCCGGACCTGGCGCAGCAGATCCCTGAATTGCGCACACATTGCAGCCAGGCCGAGGAGGCCACCGGCAAGCTGAGCCGGCGTACCGCCGTCCTGGAAGCCGGTTATGAGTCCCTGGCAGAAAAGGAAGCGCAGATCGCCTCCCAACTGGAGGCTGTCGAACAGCGTCTGTCGGAGATGAGGGGGCAGGGGGTCGGATCAGGGCCCGGGTCTGTTTCGCCGGCGAAGATACCACAGGCCCTCGAGCAGCAGGTTGCCCTGCTCAGCACGGATCGTTCGCTCAATCAGGTGCGTATCGATCAGGTCATCAAGCGCACGGAAGAACTCGAAAAGACGGGTTTCAATTTCACCCGGCACACCGACGCACTCGCTGACCGAATCACGGTCCTGAATGACCGCCTGCAGGCGCTCAACGCCGGGGGCAGGTTGGACGAGTTGGACCGGCGCAGCGACGCCCTCGAACAATTGCTGAAGCAGGAGAGGGAGCGACTCGATGGGCTGAAACTGGCGGAAGAGACACTCGACAAGCGTCTGACTTCGGCGATCGGTGATGCCCAGGCGCTCGAGGATCGCATCGGGACCCTGGACACAGGCAGTGAACGGCTCAACAAGGAAGTCGACCGCCTCGATAGTGAATTGCGCGAGGCCGCGGAAAAGACACAGCAACAGCAGGAGCTGCTGAAGGAGCACGCGGCCCACCTGGAGAAACAGCGCGAGGACCTGGAAGACGTTGTCGCGGGTCACAGGAAGGCCAATGAGGGATTCAACGCCCGCATGGCGACGCTGGACGAATTCCGTCAGACCCTGCAGGACTCGGCCGACGGCCTGCGGGTGCAGCAGGTCCGTCAGGATCACGAGACCCAGAATCTGCAGCAGATGCTGAAACGACGGTCCCTGCTCGGCCTGTTGATGTTCCTTCTGGTCGGCGGCGCCCTGGTTTACCTGTTGACGCGTGGTCCGGTGGCGCCGGAAGGCCTGCAGTCGCTCATGCAGGCGGGTTCGGTCGCGGATCAGGAGGCAAAGGTCGCCATTGCCGACCTCGAGAAGGACATGAAATCGATGCACCTGGAGTTGTCTGCGATGGGCGACTCGCTGGCGCAGGTGGCGCGTTCGGTGGATGAGATCACGGCCACCGCGGCGGCCCCGGCATCTACCGAGCAGCTGACTCAGCTGACGGAGACGGTGGAGTCCCTGAGTCGCCAGGATCAACAGCAGCGGCAGGCGACTGAAAAGCTGCGAAAGGCTCAGGAACAACAACAGCAGGCGGATGCCGAACTGCAAAAGGGCCAGGAGCAGCTTAAGCAACAGGATGTCGAGCTTCAGCAGGGTCAGCAAAAGCTGCAATCAGGGCAGGAAAGGATCGCCGAAGAGTTAAACGCGCTGAAAGCGAACGCAGATAAGAAGCCGGGCATCAAGGCTCCAGCCCAGAAGCCGGCTGCGACCGCGAAACCGGCCGCAGCCCGGTCAACGGCAGCCCCTGCCTGGGCAAAGGCACGTGCATCCGGTCGCTATACGCTGCAGCTGGCCGGCTTCCATCGGGCCGAATCCCTGGCGTGGTTCATCGAGCGACATGGCCTTGGATCTGACAGCGCGGTTTACCATACCGAATACCGGGGACGGAAGTGGTACGTGGTATTCCACGGTATCTACGACACGATCGAGCAGGCCGTAACCGCTGCCAGTCATCTGCCGCCGGAACTGGCGGCCCAGCAGCCCTGGGTAAGGCGGATTCCGCGAAGCGGAGATCTCTTTCAGCTTTGACCGCGGTTTGGCTGCCGGGCGCTTTCAAGCCATAGGTCAGAGTCTCGACGCTTTTCCTGACGGATAACTCACCCGGGCGATTATTCGTCCAGTCCAATGTCGCTCACCTGCCGCCTTTGAATGCCGTTTTTCCGAACTCGGTCAAACGAACCGTTGACTTGACTCGACCCGAGCGGGCATCAGCGTTACCCTCAGGCCTTGCGCCGCATCCTATGGGTGGGCCTTTTGCCTGCCAGCATGAGTTCCAACGGACACGCCGCATTGATTTCATGAATGCTTGGTACCAGATCCGGAAACGGCTCTGATAACGAAAATAACGAGCACGCCGATGGATGAGATAAAAGCGTTTTTCGATACGCTGAACTACAACGTCGAAGATATCGAACTGGTCGTCCGTATCCTGTTTCAGGTGTTGCTTCTTGGCTCGTCCGCGGTGTTTTCAGGGTCTGAAACGGCCTTGTTTTCGCTCAGTCGCATAGATCTTCAGAAACTCAGGCAATCGCGTCACGCCGATTCAGAGAGCATCCACGCGATGCTGGACGAACCGCGTCGACTGATCATCTCCATTCTGTGCGGCAACGAACTGGTCAATATTGCCTCCGCAGTCAATATGACCGGCATCCTGCTATTGATCTTCCATGGGCAGGACGTGGGTTGGATCAACGTCCTGATCATGGTCCCGCTGCTGCTGCTCATCGGCGAGGTGACACCGAAGACCGTCGCTGTCAGCTTCCCAATCAAATTCAGTACCGCGATCAGTGCCCGTATTCTGCCGCGCTGGATGGTGCTGATAACGCCGCTGCGTGAAGCGGTGCGCCTGGTCGCAGACAGGATCACGACGCTGGTGGTTGGGGATGCCGTCGACAGAGAGAATATTCTGAAGCCTGACGAGCTTCGGACCCTGCTCGAGGAAGGCGAGGAAACCGGTATTATCGATGCCACGGAAAGGGTGCTGATCGACAATCTGCTGGAGGCTTCTGAAACCGATATCTCACGCATTATGACCCCGGGGCCGCGCATCCTGTTTCTCGATGCCGCGCTTCCTGTCGATCAACTGATCGAGCAGTTCCGCAGCTATCGTCACCCGCGGGTTCCCGTCTACAAGGGGCATTGGGACAATGTGATCGGATTCATCCATTCCGAGGACATCCTGAAACTCATGCGTGGGGGAGAGGATCTTTCTTCCGTTACCCTGGATACGATTCTCAAACCTGCCCATTACGTGCCGCCCACCAAGAAGGTGGACGAGATGTTCGACTATTTCCAGGCACACAATACGCGGGTCGCCATCATCCTGGGAGAGTATGGCGAGGTGTCGGGCATCGTCACCATGAAGGATGTGCTGACGTTCATCTTCGGCGAAATCTCCGGAAAGATGGCCGGCCAGGAGTACTACCTGGAGGATGACGAAAACAGCTATGTCGTGCCCGGCGACATGCGCCTGGCAGATTTCAACAATCTCACCAATTTCGATATCGAGGATGCGGTGATGGCGACAATCGGAGGGGTCGCCTTCCGACTGTTTGACCGCCTGCCCGAGCCAGGCGATTCGATAAGCCACGAGGGTTATCGATTTGTCGTCAAGCAACGCAGCGGTCTGAGGATCAGTCAGCTTTTGGTGCAGAAAAGAACCTCGTCCGATCAGGACGATGACGGGGAAGCGAGCGAGGATGATTCCGCCGAAGGCGTGGAGCAGTTCGATCCGGACAGCAAGGGCGGAACCGCGGATGAGCCGCAGCCTTCTGAAGAGACTCCAACCGAGTTGAAAAAAACCAAGGTGTCAGACGATTCCGTGCAGCCTGGAGAAACGTCCCCGAAGAAGAACAAGGAGTTGGATCAACCGAAGCAGCCGAAGAAAGTCCCGTCCGGGGACGACAAGGCGTCGGATGAATCACAACCGGCGGGAGAAAAGTAATGGACTGGTTCCTCGAGCTGTTGCTGATCCTCTTGTTCCTGCTGTTGAAGGGATTCTTCTCCGGTTCCGAGATCGCCATGGTGAATTCGGACAAGCTCAAGCTCCGCCATGAGGCGAAGACCGGTAATCGTGGTGCGGGACTGGTACTCAAATTGTTTCGAACCCCGGATGTCATTCTGGGCACCACGCTGGTCGGCACCAACGTTGCCACGGTGACCATATCGACGCTGGGCGCCCTGATAGCCATCGACCTGTTCGGCTCGGCGGGTGATCTGATCTCGGTGCTCGTGCTCACACCGGTGCTGCTGATTTTCGGTGAGGTGGTCCCCAAGAGCATCTTTCAGCAGAAGGCGGATACCATCTCCACCCGGCTGATTTATGGTCTGCGCTTCTTTTCGTATCTTTTCTATCCGGTGATTTTCGTTTTCAGCCGGGTCGCGCGTTTTATCACCCGGATCGTCGGTGGCGGCAGCGATCCGCAGACCATGTTTATCACCCGCGAGGAACTGCGGGTGCTGCTGGATGTGTCCGAATCCGCTGCGAATCCCTCGACGATCGACCGCAAGCGTATCCGTCGGATCATGCGCTTCGGCGACACCACGGTCGGTGAGGCAATGATCCCCCTGGCTGACGTGGTCGGGGTCATCGAGGGGCGTCCGATGAAGGAGGCCGTGCGCACGGTAATGAAGTATGGCTTCAACCGCCTGCCCGTCTACCGTGGCAACATGACCAACATCAAGAGCATCATGACCCTCAGTTCGTGGGATCTCATGGACCCCGAACTCAAGAACAAGCCGGTCAGTGAATACATGAGCTCGGTACTCTTTCTGTCACCCAAACAGACCATCGATCGTGCCCTGCCGCAGTTACAGGCGCGTGATGACCACATGGCCGTTGTGGTGGATGAGTTCGGATCTGCCGTGGGCATCCTCACCATGGAGGATGTGTTCGAAGAGGTGGTGGGCGAGATCGACGTCGGGTACGACTTCGATGAATACAATCCAAGGCAGCGGCTCTATATCGAGCACGAGAGTGAGGACAGCCACCTCATGAGCGGCAGGATGCCGATCTCAGAGGTCAACGATCTTCTGTATGTGCACTTTCCGGTGGAAGAGGCCCATACCATTGGCGGCCTGATCATCAGTCGCCTGCGTCATATCCCGATACAGGGCGATAATGTGACGGAAGAGGGTTACAGGCTTACCGTGCTGGAGGCGGACGAGCGCTCCGTGCTGAAGGTGCGGGTCGAACGCATCTGATCCTGGGATACGCAGATGTCTCGTGTACTCGGTGCGGTGTTGTTCATCGTCCTGCTTGTCATCGCCTGGCAGATTGTTCGAACTCCCTTCCCGGAGCATGAGCGCGAAATCAGGTCGCAGGTCAAGTCGACCGTCGAATCCATATTTCCCGAGCAGGCAGAGCAGGCAAAGGCGCGTTTCGGCCTCGTCCGCGTGCATGAGCCGCAGGCCGGTATGACCGATGTGGTGCTGGCGCATGGCCTCGATGACCCGGGCATGGTGTGGATGAATCTGGCGCCGGCACTGCATGCCGCCGGTCACGGTGTCAGTGTCCTGAACTACCCCAATGACCAGCCGATCCGCGATTCGGCGCGGCTTTTTGCCGATGAACTGCAGTCCCTGTTCACCGGGCAAACCGAAGAGATCACGATTGTTGCGCACAGTATGGGCGGGCTGGTGTCACGCGAGATGTTGAGCAACCCTGCGCTTGGCTGCGAAGGCCCCGACTGCCGGATGCCACGGGTCGTGCGCCTGATCATGGTGGGTACACCCAACCATGGATCCTATCTGGCCCGCTTTCGCGGACTCGGCGAGCTACGGGAACAGATCAGCCGTATGATCGATGGTGAAGCCGGCTGGCTGGATTCCATCTTCGACGGTTCCGGTGAGGCCGGTCTGGATCTGATCCCCGACAGCGCGTTTCTTAACGAGCTCAACAGCCGGGCCTACCCCGAGGGGACGGCGATGTACGTCATCGCCGGAGTGATAGCGAAGGAGGAGGCGGATTCACTGGCCCGCCTGATCGAAGATGTGGAAAGCGACGCCGGCAGCGCGCTGGTGGTCCCGCTGGCCGAGCAGCTGGGCGACGGACTGGTCAGCGTGGAGTCGGCCCAACTGGCCGGGGTGCCGCTGTTCCGGGTTTCGGGCAACCATCTCTCGATCATTCGCAATATCAGCACGGGGAGTGAACGTATCCCGCCGGCGATTCCGATCGTGCTGCAACTATTGCAGGAATAATCGGATTCCGGCCGGCGAAGGTCGTCGATAGGAACAAGAATCCTCCTCCCTCGGCGACGAAAGCTTTCCTCCCGAAAAGACTGCCAGGCCGGCACATATGTGGTGATCGCGTCGGCTACATCTCATACCTCCCACGTTAAGAAAACCGGGCGCTGGCCGTTATCTCCTGTGCGTAATTGAAAGCCTGTTTACCTATGTCCGCAACAAACGCCAGTTCTGCTGCTGTTTCGATCGACCTTCCCGGGGCATCTGCCGGCCCCAGCGAGGAGGCCCTGGATATCCGTGCGGCCACCGTGCCGGCGGCGATCGACAAGCCGCAATCGGAACCAAGAACCCACCTGACGCCGGTTGATCACTGGCTGGACTGGCAATGCAGCATGGTCTCGGGCGTGCACTGCGGGGCCGTGTTCCTGGTTCGCAGCGCCGGTTACGGTGGATTCCGTCCGACTGCGGTCTGGCCGGACCAAAATTTCGACTCCTCTGTGCTGCGTCGCGTGGCCGAACAGGCGATCAGCAGCGGCACCCGGGTTACTCAAAAGGATTCGGAAAACGAGCTGCCCGGCGCGGAGGTCGCTGATTTCGTTGCCTACCCGCTGTTCAAGGGTGAAGAGGTCGTCGGCGCGGTGGGCCTGTCGCTCGCGATCCGTTCGGAATCGCAGCGTCATGCCGTGTTGCAGCTGCTGCAGTGGGGCATGGTGTGGTTGGAGAACGCGGTAAACAACGAAACCGCTGAACGCAGCGCGGCCTCCGTAGCCGCGTTGGAGGCGGTCAGCCTGGTTTCGCGAGACCTGCCCCTGGCCGTTGTCTGTCATGAGCTATGCAACTTTCTGGCTGAACGTCTCGATTGCTCACACGTTGCCCTGGGTACCTGGGCCGGTCTGCAGGTGCGTGTACTGTCAATTTCGCATCAGCTGCAGTTCGATCGGCGTGTGTCTCAGATCGGGCAACTCGAATTTGCCATGGAGGAATGCCTCGACCAGGGCGAGATAATCGTCCTGCCGGCGGGCTCCGGTCAGGACAAGTTGCCCACCCAGGCGCATGAGCAGCTGCTGCGCGTGGACGCCAACGGTTCGGTGTGTACCCTGCCACTGAAGGCCGATGGTGAATCGGTTGGGGCCCTCATATTGATCCGGGATCGTAACAACGGCTTCGACGAGATCACTGTGGATCTGATGGCCGGTATCGCCGATCGCGTGGGGCCGCTGATTCACCTCAAACAACGCGAGGCCCGTTCGGGATGGGGCC
This sequence comes from uncultured Gammaproteobacteria bacterium, assembly GCA_963759055.1. Lineage (GTDB taxonomy): Bacteria > Pseudomonadota > Gammaproteobacteria > Chromatiales > Chromatiaceae > Thiosocius. The sequence goes on from CAVWYD010000004.1 coordinate 101,112, forward strand.
GGTCCGCGCAGACGCTGAGCGCATGGCTCGGCCGCCTTTTCGGTGTCGGGCACCTGCGACTGAAGGTCATGGCCGCGGCCTGCGTCTTCATACTCGGTATGCTGACCCTGATCCAGACCGACCATCGGATTTCTGCCGTGTCCTCGGTGGAAGGGGTTTTGCAGCAGGCTGTCGTTGCGCCATTTGCCGGCTATCTTTCCGCCGCCAACGCAAGGGCCGGGGACCAGGTCGATGAGGGTCAGGTCCTGGCCGTTATCGACGACCGCGATCTGTTGCTCGAACATGAAAAATGGTCGAGCGAGCGAGACAAACACAGTAAGGAGTATCAGCAGGCGCTGGCGGTTCGCGACCGTGCCAAGGTCAGCATGATGTCTGCGCGCATCGCCCAGGCGGACGCCCAGCTGCGACTGGTCGATGAGCAACTTGGGCGTACCAAGCTGCGCGCACCCTTTGCGGGCGTGCTGGTCAGTGGTGATCTCAGTCGTGCACTGGGTGCACCTGTGGAGCGCGGTCAGCTGTTGTTTGAGATTGTCCCGAGCGAGGGCTACCACGTCAGCCTCGAGGTGGATGAACATGATGTGGCGGCGCTTGAATTGGGGCAGAAAGCGAATCTGCGTCTGACCGGTATGCCGGATGAAACCATCCCCCTGCGGATATCACGCATCTTTCCGGTCGCCTCGGCCGATGAAGGGAGCAACCATTTCCGCGTGGAGGGCGAACTGGAGTCCACGCCGGAGGGCCTGCGTCCCGGGATGCAGGGGGTCGCCAAGGTCGTGGTCGGGCGCGCAAGCCTGCTGACGGTTTGGACCTCTTCGCTGCTTGACCGGCTGCGTCTCTGGCTCTGGTCGCTGGGGATCTGAGGCATGACTGTGAGGGGTTGTCCGGCATGACGACGGCCGAAAACGCAGGGCTTTGGCAACATGTCGCCCCGCTGAGACCGAGTCTGCGCAGGCATGTGCGGGTGCTGGCGCAGGACTACCGCGGCGAACGCTGGTATCTGCTGCATGATGAATCAGCCGGGCGCTTTTCGCGCTTCAATGCAACTGCCTACGAGGTGCTGGGTCGCCTCGACGGCGACCTCACGGTGCAGGAAATTCTCGAGCTGGCCAATCTCGGTCGCGACCCGGATCATGTCCTCGAGCAGGAAGACGTTCTGCAGATATTTGCGCAACTGCACGCGGCCGAGGTGCTGCGTGGCGGCCTGCCGATGGGGGCGCAGGATGTTCTCGACCGCTACAACAAGTCACAACGCTTTCGTAAACGACGCGCCCTGAGCAATCCGCTCGCGCTGCGCATACCGTTGTTCGATCCCAACCGCATGCTGGATCGCCTGGCCCCCCTGGCACGTATGCTGTTCTCCTGGACAGCCGCCTGGATCTGGATGGCAGTCGTGGGCCTCGCTGCCCTGGTGGCGGTGGCGAACGGCCCGGAACTGGCGGCGGCCATTGGCGCCAAGACACTCAGTACCTCGGAGGTGCTGATCTTCTGGACCCTTTACCCGATCATCAAGGCGCTGCATGAACTCGGTCACGGGCTCGCAGTGAAGGCCTGGGGCGGGGAAGTGCACGAGACCGGCATCAATCTGCTGGTGTTCATGCCGGTGCCTTATGTCGATGCCTCAGCCGCCTGGGCGTTTCGTGACAAGCGCAGGCGTGCGATGGTGGGTGCGGCCGGCATCCTCGTTGAACTGTTTCTCGCGGCCCTCGGGATACTGGTCTGGTTGCTGGTGGAACCCGGACTGGTAAAAGATTTGGCACTGAACGTCGCGCTGGTCGGCGGCATATCCACCCTGCTGTTCAACGGCAACCCGCTGCTGCGGTTCGATGGTTACTACGTGCTGGAGGACCTGATCGAGATCCCCAATCTGGCGTCCCGATCAAGCCGCTTCTATCTCTATCTTATCCAGAAGTATGTACTTGGCCTGCCGGATGCCCGCTCTCCGTCGACTGCGCATGGCGAACGCCGCTGGTTTGCGACCTACGGCCTGGCCGCACCGATCTACCGTCTTTTCGTCTTGGTCGGGATAGCCTTCTATCTGGCCGGCGAGTTTCTGATCGTTGGTGTGGTGCTGGCGGCCTGGGCCGTGCTGATGCAGGTGTTCAAGCCACTCTATTTTTCACTGCGCTTTCTGTTCTCCAGTCAGCGCATGGAGGCACGGCGGCTGCGTGGATTCGTCACCCTTGGCGTGCTTGTCTTGCTGGTCGGTGGCCTGCTGCTTGTGCCAGCGCCCCTGATCACCCGGGCCGAGGGGGTGGTCTGGCTCGATGACAAGGCAAGGGTGCTGAGTGGCACCGATGGTTTTGTGGCGGAGGTGGCAGCGGTATCCGGGACCACCGTTGCCCCCGGCGATCTGCTCATCCGTCTGGAAGACAGGGAACTCGATGCCAGGCTAGCCGTTCTGCAGGCGCGCTTGCGCGAGTTGCACACGCAGGAGCTTGCCGAACGCGAACAGAGTCGCGTGCGTGGTGCCATCGTTGTCGATGACATCGAGGCTGCCAACGCGGAGCTGCGGCAGCTGGAGGAGCGTCTTGCGTCTCTGGAGGTTCGCAGCGTAGTCGCCGGGCAATTCTATGCACATGATCCGCATGAATCACGCGGGCAGTACATTCGACAGGGTGACGTGCTGGGCTATGTCATCCAGGAAGAGCGCCCGATCGTGCGTGCTGTCGTCAACCAGGACCATGTGGGTCTGTTGAGGTCCAGACCGGTCTCTGCTGAGGTCGTCCTGGCCGACAACATGGCCAAGCCGCTACCCGCCAAAATGCTGCGTGAAGTACCTGCCGGCAGCACCGAACTGCCCAGTGCCGCCCTGGGTGCCATGGGTGGCGGTGATATCGTAGTCGATACACGCGACGGGACCGGGCTTACGGCGGTCAGCAAGCTGTTTCAGTTCGACCTGGCGCTGCCTGAAGGAACCCGGACCACGGGCATCGGCGGGCGCGCCTATGTGCGCCTCGAACACGGCACCGAACCGCTATGGCGACAGTGGTCGCGCAGCCTGCAACAGCTGCTGTTGAGTCAGTTGAAGGTCTGATCAGCCGACCTGAAAGGAATTTATTTCGGGGCCGGAAATCCCATATTTTCAAGCTGAAACGCTTCGTAGATCACGGAATACGGGAACGAAATTCGTGCCGCTGTGTCCGGGCACATGATTTGCCCTCGAAGTACCATTTTTTTGCGGCTAGGCATCTAAAGCTTCCGCCCTCCCGTCCGTTAAACAGTTTTAGTTACGTTCAACGAATAAAAAGGTTTCCCGTGCCATCGTGAACCATATGCGTCTCTCTTCACATCTTTTTTGCTTGCTGTCGTCAACGTTACTGACGTTGTCGGTCTCAGTTGCGGCCGCGGAAAAGCGCGACAACGCGACGGCCCCTCTGGACTGCGTGATCAACCCCAGTGTGGTCGCCGACCTCGGCAGTGGTGTCCCCGGTATTCTGAGCAGCGTTCAGGTCGACCGCAGCGACTTCGTCAAAGCGGGTGATGTGGTCGCTGAACTGGAATCTTCGGTCGAGAGCGCTGCTTTGGAGCTGGCACGGGCGCGCGCCGCGCTGACGGCCGAGGTGGATCTGCGACGCGTCAATGCCGCGTTCGGGCAGCGCCAGAACAAACGCACCAAGGACCTGTTCAGTCGTAAGGCGATCTCCACCAACGACATGGATCAGCGCGAGACCGAGTCCCGCCTCGCGCAAATACAACTGCGCCAGGCGCGAGACAATAAAGACCTGGCGCAGCTGGAAATGATGCGCGCGCAAGAGATTCTCATGCGTCGCACCATCACGAGCCCGATCGACGGCGTGGTGATGGATCGGTTCAAGGTGATCGGTGAATACGTCGAGGACCAGCCGGTAGTGCGGGTCGCCCAGATTGATCCTCTGCACGTCGAGGTCATCGTGCCGGTCGAGCAGCTGGGGACGATCAGCAACGGTATGTATGCCGAGGTGTGGTCCGATAACGTGGAAGGGGAGAGCTGGCACGCGACGGTGAGCCGTGTCGATCAGGTTGCGGATGTCGCGAGCGGTACCTTTGGTGTCCGCCTGACCATGCCCAACCCTGACCAGAAAATCCCGGCCGGACTGCGCTGCCGTATGCAGCTGGTCGAAAAGCCGGTGGCGCCGGTCGAGGAGACGACGGCCGAAGTTGTCGAGCCGGAGCCCGAAGCAACGCTAGCAGACGCTTCAGATGAGCCGGCGATCGAAAAACCGCTTGTTACTGACAAGCCGATGGAACAGAAAACGGCCATACAGCTGCCGGCCGGTGTTGCGCCGATCCGGCGTGCTTTAAAAAGCGCAGCCGCAAAGCCCGAACCCGGGGTGGAAACCGCCGAGTCAGGCACGTCAGCCTCGACACCCGAAATGGCCGAGAAGCCGACCGTGCCAAAGATGGCCGAGTCTGTTTACGCCGCAGTCAAGCCCATTGAGCGCGCTGTGAACAACGAAACCGCGCCAGCCAAGCCCAAGATGGATATCGTCAAGGTAACCGCGCCAGCAGCGCCCCCCAAGGCGGCGGAAAAAGCCGCGGTTGCAGTACCTGCTGTAGCTGCTGCCGAAGCCAAAGAAGATGTCGCCGTGGCAGTATCGGAAGCGGCTGAAGATGATGAAGAGACGAAAGACGTTGAGCCGATAAATGCCTTGCCCGAATGTCGCCTTGCAGGTCCCTATAATGACGAAGTGCAGGCCACCAAAAAGGTCGTCACTCTGCGCCGGGCCGGACTCTATGTCGACATCAAGTCGGTCCCTTCAACCGAATCGTCGAGCTTTATGATCGCCACGCCCGTCCTCCCTAACCGTGAAGAGGCAAAGGCATTGGTCGCGAGACTGAAGGCGGCAGGGGTCACCGATTATTATGTGCCGAGAAAACGGAGCGCACCGTTGCGCGTCTCGCTTGGAATCTACAATAACAAGCGGATTGCCGAACGGAAGATCAGGGAACTGGCGAAAATGGGCTTTACCGCCGAACTGCTGCCATGGAAGCAGAAGGGCTCGCAGTACTTCCTGATTGTCCGTGGTACTCGGTCCGAAGCCAATGGCGAACTGCTGGCGTCGCTGCCCGTACCCGATGGCAATGCCGAGTCCACACAGGGTTTCTGCAACCATCTCGCAGGTCGGTAATCATAGGTCAGGCTGCGCCTGACGATCATTCGGCCGGCACAGCCCGTCCTATGAAGGGCATTCCCGGGCAAATCCTTTCCTTCGCGAGATCCTCACTCTCGTCAAGCACCTAGGCAGGTTGCCGCTAACCAGTATCGAGGGTTTGCGCCCGATTCTGGGAGCAGGCGTTACTGGTGAGCATATATTGGTTTACGGGTAGGACGAGGGTGTTCAAAAAGAAGGGCTTGAAGCGTAAGCAGAAGCGCCAGGTGCCGGTGATCGAATCACTGGAGCCGCGGATACTGCTGTCTGCCGATCTGCCCGGTCTGGATGTACCGGATTTTGATCCCGACGACCCATTGAATGCCGATGTCGACCAGATTCTGGCGCAGGCCTACGAGGCTTTCGAGGCCGCAGCGAAACAAAGCAGTGATGATTCAATTGAACCGGTGCAGGAGCCAGCTTTTATCGGCCCGGTTGATGAGCCCGACGTAGCTTTACCATCAGACGAGGCATCAGAAGATCTCCGCCATGAACTCATCATTGTCGACCCCAGTGTGCCTGACTACGAGATCCTGCTTGCGGGTGTCAACGCAACGGGTGGTGAAGACACGCGACTCGACGTCGTCATGCTCGACCCACAGCGCAGCGGCATCGGGCAGATCAGCGAGATTCTGGCCTCGCGCAGCAACCTCGACGCAATCCATCTGATCAGCCATGGCAGCGACGGCACTATCCAGGTGGCCGGCGACAACATTGATCTCGCGTTGGTGCAGCGCGAGGCGAATACCCTCCGCGCCTGGGGCGAGGCGCTCAGCCGGGATGGCGACATCCTGATCTACGGCTGTGACCTCGCCGCCACGTCGGCCGGAGAAGCATTGGTCGATTTGCTTGCCCAGCTAACCGTCGCCGACGTCGCCGCCTCCACAGACCTGACAGGGCATGCGAGCCAGGGGGGTAACTGGGAGTTGGAGTACCGCGCCGGATCGATTGAAGCCAATGTCGCCGTCGATGCAGCGACACAAGCGGCATGGCAGGGAAGTTTGGAACAGACGCTGTGGCTGAGTACCGACAGCAATGTCGCGGGACCTGGTGCGGACGGGCTGCCGGGCGGATGGACCGAAGGTCAGGTACTGAATTTTGGCGGGCCCGATCTTGCGCATGGAGCAGCGACCGATGGTGATCTGTCACTGGCGATCGATTTCGACACCTTTACGACGGATGCAGTCGATGCCGGGGCCTTGCATTATGTCAGTCGTGATATCACGGTCGGGAGTGGGGCCAATACATTCGACCTGAAGGCCGGCGATGTCCTGGTTTCATTCCTGCAGGACGAGACTATCCTCGCAGCCTACTCATCAACCGGCTCGAACATGCCCGTGGATGATCAGGATCTACTGGTCTTCCGACCGAACGCCTTCAACGATTTCAGCTCGGGTACCTTCACTATCCTGTTGGACGATGTTGTCGCGGTCGACCTGAAAGGCGTGACCCTGATCGAACAGGACACCAACATCGGTGGTACAGATGTCGCGGCCGGAAGTTTTCTGGTTATTGCCGAGGCATCCGGCACGACCTCAATCGATCTTTTCGAACCCACGGGAGTGGGGGCGGGTAGCACTACAGGTTCGGTAACGCCGTTCATCGATCTGAGCAATCTGGGAATCGATGCAGACCGGCTACGCGGTATTGAAGTTGTCGAGGCCGCGACCACGGTCGGCGGCCAGGCGCTTGCCGAGGGTGCGTTGCTGGCAACCTTGAATGTCGATGACAACGTGTCGGGCGTCGGCAGCAACAACCTCCTGGTCGATATGAACGACGTCTTCGTTCTGAACTTGACCTCAACAGGCATCGACACCACCGCCGGCACCGCGACGATGTTTCTCGACGGCAGCCTTGTAGGCCTCGATGACAACCCGAGTCAAGAGAACCCGTACGCGCTTGCGCTTCACAATTTCAGTCAGCTGACCGTTGATACGACGAGCGACGTCGCCGATGGTGACACGTCGTCTATCGAAAATCTGTTGCTGGACAAGGGTGCCGACGGCAAGATCTCGCTGCGTGAGGCAATCCTGGCTGCCAACGCCACGCCCAATGGTGATGTGGCGGATGCAATCAATTTCAATATCACCGATCCCCTGGTGGGCGGTGCCCATAAAATCAGGGTCGGCAATCTTGCCGACGGTGGTAACGGGGCATTGCCGACCTTGACTGATGCCGTGTTCATCGACGGAACCACGGACGCGGATTTTGCGGGTACCCCGATCATCGAGCTGGACGGCAGTGCCGCAGGTACCGGCGATGTCGCAGCCGGTCGCCGGGTCATTCTGCCTTGGGGCGAAGTCAGCTTTAATATCGCCGACCTGAATGCCGACGGTGAAACCCTGATGCTGCGCTCAATCGAGTGGGCAAGCGGCAACCTGCCTGCAGGAAACCTTTTATTCGTGGTTCAGGACTCAGGCTCACTGCTTCCCGAGGATTCGGCGAAAAAGACCCTGATGGAGGGCTGGGGCTACACGGTCAACGTCATCGACGTTAATGATGCTCAAGTAGCGTTCGATGCGGCGATCGCCGCAAATGATGTCGCGTTCATTACCAAGGACATTACTTCAGGCGATCTTGGCCTGAAACTGAGGAACGCGGCGATTGGTGTTGTCAGTGAGGAACTGGCGGTAACGGACGTGGAATTTGGGCTCAACGCGAACCATGGATGGGATGCCGGTGTCTCGGACATAACGATAGACGACAACAGCCATTACATTACCGCACCATTTGCCACTGCCCCGCTGACCGTCTTCGATACCCCACAGGAACTGCAGTACGTGACGGGTGTGCAGGCGGCTGATCTACAGACGCTCGGCAGTACCACGTCGGGTGCCTCACTAGTCATCATGGAGGCAGGCGGGCAACTGTACGACGGTACCAGCGTGGACGGTCTGCATATCACGGCAGGAAACAGTACGGTTCGTGGTCTGGTGATCAATGGGTTCGGTGACTCCGCGATAGAGATCGGCACCGGATCCAGCAATGTGATTCAGGGAAACTATATCGGCACGGATGTCTCGGGAACAGGTGATCCAGGAAACGGCCCGGTCGGCAGCGGTATCGTCGTCTATGGAGGTTCGTCGGGCAACACCATTGGCGGAACCTTCGCCGGTGATCAGAACATCATTGCCAACCAGGTCTACAACGGTGTGTATCTAAACGACGATGCGGGAAGCGGCAATTCGATCCTCGGCAATGCGACCTTCAACAACGGCGGTATCGGCATTGATCTGGTGGAATCTGGTCCTGCCTATGGTGTGACCGCCAATGACAATGCGGATAGCGATACGGGTGCCAATAACCTGCAGAACTTCCCCGTCCTCACCCAGGCCGATCTTGCCGGAACCGACCTCACGCTTAGCGGTACGCTGGATACCGACGGCCTGGGAGCCCAGTACCGGTTAGAGTTTTTCGGCAATGTGTCAGGCACCGAAGATCCTACGAACGGGGAGGGACGTTTTTACCTCGGTAGTACGCTGGTGACTACGGACGGCAGTGGCGATGCGGCGTTCTCCAAAGTTACCCTGTCGGGAGTGACTCTGGCCGCGGGTGATTTTGTCACCGCCACTGCTACCCGAATTGACGCCCCAGCCCAGGTCGGTGTCGATGATGCCCTGGCCTACAGCTCCACATCGGAGTTCGGTGTCAACGTTGCGATAACGCCAGGCCCAGCCGCTCCAACTCAAGTCAGCAACACGGGGCTGACGGTTCTTGAAGGTTCGACGACCCTCATCACCAACGCAGTACTCCGCTACGACGATGCGAACCAGCCGGCTTCGTCTGTGGTGTATTCGATTACGACGAGCCCGGTCAATGGCCAACTCGAACTCACCACCAATTCCGGAGTGGCGATAACGACATTTACGCAGGCGCAGGTCGATGCCAGCCAGGTCGTCTACGTCCACGACGGCAATGAAACACTATCGGATGGCTTCA
>CAVWYD010000005.1:0-46116 GCA_963759055.1 uncultured Gammaproteobacteria bacterium
AACCCGAAAAAAGGGGTCGGAGTCAAGTTTCCTCATGGATTGCTTGACCATACGACTAAGCTGGAGGGAAATTGACTCCGACCCCTTTTTTCAAACAGTTTGCCTGGCGGCATTAGAGCATTGGAACCACCTGATCCCATCCCGAACTCAGAAGTGAAACGGTGCATCGCCGATGGTAGTGTGGGGTCTCCCCATGCGAGAGTAGGTCACTGCCAGGCTTTAATTGCAACCCCAGTCGCGAGAGCGGCTGGGGTTTTTCCTTTTGGTTCCCCGCAAAGACGTTTTTGATTTCTCGATCGTTTTTCCGGATCTTCGCTTTTCATTCACAGTCCCACATTGGAGCGGGCGCTTGTGGTTGAATAACGCATGATTTGTCTCCCTGTTTCATGAGTGAAGTCTTTCTTGAATCGTCTGCTCAAGTATTCTTTTGGTTCTGTGTTACTCGGTGCCGCTGCGGTGGGTGGTCTGGGTGGGCTGAATCTCTACACTTACCACCGGTTTACCGAAGAGAGTCCGGTGGCGACCCTGGTATTCGAGTCCCTGGGCGAGCTTTCATACCGTGTGACGATTTCCCCCGTTGGCCAGCCGGAACTCACACTTCAACTCGACGGCGATGAGTGGCAGTTGGATGCGCGCATGATCAAGTGGACGGACTGGTTGACGTTCCTTGGTGAATCACCGCTGTATCGGCTCGACCGCTTGTCGGGGCGATATATCTCGATTGAGGATGCGCGCAGCAAAGGCCAGACGATGCATGCGCTGAGCAAAACACCGGGCATCGATGTCTGGGCCTTTGCCCGCCGGGCCGGTGACTGGTTGCCTGGTGTCGACGCCGCATATGGTTCCAGTGTTTACCTGCCAATGGCTGATGGCCTGTCTTATGAGGTATCCATCTCGCGCACCGGATTGCTGGCCCGAAAGCTGGAAGAAGGGGGTGGCAAATGAGTGCCGCAACAAGATATGAACTTGTTTCAATGGACGTGCGCTCTCACGAATTCGTCCTGCGTATGCGGGTGGCAGAGCCGGCCCTTGAGGGACAGCGTTTGCAGCTTCCGGCCTGGATTCCCGGTAGCTACATGATCCGTGATTTCGCGCGCAACATTACCGAGATCGGCGCTCGTGACGAGCGCGGTCCGGTGTCGATGCACAAGCTGGACAAGCAGACCTGGGAACTCGGGCGCTGCGAGGGTGAGTTGGTCGTCGACTATCGGGTCTATGCATTCGATCTCTCTGTGCGAAGCGCTTACCTGGATCACACGCGCGCTTATTTCAATGGAACCAGCGTGTTTCTGTGTCTTCCCGAAAGGCGGGATGCAACATGGGAGTTTCTGTTGGCGGCCCCGCGGGATGAGGGCGGTCAGGACTGGGCGGTGGCCACCAGTCTGCAGGCCGCCGATGTCGATGAACGTGGTTTCGGTCTGTATGCCGGGGAGGGCTATGATCGCCTGACTGACTGCCCGGTGGAAATCGGGCGCTTTGAGCGCGCTGAATTTCAGGTTTCCAATCAATCTCACGAGTTCGTGATCAGTGATGGCGGGCGCTTTGACATGCGGCGCGTGTGTGCTGATGTTGCGGAAATCTGTCGTGAACATGTAGGTATGTTCGGTGAATTGCCCGTCTCCCGGTATGTTTTTCTGACCCTTGCCACAGCTGATGGTTACGGTGGTCTGGAACATTCGGACAGTACCAGTCTGATGTGCAAACGATCGGATCTGCCGGCGCATGGGCTGGGCAAGGCCGACAAGGGGTATCGGCAGTATCTGGCGCTGTGCAGCCACGAATATTTCCATCTGTGGAATGTGAAACGTATCCGTCCCGCACGGTTGGCCGAGGCCGATCTCAGTCGTGAGGCGTATACGGAACTGCTTTGGGCATTCGAGGGGATCACCTCTTACTACGACGAACTGGCGCTTGCGCGCAGCGGCGTGCTGTCGACCGAAGACTATCTCGACCTGTTTGCCGCCACGGTCACACGTGTTCTGCGCACGCCCGGCAGGGCGCGTCAGTCGATCGCTGAATCGAGCTTCGATGCCTGGACCAAGTTCTACAAACAGGATGAAAACGCACCCAATGCGATCGTCAGCTATTACACCAAAGGGGCACTGGTCGCCTTGGGTCTCGATGTGGAGATGCGCGTGCAGAGCGGGGATACCTTATCCCTGGACGACCTGATGCGGCGACTCTGGTCACGCTACGGCAAGAAGGGCGAGGGCATACCTGAGCGTGCGATCGAGCTGGAGCTTGCTGATCTGCTCGGCGTGACCTTGGAACCGTTCTTTTGCGACTACATCTACGGGACCGAGGATCTGCCGCTCGAGACATGGTTTGACCGGCTGGGTATCGGCTTTCGTGCGCGTGCGGCGGACAACAATGAAGATACGGGGGGGTATCGGGCAGACCCGCCGGCAGAGCAGCCCGGGCCGGGTCTGGGGGCCCGCTTCGAACAGCAGCCGGCCGGGCTGCGCCTGACCCATGTCATCGCGGGCACTGCGGCGCAGGAGGCGGGTTTGGCTCCGGGTGATCTTCTGGTGGCCATTGACGGTGAGCGCGCCACGGCTTCCAACATCGCCGAACTGCTCAGGCGGATGCACGGCGACGCATCCGAGGTGCATTTTTTTCGACGCGACCGGTTGATGTCAGCGATGCTGCCGAATCGCCCGGCGGCCGCGGACACCTGTGACCTCTGGTTGCGTCCGGAGGAGACCTTGGCCCCTGGGGTGCTGGCGCGCCGCGCGGCCTGGCTGCAGTCGAATCGCACCCGTGTCGGATAAGTGGATACCGGTGCGTGATCACCTGCTGCGGCAACTGGCGGACGGCCGCTTTCATTCCGGTGAACAGTTGGCACGGGCGCTGGGCGTTAGTCGCAGTGCGGTGTGGAAACAGATCCAAAGGCTGGAAGCCGATCTCGGACTCGCCGTCAGTGCCGTTCGTGGGCGCGGTTACCGGCTTCCGGCGCCGCTCGAGCTCCTGGATTCAGATCGGATTCGTGCCGAGCTGAGTGATGCGGCAAAAGATACTCTTGGGGCGATGTCTGTGCTCTCGATGACGGCCTCGACGAACGGTTGCGCGTCGGCCGATCTGCCATTGGAAAGCGGTTGCGCGCGGGTCTGGCTGGCCGAACACCAGACCGAAGGGCGCGGCAGGCGAGGGCGCCGATGGATCTCTGCTTTCGGCGAGAATCTGTATATCTCCATGGCCTGGCGTTTCGACATGCCAATGACCGAGCTGGGCGGTCTCAGCCTGGTGGCCGGGGTGGTGGTTGCAGAGGTGCTCGCGCATCTGGGGCTCGAGGGACATGCGCTGAAATGGCCAAATGATGTGCTGGTGGGCAGGCACAAACTCTCCGGAATCCTGGTGGAGGTCTCCGGTGAGGCAGATGGCCCAGCGACTGCCGTGATCGGCGTTGGTGTGAACTTTCGTGTCCCCGAGGCGCAGGGAGCGCAGATCGATCAGCCCTGGACCGATCTGTCGCGGGCAAGCCCGGTGTTGATTTCGCGTAACCGGATGGCCGGGATTCTGATCGATCGACTCATCCATGCCTGCGGGCTTTTCTCCACCGAACACCTGCGTCCTTTTGTCGGGCGCTGGGAACGGTTTGACGGCCTGATCGGGCAGCCTGTGCGGATCATGCACGGCCAACGCCCGATCGACGGTATTTATCGTGGCATCACGCTCTCCGGTGGCATGGTCCTGGAAGAAGCCTCGGGTCGTAACGAGTACCATGCCGGCGAGGTGAGTCTGCGCAAGGACGGTGAGCTATGACCGCACTGCTGATGGACCTGGGAAACACGCGCTGGAAGATGGCGCTTTCAGAGGGTGCTGAGATCGCTCAGTTGGTGAACGGTGCGTACGATGATCAAGAGGGCCTGCGTGCAGCCGCCATGCATGCAGCCACTGGCCAGGTCGACGGCGTCTGGCTCGCCAGCGTCGTCGATTCGGACACCACGCGTCTTGTGATATCGACCCTGCAGGAATGCCTCGGTGTTGCGCCCAGACAGGTGCGGGCGACCGACCCAATGCCTGATGTCGCGTCCGGATATCGCAAGCCTGAACAGCTCGGAATCGATCGCCTGCTGGCAATGGTTGCCGCACGAGCGCAGTCGGCGCAGCCTCTATGCGTGATTGATGCGGGTACCGCGGTAACGATCGACTTCGTCGATCAAGGCGGCCAGCACCGGGGCGGCTTTATTCTCCCCGGCAGGCGCATGTTCAGGGAATGCCTGCTGGCGAATACCTCGATTCCACGCGATCAGGAAGTGGATGCCAAGGCCGTCCTTGGGCGCGATACGGCCACCGCTGTCGCACTTGCAGCGCGCTATGCCGTCGCCGGGATCGTCGAGCGTTTTGTCGCGGGGCCGCATGCCCTTTTTCCGGGGCTTGAGGTGCGCTGCTTTGTCGGAGGCGGCGATGCCGATCACTTAATGGGCCTGCTGCCCCGGCCATGCACTAAACTGGACGACCTGGTTTTGCGAGGGCTTGCCGTGATAGCGGCGGGCGGAGAGTTTTAGTGCGCTGGTTCATTGTTTTTCTGATCGTCGCCAACGTCATTCTGTTCTTCTGGGTTCAACAGCAGTCCAGACCCCTGCCGGGGGAGGCCGCGCTCCCGCCGCCGGATGTCGGCCGACTGCGTCTGTTGAGTGAGTTGGAAAAGGAACCGGCCATTGTCGATGTCGATGAGCCTGAACCGGCTCGTGTCGAAGAAATGTCGGTGGAACCACCCTTGGCTGCTGTGCCCGAAGATCAGTCTCAACCGGTCCATGTCGAGGAGGCGCTGCAGTCGTCTTTGGATGTCGGCGGCTATCAGGCGTCCAGTGAAGACTCGTTGCCGGAAGGTGAGCCGGTAACTGACATTCAACCGGTCGATGTCGCTTCGTTGATCACCGAAGTGAATCAATCGCTTGGCGCAGAATCCGAAGACCTGGCCCTTGAGGCCCCGGCTGGGATTGATGAGCCGGTTGAGCAGGCCTTGGAGGAATCGGTCGAGACGCCGGTGCAGGAGCCCGGCTTGTCTGTACCTGAACTGGCGGCGGATGCTTCGGTCGTTGAACCGGCTGCGGTCGAATCGGTACAGACAGTCTGCGCCAGGGTCGGACCTTTCGAGCCGGACGATGCAGACAAGCTGGTCTCCGGACTACCCGCAAATGTGACGCTGCTGTCAGACGTGACCGAAGAGTATGCCAGCGTAGACAGGTATTATGTCCTTATCCCGCCGCTGCCATCGCGCGCTGAGGGTTATCAGAAGCTCAAGGAACTGGCGGACGCCGGTATAACCGATACCTGGCTGTTCCCTTCCGGCGAATACCGCAATGCGATATCGCTCGGGTTTTTCAGCCGGGAAGCGGGTGCAAAACGCCATGCTGCCAATGTCGCTGGAAAGGGTTTCAACACCGAGGTGAAAGAGAAGACCTCGGTACGGCAACGTCGCTGGCTTTTGTTGATGAGCAATGACGGGCGTGATCTCGGTCCAAGTCTGTCGCTTCCCGCCGGCGTTGCCGCCGAGCGGCAGGCGTGCCCCTGAGCAGGCGGTTTGTGACGCGCTATGTGCGGTGCCGGTGGTTTTTGCTAGAATCAGCGCCCGCACCGCATCTGCGGTCGGTTTTCAGGCTGGCGTAGCTCAGCAGGTAGAGCAGCTGATTTGTAATCAGCCGGTCGGGGGTTCGATTCCTCTCGCCAGCTCCAATTTCTTCCCGGATCACGGGATCATCGGCCTAACCCTGCAATTTTCGTGGGGTTGAGTGTTTACCGGTCTTTATCATTCGCATATCGCAGCATGGCTGCAGCCGATTTGAATTAGTCAGGAGTAGTGAGATGAGTGTCGAGATTCCAGAGCGCGACGGTGATGGTTATCTGTTGAGCATGTCCGACTGGACCCCGGAGATCGGGCGCGCCATGGCCGAGGCCGACGAAGTCGAGTTGGACGACGTCAAGTGGGAACAGATACTGAAGGCGCGCGAATACTATGAGGACGAGAACGTCGTTCCGCCGATTCGCAAATTCGCCAAGTACATCGGTCAGGACCAGAAGGCGATCTTCAAGATGTGGAAGACCGGTCCAATGAAGCCGATTACCAAATACGGTGGTCTGCCGAAGCCGACCGGCTGCGTCTGACCTGTTCCACCCGAAACTGTCCCGGCCACCCAGGCGGTGCCGGGGGCGGAAAAGCCGCGATTCCTCGAGGGTTCGCGGCTTTTTTGCGCCTTGATGTCCGGCCGATCCAAGGTTCAAGAATCGTTCCCTTCCTGCCGATAGCCCTTTCACCTTGGGGAAGCTAAACACGGTCAGCGTGTGCATGAAGGATTCGTCTTCAAATGGGGCTTGATAACAAGTACTGGATTTCCGGCATATTGGGCAGCTTGATCGTCGCCGCGATGGCTGCATCCACCGGAAAGTCCATTCCAGCCTGGATCTGGCCCTTGCTGGGTGCAGGGGTCTGGCTGCTGGTCGTCAGGCTCGCGGCCGGGAGTGAGCCCCGCGTGAGAGATCCCGATGAAAAGGAAATCACCGGCCGGGAAGTTGAGCAGGCCGTCACGGGGTTGATGGCCTGTGTCGAGATGCAGCTTTCCGCCAGGGTGGATCAGATTAACGCCGAACTCGCATCTATTCAGCGGCTTGTCAGCGATGCCGCTGCGAGCGTAAGGGATGCGTTCGACGGGATTGGTGGTCGTTCCGCGCAACAGGTTCAGCTGGTTGCGGAATTGACGTCGAAGATGCGGGAACCGCCAGCCGGTGAACCCGGCTTGGCGCGGGTTGCCGAAAAGACAGATGAGGTACTGGGTCGTTTCGTCGACTACGTCGTGGATACGAGTTCCAACAGCGTGGCGATCGTCGAGCGTATCGACGAAATGGTCGACCATATGAACCATGCCGACGAGCTCCTGGGTGACGTCAAAGTGATCGCAGACCAGACGAATCTGCTGGCATTGAATGCCGCGATCGAGGCGGCTCGTGCCGGTGATGCGGGACGTGGTTTTGCGGTTGTCGCGGATGAGGTCAGAAAGCTCTCGAAACGCTCGGATCGTTTCAACGATGAAATCCGCCTGGTTATTGGCGAGTCGATCAAGGCAATCCACAGTGCCCGCCAGGCAATGGCCAGGCTGGCTTCCCAGGACGTGACTACTGCAATGCAGGCCAAGGCCCGAGTGAGTTCCGTGCTGGAGAAGCTGACGGCGGCAAATCTGTCCCTGGGAGACCAGCTCGAGTTGGTGTCTGTCTTCAATGGTGAAATTATCGGCCTGGTTGGAGAGGCCGCGGATGCCTTGCCGTTCGAAGATATTGATTACCAGCTAGCTACCTGCGCAGAGCGCCACATCAACCCCATGCACGCGCTGGTCAAGAGTCTGCGCAATGGGGTGACGGAACTGAGCCTCGTTGAGCAGATCGCTCCACACGAGTTTGTCCGCGCATTGAAGCAACTGCAGTCAGAGCTCAATCGTCTGCCTGCTCCAGGTGCGGCCGTTGGGTCTAAAAGTGATTATTCGGAAAAGGAACGCCGAAAGCGTAAGTAGAACAGGATTTTTTCGAAAGGGCGCAGAGGCCACGCCTGCGAAAGGGAGCAGGGTGCCAAAAGCCAAGGTAACCGGTGAGACATGTCGATAACGAGTTCAGAATCCAGTGACGGCAAGGTCGTGATCATCAGCGTCGATGGTCGTTTTGATTCCGCCGTGCATCAGCAGTTCATGCTGGCGTTTAAGGACCATCCCCGCGGCGAGAAGGAATTCGTGGTGGACCTCGGGAATGCGGAGTCTATGGACAGTTCCGCATTGGGCATGCTTCTTCAGTTACGTGATCATGGCGCGCGGCCGGGCGAGGTCAAACTGGTCAACGGTAATAAGGGGATACGTGAGATATTGCATATCGCCAATTTCGACAAGCTGTTCAAGGTTGCATGAACGTGGCTGTTGCTGCGTTGCGGCATGCTCCACGGACCGCCTCTCAAAGGCCTTCGGGACATTTGACCCCCCGGATGCGCGGCTGCTGTAATCTGTCGCTCAACCACCAGACAAAAGAGTAAGCGCGTGACCAAACTGCAACCCGTCATCCTCTCCGGTGGTTCCGGTACCCGGCTGTGGCCGCTTTCGCGTCGTGCCTTTCCGAAGCAGTTTCTCGCGCTGGTGGACGACGACTCGCTGCTGCAGTCGACCGCGGCGCGAATGGACAGTCTTGGCCATGCGGCAGATCTGCTGCCACCCCTGATCGTCTGCAACGAGGCGCACCGTTTCCTGGTCGCCGAGCAGCTGCGCGCGAGCGGCCATGCTGCGGGGAACATCATTCTTGAGCCGGTGGGTCGCAACACGGCACCTGCACTGACCCTGGCGGCGCTTGATGCCGAAGAAGAAGATCCCGTTTTGATCGTCATGCCGGCCGACCACGTGGTGAAAGACGCTGAGGCCTTTGCGCGTGCGGTGGCCGCCGGCCTGGTGCACGCGAGTGCCGGGAAAGTCGTCACCTTCGGCATCGTTCCCGATTCACCTCAGACAGGGTTTGGTTATATCCGTGCCGGTTCGGCCGTGGATGGTGAGTGCTACAAGCTCGATGCCTTCGTCGAGAAACCTGACCGCGCGACGGCGGAGACCTATCTCGCGGGTGGCGATTATTTCTGGAACAGCGGGATGTTTCTCTTGCGCGCCCGACGCTGGCTGGAATTGATCGAACGATTCCGTCCCGATATTGCCAAGGCCGTAAGACGCGCGCATGCAGGTGGGAATAGTGATCTGGACTTTTTCCGGGTGGATGAGGGTGCATTTGCCGCCTCGCCTGCGGATTCCATCGACTACTCGGTGATGGAACCTTTATCGGAAGAGGGAGGTGAATGCCTGGTCGTGCCGCTGGATGCCGGTTGGTCTGATATTGGTGCCTGGGATGCGCTTTGGGCTGTATCGGACCGGGACGAGTCCGGTAATGCCTGTCATGGTGACGTGATGGCCTTCGATGCACACAACAATGTTCTGCATGCGCAGCACAGGATTCTGGCCGCTATCGGGGTCGATGATCTGGTGGTGGTCGAGACCTCGGACGCCGTTCTGGTGGCGCACAAGGATCATGCGCAGGACGTCAAACGGGTCACCGAGCATCTGGACTCGCAGGGTCGTGGCGAGAGCGAGTTTCATCGTTGTGTGCATCGGCCCTGGGGTACCTTCGAGGGTATGGATCAGGGTGACCGCTTTCAGGTCAAGCGGCTGAGCGTCAAACCCGGTGCAACCCTGTCCCTGCAGATGCACCATCATCGTGCGGAGCATTGGATCGTGGTCAGCGGCACGGCACGGGTCACTTGTGATGACAAGGAGTTTCTGCTGTCCGAGAACCAGTCAACCTATATCCCGATCGGCATGCGCCATCGTCTCGAAAACCCGGGGTCGATCCCGCTCGAGATTATCGAGGTCCAATCCGGTTCTTATCTGGGTGAAGACGATATCGTGCGTTTCGAGGACATTTACAACCGCGCGGGCAAGACCGACTGAGCGGTGACCCCTCCCACCGTCCCGGATGAGTCCAGGGCCGGTTCTCGCTGGCGCGCATTTCGGCTATCCTTGCCGGCCTTTTTCGATGGGTTCTCTAGCGGAGCAATGCCATGGGTTTCAAGTGCGGTATCGTGGGGTTGCCGAATGTGGGCAAATCCACCCTGTTCAATGCCTTGACCAAGGCCACCATTGCAGCCGAGAACTATCCATTCTGCACCATCGATCCGAATATCGGCGTCGTACCTTTGCCTGACAAGCGCCTGGAGATACTGGCGGACATCGTCAAGCCGCAGAACGTGGTCCCCACGACCATGCAGTTTGTGGATATTGCGGGCCTGGTGGCGGGTGCCTCGAAGGGCGAGGGCCTGGGTAACAAGTTTCTGGCCAATATCCGCGAGACCGATGCGATTGCCCAGGTTGTGCGCTGTTTCGAGAACGATGACATCGTGCATGTCGCAGGTAAGGTCGATCCGCTGTCGGATATCGAGGTCATCAATACCGAGCTTGCCCTGGCCGACCTGGAGTCGGTGGAAAAGGCCTTGCAGAAGGCCGAGAAACTGGTCAAGACCGGGGACAAAAAGGTGCTTGCCAGGCGGGATGTGCTCGAACGGGTTCGCGCTCAGCTCGACCAGGCCTTGCCCGTGCGTTCGATGGCGCTCAGCGATGACGAGTTGCTCGAACTGCGTGATCTGCACCTGCTGACCGTCAAGCGCACGCTTTACATCGCCAATGTCAACGATGACGGCTTCGAGAACAACCCCTACCTGGACGCGGTGCGCTCCCATGCAGAGTCGGAAGGGGCCGAGGTCGTGCCCGTGTGTGCGGCGATCGAGGCGGAGCTTGCCGAGCTCGACGACGAGGACAAGGCCGAATTCCTGGCCGAGATGGGACTGGAGGAGCCCGGACTGGACAGGGTGGTTCGCGCCGGCTACCACCTGTTGCATCTGCAGACCTACTTCACCGCCGGGGTGAAAGAGGTTCGGGCCTGGACGGTGGCTGTCGGTGCGACTGCACCTCAGGCCGCCGCCGTTATCCATACCGATTTCGAGCGTGGTTTCATCCGGGCCGAGGTCATTGCCTATGATGATTTCGTTGCGTGCAAAGGTGAACAGGGGGCCCGGGAGGCCGGCAAACTTCGGCTTGAGGGCAAGGACTACATCGTGCAGGACGGCGATGTCATCCATTTCAGATTCAATGTCTGAGCCCCCCCGGCACGTTGACAATTTGTGGGGCCAGCCGCTATAGTTTCGCGCCTCATTTGGCAAGGTAGCTCAGCTGGTTAGAGCACCGCACTCATAATGCGGGGGTCGGCAGTTCAAGTCTGCCCCTTGCTACCATCTCAATGAAAATCGGGGCCGGAGCGGCCCCGATTTTTTTGCATCGGGCCCGTGTTAACCGCGGACTGTGACCTGGGTCTCAGGATGGAGCGGTTGGGTTTTAGGGTGGCCATTCCGACGGTGCTTCAACCCGATACCCAATGAAACTTTTTGCCGATCGCCAGGGTCCTATTTTGCAGGGGCAAGATGCCCCGCAACGAACACTATGTTCGTTGAGACTCCCCTTGGTGATTGGCTGATGCCCTGTATAAGGGCATCAGCCTTCTTTTTTGCCCGATGTTGGTGCGACTCTTCGTCTGTTCGCTCCAATATGGTGCATTTCTGCTTTTCCGTCCCCTTTGCTACGCGCTGACCCCCTGCATAATCAATCACTTATGCGGTGGCATGTTTGGTGCATGCGCTAGCGGAGTCGATTTCGCTCGCGTACCGCAAAGATCAACAGAATGAGGCCAGAGATGAAGAAAGCTACCGCGACCAGGCTGTCAGTTCTGACGGCGCCTTTAGTGATGTTACCGGGCCTCGCCCAGGCCGAAGAGGCTGCCGTCAGCGGCGCCAATACGGCCTGGATACTGACCTCTACAGCATTAGTCTTGTTTATGACGCTGCCAGGTCTTGCCCTGTTCTATGGTGGCCTGGTGCGCAGCAAAAATGTGCTGTCGGTCCTGATGCAGTGTTTTTCGATTGCCGGTGTCGCGTCGATCCTCTGGCTGGTTGTCGGTTACAGCCTGGCGTTCGGCGAGGGCAATGCCTGGATCGGTGATTTCAGCAAGGTCATGATGAGTGGTGTGGGGCGCGAGTCCCTGTCGGGTGATATCCCGGAGTCGTTGTTCATGCTGTTCCAGATGACTTTTGCAATCATTACGCCGGCGCTGATTATCGGTGCATTTGCCGAACGCATGAAGTTTTCCGCCATGCTGTTATTCAGCGCACTCTGGCTGATGCTGGTCTATGTTCCGGTGACCCATTGGGTGTGGGGTGGCGGCTGGCTGGGTGAGATGGGTCTGTACGATTTCGCCGGTGGTACCGTGGTCCATATAACGGCCGGCGTTGCGGCCCTGGTGGCGGCCCTGGTCCTGGGTCCTCGGCGTGGCTTCCCGGAAGTGGCGATGCCACCACATAACATGACCATGTCCGTGATGGGCGCGGGCATGTTGTGGGTCGGCTGGTTCGGCTTCAACGGTGGCAGCGCGCTTGCCGCCAACGGTGATGCGGCGATGGCCATGCTGGTCACCCATATCTCCGCCGCCGCTGGGGCAATGCTGTGGATGATCATGGAATGGCTCAAGTTCGGCAAACCAAGTGCGCTGGGCGCGGTTACAGGCATGGTGGCGGGCCTGGGCACCATCACGCCTGCCTCCGGTTTCGTCGGTCCCGGCGGTGCCCTGGTTATCGGTATTCTGGCCGGCTTCATCTGCTTCAATGCCACCATGTATATGAAGCGCGTGCTGAAGATCGATGATTCGCTCGATGTGTTCCCCGTTCACGGTGTAGGTGGCATGCTGGGCACCTTGATGGCCGGCGTGTTTTCGGCCACCGGTCTGGGTGTATTCAGCGGTTATGGTTTCGCCGACGGCATCAGCAGCATGGGTGGACAGCTTTACGTCCAGCTGATCGGTGTCGTGGCAACCGTCGTGTTTACCGCCGTGGTCACCTATGTGATCCTCAAGCTGGTTGGTGCCCTGCTGGGGCTTCGCGTGGACGAGGATCAGGAGACCGAAGGGCTCGACATCGTGCTGCATG
Source organism: uncultured Gammaproteobacteria bacterium (assembly GCA_963759055.1). Lineage (GTDB taxonomy): Bacteria > Pseudomonadota > Gammaproteobacteria > Chromatiales > Chromatiaceae > Thiosocius. Next base: position 12,536 of record CAVWYD010000005.1, read on the forward strand.
ACGAGCGTGGCTACGATATCAGCTGAGGGGCTTTGCTTATTGACAAGACAGGGGCGCATAAACGCCCCTTGTCTTGTTTTTGTACCAAATAAAAAAGCAGCCGCGAGGGCTGCTTTTCCGGATTGGTCGGAGTGAGAGGATTCGAACCTCCGACCCCCGCCTCCCGAAGGCGGTGCTCTACCAAGCTGAGCTACACTCCGCAGTGAATCGCGAATCAGAAAGAACGGCTGACCGAGAAATCTGCAACTGCCGCGAGGGCTTTGCGGAAAGCTGATTCGGGGAGAACGTCGAGGGCCGCTTTGGCCTGTGCCGCCTCGTCTGCCGCGAGCCGCGCAGTGTAAGCGATCGCATCGGTCGATTCAATCGCCTGGATCACATCATCGATGCGGTCGCAGCCCCCCTGTTTCGATGACTGCACGCAGCATGTCGCGGGTCCCGGGTTCACTGAGTTCGATCGCCCTTATCAGGGGTAGCGTCGGTTTTCCCTCAGCCAGATCGTCGCCCAGATTCTTGCCTATATCCTGCCCGGATGAGCCGTAATCCAGCGCATCGTCGATCATCTGAAACGCCATGCCCAGATGCAGTCCATAGGCCGCCAGACCTGCCTCGGTCTCGGGGTCGCTGTCGCTGACGATGGCGCCGAGGCGGGCACCGGCCTCGAACAGGGTGGCGGTCTTGCGCAGGATGACCTCGCGGTAGCGACTCTCATCGGTATCCGGGTCATTGCAGTTCAGCAGTTGCAGCACTTCTCCTTCTGCGATGCGATTGGTCGCGTGCGACAGAACCTCCATTATCCGCATGGCATCCACCGCGACCATCATTTCAAAGGAACGGGAATACAGAAAATCGCCAACCAGCACGCTGGCGGCATTACCCCATACGGCATTCGCAGTGTCGCGGTTGCGGCGCTGATCGGAGTCATCCACCACGTCGTCGTGCAGCAGCGTGGCGGTATGGATGAACTCGACGATTGCGGCGAGGTCGATGTGACTGGTGCCTTCGTAGCCCATCGCGCGGGCGGCCAGCAGCACGATCATCGGGCGCAGGCGTTTGCCGCCGCTGTTGACGATGTAGTGCCCGACCTGGTTGATCAGGACCACGTCGGATCTGAGTCTGTCGAGTATCAGGGCGTCGGTCGCCTTGAGGTCATCCTCGATCAGCTCGCGTATGCTGGAAAACTCCATAAGGGCGGGATTTCTGGGCAAAAACTGCCGCGCATCCTATGGAAGCGCCTTTCGCCCTGTCAAGCTGCGCGACGATCCTGGCGGTCCGCGGCGCCTAATGCTGGTGGCAGTTGACGGCAAGTGTCCGGATCTATAGAATTTCGCCTCTTTCCGCCGGCACCCGCTGTCGGTGAGCCGTTTCAGATCCAGGGAGATTCGCGGTCATGTACGCCGTTATCCAGACCGGGGGCAAGCAATATCGGGTTGCCCAGGGTTCAACCCTAAAAGTAGAGAAAATCGAAGCCGAGGAAGGCGCCAGCGTGGAACTGGACAAGGTTCTGATGGTTGCCGACGGTGATGACGTGAAGGTTGGCGCGCCCTACGTGGACGGTGGCAAGGTCACTGCGACGGTAAAGTCGCACGGACGTGGCAAGAAGGTCATGATCGTGAAGTTCCGGCGGCGCAAGCACCACATGAAGCGCCAGGGTCATCGCCAAGCCTTCACCGAGATCGAAGTTACCGGCATCAGCGCCGGTTGAGGGAGAGTCCAGCATGGCACATAAAAAAGCAGGCGGCAGTTCAAAGAACGGTCGCGATTCAGAATCCAAACGCCTTGGTGTCAAGGTTTTCGGCGGTCAGTCGATCACCGCGGGTGGCATCATCATTCGCCAGCGCGGTACGCGCGTTCACCCGGGCGTGAACGTTGGTGTCGGCAGAGATCACACCTTGTTTGCGAAATCAGACGGTGTGGTACGTTTCGAGACCAAGGGCTCGAACAGCCGTAAGTTCGTGAGCGTCGATCCGGCCTGATCCGTCAGCGAACCAAACCGCAATGTTAAAAAGGCCTCGTCGCTCGACGGGGCTTTTTTCGTTGCGGCACGGAAAACGCCGGCATTGCGGGTTTGGGGTGAACTACGATGAAGTTTGTCGATGAGGCAGTGATCAAGGTTGAGGCGGGTGACGGCGGCAACGGCTGCGTCAGTTTTCGTCGTGAGAAATATATTCCCAAAGGCGGCCCCGATGGCGGTGACGGCGGCGATGGCGGTCACGTCTACCTGGTTGCCGACAGCGGACTCAACACCCTGGTGGATTTCCGCCACAAACGGCACCACCGGGCCGAGCGTGGACAAAATGGCATGGGTCGGCAGATGACCGGGCACAAGGGCGAGAGTCTGTGGATCCGGGTCCCTGTCGGCACCCGTGTATATGATGCCGACACCGAGGAGTTCATCGGCGAGGTGATGGTGCATGGCGAGGAGCTGCTGGTGGCCCGCGGCGGCCACCATGGGCTCGGCAACATCCATTTCAAGAGCAGCACCAACCGCGCCCCGCGCCAGTCGACCCATGGCACGCCGGGTGAGCGACGCAGCCTGCATATGGAACTGGTATTGCTGGCCGATGTGGGACTGCTCGGCCTGCCCAATGCGGGCAAGTCGAGCCTGATCACGGCGGTTTCCAGCGCCCGCCCCAAGGTGGCGGATTATCCCTTTACCACCCTGTATCCGAACCTGGGCGTCGTACGTGCGGGTTCGGATCGCAGTTTCGTGATTGCAGACATCCCCGGATTGATCGAGGGCGCGGCTGAGGGTGCCGGGCTCGGAATACAGTTCCTGAAGCACCTCTCGCGCACCCGCTTGCTGCTGCATCTGGTCGATATGGCACCGATGGACGAGTCTTCCCCCGCCGAGTCTGTACGCTGTATCCTCGCCGAGGTCGAAAAGTATGGCCATGATCTGGAAGAGCGCGAGCGCTGGCTGGTATTGACGAAACGGGATCTGCTCGATGACGACGAGTTTGCGGCCCGCCGCAGGGCCCTGCTCGACGAGCTCGACTGGAAGGGGCCGGTGTTCGCGATCTCCTCGGTGGCGCGCCAGGGCCTTGATGAACTGATACAGGCTTTGGCCGGCCACCTGGAGCAGCTGAGGAAGTCGGAGACCGAAGACGCCACCGCGGCCGCGGCTGAAGATGCACCCTACGACCCATTGAAGTCATGACCAACCGTCAATCTCTCAAATCGACCCGCCGTTGGGTGGTGAAGATCGGCAGTGCCTTGATCACCGCCGACGGCAAGGGGCTGGATCGCGAGAGCCTGCGACACTGGGTCGATCAGATGGCCGACCTGATCGCCGATGGCAGTGAGGTGGTCGTCGTGTCTTCCGGGGCGGTTGCAGAGGGCATGAATCGCATGGGCTGGACGCAGCGCCCGGTGGGCCTGCATGGGTTGCAGGCCGCCGCGGCAATTGGTCAGATGGGATTGGTGCAGGCCTGGGAAAGCTGCTTTCAGCGCCGCGGCCTGCATACGGCGCAGGTACTGTTGACTCACGATGACCTGTCCAACCGCAAACGTTATCTGAACGCACGCAGCACCCTGCGCGCCCTGGTCGGCTTCGGTGTAGTGCCGGTAATCAACGAGAACGACGCCGTCGCCAACGACGAACTTCGGTTCGGCGACAATGACACCCTGGCCGCACTGGTGGCCAATCTGATCGAGGCAGATCTGCTGGTTCTGCTGACGGATCAGCAGGGGCTTTACAGCGCAGATCCGCGTTCGAACCCGGATGCAAGTCTGGTCGCACATGGGCTGGCCGGTGACCGTTCGCTGGATACGATGGCGGGGGGTGGCGGTGGACGTTTCGGTCAGGGGGGGATGCAGACCAAATTCCGGGCCGCGAGGCTGGCGGCCAGATCAGGGGCCGCGACCGTGATAGCGTACGGCCGCGAGCAGCACGTCCTGCGAAGGCTCAAGCAGGGCGAGGAGATCGGTACCCTCCTTACCTCCTCGCAGCAGCCCGACGCTGCGCGCAAGCGCTGGCTTGCCGGGCAGCTTCAGGCAAAGGGGCGGCTGGTGCTGGATGCCGGTGCCGTCCGCGTCCTGCGCGAGTCCGGCCGCAGTCTGCTGGCGGTCGGGGTCAGGGACGTACAGGGTGATTTTCTTCGCGGTGAGATGGTGGTCTGCGTGGATGAGCAGGGCCATGAATTTGCGCGCGGGCTGGTGAACTACAGCGCGGACGAGGCACGTCGGATCAAGGGGCGGCCATCCGGTGATATCGAGCGCATACTCGGATATGTGGACGAGGAGGAGCTGGTCCACCGTGACAATCTGGTACTGATGGGTTAAGCGTCGGCGACGAAACGATTAAAAAACCCCTGGCGGATCCATCCACCGGGGGTTCAGATGTCGTCAGGCTTGGTTGGCAAACATGTGATCCATTCGGCGCGTCCGGCGCTGGTCTTCAATCCATGGAATCCTTTTGACGACGGTTGCAACTTGCCACGCCGCGGGCGGTCAGGGATACAACCTGAATCGGCAATACGTGTAGGAATTTGCCTACATTGCACAAGGTTATTCGATCCGGGCATAAAAAAACCGGCCGTGGGCCGGTTTCTTCGAATGCAGGCACTGTCTACAGGGTACGGATCTTCGCATTCAGCCTGCTCTTGTGGCGAGCCGCCTTGTTTTTGTGGATCAGACCCTTGGTTGCCAGGCTGTCCAGCAGCGGCGCAGCGGTCTTGTAGGCACTCTCTGCAGCCGTCTTGTCACCGGCATCGATCGCGGTGATCACTTTCTTGAGCTCCGTACGCATCTCGCTGCGACGACCAGCGTTTTGCTGGCGGTGCTTCTCGGCCTGGCGGGCGCGCTTGCGGGCTTGTGCTGAGTTGGCCAATTCAGGTCTCCTGATACATCGGCATTCACGAAAGACGCGAGATTATGTGGATCTGCGGGGCTACTGTCAAGTCTCGAGTGTTGACAGATTCGTGCAGCACTTGCCTCTATAATCGCCGCTTTCCGGAGGATTTCACCCTGTCCCTGATCAAATCCCTCTCCACCGTCGGCGGTTACACCTTCATGTCGCGGATCCTGGGATTCGTCCGTGACCTGGTGTTCGCGCAGGTATTCGGCGCCAGTGCAGAGACCGATGCGTTCTTCGTGGCGTTCAAGATCCCGAATTTCCTGCGCCGCCTGTTTGCCGAGGGTGCATTTGCGACGGCGTTCGTCCCGGTGCTGACCGAGTACCGAACCCAGCGTGATTACCGCGAACTCAAGGATTTCGTTGACCATATCGCCGGCACGCTGGGCCTGGTGTTGTTGATCGTGTCTCTGATCGGGGTGGTGGCTGCACCTGCCCTGGTCTCCCTGTTTGCATTCGGCTGGGTGATGGAGGGCGAAACGGCCAAGCTGGCGCTGGCGGCCGAGATGCTGCGCCTGACCTTTCCCTATCTGTTTTTCATCTCGTTGACCGCCTTTGCCGGCGGCATCCTGAATGCGCACGACCGTTTCGCGGTGCCGGCATTCACGCCCGTGTTGCTGAATCTCTGCCTGATCTCGGCGGCGCTCTGGCTGGCGCCTGTGATGGAGCAGGGTATCGTCGCCCTGGCCTGGGGGGTTCTGATCGCGGGCATCACCCAGTTCACTTTCCAACTGCCCTTTCTTGCCGGGATAGGATTGCTGCCGCGCCCGCGCCGCGGTTTTCATGATCCCGGGGTGGTGCGGGTACTGAAACTGATGGTTCCGGCCCTGTTTGCCGTATCCGTTACCCAGATAAACCTGTTGCTCGATACCATGCTGGCGTCCTTTCTGGTCACCGGCAGCATCTCCTGGCTGTATTACTCCGACCGCCTGATGGAGTTTCCGCTCGGGATCCTCGGTGTCGGGCTCGCCACGGTCATATTGCCGCGCCTGTCGCGACGCCAGGCCGAGGCGGCCCCCGAGGCGTTCAGCCGCACACTGGACTGGGGGTTGAGGATGACAGTCATTTTCGGCGTCCCCGCGGCGCTGGGGCTGATGATGCTGGCGGGACCCATGATGGCCACGCTGTTTCAGTCCGAAGTATTCGATGCAGGCGACGTGGCGATGGCCGAACGCAGCCTGATGGCCTATTCGTTCGGGCTGCAGGCCTTCATTCTGATCAAGGTGCTCGCCCCCGGCTTTTATGCGCGCCAGGATACGCGCAGCCCGGTAAAGATCGGGGTCATCGCGATGGTGGTGAACATGCTGCTGAACCTGGCACTGATTTTTCCGCTGCAGCATGCCGGTCTTGCCCTGGCGACGAGTCTTTCCGCCTATCTCAACGCCTATCTGCTGCTGCGCAATCTGCGTCGGGAGAAGGCCTATGTGCCTGCGGAAGGCTGGCGCCGCCTGGCGGTCCAGGTCGGTGCAGCCGCGTTGTTGATGGCCGCGCTGCTGGGTTGGGCTTCGCCTGAACTCGGCACCTGGATGGAGGTCGGCCGCATGCAACGGATCGGCATGCTGGTGGGTTTGATCGGGCTGGGCGCAGCCGTTTATCTGGCGGCCCTGCTGGTTGCCGGCCTGCGCCCGCGGGACCTGAGGGCGCGTGACTCGGAGGGGATGGACTGATGTTGAAACTGCTCTGGTTGAGTCTGTTGGTGGTCGTTCTCGATCAGTTGAGCAAGTACTGGATAATGATCAGCTTCGAGGAATACGAGGTGCTGAGGGTCTGGCCCGTTTTTAACCTCACCCTGGTTTACAACACCGGTGCGGCATTCAGTTTTCTGAGCGATGCCGGGGGTTGGCAGCGTTGGTTCTTCGTCACGATCGGCGTGCTGGTCTCGGCCGCGATGGTGGTCTGGCTAAGCCGCCTGGATGTGCGTGAACGCCTGACCGCCTACGGCCTGGCCTTTGTCGTCGGCGGTGCCATAGGCAACCTGATCGACCGAATCCTGTTGGGCAAGGTGGTCGATTTCCTGCAGTGGCATTGGCAGGACTGGTACTGGCCCTCGTTCAACCTGGCCGACAGTGCGATCACCCTGGGCGTTGTACTGCTTCTGATCGATGGCTTGTTTTCGGGTGGATCAGCTAAGGAATAAAAATCCTAGGCAATTTCCTACAGCTTTGGTGGCGCTTTGCGCCTGTTCCGATGTCTGCGAAGCGCCGACAATCAAGCCACCACGTTCAGGGAAGAAGTGAAAGTACAGGGAAGTACCGGTCGACAGGGATGTCGCGGGATCCAGGACGGATCGACACCAGACCCGGGTGGTAATACCCGACAACAGGGATTGTTGTCGGGTATTTTTATGCCCAGCCCGCGCCCTGCCATTGTTCACCCGATTATGTGCGCCACGACCAGATCGATATAATGACCGGCTTACGCTCTGCGGACTGGCGAAATCGGTGTTATTGATCCGGGGATTGCACAACCTGAGCGCGGCTCATCGAGGCTGCGTGGCCACCATCGGCAACTTCGATGGCGTGCACCTGGGGCACCAGGCGGTCCTGGATGCGCTGACGCACCGCGCGCGCGGGGCCGGCCTGCCGTCCCTGGTGATCACCTTCGAACCGCAGCCGATGGAGTTCTTCTGCCCCGAGCAGGCCCCGGCCAGGTTGACCCGCCTGCGTGAAAAGCTGGAGGCAATCGCCTGTTGCGGCGTCGACCGCGTACTGCTGGTCCGCTTCGACGCCGGATTCGCGGGCGTTGACGCCAAGGCATTTATTCGCGAGGTCCTGGTCGACAAGCTGGGTATACACCATCTCTATGTCGGCGATGACTTTCGCTTCGGCAAGGACCGCGCCGGGGATTTCGCCCTCTTGCGCAGTATGGGGCGTGATCACGGCTTTGGCGTGGAGAGCCTGGATACGATCGCCGACGAAGGCTTTCGAATCAGCAGCACCCGGGTTCGCGAGGCCCTGCAGGAGGGTGACCTGGCGCATGCCGAACGCTGCCTGGGCAGGCGCTATCGCATCTGCGGGCGGGTGGGACATGGCCACAAGCGCGGCCGCACGATCGGCTTTCCGACCATGAACGTGGCGCTGCTGCGCCGCTCAACGCCCCTGCGCGGCGTCTTTGCAGTCCAGGTGCTGGGACTTGCCGACGACCCCCTGCCGGGGGTGGCCAATATCGGTAACAGGCCGACGCTCTCGGGTGACCACCGCTTTCTGCTCGAGGTGCATCTGTTCGATTTTTCGGACGAGGTATACGGTCGGCATGTCGAGGTCGATTTCGTCGAGCGCATCCGTGACGAGCACAAGTTCGAGTCATTCGACGCATTGCGCGAACAGATCGGGCGAGATGTACAGCGTGCGAGAAAAATCCATCGCCTGGATGAGCTGGAGCATCGACAATCCGGCTGACGCTTCTGCCAGGGGCGCCATGGCCATTCATTCAACCGAATTCTTTCTTCTATCGAGTCTTAGTCCGTGAGCAACAATTACAAGGACACCCTGAATCTTCCCAAGACCGAGTTTCCGATGAAGGCCAATCTGGCCAATCGCGAACCCGAGATGCTGAAGCGCTGGGAGTCTGAAGACCTGTACCGGAAGATCCGCGGCGCCTGCGCCGGGCGCGAAAAGTTCGTCCTGCACGATGGGCCGCCATATGCCAACGGCGAGATCCATATCGGGCACGCGGTGAACAAGGTGCTCAAGGACATCATCGTCAAGAGCCGCACCCTGGCCGGCTTCGACGCGCCCTATGTTCCCGGTTGGGACTGTCACGGCCTTCCCATCGAGCTTCAGGTCGAGAAGAAAGTCGGCAAGCCGGGTCGCAAGGTGACCTCCGGGGAATTCCGCCAGGCCTGTCGCGATTACGCGATGATCCAGGTGGACAAGCAGCGTGTCGACTTCAAACGCCTGGGCGTGCTCGGTGACTGGGACAATCCCTATCTGACCATGGACTTTGCGCAGGAGGCCGACATCATCCGTTCGCTTGGACGGATTGCCGAACAGGGCCATATCAGCAAGGGATCCAAGCCGGTGCACTGGTGTACCGACTGCGGATCTGCGCTGGCCGAGGCCGAAGTGGAGTACAGGGACAAGGAATCGTTCGCCATCGATGTGCGTTTCCCGGTCGTTGATCAGGCCGCCTTCGAGGCCGGTTTTACCCCGACCGCCGAGGGACTGGGAAGCGGCGAGATCGGCGTGGTGATCTGGACCACCACGCCCTGGACCCTGCCCGCCAACCAGGGGGTCGCACTCAACCCGAATCTGGACTACGTACTGGTCCAGGCCGGCGATCGACGCCTGATGCTGGCCGAAGGCATGCTCGAACAAAGCATGCCGCGCTGGAATATCGACGACTATCAGGTGGTGGGTCGTGCACCCGGCGCGGTGTTTGACCGCCAGTTGCTGCAGCATCCCTTCTACCATCGCCAGGTCCCCATCGTGCTCGGTGATCACGTCACCCTGGAGGCCGGAACCGGCGCGGTGCACACGGCACCCGGCCACGGCCTCGAGGACTATATCGTCGGACAGCGCTACGGCCTGCCGGTCGACAACCCGGTGGGTGGCAATGGGTGCTTCCTGCCCGGTACGCCGCTGTTCGAGGGCGAGCATGTATTCAAGGCCAACGAACACGTCATCGACGTCCTGGTCGAGCACCAGGCCCTGATGAAGGTGTCGCGCTTTACTCACAGCTATCCCGTGTGCTGGCGTCACAAGTCACCGATTATCTTCCGCGCCACGCCGCAGTGGTTTATCTCGATGCAGCAGAAAGGCCTGCGGGATAACGCAATGGCCGAGATCAAACGCGTACAGTTCACGCCCGACTGGGGGCGGGCACGTATCGAGGGCATGGTGGAGAATCGTCCGGACTGGTGCATCTCGCGCCAACGCACCTGGGGGGTTCCGATCACCTTTTTCGTGCACAAAGAGTCCGGCGAGCTTCATCCGGATACCGCCGGGCTGGTGGAGCAGGTGGCGCAGCGTGTCGAGCAGGAGGGAATCCAGGCCTGGTTCGACCTCGAGCCCAATGACCTGCTGGGTGATGATGCTGCGCATTACGACAAGGTGCCCGACACCCTGGATGTCTGGTTCGATTCGGGCGTCACACACGCCTGTGTACTCGATCCGCGCGAGGAACTGGTGCGGCCGGCCGACCTGTATCTGGAAGGATCCGATCAGCACCGTGGCTGGTTCCAGTCCTCTTTGCTGACTTCCGTGGCCATGACCGGTCATGCGCCCTACAAGGGTGTGCTGACGCACGGGTTCACGGTCGACGCCGAAGGCAAGAAGATGTCAAAGTCGCTGGGTAACGTGGTGGCGCCACAGACCGTGATGAAGACGCTCGGTGCCGACATCATCCGTCTCTGGGTGGCGGCGACCGACTACCGTGCCGAAATGTCGGTGTCGGATGAGATCCTCAAGCGTACCGCCGATGCCTATCGCCGTATCCGCAACACGACGCGCTTCCTGCTGGCCAACCTGGAAGGATTTGACCCGGCGCGCGACATGGTAGCGGCGGACGACATGATCGCGCTCGATCAGTGGGCGGTCGGTCGGGCGCATGATCTACAGCAGGAGATCACGCAGGCGTATGACGAGTACAATTTCCATCTGATCTACCAGCGGCTGCTCAACTTCTGCGTCGCCGACCTGGGCGGCTTCTACCTCGACGTGATCAAGGACCGCCAGTACACGACCCGGGCCGACAGCCTGCCACGACGCTCCTGCCAGACCGCGATGTTCCACATCGTCGAGGCGATGGCGCGCTGGATGGCGCCGGTACTGAGTTTCACTGCGGACGAGATCTGGGGTTTCATGCCGGGCGAACGCTCCGAGTCGGTGTTTGTCGAGACCTGGTACGAAGGACTGTTTCCGCTACGGCAGGGCCCGTTGGATACTGCGGCCTGGACACAGCTGGTCAACGTCAAGATGGCGGTGGCCAAGCAGCTCGAGTTGATGCGCAAAGAGGGCATCATCGGGTCTTCACTCGACGCCGAGGTGGAACTTTATTGCGATGAGCCGCTGCTGGCCGTGGTGCAGCAGCTTGCCGATGAGCTGCGCTTTGCGCTGATCACGTCTGAAGCGAGCGTTGCGCCCATGGCAGACGCATCGCCACAAGCGATGGACACAGAGCTGAAGGGACTCAAGGTGGCGGCCTGGGCCAGCGAACACGCCAAGTGCCCACGCTGTTGGCATCATCGCGAGGACGTCGGCAGCCATGCCGATCACCCGGAGCTGTGCGGCCGCTGCGTGGACAACGTGGCCGGGCGAGGGCGAGACGCGGCGTTTCGCCTGACTACAGGTGCTTAACCACGAAGGTCACGAAGTACACAAAGAACAGCAGGGGCTGCAGGTGTTGGGTGCCTACCTGGCTATCGGGTCTTTCTTCCTGCAGCAGTCCAGGTTTGCTTTTGATCAGGCTTCGTGTCCTTTGTGCCCTTCGTGGTGAAAATTGGTTTTCGGGCGATGCCCGCTGAAGAGGGATGACATGGAGATTCTGCATCACGGCGCGGTCGGTGGCGTCACCGGTTCCTGTCATGAACTGCGGGTCAGCGACCGGGATGCGATCCTGATCGATTGCGGCCTGTTCCAGGGTGCGGAGAACTCGGGCAAGGGTGCCAATGCGCGCAATCTCGCGATCGAGTTCCCGGTCGATCATGTGCGCGCCCTGATCGTCACCCATGTGCATATCGATCACGTCGGTCGAATTCCCTATCTGCTGGCCGCCGGTTTTTCCGGACCTATCTATTGTTCGCAGCCCTCGGCCCTGCTGTTGCCGGTGGTGTTGGAGGACGCGCTCAAGATCGGTGTCACCCGCAACAGGTCACTGGTCCAGCGTGTCATGCGCAAGCTGAAACAGATGATCCGGCCTGTGCCCTACGGTGAGTGGCGCTCGATCGACGTCACCGGCGAGACGTCGCTGGCGATTCAGTTCCGGCGTGCCGGGCATATCCTGGGCTCGGCCTGGGTAGACTGCCGCGTTGGCGAGGGTGACGAGGAGCAGCACGTCATCTTTTCTGGCGACCTGGGTGCGGCCGAGGCCCCCTTGCTGGCACCGCCAGATCAACCCGAGGGTTGCGATGTCCTTGTCATGGAAAGCACCTATGGCGATCGCAGGCACGAAGGCCGTGAGGCGCGCCAGCAGGCGCTCGAAAATGTCATCCGCGAGGCACTGCGTGATCGCGGCACCGTGCTGATCCCGGCGTTCAGCATCGGGCGAACCCAGGAGCTGCTATACGAACTGGAAGACATCCTGCACCGTAATCGGGGTGCCGAGGCGGTCGACGGCCTGCCCTGGGATGATCTCGAGATCGTGCTGGATTCACCCATGGCGGCCACTTTTACCGAGCTGTATCGCGTGCTGCGCCCATTTTGGGACGACGAGGCCAGGGCACGCGTGGCCTCCGGTCGACACCCGCTGGATTTCGATCAGCTGACGACCATCGACAGTCACGACGATCATCTGCGCGCCGTGCATTACCTGGCCAAAACCGGGCGCCCGGTCGTGGTGCTGGCCGCCGGCGGCATGTGCGCCGGCGGGCGGGTGGTGAACTATCTCAAGGCCATGCTCGCTGAATCGAGAAACGACATCCTGTTTGTCGGTTATCAGGCACACGGAACGCCCGGTCGGGATATCCAACGCTATGGACCGCGTGGTGGCTATGTCGAATTGGATGGCGAACGATGCGATATCCGTGCCCGTATCCATAGCATCTCGGGTTACTCGGCCCATGCTGATCAGCAGGGCCTGATCGACTTCGTGCGCAATATGACAAACAGGCCCGGTCGGGTGCGCCTGATTCACGGTGATCCCGAGGCAAGCGAGGCCCTGGCCGGGAAGTTGCGCGATTATGTGCCGCAGACCGAGGTCGCAGCGCTGCCGCAAGACTGAGTGTTTCCAAGCCCCGGCCGGCTGAGCGCGGTGGTTGCGAAGGTCGCGATCTTGGACAGGGCGGCGACTTCCAGGGTAACCGCGGTGGCTGGGGCACTGGCGGCCGGCGCTGATCATCAGTTCACTCAGGTTGGAGAGTGTCTCATGCGTCGTGCGCACAGCATCTGGACGGCCCCGCCGAGTGTGGGCCCCGGACGCGACAGCAGGTCGGCCAGTCGGTCGGCCTCGCTGCGGTCAAAGCTCCGTTTCAACGAGATCTGCGCCAGCTCTGAGTAGCCCAAAACCGCTTCGGGAGCGATGTGAAAGACGCCGCGGTCGACGTGCTCGAGCGCGTTGCGGTAGCCGGCGGCTCTGAGCGCGGCATTGATCCAGTGTCGGCCGCCGACGGTCATGGCGGGGCGGTCCCAGACGATCACGTAGGCCGGCTTTGGCGGCAGCTGAATGCAGGGCGTCAGCAGGGCCCGTTCGAAAGCCTTTGCTCCTGTCTGCGCCAAGGGCTTGATACCACCCAAGGTTCCAATGTCACGTATGGTCTTGGCAATGTCCTGCAGCGCCGCCGGTTCGCTGCGGTAAAGCGCGATGCCAGTCGAGTCGATCCAGTCCAGATCTGTGGCCCGGTTGCCGGAATGCCAGGCGATGACGAGGTCTGGCCGCAAGGCCATCAGGGCCTCGCGATCGAGCCCGCCACGGCCACCGACGCGTGGCAGGGTATCGAGGGTGTCAGGCATCAGGCCTCCGGCGGCGATTCCCACAAGCTGGCGTTCCGCACCGGCGGCCAGCACCAGCTCTGTGGCATGCGGCGACAGGGTGACGATCCGCTGTGCGGCGCGTGGCATCGATACCTCCCTGCCGAGGTCATCGTGCACCTCCAGCGCCTGACCACGGGGTGCGATCAGTAGCAGGAGCAGCAGGCCGCCAGCGGTTATCTTCCGCCTCAAGGAAGCGTCCAATGCTGCTGCGCAATCCCGGCCGCGAGATGACCGTGTGCGAATCGTTAGAAGCCTCCTCAAGCCAGGGCCGCCACCAGGCTGCCGCCTGCGATGACGGTCAACCACATGGCAAGGCTTCGCCAGACCAGCGCCAGGGCATCTTCGACGACGGGTGGAATCAGGGTGGTGTCAAAGATTTCGCCGGCATCGCCTCCCGGTTCCTCGGGCTCGTCGGGAAAAGTGTCGAGTGCGGCCAGGCCGGTGTTTGCCAGCAGATGCTCGGCCTCGTTTAGCGGGCCCTCGGAGGGCGCATAGTCAAAGGTCCGCCAGGCGTGCGCGACGGCATCGAAATTTCCAGCGATCGCATAACCGGCGGCAGTGATGCGTGCAGGCATCCAGTCGGCGATGTGGCGCATCTCGTCACTGTAACGTTTCATGACCTGAGGGCATTCCTGTCGCTGCAGACGCTCGGCGAGCAGCTGGATCGCACGGTAGGCAGCTGCCCCCACCGCACCGAAAGCGACAAACCAGAAGATCGGTGCAATCAGGCGGCGTGCAGCCAGGACTACGACCGCCCTCGCTATGGCGAACGAGCGCCTTGGTTCCGTTTCCGGTACCTCGCTGAGGCAAAATGCCTGCGCAACGGAGTTTGCACGTTCGTGCTCGCCGGCATCGCGCGCGGCGATGAAGTCCTCCGCCTCTTCGCCGAGTTCCCGCGGCCCAAGGCTGTACAAGAGGACGGCAACCCCGAAAATCAGTGCGAAAAGGCTGCCCAGCTCCGCGAAGAAGACCTGCAGCCAGGCGATTAGCAGCAGCGGCGGCAACAGAGCGATGATGGCGCCCCAGGGTGAAACCATCAGCCATTTGGAGAAAGAGGCACGCGACAGGCCTGCGCAATAGCGGTCGAACCAGCGGTGTTGCCGCTGCGGCCGGTGCTGCTGCAGAACGCGCTCAATGAACAGCGCCAGCAATACGGTAAGGAATGTCATCGATCGAGCGACCTCATCGTCATTAACCAGGCCACCCCATTTGCCGAATTCAGCTGCCAGGCAAGCTTGGCTGTCCCCGTTGTCCCGCCGGACGGGCCTCCGGGAATTCTACTTTAACTTTCTCTAATATTCTCTTCGTCGCGTCTGTTGTGGGCGATCGATTCCCGGTAAAGGTCCCAGTCAAAATTTGGGCCCGGGTCCGTTTTTCGCCCTGGTGAGATGTCCGAGTGACCCACGATGCGATCCTCGCGGATCGCGGGGAACAGGGCCTGGATCTGCGCTGTGCAAACGGCGAGTTGCCCGTACTGCGCCCTCGTAAAAGGGGTGTCGTCACTGCCTTCGAGTTCGATTCCGATAGAGAAATCGTTGCAGCGCTGGCGGCCGCAAAAATTCGACAGACCGGCATGCCAGGCACGCCGTTCCAGTGCGACAAACTGCAGCGCGGTGCCGTCACGCCGGATCAGCAGATGAGCAGAGACCTCGAGTTGAGCAATCTCGGCAAAGTAGGGGTGAGCCTGCGGATCCAGCCGGTTGAGGAACAGATCCTGGATGTATCCACCGCCAAATTCACCCGGTGGCAGGCTGATGTTGTGGATGACCAGCAGATCCACCTCGCCGTCGCCGGGGCGCTCATCGGAATTGGCCGATGGTTCGTGCTGCAACCCCGGCAGCCATAATTCGCCGGGGCCGGTCATGGCGCCTCTCCGGCCGGCTGCAGCAGTGCGCTGCGGGTAGCCGAGATGATGGCGACGGTGCCTGCCGCCGCCTCCAGTTGGCAATGGAATTCGCCGTTGTCAAATAAGAAAATCGTAGGTAAATGAAAGACTTCAAACTCGTTTACCAGGGCGGGATCACGCTGCGCATCGACTTCGAACACCTGCCAGCCGGGCTCCCGAACGTTTACCTCCTGGAGCACCCTGCGCAGATGCCGGCAGCTGCCACAGTCGGGTGAGGTGAACATTATGAGGGTTGGGCCTGTCATATTTGCCAGCGCGGCGTGGAAATCGAACTGGTCCAGTTTCGGCAGTGGCGATCCCATGGATTCTGGATAGCGGTCGGTCATAATGCGTCGAATAAGTTGGGGCTTGGCGATAACTTATCATCGGAATGCGACGGCCGGTCATGATTTGCCGGTTTCAGCCGCTAATATTCCCTGAGAGCCAGCAGTTTTCCGGCGCAGAGAAATGGGTGAAAAAATCCTGCGCTTGTGTGATCCCAGTCGCCGGATCGGTGAAACGGGTCGCGGATGACGGCTGAAGCGTGACTGTTGTCACGTCACCGCCATTGAATGCTGCATAATTTGTTTAAAAGAGTGCCGTACCCGCAGTGATGTCGGGGCGGAGGCGAAAATTTCAGGGGTTATTGTTGATGTCACGCGACAATGTGATTTCGTTTGACCAGAACCTAAGCGGCGCCCGCCGCAGGACGGCCGATGCCAAGGTGCAGGAGCTGGTCATCGCCTGCCGGTCTCATGTCGCAGAAACCTTGCCGCGCCTTCTGCAGGAGTTGTTCGAACATGTCGACGACGAGCTTTATCAGCTGGCAGACAAGTCGGGTAGTGACGTGTTGCAGACTCGGTACTTCGACGCCATGCGCGAACTGCGCAAGCTGCGTGACTCTATCGAACAGGCATTTCTCAAGAATCAGCTGAGCCAGTACGAATCGTTCTGGCTCCACCCCCAGCCGTCATCTGAGGTGTCGGACGAGGGTGAGCCGGTCGCCGTCGCTGACGATGAGCTGAGCCTGGTGGAAGACGATGAGCTGGAGGAAAACCTTGCCGTAGGCGGCATGGTTTCGAAAGCTGAAAATCGTTACCACCGGGAGCTTTTTGCCCTCAACATGCGCTTTGCGCAGCTTGCCGGAATCCCGGATCTCACCACCCGGCAGAATCCGTTGGCACCGTTCAGCCTGGTGGAAGGATTCCGTATGGCGATGCGCCAGTGGGCCGGCGATCTTGGCGTCAGGCTGGTTGTTTTCAAGCTTTTCGACCGCTATGTGATGGGTTATGTCGGTGGGCTCTATGATGACCTGAACGACACGCTGGTGGCGGCCGGCATATTGCCGAAGATCGTTCAGCGCGTGCGGCGCAATCCGGTCGCCCCCTCGGTCCAGCGTGCCCGTCAGGATGCACCGGCGGTTGACGGCGCGGGTACGGCCGGGAACGAGAATCTTGCCGCGGCCGTCACCGAGGAAATCAGCCAGGAACAGGTTCTGGGCATGCTCGGGCAGCTGCTGTCGGTTCGACGTGGCACGGGTTCGCTCAATCTTTACTCGGGGCGTCTGCCCGGTTGCGGCGATGCGGCCAGGGCGGCGCATCTGCCGTCGGTTGAATCGCAGGAGCTCGTGGACGCGCTGCATTATCTGCAGCGTGAGGTCGCGGTCGAGGCCCCGGTGAGTCCAGGCGAGATTCAGCAGTTGCAGCAGGAAATGTTGGTGAACCTTGGTCGCCAGCTCGAGCTGGGTTCTGCCGATGCGCCATCGAAGCGGCTCGAACAGGTGGACCAGGACGTGATCGATGTCATTGGCATGCTGTTCGATTTCGTCCTCGACGATCGCAATGTGCCCGACGCGATGAAGGCACTGATCGGTCGATTGCAGATTCCCATGCTCAAGGTCGCCGTCCTCGACCGCACCTTCTTCAGCAGCAAGCAGCACCCTGCGCGGCGCCTGCTGAACACCCTGGCACGCGCCGGCATGGCCTGGGTCGACGATGGTGACCGTTCGGCCAAATCGCTGTATGGGCGGATCGAATCCGCGGTTACCCGAATTCTGAGTGACTTCAGCAATGACGTGAGCCTGTTTGCTCAGGTCTATGACGAATTTTCGAATTTTATCGAGCGCGAGGCTCGCGGTGCGGAGGTCGCGGAAGAACGCATCAACCAGGTTACCCGCGGTCAGGAGCAGCTGCTGATCGCACGCCGCCGGGTGGCTGAGGTCCTGAACGACTTTCGTGTGGCGCAACCGGATCTGCCGACTGCCGTGGTCAACATCCTGCGCGAAGGCTGGCACGACGTAATGCTGCTGGCCAACCTGCGCGAGGGCGAGGAAAGCGCCGCCTGGAAGCATTCCTACGAGGCGGTCGATGAATTGATCTGGAGCGTGCAGCCAAAGGTGGAGCCTGCCGAGCGGCAGCGCCTCCTGAAGGCGATCCCCGATCTGCTGAAGAAACTGCGTGACGGTCTCAACAATATCTCCTTCGACCAGCATCGCGCCGGTCAATTGTTCAAGGATCTGCAGGCCTGTCACATCGCCGCCCTGCGTGGTGAGAGCGATGCGGTCGAGACCAAGTCGCTCGAAGACGTGGTACCCGACGGGGTCCTGCTCGCAGGCGAGCCCGAGGTCGAAGTGATCGATGATGAGTTCTACGCACAGGCCAAAGCGCTGGTCGTTGGCCAGTGGCTGGATTGGCAGAGCGGGGACGACTGGGTGCGCGGAAAGCTGTCTTGGCGCAGCGAGGTGTCGAGCAACTGCATCTTCGTCAATCGCAAGGGTATGAAGGTGGCGGAGATGACCATCAATGAGATCGCTATCCTGTTCCGCGCCGGGCAGGCACGGATGCTGGACGACCTCAACAAGCCGTTGATGGATCGTGCCCTGAACGCCATGTTGGGCGCCTTGCGCGATACTGACGCGGAAACCAAACCTGCCTGATCCCTCCACCCTCGGTTACAATTGTCGCGCCGGCCTTGAGCCGGCGTTTTTCATGTGCGCTCGCGCATACGAACTGGAGAGACAACGATGACAGAACAGACGACCGACTCCGGTCTGAAATACGAAGAACTGGTCGAGGGCGACGGCTTGGTGGCCGAGGCCGGGCAGCAGGTTTCCGTGCACTACACGGGATGGTTGACCGACGGCAGCAAGTTTGACTCCAGTGTCGACCGAAATCAGCCGTTCGAATTTTCTCTTGGGCGCGGCATGGTGATTCGCGGCTGGGATGAGGGCGTTGCGGGCATGAAGATCGGTGGCAAGCGCAAACTCACCATCCCGCCGCAGCTGGGCTACGGCGCACAGGGTGCCGGTGGTGTGATTCCGCCAAATGCCACCCTGGTATTTGAGGTCGAGTTGCTGGGGATCAGCTAAGCGATGCGCGGGCCCGAACCGGCAGGCATCGTTGAGCAGGTCCGGCGAGCCCTGTCGGAGGATATTGGCAAGGGTGACCTGACGGCTGCGCTGGTGCACGCGGATGCTGCTGCCCGCGCCCGGGTGATCGTGCGCGAGCCAGCCATACTGTGTGGCCTCGACTGGTTCAATGAGGTATTTCATCAGCTCGATCCGGCCATCGAACTGAAATGGTTCGCAAAGGATGGTGACGCCCTGCAGCCCGGGCAGCTGGTGTGTGAGTTGATTGGAAAGGCGCGTCCCATCCTGTCGGGGGAGCGCACCGCGCTCAATTTTCTGCAGACGCTCTCGGGGACCGCCTCGCTGGCAGGTTGTTATGTGAAGGCGGTTCAGGGCACCTCTGCGACCATACTGGATACGCGCAAAACCATTCCCGGTTTGCGTTTGGCGCAGAAGTACGCCGTGCGTTGCGGCGGTGCCAGCAATCACCGGTTTGGGCTCTACGATGCCATTCTGATCAAGGAGAACCATATCCGGGCCGCCGGCTCCATCATGGCTGCGATGCAGGCAGCGACTGCGGCGGCAGAGGACGGGGTGATGATCGAGGTGGAAGTCGAGGGCCTGGAAGAGCTGGATCAGGCACTCGCAGCCGGTGCGCGCCGCGTCCTGTTGGACAATTTCGACAATGCGGTGCTGCGTGAGGCGGTGCATCGCAACGCGGGCAGAGCGAAGCTGGAGGCATCGGGTGGCGTTGATCTGGAAACGGTGCGCGGGATCGGGCTGACCGGCGTGGATTTCATTTCGGTCGGACAGTTGACCAAGGATATTAAGGCGACCGACTATTCAATGCTGTTCGACAACGATTAGTTGGGGATGACCCACTAAGCTTCGACGTCGAGCAGTGAGCCAAGCATCTTTTCGGCCGCGGCCAGTGTTTTCATGTTGGCCTTGGCCGCGTGCTCATGCTGCTTGAGTTCGACGATAGCGCGCGTCATGTTCGGCTGTTCACCCGGCTTGGATGCCCTGGCGATTTCCGCCGCGCTGCGCGCCATGCCCTGCGTGCTGCGCTGGATGCCGTGTAATGCGGTCGTGCCTAGCTTGCTGATCATGCCTGTTACCCGGGTATTATCCTCACGCCTGTATTATCGACATCACATGTCCGCGGTTTATAGTTGCGGATGCAATCTGTGAAGCGCGTTCCGTGTTTCAGGCCGGAGCTTCTGGAACTGGGAGTGTGCTTCCCCATACGACGGAAATGACAATGAAAAAAGCAGTTTTGACCCTATGCATACTCGCCGTTTCGCTGCCGGCCGCGGCTGCAGATCAGGCGGCGCTCAGCGTGTCCGAGCGTTACAGCTATGCCATGGGTGTGCGCCTTGGCCAACTCCTGAAGGGGCAGGGTATACAACAACTCGACAGCAAGGCCTTCGCTGCGGCCATCGACGATGTCCTGCTCAATCGACCGCTACGCCTTGACGACAACGAGATGGTGACCGCTATCCAGGAGCAGCAGCGTGTATTTGCACGCCAGCGGGAGCAACGTGCGCAGACCAACCTGGCGGCGGGGCGCGAATTCCTGGCAAAAAATGCCGGTAGTGCAGATGTTGTGGTCCTGCCCAGCGGCCTGCAGTATCGCGTGCTCGATAGCGGGACCGGCGCGCAGCCGGGTGCCGGAGACCGTGTCCGGGTGCATTATCACGGCACCCTGCTCGACGGCACCGTGTTCGACAGCTCGGTCGATCGCGGCCAGCCGGTGGACTTCTCTTTGACGGCGGTTATTCCCGGGTTTCGTGAATCCATTTCGCGAATGCGCGTCGGAGACCGCTGGCAGGTGTTCTTGCCGAGTGCACTGGCCTACGGTGAGGAAGGTGCGGGGACGGCGATCGGGCCGAATGAAACCCTGACCTTCGAAATCCAGCTGCTCGATGTCTTTCAGTGAAGGGGACTTCCAACAGGCGCTCTGCCCGCCGATGCCAGTCTGCAGATTCCGGGCTATTCCCAGGCCGCTCTACCCGGCGGCATCACCAGCCGGGTGCCGGCAAACAGGCTGCGCTCCTCAGGGGATGCGCACAGCCTGAAGGTGCTGCGACGCAGGCTCGGCTGGGTATGCAGGCAAGCGCCGCGCAGGACGCAATCACCACGGTCAATTGAACATGGCTCGAGTGCGGCGTCGGATGGCGCCTGGTAATCCGGATAATGGTGAAACGCATTTGCGCACCATTCCCAGCTGACGCCATGCCTCTCGATCTCGCCCATACGGGCGGCTATTTCCCACTGATACTCGTGTTGTGGAACAGCCCCCGCCAGGCCGGTACCACGCGCGGCTGCCCAGGCAGCGTAGGCGCGTGTCTCGTGCGCGTTCAGCCCTGAAACCGGTTCATCGGCCTGCAGTACCATCGGGCCATTGATGCCCGCGCCATACCATTGTCCGGCCGTGTCCTGACGCCAGTGCCAGGGACAAGCTGTATCTGTGGATGTCTGCCACTGCCGGCCTGCATCATCCCACCAGGCGCTTTCTGCATAACCGCCATCCTGCATGAACGCCAGGTACTCGGCATTGCTTACCGGTCTGCGGCTGATCCGGAAGGCGTGCAGCTCGACGATCTGCACAGCTTGCTCGTTGCCCATGACGGCGCCTTCACGTGCGCCGATCCGGTAGTGCCCCTGTTCGATGCGCCGGGAATCGTCTTGTGGCATACGCGACTGCAGGGGTTGGCCGACCTGGAATTCCCCGTGTTCAGGCATTGCACTGCGGGCGGTCAGAACAGCAAGAAGACGCTCGTAGATCAGGGCATGTCGTTGCGCCAGGTGCCAGACCAGCCAGCTGCCCTCCAGCAGCGGATGTGCCGGCAGTTGACCGGGGTTGGCCAGCCAGGTCAGATCCTGATCGAAGATCTCGCCGGCCCAGCTCAGCAGATGATCCTGCGGCGGCAGCTGATCGTCGAGGTTGTTGTCTGGTCGGTGTTCCCCGTCGAACAGATGGCGGACCCGTGCCGCCAGGTCGTCATCGCCCATCACGACACCACGCAGCAGGTGCAATTCGAGATACACCGCACGCCCGAGCAGCCATGCGGCTGACGGCAGCTGCGGGTCGAATCGGCGGTTGCAGTCGCGCGCAGGAAGGTTCTCGATCAGCTGCAGCAACAATTCATGCGCACCTGCGAGGGCCCCCAGTGCTTGTGGTTCGATCATGATCTAGCCCGCATGTTGCATGGATGGTATGCCTGCACATGGTTTCCGCCGGCCGCTGCCTGGAGTCAGGCCTTTTCTGCGGCTTCGGAGCCGGAAAACCGTTGCTCCAGATAGCTGATGATGTCGCTCGACTCGTACAACCACTGCGCCTCGCCCGGCGCCCCCGGGATATAGAGGCAGGGCACCTGCAGCCGGCCACCCTCTGTGAGCAGTTGACGTCGCCACTCCTGATCGTGGCGCGCGTCACGCAATTCGATATTCAGGCCCAGGCGTTTCATGGCGCGGCGGGTCTTGACGCAGAAAGGGCAGGCCTTGAACTGGTACAGCGCCATGCCGCGCGTGGCCTGATCGATCTTGGCCTGCTCGTAGGGGGCACGTTGAGGTCCCTGCGGCGAGGTGAGGAAATCAACCAGGAGTATCAGCTGACCCAGCGGCCAGCGAATCAGGTTCCAGATCATGACTTGCCCCCGCCAAGGCAGGGAGGTGATTCCGGTGCCTCGCCACCCTTGGCGAACCATTCCTCGGGCGTCATGGTGTGCAGCGCCAGGGCATGGATCTGTCCTTTGAGTTCCTGATCGAGGACGGCGTTTACGGCACGATGGCGCTGTATCAGCGGCTTCCCCTCGAACTGCTGCGCGACCAGGACCACGCGGAAGTGCGACTCCGAGCCCTCCGGCACATCGTGCATATGGCTTTCGTTGTTCACCTCGAGGTGCAGCGGCGCGAACTGCGCGCGCAGCTTCTGTTCTATCTGTGTTTGGATCTGCATCTTTCAAACTCCGAAACTAATTCAACTTCACGTCTTATGCCCGGTGTGCCTGCCTTACTCACGCAATCCCATCCCAGAACGCGGAGTCTCGGGCCAGGAACTGTTCCGCCGGAATGTAGTGTGAGCCGTCGCAGGAAAAATTCAGGCCGACGATTCCGTTGAACACATTGAGTGAGCCGGAGCGCAGGTAGAGGGTCTCATCGGCAAAGCGCAGATGCTTGAAGGTGTCCAGGATGGGACGTATCTGCTCCTGCGGTATCACTGCCTCGGATGGATAGGGTTTGTGCGGAAACGCGAGGCATACATCCGGGTCGACCAGCTCATCAAATTCCAGCAACTGGAAGCGGTAGGGGTCGTCGAGCAGCCACAGCGTGGCACGGCTGCTCGAAAAATGGATCTTCAGGTGAAACACCCCGTTCTCCGTCACCAGTTCCTCGAACACGGGCAGGATCGTGTTGATCTTTTCGTCCAGCCGGCTCTGGATGCGGCATTGCTGAAAGAGTTGGCCACGGATCGCCGGGTCTCCCTTGAGCTGGCGCCAGCGACTCGGGTCGGAGTAGAGATCTTTGGTGATCGGCAGGCCGCGCAGGTCGAAGTCGCCGCCAAGATAGCCGATCAGTTCGTCTTTCAGGTACACGCGTTGGATCGCGGTGACCGAAGGGCGGCTCACCCGCAGGCTGATGTATGCCTCGGACAGCGTCATGTCCTTATCGGCCGCCAGATTCTTCATGTAGGGACGTTGCGAACGGTCGCGGCCGAAATCGGCCTCGATCAGGCCTTGCGGTGAGGCATTGGCGCTGACCTGCCGGCCCCGCGTGTCCAGTACATACAGATAGGTGATGTAGGGCACCTTGGGTACGGATTCGAGGAGCAGCTCATCCAGCGCCCGCCTGTCGTCCCAGACCTTGGCGCAGCGTTTTGCGACACGCTGCATCGGATCGATCAGCATGTTATGCAGCGTGGCGCGCTGACGCAGGATACGCTCCTTCAGCGGCGAATTGTTTTCGGTGATATCCACTTCTGCTGTTGGCTCAGGGCTTGCGGCCGTTTGGGGGTGGCAGCGGAAAAGGCGCGATGTTGCTGATCGAACCGTCTATCTCGAGGATCTTGTTCTGGCCGTGTTTTTCGACCTCCTCTATCCGGATCACCGCATGCATGGGCAGGATCAGGCGCTCCACGCCGGCAAATTCCGCCTGCAGCTTCTCTTCTGCCGGATCGATGACCAGCGAGGTATGCTCGCCGAACAGGAGTTCGCAGACCTCGATGAAGCCGTAAAGCTCGCCCTGGGACACCTGCTGCGCATGCAGCTGGTATACCTTGCCGTTGTTGAGAAACGAGATCCGGAAAATCCGCATGGCCTCTGCCGACGCTGACTCTAAAGGCGCATTTTAACGCCAATCCCAGGTAGAGAGAGCGCTTTGTCGCTATGGCAATGCGTTATCATTTGCATGGTTTCAGAATCCTGCGGACTCGGAATGGGAATTTTCAGACAGCTGGAGTCTCTCGTGAGCGGTGGCTCGGTGCCTTTGTCGTCTGCGCTGGACGAGCTGCCATGGAATGCCGATGGCCTGCTGCCGGCGATCTCGCAGCAGTTCGACAGCGGCGAGGTGTTGATGATGGCCTGGATGAATCGGGATGCGCTGGATGAGACCCTGGCGACCGGCCGGGTGTGCTTCTGGTCGCGTTCGCGTCGGGCGCTGTGGCGCAAGGGTGAGTCCTCGGGCCAGGTGCAGATGCTGAAAGAGCTGCGGTTCGACTGCGACGGCGACACCATCCTGCTCAAAGTCGACCAGACCGGCCCCGCCTGCCATACAGGTCGCCGCGACTGCTTCTACAACCTGGTCCGGGACGATCGCCTGGTGGTCGACAAGGATGTTCTGATCGATCCCGGCGAGCTGTATTCCAGATGATCGACATCCGCCCCATTGCTGCATTTGACGACAACTATATCTGGTTACTGACCCGCCCCGGTTACGGCGGCTGTGCGGTGGTCGACCCGGGTGACGAGGATCCGGTGATCGCGCGTCTGCAGGCCGAGGGGCTGACGCTCGATGCCATCCTGATCACCCACAAACACGGCGACCACGTCGGTGGTATCCGCGGACTGAAGGCGGTCTGGCCGGACGCCGTTGTGTATGGTCCGGCGGGCGAGCCGATCAGGACGCTCGAACGGCGCCTCCGGGGCGGCGATCGGGTCGAGCTCAAAGGGCTGGACGCGTGCTTCGAGATCCTCGACGTCCCGGGGCATACCGAAGGTCATATTGCGTACTACGGTCATGGCGCCCTGTTCTGTGGCGATACCCTGTTTGCAGCCGGTTGCGGACGCGTATTCAGCGGGACCTTCGAACAGCTGAGCGCTTCGCTGATCCGTATCGGCCAGCTGCCTGCGGCTACCCGGGCCTACTGTGCGCACGAGTACACGTTGGCCAATCTGGGATTTGCGGCCTGGGTGGAACCCGAAAATACGGAACTCAAGGCCCGCATCAGCCGTGACCAGGCGCGTCGCGAACGCGGCGAGCCCACGGTACCTTCGCTGATCGGCGAGGAACTGGCCAGCAACCCCTTTATGCGCACCGACCAGGCCACTGTCATCGCTGCGGCGAGCGACTGGTCGGGCGATCAACTGGCCGATCGTGCCTCGGTATTTCGCGCACTGCGCACCTGGAAGGACAAGGATTACGACTGATGAGCAAGCTGTTGATTAGCAATGCCCGTATGGTGAACGAAGGCCAGGTGAAGGAGGGCGACCTGCTGGTGGTCGACGGACGCATCGAGCAGATCGGAGCCGGTATCAGTGCACCCGACGCGAAGGTCATCGATGCCGCCGGCCAGGTGTTGATGCCCGGCATGATCGACGACCAGGTGCATTTTCGCGAGCCGGGGGTCACCTACAAGGCCGATATGGCGACCGAGTCACATGCGGCGATCGCCGGCGGCATTACCAGCTACATGGAGATGCCGAACACCAATCCACAGACCGTGACCCTGGAGAGGCTGGAGGAGAAATACGGACTCGCGCAGGGGCGTGCCTGGGGCAATCATGCCTTCTATCTGGGCGCGACCAACGACAATATCGATGAGATAAGACGCCTTGCACCGGCGCAGACCTGTGGCATCAAGGTGTTCATGGGTGCATCGACCGGCAACATGCTGGTCGACAAGCTCGCGACCCTGGAGCTGATATTTGCCGATGCGCCGACACTCATCGCCACGCACTGCGAAGATACCCCGAGCATCCAGGCCAACGAACGGCGCTATCGCGAACAGTATGGCGACGAGATCCCGATGCGCTTTCACCCGCTGATCCGAAGTGAGGAGGCCTGCTGGAAGTCGTCCTCGATGGCGGTCGATCTGGCGCGCCGGCACGGTACCCGGCTGCACGTGCTGCACCTGACGACGGCGCGCGAACTTGCGCTGTTCGATGCCGGGCCTATCAGCGGCAAACGGATCACCGCCGAGGCCTGTGTGCACCACCTGTATTTCAGCGAGGCGGACTATGCGCAGCGTGGCAGCTTCATCAAGTGCAATCCGGCGATCAAGCGTGCCGAAGACCGCGACGCCCTGCGTGCGGCCCTGGCCGAGGACAGGCTGGATGTGATCGCCACTGATCATGCACCCCATACCCTGGAAGAAAAGCAGGAAAGCTCTTACTTCAAGGTGCCGGCCGGCCTCCCCCTGGTGCAACACGCATTGGCGATGGCGCTGGAGCTGGTGCACGACGGCATACTCAGCCTGCCGCAGTTGGTGCACAAGGTGAGCCATGGCCCGGCTGAGTTGTTCAACGTGCGCGAACGTGGATACCTGCGCGAGGGCTACTGGGCCGACCTCACCCTGGTCGACATGCAGACGCCGCAGCGCGTCGAACGTGCAGACGTACTCTACAAATGCGGCTGGTCACCGCTGGAGGGCGACACCCTGCATTCGCGCGTGACCGCCACCGTGGTGAACGGCGAACTCAAATACCGCGACGGTGAGTTCTTCGGCGGGGCGAACGGCGTGCGTCTCGAGTTCGACCGTTGACGGATTCGGGCGGCAGATCGGGCTGTGCTCAAGCTTACTTGTCGGCGGGTTGATCCCGCCCAGCGATACTGTCTGACTGTAAAGGGGTGATCCCCAAGGAACGCAGAGGGCGCAAAGGCCGCGCCAAGCACGCAAAGGCCTTCGGGCCTGTAAACCGACAACCCTCTGCGATCTCTGCGCTTGTTTGTGTTCTCTGCGTTCCCTTGTGCCCGGTCTACGCAATACCGATCGCGCCCTTGTCCACGCCTTCGTATGCATAAACCTTGAAGCGATCATCCGGAAACTCTGACTTGAGCCGGTCGGCGACGTGCTGGGCGATATTCTCTACCGTGGAGTCGGTATCGATCAGGTAGCAACTGTCCTTGGGCAGGGTCAGGCCGAAGTTGCCCTGTGCGCTGCGATAACCGAATTCGTAGTATTCCAACTTGTTGTGTTGACTGACGCCGATCAGGTCGTCACGGGTGCCTATGTAGATGTCGCTCCATCGCGATGCCCATGCCTGCTCCAACGCCAGGTCGCGATGACCGTTGCGCAGGATCTCGATGCGTGAGCGGTGGCCGTGCGCGATGCGCTGGCAGTTGCCGTCGTGATGTTTCAGACCATGGCTGTAATGGTAGTAACTACCCTCCACCTGTTCCGGCCAGAGTCGCACCCTGATCGAATTCACGTTCTCGGGCGTGTGCGGCAAAAGATAATCGCCGACGACCTGTGCCAGTCGGTCTGCAGCGATGCGTTCGCCGGGTATCAGTCGGATCGCATCACGCGGGGAGCGGTGTTCGATCACGCGTTCGTCTTCAAGCATGAACGACAGGTGGACCCCCTCGGGGTAATCGGCCTGCTGCAAATCCGGATAGTCCGCCGGCACCAGCAGTTTGTGGTCGAACTGTTCGTCGACCATGCGCTTGATCGATCTCTTGACCTCGCCGAAATCGAGCACCATGCCCTGGTAGTCCAGGTCGCCATCGAGCTCGATGTCCGCCTGCCAGCTTTCTCCCACCAGCCCGCGTGTCGGGCTAAGGTACGAGCAGTCGATCACGGTCAGCCTGTTTACGAAGAGAATGGTCATGCGCCGAGGATAACCGGAAACAGGTCTTTCCGGTGTCCGGACGGGCGTCGTGCAGGCTTCCTCCTGTTGACGGTCAGTGTCGAGAGCCGGCCGGCGCGAGAGCAAATAAAGTGACCTAAACCGGGGTTTCGGTGTCCAATAGCGCCAATCCTGAATCGTAGAGCCTCACAGGATGATCGCTTGAAGCCAGGTTACCTACTGTCATTCATACTGCTGGCGCTGACCTGGCAGGCGCAGGCAGACGTCGCGATTGAAGCTCCCGACGCGGAAGACGCGCTGATGGAGAATCTGCGCGCGCGTCTTGCTCTGGCGGGCGTGGCCTGTGATGCGCCGGCCTGGCGCATTCGTCGCCTGTTCAAGCGCGCGGAAAAAGACTTTCAGCCGGCGTTGCGTGCATTCGGCTATTACAGTGCGAAGGTGGAAAAAAATCTCGAGACCGGGGGCGATTGCTGGAACGCCAACTTTGTCATCGAACTTGGTGAACGCGTCGTGATCCGCAAGCGGGCCGTGGTCATTAACGGTCCGGCCGCCCAAGACAAGAAGCTGCAGACTTTGCTCTCGGAGTTGCCGCTTGCTCAAGGTGCGCCGCTCAATCATGGCCAGTACGAGAGCATCAAGTCGAGCCTGCGTGATTACGCCACGCAGCTTGGCTATTTCGACTACAAGCTGACCCGGCACGAGTTGCGGGTCTATCCCGACGAGGCCGCAGCCGAGATCGACATCGAAGCGGAGAGCGGCCCGCGTTACCGATTCGGCGAGCTGCGGTTGAATGAGGTGCCGCTGAACGATGATTTCGTGCGCAGGCTGGCGAGGTTTCGCGAAGGCGAGCCCTACGACGCGCGGGTGCTGACAGCAATGGATCGCAATCTCACGGACCCCGGTTACTTCAGTCGGGTGGAGGTTCGCGCGCTGCGTGATGAGAGCAAAGACCAGACGGTACCCGTGGATGTCCTGCTCGAACCGGCACAGCGGCATGCCTGGAATTTCGGTGTGGGTTATGCGACCGACACTGGACCGCGCGGGAGTGTCGGCTACGACAACCGCTATCTCAATCCAAAGGGCCACCGGTTTGAAAGTGGGCTGCAACTCTCACCGATCAAGTCCACTCTCAGGGGCGACTACATCATCCCGGGACAGGAGCCGCACCGCGAGACTTTCGCCTTCGGTGCCCGGCTGCTGCACGAAGACAACGACAGTGCCGAGAGCGACAGCGTGTCACTTATCGCCAGCCAGACGCTGAAGTCCAAGCGCTGGAACCAGACCCGGTTCATCGAACTCCTGCACGAGAAATCCACCGTCGGCGACGAGGATGAGACCACCGACACCCTGCTGATGCCCGGGATCGGGCTGGACCGCATCAAGGCGGACAACCCGCTGCGGACAAGCAAGGGGTATCGGGTCAATCTCGAGTTGCGGGGTGCCCATGAAGCACTGTTTTCCACCACGAGCATGCTGCAGTTTCGTGCCGGTGTTAAGGGCATCTATCGCTTTGGCGAAGGTGGACGACTCACGGCGCGAGTGGACGGAGGAACCACGCTGAGTGACAGCGTCAGCGACCTGCCGGCCTCTCTGCGGTTTTTCGCCGGTGGTGACAACAGCGTGCGGGGCTATAAATACAAGTCGCTGGGTCCGGAGGATTCCGACGGGGAACCCAAGGGCGGGCGCCACATGCTGACCGGGAGTCTCGAATACGAACACCCGGTCAAGGCGGATGACTGGTGGGTGGCGGCTTTCGTCGACGCGGGCAATGCGTTCGATACCGATCAGATCGAAGCCAAGGTGGGTTATGGCCTGGGCGTGCGCTGGTATTCGCCGATTGGCCGCCTGCGCCTGGATCTCGCGTTTCCCGACGACAGGGAAGATGACGACTGGCGAATCCACTTCGGAATAGGTGCAGACCTGTGAGTCGAATCCGGCGCTTGTTTCGCTGGCTGCTGCTTTCAGCATTGCTGATACTGGCCCCGCCCGTCGCGATGCTCGCAGTCCTGGCGACCGAGTCCGGTACGGGCTGGGCGCTGGAACAGGTGGGCGATCTTGTTCGACCCCTGGGTATCGAGTTTGGGCTCGGGCGCAGCAGCGGTACCCTTTTGAGTCGTCTGGAACTTCATGACCTGGTAATCGAGGTGGCTGACAGCCGCTTCGAGTCCGGACGCGTGCTTTTACATTGGCGGCCGTCGGCGCTGCTCGGCCGCAGACTGCATGTGCGGGCACTGGAGGTCGCCGATGCGCGTCTGCGACCGCCTGCGCCGACGGAATCCGGGTCGGCGCCGCCCGAGATTCCCGAGCTTGACCTGCCGCTGGTGATCCAGCTCGACCGTCTGTTGATCGAACGCCTGGTGGTCGAGCAGCCCGAGCGCCGACCTCGTGGTGTCCCGCCTCGCCCTTGCGGCCCGGCTGGATCAGCAGGGCCTGGCCGTGAGTGATCTTTCATACGAGGGTGGCGGTGCGCAGCTGCAGGGTGAGCTGAGCTATGCAGGCGGGCGCACCGCACGATCTGGTCGGGGAGCTGTCTGCACGCATCGATCAGGCATTGACGGGTGAGGATGTCGGCAGCGTCGAGGCGCGTGCTGGTTGTGACAGGACCGGCCATGTCGCCCGGATTCGACCTGACGGTAAGCAAACCGACGCAGCTGAATCTGCGCGGCACGCTGAAGCTGGACCAGCCGCAACCCGGGTTTGATCTCGCCGCCGATTGGCCCCGGCTGAGCTGGCCGCTGCAGGGTGCTCGCGACCGTCACCACAGGCGCCGGTCAGCTCACACTGCAAGGGGTGGCCGACGATTACCGGCTGGAAATACGCACCGTGGTCAGCGGCGAGGGGATCCC
This sequence comes from uncultured Gammaproteobacteria bacterium, assembly GCA_963759055.1. Lineage (GTDB taxonomy): Bacteria > Pseudomonadota > Gammaproteobacteria > Chromatiales > Chromatiaceae > Thiosocius. The sequence continues at coordinate 43,118 of CAVWYD010000005.1, forward strand.
GGCCAGCGATATCGATCTGATCGCGACGGGCGATCTGGGCGGGATCAGGCTGCAGCCACTCAAGGTCGGCGTGCTCGATGGCCGGTTGAATGCCGAGGGCAAGGTGCGCTGGGACCAGGATGTGGTCTGGGAGCTGCAACTGCAGGCCGAGCAGATCAACCCCGGGCTATATCTGTCCGACTGGCCCGGAAAGCTGGGTGGGCGGATCGACCTTGGCGGAAGCCTTGCCGCCCAGAGCGGTGAGCTGGCGGTCCGCGCGCATATCCGGGAGCTGGCCGGCCGCCTGCGGGAATACCCGGTCAGCGCCAGCGGGCTGCTCGATTATGGTGCCGGCCAGGTTAACGCCCAGGGGTTCAAGTTTGCCTCGGGCCCGAACCGCATCCAGCTGGATGGTCGCGCCGGGGAACGTCTCGACCTCGTTTTCGATATCAAGGCGCCCGAGCTGGCCTCGCTCTACCCCGGGCTTTCCGGTGCGCTCGAAGGCTCGGGGCAGCTCAAGGGCACGCGCCAGGCGCCAGTGGTGTTGGCCCGGCTGAGCGGAAATGCTTTTGCCTACCAGGACATGCGCGCGCAAGACCTCAAACTCGATCTCGACTGGCGCGAGCAAGGCGGCAAGGGGCAACTGCAGCTGTCGGGCGTCGATGCCGGCGGTTTTCAGGTCACCCGGTTGACCGCGGATCTCGATGGCAGTCCGGAGTCGCATCGTCTGAATCTGGTGGCCGATTCCGCGGCGGGGGGCCTCGGGCTCACTGCGCAGGGCGGGCTGCAGGAACAGGTCTGGCAGGGCGAGCTACAACGGCTGGATCTGGCCGAGCCAACCCTGGGTGAATGGTCGTTGCAGGCGCCGGTAAAACTCCGCCTGGGTGCCGATCGGGCAAGTGCCGGCCAGCTGTGTCTGATGCAGGCCACCACGACGGCCTGCGCACAGGGGGCCTGGGATGCGGCGAAGGGGCTGGATCTTTTCGGCAGCCTTGCCGGTCTCGATCTCGCGCGGCTGGCCCCATATCTGCCCGGTGATGCGGTGATCGAGGGGCAGCTGCGCGGTGAGTTCAAGGTCAGCGGTGCCCCGGCCAGGCCGGATGCCGTGTTCGAGCTGATCCCGGGCGATGGCCTGATACGTGTCGAGGAGGGCGAAGAGCCCTTCGAGCTTGCCTTCCGCAATGCGCGGGTCAGCGGCCGGTTCGCGGACGATCGGGGCAATGCCGATCTGCGCTTCGAACTTGGGCCCAACGGGCGTGCGCAGGGGCGTGTGCTGCTCGGGCCGGATGCGGCCGGGCAGCGTGCTCTCGGTGGCGAGATCGATGCCGATTTCCCTGACCTGGGACTGGTCGCCGGGTTTGTGCCGGCACTGCAGCAGGTCGAGGGCCGGTTACATATCGAAGGGAAACTGGGCGGCACCCTGGCGGTGCCGCGTTTGACCGGGGCCCTGGAGATCGCAGATGCGCGCGCCCGGGTGCCGGCGGTGGGCATCGAGCTGACCGATGTCGGACTGACGCTGAGTGGCGACGGCGACGGTCCGCTGCGCGTGATCGGGCAACTCAGTTCGGGCGAGGGGCGTCTCGATATTGCTGGCACCGTCGATCCCGCGGCGCGCGGTGGACCGGCGGTCGATCTCAGGGTGCAGGGTGAAAACTTCCGGGCCGTGCAGTTGCCTGAGGCCCTGGTCGAGATTACGCCTGATCTGAGCCTGCAGGGCGCAGGGCCCTATCATCTGTCCGGGAAGGTGCTGATTCCACTGGCCGCGATCGAGCTGCAGGAGGTGCCCAGCGGTACCGTCGACGTATCGAGTGACGAGATCATCGTCGGCGAACAGGCGGCTGAGGAGCGCGCGACGGGTACGCAGAACCTGACCGCCCGGGTCCGCGTCGAACTGGGAGAGGCGGTGACCTTCGAGGGATTCGGTCTGGAGACGGGCCTGACCGGGGCGCTGGATGCGTCCGTCGACGCCCAGGGCACGAGCGTCGACGGCAAGATCGAACTGCGCGATGGCGAGTACAAGGCCTATGGCCAGGATCTGACGGTGGAACGTGGGCGCCTGCTGTTCGCCGGGCCGCCGGGCAATCCGGATGTGGATCTGCGTGCCGTGCGGGTGTCGAATGACGGCGAGGTGAAGGCCTACCTCGCCATGAACGGGCCTTTGGCAAAGCCGCGCCCCAGGATCTACAGCGAGCCCGCACTGCCTGAGGCCGAGGCGCTGGCCTATCTGGTGACGGGCAACGGGCTGAGCAGTGCCGGGCAGGGCGACGGGCCCAATATTGCCGCAGCCGCGCTGTCGCTGGGCCTTTCCAAGGCCGATCCGGTGATGCAGCAGCTGACCGCCGGGCTGGGCCTGGACGAGATCAGTGTGGACGCCGGTGGTGAGGATGGTCTCGAGGACAGTTCGGTGACCCTGGGCAAGTACCTCAACCCGGACCTTTATGTCGGTTATTCCCAGGGACTCTTCAATCCGGAGGGCGCGGTGCTCATGCGCCTGAAGCTGCGCGAAAACCTCTCGGTTGAGACCAGGTCCGGTAACGAGCAGTCAGTTGACCTTTTCTATCGCATCGAGCACGACTAGTTGAGGTTTTGAGGGCCCTGCCTGCGCCATTCCCAGGGCGGGACGGCATGCTCATCCGACCACAGGCCGCGGCGGGCCTGGCGCGCTGCGGCCTCTGCATCGCGATAGGGGTGGTTCGTGTCGTAGGGTGTCTCGGTCACCGGGCCTATGGTGCACCAGGCCAGGCCCTCGTGCAGGAGGTCCAGGCCGATATCGCGATTCTTGTATGTCAGGCGGCCGTGGACCTGGCCGTCGGGCGCAGTATCTGCCGAATCCACCACGACAAAGCCGCCGGTCAATGCGTGCTTGAGACGGTCGGCGGCGGCCTGTCCCCAGGGTTGGTTGAGTTCGGGGGCATCGATGTCGGACAGTTCAACACGGTACTGGCTGCCGCGCACGTCGAGCACCAGGCTGTCGCCATCGACCACCCACAGCACCCTGCCGGGCAACTGCCGATCGACTG
>CAVWYD010000006.1:0-324305 GCA_963759055.1 uncultured Gammaproteobacteria bacterium
GGGCGGGCCAAGTATGTGGCGGTGACCGATGACGAGGCGCTCGATGCCTTCCATCGCTTGACTTTGACCGAAGGTATCATCCCGGCGCTCGAGTCCAGCCATGCAATAGCTCAGGTGATCAAAATGGCACCGGAAATGGGCAAGGAGCAGATTCTGCTGATCAACCTCTCAGGCAGAGGTGACAAGGACATGCATACCGTAGCGTCACGCGAAGGATTGGAGATATGAGTCGGATTGCCGGTGTTTTTTCGGCGCTGCGTGATCAGGGGCGACAGGCGCTCATACCCTTCGTCACCGCGGGCGATCCCAATCCTGATGTCACTGTGCCCCTGATGCATGCACTGGTCGAGGCCGGAGCCGACATTATCGAGCTCGGCGTGCCGTTTTCCGACCCTATGGCAGACGGGCCCGTGATCCAGAGGGCCAGCGAGCGAGCCCTGGTTCATCACACGTCATTACACGACGTCATCGAGATGGTGCGCAGTTTTCGTGAGGGTAACCAGACCACGCCGGTGGTGTTGATGGGGTACCTGAATCCGCTCGAGGTGATGGGTTACGAGGCCTTTGCGCAGGCTGCGGCCGACGCCGGCATCGATGGTGTGCTGACCGTCGACATCCCGCCGGAGGAGGCCGGGGTATTTGTGCCGGCCATGAAGGCCAGGGGCATCGACCCGATCTTTCTGCTCGCGCCTACCAGCCACCGTGCGCGAATCGAGCGGATCGTTGGTGCTGCCAGCGGGTTTGTCTACTACGTCTCGTTGAAGGGCGTTACCGGGGCGGGGAATCTGTCGCTCGACAGCGTGCGCGAGAAACTGGCCGAAATTCGAAGTTGCACAGACCTTCCCGTTGGGGTCGGATTCGGCATAAAGGACCCGCAGACGGCAGCCGCCATGTCGGAGTTTGCCGACGCAGTCGTTGTCGGCAGTGCCCTGGTTTCACGCCTCGAATCCAATCTTGAGGACCCGCAAAAGGGTATCGCCGAGATCAAGACTTTGCTGAGCGAGATGCGCGCGGCCATGGATGCAGGCTAAAATCGCCGTAAGCACGAAACGGGGAATCCCATGAGCTGGTTTGAAAAGTTGATGCCCAGCCGCATCCGGACTGAGGGTGGCAACAAGAAGGCTGTGCCGGAGGGACTCTGGGCCAAGTGTCCAAGCTGCAGCGCGGTGCTCTACCGGGCCGAGATGGAGCGCAATCTGGAGGTCTGTCCGAAGTGTGGACACCACAATCGGATCGGCGCGCGTCGTCGCCTCGATCTGTTCCTCGATCCTGAGCCACGTGAAGAGATCGCTGCCGACCTGGAGTCCAGTGATCCGCTCAAATTCAAGGACAGCAAGAAGTACAAGGAACGACTCAGCGCGGCGCAGAAAAGCACTGGCGAAAAAGATGCATTGGTGGTTTTGCGTGGCCAGTTGCAAGGCCGGGATCTGGTGGCCGCGGCGTTCGAATTCAGCTTCATGGGCGGCTCAATGGGATCGGTGGTGGGCGAGCGGTTCGTCCAGGGGGTCAATGTGGCCATAGAGCGACGCTGCCCGATGATCTGTTTTGCGGCCAGCGGTGGTGCGCGTATGCAGGAGTCCCTGTTCTCCCTGATGCAGATGGCCAAGACCTCGGCTGCCCTGCAGCGGATGTCCCGTCGTGGTCTGCCCTTTATCTCTGTTATGACCGATCCGACCATGGGCGGCGTTTCCGCCAGTTTTGCCATGCTTGGTGACGTAAATATTGGGGAACCGGGGGCACTGATCGGCTTCGCCGGCCCGCGCGTCATCGAGCAGACGGTGCGAGAAACGCTGCCCGAGGGTTTTCAGCGGAGTGAATTCCTGCTGGACCATGGTGCCATCGATACCATCATCGACCGACGTGAGATGCGTGATCGGGTGGCGAATCTGCTCGGCATGCTCGCGGGCGAAAAACGCAACTAGTGCCTATTCCTCCGTCGCGGTGTGAACATTCACCGCTTGGACGAGTGGGACTTTTTAGACGATGAGATTTCAGTCTCTGGCCGCCTGGTTGGATTGGCAGACCGGGTTGAATCCCAAGTCCGTCGATCTGGGCCTGGAGCGGGTCCGCCTGGTTTGGGAACGATTGCGTAACCCCCCGCTGAATGGAGCGGTTGTCACAATCGCGGGCACCAACGGTAAGGGTTCGAGCGTCGCCTTTGCAGAGGCCATTCTGCAGGCGGCCGGGTACCGCACCGGCTGTTACACCTCGCCGCATCTTCTGCACTACAACGAGCGCATACGGGTCGCTGGACAGGCGGTCGACGACGCCCGGATTTGCGACGCATTCGAACAGATCGACCAGGCTCGCGCAGACGTGCCGCTGACCTATTTCGAGTTCGGTACCCTGGCGGCACTGTGGGTCTTTGCCCACGCCCACCTCGATGCAGTGATTCTCGAGGTGGGCCTGGGAGGGCGACTCGATGCGGTCAACCTGATCGACCCCGATGTGGCGTTGATCACCACGATAGGCCTCGATCACCAGGATTGGCTGGGTGACGATCTCGAGGTTATCGGTGCAGAAAAAGCGGGCATCCTCCGGTGTGGAAAACCCGCGGTATTCTCCGGCCGGCAGATGCCGGACAGTATTCGCCAATATGCCGGCCAGACAGGGGCCGAACTCCTGGTCGCCGGTGAAGATTTCAGTATCCAGCGTCGCGCGGACGGCTGGGATCTGGTGGCCGGCGACAGGGTGCGACGGTCCTTGCCGCTGCCCGCAATGCGTGGATCAGTACAGATCCAGAATGCTGCAGGGGTGTTGGTGGCCCTGGATTGTCTTTCCGAGCGCCTGCCGCTCGATCAGCGGGCAGTGCGGACCGGACTGCTTTCAGCAGGCCTGCCTGGACGGTTCGAGGTGCGTCCCGGGGTTCCAACCTGGGTACTCGATGTTGCGCACAATCCACAGGCCGCGGCAGTGTTGAGCGACTTGCTGGGTGATTACTTTACCCGCGGGCGGGTTATTGCGGTCTGCGGCATGCTGGCCGACAAGGATGCTCCGGGGGTCGCTGCTGCCCTGGTCGGCCGTTTTGATGCCTGGCATTTTGTGGATCTTTCGGCTCAGCCCCGGGGCCTCACTGCGCAGCGCCTGGGGGAGCTGATGGCCCCGCAGCTGGCCGAAGTCCCGGTGTATTTCGGGTCCGACGTCGGCGAAACGCTTGAGAATATCGCCGCCGGTGCCGCCCAAGATGACCTGGTGGTGGTGTTCGGTTCCTTTCTTACCGTGGCGGCCGCCATGGCATGGCTTGAGCGCAGCGCCACAGCTGCCAACAAAGTATGAAAGCATAGGTATAATCGGTGCTTTACAGACGGCAGAGTTGTAATGGATGAGGGACTGAAAAAACGTTTGATCGGCGCGGCGGTTCTGGCCTCGCTGGCGGTCATCTTTGTTCCGATGTTGTTTGAAGAGCCTCCCTCCAGGCCACCACCCTTGCCGCCTCTGCCAAGTCAGCCGCCGGTGCGTGACTTTGCCTCTGAAATGCTGCGCGAGGAGGTGCCTGCGGTGACGCCGCTGGCTCCCAAGCCTGTATCTGCAGGAGCCGATTTGGAATCGGCGTCGTCTGACGAAAAAGCTGCGGTCGAGCCGCCAAAACCGCGTACCGGCCTGACGGCATGGGTCGTGCAGGTTGGCAGTTTCTCCAGCAAGGAGAATGCCGCTAATCTCGTCGCGAAGTTGCGCGACGCGAAATTGCCCGCCCCGGATCCGGAATTGGTCGACCTGCGGGGCAAACGTTACTACAGGGTCAAAGTCGGGCCGGTGGTGGAACGTTCCGAAGCGGAAGGCATGCTCGACCAGGTGAAAACGATCACCGGCAGCAATGCCCGTGTCCAGCAGTATCCCTGATGATGCATGGTGACCGGGTAAACCACCTGTATCTGCTAGAATTTCTGCACATGGTTGAGGCAGTCTGAGCATTGGCCTGGCTGGATATGCTCATTGTCGGAATCATCCTGCTGTCCGCCCTGATCAGCCTGGTGCGGGGCTTCGTGCGCGAAGCCTTCTCGCTTGGCAGTCTGGGTTCTGGCGTTCTGGGTGAGCTGGAGTTTCTTCCGCGATCTGGAGGTGCCGCTGCAGGCCTGGATCGGATCGCCGACGGCGCGTCTGGGGATTGCCTTCGCTGCCCTGATGATTGCGACACTGACGGTCGGTGGCCTGGTCAACTATCTGATCATCCAACTGGTTGAACGTACAGGGATGTCGGGCACCGACCGCCTGATTGGCATGATCTTTGGTGCTGCACGGGGTGTGTTGCTGGTCGCGATACTGGTGCTGCTGGCCGGGCTGACATCCCTGCCGAAGGAAGACTGGTGGCTGGAGTCCACCTTGGTGGGTTATTTTCAGGAACTCTCTTTTTGGTTGCGTGATCTGCTGCCGCCAGAGTTCGCGGATCATTTTCGTTACACCGCGTAGTTGCGCGAACTTCTGATTCACTAGAGGCTAGTACGAGATGTGTGGAGTCGTCGGAATGGTAGGAGCGGGGCCGGTCAACCAGTCCCTGTACGATGCCCTGCTCGTGCTGCAGCACCGCGGCCAGGACGCGGCCGGAATCATGACCAGCCATAATGGACGCCTGCATCTGCGCAAGGACAACGGCCTGGCGCGCGACGTGTTCGACAACCAGCACATGATCAACCTGCCGGGAAACATGGGCGTGGCGCATGTTCGTTATCCCACGGCGGGCTGTTCCTCGTCTGCAGAGGCACAGCCCTTTTATGTCAACTCGCCCTATGGGATCTGCCTGGCACACAATGGCAATCTGACCAATGCCGAAGAATTGAAGCAAGACCTGTTTCGCGAGGATCGGCGGCATATCAACACCGATTCCGATTCTGAGATCCTGCTCAACGTGTTGGCACATGAACTGAATGCCGGGACCAGCAATCTTTCATTCGATGAAAATGATGTGTTTAAAGCCGTTTCGGGCGTCCACCGGCGCTGCCGCGGTGGCTATGCTGCAGTGGCGATGATCCCCGGCTATGGTGTGATCGCGTTCCGCGACCCGAACGGCATTCGGCCCCTGGTGTTCGGGGTGCGCGATACCGAGAATGGACCGGAGATGATGGCCGCATCGGAGAGTGTGGCACTGGACACGCTGGATTTTGAACGCGTACGCGATGTCCAACCGGGTGAGGCGGTCATCTTCACCCACGACGGAAAACTGCACACCCGTCAATGTGCTGAGAGTCCGCAGCACTGTCCGTGCATATTCGAGTTCGTATATTTTGCCCGGCCGGACTCGATCATCGATGACATCTTCGTGCACAAGGCACGCCTGCGCATGGGTAAACGCCTGGCACAGAAGATCCAGCGCGTGATGGGCAAAGAACTGATCGACGTCGTCATTCCCATCCCGGATACCAGCCGCACCTCGGCTATGAGTCTCGCGCACGAGCTCGATGTGCGTTACACGGAGGGGTTCATAAAGAACCGGTACATCGGTCGCACTTTCATCATGCCGGGCCAGGCGGTGCGCAAGAAATCGGTACGCCAAAAGCTCAATCCGATCGATGTGGAGTTCAAGGACAAGAATGTTTTGCTGGTCGACGATTCCATCGTGCGCGGCACGACCTCGCGCCAGATAGTTGAGATGGCGAGAGATGCAGGTGCGAAGTCGGTCTTCTTCGCCTCTGCTGCACCGCCGGTGCGTTTCCCCAACGTATATGGAATCGATATGCCGGCGGCGACCGAGCTCGTTGCACATGGACGGACCGAACAGGAGGTTTGCGACTGGATTGGTGCCGACGGACTGGTTTATCAGGACCTCGAAGACCTCATCGAAGCGGTGGGCAAGAAGGGCAAGACCGCGGTAAGGCGTTTCGACACCTCGGTGTTCAACGGCGATTATGTCACCGGGGACATTACCCCCGATTATCTGTCGCGCCTCGAGGCTGGCCGCAATGACGATGCCAAGTCGTCACGCGAAGAACAGCGTTCCGCAACCGTGATCGGTCTGCACAACGACCGTTGATTGGATTTCCCCGCGCCCATGATGGTCAGTTTCGGCGCGGAGGCGGCCCCCCGTTTCCGTTGACGCGTCAAATTTTGCGGACTAGTCTCCCACTTAGCGCCGATTTGGCTCAGATTGCGGGCGCTATACAAATGCAGCTAAAGCGAGGTGAAACCTGCTTTGGCTGAGCCGAGCAGGTTTTTTCGTTTTCGGCGTCCGGAGGCTGATCTGTGAACGACTACGAGAAGGAATGGGAGCTCGAGACCCTTGGGATACGTATCGGCCACCGCCGAACGCCTGAGGGTGAGCACAGTGAGCCCATTTTTGCGACCTCCAGCTTTGTGTTCAGCAATGCGGCCGAGGCTGCTGCGCGATTTGCCGGTGATGTCGAGGGAAACATCTATTCCCGCTTCACCAATCCCACTGTGCGCGCATTCGAAGAAAGGCTGGCGGCGATGGAGGGTGGTGAGTCCTGTGTCGCCACGGCCTCGGGTATGTCGGCGATACTCGCAACGTGCATGGGACTGATGGAACAGGGCGAGCACATCGTCAGTTCGCGCAGCATCTTCGGCAGCACGACCATGTTGTTCAACAAATACCTCAAGCGTTTCGGGATCGACACCGATTATGCTGATCTGAGCAATCCCGCCGACTGGGAAAAGCGAATTACGCCGAAGACCCGGATGCTTTTCGTGGAGACACCCTCCAATCCGCTCATCGAGTTGGGCGATATCCGCGCGCTGGCGGACCTTGCGCACGCCAAGGGCTGCCTGCTGGTGGTGGACAATTGCTTCTGTACCCCGGCCCTGCAAAGACCGCTGGAGCTGGGCGCGGATATTGTGATTCATTCGGCTACCAAGTACCTGGACGGGCAGGGCAGAGCGGTCGGTGGTGCCGTGGTAGGTGACCGCAAACGGGTCGGCGAGGATGTATTCGGTGTGCTGCGTACCGCGGGCCCAACCATGAGCCCTTTTTCCGCCTGGATCTTCCTGAAGGGCCTGGAGACCCTCTCATTGCGAATGCAGGCCCATTCCGACAATGCCCGGAGACTGGCGGAATGGCTGGTCGGGCAACCTGATGTTGTTCGGGTGCACTACCCCGGACTCATCGATCACCCGCAACACCTGCTTTGCGAGATGCAGCAGAAATCACCGGGCGGAATCGTTTCTTTCGAGGTGGCGGGTGGGCGTGAACAGGCTTGGCGGGTAATCGATGCCACGCGTATGCTCTCGATCACCGCAAATCTGGGCGATGCGAAATCCACCATTACCCACCCGGCCACGACCACCCACGGTCGTCTTTCAGTGGAGGAACGCGAGGCGGTAGGTATCGGTGAGGGCTTGTTACGTGTCGCCGTAGGCCTGGAGGCCATTGCGGATATCCGGCGTGATCTCGAACGGGGTCTGCAGAGCCCTTAGGCCGCTTTTCGGTTTAGCTGAAGACACCATGGAGAGATGATGTCGAGCCGGCTTGCTATTTTAAGTAAATAAGCATAAACTTATACATGTTCATAGAGGCTCAAGGGTGAAACCTAGTCGGTTTCACACCGCACGTTGTTTGTCGCGAAATTCCTACGAGCGTGACTATTGTTTATATTGTTTCCCGCGCGTGGTGCGCTGCGCAAAACGAGAAGCATAAATAAAAGGAGATTTTGATGGCTTATTTACGTGTTTTGGCCGCGTCGTTGTTGCTGGTCGGCAGTCAGATGGCAGCCGCAGAGCAGGCAGCACCCGCGCCTGGTGCAGCTCCGAGTGGGCCACCTGCAGGTTACGGCGGTTATGCCCCAGGACCTTACGGCCCCAATACCTACAATCGCGGTCCCTATGGCGGTGGTCAGTATGGTGGTCGACCCTATGGCGGTGGTCAGTATGGGGGTGCTCCCTACGGTGCGCGTCCTTATGCTGGCGGCCCGTTTGGCGGCGGTCCGTTCAATGGCGGTCCGTTTGGCGGAAACCGTTACTACGGCGGAAACCGGGGCAGTGGCCCGTTCAGCGGTGTCCCCTTCATGCAGAGCTTCGACATGTCCCGGCGCGACAGCTTCAACCCGATGCATCCGCGCGTCTGGGGGGCAGGTCCGCAGGTCTGGATGGACCCGACCGACCCTCAAGATGGGATGTCACAGGCCTGGGACGACATGATGAACGCACCGTCTCGCATGGGTCGTGTACCCCCGGGCTGGAAGGCACCGACGATCGATGTCCCGAACCCGATCGATGTCGGTGACGAGTTCGAGAAGAACGCCCGCAGGGCGCCTACCATCATGCGCGATAACTTTGAGTTCAACTGATCCGCTCGAGTTCAGTATCCAGAACCCCGCCTCGTGCGGGGTTTTTTTGTATTTAATTACAATGATTTACAGTGATATTCTAAGAAATTGAGTCAATAATTGAGTTGGCTCTTGACCATCATCAAGTGCCTGCCAGCTTGTGAATATTAATATTCACTGACACAATCGCGCCGGGTCCGGAAGTCGGAATGCCGGCCCGCATGGAAGTATCAGAGGGAAAAATCGACCTGTTCGAGGTCGATAGTCAGGTAGTAATGCGAGCCAGGGATTTCAAGATAAACGGTTGTCAGAACGGTGTTCAATCAGGGCGCGCGCTGATTGCCTGGGCGTTGATCGCCGGTTTTCTGTTGCAGCCGGTGCTTGCCTACCTGGTGACCCCTATCGTCGCCCATGATGGCAGCGGCCAGCAGGTCGTCATCTGTACCCTGAAAGGCAGCAAGCTGGTTACGCTTGATTTGCCCGCGCTGGCGGACAACGACGAAACGGAACACTGCGCTGCCCTCAAGCTGTACCAGTTGGCCAGTGCCGTTCAGATTTCCGAGCCGCCGGTTTGCCCCGTCCTTTCCCTGTATTCGGTCGAAATGCAGGATCAGACCGCGGACCATCCGCACCGCACGCTGCATTTTTCCGCCTATTCAACACGCGCCCCGCCGCCGATTTCCTGAAAGCTCTCTTTCTTTAGCCCGCAATTACCGTGTTCGTCCACAGGTGAACGGCCTGACGCCATGCCGTTCATGTTGCGCGATACGACTTGGTCGTTTGCGGGATGGCCCCATAGCCAAGTTTCAGGACCCCAAAAATGAATACGCTGAAAATACCAGTTTCGTTCCGGTTGAACCGGCTTTCCCTGGCAATTGCCCTGGTCTCGTTTACACATCCAGTCTTCGCACAGGACACTTTGCTCCGCCCGATCGTCGTGGAAGCGCAGGCCGACGAGGCACCGCTGGTCGGCGCATCGACGGTCGATGCCGAGACGATTCAGTTTCTGCGCCCTGCCACCAGCGACACGGCCAGTCTGCTGCGGGACGTGCCCGGGCTCAATCTCAACAGCGCCGGCGGTGTTTCCAGCCTGCCGTCGATTCATGGTCTTGCCGACGATCGTCTGCGCATCAAGGTGGACGGCATGGATCTGATTGCCTCCTGTCCAAACCACATGAATCCCCCCTTGTCGTACATCGACCCGAGCAACGTCGGCACACTGCAGGTCTTCGCCGGCATCACGCCGGTGAGCCTGGGCGGAGACAGCATCGGGGGCACCATAATTGCCAACACGCTTTCGCCCGAGTTTGCCTCTACGGGCCAGGAACTGACCAAGGGCGAGTTGGGCGCGTTCTACCGCAGCAACAACGATGCGTACGGCGGAAACGCCGCTGCCACCTATGCGACGGACGCATTCAGCATCAACTACAACGGCAGCTGGAGCCAGGCCGACAACTACACAGCGGGCGACGATTTCAAGACATCGAAGGCGACGGGGCGGCTTGGTCATACCCTGCCGCTCGACGAGGTGGGTTCGACCGCCTATGAGACCCAGAATCACACCCTGGGAATGGCACTCAAGTCTGGCGAAAACCAGTTCGAGGCCAAGCTGGGCTACCAGAAGATGGACGAGCAGCTATACCCGAACCAGCGTATGGATATGCTCGACAACGAGCAGAAGCGCATCAATCTGGGTTGGCTGCGTGACTTCGACTGGGGTGACCTGGAGGCGCGCGCCTATTATGAGGAAGTCGATCACATCATGGACTTTGGTGACGACAAGCGCATCTGGTACGGCATGGTATCCAGTCGCCCGCGGCTCGAGAGATGGGCAGCCCTGTTCGCCGATCGGCTCCATGACCTGCGCCTCCGGCATGCCGATGTACAGCGAGGGCGATACGACCGGTGTGACGGTCAAGGCGGATATCGACCTCTCAGCGAGTGACGTCCTGCGCGTCGGGAGTGAATACCAGCGCTACCGCCTGGATGACTATTGGAAAGCGTCCGGCGCCAACATGTGGCCCGGGACCTTCCAGAACATCAACGACGGCGAGCGTGACCGCATGGCGCTGTTCACCGAGTGGGAAGCACAGCTCGACGCACAGTGGCTGACCCTGCTCGGCGTGCGCTATGAGCGGGTCGAGACGGACGCCGATGATGTGCGTGGCTACGGCTCGGCCGCCGGAATGCAGTTTGTCGATGCGGCCGCCTTCAATGCGAGCGATCGGGACAAGACCGACAACAACTGGGATTTGACCGCCCTGGCCCGCTACAACCACGATGCCAACCTGGATGTCGAGTTCGGTGTGGCACGCAAGGTGCGCTCGCCGAATCTCTACGAACGCTACACCTGGTCCACCTGGCCGATGGCGGCGGTCATGAACAACTTCGTCGGCGATGGCAACGGCTATGTGGGCGACATCGACCTGGAACCCGAAAAGGCGTACACGGCCTCGGCGACTTTCGACTGGCACTCGGCCGATCGCAGCTGGGAGTTCAAGGCCACGCCGTACTACACGCGGGTGGACGACTATATCGATGCCGTTGCGTTGAATCCTGCGGGCTCTGCAGCCGAATCAGTTCAATGTCCTGCAGTACAAAAACCAGTCGGCCCGTCTGTACGGCATCGACCTCTCCGGCCAGATGCCCCTGGCGCGCAACGACTGGGGCGCATGGGGTCTGAAGGGTCTGATGAACTATACCGACGGCAAGAACCGCGACACGGACGATGAGCTCTACAACATCATGCCGCTCAATGGCAGGTTTACGCTCACCCACGAGCTAGGGCGGCTGGGACAACGGCATCGAGTGGGTGATGGTGGACGCGAAGGACGATGTCTCCGACGTGCGCAACGAGATCGAGACGTCGGGCTATGGTCTGCTCAATCTGCGGGCCAGTCATTCCTGGAAGACGGTGCGGGTCGATTTCGGCGTGGAGAACCTGTTCGACAAGTACTATGAGCTGCCGACCGGGCGGCGCCTACACCGGGCAGGGTATCGACCATGGGGATCAACGGCATACCTGGGGCATTGCTGTTCCCGGCATGGGACGTTCGATCTACGCCGGGGTGAACGTGAGCTTCTGAGTCCTGTGCTCCGGCTGCGCTCGTGACACCGAACGGGTTCGCTGTCACGAGCGATTGTGGTTGGTTGATAAGGCCAGGGTTCAAATCGCAAGCTTGACGGATGTGATGTCCGGGAACGCTAAATACCGGGTCAGTGCGATCCGATCCCGGCGCCAGCAGATCGATCCAACTACGATGCATTTTTGAAAGTGATGAGGGTCTTGCAGATATGACTGATCTTTCCTGGCTGGACCAGATCTCGATGATGGTTCTGCTCAAGGGTTATCTCGATATCACCGTGTTCGGGATTCTCGGCCTGATGAGCTTCTTTATGCTGGCCTATGCGGTCGAGCGGGTGTTTTTCTTTGCAAGGATCGAGGTCAGCGACTACGGCGATCCGCACAACCTGCAGGTTGCGCTGACCAGCCACCTGACGGCGATCGCCTCGATTGCCTCGAATGCGCCGTACATCGGCCTGCTTGGTACGGTGCTGGGAATCTTGATCACCTTCCATGATCTGTCGTCAGGGGCCGAGCTGTCCGCATCCGCGGTCATGCTCGGCCTTGCCCTTGCGCTCAAGGCGACGGCCGCCGGCCTGGTGGTCGCTATTCCGGCCACCCTGATCTACAACGGTCTTGTCCGACGGGTCGATGTCTTGACCGCCCGCTGGAACAGCCTGCAGCAAACCTCATGAAACCGCTGTCGCAAATGAATGTCATCCCCTTCATCGACGTGATGTTGGTGTTGCTTGCCGTGGTGCTGACCACTGCGACATTTGTCGCGCAGGGCAAGATACCGGTTGCATTGCCGAGTGCAACGCAGGCGGAGCCGCTGCCCGACCGGCAGTCACTCGAACTCACGATAGATGCGGTTGGCCAGCTTTATCTGGAAGAGCGAGCCATCACCATTTCCCAATTGGATGAGCGGCTTGTCGACCTGGAGGCGGAGGCGCAGCTGTTGTTGAGGGTTGATGAGGCCACCGCATTCCGGCATTTTGTTGCTGTGGTCGATCTGTTGAAGGCACGTGGAATGGAGAATCTGTCGATTGTTACCAAGCGCGGGGCGGGGTAGTGACGACGCCGTTGCGTTTGGGGTTCCTGTTTTCGGGCATGCTGCACGTGGCCGTGGTGGCGGCGTTTTCGCTGTCTTCGGATCAGGAGATCCCTGCGCTCGACGAGCCCAGGCCTCTCACCCTGAGGCTGGCCGTGTTTCAACCGGCGCAGTCTGCGCCCAGCCAGCAGCCTGCCGTTGAGCAGGCCCAGCCGGAACTGGTCGCCGAACAGCCCATTCCGCCTGACAAACAGATGAAAACCACGCCGCCGGCTGAAACGCCACCGGAGCCAGTTGCCAAACAGGTGGAGCCAAGGCCGCCGATGCCAAAGCCTGAACCTGTGGCCAAACGGGTGAGCAGCCCGAAACCGGCCCCCAAGCCGCGGACCGAGAAAAAACCGGAAAAGGTCAGGGCGAGCAAGGCAAAACCGCAGGAAGTCAGCCCGGCACCCCTTGCCATTCCCACTGTTGCGCTGGCAAGCGGCGCGAAACGGCAACCGGTTACGGCCGTGCTTGATCCACAGGAAAAGCAGCACTATCTGGCAGCATTGGCTGCGAAGATCAATCGCAGCAAATACTATCCGATGGGTTCCCGCCGGCGTGGTGAGGAGGGCAAAGTGGTGGTCCAGTTCATTGTTCAGAAGAATGGTGACCTGACGGATCTCACCGTTGTCGAGTCGTCCGGATCCCGGCGTCTGGATGCGGCGGCGCTCAAGACGCTGCGGCGGGTCACCCCCTTTCGACCGATACCTGATGCCCTCGGTCGGGACCATTGGCCGATATCGGTTCCTATTGAGTTCAGCCTGAGCGGTTAGTTGATCGAACGCCAGGCTTGGCCTGACATTGACTGAACAAGCGGTACTCCGCGTAAAAAAAGCCCGGCATTCGGCCGGGCTCACAAGGGTCGAATTGGCCGCGCCGCTGAAAAGCTTATTTGTTCTCGCGGTTATCGATCAGGTTGTCGACCACGGTCGGGTCGGCCAGGGTCGAGGTGTCGCCCAATGCATCGATCTCGTTGGCCGCGATCTTGCGCAGGATACGACGCATGATCTTGCCCGAACGGGTCTTTGGCAGGCCGGGTGCCCACTGAATCAGATTGACCTTGGCGATCGGACCGATCTCACTACGCACCAGCTTGACCAGTTCTGTTTTGAGCTCATCCGTACCTTCTTCGCCGGCCATCAGGGTGACGTAGGCGTAGATACCCTGACCGGTCAGGTCGTGCGGGTAGCCGACAACGGCGGCCTCGGCGACCTTGTCGTGCAGTACCAGTGCCGATTCGATCTCGGCGGTACCCAGGCGGTGGCCGGAGACGTTGAGTACGTCGTCCACGCGTCCGGTGATCCAGTAGTAACCGTCTTCGTCGCGACGTGCGCCGTCACCGGTGAAGTAGTAACCCGGGAACATGGCGAAGTAGGTCTCGAAGAAGCGTTTGTGGTCGCCGTATAGCGGTACGCATCATGCTCGGCCAGGGGTGCTTGATCGCCAGGTTGCCCTCGGCCGGGTTGCCGTCGATTTCGTTACCCTGGTCGTCCAGCAGTACCGGCACCACGCCAAAGAACGGGTTGGTTGCCGAGCCCGGCTTGAGCGGGGTGGCGCCGGGCAGCGGGGTGAGCATGTGCGCGCCGGTCTCGGTCTGCCACCAGGTGTCGACGATGGGGCAACGACCGTCACCGACGACGTTGTAGTACCACTCCCAGGCCTCCGGGTTGATCGGTTCGCCGACGGTGCCGAGCAGACGCAGCGAGGTGCGCTTGGTCTTCTTGACCGGTTCGTCACCGGCACCCATCAGTGAACGGATGGCGGTCGGGGCGGTGTAGAAAGTGGCGACGTTGTGCTTGTCACAGACCTGCCAGAAGCGCGAGATATCCGGATAGGTCGGGATGCCCTCGAACATCAGCGTGATGGCGCCGTTGGCCAGCGGCCCATAGACGATATAGGTATGACCTGTGACCCAGCCGACGTCTGCGGTGCACCAGTAGACCTCGCCGTCTTTGTAGTCGAACACGGTCTTGTGGGTCATGGCCGCCTGGAGCAGGTAGCCACCGGTGGTATGCAGTACACCCTTGGGCTTGCCGGTGGAACCCGAGGTGTACAGGATGAACAGCGGGTCGTCCGCTTCCATCTCTTCGGCTTTGCATTCGGGCGAAGCGGCAGCGACGGCTTCGTCGTACCAGACATCGCGGCCTTCGGTCCATTCGACCGGGTCGCCACCACGACGGACCACGATGCAGGTGTCGACCTGCGGGCAGGATGCGATCGCCTTGTCGGCATTGGCCTTCAGCGGGACCTTTTTGCCGCCGCGCATGGACTGGTCAGAGGTAATGACCACTTTACAGTCGGAATCGTTGATACGGTCTTTCAGCGCGTCGGGGGAGAAGCCACCGAACACGATTGAGTGAACGGCGCCGATGCGCGTACAGGCGAGCATGGCGACGGCAGCTTCGGCGACCATCGGCAGATACAGCGAGACGCGATCGCCTTTCTTGACGCCACGGCTCTTTGAGCACGTTGGCGAAGCGGCAGACTTCTTCGTGCAGCTCGCGGTAGGTGATCTTGCGGTCTTCGTTCGGATCGTCGCCTTCCCAGATGATGGCAACCTGGTCACCGCGGGTCTCGAGATGGCGGTCCAGGCAGTTATAAGAGACGTTGAGGGTGCCGCCCGTAAACCAGTTGATGTGCAGGTCATCGCCGGCAAAGGACCAATCCAGCACCGTGTCCCACTTCTTGAACCAGGTGAGGTATTGCTCAGCCTGCTCGCCCCAGAATCCGGCAGGGTCATCCACCGAGCGTTTGTACATTTGCTGATATTGCTCAGCGCTGACGTTGGCCTGGGCCGCGAAATCCGCGGGTACGGGATAGGTCTTGACGTCTGACATAGCTTCTCCTCCGGGGGGACTGTTTATTTGATTTAGTCGGCCATTCTTTGAATTAAGCGAAATGGCTGTCAACTTAACGGGCATTAAACCGCTAAATAGTGACCATTCCCGCGCGGCCGATCGAAGCGCAGATATTACGCTTTTCTGTCTGGGCTGCAATCGGCAGGCAAGCCCTGGAGGGATCGCAGGCGTTGTGTAAAGGCATCGGCCGCCGGTGAGAGCCTAACCCCCCGACGTGCGATTATGGCAAGACGTCGCTCGATGCGCAGGCCCTGTACCGCTACCGCTACGACATCATTCTGCTGTTCCATGCCGAGTTGGCTGACGAACGCCAGATTACCGGTGGTGGAGACCATGCGCAGGATCGCAGGTATGGAGCGCAGTTCCATTACGACGTTGACCTCGACGCCGGCGTCGCGCAATTTGCTGTCGATGATCTGGCGCAGGGCGCTGCCTGCCTCGAAGGCGACGAAGGCCTGGTCCGCGAGGTCTTGTATGCGTACACGACGTTTTTTGGCAAGCAAATGATCGTGCCGTGCAACCAGCACGATACGGTCTGTGGTCAATGGGGTGACATCGAGTTCGCGGTCGCGCACGGGCAGTGTGACCACGCCGAGTTCGAGATGTCCGGCAACCACATCATCGGCGATTTCGCTGCTGCCGGCCTCGCGCATCTGAAAGCGAACCTGTGGATGGGCCGCCTGGAATGCGGCGATGGCCTCGGGCAACATATAGGATACGGCTGTCGCGCCGCCGCCAATACGCACAGTTCCTCCCTCCAGCCGCTGGTGACTGGCGACCATCTCCCGCATGCGCTCGTAGCGTGCCACGATGCCCTGTGCCTCAGACTGCACCAGTCGCCCGATCTCCGTCAGTACGACCCCTTTTCGGCCTCGCACCAGCAGCTCGACGCCGAGATGTTCTTCGAGCTGCTGCAGGCGACGTGAAAGTGCCGGCTGGGTGATGCCGATGCGCTCGGCGGCCTCGGTGATTGCCCCGGTCTCGGCGACAGACAGGAATGATCGTAACAATGTCAGATCCATACATGCAAAAATAGCATGTTATTTATGCAAAGTATCCATTATACGTATGCTTTTGCCTTTGCTATGTTGCGCTGCATTAAGACGGAAGGTCGCTTTGAACCGTTGAATCTAGACGGGGCAAAGGAAAGTTACTAAGCAGGTTCAACCACCACGCGTGCAGCAGCCGACTAGACTTGTGCCGTTGCACGCGACAAGTGAATGAGGTGATCAAATGCTCGAAGCCTATCGTACACACGTTGAAGAACGCGCCGCCCAGAGAATCCCGCCGCTGCCGCTGAACGCCGAGCAGGTCAACGACCTGGTCGAGCTGCTGAAAGCGCCGCCGGCCGGTGAGGAGGAGACTCTGCTGGACCTGCTGACCAACCGCGTGCCTCCGGGTGTGGACGAGGCCGCCTATGTGAAGGCCGGTTTCCTGGCTGCCATCGCCAAGGGTGAGGCTGCCTCGCCGCTGGTCGACAAGCGCAAGGCGGTGGAACTGCTCGGCACCATGCTGGGCGGTTACAACATCCAGCCGCTGATCGAGCTGATAGACGACGCCGAGCTGGGCGAACTGGCGGCCGAGCAGCTGAAGTTCACCCTGCTGATGTTCGATGCCTTTCACGACGTTGAAGAAAAGGCCAGGGCCGGTAACGCCAATGCCAAGGCGGTCATGCAGTCGTGGGCCGACGCCGAGTGGTTCACGCGCAAGGACGATGTACCTGCCGAAATCAAGCTGACCGTGTTCAAGGTGACCGGCGAGACCAACACCGACGACCTGTCGCCTGCCCAGGATGCCTGGTCGCGACCCGATATTCCACTGCATGCGCTGGCGATGTTGAAGAACGAGCGCGATGGTATCGTTCCGGACGACCCCGGCAAGGTCGGCCCGATCAAAGCGATCGAGGCACTTCAGCAGAAGGGACCGCCCCTGGCCTATGTGGGTGATGTGGTCGGTACCGGTTCGTCGCGCAAGTCGGCCACCAACTCCGTGCTGTGGCACATGGGTCATGATATTCCATTCGTACCGAACAAGCGTGCCGGGGGCGTGGTGCTGGGCGGCAAGATCGCACCGATCTTCTTCAATACCGTCGAGGACTCCGGTGCACTGCCGATCGAGTGCCCGGTTGACAATCTGGCCATGGGCGACGTGATCGTCCTCAAGCCGTATGAAGGCAAGATCGAGAACGAGTCCGGCGAGGTCATCTCGGAGTTTTCTCTGAAGACCGACGTTATTCTCGACGAGGCGAAGGCCGGCGGCCGGATTCCGCTCATCATCGGCCGCAGCCTGACTGCCAAGGCACGCGAGTCGCTGGGGCTCGGTCATAGCGAGGTGTTCCGTCGCCCGGTCGATCCTGAAGACAGTGGCAAGGGCTTTACCCTGGCACAGAAGATGGTCGGCAAGGCCTGTGGTGTCGCGGGCGTTCGTGCCGGCACCTACTGCGAGCCGCGGATGAACACGGTGGGTTCTCAGGACACCACCGGCCCGATGACGCGCGACGAGCTCAAAGAATTGGCCTGTCTCGGCTTTTCAGCGGACCTGGTGATGCAGTCCTTCTGTCACACCGCGGCCTATCCGAAGCCGGTCGACATCAACACCCAGCATACCCTGCCGGACTTTATCCAGACCCGTGGTGGAGTCTCGCTGCGTCCGGGTGACGGCATCATCCACAGCTGGCTTAACCGCATGCTGCTGCCGGACCAGGTCGGTACGGGCGGTGATTCGCACACCCGCTTCCCGCTCGGTATCTCTTTCCCGGCCGGTTCCGGTCTGGTCGCCTTCGGTGCCGCGCTGGGCGTCATTCCGCTGGATATGCCCGAATCGGTACTGGTCAGGTTTACCGGTGAGATGCAGCCGGGCATCACCCTGCGCGATCTGGTCAACGCGATCCCTTATGCCGCCCTGCAGCGTGGTCTGCTGACGGTCGAGAAGAAGGGCAAGAAGAATGTCTACAACGGCCGTATCGTCGAGATCCAGGGTCTGCCGGACCTGACCGTGGAACAGGCGTTCGAGCTGTCGGATGCCTCGGCCGAGCGTTCCGCCGGTGGTTGTACCATCGAGCTGTCGGAGGAGTCGGTCGCCGAATACCTTCGCTCAAACATCATCATGCTGCGCTGGATGATCGACAACGGCTATCAGGATGCACGCACACTCGAGCGCCGTGCACGCGCGATGGAAGAGTGGCTGGAGAATCCGAGCCTGATGCGGGCCGACGCCGATGCCGATTATGCCGAGGTCATCGAGATCAACATGTCCGAGATCACCGAGCCGCTGTTGGCCTGCCCGAACGATCCGGACGATGTCAAGCCGCTGTCCGAGGTCGCCGGCCGCAAGATCGATGAGGTTTTCATCGGTTCCTGCATGACCAACATCGGCCATTTCCGGGCGGCGGGCAAACTGCTGCAGGCGGCGGGTGAGGTCATCCCGACCCGGCTGTGGATTGCGCCGCCGACCAAGATGGACGAGCACCTTCTGATGGAAGAGGGCTACTACAACATCTATGCGGCGGCCGGTGCGCGTACCGAGATGCCGGGTTGTTCGCTGTGCATGGGTAACCAGGCGCGGATCGCGGCCAACTCGACTGCGGTCTCGACCTCGACGCGTAACTTCCCGAACCGTCTGGGGCAGGGTGCGGACGTGTTCCTGGCCTCGGCCGAACTCGCCGCGATTGCCTCGATACTCGGCAAGCTGCCGACACCGGCTGAGTACATGGAGTACGCGACCAAGATCGACAGCATGGCACCTGAAGTTTATCGCTACATGAATTTCGACAAGATGCCGGAGTTCGTCGAATCGGCCAAGCGAGGCCAGGAAGTGGTGTTGAAACTGGCGATGTGATCGGCAACTGAGACCTGCGGGCTCAGGAGAAACGAAACCCCGGCAGGATTGCCGGGGTTTTTATGTATCGCCTGGCGGACTTGCCGCTGTTGCCGTTATGCGCGCGTCAAGTCAAGGACGGCTTCGCCGGCTGCTCATTCGCCAATGAAGTTCGGCTTGCGCTTTTCCAGAAACGCACTCAGCCCTTCCTTGTAGTCGTGACTGTCGTACACGGCGCGACGCAGCCCCTGAATACGCTCAAACATTCGCGGCGTCACCGGGTGCGCACTCTCCATGATTCTCAATTGCTCTTTGATCACAGCAATGCTGAGGGGTGCATTCTTTTTGATCTGCCCCGCAAGTTCCTGCACGCGCTGCTCCAACGCGTCTTTTTCGACCACATAGTTGATCATCCCGAGTCGCTCGGCGCGGACCGCCGATACGGGCTGGGCGGTAAAGGCCATTTCGCGCAGGATCATACGATTCGTCGCGTGCATGAAGTTGAGCACACCCGTCGTGTTGTAAGGAACACCCAGCTTGGCCGGGGTGATTGCAAAGGTGCTGTTCACTGTTGCCACGATCATGTCACAGGCGAAGGCCATCTCACAGGCACCTCCCCAGACACCCCCTTCAATCATGGCGATGACCGGTATCGGCAAGGTCTCAATCTCTCTCACGACCATGCGCAGGGGGTCGTCCCAGCCCAGTGGGTCGCGTCCTGTCAGCGG
Organism: uncultured Gammaproteobacteria bacterium; assembly: GCA_963759055.1. GTDB lineage: Bacteria > Pseudomonadota > Gammaproteobacteria > Chromatiales > Chromatiaceae > Thiosocius. Next base: position 19,770 of record CAVWYD010000006.1, read on the forward strand.
CAGCTCTTTGACATCATGACCTGCCGACCAGATCTTGGCGCCGGGCGGGGCCCTCAGGATCACCACGCGCGCCTTCTGCTGATGGAAATCTTTGAGCGCCGTGATGATTTCACCAATTAGCAACTCGTTGAGCGCATTGTGCTTCCTGAGGTGATTCATCGTGATGGTACCGATTGAATGCTCCAGCTCGGTTTTAACTAGCGACATTGGATTTACTCCCTTGGAGTCAGAGTTGAGGTCGATCCCTGAATATTTGTGACGGCACGGGGCAGGGAGCTCAACCAACTGGAAACAGGTTGCTCGCATGCCTGCGCCCGGCAGTTTGGTCCTCCCGACCAGAATGGATGTTTTTGCAGAACCGCGAGCATTGGCTAATGGAAATTCTCTTTGTACTCGCCGAAGACCTCCTGCAGTGACTGGCAGATCTCGCCGGTGCTGGCGCATACCCGGACCGCATCGATGATGGGCGGCATCAGGTTATCGTCGCCGCGAGCGGCGGCCTCGATGCCGGCCAGTGCCTTGTCGACCTTTTTCCGGTCACGACCCGCCTTGGTTCGCCTGAGATTTTCGATCTGCTTGCTGGCAGTCTGTTTCGGCACCGTGAACGTTTCTATCTCGGGTTCCTGCCCCACCTGATATTGGTTTACGCCAACCACGATGCGTTCCTTTTCCTCGACCGACATGCCATACCGATAAGCGGATTCTTCAATCTGCTTTTGCACATAGCCTTGCTCGATCGCGGTTACCATCCCGCCCATGTCGTCGATGGTCTTTATGTACTGTTCGGCCTCGGCCTCGAGCTGGTCGGTGAGCTGTTCGACGAAATAACTGCCGCCGAGGGGGTCGATCGTATTGGTCACACCGGATTCATGGGCCATGATCTGCTGGGTACGAAGTGCAATGAGTACACTGTCCTCGGTGGGCAGTGCCAGGGCCTCGTCCTTGGAGTTGGTATGCAATGACTGCGTGCCGCCCAAAACCGCGGCCAGCGTCTGTATGGCTACGCGAACGACGTTGTTGTCGGGCTGTTGGGCCGTCAGGGTGACACCACCGGTCTGGGTGTGGAACCGCAACATCATGCTCTTGGGGTCTTTGGCGCCAAAACGTTCTTTCATGATTCGGGCATAAAGCCGGCGTGCGGCACGGAACTTTGCCACCTCCTCGAAAAGGTCGGTGTGGCATGCAAAGAAAAATGCCAGGCGTGGCGCGAATTCATCCACATGCAGGCCTGCATTGATTGCCGTTTCCACGTAGCAGATCGCATCGCACAGCGTGAATGCGATTTCCTGAGCCGCCGTGGCCCCTGCCTCACGGATGTGATAACCACTGATCGAAATGGTGTTCCACCTGGGCACGTTCTTGGTGCAGTAGGCGAAGGTGTCGCTAATCAGCCTCAGGCTCGGACTGGGTGGGAATCGGTAGGTGCCGCGGGCGATATATTCCTTGAGAATATCGTTCTGGATGGTGCCGGTGAGTTTGTGCGGTGGCACGCCCTGTTTCTCCGCCGTCACGATATACATGGCCAGCAGTATGGAGGCGGTGGAGTTGATGGTCATGCTGGTGGAGACTTTGTCCAGGGGTATGCCATCGAAAAGCTTCTCCATCCCCCGCACCGTGGATATCGCGACCCCCACCTTGCCGATTTCACCCTCGGCCATCGGGTCATCGCTGTCGTACCCGATCTGGGTCGGAAGGTCGAAGGCCACAGACAGGCCCGTGGATCCCTGCTCCAGCAGGTAGCGATACCGCTTGTTCGATTCCTCGGCGGTGGAGAAGCCGGCGTACTGGCGCATGGTCCACAGCCGGCCTCGATACATCGTGGGCTGCACACCGCGGGTAAACGGGTATTCACCCGGGAAGCCGAGTTTGTCGAGGTAGGATGATTCTGTTTCTGGCTGCGGCGTGTATAGGCGGTCGATTTCCTCTCCCGAGACCGTGTCAAACCTGGCACGACGCTCGGGAAACCGGGTAAGAGTCTTCGCGACGGTGGTCTCTTCCCACGCCTGCCTGGCCTGTGCTGTCGACAATTTATTCTTTGGATTTTCTTTCATCAGCCTTGTCCTCGTTATGCTGCGATGTGTCTTGCGCACCCAGGTGAAGCAACCTGGTTGCGAGCTCACTGACAGTCGTCTCGCCACGCAGGATGTCCGCGACCCCACCTTTGCCGATCCCGGTGGTGCGAAGCGTCTGCGCAAGCCGGCGCTGAGCTTCTTCCAGAACGGCCTGCTCGATCTCCTGTTTGAAACGCTGCCGGCGGCGCGTAAGCCATTTATCGCCGTACTGTGCTTGCTGTTTCTCCAGCAGGTCGAGAAATTCGGCAATGCCTTTGCCCTCGAGCGCGCTGGTCACGCAGATGGGCGAGCGATTGAGCGGGTCGTGGCCACTGGTCCTCAGGTTCAACGTGGCGCGCAGTTGGGACTGCAGCTGGCTGGCACCCTCGCGATCGCCCTTGTTGACCACAAAAACATCGCCGCTCTCCATCAGCCCGGATTTCAGAAGTTGAATGCCATCCCCTTGACCGGGTGCCAGGATAATCGCCACCAGGTCTGCGAACTCGGCGACCTCCATCTCGCTCTGCCCGACACCGACGGTCTCGATCAGTACCAGTTGGCACTGCAGCAGTCCCATGACCCTCAAAACACCCTTGACGCCCAGGGCCAGCCCGCCGAGATGCCCCCTGGAGGCCAGCGAACGGACAAATACGTTCGCGTCGGTGGCGTGGCGCATCATGCGCACCCGGTCTCCCATAACCGCGCCTTTGGTAAAAGGGGAGGAAGGGTCGACTGCAATCACCCCCAGTCGCCTTTGTGGATGGCGTTTGCGATATGACGCGACCAACTGGTCGACCAGGGTGCTCTTACCTGCACCCGGTGGTCCCGTGACGCCAAGCACCATCAATGGCTCCGGCCAATCTGCGAATCCCGCATGGACTTCGGGGATTCGCGTCGGGTGGTTTTCCAGCAGCGACATGAGACGAGCTGCCGCTCGCGTGCTGCCAGCGGGGTCTTGGCTGATCTCGCGGACCAGACCGGCGATGTCGTGGTCCATCAGGCGCCCTGAGGGACTGACAGCAGACCGTCGATCGTCGCTGTGATCTCCTTGGCTGATGCGCCGGGGGTGAATACCGCAGAGATACCCATTTCATGGAGACCGGGGATGTCGCTGGCCGGAATAATGCCGCCACCGAACACCAGGATATCGTCGGCTCCGCGCGCCTTGAGGAGATCGATCACCCGTTTGAACAACTCGTTGTGGGCGCCGGAAAGCAGCGAGAGCCCGACCGCAGCAACGTCTTCCTGGATAGCGGCTTGCACGATTTGTTCGGGGCTGCGGCGAATGCCGGTATAAATGACCTCGTAGCCGGCGTCCCTGAGGATGTGCACGATGTACTTGGCGCCACGGTCGTGACCGTCCAGCCCCGGTTTGCCGATCAGAATTCGAGCGCGTGGATTTGCCGTTTGCATGGAGAACTCCTGCCGATGGTAGTCACTATTCGAACTGGGATGCAGCCGTCTTTGTACAGGCTGTTGACGCTGGTGCCACTGCGAAATATTTAAATGATCATCTGGCTTGGTTAAGCGTAGCTGCAAACCGGTTACCCGGGCCGATGTGGACCAAGACCGGGGCTGTCCGACTGATACGTGCGCAACGACGCGAAGGAATGGGCGCTGGAAGGAGTGGAATCCACGCGGCTGGGCACGCTCGACAATAAGGCGCGCGCCATTTTTGCTGCCCGCGTGCTGCGTTCGTTTCGCTTGGCGTGGCGGGTTCAGCCTTCAGATATCGCGTGGTGAATGGTTCTGAGGGGTCGGCGCTCCGTTGGCGCCATCAGGCAGATGCCAAATTGTTGCTGGCAAACAATGGCTTGGTCGATCATAAGGGTTTTCCCTTGGTATCTTTTCGCTTTGTTGCGAATTGTCAATGCACAAGCCTTTTGTGCAGCGCGACAATTCCCGCGAAAGGTCATGAAACGTCATGCATTTTGACGTGAAACGATCGGTGGCAGGCGCAGTTGTAATGCGAGGCAGTAAAGTCATGTTAACCAGCAACGAATCAGGTCCAAGAGCAATGGAGGCCATGGATGCTGTAGAAACGATAAAAAGGCCTTACCAGGATCGGTACGTCCGTTATTCCCATCAGATGTCCGAAGATACTGCCGAGGCCTCGGCCCGGGCACTCATCCGCACGGTGCCGTTGATCTACGGCGTCCTGTTGGGTGGGATTCTCGGAAATATGCTGATTGGCGTATCGATGGGATCCGCGCTGGCGGTCGCATTGGATATGAGGATGGGAGGAAACTCGTTGTTCCTGCCAATACTCGGGCCAGCATTTGCTTGCCTGCGCCCTTTGGTGGTCGGTGTTGCCCACGGACTGGCAAAAGCTTTCAGGGCGGTGGGTTTGCCTGTGCCAGCGATCCTGGCCGATTTGCACTGTGGCTTGCGCGGGCGCTGAGCCACACCCGGACGGGCGGAACTCGAGGTGTTGAGGTTCGTAAATCCGAAGAATATAGCGGGCAGAGTAGGCCTTCTACCGGGGTCGGCCAGATTGCGAGTCGCCGGCAGGTCTCCACATCTCCTCAACGCGGCGTAACAAAAATTTTCATAATGGCGGCCGAGGTCTCTCCGTCACCGACGATGGCGACAGTCCATTTCGGGATCGCCTGAATCGCCCAGATGATAAACACGACCAGTACGATCTTTTTGCCACGCGATATCGCGTTGAGCCGGTCCAGCAACTCCGGCGGCCGGGGATCGTCTTTGACGACTTTTCTCAATCTTCCTCCTCCTGTCCGCCTGCTGTCGGGATGTGTTCCCGATCTGATCTCTTAGCTTGCAAAAATTCTAGCACCTGAGCCCGATCGGTCGAGATACGCCGAACATGCGGTTGTTTCCCAACCTGGCGTAAACAGATCCGAGCGTGTTTCGGTTTTGTTGATGCAGCGCAACATTACGCTGCTGGGAGGCGTCCGGCGCACTCAAATTTTGCGCCCGAGAGACGCTATCGATGTTAGTCAGCCGTATAAAAGGATGTGAAGAATGCCACGCGTCAATAAGTCGGAATCCTGGCCAGGGGAATCTGAGAGTCCGGTGGGGCCGGCCGAGAGAATGCATGACGAACAATGCGTTCGATATACGCACGAGATGCCCTACGACTTGCAGGAGTCGATTGGCAGGTTCGTGATCCGGATTGTTCCGCTGCTCTATGGTGGGATGTTCGGCACCCTGATGGATGAGATACCGGTGGCTTTGACAGTGGGTGCGGTGGTTTCAGCCGGGATGGATCTTGCGATGGGAAACCGGTCGATCCTGCGCAACCTGGGCAGGTCGTTGTTTACCAGTGGTTGTCCCTTGCTGGCCGGTATGGCACGCGGTGTGTCGGGCGGTCTGAATGCCATCGGTATCAGGGCGCCCGCCTCCTTGCGTGACATACGTTGCAGACTCTCCTGAAACGGGCCCTTTTCACAGTCTTACGCCGCAGTACCAATTTGTTTCGCCCTGCCAAGGAAAGGGTAGATCCTGTGCGTCCTATGTGCCGAATCGCAGCTGAAGTTGCGCCCCACAATCGCGATTGTAATGATCATCAGCACTCACCCGGTTAACTGATGGTCCCTGTTCATGCCAGTATTGGGCTCCACAGGTATCCGATCGGGTGAACTTCTGATTCAGGACACTAGCCCGCATGTTGCATGAAGGAATCGGATTTTCTGGGAAAGCCTGGCTAAGCAGCTTGGACTATCGCCCGAAAAGCCATAGTCGTAGCTATGGATCGAGGGAGATCGTTCAAGATGCAACGCCAGATTTTTTAGAAAACCGATTAGGACAAACTGTGCCTTGCGCAAATTGCCCAGAACATTCAATCAAATGCCTATATTGACAGCACGAAACTGAATGCGCGTAACCGCCTTCGTGCAACATGCGGGCTAGCCCGGGAGCGCAGTAAATGAAATTTCTGAACGGCGTGACCTTGCTCCTGATCTACCAGCTGATCGGTGAGTTCAGCGTGCTTTTGTTACGGATCCCCGTACCCGGGCCTGTGTTGGGCATGATCCTGCTGTTCCTTACGTTGATGCTGCGAAAACGCTCGGGCGAATCATTGGACTCGGCCTCTTCGGCGCTATTGAACCATTTGTCGCTGCTTTTTGTCCCTGCCGGGGTTGGCATGATGGTTCATTTCGATCGCATCGCGAATGAATGGCTGCCGATCAGCGTCGCGTTGGTGCTGAGTACAGTCCTTACCATGGCGGTGACTGCGGCGGCGATGCTGGCGAGCCGTCGTGTTTTCGGGGCAAGGGTGCAAGAAGATGACTGAGCCGGACCTCGCAACGATCTGGGTCTATCTTTCCGCGTCTCCGCTGTTGGGTTTGACCATAACCCTGGTCGCTTACAGCCTTGCCTATCGTCTTTATCTTTTTGCCAATTCCCATCCACTGTTGAATCCCGTCGTCACTGCAGTGGCAGTACTGATCATTTTTCTCCTGGCCACGGATACGCCTTATCAGGACTATTTCGAGGGCGGTCAGTTCGTGCATTTTCTGCTCGGACCTGCGACGGTTGCCCTTGCGGTACCTTTGTATCAGCAGTGTTCGAACCTGAAGAGATTGTGGCTGCCATTGTTGATTGGCTTGCTCGCCGGCGTGACGGTCGGCGCCTTGAGTTCGGTGGGGTTCGCCAGGGTCCTTGGCGGCAGTCTGCAGACCCAGTTGTCGCTGGCGCCCAAATCGGTGACTGCTCCGGTCGCCATGGGTATTTCGGAGCAGATTGGGGGGCTGCCTTCGCTGACGGCCGTGCTGGTAGTGCTAACCGGTATCATTGGTGCAGTTCTTGGAAGCAAGCTTTTCGCCCTGATGCGTATCAAGGATGACGCGGTCAAAGGGATCGCCATGGGAGTCGCGGCGCATGGGATAGGGACGGCGCGTGCGTTCCAGATAAGCCCAAAAATGGGTGCATTCTCCGGCTTGGCGATGGCTCTTTCTGCGTTTGCCACTGCGCTCCTGCTGCCCTGGCTGCTTGAAACATTCGACCTTCTGCTGTGATTGCACACGTTGCCGGTGACGCTTCCCGGAAAGATATTGGTTGACGGAAGCCAACGGCCGATAGGCGAGTGGGTGGTTCTTTGCTGCCGCGAGTCAATGAAGTCAACAGTGTATCTGCTGTAAATTCCCCGTATGTTTGCAGGCAGGTGACCTACATCATGTGAACATGGAAGCGGTGGTCACGTGACTTTTTGATCCGGACGGCAAGATGGAAAAATCACTGAACAGGCTAAGACGTTCCTCGGCTTTCAACGGGGCGAACGCTGAGTATATCGATCAACTCTACGAGGCGTTTCAGGATTCACCGGAGAGTGTTTCGGCTGAGTGGCGCAGCTTTTTTTACGGCTTCGAGCATGCAGGTGGCGAGTCCACGCCCGGGCATCAGCCAGCCCCGCCCGATGTCGGTGCCGAGCCGCAAACCGGCATCGAGCGACTGATCATGGCCTTTCGTATGCAGGGACATCTGCATGCCGACCTGGATCCTCTCGGGCTGATGGAAAGGAGACGTGGCAGAGAACTGACGCCCGCCTACTACGGCCTGGATGAAGCGTTGTTGCAGCAACCGGTGAACGTGGTATCCATCGATGCCGAACATGCGCGTCCGCTGGGCGAGGTCATCGAGATCCTGGAGCGCGTCTACTGCGGAACTCTGGCCAGTGAACATATGCATATCTCTGCGTTGGATGAGCGTCGTTGGATCGAGCGCAGGCTGGAGTCGACCCGTGGCAACTGGGCGGATCAGCATACCGATCAGATGCGTATCGACACCTTGAGTGATCTGACGGCTGCAGAGGGTCTGGAACAGTTTCTTCACCGCCGCTACGTCGGTCAGAAAAGATTTTCGCTCGAAGGCGCCGATTCACTGATCCCGCTGCTGGACGAGATTGTTCAGGGCGGCGGCAAACGAGGGGTGACCGATATCGTTATCGGCATGGCGCACCGCGGGCGTCTGAACGTCCTGGTCAACCTGCTCGGCAAGGCACCCAACGAGCTGTTTTCCGAGTTTGAGGGCAGGCGGGGTCAGGGCCCTCGTGGCGGCTCGGGTGATGTGAAATATCATCAGGGCTTCTATTCCAATATTCAGACCTCGGGCGGCCCGGTTCATCTGTCGCTTGCGTTCAACCCGTCACACCTGGAGATCATTGCTCCGGTGGTGCAGGGAGGCTGCCGGGCTCGCCAGGACAGGCATGAGGACGATGCCCTCGACCTCGTCTTGCCCGTGATCGTGCACGGTGATGCCGCCTTTATCGGCCAGGGTGTGGTGACGGAGACACTCAATCTGTCCAAGACTCCCGCATACGGCACTGGCGGAACGATTCATGTGGTGGTCAATAACCAGATAGGATTCACCACCAGCCGTCCCCAGGAGGCCCGCTCCACGCTGTATTGCACGGAGGTGGCCAAGCTTATCCAGGCACCGATCTTCCATGTCAATGGGGACGACCCGGATGCGGTCTTGTTCGTGACCCGGCTGGCACTGGATTACCGCCTGACCTTCCACAACGATGTGGTCATCGATCTGGTCTGCTACCGAAGACAGGGGCATAACGAGGCGGACGAGCCACTCATGACCCAACCGCAGATGTACCAGCGGATTCGCCAGATGCAGACCACCCGCGCAATCTACGCACAGCGCCTGGTGGAGGAAGGGCTGATAGACGGGCCGGAACCGGATGCCATGCGTGAGGCCTATCGTGACTCTCTCGAGCAGGGCGAGGTGGTGGTGCGTGAGTTTCTGCGCGGATCGCGTACGGGTTACGAGGCGCATTGGGAGCAATATCTGACAGCACGGCCCAACGAAAACGTCGATACCCGGGTGCCGCTCGACAGGCTGCAAAGGCTCGGGGCAAAGGCTATACAGGTGCCGGATGGATTCGAGTTGCAGCGCGGCGTTGCGCGGGTTGTGGCTGAACGCGAGGGAATGCTGGACCGGAAGAAACCGATGGATTGGGGCATGGCAGAGCTTCTGGCCTATGCCAGCCTGCTGGATGAAGGTTATGCCGTAAGGCTCTCGGGCCAGGATTCGATCCGCGGTACCTTCGCACACCGCCATGCCGCTTATCACGATCAGAAGACCTATAAAACTCACTTGCCGTTGGCAGCGTTGTCTGCCGATCAACCACGTTTCGAGGTGATCAATTCGCTGCTGTCGGAGCTGGCGGTGCTTGGATTCGAGTACGGCTATGCCACCTCGAGCCCGAATACCCTGGTTATCTGGGAGGCCCAGTTCGGTGATTTCTCCAATGGTGCCCAGATGGTCATTGACCAGTTCATTGCCAGCGGCTACCTCAAATGGGAACGACTCTGCCAGCTGACCCTGTTCTTGCCGCACGGCTTCGAGGGCCAGGGGCCTGAGCATTCATCCGCAAGACTGGAGCGCTTTCTGCAGCTGTGTGCGGAACTGAACATGCGGGTTTGGGTGCCGACCACGCCGGCGCAATTCTTTCATCTATTGCGCGATCAGATGATGCGACGCTTCCGCCGGCCGCTGGTCGTGATGACCCCAAAGAGTCTGTTGCGCCACCCTCTGTCAAAGTCTTCCTTGGATGCCTTTTCCTCCGGTGCCCTGGCGCCTGTGCAGCCGGAGATCGATGAACTGGAATCGTCCAGCGTACGTCGCGTCGTGCTTTGCAGTGGCAAGGTCTATTTCGACCTGCTTTCTGCACGCCGTGAACGGCAGATTTCGGATATCGCCATCCTACGGATCGAACAGCTCTATCCGTTCCCGAGACGTCGGCTGGGCCAGCTGCTGGCAGCTTATTCCAAGGCTAGGGAGATCGTCTGGTGCCAGGAAGAGCCGCGTAACCAGGGCGCCTGGTATCAGATTCAGCATCATCTCAGGGTGGTGACCGGCGAAGGCCGGACTCTCGGTTATGCCGGGCGGCCCCCTTCTGCCTCACCGGCCTGCGGCAATGCAGATCTCCACCGGGCCCAGCAGCAGGCCCTGGTCGATACCGCCCTGTCTGCGGAACGGGTCGATGATCCCGGTGAACGCCTGGAAGATACCGACGGACACGACCCGGGCTGGTGAGGCCCCGGGTTCCTGGGTTCAGATGCGCCAGCCGGTCACTTGGCCTTGATGTGACAGAGCTTGCATTTCGTGGGACCGGCGGGTTTCTCCAGTTCCTTCATCGTGTATTTATGACACCCTTTGCACTTGGTGTGATATGCCTTCGAGGTCTTGGGCGCTACCACTGAAAAACCCTCGATCTTGGCTTTCTCTTTCTTCTTGTGGCAATCGGAGCAGGCCTTGATGGGTTGGCCTTCTTCGTGGGTGTGATGGCAGCTCTCGCACTGGGTGACCCGCAGGCTTGCGTGCAGGGTGTGATTGAAGGTCACGACCCCTGTCTTGGTCTGAAACTGTATGACGGCCTTGTCGTCGGGGATTACGTCGGCTGCATGCAGTGCCACAGGCAGCATCAGCAGGCCGAAAAGCAGTGACTTTACTAGATGGTGCATGATTTCCCTCCCATTCCAGCGGCCAGTGGGTCCCGGTCGAGATACCGGCCTGGCAATCCATTTATAAGTCCTGCCTACCACTTCTACACCAGAAACCGGCAAAGGCAAATTGTGAGCTGCCCGCGTTTGACCGGCGTCAAAAACGATGCTGCACGGCAACCATGAAGGCGAACACATTGTATTCTTCGGTATCGTTACCCAGTGTGAGTAGCTGGTTGTCTGGATAGGCGGATATACCGTCCAGGGCCCAGTCATCGGAGCGCATGTTCTCGTAGATGGCGGAGAACTTCACCCGCGTGTTCTCCTTCAGGTCGTAGGCTGCAGACAGCTCTACGTGATGCAGCTCGTTCTCGAGATCGGGATAAGCGTTGCTTGCGGTCCCCATGCCGGTGTACTTGATTTCCCCCGTCCCTTTTGAGTACCGGTAATTGACGCCCAGGTCCCAACTTTTCCATACGTCGTCGAAATTGGCCCCCAGACCAAGGGTATCTACCTTGTCATCATAGTTGACCTTGTAGAACGAGCCGGAAGAGGGGCTGCCGACCTGACGGGATTCGATGCGGTCATGGGAATAGAAGGCGTTTAGCTGGATACCCTGTGCGGGATAGTAAGACAGATCCAGGTTATAGTTTTTGCTGTCGGCATCTGTCAGGCCGAGGTCCGAGTCAGTGTAATCATCGTCCACCAGGTCGGTGCTGAACCCGATGTTCAGGTTGGACATCGGGGCGTAGTTGAGTAACAGGCCGACCGTGTCGCGGTCGCGGTCTGCCAGGGTGTACTTTCTCAACAAGGGGTTCTGGTTGGTCAGCTCGGCCTGGTAGTCCGAGGCGTCCCGCGAACTCCTGCCCAGACGCACAGAGGCATCGAAGTTGTCTCTGGGTTGCCACTTCAGCCCGGCCGAACCGATATGCTCGCGGCTCTTCTCCACATCCGAGTAATCACGCTCGGTATGACGGTATTCGTAGCCGGCGGATCCGCTCCAGATCTTGGAGAAACGGTAGTTCGCGTCCAGAATGGCCTTGTGTTTCCTGTAGCTCAGCGGTTGGTTAATCACGGCGGTGGGTGAGGTTGAGCCGGAATCCATGCGGTCGTAGGTATACACGTCATGAGACGTGTCATTGTCACGCTCGTCATAGCGATACTGTGCCTTCAGGCGCAAGGGTTTGAAGGGCCGCGAGGTAATGCCGGCACGCGCAGAATAGACGTAGACCTCGCCGTCGAGCGAGTTGCGTGGCAGGGCCTTTGTTGCGGCGGCGGATCCGTCGATCCCATAGGGCAGGAAGTCTTCGTCCTGTTGCATCAGGCCGGCGGACAGGGTGCCTGTAAAACGGGTGGTATCGGTCAGCCGGCTGGAGCCGGAGAGGCTGATCTGATAGAACTGGTTGTCGGGTGGCAGCGCCAGCTGGCCCTGCGAAGGCAAGGTAAGGCCCCCGCCACCGCCGCCCGCCGCCCCCGCCCCCAGGCACGTGGCCGTGAAGCCCGGATTTTCCCAACGCAGACTCGAATGGTCATTGTTGAAAAGCGAGCCATGCAGGTTCAGCCGCCACTGGCTCTGTTCGCCACTGTACTCGAGGCTGGCGTCCATCTCGGTGGTGGTCTGGTCGATCGGTTCGGGGAGGATCACCGCATAGGTTCGACCGTAGCCGCCGCCAGCTCCGACCGCGCCGCCACCGCCACCGCCACCACCGCCACCGGGTTGTGGAGCCAGCAGTGCACCGCCGATCCAGTCGGTGCCGTCCTTGCGTTCGTGGCTCACATCCAGACTGGTCTTCCAGTTCTTCTTCGGGAAGTAGCTGATGCCACCGCTGATGCGTTTGCGCTTGGTATCGAGTGCAAAGCGGCAGCAACGCCGTGGGCGAGGCCCCGGGTGCAACGACCAGGTTGTCATGGCCCGGATTCTGGTAGGGCGTGTTTGCCGAGTCCATCTTGAAACTCGGCAACTCGCGATATTCGAGGCGGGTCTCATACTGTCCCTGTTGACCGTAATCGAACGAAAGTCTTCTTGAGTCCAGTCCCAGGTCCTGGCCCTGCAGGTGCAGATAGTCCGGGCGTCCGGGTCGGAAATGAATATCGAAGGCGCCGATCGCATAGGGGCCCTCGTCTGTCATGCCGGTGTAGCGGCCGAAACGGTATGAATCATCGGATACGTAACTGGCGCCGTATTCGATGGTCCCGGTGAGAGAAGAGGGCGCCTCTTCGGACTCGTCTGCTGCAGGATCCTTAGCGGCAAGCACCTGGGTCGAGACTGCTGTTGCCAGGAGCAGACCGAGTGTCAGATACCCTGTTGGTTTCGTTGTCATGGGCTTTCCCTCTTCAGCCTCTCGCTCCTAACGCTGCAGTACCGGGCCGGATGGATGATTCGAACCATGAACCTGCGAATGGCAGTTCAGGCAGCCGACGCCGAGAATCAACGGTGTTTTGCTGCCTCCACTACCGCCACCGGCGCCTCCACCCCAGGTACCCGGCCCTCCGCCCCAGTCGAGCTCGCGGTTGACATGGTTGCCGAGGCCGACACCCATGCCGCCCACGACCTGATGACACTGCTGGCATAACTGAGGCGGCCGTCTGACCAGGAGTGCCGGATTGTTCGAGCCATGCGGGCTGTGGCAGGCCATGCAGTCTTCGGTGACCGGTTCGTGTTCCCAGAGGAAGGGACCGCGTTTCTCGGCATGGCACTTGTAGCAGGTCTGATTGAGTGTCACGGTCTTCAGCGACCCGGGGCCATCCGAACCGTGCGGACTGTGGCAGTCGGTACAGGTCAACAGGCCCTGGCGGATCGGGTGAACCGATGCCTTGTGCATATCCGCGCGTACCTTCCAGTGGCAGGTCGTGCAGACGTCGCTTTCCTTTTCCTTACGCAGCACGCCGTCGGGCTGATGGATCAGGTGGCAGCTGGAACAGACCAGGTCGGCCGACTCGTGGGAGCTGCCCTGCCAGTGCATGCGACCGGTATCCTGGTGACAGCCCAGGCAGCGCGCATTCTGCTCGTCAGGGGGCACTGCGGAATCCTTGCCGTACACGATCAGGCCGGTAAGATCCTCGCCTTCAGCAGACGCATGGACCTCGCCTGCACCGTGGCAGGTTTCGCAGCCGTGTTTGGCGAAAGGCGTACGCAGGTCGTTCATCTGCGCATGTTTCGATGGCAGGATCTGCTCGAATTTGTTCTCGTGGCATTCGGAGCAGATATCGGCGCCGATGAATTCGCCCCCGGCTTGTGCCGTGGAAGTTGCGTCGGAAGCGAGAGAGGTCAGCGGCAGGCCAACAAGAACGACGGCCATGATGAAAAGAAACATCGAGAAACCGCGCGCGATATTCAAATTGTCCGATCCATCAATTGAACAGGAGGGCAGTCTGATCATACTGTCTTGTTTTGATTGTCTATTTGATACTGATCAGTCGGAACTGGAGTAATTATTGAATGATTCAGGCGAGGCTGTCATCTAATTGGCTGTCGGAGTACGGATAAGGTAAGGGGAAGGCATCCATGGAAATCAACAACAAATCGGCCTGGTTTGGATTGGCGGCCGCCCTCGTTTTCCATTCTTCAGTGCCATCAGCCGCGGACGCACCTGCTGAGGCGCTGGCCGCAGACATCGCCAAGGGTGAGGAAAAATCCCAGGTCTGTGTTGCGTGCCACGGCCAGCAGGGCATCAGCCAGCAGGACAATTATCCACACCTGCATGGCCAGCAGCAGACCTATCTGTTGCGTCAGATGCACTACTTCCGTGACGGCGGTGACCGGCGTGACCCGATCATGACGCCGATGCTGGAAAACATGACAGACCAGGATCTGGTCAATCTCGCAGCCTATTTTTCCAGCTTCAAAGCAGTGCTCGGTGCCGGCAGCCTGATGACCAATGAGGACGCGAAGCCAATGCCTACACCGGGGATTTCGGAGTCAACCAAAGCGAAGACGAAAAAGCCGGCAGCGTCATCAGGCGATGAAGAGCCCGCACCGGCAGCAGGGGCCGCGACCAATGTTGCCGGCAGTGCAGCGACTGGCAAAACCAAGTCGGCCGCCTGTGCGGCCTGCCACGGCATGGATGGACGCGGGACGACGCCGTTGTTTCCGAACCTATATGGCCAGAAGCCGGAGTACCTGATGGTTCAGTTGAAGGCGTTCCGCGACGGCAAACGCACGGACCCGACCATGGCACCGATGGCAATGGCTTTGACTGATCAGGATATTGCCGACCTGGCTGCTTTCTATGGCGGACTGAAGTAGGGAACCCGTTAGCGGGCGGTTGTCTTCAACCGCAGCCGCCTTTTATGACGACGCGCTTCTGCAGCTTGACCTTGCTGACGAAGCTCAGGTTCTTGACCTGGTGCGGGTCGGGCAGGGCTGCGGGGTGGCGCGATCCCAGGGCGGATTTAAGTGGGAAGCGCAATGTCTCATCCACCGTTCCCTTGGCGACGACCGCTCTGCCATGGTGGCCGGGGGCGAACTCAGCCAGCCAGCGGTTGATCCCACCGCCGAGGATATAGGCATTGGGCTGGGACGCGGTGGCCACAACCAGCTTCCATGCCTCGGTGGCCCCGGTCTCGTCGTTGCTCATGAGCACGATCACGCCGTTATCCGGCAACTCGGCAAAACGCTGGCGATGCTCAAACAGATGATCCGGCGGGATGCGTTCCGCGCCCCACAGATGGAACAGATTCCAATCACGTTCGTTACGCACGTCGATTAGCCGCAGATCGACATGGTTGTTGTGCATCAGCTCCGCCAATTCGGCCGGCTCGATCTGAACCTGGCGCTCGATCAACCGGGGCTCCAGTTCGCCAGACATAAAATGCCATTTCTGGGCCGGGGTCGGTTGTCCATACCAGGCCAGCCCGGCAGATGCCAGTAACAGCATTGCGGCGCCGAGGCCGTGCAAGTACTTAGTGCTCACTGGAATCACCATAGATCCATCGGCGAACAATATCGCCAGCCCAGAGCACCACGATGCCGATAACGACCAGTCCGAAAATGACGATGCCGGTGGGAAGTCCGAGCCATGCCTGCAGGGTGAGACGACCAAGATTGCTTGAATGCCAGAAGTCGTTGAACAAGGCCACCGACTCACCGAAACTGAGGATGCCGACGGCGGTCCCGGCGACGAACCAGATAGCATCCAGCTTGAGTGTCGAGGCGCCCACCAGCGAGGTGCCCGGGCAGAAACCACCCAAGATGAAACCGAGGCCCATGATCAGGCCGCCCAGGATTCCGGGCCAGAGAAAGGTCGGGTTAACCCAGACATCGTCGTAGTCCAGCCAGCCGAGTGCCGTCGACCAGAAGATCAACACGGCGGCAACGAGGATGGCGGTGAACATCACCTTCATGACCGTCAGGTCGCGCCAGTAGAACTGCGCCGCCAGGCGTCGCGAGTCACCGAAACCGGCGGACTCGAGGATGAATCCGAACGCGAAACCGACGAGAAGATAGACTGTCCACGCGCCGAGCTGGCCGATTTCGGTGCTGAGTTCATATGGCGCCATCAGCTGCCATCTCCCGGCTGCCATAGCCTTCGCACGAACCAGGCGAGCAGATAGCCGCCGGCGAAGACCGCCAGCATGAAGGCCCAGCTGCCGGCGGAGAGCACGGCCCCGCCGCTAAGCGCCTGCCCAGAGGTGCAACCACGGGCCAGGCGTGCGCCGTAACCCATGAAGATGCCGCCAAGGAAGGCCATGGCCCAGCGGGTACGTGGCGTGATCTGTGGCCCATGCCGGGTCTCCAGCCGGACCCTGCCGCGGAGCCAGCCGGAGACAAAGCCACCGATCAGGATGCCGGCGACCTGCCACACGATCCAGTGATCCAGCGGGTTGCGTTCACCGCCGGCCATCCCGGCGAGATAGGGCGTGGTGTCCACGTGCCGTGGCACCACCAGGTCCTCGAGCGCGACCAGGATGCGGTTCACCCCGCCCGACGAGCCGAGGCCGTGGCCGGTCAGCAGGAATGTCACAAACAGCAGCACCCCCAGCAACGCGCCCGCGATGTAGGGATCCCAGTAACGATCACGCTTGGGTCTTTGTGCCATGCTCAGCGTTTCTCCCCTGGTGTTACCACTACCTCGGACAATGGTGTGGGCCTGGGCAGGCTCAGACCGCCAGCAGCGGTCTTGCGCCACTGATCCGGCAGCGATTCGGGCACCCCACGGAAGATGTCTGGCAGCACACTGCCGGGTAGGTGGTCCGCGAGTTCGAATTCGCCTTCCGCGCTCGCCTCGTGGCAGCGGGCGCAGTCGCGGTTCGCGTCATCCAGCGCCACGCTGTGGTGGATGTGGTGGGCGCGGACCTCCGCCTTAAGCAAGGGCTCGACCACGCCCTGCGCCGACAGGAGCGACTGGATCAGTTCCACTTTCTCGTCCCGGTCCAAAGGTAGTTCGGCGAGGTCAAGGACCCCGTTGCCGTCGGCATCGAACAGTGCGACCACCTGCGGGCGATAGCGCCCGCCGTCAAACCAGGCGCGACTCAGCTGTTCCATGTCGACCTCCCTGCCGTTGTCGCCCGCGGCCCAATACCAGCGGCTGACCAGGTTCAGCGGTGTCCATTTATCGACACCCTCGTGAGTGGGCGTCTTCATCAGCAGAGGTTGGTATCCGACCGAGAAGCCCGTCGCCAGGTCGTCCGGTTTTCCCTGTGCCAGCCCGCGATAGCTCACAAGATGGCCACCATCGGGTGTAAGCACGCTGGCGTCAACCTGCTTGCGTGCCGGTAGGTATAGCCGTGGCGCGTGGCAGGACTCGCAGGCCACGGCCGCGAAGTGTTTCTGCTGCTCGGGCAGCCAGTCATGCCCCGGCATGTCCACGTGGCAGCTGTCGCAGTCCCGCAGCCCCCCGCCTGCGTGGGTCTCGCTGGCCGCGGCGTTGCCACCTGTCAGGCGTTCGGGCGGTGTCTTGGCATAGTGACAGTCGCGGCACTCCACCAGGCGCTGCGCATGCAGATCCCAGGCGCGCCCCAGCGCATCCTTGCCGCGCAGATTCAGGCCCGACAGAAGTATGCGTTGCGCCGAAAACACCTGGCCGGTGGTCTCTGTGCCCCAATTTTCATCCGAGCCCAGCTTGACCATCAGCGGCTTGTTGTCCGTATGGACGAGCCCGTGGCAGCTGCCGCAGTGTTCAGGTCTCGGTTGCGCCATCGGTATGACTGCCAGATCGTCTTCATTAAGACCACCGGCATTCCACTGGTAGCCCTGGTCGGTGCGCTCGAGTATCTCGGTGCCTTTCAGGGTTATCTTGCTGCCGATCAGGGTGGCGGCCACGGCCCAGTCTGGCTCGCCCGATCGGATCGCTCCCTGCCACTCAGCCAGGTTTGGACCTTCGATGTGGCACAGGAAACAGTTCATCTGTTGCCCGTCGTCGAGCGGTATCCGCGGCCCCTGCTGCATCAGCGCGCGGCGTTCGGGATTCAGATCTGCGGCGACCACCGTGGAGTGATAGGCATGGGTCGCAAGGAAGTCATCCTCTTCGATCTCATGGCACTGGCTGCAGGTTGTCTCCGCTGACAGCGGGTTGCCGGACTCATGCACCATCTCGCCATCGGCATCGAGCAGCGGGATCGGCTCGTGCCGGAGCACCGGTCGCGCGACAGGATCGTGGGTATAGCCGAGTCTCCGCCAATGTATGCGGCCGGACGGCCCATGACAGTCGGGACACTGCAGGGCCTTTTCCTTGCCAGTGACCATGTGGTTCTGCGGCATAAACATCTTGGTCCGGGCAAAATCAAACTGCCCGCTGAATGGCAGGCCCGTGACCTCCGAGCCGATGCGAAGTGCTTCGTCCCAGTTGAACTGCGTCCAGAAGCCCTTTTCCCCGAACGTGTGGGGAAGGATGAAATGTCGGTGTACGGTGTCGTACACCTGTTTGCCGCGGTGCATTTTGAATGGGTACAGCTTGGCCTTCGGGTCTTCGCGGTCGCCCAGTGGGGCGGCGATATTGGTGACGGCCTTGGGGTCGATTTTGTCGCCGAGCAGATAGCGCTCGCCTGTTCCGTTATACCAGGCGTACTCGGGTTTTGCCCCCGTGACCCAGGTAAAACGCCCCTTGATCTTCAGGTAAATGTGTTTGTTGGTGTCGGGCAGGTCCTGCCCGGCCTGTGACCAGTCCCAGGAAAGCTTGGTGCCCGTTTTTACCGCCATCAGTGGGATATGGCAGGTCTGGCAGGCGACGCGATCGGTGTGGTCGTCGATTCGCCGGTCGCCATGGATATCATCGCCCTTGTGGCAATTGGTACAGAACAGCCGGTTCTTGTCGTCGACGCTGACCGTCAGCAGCCGACCGGGAGGCAGGTGATCCTCCGCCTGGTGACAATCGATGCACTGGAAACCCAGCTTGCCCATGTGCACGTCGATCTCGGGGGTGGGGAAAAGCAGGCTCTCGTCGAGGTCGCCGTGTTTCACGGCATCACCGCCGCCGGCCAGGAAATGGCAGGCACCGCAGTTTCCCCGCGTGGGCAGACCGACGCTTTTGGCCGATGCGAGCAGGTCGACGTCGGCGGCCGGTCGGCCCGCGTCTCCGGCATCCTTGTGGTAGTTGCCGGTCTGTTCGTGGCACACCAGGCAGTCAACCAGGCTCTCGTCGCTCAGATCGAAGCTGTCATCCTCCCAGCCGAAGCCGATGTGACAGCTGGTGCAGCCCGGCCAGTTGGATCGGATGCCGATACAGAAGTTGTTGATCAGGTTGCGCTTGCCAATGCGCATCGGTTCGTCATGCCCCGGTACCTGGACCTCATCGCCGACCAGGTTCCAGTGCGCGGTCTTCATGATGTCTTTGGCGGCCTTGGGGTGGCATTCCAGGCAGGCGCGGGTGACCGACGGGCCGTCTTTGAAGGGACCCTTGTAGAAGGTGCTGTGGTCAGTGCGCGGGCCGTGCTTGGGCACCGACTGCCAGGGGTCTGCGACTTGTGCAAAAACAGCCGTGAACGCCGGCATGAGTGCCAACAATAATACAAACAGTGTTCCAGGCAACTGCATACGCTCCAACCTAAGCAGTTCCGCTCGATACTCCAAGGGTTTATCGCAGGAAGCTTGCGTCAAGTCATATTTGATCTGGCCAGATGGGAGGCTGGTTATCGCCTTGCGATTGGCTTTCCTCAACGGGTTCCAGGTCACGTGCGGTGACCGCTTGAGTAAACCCCGGATCTGGGGTAAGCAAACGACGAAATCTTCGGCTTTCTCACCCGCTCTGAGGCGGGAAATACGGCCCTTGAGGGTCGTCAGACCGCTCTTGGTTTGTGAACGTTTTGTTTCAGTATTGGCAGAGTTTTGTTGTATGCCCATTGTCGCCACTGCCTGCCAGCGTCTCCTAACTCAGGTTAAGAAGGCGTAAGCAAGGGCTTATTTTTTCGACTTTTCAGCGCGACACGATAGGTCGCAAAGGGCAGTGGACGGGACAGAATCGATGCCGTCGCCAAACGCCGATGCAGCGGGGCTTGAGGGTTTGTGACTTGAGCGAACCCCCATTGAGTCCGGCCAACGGACGAATGTCTAGATTAATATTTTGAGTAATTTAACTTGAATCAAAGAGGTTGTTTTTATTTTCTGCTGTGATGGGCGCCAATCGAAAAAAATTCAAGCGCCGGTGTAGTTGGCGGCGGACGGAAAACCGTGCCACCAGGCACAAACTGGAGGGTTTTGCTCATGTCGACTGCCACACGCCTGGCCGTAGGGGCTATCGCCGCCCTTGGGGCTTTGTTTACTTTCACAACTGGGTCAGCCATCGCCGGAGATCCGCTACGCGATGTCTCTTCCGAGGTCTGCAAGACCTGTCACAAAGAGATCTACCAGCAATGGTCCGGCTCCATGCATGCGAATAGCACGGCGCTGAAGGATCCGATCCACGCCACCTTCTACAAGAAGGTCGTCGGTGATCCGCTGCAAGACGGCGTGAAGATGAAGAACGGGAAGTACCCCGTATGCCTGCAGTGCCATGCGCCGAACGCTGCACTGGAAAAGGCAACAAAACTGGACGCCAAAGTTTCTTACAAGGAAGGCGTCAACTGTATCGCCTGCCATACCCTGAAGTCGTTCAATGGCATCAGTGCCCCGGGCGGCAAACTGAAACTCGGCATGATGTCGTACGAAACCAGTGAGAACCTGCAGGGTCCGGCCGGCTTCACGCGCGGCCTGCAGCAATTGACCGCCGGCAACGACATGTTTGGTGGCGCCACCGCCGGCGCCGACGACAGCAGCAAGCCGAATCCGCACCTCGGTGAGCCGGTGACACTCGAGGGCAAGCAGATCCCGTCCATGCCGATGGAGGCCAATGCCGGCCTGATGAAGTCGAATGCGGCATGCATGGGCTGCCACGACAAGCGCAACAATTCTCACGGCGTGCCGCTGTGCGCAACCGGCAACGAGTACATGGTCAGCAAGAGTGATGTGACCTGCCAGTATTGCCATATGCCGATGGTCAACAATATGGCCGATCACAGCATGGGCGGCGGACACGACGGCGGCATGCTCAAGCGCAGCATCGTGTTCACGATGGACACCAAGACCGAGAACGGCAAGGTGATGGTCAGCGCCAAGCTCAAGAACCAGCAGCCGCATGCGCTGCCTACCGGCGCGCCGTTTCGTAACATCGTGTTCAAGCTGACCGCATACAATGACCAAGGCGAGGTTGTCTGGGAGAATGCCCCCGATCATCCGGCCAAGGACGATCCACAGGCGTACTTTGCCTACCTGTTGGCCGACGATGCCGGCAAGAACGCCATGCCGCCGACCGCGACCCAGCTGGGTGCCGATACGCGTTTGCGTCCGCACGAAGAGCGCGTGCTGGGCTACGAAATACCCGCTGAGGGAGTCGTCCTGGTGCGTGGCGAAGTGCACTACAACCTGCTGTGGAAGGTGCTCGCCGACAAGTTCCAACACCTGCCGGAAGACCTGCGCTCATCACGCATGATCGCTGCAGCGGAAACGCGGCTGTAGGGCGTGACTCATGACCAGGGGCCGCCGCCCCTGGTCAAACTCTTCATGTCCTGGGTTCGCCATTCATGGGGTCAATCCGCATGTATTCGATGACGCTTCGTCTTTTCGCCGTGCTGTGCCTGCTTAGCGGCAGCACCTTTGCGGCCAAGGTCACCCTGAGCAAAGACAATTGGGGCCACCCGGCTGGCAAGGAATGTGTCAGCTGTCATACCAAGTCATCGGCTGGAATCGCAGCTCAGTGGAAGGCCAGTGCGCATGCCAAGGCAGGCGTCAATTGCATGGACTGTCACAAGGCCTCGATCGACGACCCGGATGCGATTACCCATGAAGGCCAGACGATCGCGACCGTGGTCTCGCCAAAGGATTGCGGCCGCTGCCATACCACGGAGGAAGAGCAACAGCGTGGCTCGGTGCATGCCGAGGCGGTAGCGGTCATCAAGGAGCGTATGCCCGCGATGGTCACCAATCTGGCCGGGCCGGCGATGGAGGCTGCGGGTTGTGCGCAGTGCCATGGTTCCACCGTGAAACTTATGGCCACCGGCAAGCTTGATCCGAACACCTGGCCAAACTCCGGCATCGGCCGGATCAACCCGGACGGCTCACGCGGATCCTGTTCTTCGTGTCACGGCCGTCACCGTTTCTCCAAGGCGCAGGCGCGCCAACCACAGGCCTGCGTGCGCTGTCACTCCGGACCGGATTCCCCCGACAAGGAGGTCTATGAGGCATCCAAGCATGGCATGGCATTCGAGAGCAATCGAGAGCACATGAACCTGCACGGCGAGACCTGGGTGGCAGGCAAGGATTACACGGCTGCGCCGACCTGCGCGACCTGTCATATGGGTGCAGCCGGCAAGCTGCCGTCAACGCACGATGTGGGCATGCGCAATGCCTGGAATCTGAATACCCCGGTTTCGGAACGCCAGCATCTGGTGGTGTTTAAAGATGGTGGAAAGCGCGAGCTGCCGGAATCGATGAAGGCCCCGAAGCGCGCCAGCAGGGTGCCGAAGATGGATGGCAGTGAAGGCGAGGTAAAGATGGTCGCAACGCCGCAGCGCCGTCGACAGGCCATGACCCTGGTGTGCAGGGAATGTCACGGCAAGGAATTCGCCGAGGCCTTTATGGCGCAGTTCGACGCTGTCGTACATCTGTACAACGAGAAGTTCGGCAAGCCTGCACAGGCAATTATGCAGGAGCTTTACTCGCGAAAACTGCTCACTCCAACGCCATTCGATGAGCCGATCGAGCTGACCTACTGGGAGTTGTGGCACGATGAGGGCGCGAGGGCGCGCCATGGCGCTTCTATGATGAGTCCAAACCACGCCTGGTGGGAGGGCATGTACGTGGTCGGGCGCAATTTCTACGGCCGCTTCCTGCCACAATTGCGCGAGGTCGCGGGCGCGGATGCCGAGGCGTTGATCGAAAGCCATATCGGTTCGCTGGAACAGCACGCATGGCTCAAGTCGCCCGAAAAAACCAGTCCGATACTCGGTGTCGGCAGGCCCTGGACCCCCGATGAGTAGCCGTAAGTACTGGTGGCTGCCGGAATTCATCACCCGTCATGTGCTGATTGCCCTGGTGTTGGGCGGCATCGCCGGGATTGGCTTTATGGTGTTCCTTATCGAATTCGATCACTACACCAGTAGCGAAGCTTTTTGCACGACCTGTCACTCGATGAACCTTACCGCCGAACCGTATCGCCAATCGGCGCATTTCCTGCCGACCTCCGGCGTGCGAGCGACCTGCGGCGACTGTCATGTTTCGCCGGGCGTGTTCGCCGCGACATGGGACCATTTTCTCGGCGGCAAAGACCTGTTCCGGCAGATGTTCGGTGCGAATTATGATGACCCCGTAGTCAACGCCTTGCACACGCCCGAAGCGGCTTTCAGTGCGCGCGAATGGTTCCGTCGTAACGATTCCCATACCTGCAGGCGCTGTCATGTGCAAGAAGCGATTGTCGGTAAGCGCGCCGACACCCTGGCGATCCATAAGGAAGACACGAAGGGCAAGACCTGCATCGAGTGCCACATCAATCTGGTACACCGGAAGGTGCCGGCGCGCGAAACGTTCAAGCGTGAGGCCTGGAACCGAATGATCGAAGATGAGTTTGATCTGTCGCATGGTACGGCAGACAGGTTGCTAGCAGAATAGAAGCCTGGGATCAGGGGTGCAAGCCCTTGTCAGCGAGTTGAAGGTGAGCCGTTGCCACGGCTGAGCATTACAGAATTATCCGCTTGGCCCACTAGCATGGACTCGGGAGAAGCCGCCTAATGAAACTGTTGGTCTTGGGATGCAAAACGCTGCGCGAAGGGGTTGTAATATCAGCGATCTTCTTCATTGGCGGCCTGCTGCTCACCCTGGCCGCTCAGCACGTGGTGCCGGATATGCTGCACATGAACCATGCGGTCCTGCTGCTTGGCTTCGTGCTTTTGTTGCTTGCGCCTATCGTGCTGATATCGACATTTCTTCTGTCGATTCTGCCGGGTGCGACAGAGGATGACCAATGTGAGCACTGACTGCAGCGCGCCCATGCGCGCTGGGGTCGGAAGATTCAGTGATTACAGAGTTCGAGGCGGCGCGAAACGCCCGGAATCAATGCCAGCATGGCAGTGGCCAGCATGATGAGCGGGCTCAAGACCATAGCCAACAGTCCGGAGCCGCTGAGCAGGGTGGTCAGGATCGGGAAATCCGCTGCGATGAACAGGCGCGGTGTCTGTAGCACGAGGCCCAGAATAAACAGGCTGCCGGCAACCGCGACGGCGATACGAACTTTTTTGCAGTTTAGTAGTGACATGGTGCGCCTCCTTAGATACGGCTGGGGCTTTGTCATATGAATGTGAGTATATTAATGGGTACTAATACAATGCGTCAAGCAAGACTGAAGATGCGCGACTTGGCTCGGAGTCAACCAAAACAGCTGGTTTCTGCTCTTACTATCGCTTTGCTGGCTGTTTTCTTGAGTAAAGTCGCTTTGTCCGCCGTGGCCGAAAAAGACCCCTCGACGGCTGACCACAGCAAGTTCGAGCAGTTGAAAGGGCCCTTTGCCGACGGGCCGGCGGTCACCAAGGCCTGTCTGGAATGCCACACCGAGGCCGCCAAGCAGCTGCACAAGACCAGCCACTGGACCTGGGCGTTCGAGAATCCGGTGACCGGGCAGATGCTCGGTAAAAAGAACGTGGTCAACAACTTCTGTGTGGCCACAGCGTACCAACTGGCCACGCTGTACCAGCTGTCACATCGGCTATGGCTGGAAGGACGGCTCATTCGATCTGAGCTCGGAGATGCATGTCGACTGCCTGGTCTGTCATGACACCACCGGCACCTACAAGAAATTTCCGACCGGTGCCGGACACCCCAATTACGAACCGAAGAAATGGCCGCCGAAGAAAGGCAAGGTCTGGCCACCGCCTGATCTGGTCAAGATCGCACAGGGTGTCGGCAAACCGGACCGCGACAATTGCGGCGCCTGCCACTTCTACGGAGGTGGCGGCGATGGTGTCAAACACGGCCATCTCGATTCCTCGATGCACAAACCCAAGAAGTCGACCGATGTGCATATGGACATGGAGGGTTTGAACTTCAGCTGTCAGACCTGCCACTCCACCGGTGGCCACGAGATTGCCGGCAGCCGATATGCACCAAAGGCAGCCGACGATAAGGGCATCGATATCCCCGGTCGGACCGATAACAGCCGAGCCACCTGCGCCTCCTGCCATGGCAGCACACCGCACGGTGCCGGGACCAATGCGAAGCTCGATCAGCACACCGACAAGGTCGCCTGCGTGACCTGCCATGTGCCCGAGTTTGCGCGCGGCGGGCGCAAGACCAAGATGTGGTGGGACTGGTCCACGGCCGGCCGTAAGGACCAGCACGGCAAGCCGCTGGTAATCAAAGATAGCGAAGGATACGACACCTACAACTTCAAGAAGGGCGACTTCCGTTGGGAGGCCAACGTGGTGCCCGAGTACCGATGGTTTAACGGTCGGATCGATTTTTCGACCCTGGGTGCAGAAGATCGACGATTCGACGGTCGTTTCGATCAACCGGGTCAACGGTGCCTACGATGACCCCGATTCGCGTATCTGGCCGTTCAAGGTGATGCGTGGGCGCCAACCCTACGATACGCAGAACAAGGTCCTGGCTGTACCGCATCTGTTCGGCAAGGACGACGATGCGTACTGGAAGAGCTTCGATTGGGGTCGAGCTATCAAGGCGGGACTCGAGGCAACCGGGCAGACTTTCAGTGGTGAGCACGGATTCATCGAGACCGAGTATTACTGGCCGGTAACGCACATGGTCTCGCCCAAAGAACAGGCGCTCGCCTGTGAATCCTGCCATAGCCGCGACGGTCGACTGGCCGGGTTGACCGGTTTCTACATGCCCGGCAGGGACCGTTCGGAATGGATCGACATGATCGGTGCACTGATGATCCTCGGTACCCTCGGCGGTGTTTCCATACACGGGATCGGGCGCATGATTGCTGCCCGCAAGCGGAGGAATTCCTGATGGCCAAGGTGCTGATGTATTCTCGTTTTCTGCGCCTGTGGCACTGGCTGCAGGCACTGCTGGTGATCACCCTGCTGGTGACGGGGTTTAACGTGCATGGCACCATTCAGCTTCTCGGTTACGAGACGGCTGCCTCTTACCACAGGCTGGCTGCATGGACGCTGCTTGGACTCTGGGTGCTGGCCTGGTTCTGGCACGTTACGACGGGGGAGTGGAAGCAATACATTCCGTCGCCGGTCGATCGCATCCTCGCTATGATGCGCTACTACGGTCTGGGCATCTTCAAGGGCGAACCGCATCCGTTCCATAAAGACCGCTGGCACCGCCAAAACCCTTTACAAAGGATGGCCTACCTGTCGGTCCACGTATTGATCGGACCCGTGATCTGGATCAGCGGCCTGGCATATATCTCCTATCCTTACTGGGCGGAATATGGAATCGCCGGTCTGTCGCTGGCCCCGGTAGCGATGTTGCATACGGTGGGCGCATTTTTGATGCTGGCGTTTTTGATCGTGCACCTGTACCTCGCACTGTCCACCAGCGAGCGGCCGTTGGGCAATCTCAAAGAAATGATCACCGGATACGAGGAGACCAGCGAGGAGACCTCGCCGTGAAAACCGGCAGGTTATAGAGATCGCCAGAAGAAGAATTTCTTACTCACTGAAATCCTTCCAGCACGATCTTGCCTTTGGCCTTGCCTGTCTCGATGAGCGCATGGGCGCGCTTTAGATTGGTGGCGTTGATGTGCCCGAAGTTCTCGCCGATGGTGCTGCGGAGCAGCCCCTCGTCCACCATTCGGGCGACTTCTTCCAGGAGTCGATGCTGGGCGCCCATGTCCGCTGTACCGAACAGCGATCGCGTGAACATCAACTCCCAGTGCAGGGACACGCTCTTGCGTTTGAGCAGCCGCACATCGATGGGCTCGGGGTCGTCAATCAGACCGAAACGTCCCTGAGGCGCGATTGCCTCGACGATTGCAGGAAAGTGCTGGTCGGTGTGGGTCAGGCTGACCAGGTGGCTGACCTGGCCTACGCCGACCCGGTTCAATTCATCGAGCAATGGGCGCCGATGATCGATCACATGGTGTGCGCCGAGTTCCAGCACCCAGGCCTCGGTCTCGGCCCGGGAAGCGGTTCCAACTACGGTGAGTGCGGTCAGGCGGCGCGCCAGTTGAGTCATTATCGAACCAACACCGCCACCGGCGCCTATGATCAAAAGGCTCTCGCCCCGGTCCTGTTTTCCGGGCACCACGGCCAATCGGTCGAACAGCATCTCCCAGGCCGTGATGCTGGTCAGCGGCAAGGCCGCCGCTTCTGCAAAGCCCAGGCTTCGCGGCATGTGACCGACGATTCTCTCATCCACCAACTGGAGCTCTGCGTTGCTGCCTGATCGGGCAATTGATCCCGCGTACCAGACGTGATCTCCTGGCTGAAGCAGTTTGACGTCGGGACCAACGGCTCGCACGATACCTGCGGCGTCCCAACCCAGCACCTGCCACTGGCCTTCTGACGGCTGGCTACGCATGCGCATCTTGGTATCCACCGGATTGACCGAGACAGCGTGAACCTCGACCAGGAGGTCGCGACCGGTGGCAGTCGGCTCCGGGAGTTCGATGTCGAGCAATGAATCTGGGTGCTCAATGGCGCGGGATTTCTGATAGCCAACGGCTTTCATGGGTAGCTCCTTGAAGTTGTAGTGCGATCATCGGTCATCGCGCTGCTTTGCAAAACCCTTTCCCGGTAACCTGCAGGTTAATGCTTCTTTCGTGGCTGATGGCCGCTGCCGACCAACCAGACGCATGTCACCATCTTGGCTTTCGCGGCGAGATCGCTTCGTGCTCGCGCAAGCTGCTGATTTGAAGCTAAGATAGCCGGATGCGAGTTTCTTTCTACAGTGAATTTGCCCGCCTTCATGCGTGGGGGAGGCCTTGGCGTCTCGGCGCCCGCGGGATGATGTGGGCCGTGACCATGATACTGGTCGGTGCAACGCCCGGCGCGTGGGCCGCGCCGGACGACATCGTCGAGCGGTTGCATGCTGGCGGCCAGGTCTTGGTAATCCGCCATGCGGAGGCACCGGGGTTCGGGGACCCGCAGGGTTTTCGGCTCGACGACTGTGCTACCCAACGGAATCTGAGCGAGGCCGGCCGCGTCCAGGCGCGGGCTATCGGCGACTGGCTGCGCACTCGGGGTATCGAACGGGCGCGGGTCTATTCGAGCCAATGGTGCCGCTGTATGGAGACGGCAGAACTGTTGGGCCTGGGAGCTGTCACGGAACTTCCCGCGCTCAATTCGTTCTTCGAACTTCCGCAAGACCGTGAGCCTAACCTGGCAGCTCTCAAGGACTTTTTCGACCGCCAACCGATTGATGGCGAACTCATGGTGTTGGTGACCCACCAAGTGACCGTTACCGCCCTCAGCGGTGAGTTTCGGGCTTCCGGTACGGGAGTGCTCATGGCCTTGGAGCCGGGTGGTTCGGTGCGGGCAGTCGCGCGAATTGACTTCGACGATTGAGCCATCTCGCACGGCGCTGTCGCGGGACTGACACGGAAGCGCTCGCATCAACTTCTGGGACACCGCCGATTTGAATTTGCTTGGGATGGGGGACGGCAGATCACCGGTCATTCTGCATTCCGTCCGTGGAAACGGGGTAAAACCCGTTGAAAGACAGACTAAAGCTGATAGATAATTTAACGGCGGTGACGCGTGTATCGCCAGTTTTAAGCTTCATGCCACTGCGCCAGGAAGGGCATCTCAGGCATGGATCTCAAAGAGATTCGCTGATCCCAGGGCAGTACTGGAAAACAAGTCGGGCACGCAGATCAGGGTTTTCGAGTGTCCTGAGCAATACCCCATCTAATACCTGCCGGAATAGGCTCGTTAGCCGAGGTGGCAGCCAATCGGCCCAACAGGTGTTGGCATATCCAGGACATTTGGCTGAAAAATTGGTTGGCAAAAAGCGCAAGGCTCGAGCGATCGATAACAACGAGGAAGATCATGCATACTCCGATTCGCCCACTGATCAAGCTGATTTTGATCCTTGTTCCTCTATCGCTATCGGGTTGTGTTGGTGTGACCGTATCGCCAGAGACAATGGCATCCATGTCGGATGAGTCCATCTGCAAAATGTTGGGTCCAGGGCGGCTGAGTTCAAAAGAAGAGCAATCTTTGATCCGGGCTGAGTTGGATCGGAGAGGAGTTGTCTGTGAATACGGGAAGATCGTTCGATATCGTCAGCAGCAAAAACAGACGCCAGCAACAGAGAGAATGCGTTTTTTTTGTGAGCCTAAAGAGGTCGCGGTAATAACCGAATCTGAAACCAACACGGTAGAAGGGTACAAAGGCGGATTGCTATTTATAGACGTGACCGGTGGTACGAAGTCCGCGTCATTGACAGTGGAGAACCCTGCTGGAAAACGTATCAGCTTTCAGGGGATTTACGATCAAAAGATAACTGAGGAAAAGCGGCAGGAATACGACGCATTGGGATATGACGTGTCTGTGATGGTATTCAGCAACCGGCACTTGTCGAATCCGGAGGCAAAGATTTTGATGATGGTCCATGCGCAGCCTGATAATGCAGTTCATGTTTCCGCATTGAAAAAAGAGGAACACGCTGATCTCATGCTGCAATTACCGTGTGCCAAATCCGAAAAGCTTAAATGAACGCTGCAGCTTAATTTGGCACGATAGCGAAACTAGGCTGCAGCGCGGCATTTTGATTGGACTGCGTCACAAGCGGCCAATCCATTTATGCTTTCTGATCCCTGACGATCAAGACCGGGCAACTCGCGTGCCGCGCAACTTTTTCTGCGACGCTTCCGATCAGGGCATGAGACAGCCCGGTTCTCCCCTGGCTTGCCATGACAATGATGTCGGCATTCTCTTCTTTGGCCGTGTCACAGATTACCTCCCAGGTTGAACCTTCGCGCACGGTCTCAGTAGCAGTCACCCTGTCTTTTACCCGATCGACCAATGCCTGCATTTTCTGGTGCGCATGCTTCTCCAATTTCTCAGCGATTTCGATCGGCGTGAGTGCGAGAATTTCATATTGGTCGAATCCGTACACTTGATCCACGACATGCAGGATTATCAGTTCCGCATTGTGGGTGTCGGCTAAGAATGTCGCGGATTCGAAGGCCTGATCGGCAGCGGTCGAAAAATCGGTTGGGAACAGTATTTTGTCAATTTTCATTCCATTCTCCCTAGGAATATGTGCGCGAAACAACGACGGCTTAAGGCAACCTAAAATTGGCGTATGCTGATAGATACCAATCATGCCTCTAAAAGGTGGAGGATATGAAGATTCCGAAGAAATTAATGGCGTCCGCACTGGCAATCACTCTGGGCCTGAGCGTCTTTTCAGGCGGAATGTGCGCGGCAAGCGATGGCGACCGGCCAAAGCCGACGGGTGGTGAAATGTTTGCCGACGCATTGATTGTTCGGCCCATGACATTGGCTGCCTCTGTGGTGGGTGCCGCGACCTGGGTGGTGACCTTGCCTTTCACCCTGTTCAGCGGGAATGCTGGCGATGCAGGAAAGTCCTGGGTGGTCGATCCGTTGGGATATACGTTCGTGCGCCCGCTGGGTGACATAAGCGACAACAGATAATCGCGACATAGCCCGTGTCTTGAGGGTATGTGACGAGGCATTTATCAGGGAGGAGTGTGCCAGGAGCAAACGGCTTGGCCGACGGCTCGCGGCGGGCGGCGTCCCTAACAAGCGACTCGGGCCGATCATGCAGCCCCCTCGTAAGATCCGACCGCCTGTCGTCGATGCCGGGAAATTTTACAATTCGCTATCACCGGCGCGTCAGGGATATGCCAACTCATTGATTTACAATGCATGGCGTGAAAATTGCCTTGTACTTTGACGTAGTTGCCACGATTCATATAGTGGAGAACCCTATGTCAAATCTTTTGAAGAAGCCTTGGTACTCCGACAGCAGGGAATTGGTTAGAAAAGTCGATCATTGGATATCGCGTAGGAACACGCGATCGGAGTTCGGGCAGGAATCCGACTGGCTGGGCTGGGACGGCTGGGTACGTGCCGACAGCGACCCTCGCGCGACACACGATAGATCAAGTTCGGGATGAGGGCGTGGACGTGCGTGGTTCCGCTGGCAACGGCTCCATGTCATGATTTCGCGCCGCCGCAGTAGACCATTGTCCACGCCTTCGCAGTCCGAAGGTGCGTTCCAGTAACCGGCAGAGGCCATCCCGCAGGCCGGCTATAAAACGCCCGGCCCGGACCGCGATCCAAGTCCACACGCAGCCATCGTTTCAAAAGCGTCTCAATTGGTTTACAGGCCGACCAGCTGGGCATGCACTCCTTCACCTTTGACCGCCTCGAGCAGGACCGTCGATTTGACCTTATTTGGATCATATTCGACGACGGCAAGATGCGGTTTGTCGTCTGGATTGTGCACACTGACAACCCCATCGATCGCCCTCAGCTTCTGTTCAATTTCCGCGCGTTTCGCCACCTCGAGATTTTCATCCACGTGGATGGTGACATCAGCCAATTGAATGTCCATGTTTCACCCCCTCATCCGTTTCCGGCGTTCTACACTCTGCGACTTCTACTAGAAAGTTAACCGCAAAAGTCGCTGCATTGGTTGATCCACCTCAGTTAAGGTACTGGTTGCGGAATGCCGGGCCCTGTCGACAGCACTGGGCCAATGCGCCGGCTACCGGAGCCTGGATCGACGATCTTCGGCGCGGGCAACGCGGCCAGGCAGCGCCGCTCCACAGGGAGGCAAGTTATCTATGAAATCTGACGATCCCCGTTATCTCAGTCACTTGACGCGCGACACCCTGGCCCTGGTGCTTGCCGGCGGTCGCGGGTCGCGCCTCTACGAGCTGACCGAGCGGAGGGCAAAACCTGCGGTTTTTTTCGGCGGAAAATACCGCATCATCGATTTTCCCCTTTCCAACTGCATAAACTCCGGCATTCGCCGCATCGGTGTCTTGACCCAGTACAAAGCACACTCGCTGATCCGGCACCTGGTCGAGGGCTGGAGTTTTTTCCAGCGCGATCTGGGCGAGTTCATCGAGATTCTGCCCGCCTCTCAGCGCACCACGGGTGACTGGTACCGGGGGACTGCCGATGCGATCTATCAGAATCTGGACATCGTCCGGGCCATGCTCCCCAAATACGTGCTGGTGCTGTCCGGCGACCATGTGTACAAAATGGACTACGGCGCGCTCCTCGCCCACCACGAAGAACATGGTGCCGAGATGACCGTCGCCTGTGTGGGCGTGTCCCTGGAAGATGCCAAGGGGTTTGGCGTGATGGGTGTGGCAGATGACTTCAGGGTGCTCAGTTTCGACGAAAAGCCGGCCGCCCCCCGGGCCATGCCGGGTACCGCTGACATCGCTCTGGCGTCGATGGGCAACTATGTCTTCAATACGGATTTTCTGTTCCGAAAACTGGAGGAAGATGCCAAAGACGCGGCCTCCAGCCATGATTTCGGGCACGACATCATCCCTTCGATCATCGACGATCACCGGGTCTTTGCGTATCCGTTTCTGGATGCCGAGACAGGACGCCAGCCTTACTGGCGGGATGTGGGCACCTTGGACGCATTCTGGGAGGCGAATATGGAACTGGTGGCAGTGGAACCGGAGCTCAATCTGTATGACAAGGACTGGCCGATCCGCACTTATCACCTTCAACTACCCTCGGCAAAGTTCGTGTTCAGGGACGTCGACCGCGAAGGCAAGGCCCTGGATTCCGTGGTGTCCGCGGGGTGTGTCATCTCTGGATCCGTGGTCGTTGATTCGCTGCTGTTTTCCAATGTCAGGGTGCGCTCTTACAGCCAGGTCAACGCGTCCGTACTGTTGCCGGAGGTGGAAGTGGGGCGTCACTGTAGCATCAGACGTGCGGTGATCGACCGCGGTTGCCAGATACCGCCGGGGACGGTCATTGGCGAGGATCCGGACGAGGATGCCAGGCGTTTCCGAGTGACTGAAAAGGGGATCGTGCTGGTGACTGCCGAGATGTTTGGCCAGGAAACCAAGGTTAGCCTTTCCTGACTGTAAACACGGTCAATAGCCCACTGATTTCTGCAACCCGGTCGGTGGAACATTGGCCCCGGGGGGCGACGGCTTTCGCAGCACGCCGGAGCATTGATTGGTGGCCAACAAGACTTTTCAGGTTAATTGTGCAAAGCGGGCCGAGACCCGGCGATTGGCTGGGTCTGAGTTCGGGCCCCGTGGATTCGCTATACTCCCTTGCCGCATGCCGGCGACTGCGTGTCGAGCAAGATTCAACAAAAGAAGGTGATCAGAGATGAGCGTCGATGGGGTGTGGAAGGTCGAAATGCTTGGTCCCTACGGCTGGGAAAATATCGCAACGGCATTTCTGCAGGGTGGCCGCTATCTGGCAGCCAGCGCCGACCATTATTCGATCGGCAATTATGAGCTGGATGGCGACGCCTTCACTGCGGATATTTGGGCCACGCAATCCGGCAAGGTTCGCTCCATCTATGGCAGCAAAAAGAAACGCGTCCATATAAGCATGGAGGCGAGAATCAAGTCAGGAAGAACGAAAAAGGCAGACAAAATCGTTGGCTCTTCGCTTCCATCCGTAGGAAAGGATTTCGACGTCAGAGTGCGTCTGATTCGGGTGGGCGATCTAGATTGATCAATCTCCGCTGGCGGCCTCAGACAACGTATCCGTCCGCCTGTACGAAATTTTGCAGCCAGGGCGATGAAGAGCAATTAGCAGTCGTATTCACCTATTCGCGCCCGTTCCGGATTCCAGTTGATCTCCAGCATTGCGAGCACCGCATAGGGCAGGGCCGTTAATAGCAGCAGGGCGAAGATAGCGATCAGGCCAAGGTCGGCAACGCTTTGCCCCGGAGACAGCGTGCCATGCAGCAGATAAACCAGGCAGATCAGGGGCAGGTGAAGCACCACGATCAATAATCCGACCAGCACTTTTCGTGACAAGGCGTCCGACATCCAGAGACTCCGTCGATTGCAGCTCAGTGGCTGCAGCGGTTGTTGACTGCTAACCGCCGGTAGCGTCCGACTGAGTTATTTCTTTAATTCCGAATCGGTCCTGGCGATGGTCGACTAAGGGGCTTTCAGTGGCGCAGCAGAAGAGAAATGCCGCTGACCACGAGCAGGAGGCTGACAGCGATCTGGAACGCGCGCTGGCTGATGTTGGTGTGTATGTGTCCGCCCATGTAAAGGCCCAGGGCCATCATCGGCAGAGAAACCACGGTCAGGGCAAGCCATTCGCGGTCGAAGTACCCACTGGCCATGTAACCGCTCAGACGACCCGCGCCGTCCATGAGGAAAATTGTGGCAAAAGTGGCTCGAAACTGGGTCTTGGGCAGGCCGCGGTGTTTAAGGTATGCGACGTAAAAAGGCCCGCCTGTGCCGAACAGCGTACCGATCAGGCCGCCGAGTGAACCGGCCGGGATTGCCCAGAGGGTCGATGCACTTCCGCCGCTGTCTTTGACCAGCAGTGTATAGAGTGCGTAGAAGAGGATGAATACACCAAGTCCGTGGGCCAGCATCACCGGGTCAACGGTCTTGAACAGGTAAAGACCACAAAGCACGCCAATAGCACTGAAAGGGAGTAGTGGCCAAATCTGCCGCCATTGAATCTGCGCCCTGTCTTTTAGCCCATGGCTGGCGGAAGCGACATAGTCCAGGAGCACGACCAGCGGCACCACCACCGACAGCGGCAGCATCAGCGCCAACAGCGGGATCGCAATCAGGCCAGACCCAAACCCGGCGACGCCTCGGACGAAATAGGCCGCACAGAGAGTGGCTGCGCCAAACACCCAGTAGAACAGGGGAAGTGAATCAAACAAAAATTTAGCCTTTGGTTGCCTTCATATCGGCCTATGTCGCCGTGAAGCCTTGTCCCCTTCGCGCATCCCGGTCGGTTAGGCACTGCGGCTGATTGTTCCCCGATTTATACGAATCTAATGTCTGGGCACTTAAGTATTATATGCGATATTTCATTTGTTTAGCTTAACTATTGCAAGCTGATTGTCGTGTGTTTGTGAAACGGATTCCGATTCTGGGAAGTTAACGATTAAGCAGGGGGCGCAAAGCGCTTGTATGGTCGCTTGCCCCTTTGCACGGGCTGCGAGGGGATGGATGGGAGCAGTGGGAGAAGGACTGGTTCTGAGGATGGTTTTCAGGATGCCTTTTGCGCGCTTTGGATCATTTCGTTCGCGTGTCGGCGGGTCTGCTGGGTTATGTCGATGCCGCCCAGCATGCGTGCGATTTCGTCCACTCGGGCCTTTTCGTCGAGTGGGTCGATTTTAGTTTCGGTGGTTTTGCCATCGCTCAGTTTGTGCACCCTCAGCTGCTGATGGGCCTGTGACGCGACCTGCGGAAGGTGGGTGACACATAGCACCTGTCGCTGCCCTGCGAGCCGGCGCAGCAGCTGTCCGACGATCTCGGCCACGGCTCCACCAATGCCGACATCCACCTCGTCGAAAATGAGCGTGGGTACCTCACCGCAGTCGACGGTGGCAACCTGGACGGCGAGACTGATGCGTGAGAGTTCGCCACCGGAGGCGACTTCTGCCAGGGGTGCCAGAGGCTGCCCCGGATTGGCTGCCACCAGAAAATCGACCCGGTCAAGGCCATGCGCCGCGGGTTTGTCGGTGTGTGCCTCGCAGCGGATCTCGAAACGGCCGCCCTGCATGCCGAGTTCCTGCATGCTGCTGCTTACGGTGTCCGACAGCACTGCTGCCGCCTTCGAACGCGCTTTGCCCAGTTTCCGGGCGGCTTTGAAGTAGGCCGCTTCGTGTTCCTGCGCCGCCCGTTTCAGTTCGAGCAGTCGCTTGTCAGAATTCTCCAGGCCCTCGACCTCTACGCGTAAAGTGTCGAGCAGTCCCGAGAGTTCCTCCGGCGCGACCCGGTGCTTGCGTGCGGCATCGTGCAGGCTGCCCAACTGCCGGTCCACCTGCTGGAGTCTTTCCGGATCGATTTCAACCAGCTCCTGGTAGTGGCGGAGTTCGCTGGCCACCTCTTCGATCTGGATGCCGGCGGTCTCCAGCATCTCGCGCGCCTCGACCAGCTTGGGGTCCAGCACGCCTAATTCGGACAGCGTCTTTGCCGCCTGGTTAAGCGACTCCAGCAGCGACGGATCGTTCTCACTGAGCACGGCCAGCACGGAGCTGCTGTCATTGAGCAGACGTTCCGCATGTGCCAGACGCGTCTGCTCGGCTTCGAGCTCCCGCAGGCTTTCGGCGGTGCAGACCAGATCTCCGAGTTCATTGATTTGGAACCGCAGATAATCGAGCCGGTTGGCCCGGTCCTCACCGGCCCTCTGCAAAGCTTCATATTCGTCACGGGCACTGCGCCAGGTCTGGAACAGCAGGGCGAGATTTCGCGCAGTTTTGCGCAGGCCTGCATACTCATCCAGCAGCTGGCGCTGGGCAGAGGGCTGCAACAGGGATTGATGGGCGTGTTGACCATGGATGTCGACCAGCATTTCGCCCAGTTCCTTTAACAGGGCCAGCGGCGTCGGTGTGCCATTGATGTAGGCGCGACTGCGTCCGTCTCGGACCAGGACGCGGCGCAGCAGACATTCTCCATCGCTGGCCAGATCATGCTGCTCGAGCCACGCGGCTATCGCGGAATCGGGCGCAATCTCAAAATCGATGCTGATCTCGGCTTTCGAAGCACCGGAGCGGATCATGTTGTTGTCGGCCTTGTCACCCAGGGCCAGCCCCAGCGCGTCGATCAGGATGGATTTGCCTGCACCCGTTTCTCCGGTCAGCGCCGTCATACCCTGAACGAGGTCCAGATCAAGGGTGCGGACGATGACCAGGTTGTTGATATCGATTCGGTTCAGCATTTCTAGTGGGCCATGCCGTGGATCATGGGTGCTTAATTCTTCGGCAGTCCGCCCCACCCGAGCTTTACGCGCAGGACGTCATAGTGGTCATGCCCAACCGGGTGCAACAGCCTGACCCTGGTTTCATGTCGGAGCACCTTGAGCTTGTCGCCGTTGGAGGTCATCAGGCTGGTTGCTCCGTCGCAGGTGATGCGTACATCATTGGGGTCCGTCTGGCCGCATACCGATACTTCGATCGCGCTGGCGGCATCGATGACGATTGGGCGGTTGCTCAGCGTATGCGGGCAGATAGGTACCAGGGTTATGGCATCCAGGCTTGGCGCCAGGAGGGGGCCGCCACCGGACAATGCATAGGCAGTCGAACCGGTCGGGGTCGAGATGATGAGGCCGTCGGATCGCTGCGTATAGACAAAGCGACCATCGATCCAGGTTTCGAACTCGATCATGCGCGCGATGTTCCACTTGTGCAGAACCACGTCATTGAATGCAAGTACAGGCGGTTGGTTGCCAATCTGGGCATTGAGCAGGAAACGCTGTTCCTCGTCATAGTGCCCGTCGAGCACGGCGGCGACGCAGTCGCGGATGTGGGTTGGCGTTATATCGACCAGAAAACCCAGGCGACCCAGGTTGACGCCCAGCAGCGGAATATGGTGGTCGGCGAGCTCGCGGGCCGCACTCAGCAGGGTGCCGTCACCACCGACCACGACGGCCAGATCGCAGCTTTCCGCCAATGTGCCGATGGGTACTCCCTGTCCCAGGCCCAGTAGCGATGCCGTGCGCTGGTCCGGCAACATGGTCAGACGCCGCTCGGTGAGGACCTCGTGCAGGCGCTTGAGGGTGGACCTCAGGTGCCCGGCATCGCCTGGTTTGGCGATGACCGCTATGCGCTGAAACTGGCTGGATGTGGTGCTCACGATGCTTGTGGGCCTGCCGATCACGGATTGAGGCTGCAAACTAGCATGCACTATGTCGGCCGCCAAGGTACCTTGGGTTCGCTTGACACCCCAAAATAAGCCTCCACATAATCCAGGCGAACCGATGGTGATTAACCGGGTCTACACTTGAAGGTTCCCAAAGGCAGGAATTAAGGGGACCTCTAATAATTCCGGGCGGATCAGATTGGTGATCAAAAAGGCTCGGATCAAGGCGCGAATCGCACGTAATAGCTGGCTATTGCGAAGATTCGCAACGCAGAGGCGAGGTTTTTTTGGCGCCAAGATGGCTGATCGTGAATTGTTAGAGGTACCCTTAAGTGACAGCAAAGAGCCCGGACAATGCGATCAGCGAGCGTGCCCAGCACTTTCTCAAGGTGTTGATCGAGCGCTATATCCGGGATGGCCACCCAGTGGGTTCGCGTACGCTGGCAAAAGATGCCGGTCTGGATCTGAGTCCGGCGACCATCCGCAATGTGATGGCCGACCTCGAAGATCTCGGATTTGTGGCATCACCGCACACCTCAGCGGGGCGGGTGCCGACGGTGTCGGGTTACCGCATGTTCGTCGACTCGTTGTTGTCGTTGAAACCATTGGACAGGGCTCAGCTTCTCGAGGTCCAGCAGCAGCTCGATATCCACGACCCACCTGCAGGACTGGTGGACTCGGCGTCACGCCTGTTGTCCAGTCTTACCCATCTTGCCGGCATCGTCATGGTGCCCAAGCACAATCAGATCACGATCAAGCAGATCGAGTTCGTCCCCCTGTCGGATGTTCGCGTGTTGACGGTGATGGTGACTTCGGCAGGTGAGGTGTTCAACAGGATTATCGAAACCTCGCGGGTATTCAGCCGCAGCGAACTCGAGCAGTTGAGCAACTACATCACCAGCCACTATGCTGGCAATGATCTCGAGACGATCCGTAAACGCGTCTTACGCGAAATGAAGGAAACCCGACGAAACCTGGATGCGCTGATGGTGCAGGCTCTCGAGATCGCAAGCGCGGCCTTTGTCAGCGAGGGCGCCGAGACGGAGGGGGATGGGGATTTCGTGGTCGCCGGGCAGACCAACCTGATGGATTTCGATGAGCTCTCGCAGATGGACAGTCTCAGATCGCTGTTCAACGCGTTCACGGAGAAACAGGAGATCCTGCATCTGCTCGACCGGAGTCTCGAGGCCGACGGGGTTCAGATCTTCATCGGCGACGAGTCCGGTTACACTACCCTCAAAGACTGTTCGGTCATTACGGCACCCTACGGAGTCGATTCTGAGGTTGTTGGGGTTCTGGGTGTTATCGGTCCGACGCGGATTGCTTATGACCGTGTGATTCCGATCGTCGACATCACCGCAAAGATTCTCGGCAGCGCATTGGCTGCGCGCTGATTTTTTCGACCGATTTGCAGTTCCTGGCTTGAATTCCGGCCTTTTGCCCCCACCTTGGTGCTTGAAATCGCAGGGGCGACTTGTGTTCCCCGGTTAATTACTGATTAAAATCAAAAGCTTGTATGAGGTTCTGATGAGCGAGCAGCAGGATCCCTCGGTGCGCGAAAAGGGTGCCGATGAGGCAGCAACGGGTACTTCCGAGACCACATTCGAAGAAAGCGCCGCAGAAATGGAGATCGACAGTGAGGTCGCGGAGAATTCCGCGGAAGACCTTTCCCGGCTGTTGGAGCAGGCTCGCGCGAAGGCCGATGAGCATCACGAACAGATGATGCGGGCCCACGCCGAGCTGGAAAATCTCAAGCGCCGGCATGAGCGGGATCTGGAGAATGCGCACAAATACGGGCTCGACAAGTTCGTCGCCGAGTTGCTCGGCGTCTGGGACAGCCTGGAACTGGGTCACAGCGCGGCGCAGGACGAGACAGCCGATGTGCAGAAGCTGCGCGAGGGCACCGAGTTGACCCTGAAAATGCTGGGCGATGTGATGGGCAAGTTCGGTGTCGAGCAGATCGATCCGATCAATCAGCCCTTCGATCCCGAACTGCACCAGGCGATGTCCATGCAGCCGCGCGGCGATGTGCCGGCCAACACCGTTGTTGCTGTGGTGCAAAAGGGCTACCGGCTGAACGGTCGCCTGGTCAGGCCCGCCATGGTGATGGTTTCCCAGGCGGCCGGCCCGGTATAGCGACATTTTCGGGCAATGCCTTGAAAGCGCAAAAGAAAACCCCATTTAGAAAACAGTTTCAAAAGAATTCCAGAATCGGAGATTAGACATCATGGGTAAGATCATCGGTATCGACCTCGGCACCACCAACTCCTGCGTCGCGGTGATGGAGGGCGATAAGACCAAGGTCATCGAGAACAGTGAGGGTGATCGCACCACACCATCCGTCATCGCCTTTACCGGTGATGGTGAAGTACTGGTCGGTCAGAGTGCCAAGCGCCAGGCGGTGACCAACCCGCACAACACCCTGTTTGCGATCAAGCGCCTGATTGGCCGCCGTTTTGGCGACAAGGTGGTGGAGAAGGACATCGACATGGTGCCCTACAAGATCGTCAAGGCAGATAATGGTGATGCCTGGGTGGAGGTCAACGGTAACAAGATGGCGCCGCCGGAGATCGCAGCCAAGGTCCTCCAGAAGATGAAAAAGACGGCCGAAGACTATCTGGGTGAGAAGATCACCGAGGCGGTCATCACCGTACCGGCCTACTTCAATGACTCCCAGCGTCAGGCAACCAAGGACGCGGGTCGCATTGCCGGCCTGGATGTCAAACGCATAATCAACGAGCCGACAGCAGCTGCGCTGGCCTATGGGATGGACAAATCCCACGGCGATAAGAAACTGGCTGTGTATGACCTGGGCGGCGGCACCTTTGATGTCTCGATCATCGAGATCGCCGAAGTCGACGGTGAGCACCAGTTTGAAGTGCTGTCGACCAACGGCGACACCTTCCTGGGTGGCGAAGACTTTGATATGCGCATCATCGATTTTCTGGTCGCTGAGTTTAAGAAGGACCAGACCGTCGATCTGAAGAACGATCCTCTTGCATTGCAGCGCCTCAAGGAGGCCGCCGAAAAGGCCAAGATCGAACTTTCCAGCAGCCAGCAGACCGACATCAATCTGCCGTACATCACGGCCGACGCAAGCGGTCCAAAACATATGAACATCAAGCTGACCCGCGCCAAGCTGGAGTCGCTGGTGGACGAGCTGGTCCAGAGCACGCTCGAGCCCTGCAAGATCGCGCTCAAGGATGCCGGTTTGTCGGCCTCCGAGATCGACGACGTGATCCTGGTCGGCGGCCAGACCCGTATGCCGAAGGTGCAGGAACTGGTTGAGGGCTTTTTTGGCAAGGCACCGCGCAAGGACGTCAACCCGGACGAGGCGGTCGCGATGGGTGCGGCTATCCAGGGTGGTGTGCTTGGCGGGCAGGTCAAGGACGTGTTGCTGCTCGACGTCACCCCGCTGTCGCTTGGTATCGAGACCCTGGGTGGGGTCATGACCAAGCTGATCGAGAAGAACACAACCATTCCGACCAACGCCTCACAGACGTTCTCGACGGCAGACGACAATCAGACGGCGGTCACCGTGCACGTGCTGCAGGGTGAACGTGAGCAGGCCTCGGCGAACAAGTCGCTGGGTCGCTTTGATCTGGCCGATATCCCGCCGTCGCCGCGTGGCATGCCGCAGATCGAAGTCAGCTTCGACATCGACGCCAACGGTATCCTGCATGTGTCGGCCAAAGACAAGGCCACCGGGAAGGAGCAGTCGATCCGAATCACCGCGTCTTCCGGTCTGGCCGAGGACGAGATTGCCAAGATGGTGCAGGACGCCGAGGCGCACGCGGACGAGGACAAGAAGTTCCACGAGGTGGTGCAGGCACGTAACCAGGCCGACACCATGATCCATGCGACCAGGAAGTCGATGGAGGAGATCGGTGACGACAAACTCGAGGCCGGTGAAAAAGAGGCGATCGAGAAAGCCATCACCGACCTGGAAGAGGCGATGAAGGGTGCCGACAAGGATGCCATTGAGGCCAAGACCAAGGCCCTGACCGATGCCTCCGCCAAGATGGCCGAGCGTATGTACGCCCAGCAGGGCGGTCCGGAAGCGGCCGCTGCAGCTGGAGCCGCCGGCGGCTCTGCCGATGCTGGTGCATCAGCTGGCGAGTCAGGCAAGACCGATGACGATGTCGTCGATGCCGAGTTTGAAGAGGTCAAAGAAGAGCGCAAGTAAAGCTGTAT
Source organism: uncultured Gammaproteobacteria bacterium (assembly GCA_963759055.1). Taxonomy (GTDB): domain Bacteria; phylum Pseudomonadota; class Gammaproteobacteria; order Chromatiales; family Chromatiaceae; genus Thiosocius. The sequence goes on from CAVWYD010000006.1 coordinate 61,617, forward strand.
CTGCGGCTGAGTTGCGCAGATAAGCGACCGTGCATCGGCGATTCGAGTCGATGCACGGTTTTGTTTTGGAGTAACGAACGCAGAGGACACGAAGACGCGAAGGACGCAAAGTAATGCCTGTCGTTGGTGCGCCAGCATCCAGAACTCTGCGATCTTTGAGCCTTTGTGACCTTTGCGTTTTCAACGCCGAGTTTTATCAAGGCTGAGAGATGTCGAAACGCGATTATTACGAAGTACTGGGCGTTGCCAAGAATGCCAGTGAGGCCGAGATAAAGAAGGCCTACCGCCGGCTGGCGATGAAATACCACCCCGACCGCAACACCGGAGATAAATCCACCGAGGCCGAGGGCAGTTTCAAGGAGGCCAAGGAGGCCTATGAAGTGCTCTCCGACGACCAGAAGCGTGCGGCCTACGATCAGTTTGGGCATGCCGGGGTCGATCCGTCCATGGGCGGCCGCGGGGGCTTTGGGGGTGGTGGTGCCAACTTCAGCGACATCTTTGGCGATGTATTCGGCGATATCTTCGGCGGTGGACGAGGCGGTGGCGGTGGCTCCCGCGTGCAGCGTGGTTCTGACCTGCGTTACAACCTCGACCTGAGCCTCGAAGATGCGGTGGCCGGTACGAGCGTGAAGATCAAGGTCCCCACCTGGGTCCAGTGTGAGCCCTGCGGCGGGACCGGGGCGAAAAAAGGGTCTTCCCCCAAAACCTGTGGCACCTGTCAGGGTGCCGGTCAGGTGCGCATGCAGCAGGGCTTTTTCTCTGTGCAGCAAACCTGTCCGACCTGCCATGGTCGCGGCTCGGTGATCGATGACCCCTGTGCCAGCTGTCACGGTCAGGGACGTGTGCAGGAGGTCAAGACCCTGTCGGTCAAGGTGCCGCCAGGTGTCGATACCGGCGATCGCATCCGGCTGGCCGGCGAGGGTGAGGCCGGTGATCATGGTGGCCCCCCGGGGGATCTGTATGTACAGGTGAACGTGCGCGAGCATCCGATCTTCACCCGCGACGACAGTCATCTGTATTGCGAGGTGCCGATCGCATTCACCACCGCGGCACTGGGTGGTGAACTTGAGGTGCCGACGCTGGGCGGCAAGGTCAAGCTCAAGATTCCTGAAGGGACCCAGACGGGCAAGATGTTCCGTATGCGCGGCAAGGGCGTGAAACCCGTGCGCGGTGGACCTCAGGGCGATCTGATCTGTCGTGTGGTAACGGAGACGCCGGTCAAGCTTACTGAGCAACAACGTAATCTGATGCGCGAACTGGACGAATCACTGAGGGGCGGCGGGCGGAAGCACAGTCCGAATGCGCACTCCTGGGTCGACAGCGTCAAGGGTTTCTTCGAAAAGATGGGGCTCTGATGTCTTGAACGAGAAGCGCAACGAAGCCCGCCCTCCCGGCGGGCTTTTTTGACTGTCGACGCCGGGGCGCCGCGACCGCTGTCACGGTGTTACCATCGCGGATTCACAGAAAAACGACCGAAAACGCAAAGGAAACGGGACCGACAATGATTCGAGTGGCTGTGGTGGGCGCTGCGGGGCGCATGGGGAAGACCTTGATCGGCGCTGTGACGGCGACCGAGGGTATGCAATTGACGGCGGCCACCGAGCTTCCGGATTCGACACTGGTGGGTGTGGATGCGGGCGAGTTGGCCGGCGTCGGCAAACTGGGCGTTTTGATATCACACAGCCTGACGAAGGTGGTGGATGATTTCGACGTGGTGATCGACTTCACCGGTCCGGCCGCGAGCATGGTGCACCTGGATGTCTGCCGCAAGCATGGCAAGGCGATGGTGATCGGGACCACCGGCCTGGACGACGGTCAGAAGGCCGCCATCGAGGCCGCCGCGGCAGAGATCGGCATCGTGTTCGCTCCGAATATGAGCGTCGGGGTCAACCTGTGTTTTCGCCTGCTGGAACTGGCGGCACGGGTGATGGGTGATGAAGCGGACATCGAGATCATCGAGGCACACCACCGGCACAAGGTGGACGCACCCTCCGGAACCGCGTTACGCATGGGCGAGGTGGTGGCGAACACGCTGGGACGCGATCTCAAAGAGGTTGCGGTATATGGTCGCGAGGGTCAGACAGGTGCGCGTGATGCCAACACGATCGGATTCGAGACCATCCGTGCCGGTGACGTGGTGGGTGAACATACGGTCTGGTTTGCGACCGAGGGTGAACGGGTCGAGATTACACACAAGGCCTCGAGTCGCATGACATTTGCCAAAGGTGCAGCTCGCGCTGCCGGATGGCTGATGCAGCAGGACAAGGGCCTGTTTGATATGCAGGATGTTCTTGGCCTGCGTTGAGTCGCTTTCGCGCGCCGCTTTGCTGGTCCTTTGCCTGACGCTCGCGGCCTGCAGCGGGGATCAGTTATCCGCCGAAGACCGGGTGCGCGCGCTGATCGATGCCATGGAGCAGTCGGTCGAGGCCGGTTCGGTGCGCGAGGCAGTCAGTTTCCTGCATGCCGACTATACGGACCCTCGACATACCAGCAGGCAAGCCGCCAGTCGCACCTTGTTCGGGATTACCCAACGCCACCGCGACATCCATCTGTTTACCCTGACCAAGACGGTTGAGCTGACGCCGCAGCAGGATTCGGCGACAGCCGTTGTCTTCGTTGCGATGACCGGCATCCCGGTTGAGTCGGTAGAGGCCCTGATATCAGTCAAGGCAGATCTGTATCGATTCGAGCTTGTGTTGGTCGAGGAGGAGGGCGAGTGGCGCATTCTCAGCAGCCGCTGGCAACGGGTGGATCCGGGCGTGCTTTAGGCGCTGATTGGCGGCGGCGAAAAAGGCGGCCATCGGCCGCCTTCAAACGCATACCTCTTATTTGCTGAGCTCGCTGGTGCAGTGCGGGCAGCGTGTTGCCTTGATCGGAATCGCCGTGAAGCAGTGCGGGCAATCCTTTTCGGTAGGCTCTGCCGGCGGTTCCTCTTCCTTCTTCTGCAGCGAATTCATGCCCTTGATCAGCAGGAAGACAGCAAAGGCGACGATCAGGAAGCTGATCATGCTGTTGATGAACAGCCCCGCATTCAGGGTGACGGCACCGGCCTCTTTTGCAGCAGCCACCGTGGCATAAGGTCCGGCCGTCGCACCCTCTTTCAGGGTGATGAAAACATCTGCGAAATCTACGCCACCGAGCAGCAGGCCGACCGGCGGCATGATGACGTCACTGACCAGACTCTTGACGATGGTGCCGAATGCGCCACCGATGATGATACCGACGGCCATGTCGACCACGTTGCCACGCATGGCAAATTTCTTGAACTCTTCAAACATTATCTTGCATTCCCTATAACTTCAGAGTGCCCTGAGGGGCGGTTGAGTAACCCCGGATCTCGTGGATAAACCCGGGGAGTCATGTCCCTAAATACAGGTACCTTCAGGTGGTGCTCTTGTTGTGTGCGGCCAGGAGTGCTACCAGCTGCGGGCCCGATTCTACATCGCCCGGGCCTTCTTCGCTGAAATACCAGCGAACGCAAGCCCGCAGCAGCGCCAGCTGGCGTCTGCGCATCAGGAGATCACCGAACTCATGTGCGTCGCAGCTTGAGGCGGTATCCAGCAGGGCCGAACGCGCGACCTGCGCGCACTCGGACCCGCCCTCGGGATAGGCGGCATCGGTATACGCGCGTATGGCCCTGGCGAGCTTGTGTGCGGTGGGGCCGTCACACGCGATCCGGACGGTTTTTCTCTTCACGCTGCCGCCAGGCTTGGCTATCAGCTCTGGCCGTAAACCGGTATCGCCGCACCGGTCACGCAGCGCGCGGCGTCGGATGCCAGAAACACGCACGACATCGGCGAGCGCCTGTGGTGGCACCCAGTGGCTGAATTCCGCCTCGGGCATGGCTTGGCGGTTCTGTGGCGTGTCGATGGTCCCCGGCAGGATGCAGTTGACATTGATGTTGTCCATCCGGTTTTCCGCGGCCAGAGATTCGGTCAGGGTGAGTACCGCTGCCTTCGAGGCGCAGTAGGGGCCCATGCGACCCTTGCCCTGGACTGCTGCACGTGCGGAGACATTGATGATCCGCCCACCGCCCTCATTTTCGAGCATCGCCGGGATTACAGGTCGGCAGGTATTGAGCACGGAGCGCGCGTTCAGGTTCATCATGAAATCCCAATCACGGTCCTCGGTGTCCTGAATCAGCGGGCCCATGGTGAAACCGCCGGCAATATTCGCCAGCACGTCGATCCGGCCAAAGCTCTGCAACACCTGTTCTATCGCGCTCTCCACCGACAGCCGATCGACGAGATTGCAGGCGAACCCTTGAGCCGAGGCCTGACCCTTGCAGTCCTCGATCGTTTTTTCGATGCCCTCGGCGTTCAGGTCGAGCAGTGCAAGGTGGGCGCCGCGGACTGCAAAGGCCTGCGCGACCGCTCGGCCGAGGTTCCCGGCGGCACCGGTGATAACGATCACGGTCTGATCGAATTCGCTCATCTGTTTCTGTCTCTGAAGCATTGTTGTCCCGTCGCAGGCTAACCCAACTCAGGGGTACAGCAAAGGCATGCCGTGCCGGGTAATCCGGATTGGCATCAAACCTGCTTTATTCTCGCTGAACGAGAAACGATCAGGAAGATGACCATGTTTCAAATGCCATTGCTTGGCTCGGGGGTTCCGGGCCTTTCGAAGGGATCCGGGCCAGATGCCGCGCGGCGGGAACGTCCTGGATGGCTCGCCGCAGGGCCTGGAGGGCTTGATGCCGGGATTCTCCGGCGAGTTGCAGGCAATGCTGATGCAGATGTCTCCGCAGATGCTCCAGCAGCTGGAAGAACTGCTGGCCGGCGGCATGTCGTTGCCGCAGGCGGCAAAATCGCTCCTCGCCGAAGCCGGCTACGATGGTGCCGGCGGGCTGTTCGACAATCTTTTCGAGGACGGGGTGTCGGCTCTGCAGGAGCAGTTGCAGTTTGACCAGACACTGCAGCGTTCTGCAACCGAAAGCGGCCTGGCAAAACTGGCCGGAGACCTTCGGTCAGGCAGCGTTGGCATCAGTCTCACCGGGCTCAGCGAAGCTATATCTTCATCCATGGCGCCGATGATGCCGGTATCTGGCCAGAATCCGGTCGGCAGCACTCTGTCCCCACAGCTGGCCGCGAGCCTGCTGGACATGGGGGTTCCGCAGCAGGTCGGGGGCAAGGGCTGGAGCGGTGCAATTGCAGACCGCCTTATGTGGATGGTCCAGGGTGACCAGCAGTTTGCCAGGTTGCAGCTCAATCCACCGCATCTGGGTCCGCTCGAAGTACGCGTCAGCGTGCACCAGGATCAGACCAGTGTCTCCTTTCTGGCCCAGCATGCAGCCGTGCGCGAGGCTCTGGAGGCGGCGCTGCCAAGATTGCGCGAGATGTTCGATCAGCAGTCTCTGCAGCTGGTGCGCGCGGATGTCAGCGACCCCGGGGCGCAACGGGAGGGCGGCGCCGATGACGCGTCTGCCGACTCTGCACACCAGCACGGCCTGTGGGGCGATGGGGCGCAAGAGGACATGAGCGATTCCAAAACGACACCCCTGCTAGGCGCTGCTGACAGCCTGGTGGACCTGTTCGCCTGAGACGACTGTTGCACCAAGCGACGGCTGCCACCGGAGGCTGTCGGGTTCAACACTCATCAATCCCTTTCCTTGCTATGATGGGCCACCGCTGCATGACCTGTTTCGACTGCATTTGGGGGGAATCACGTTGGTCGTCATCAAGCTGCTTTTCCTGGTGGTATTCATGATCGTGGGTGCCAGCTTTGCCATCATCAATGATGCACCAGTGGTTGTGGATCTCTATTTCATCACGCCGGAGATGCCGCTTTCCCTGCTGCTGTTGCTCGCGCTTGGCTGCGGCATCCTGCTCGGTGCGCTTGCCGGCATGGTCTATTTCATGCGGGTCAAGAAAGAGAATGCAGACCTCAAACGCAAGACGCGTCTGGTCAATGAAGAGGTCAAAAACCTGCGAACGCTGCCCATAAAAGGGCGTTGAGAGGGTGCAGGAACTTCTCCTTCTGCTGTTGCCCCTGGCGGCGGCCTCCGGTTGGCTGGCCGCGCGAAGCAGCGCGCGCAAGCAGGAGAAGCAATGCGTGGGCGAGACCGGCCCGGTCTATTTTCGCGGACTCAATCATCTGCTGAATGAGGAGCCGGACAAGGCGATCGATGCCTTTGTCGAGATGCTGGAGGTCGACAGCGACACGGTCGAAACCCATCTTGCGCTGGGCAATCTGTTTCGCCGCCGGGGTGAGGTGGAGCGAGCAATCCGTATCCATCAGAACCTGATCGCCCGGCCGGCACTTACGCGCGAGCAGCGGGCGCAGGCCCTGCTTGAACTGGGTCAGGACTACATGCGTGCCGGTTTGTTCGATCGTGCCGAGAATCTTTTCCGCGAGCTCAAGGAGACCAAGCTGCATGTGCGCCCGGCGCTCAACCACCTGCTGCTTATCTATGAGAAAGAGCGCGACTGGCAGGCCTGCCTCGAGGTGGTCGATCAGCTCGAGGCGCTGACCGGCGAGAAAATGGGCCTGCAGAAGTCGCATTATCATTGCGAGCTCGCACTTGAGGCCAAGGCGCAGGGGAGAGGCTCTGATGCCTCTGCGCATTTGAAAAAAGCGTTGAACAGCCATCGTGGATGTGTGCGTGCAAATCATCTGCAGGCGCAGTTTGCTGCAGATCAGGGTGACTATCGTGCGGCGGTACGCATATTGCGTGAGACCGCTGAACGGGATGCCGACTATCTACCTGAGGTGCTGCCGGACATCGTCGCCAACTATCGTCAGCTTGGCGACCTCGAGGGCCTGCGCGGCTTTCTCTCCGATACGGCCGCCGCCCACCCCGGTGGGGCAGCGGTTTCACCCCTGGCGGATCTGATCAAGGAGCGCGAAGGTGAAAAAGCGGCGGCCAGCTACCTTGCCGAGCAGCTTGCCAAGGCGCCAAGTCTCAGCCTGTTGCTGCGCAGCATAGAGCTGAATGCAGGCCTGCCCAAGAGTCAGTCGGTACGATTTCTCGACAGTCTGCGCCCGCATATTCAACGCCTGCTCGACGACAAACCGTTTTACCAGTGTGGTCACTGTGGTTTCGAGGCCAAGACGCTTTACTGGCAATGTCCCAGTTGTCGACGCTGGAGCACCATCAAACGTAAAGTCGGCAATGGAGCCGACAAAGAACAGTGACATGCACATGACTCCAGACGATCCCAGAATTATTGTCGCACTTGATTTCCCCGCCACGGGGCCGGCGTTCGATCTTTTGGCCCAGATAGATCCGGCGCAGTGCCGGGTGAAGATCGGCAAGGAGATGTTCACGCGGGCCGGTCCGACATTCGTCGAAGAGGTGGCCGAAGAGGGGTTTCAGGTCTTCCTCGATCTCAAGTATCACGATATTCCCAACACCGTGGCGGCGGCCTGCGCGGCGGCCGCCGATATGGGGGTCTGGATGATGAACGTCCATGCCTCGGGCGGCCGCAAGATGATGACCGCGGCGGCCGAGCGCCTGGCCGTCTCAGGAGATGAAAGACCCCTGCTGATCGCGGTCACCATTCTGACCAGCCTCGGCCAGGAGGACATCAGTGAGATCGGGTATCCGGGAACACCGGCCGATAATGTGCTGCGCCTGGCCGCGCTGGCTGAAGAATGTGGGCTGGACGGTGTAGTCTGTTCGCCGCTGGAGGTGGCGCCCTTGCGCAGCGAGCACAGCGGCGACTTCAGGCTGGTTACTCCTGGTGTGAGGCCGGCGGGCGCTGCTGCCGATGACCAGAAACGCATCATGACGCCGGGAGAGGCGATTCGTGCCGGCGCGAGCTATCTCGTCGTCGGCCGTCCGATCACGGCCGCCAGCGACCCCCTGGCGAGTCTTGAGGCGATTAACGCCGAGGTTTCAGCAGCGCTGGCGGAGGGCTGAGTATCGCCGCGAAAGATCATTGCCGACGTCATGTTCGCACGACCCGGCGGATCCCCTTTTTTAGCACGGCATAAAAAGAACCATGGCGCGCAGGGTGTCCAGGTTTGATAGCTTTACATCCCGATTTATAAGGTTATCGGAATATTGTCAGTCAGTTGTTAACTAAAACAGCAGTTTGGCTCGCAGATTTCGAGTGAAAACAATCGTCTCAGGCATGCCGCCGAAGACGTCCGTGCAATGACCCCAGGAGGCTCCCGCATGATCAAGCCTGTCGGTTCCGACACCCTGAATCCGCTGTTCGTATACGATCCGGATCAACACCACGCCCTGACCCATGAGGCCGAGAGTCTGCCCTCCGTGGTGATCAGTTCGCAGGCCGCCGGCAATGCCGTGATGATGGGCGCCGGGTACTTCAATCCCCTCAAGGGCTTCATGAACGTTGCTGACGCCATGGGCGCGGCCGAGAAAATGACCCTGAGCGACGGCTCTTTCTTCCCGGTGCCGGTATTGTGCCTGCTGGAAAATACCGATGCCTTCGGCGATGCGAAGCGCATCGCACTGCGCGATCCCAACGTCGAGGGTAATCCGGTCCTGGCGGTGATGGATATCGAGGCGATCGAAACCGTCTCCGACCAGCAGATGGCGGTGATGACCGACAAGGTCTATCGCACGGCCGATTCGGAACATCCGGGTGTGGCGGCTTTCAACTCACAGGGTCGGGTTGCTGTGTCCGGTCCGATCCAGGTGCTGAATTTCTCCTACTTCATCAGCGATTTCCCGGATACCTTCCGTACCGCGGTCGAGATCCGCAATGAGATTGCAGAGCGCGGCTGGAAAAAGGTCGTGGCCTTTCAGACCCGTAACCCGATGCACCTGGCGCACGAAGAGCTGTGTCACATGGCCATGGATCGCCTCGGCTGCGATGGCCTGGTGATCCATATGCTGCTGGGCAAGCTGAAGCCGGGTGACATACCTGCGCCGGTGCGCGATGCTGCCATCCGCAAGATGGTCGAACTTTACTTCCCGCCGAACAGCGCCATGGTCACCGGTTACGGTTTCGACATGCTCTATGCCGGCCCGCGCGAGGCCGTGTTGCATGCCTACTTCCGCCAGAACATGGGTGCATCCCATTTCATCATCGGCCGTGACCATGCTGGTGTCGGCGATTATTACGGCGCTTTCGATGCGCAGACCATTTTCGATGAAGAGGTCCCGGCAGGAGCGCTCGATATCGAGATCTTCAAGGCCGACCACACGGCATGGTCGAAGAAGCTCGACAAGGTGGTCATGATGCGCGAGGCACCTGACCACACCAAGGAAGACTTTATCCTGCTGTCCGGCACCAAGGTCCGCGAGATGCTCGGCAACGGTGAGGCGCCGCCGAAGGAATTCTCGCGACCCGAAGTGGCTCAGATCCTGATCGACTACTATCAGTCGCTCAACTGAGACGTTCAGGCCGCTGAGGCATAATAAAGCCCGCTCGAAAGAGCGGGCTTTTTTTATGGGATCGATATGACGCTCAAGTTCGAACTGCTCAACAATGAAACCATATTGGATGGTTTCTTCAAAATGAACCGGTACCGGCTGCGACACAGCAGTTTTCGCGGTGGCTGGTGCGACGCGATGATGCGTGAGCGCATCGAGCGGCTGGCGGCCGTTTCGGTACTGCTTTATGACCCCATGCTGGACCGCCTCGTCCTGGTAGAGCAGTTCAGGATCGGCTTGATGGGTGCGGTCGACCCCCCCTGGAGCCTGGAGACTGTCTCGGGTTTCTGTGATCGTGACCACGAGTTGCCTGAACAGGTTGCGCGACGAGAGGTGGTCGAGGAAACCGGCTGTGTGCTCAGGGCACTGACGCATATCGGTGAGTTCTTCGTCAGCCCGGGCATGTCGGTGGAGCGTATCAACCTCTACTGCGGCTGGGTCGATGCGGGCGATGCCGGCGGTATCTACGGTCTGGATCACGAGGGCGAAGAGATGCGTGTGGTGACCCTATCCAGAGACGAGGCGGTCGGCGAGCTTTTTCGGCGACTGAATTCGACCAGTGTCATCATGGCAATACAGTGGCTCGAGGCCAATCGGGTGCAACTGCTGGAGGGCTGGGGCGCAGACGCCCCGGCTCGATGACGGAGAATCCTTAACCTCCATATTGCTTGAAGGCGGACGTTAGACGGGGGATTCAGTCGACCGGAACGACCCGAAGTTCGAGCTGCATGTCCTGGGCACGATGGGTCTGGTAATGGCGCCCGATCTGATTACGACTGTCGCCCGATTCCCCGCCCACCGAACCCAGCGTCATCCATTGTCCCAGGTTGCCGCGCAGCATGCTGGAGGCCTGCTGGATATTGAAGCGCCCGCTGTCCACCGGGCGTTCACTCTGTTGGTAGATCTCCACGGTCACCTGATTGCCGTGAACGCGGGGCAGGGCGTAGAAACCGCTGGTCGCGTCCCGGTACTGAACCTCGTATCCCTGAGAGACGCCCCATGGGCCGACGTATTGCTGTGCCTGGTAGACAGGCACGGATTGTCCCGCCCGGATCAGGGCCGGTCTGCCATCCAGGGCCTGCACGCGTTGCAGGCTGTCGCCACTTCCACGCGTCCGGATGTCCTGATAGCGCACCTGGGCATCGCTACCGGGTGGCACCCGGCCGATCCTTACATCGCCGGTACTCACGCCGTAACCGAAGTCACGCGACGATTGCGATAGCTGACCCGCCTGGCGGACCTCTATGATCAGACGTCGCGCAGGACGATCGATCTGCCGGAGCATGGCGCGCACGGCGGTAATCTGTTCGGGGGTCCCTTTCACGATCAGTTTGTCGTGAAAGGCAGAAACGCTTCCATCCTGACCCAGAATTGGGCGTACTGCATCCACCATGGATGCGGCGGGCCGGCTCTTGATCTGAATGGTGACCACCTGACTGTTTGCAGCGAATGTGATGCCGCAGAGGATCAGGAGCGAAATTGCGATCAGATATCTCATGCTTTTTTCCTGCTGGGTACCATCTCAAGTTTAGTCAAGTTGCATGCTCATGCGTCGATGGTCAATCCCGGCATCGACGAAAATTCCGCCCTCGGCAGAGAAACCGAGCCGTCGGTAAAAGGCTTCTGCTTCGCATTGCGCGTTCAGAAAAAGTTTGTCGATGTCATTCTCACCGGCGATGCGAATCAACTCCCGCAGCATGGCACTGCCAATCCCCTGCTTACGCCAGGCAGGCAATACTGCCATGCGACCGACATGCCCCTCGGGCAGCATGCGGGCCGTGCCAATCGGCTGGCCGTTGGGGTCCTTGACGAGAAGATGCAGGGCCCTCTGATCGTGTTCGTCGTGTTCGAGTTCGATCGGTACGCCCTGCTCGCCGACAAAAACCGTGTAGCGGATCGCGAGAAGGTCTTTCCGATGGCGGCTCCAGTCGACCACCGCGATGGTCGCATTCACAAAAGGTCCCCAACAGGCTCGAGGATGCCTTCATTGATGAGTTGCAGCAGCAGTTCGGCGGCCGCCGGCGTGGTGCCGAGCACTTCAGCGATTCTGCTGCAGTTGATTCGGCGATTTTCGGCAATGAGCCGGATTGTCCCGAGCAGGTCTTGCGGTTGGGACAGGCTTTCACCCTGGTAGAAAAAGATCACCCTGTCTTCAGGCGCTTGGGCCCAGGCCAGCCGGGCAAAAGGATGCCGACTGAGTCCGCCGGCCTGCCTTGCCAGCCAGTCGGCAAGATCGTCGACGCTCCATGTGTGTTCCGGCGGGACGATATGAAATTGTGGCTTCGGATCAGTCAGATACCGCCCTAGCCAGCATTGAAAGTCGTCCGAAGCTGTCGTCGGCAGCGACTTGAGCAAGCGCGCCGCCTGGTCACGGACGCCTGAAGTCAGTTCGGCGAGACTGTCGCTGCGCAGATCAGTCGGATCGGTAAGGCGTTTTTGATCGCTGATCGAAACGAGATGCTGAAACCAATCGGAGGCCAGCTCCTGTTGGCTGGGGGCGCGAAAACCCAGCGAGTAGGTCATGCAGTCGCCCTCAGCGGTACCCCAGTGAGCGACGCCGGGAGGCAGATACAGGATGTCCCCGGGTTCGAGAACCCACTCCTGGTCGGTGTCGAAGCGCGACAGGATGCGTTGTTCAAGGTCTGGGAGAAGGTCTGCGTCCGTATATTGCCTTTCGCTGATGCGCCAGCGTCGCCTGCCCGCTGCCTGCATCAGGAACACGTCGTAGGCGTCGGTGTGCGGACCTACGCCACCCTGATCAGTGGCAAAACTGACCATGATGTCGTCGATGCGCCACCCGGGAACGAAATCGAAGCTGTCTATGAGTTTCGCGACTTCCGGCAGAAACTTGTCAATGTCCTGGACCAGCAGGGTCCAGTGCGTTTGCGGCAGCCTGGCGAAATCGGCATCAGCAAAGGGGCCATGACGAAGTTCGTGGCTTCCGTCTCGATGTTCGATGATCAGGCGTGATTCGAACTCCGGTTCACAGGCGAGCCCGGCAAGTTCTTCTGCGGTCAGTTCGAAGCTGTCTGCAGGCAGGGCGGCACGCATCAGCAGCGGCCGCGTTTGCCAATATTCGTGCAGGAATATCTCTGCGTCGATACCTGTCGGGAAGCTCAAGTTGCGGGATTCACTCACGAGAAACAGCCGCAATCGGAAAAAACGGGCTGCCTCGCACAGTAGAGGCAGCCCGGACGGGAGTTACGAGCCGCGGCGTCCGCATTTCGGAGATATGGGAAAGCGAATGTCCGACACGTGACTAAACAGACTAGTTGCATGAGGGGAGCCGAGTTGAGGCTTTGGTCACAAAGTCCCGATTCTAACCCGCGTTGACCGCAACGGCGGTTGTTTGCGCCCATGAAAGCGAACATCAATTCGGCGCCTACAATAAGCAAAGCGCCGTTTAGCAGTCTATGCTGATCCAATGGCGCGCCTCCTTGCGGAAAACCGCGAATTCTAACAATCACGTGCGAGCTGGACCCCCGAATAAACTTTAATAACGCAAGATGCCGCGCTAAAATCGAAAAAATTCGGCATTTAGGCTTGCAGTTCGGCCAATAGCTGGTTTAATGCGCCTGTTGGAGTCAGTAATCCATCGTTCGCACTGCTAACAGGCGCTGGCTGATTCTCTAAATTAACAAATTTCCGCGAAAATAATTTTTCGACACGTTGGGGAGGAATTCCATGTTTCAAAGTGCGGGTAAAAACAAGATTGCTGTGATGCTGGCACCGGTCGGTCTGGTAATCGGGCTGTCTGCTGGCGTAGTTCAGGCTGCCGCTCACGGTGGTGATATGTACTGGACCGGCAAGGCCGGCGGCGTAACGACCAACTACGGCGAATGCTGGCAGGGTGTAGGTGGATCGCCTGACGCGAAGCCTTGTGTCAAGGACGAGATGGATAGCGATGGCGACGGCGTGCCGGATAGCCGCGACCGCTGCCCGAACACCCCTAAAGGCGCGCCGGTAGACGCAAACGGCTGTCCGCTGGACAGTGACGGCGACGGCGTACCGGATTACAAAGACAACTGCCCGGGAACCCCGAAAGGTGCCAAGGTCGATCCGAAAGGCTGTGAGATCATGGCTGACATGACGATCAAAACGACTGCGGATCACTTTGATTTCGACAGCGCCGTCCTGAAGCCTGCCATGATGTCTGAGCTGGACAATGCGGCTAACCAGATCAATGCCTCCAAGGGTAATGAGATGCTGGAGATCGTCGGGCATACCGACAGCACCGGTCCTGAGGACTATAACCAGGGCCTGTCCGAGCGTCGGGCTCAGGCAGCCGCTGATTACCTGGCCGGCAAGGGCGTCAGTGCCTCGAGGATTACCGTCAAGGGTATGGGCGAGAGCTCCCCTGCTGCGGATAACTCGACTCGCGAAGGCCGTTCGATGAACCGTCGTGTGGAACTCCACACGAAGTAGTCGAAGCTGGTAGAAAATGAAAAGCCGCACCTTCGGGTGCGGCTTTTTTGTGCCCGGCGTTTGCGACATTGGACCCGGAGAACAGATGCGGCTTCGTCCGGCCCCCGACGAACATGGACTCACTGCTTGGAGTTTCTGGGCGACGAACGCGGCGGCGGTTTGTCCGCGCTTTCGGTGTTTCAGATATCCCGCGCCTGCTGTGCCGCATTGCCGATATAACTGCCCGGCGTCAGCACCCTGAGTTCGGCCTTGACGGGTTCCGGGAGATCCAGGCTGTCTATGAAGACCTGCATGCCGGCCTGATCGATACGTTGACCACGGGTCAGCGCCTTCAGTTTTTCGTACGGCTGTTCGATCCCGTAACGACGCATCACCGTCTGGATCGGTTCTGCCAGAACCTCCCAGTTTGCATCGAGGTCGGCATCCAGACGGGCGGTATTGACCTCGAGCTTGCCGATGCCGCGCAGGGCTGACTGCCACGCAATCGTCGAATAGGCGAAGCCCACGCCCATGTTGCGCAGCACGGTCGAATCGGTCAGGTCGCGTTGCCAGCGCGATACCGGCAGTTTGAGTGCCAGGTGACCAAACAACGCGTTGGCGATACCGAGGTTGCCCTCGGCGTTCTCGAAGTCGATCGGGTTGACCTTGTGCGGCATGGTCGACGAGCCGACCTCGCCGGCGACGGTCTTCTGCTTGAAGTAGCCGATCGAGATATAGCTCCAGATGTCGCGGCAGAAATCGATCACGATCGTGTTGAAACGCCCGACCGCATCGAACAGCTCTGCCATGTAGTCGTGCGGTTCGATCTGGATCGTATACGGGTTCCAGGCGATGCCGAGCGATTCAACGAACTTCCGCGCGTGCAAGGCCCAGTCGACGTCGGGATACGCGGACAGATGGGCGTTGTAGTTGCCGACGGCGCCGTTGATCTTGCCCAGCAGCTCGACGTCTGCGATCTGCTTTCGCTGTCTCCGCAGGCGGGCGACGACATTGGCCATCTCCTTGCCCAGGGTGGTGGGTGACGCCGGCTGACCATGGGTGCGCGAAAGCATGGGTTGCTCGGCGTAGTCGTGGGCAAGGGTGCGGATCGCCTCGATGACGCGATCGGCCAATGGCAGCAGGACGCTGTCCCGCCCTTCGCGCAGCATCAGTGCGTGGGACAGGTTGTTGACGTCCTCGGAGGTGCAGGCAAAGTGAACAAACTCGCTGACCTTCTCCAGTTCGCTGTTGTCGCTGATCTTTTCCTTGAGCAGATACTCGACGGCCTTGACGTCATGATTGGTGGTGCGTTCGATCTCCTTGACACGCTGTGCATCGGCCTCGGAAAACCCGGTAACGATCTGTTCCAGCTGATCCTGACTCGCCTGGCTGAAGGGCGGGACCTCCACGATGGCCGGGTGGGCCGCGAGCGACTGCAGCCAGCGGACCTCCACGGTCACGCGCTGACGGATAAGGCCATATTCGCTGAACACAGGGCGGAGATCGGCGGTCTTGCTACCGTAGCGGCCGTCGATGGGCGAAATCGCCGTCAGGCTGTTGAGATCCATGGGAAAGCGCACTCCGGGGGAAATTCAGACGCATAATTATACGGACTGAGGGCGTGCGCGCGACCATCCGGGTTGGCTCAGGGATAAAAAAAGCCCGGCGGGGCCGGGCTTTTGGTCTCATGCGCGCGCTGCCGTCACTCGCCGGCTTTTGCCGGGGCGTCGCCGGGGGCCGGATTGTCGTTGGCATCCCCGAGCACCTCGCTGCCGCCCTCGTCGGTCGCCGTTGCGGACGCATCGCCAGGGTTTTCCATCGCCGGGACGTCGCCGGGGGCCGGGTTGTTGTTGGCATCCCCGAGGACCTCGGTGCCGCCCTCGTCAGTGGTCGCTGCGGACATGCTTTCGACCTTTTCGGTGGCGGTCTCGTAGACGTCTGCGGCCTTTTCCTTGCTCGTATCGATCATTTCACCGCCCTTTTCCTTGGCGGCCTCGTACATCTCAGCGGACTTCTCCTTGGTCGCTTCCATTGCCTCGGCGGTGCTTTCCTTGGCCGATTCATACATCTCAGCGGTCTTTTCCTTGGTCGCATCCATCGCCTCGGCAGTGCTTTCCTTGGCCGACTCGTACATCTCCTTGCTCTTGTCCGCGGCACTGCTGGCGGCTTCCTTGGTCGAATCCCACGCGGTGTCCCCGAGCTTCTTGGTTTCCTCGGTCCAGACCTTAGCCTGTTCCTTCAGGGCACTCTCCTTGTTTGCCTCTGCGGTGCTCTCAGTACCTGACTCGCTGCAGGCACCCAGCACCAGCGGCAGACTCAGAAGGGCGATTTTATAGACGTTCATGTAACTTCTCCGGCACTTCGTGAAAATTGTGCGCGGAAGTCAATCATCCAACGGGGCAATATGCAAGCCTGATCAGTCGTCGAAACCATCGACCAGATCACGTGCCGAGGCGGCAATCGTCCGCCGGCGCAGCAAAAGTTGCCATTTCTTGCCCCCGGCCTGGCGCCAGAGAACTGCGGCGCGGATGCCGGCAAGCAGGGCAACACGGATGCGGGTCGCATTGTCCGGGTTCTGCAAATGCAGAGGTTCGCCACGAATCATGATTCTGGGGCCCAGCACGCTGATCCCATCCTGATAGATCTTTGCGAGCTGTTCATGCTGAGTTGAATCGCCGAGCTCGAATTGATCACGTTTGCGGGCAAGCGCCGAGAGCTCGTCGTACAGGTTTCGCATACTGTCCGAACTCGCGCGGAGACGGTCAGCCAGATTCAGTAGCGAGATCACGTAGCGGGCGATCTCCAGATCGCGTTGTTGGGGTTTCTCAAGTTGTGTGTACAGGGTACGTAGCCCGTACCTGACGCCCTGCCTGCCACCAAAAACCGCTGCCACCGAATCCGGTTCAAATTCGAACAGCGATTCTCGGCTTGCTTCGAAGGCCCCGGCGTCACACACGCCCGTGCGCGCAATATCGCGCGCAAGACGTGCGGCCTGGAAGATTCCGCCCAGTGCAATCACCCGGTCTGTTGCTGAATATTCGGTCATTTGCGTCAGTCGATGATGCCGCCACCCAGGCATATGGTGTCGTCGTATAGGACGACGGACTGGCCCGGCGTGAGGGCGCGTTGGGGCTGGTCAAATTCCACCAGTATCCGGTTGCCGTCATGGGTAACTGTGCAAGCCTGCAGAGCTTGACGGTGGCGGCACCGGGCCATGCAGCCCAGCCCTTGTGACGGCGGATGGCCGCTGATCCAGTGCGTCTGCTGCGCCGTAAGCCGGTCACGGTAAAGCAGGGGATTGTCGTGCCCCTGCGCCACGGTCAGCGTATTGTAGCCGAGGTCCTTGGCAACCACGTACCAGGGCTCATCCGGTGCATCAGTCACGCCGCCAATGCCGAGTCCCTGGCGTTGCCCGAGTGTGTAGTACATCAGACCCTGGTGGCGGCCGATCACCTCGCCCGCGGTGTTATGGATCTCTCCCGGATTCGCCGGCAGAAAGCGCGAAAGAAAATCCCGAAACCGACGTTCGCCGATGAAACAGATGCCCGTGCTGTCTTTTTTCTTGTCGTTCGGGAAACCGGCTGCGCTGGCAAGCCCGCGCACCTCGGACTTCTCCAGGTCAGACAGTGGGAACAGGCTGTGACGGAGCGCGTTCTGGTCGAGCATATACAGAAAGTAGGTCTGATCCTTCTTGTTGTCGCGGGCCCGAAGCATCTCGCAACCGTTGGCCGTGCACTGAACACCGGCGTAGTGTCCGGTGGCAATCCTGTCAGCACCCAGACCCAGCGCGTGTTCGAGAAACGCCTTGAATTTGATCTCGCGATTACACAGGACATCGGGGTTGGGGGTGCGCCCGGCACGATATTCCTCGAGGAAATAGGCGAAGACGCGGTCCCAATACTCTGTCGCGAAGTTGACCGTATGAAGCTTTATCTCGAGTAGATCAGCAACGGCCGCCGCATCCGCCAGGTCCTGGGTGGCGTTGCAATAGGCCTCGTCATCGTCTTCCTCCCAGTTCTTCATGAACAGGCCTTCGACCTCCCAACCCTGCTCGAGCAGGCGCAGTGCGGCAACCGAGGAATCGACGCCACCGGAAAGGCCGACGATGACCTTGCCCTGACTCACGACGGCACTCCGCAATGGCGGTGTTCGCGTCCGACAGAGGCATCGGTCATATCTGTTGCGGTCAACTGCAGACCGAGAGGCTTTTGCACTGGCATCAGAACCAGAAACCTTCCGGCTTCCAGCCGTCCTTCCAGATATCGAGACTGACGACATCGGGAAGTTCGCCGTTATCGCGGAACCAGGAATCGATCACCCATTGATCGCCTGTCTGTTCGTCACGGACAAGGGCCGTGTAGTGCGGCCAGCCGCCGACAAACAGATAACCACGGGTTGCGCGCGGCTCGACCGTATGCCAGCGCAACAGCTGGCTTTGTTCGAACAGGGTCAGGTAAGTGGTCGTATTCGAAGACTCATCGATACAATCCATCTGCGGCTCCAGGGTGCCGAAGCTCGCCAGGTCACCAGCGATGTCGCCGGAGGTGCCTGCAAGCTCCCCGGTGATCTGCTCCATTTCCGCGATGGCCTGACGGATCTGTTCGCGCTCATCCGCGGCACTTTCGGCCGCCGGGGTGAAATGCCGGATCAGCCGGCTCCAATGCTCGTCCGTCAGGCTGACCCGTTTAACGCTCTCGCAGCCATGATGAAAACACACGGGTACTGCGCTGCGATGGAGGGACTTTGGGTAATCATACAGCCGGTACAGGTCATCATAGGCCTGGCCAGCGGTCAGGGGCTGCGCGATGAATAGCGATAGCAGCGAAAGTGGTCTACGAAAGCGCATTCAGGACCTCCAGGCCGATCGCCGGCGAGTGACTGGCATCGCTCAGGCAACGCAGAACCAGCGGGCTGCGCACTGGGAGCTCGCCCCCGGCAATCTGGTCGTGTGTCATCCAGTGGGTGGCTAAGATGTCCGGATCCAGCTTTCGACCGGGTATCGGGCCGCTGACATCGCCACAGAAACAGAACCGCAGGTAGGTGCGGTCCGTGCCCGACAGTGACCATTGGTAGATACCGACCAGGCCGGTGGGTGTAAATCGACGGCCGGTCTCCTCGAGGACTTCGCGCTCGACCGCCTGGAGCAGGGTCTCCCCGAACTCGAGATGGCCGGCCGGCTGGTTTATCACCGCTGCACCATCGGGCCGCTCTTCGACGACCAGATACCGGTCGTCTTGACGAATCACGGCGGCGACAGTAACGAAGGGTGACCAGGGCATCCGCTGATTCTAACATCTAGACCACCGCAGCCCGGTCGGTGCCACGTTGAACCCTGGCAATTTCTGCATGAAATGTGGCAAGTGGCTGCAGGGTGCTAGAATCGCAGTTTCCTACAGACCTAGAGTGGATGGTTAGACCTTATGGCATTCGACAAGATCCAGGTGCCGGCGAACGGCGAAAAAATCACCGTCAACGCGGACAACTCGCTGAACGTTCCCGTTAATCCGATTATCCCGTTCATCGAGGGCGATGGCATTGGGGTCGATATCACCCCGGTCATGAAGAAGGTGGTGGATGCCGCGGTGCAAAAGGCCTATGGCGGCGAACGTCAGATTGCCTGGATGGAGATCTATGCCGGGGAGAAATCGACCCGAATCTACGGTGAAGGTGATTGGCTGCCGGAAGAGTCATTCGAAGCAGTGAAAGATTTCGTGGTGTCTATCAAGGGGCCCCTCACCACGCCGGTCGGTGGTGGTATCCGCTCACTAAACGTCACCCTGCGCCAGGAGCTAGACCTTTACGTCTGTCTGCGCCCGGTGCGTTATTTCGACGGCACGCCCAGTCCGCTCCTGCACCCGGAATACACCGATATGGTGATATTTCGTGAGAACTCGGAAGACATCTACGCCGGCGTGGAGTGGCAGTCAGGGAGCGCAGAAGCGAAGAAGGTGATCGACTTTCTGATCAACGAGATGGGCGTCACCAAGATCCGCTTCCCGGCGACGTCGGGCATCGGGGTCAAGCCGGTCTCCAGCGACGGGACCAAACGATTGGTGCGCAAGGCGATCCAGTATGCGATCGACAATGACCGCGCGTCGGTCACCCTGGTGCACAAGGGCAACATCATGAAGTTCACCGAAGGTGCTTTCAAAGAGTGGGGTTATGAACTGGCCAAGGAGGAATTTGGTGCAGTCGAGCTTGACGGCGGCCCCTGGTGCACCTTCAAGAATCCGAATACCGGCAAGGACATCGTGATCAAGGATGTAATCGCAGATGCGTTTCTGCAGCAGATTCTGCTGCGGCCGCGTGAGTATGACGTAATTGCCACGCTGAACCTGAACGGCGACTATGTGTCGGATGCCCTGGCTGCCCAGGTCGGTGGCATCGGAATCGCGCCTGGAGCGAACCTTTCGGATACGGTCGCGATGTTCGAGGCCACCCACGGGACCGCACCCAAATATGCCGGCCAGGACAAGGTCAACCCGGGTTCGCTGATTCTTTCGGCAGAAATGATGCTGCGGCACATGGGTTGGACCGAGGCCGCCGATCTTATTATCCAGTCAATGGAGAAGGCGATCGGCTCGAAGACGGTCACCTATGATTTCGAGCGTCAGATGGATGGTGCAACCCTGTTGAGCTGTTCCGAGTTCGGTGATGCCATGATTGGCCATATGTAACTTCGATATCCGCCAGCAAATAAAAAGCCTGCCGAATGGCAGGCTTTTTGTGCTTGCGTCAGACGCTAGCGACTACAGTCAGGCGGGGGCAGCGGCATGCAGGTTGTGCGCATGCAGCCCCTTCGGTCCCTGTTCCACCTCAAATTCGACCCGCTGACCTTCTTTCAATGTTCTGTAACCCTCCATGTCGATCGCCGAGAAATGGACGAAAACGTCCTGCTCGCCGTCATCCGGGGTTACGAAACCGTAGCCCTTGGCATTGTTAAACCACTTTACGACACCGGTGGACATAAGCACTCCTCCAAAATTATCTGTACAAGCTAAGGTGCTCCTTCTTTTCCCGCGACCGCAGTTAATGCGGTAAATCGGTAGGGTAATGAATTTTGCGCACCAAGTTGGAGTATATATATACAAAATGATTGGTCAAACAGCCATTAATGTTATTTATTAAAACGCTCAATAAGCAAATACTAAATAGACTTATTAAACAGATAGATACCCAATACTCGTAAAGTCAATTGTGCGTATAAACTGGCAGCATTCGTGCCTCACAATAGATCTGCCAGAGAACCTTGGTGCATGCGAATGCACCCCGGCTGTGCATTCGCTCGACGCAAGGAAACTTTAATTCAGCCGCTGACTGCCTGATATAAAACCGCTGTTTCAGGACGGGTGGAGTGAACTCCCTGGCCTGCTAAAATCGCAGCTCCAAAACAGCAGCGGCGTTGGACTAGACTTAGGCGGAAAATGAGCAGCGGCAGAGAAGAAGACGAGGGTGATGGTGATCTTGCGGTCGAACGCGCGCGACCGAAACTCAAGCGCCCGCCGATGTACAAGGTACTTTTGTTGAACGATGACTACACTCCCATGGAGTTTGTCGTGCATGTGCTTGAGCAGTTTTTTGCCATGAACCGCGAAAAGGCCACTCAGGTCATGCTCCATGTGCACACGCGGGGGATGGGTGTCTGCGGTGTCTTTCCAAAAGACGTGGCGGAAACCAAGGTAATGCAGGTGAATGATCATTCGCGCGCCAACCAGCACCCCTTGTTGTGTACCCTGGAAGAGGCTTGATGGCCGCCGTCGCTGGTGTGTTTGTAATATGGACAGGCCCTAAGGGAACCCATCGTTAAACAGAGGATCAGAAACCTAAGATGAGGCGTTACCGGAAACGATAGATATGCTGAGCAAAGAGTTGGAATTCACCCTCAACCAGGCGTTCAAAGCCGCCCGGGCCAAGCAGCACGAGTTCATGACCATCGAGCATCTGCTGCTGGCGCTGCTGGACAATCCGGCGGCAGCGGAGGTGTTGCGCGCCTGCGGGGCCGATATCGAGATCCTGCGTCAGGACATCGATGGCTTTCTGGAAGAAACCACGCCGCTCATCATGGACGACGACAGCCGCGAGACACAGCCCACCCTGGGTTTCCAGCGCGTATTGCAGCGGGCGGTCTTTCACGTCCAGTCGTCGGAGAAGAAGGAGGTCACCGGAGCCAATGTCCTGATAGCGATCTTCAGTGAACAGGAATCCCAGGCTGTTTATTTCCTCGATCGCCAGAACATCACGCGCCTCGACGTGGTCAATTACATCTCACATGGCATCTCGAAGGTGTCGAGTGACGAATCGCCGGATCAGGGCGCCGATGGTGGCGAAAGCGAGGTTGGAGGCGGCGAACCCGGTCAGGAGAGTGCGTTAGAGACCTATGCCAGCAATCTGAACGATCAGGCGCGAAGGGGCAAAATTGATCCCTTGATTGGCCGGCAGAGTGAGGTGGAACGCACGGTGCAGATCCTGTGCCGGCGACGCAAGAACAACCCGCTGTTCGTCGGTGAGGCTGGGGTCGGCAAGACAGCGATCGCCGAGGGGCTGGCCAAAAAAATCGTGGACGGTGAAGTGCCGGATGTTCTTGCAGGATGCACCATGTATGCGCTCGACATGGGTGGCCTGGTGGCCGGGACCAAATACCGCGGTGATTTTGAGAAGCGCCTGAAGGCCGTGTTGGCCGATCTCAAGCGTCAGCCGGAGGCCATTCTGTTCATCGACGAGATCCATACCATCATCGGTGCCGGCGCGGCCTCCGGGGGTGTCATGGATGCCTCCAATCTCATCAAGCCCGTGTTGGCTTCAGGTGACCTGCGCTGCATCGGTTCGACCACCTACCAGGAGTACCGCGGCATCTTCGAAAAGGATCGCGCGCTGGCCCGCCGTTTCCAGAAGATCGATATCAACGAGCCAACGGTGGAAGAGACGGTACAAATCCTGAAAGGGCTCAAGACCCGTTTCGAAGAGCATCACAACGTGAAGTACTCGGCCAGGGCTCTGCGTGCAGCGGTCGAGCTGGCGGACAAGCATATCAACGACAGGCACATGCCGGACAAGGCGATAGACGTCATCGACGAGGCGGGTGCGGCGAATCAGCTGCTTCCGGCATCGAAGCGCAAGAAAGGCGTGTCGGTCGGTGACGTCGAGATGGTCGTGGCCAAGATCGCGCGTATTCCGCCGCGCAAGGTTTCCGCTTCGGATACCGAGTCGCTGCGCAACCTCAAGCGTGATCTGCAGATGGTCGTGTTCGGACAGGACGAGGCGATCGAGGCGCTGGCCTCGTCGATCCAGATGAATCGCTCCGGGCTTGGCACCGACCAGAAACCGGTGGGCAGCTTTCTCTTTGCCGGCCCAACTGGCGTCGGCAAGACCGAGGTTACGCGCCAGCTTGCGCGGGTGCTCGGCCTCGAACTCATCCGTTTCGATATGTCCGAGTATATGGAGCGGCATACCGTTTCGCGCCTGATCGGCGCGCCGCCAGGCTACGTCGGGTTCGACCAGGGCGGTCTGCTGACCGAAGAGATCAACAAGCATCCTCATTCGGTGTTGTTGCTGGACGAGGTCGAGAAGGCGCACCCGGACGTGTTCAACCTGCTGTTGCAGGTGATGGATCATGGCACCTTGACCGACAACAACGGTCGCAAGGCGGATTTCCGCAACGTAATCATCGTGATGACCACCAATGCCGGCGCCAGCGAGGCGTCGCGTGCATCAATCGGTTTTACGGCGCAGGATCACAGCAGTGATGCCATGACGGCCATTCGCAAGCTGTTCACGCCGGAGTTCCGTAACCGTCTGGATGCCATCATCCAATTCAACGGGCTGGACAAGACCACTATCCTCAGCGTGGTCGACAAGTTCCTGTTCGAACTCGAGCAGCAACTCGAAGAGAAACGCGTGAACCTGAGCGTCAATCCGGAGGTGCGCGACTGGCTGGCAGAACGGGGCTATGACCCGCAGATGGGCGCGCGGCCAATGGCCCGCGTCATCCAGGAAAAGATCAAGAAGCCGCTTGCGGAAGAGCTGTTGTTTGGGCGTCTGGCGCAGGGTGGAAAGGTTATGGTCGGGGTCAGCGACGGTGAACTGTCGTTCGAAATCGAGGGGGCTTCAGTCCACTGAGCGGGCCGACCCACACCGGTGAGGCAGTTGATCAGCGCTCGCGGTAGACGATACGGCCCTTGCTCAGGTCGTAAGGGGTAAGTTCAACCTTTACCTTGTCGCCGGTGAGGATACGGATGTAGTGCTTGCGCATTTTGCCGGATATGTGTGCGGTCACCACGTGACCATTTTCGAGTTCGACCCGAAACATTGTGTTGGGCAGCGTGTCGACCACGGTGCCTTCCATTTCGATTACGTCTTCTTTCGCCATTTATACCAGTCCGATTAACGGTAACGCCTCAAACGCGTTACTCGCGAGGCGCGACATTATAGCAAAAGCTGGGAACATGCGCGAAAAGGGCGAAGTTTCGTATCGTAGGGCAGGCTGTGCCTGCCAAATGAATGTCGGGCGCAGCCCGACCTGCCGGTTAGCTTGGTAGGGGATCCGAGCGTCCGAGGCGTCGCCATTGCCCCTCGCGCCAGAGCTCGATCGGCCGGAAATTCACCTTGTAGGCCATTTTCCGGCTGTCCCGGATCCAGTAGCCGAGATAGAGGTAAGGCAGACCCAGCAACTGCGCATGGGCAATCTGGCGCAGAATGGCGAAGGTGCCCAGTGAGCGCGGTGCCAGTTCCGGGTCGAAAAAGGTGTACACGGCAGACAGACCGTCGGCGGGCATGTCCGTGACCGCTACCGCGACCAGGCGGCCGCCGATGTGAAACTCGAAAAACCGGGTATCGCACCATTGGGCGCAAAGGAATCCCAGATAGTCCTCGCTTGAGGCGTCTGCCATATCTCCGTCTTCGTGACGCGCCGCTGTGTAGCGCTGGTAAAGCGCATAGTGCTGTGGGTTGAACACGGCGGGGTGCTCGCGCATCTCGATATCCGCGTTGGCCTGCAGGACACGCCGTTGCGATCGTCGCGGACTGAAGTCGGCTACAGGAACGCGTACGGAAACGCATTCTCGGCAGTTCTCGCAGCGCGGCGTATAGACCATTTTCCCGCTGCGCCGAAAGCCGTAGTGCAACAGTTCGCTGTAGGTTCCCATGTCCATGGTCTGCTCGGGGTCTGCGAACAGCGTGCTGCTCTGTCGGCCGGGCAGATAGCTGCAATCATGCGGCGCAGACAGGTAAAGCGGGAGATGACGGTTGGCCTTGATCAATCTGCCCACCGTATATCTGCCGCTGGCCGGGCTGGCTGCCTCCCGAGTTCGGCCGCAGGCAGGGCGATGGCCCTGTTCAGGGCCTGTCGAAATGTCTCGCGGTCGACCTCGCGCGCTCCCAGACTTGCCAGATGTTCGGTATGGATCTGGCAGTCGATCAGTTGGAAAGGGTGGCTCAGAGCGATCTCTGTCAGTCGGCTCAGGGCAACCTTGGACGCGTCAGTACGGCGACTGAACATGGATTCACCAAAAAAGGTCTGGCCGATCGCGATCCCGTACAGGCCGCCGACCAGATCGTTGTCCAGCCAGACCTCGATGGAATGCGCGTGCCCGGCAAGATTGAGTGCGACATAGGACTCGATCATCTCGGGCAGCAGCCAGGTGCCCTCGTGCGGCCGGCGTGGCTCGGCACAGGCACGAATCACGTCCTCGAAGGCCATGTTGATACTGATCTGGTAGCCGCGATTACGCAGTGAACGTCGTAGGCTGCGCGAACAGTGAAACTCGTCTGGGAACAGCACCATGCGAGGTGCCGGACTCCACCACAAGATCGGTTGGCCGGGGCTGTACCAGGGGAATATGCCACGACGGTAGGCGCCCAGAATACGTTCGCCGCTCAGGTCGCCACCGATCGCGAGCAGACCGTTGGGATCGGTTTCGGCCAATGAGGTATCAGGAAACCCGATATCGGGGGGTGTGCCGTCGAGGTCAAAGATCACGTTGTCCCTGGCGTCCGGTAGGGGCTGTGGGCATGCATCTCGCGAATGTATTCATGCATACCGGCGCGCTCGTGGTCCAGGTGCTGGGCGATTGCGCGGCCAAACCGTTCATCGGCCAGCCAGTGGGCCGACAGGGTCTGTGTCGGCAGGAAACCGCGGGGAACCTTGTGCTCGCCCTGGGCCCCGGGTTCGAAGCGTGCCAGGCCATGCCGGATGCAGAATTCCTGGCCCTGGTAATAGCAGGCCTCGAAGTGCAGCTTGTCGAAGTGCTCTGAGCAACCCCAGTGCCTCCCGTAGAGGGTGTCCTCACCGACCAGGCAGAAGGCGGCGGCGACCGCAGCGCCGCCGTGGTCTGCCATGACCAGCAGCACGTCCTCGGGCATCGTTGCGGCGATGCTCCGGAAGAAGCCGAGCGAGAGCGTGGGGATGCCGCCGCGGCGATGAAAGGTCGATTCGTAAAGGGCGTGAAATATTGCCCAGTCCCCGTCGCCTGCGCTCTTACCATCGAGCAGGCGGAACCTGATTCCCGATTCCGCGACCCGTTTTCTCTCTTTGCGGATATTCTTTCGCTTGGCCGAGCTCAGGGCCGCGAGAAAGGCGTCGAAATCCTCGTAGCCTTGATTTTGCCAATGAAACTGACAACCGATTCGACGCAGCAGACCGCCGGCCTCCAGCGCATCGGTCTCTCCGGGCATGGTAAACAGCCAGTGCAGTGAGGAAACCTCCATCTGTTGCGCCAGTTTCAGCCCGGCCGCCATGAGCAACCGTGGTGCATCGGTGGGCGCATCCGGATGGATCAGCAGCTTCGGGCCGGTTGCCGGCGTGTAGGGTGATGCGCTGACCAGCTTCGGGTAATACTTGAGGCCGTTGCGCTCGTAAGCATCTGCCCAGGCCCAGTCGAATACGAACTCGCCGTACGAATTGAACTTCAGATAGAGAGGGACTGCGCCCAGCAGGCGATCGTCCTCGTCCCACAGGCTCAGATGGTGTGGCAGCCAGCCGTAGCGTTCACCCAGGCAGTTTTCCTCCTCGAGTGCGGCCAGAAATTCATGCCGCAGAAAGGGGTAGGGTGTCGCGCCGAGCGCATTCCAGCTCTGCGCATCGATCTCGGCGATACGTTCGACGATCCGTATACGCACTGAGGGATCCGTGTTTGTGCTCGACGAGTCCATACGCATGCAGGCGGAAGCGATAGACACCGCTCCCGCCTTGTCGCGGTCAGGCCTTTTGCTCGAGCGCGTCCAGATACTTCTCGGCGTCGAGCGCCGCCATGCAGCCGCTGCCTGCGGAGGTGATCGCCTGGCGGTAGACATGATCCATCACGTCACCCGCGGCATAAACGCCTTCGACCGAGGTGGCCGTGGCGTTGCCCTCGGTGCCGCTGTGTACCTTGATATAGCCGCCTGCCATCTCGAGCTGGCCTTCGAACATGTCGGTATTGGGTTTGTGACCGATCGCGATGAACACGCCGTGGACGTCGATGTCGCGGGTCCCGCCGTCCTTGGTGCTCTTGATTCGGATACCCGTGACACCGCTGTCATCGCCGAGCACTTCGTCCAGGGTGCTGTCCCAGGCAATGTTGACGTTGCCGTTCTCGGCCTTTTCGAACAAATGCTTCTGCAGGATCTTTTCGGCGCGCAGGGCGTCGCGACGGTGAACCAGCGTCACCTCCGACGCGATGTTCGACAGATAAAGCGCCTCTTCGACCGCAGTATTGCCGCCGCCGATAACGGCCACTTTCTGGTTGCGGTAGAAGAATCCGTCGCAGGTCGCGCAGGCTGACACACCTTTGCCTTTGAACGCCTCTTCTGAGGGCATGCCGAGGTATTGCGCCGAGGCGCCGGTGCAGATGATCAGCGCGTCGCAGGTGTACTGCTGGCTGTCACCCCTGAGCTGAAAAGGACGCTGACTGAGATCGACCTGCGAGATGTGGTCGAAGATGATTTCGGTATCGAAGCGCTCGGCATGCTGCTGCATGCGGGTCATGAGGTCAGGCCCCTGAACGCCATCGTTGTCACCGGGCCAGTTGTCCACATCGGTGGTGGTCATGAGCTGGCCGCCCTGTTCCATGCCGGTGAGCAGCACCGGGCTGAGGTTGGCGCGGGCGGCGTAGACTGCTGCGGAATAGCCGGCCGGACCGGATCCCAGAATCAGCAGTCGACAATGCTTGGTATCGCTCATGCATCTGTCTCCTGATTAATGAAGGCTTCGCCCCGCCGGGCTTCAGTTTCGAGCGGGATGGCGAAGCGAACTGGCGGGCAATACTATAGGCAACCCTGTCTGGAGGTAAAACCATGAGTTTGTGTGTTGGCGCTCCGAAGGAGATCAAACTGCCGGATGGCCGTTTCGCAATTGCCGCGGCGGCACCGCGTGCGTTCAGCCGGGCCCAGGTCGCACAGATGCAGCCTGGGCGCGTGGTCGCCGAGTGATCGATCGACCAGGGCGGGTGCATTGAGACTACCCGCGCAAGCACTTACGATGCGCCCACCCACATGGAGGAAGGGGTAGTGCAATCTTGCGCGGCCAATAGGCCCGGTGCGGTCAGGCCCAGCGCCACCCACGCGCTGTCTGCGCCGATCTGATCACTGTCTCTCTTTGTCGGCCTGTGCGATAATTCGCAACTTACCTGCAGAAAACTGTTTAAATTATTGTTTCATATTGTTTATTTGGTGTTTTTGAAATGCATGCATCGCTAAACAGGCGACTCAAGGAAGGGGCGTTCCTGCTGCTGCTGGCAATAGGCGTCTATTTCCTGATGGCGCTGTTCTCGTACTCTCCCAACGATCCCAGCTGGGTGTTCGAGAGCGCCAAACGGCACGCCGACAACGCCGGCGGGGTTGCGGGTGCCTGGGCGGCGAGTGTGCTGTTCATGTTGTTCGGCAAGGTTGCGTACCTGTTTCCGCTGATGATCGCCTGGGGCGGCTGGCTGATGTTCCGTGAGCGCGATGAGGAGAATCACAGCGTATATCTGCGCATTGCGCGTTGGGGCGGCTTCCTTCTTATCGTGCTTACCGCCACCTCGCTGGCGGCACTGCATTTCGGTGCCGCAGACGAACTGCCGGAGGGCCCGGGCGGGATCATTGGCAGCATGATCGGCAGCTCGGGCAAGGCGGTGTTGAATTCCGACGGTGCCAGCCTGCTGCTGCTTACCCTGTTGCTGGTGGGTTTTACTCTGTATACCGGCGTGTCCTGGCTCGCCGTGATGGATGGCCTGGGTGGTTTTGTTCTCAATGCCTGGCGTCAGGGCGTCATGCTTTTCGGCACCCTGGCGGAAAAGCGAGAGGCCAGCCGGATGAAGCAGGAGCGGCAGGACGTCGTCAAGAAAGAACAGGAACGCACCCGCAACAAGCCACCACCGATCATTGAGAAGAAAGAACCGACCATCAAGTCGAGCGTTCGGATCGAAAAGGAACGCCAGATGACCCTGCTCGAACCCGAACCCAATACCGAGCTGCCACCGCTCGGCCTGCTCGACCCCCCACAGAAGAGCGGCAAGGGACTGTCAACCGAGGCCCTGCAGGCCATGTCGGGGCAGGTCGAACGCAAGCTTGCGGACTTTGGCGTGATTGCCGAGGTCACCGCAGTGCACCCCGGGCCCGTGGTTACCCTGTTTGAGCTGCAACTGGCGGCGGGCACCAAGGCCAGCAAGGTCACCAATCTTTCGAAGGATCTGGCGCGCGCCTTGTCAGTCGTATCGGTGCGCGTGGTCGAGGTCATCCCGGGCAAAACAGTGATCGGCCTTGAGATCCCCAACGAGTACCGTGAGATGGTCTATCTCAGCGAGACCCTGCGCTCCGAGGCTTACGATCGCTCCAAGTCGCCGCTCACGCTGGCACTGGGCAAGGATATCGTCGGTGAGCCGGTGGTTGCCGATCTGGCCAAGATGCCGCATGCGCTGATCGCCGGTACCACGGGCTCGGGTAAGTCCGTGGCCGTCAACGCCATGATTCTGAGCCTGTTGTACAAGGCCACGGCGGAACAGATCCGCCTGATCATGATCGACCCGAAGATGCTCGAACTCTCGGTCTATGAGGGCATACCGCACCTGCTCACGCCGGTGGTCACCGACATGAAGGAGGCGGCGAACGCGCTGCGCTGGTGTGTCGCCGAGATGGAACGTCGCTACCGTCTGATGGCTTCACTCGGGGTGCGCAACATCGCGGGTTACAACAAGAAGGTCAGAGATGCGGTCAAGGCGGGTGAGCCAATCAAGGATCCGCTGTTCAAGCCCGAGCCCGATCCGATCACCGGCGATCTGCCTGAGATCCCTGACCTCCACGCGATACCCTACATCGTGGTCGTGGTGGATGAGTTCGCCGATATGATCATGGTGGTCGGCAAGAAAGTGGAGGAACTGATCGCGCGGCTGGCGCAGAAGGCGCGTGCGTCCGGCATCCACCTGTTGCTTGCCACCCAGCGCCCCTCGGTCGACGTCATCACCGGCCTGATCAAGGCCAACATTCCGACCAGGATCGCGTTTCAGGTGTCCTCCCGCGTGGATTCGCGCACCATCCTCGATCAGATGGGGGCCGAGGCCCTGCTCGGCCATGGTGACATGCTTTACCTGCCACCGGGCACCAGCATCCCGTTGCGCACGCACGGCGCTTTCGTTGACGATCACGAGGTCCATCGGGTGGTCAGTCATCTCAAGCAGAGCGGGGCGCCGAACTACGTCGATGAGATCCTGCAGGAACCAAGCGAGGCCATCCCCGGTCTATCTGCCGAGGCCTCCGGTGTCGACACGGAGGATCAGGACCCGCTGTTCGATGAGGCTGTACAGATCATTACCGACTCGAGGCGAGCATCGATTTCCGGCGTGCAAAGGCGACTTAAGATCGGTTACAACCGTGCCGCACGCCTGGTAGAGGAGATGGAACGCATCGGAATCGTCAGCTCGGCCGATGAACGTGGTAACCGTGAAGTGCTGGCACCGCCACCGGTGAAGGACTGATCTTGTTGAGATTGATTTTGTTTGGTTTTTTGCTGGCAATGCATGTCGCCGTCTCGGCAGCGCCGGGCCCCGGCCGTCAGGCCCTGGATGATTTCCTCGACGGGCTCTCGACCCTGCAGGCGAAGTTCGAACAGTCGGTGCTCGACACCGAGAACGCCAGCAGCGGGCAGATGCACGGACTCTTCCTGCTCGAGCGCCCCGGAAAATTCCGTTGGGACTACATGGTGCCGCGAAAGCAGGTCATCCTGGCTGACGGGCGCGACGTCTGGATTATCGAGGAGGACCTCAAGCAGGTCACCCGTCATTATCAGAAGTGGGCACTCAAGGGCACGCCCGCCGCTTTTCTCGCCATGGACGCCGCCGTGGAAGATGATTTCGAGATTGTCGAGATTGGCGAACGCATGGGCATGCAGTGGCTGGAGCTCATACCGCGTGACCAGGAGAGTGATTTCAATCGCGTCCTGCTGGCCTTTGCCGACAATCAGCTGCGGCGTCTCGAGCTGAACGACAAATTCGGTCAGATTTCACGGTTCAGTTTCTACGATGTGCAACGAAACGTACCAATCGATTCGCGGCTGTTCGTTTTCGAGGGCAAGGACGACTGGGACGTGTTGCAGGGCGACTGACCACAGCGGTGCCATGCGCTGCACCTATTGCCCCACGGTTTTTCCGGGGCAATATGGTTGTTCGCGATTGGTGTAAATTCGTCCCGTTAAGATCCTATTCGGATGCACCGGCCAAGATGACAGCTCATTCAGATACCGCAACCGCGAACTTGGTGCACCGTGCACGCGAGTTTGCGACGCAGGCACACCGGCGGATTGACCAACGACGCAAGTATTCCAAGCAGGCCTACGAGGTACACCTGAAGGCCGTGGCAGACCTGGTCGCCCGGGTAAGCGACGATCAGGAAATGATTGCCGCTGCCTGGTTGCACGACACAGTCGAGGATACGCCTGCCACCCTTGGGGACATCGAACGCGAGTTCGGGAGTGGCGTAGCGCAGCTGGTGGCTGATCTCACCGACGTAAGTCGGCCGGGTGACGGCAACCGGTCGGTACGCAAGGCGATCGACCGCGCCCACACGGCGCAGGCCAGCGTGCGGGCAAAGACCGTCAAGCTTGCCGACCTGACCGACAACTGCCGTGATATCTGTGAACATGACGAACGTTTTGCACGCGTCTTTATTTCCGAGATGGCGGCCCTGCTCGAGGTGCTCGGGGAGGGCGATGCGCGCCTCCTCAAGAAGGCCCGGGCGACCCTGGACGATTGTGCGAAACGGCTCTCGTTGCAGCTGGGTCCAAAGTCAGCTCCGCCGGGTGCCGATCATACGGCGGACCTGACCGAGGGAGACCGTGACTTTGCCGCCCGCAACCGACGTGCCTTGCGCCTGTTTATGCGTGCATTTTCGGCGCAGGATATCGCCGAACCCCTGCGGTCTTTCGACGCCGGGTTGGAGGCAGGCAGGATAGCCGACTACCTGAAAGATCGCGGGCGCAGTGTCGCGGGCCTGCGCGAGTCGGGAAGCGTCAAGGGTTATGTGCGACAGCATGAGCTGGGCGAGGCTCAGGCACAAGATCAAATGCGTACCTTCGAAGAGGGGCAGGTGGTCGAAGGCGAGGCCTCGCTTGCAGATGTGGTCCTCGTGCTGACACGCCATGACCATTGTTTCGTTCGGGTTCTGGATGACGTCGTCGGTGTGATCTCCCGTGGTGAGATGCAGAAGCCGGTGGTCCGGATGTGGCTGTTTGGCTTTATCACCACCATCGAGATGACGCTGCGTGAGCGTACGATGATGCGCTGGCCCGATGGCTCATGGACGGAAAAACTTGCGCCATCGCGTTTGCAGAAGGCGCAGGTCCTGCGAGACGAGCGCTTACGGCGCGGGCAGGAATGCGCTTTGCTCGACTGCGTCCAGCTGTCCGACGTGGCCAAGATTCTGCTGGCTGTGCGGGAAGAACGCCTGACTTACGGATTCGATTCCGCAGCGGCGGCAAAAAGGGTGATCAAAGAGATGGAGTCACTGCGCAACAACCTCGCCCATTCGCAGGATATCGTGACCCACGACTGGGCACAGATCGCACGAATGGCAAGGAACATAGAAGCTTTGGCAATGACTAACGGAAAGCACTGAACCGAAACGGTTGCCGCAGGCCATCGAGCACCGCCTGGTCGCGCGAATACACGTCGCTGAAGAATTTCACATCCCCGTCACCGTCCGGCACGCTGGTCCAGTACATCAGAAACACCATGATCGGGTCAGTCAGTGTCACGGTCTCATTGCTGGCCTTGCTGATGCGCTCCTCGACCTTTGACTCACTCCACTCGACGGGGTCTCCGAGCAGCTCCGCTGCCAGAGAAATCGGCTTTTCAACACGGATGCATCCGGAGCTGGTGGTACGTTCAGCGCGATCAAACAGAGTCTGGCTTGGCGTGTCATGCAGATAGACGAAGTGCTGGTTGGGGAACATGAACTTGATACGCCCCAGGGCATTCTTCGGCCCGGGTTCCTGGCGCACGGTATAGGGAAAGTTAGCGGCCGAGATGGCGGTCAGGTCGACGTTGCTGATATCGACCAGCTTGCCGGAACGGTCCAGCAACACCATGTCTTTCCGCGCAAGATAATCCGGATCTTTCTTGATCTTGGGGATGATGTCCTCGCGCAGGATGGTGGGGGGTACCGTCCATGTTGGACCGAGCACCATGTAGGTCATCTTCTTCTTGAACACCGGGGTCTTTCGATAAGGTTTTCCGACCTGAACCCGGCTTTGCCAGGTGACCTTTCTGTCCTCCACCAAGTAGGCCTCGAATCCAGCGATGTTGACGACCAGAAAGCGCGGCTCGAGATCCCGGAACACCCAGCGGGTGCGTTCGAGATTGGCCTTGAGCTGATCGATCCTTGATGCGACCGGGACATTCATTGCCTCGATGGTCTGGGCACCTATGATGCCGTCCGCTTCGAGGCCGTGTCTTGCCTGAAAGTGTTCGACAGCGCTCGTCAGATCAGGATCGAACCACTGGGGATCATTGCTCTGGTCCGCCGCCCCATCGGTGACGGCGAGTCGCTCACGCACAGCCGCAACGCGTGGATCGCGATCACCCGGGCGCAGTGCGGGGCCCTTGGGCACCATGGGCCAACCGCCAGCTGCCGCAATTGCACGGTATCGCGCCAGGCCCGCGCGCAGGCCCGCATAGAAGCTGCCATCTGGCCCCAGTCGAGTTAGAAAGGCGTCCAGTTCCGGGGCCGCCACGGCTTGTTCGAGCACCGTGACAGGTTCCTCGTTCTGCAATCGTCGGGTGAGATTCCAGTCGGGGTCGAGGCCTGCAGCATCGATCTTGCCGAAGTGCAGGTGGTAGCCGAAGCGGATCAGGGCCTCGGTGGCCAGCACGTCGCGAGCGGCCAGCGGCATGGGGTCGGTACTTTCCGGCCATCCGGCCAGGGTCGAGTAGTGGTAGTCCTCCGGGTTCAGACCATGCTCCTCCGCGCCCTTGAGTACCTCCAGCAGCTCCTGCAGACGCGCCTTCTCCAACCAGACGGGTTGGAAGTCCCTGCCTGCATAGAAGCTTGGCAACAGAGTGGTTGCAGCGATCTGCTGGCCGCCGATCGACCGGTTGCTGCCATCCAATATGGCCTCGCTGAATTTGCGGATCTGCTCCGCCGTGGGTTCCATGGCATGGGCCGGCACCAGGCAGACAAGCAACAGGATCAGCATCAAAGGTCGATACAGCGTGCGCATGGATATGGTTACTCGGTTCGTCGGTCAAACAGATTTTCAGATTAGCATGACAAGGTGCAGATTTTGGATTTGAGACGGCCTGTCGGCATGTTGTCGGTGCGCGAGGTGCCGCTGTGAGTTGAAGGGAATCGCTTGGGTGCGCGTCGTTGCACTTTGACGATCTACTCGCACAATGCTGTGGGTAGCTGACCACAACGACTTGGCGGAGAATTTTTTGTTCAGAAGATCGCAGGTCAGCGTTGAAGGGTTTGCTCTGTCAAGCGTCTTTTTGCTTCTCATGTACAGACTAAATCCCTAGAATTCAGATGCAGCGGCAGAATACTGCCGCTGCTGCGGGGCCAAAGGCGTCCGGCAGCGGTATATCCAGGGCGGGGAATGGCAATCAGACGACAGGTTTTCTTACCTCTTCTTGCGGGACTGGTGCTGGTTCTTGCTCTGGCGGGCGATACGATCGCCAAAGACGGTTCTCGGAAGGATGCGCAGCGACCAAGAATCGGTCTTGCACTCAGCGGCGGGGGTGCGCGTGGGGCGGCACATGTAGGTGTGCTCAGGGTGCTCGAAGAGCTGCGGATCCCGGTCGACTACATCGCCGGCACCAGCATGGGTTCGATCATTGCCGGTCTTTATGCCTCGGGCATGACGCTGGATGAGATCGAGCATGCCCTGATCACCATGGACTGGGAGCATATCTTTGACGATGACCCGCCACGCGAAGAGCTTTCTTTTCGACGCAAGCGCGACGACGACCTGTATCTGTTCAAGGCCAAGCCCGGCATCAGGGATGGCGAACTCAAGTTCCCCGCGGGGCTGATCCAGGGGCAGAAATTCGATCTTGCATTGCGTGAGCTGACCCTGCCGGTCGCAGCGGTGAAGGACTTTGACCGGCTGACCATCCCGTTCCGTGCAGTGGCCTCGGATATCGGCACCGGGCAGGAAGTGGTGCTGGCCAGCGGTGATCTTGCCAAGGCGATGCGTGCGAGCATGGCAGTGCCGGGCGCTTTTGCCCCGGCCCAGATCGACGGGCGGGTCCTGGTCGATGGCGGTATCACCAACAATCTGCCGGTCAGCGTGGTGCGCGACATGGGTGCGGACATCGTCATCGCGGTGGATATCAGCACGCCGCTGGCCAGTCCCGACCAGGTGCACAATGTCCTGGAGATCACCGCCCAGCTGACCTCGATCATGACGCGCACCAACACCGAGCAGCAGATCGCGAGCCTGACCCAACGTGACATCCTGATCGTCCCTGACCTGAGTGACATCACCAGTGCCGATTTCACCCGGGCGGGTGATGCGATACCGGCCGGAGCGGCAGCCGCCGAGGGCGCGCGCCCCCAGCTTGCGCGCCTGTCGCTGAGCGAATCGGCTTATCAGGCCCACCTGGCGGCGCGCATTTTACCCAGTGGCGATCGACCGATCGTGCATTTTGTGCAGATCAGGAACGACTCGAACCTGGCCGATCAGGTACTGCGCGAACGCCTGCACATACGTGAAGGTGAGCCCCTGGACAGGGTGCAGCTGGAAAAGGACATCGGCAATATCTATGGCCTGGAGCTGTTCGAGACCATCGACTACAGACTGATCGAGGAAGGCGGCAAGACGGGCGTTTTGGTGGACGCCCGTGCACGCTCCTGGGGCCCCGATTATCTGCAGTTCGGGCTGGCACTGAGCAGTGATTTTGGCGGCGACAGCACGTACAACTTCGGGGTGGCCTACCTCAAGACCGCGATCAACGAGCTGGGAGGGGAGGTGCGTCTGGGTGTTCAGCTCGGCCAGGACCCGGGGATCGCGGCCGACTGGTATCAGCCGCTGGATTACGACTCGCGCTACTTTTTCGAGCCCAAGATCGGCTATGGCGCCAGCACCTATACGCTGTACACGCAGGATGGGAATGACAAGATCGCGGAGTACCGGGTCGAACAGGCCCGGCTCGAGCTGGCTGCCGGTCGCGAGCTCGGGGTTTTCGGTGAGGCACGCCTTGGCTATCGCCGCGCCGCAGGTGATGTCGATCTCAATGTCGGTTCGCCGCTTCTGCCCGAGGGCAGTTTCGACAGCGGCTCGGTATTCGGCCGCCTGTCCGTGGACCGCCTGGACAACTCCAACTTTCCGTCCGAAGGGTTATAGGGGCGATATCGAATACGAGCTGTTCCGCGACAGTCTCGGCAACGAACAGGACGTCGATCAACTCAAGGTCGACCTGAGTTACTTCGAGACGTTCGGTGCGCATACCTTTGGTCTTGGCGGAGAGTTCAATACCACCATCGACGGTTCGGCCGAGGTTCAGAATCTTTTCCAGCTGGGTGGATTCCTCAACCTCTCCGGCTTCAACAA
This sequence comes from uncultured Gammaproteobacteria bacterium, assembly GCA_963759055.1. Classification (GTDB taxonomy): domain Bacteria; phylum Pseudomonadota; class Gammaproteobacteria; order Chromatiales; family Chromatiaceae; genus Thiosocius. Next base: position 98,360 of record CAVWYD010000006.1, read on the forward strand.
CAATGCGCTCAGCGGGCAGCATAGCGCGAAGCTGACCGGGGTCTATTACAGAAGGTTCACTCAGCTCAAGTTGTTGCCCTGGTATGTCGGTGGCTCACTCGAACTGGGTAATGTCTGGGAGGATCGTGACGACATCTCAGCGGATTCGGCGATTATCTCCGGCAGCGTGTTCCTGGGTGCCGATACCCCGATCGGGCCTTTCTATACCGGTTACGGTTATGCCGAAGGGGGTAACAGCTCGCTGTTCCTGTTCCTGGGCAAGGCCTTCTAGATTTGCGGTGCGCCTGCAACGGCGAGACTTCGCGTCGGTTTTTATAAACGCTACGGTCCCTGTAAGCTACCTGCAGGTTCATTGGCCGCCAGGGTAAAAAAGATGACGGTAGAGGTTCTTGGTGTCAGCGGGAGAGTTGTCGAGTTCTCCGTGACCGGAAAACTGACCGAACAGGAGCTGGCCTCTGCGCAGCAGTCCGCTGCCGATGTCATTCGTGAGCATGGCAAGGTGCGGATCCTGATCAACGCGGAGGGCTTCGACGGTTGGGAGCAGGGCGGTAGCTGGGATGACTTCTCCTTCGAGGAAGAGTTCGATCCCTATATCGAGAAAATGGCCTTCATCGGTGACCGCAAGTGGGAGGACCTGGTCCTGGTCTTCAGCAACAAGGGCTTCCGCGAGTTTCCCATGGAATACTTTGACATCGCCGACGCTGATCAGGCGCGTGCCTGGCTGTCTGCCTAGGCGGCTGCACCATCCATAGCCGCAACACTCGCCATGATTTGTTTCGTCCCCCGCAATTTCGCCTTACTGGCGCGGGCGCTGCTGCTTGTGTGTCCGCTCTTTCTGCTGGCTGCCTGTGGTTCGCTGCCGTCCGACATCGAACGGGCCCCGAGTGCCGCAGTCGACATCTCTGATCGGACCACCCTTGGAAGGCTGGCTCTCGCACAGGCCGGCGGACATCCTGGGCTTTCCGGGTTCAGTCTGCAGGAGTTCGGGCGCGATGCTTTCCTGCACCGCGCCGCACTGATCGAGTCCGCCGAACAAAGCATCGATGCCCAATATTACATCTGGAACAGTGACGTCTCGGGACGCTATCTGGCGCGTCGGCTGCTGCTGGCCGCCGACCGCGGGGTGCGTGTGCGTCTGTTGCTGGATGACTTTAATGTCGCCGGCCGGGATAAGGTCTTCGCGGCGCTTGCGAGTCATCCCCAGATCGAGATCCGCATCTACAATCCCTTCGCGACCCGCGAGGGCCCCGGGAAACTGCTGGAGGCGATTGGGGATTTCGAGCGCATCAACCGGCGCATGCACAACAAGACCTTCGTGGTCGACGGTGCCTTCGGGATTGTCGGCGGGCGCAATATCGGCGACGAGTATTTCGGCCTGAACCCCGAGGTGAACTTCCTCGACCGCGACATGCTGGCGGTGGGTCCAATCGTGGATCACATCTCCAGCAATTTCGATCGTTACTGGAACAGCTCTGCCGCCTATCCGGTCGAGGCCCTGGTTGGGACTGCCTGGAAACCGGCAAAGATAGAGCAGGCCCTGGCAGCAGCACGCGCCATGGCCAAAGACACCGGGGGGCTGGACTGTATGCCGGCTCAGACGAAGAGCGCTGCACATGGCGAGGTGGCCGGGTGGCTGCCAAAGCTCGAATGGGCACAGGCCGAACTGGTGTTCAGTGACCCGGTGCAAGAGGAACTCCCGGATTCCGATCAACCGGCCCGCACGGCGACCCGCCTGGGTGCGCTGATAGCATCCAGTCGCGAATCGGTGCTGATGGAGTCGGCCTATTTCATCCTGGCCGAACATCACCTCGAGCATATCCGGCAATTGACCGACAGGGGTGTCGACGTCCGGGCGATCACCAACTCGCTGGCCTCAAACGACCTGGTTGGCAACCATGCCGGTTATGCGCGCAGCCGTCGAGGCATGCTGGAAAGTGGCATGCGGTTGCATGAGCTGCGTCCGGATGCACAGATCTGTGTGCGTTGTGCCGATGCGACGGGGGCCTGTGAGGGCGAGGTGAGTCTGCATGCAAAGACCATGGTGATCGATCGCTCGGTGCTTTACGTCGGGTCTTTCAATTTGAACCTGCGCTCGATCTATCTCAATGGCGAGACGGTATTGATCGTGCGCAGTCCGCGCCTGGCAAAAGCGGTGGCCGACGCCATAGAGACGTCCCTGCTGCCCGAGAACAGTTGGGCGGTCACCGAACGGGCGGATGGTGCCCTGCAGTGGACTGGTTCAGACGGCGTCCATGATTACGAGCCGGCAACCGGGTTCTGGCGACGTGTAAAGGCCTCGCTGATCGGTTTGCTGCCGATCGAAAAATACTACTGATATCCGTTACCGGATGCCCTGATGCAGGCGCGGTGAAGCCGGATACAATGCCCGCTATGCAATCCGACGACCTTTTTACCGCCGACGATGCCAGCCTGAGACCGCTGGCCGATCGCATGCGGCCTTCCACCCTCGACGGTTTTATCGGCCAGGAGCACCTGTTGGGCGAGGGCAAGCCGTTGCGGCGCGCGATCGAGAGCGGCCGTCTGCACTCGATGATCTTCTGGGGTCCGCCGGGCACCGGAAAGACGACGCTGGCGCGCCTGTTGGCAGGCAGGTCCGGTTACGCATTTCATACGTTGTCGGCCGTACTGGCCGGGGTCAAGGATATCCGCGCGGCCGTGGATCAGGCGAAACAGACGCGCGCGCAGACCGGTCATGGCACCGTTTTGTTCATCGACGAGGTGCACCGTTTCAACAAGAGCCAGCAGGATGCCTTCCTGCCGCATGTCGAGGACGGCACCTTTCTGTTCGTCGGCGCGACCACGGAGAACCCCTCGTTCGAACTCAACAATGCGCTGCTGTCGCGCGCCCGGGTCTACGTGCTCAAGTCGCTGGCGACCGAGGCAATCACGGGTCTGCTCAAACGTGCCCTGGCGGACGAGGCACAGGGTCTTGGCGACATGCAGCTGCAGATCGACGACGATGCGCTCGGCCTGCTGGCGGAAGCGGCCGACGGAGATGCGCGGCGTGCGCTCAACCTGCTCGAGATTGCCGCCGACCTGGCCGAGGACGGTGTGATCACGGATCAGGTGATCGAGGAGGTGGCGTCCGGGCAGGTGCGCCGTTTCGACAAGGGTGGCGAGGCCTTCTACGATCAGATATCGGCCCTGCACAAATCGGTGCGCGGTTCCTCGCCGGATGGAGCCCTGTACTGGTTGTGCCGCATGATCGATGGCGGCTGCGACCCGCTGTATGTGGCCCGTCGGGTGGTGCGCATGGCCTCGGAAGATATCGGCAATGCCGACCCGCGTGGTCTGGAAATTGCGCTCAATGCCTGGCAGGTGCAGGAACGCCTCGGCAGTCCCGAGGGCGAACTGGCGATTGCCCAGGCGGTGGTCTACCTTGCCTGCGCCGCCAAGAGCAACGCGGTGTACAGCGCGTTCAACCGGGCCATGGCGGCGGCGAAGGACTCGGGTTCGCTCGAGGTCCCGATCCATCTGCGCAATGCGCCGACCCGGCTGATGAAAGAACTCGGCTTTGGCAAGGCCTACCGTTATGCGCACGACGAGCCGGGTGCCTATGCCGTCGGTGAGACCTATCTGCCGGATGAACTGCAAGGGCAGCGCTTCTACCGACCTGTCGATCGCGGGTTGGAGATCCGGATCGGCGAAAAGCTGGCCCAGCTGCGCGAGCTGGACGAACGTGCCGGTGGTTCAGATGAGGCGTAGGGCGTTAGCAATGCTCCTTGCGCTCATCCTCGATGACCAAAGCGATTGATCGAATCTGGAATACCACTGTAGCCGCAGGCCCGCATTTTGTAGAATGCCCGCTTTGGTCACTCCGGGCCCCGTTTTGAACCAGACCCTTGCGATTGCTGCCGGTGGCGCCATCGGCGCGCTGATGCGCTTTTGGATGTCGAATGGCATCTATACGCTGCTCGGGCGCGGCTTCCCCTACGGCACCCTGGCAGTCAATGTGTTGGGTTCCCTGTTGATGGGTTTCCTTTACATCCTGATGATCGAACGGCTACCGGACGGCGGTGAATGGCGGGGCTTTGCCCTGGTAGGCCTGCTCGGCGCCTTCACCACCTTCTCGACCTTTTCGATCGAGACCCTGAACCTGCTGGAGCAGGCCGACTACGCCAAGGCGGTCGCCAACATGCTGATCAGCGTGCTGGCCTGCGTGGGTGCGGCCTTTGTCGGCGTGATGGTAGCGAGGCAACTATGAAGCAAAGCGAAGTCACCGTGGTGCGCATCTACTGCAGTGAGGCAGGGCATCAGCACCAGAAGATCATCGACATGCTGCACCAGGACCACCGCGTGGCCGGTGTGACCGCATTCCGTGGCATCGCCGGCTTTGGCAAGTCCGGGCATATTCACGAATCAGGATTACTGGATATTTCACTCGATCTGCCGGTGATCATCGAATTTTTCGACCGTCCCGACAAGGTGGCGGACGTTCTGCCCCTGCTCAACGAAATGGTCGGCCCCGGACACATCGTGTCCTGGTCCGCCCAAGCCAATCTGGAATAAACAATGCTCGATCCCAAACTTCTGCGTTCTGACCTTGAGCGGGTTGCTCAAGTCCTTGCCCGTCGCGGCTTCCAACTGGATACCGCACAGCTGTCCGAGCTCGAATCCAGACGCAAATCCTTGCAGGTAGAGGCACAGGAACTGCAGAACGAGCGCAATACCAAGTCGAAATCCATCGGCAAGGCCAAGGCCTCCGGTGAGGATATCCAGCCGCTGCTCGACGAGGTGGCCACCCTGGGTGACCGGCTCAAGGCCGCCAACGAGGCGCTGGCCGCCGTACAGGACGACCTGCGAGCGGTCGCGCTGAACATGCCCAACCTGCCGCATGACAGCGTACCCGACGGCCAGGACGAAATGGACAATCGCGAGGAACGGCGCTGGGGTGAGCCACCGAGCTTCGATTTCGAGCCCAGGGACCACGTCGACCTGGGTGACGGACTTGCGATGCTCGATTTCGATGTTGCGGCCAAGCTTACCGGCTCAAGGTTTGTGGTGATGAGCGGGCCGCTGGCGCGCATGCACCGTGCATTGACCCAGTTCATGCTCGACGTGCATACCGGCGAACATGGATACACCGAGGCCTATGTGCCTTACATGGTCAATTCGGACAGCCTGTATGGCACGGGCCAGCTGCCGAAATTTGGTGAAGATCTGTTTCGACTCGAAGGAACCGATTTCCATCTGATCCCGACCGCCGAGGTGCCGTTGACCAACCTGGTGCGCGACGAGATTGTCGAAGACAGCTATATGCCGCGCCGGTACGTCGGACACACCCCGTGTTTTCGCTCCGAGGCCGGCTCGCATGGCAAGGACACCCGCGGCATGATCCGCCAGCACCAGTTCGACAAGGTCGAGCTGGTGCACGTGGTGCGCCCGGACGAATCCTTCGATGCGCTGGAGGCCCTGACCGGACACGCCGAGGTCATCCTGCAGAAACTTGGTCTGGCCTATCGGGTGGTCACGCTGTGCGCCGGCGATCTCGGTTTCTCCGCAGTCAAGACCTACGACCTGGAAGTGTGGCTGCCAGGGCAGGGCAAATACCGCGAGATCTCCTCGTGCTCGAACATGGGCGATTTCCAGGCGCGCCGCATGCAGGCCCGTTGGCGCAATCCCGAGACCGGTAAACCGGAGCTCGTACACACCCTCAACGGCTCCGGCCTGGCCGTCGGGCGCACCCTGGTGGCGGTGATGGAGAACTATCAGCAGGCCGACGGCAGCATTGTGGTGCCCGAGGTGTTGCGCCCTTACATGGGGGGCGCCGAGGTATTGTCGGGGGGTTAACGAGCGCCCCACGCGGCGGCCCCGGTTGGGGTCTGCGAGCTTAAGGGCCCCCAGAGGGAGGATCACGAGCCGGTCCATTTTGCGTTCGTATGTCGTCGTGTGGTTTCAAAACTACACTGAGACTACTTAGGGGTCCTCCAAACAGGTTAGGGATGATGGCAGAACGCGGTACTGGGTCCGGAATGTTCAACGTTGGTGACTGGACGGTTGAGCCACCTGCGAACCGGATGTTCCGCATGGACCAGGAGGTTCGGGTGGAGCCCAAGGTCATGCGAGTGCTGACCTACCTTGCGGAACGCCAGGGCGAGGTCGTGTCGCGTCACGATCTGGAGGCCAACGTCTGGACCGGCATGATCGTGACCGATGACGCGGTCACCAATACCGTGATCAAGCTGCGCAAGGCCCTGGGAGACGACGCCCGGGATCCGAAGTACATCGAGACCATCGCCAAGACCGGTTATCGCCTGATTGCCGGGATCTCGCCCGCGCCGCGGACCGCCGATCAGATCTCCCCTTCCCACGAAGAAACCGCAGCGGCACAACCGTCCTGGTCAAAGATCATTGTCGTGGGCCTTCTGGTCCTGCTGGGTGTCGTGGTCTTCTGGCTGACCGCAACCCCACCGCAGCCGGGACGGGGGCCGGTTGAACACGCCCCCGCCGCCAGACCCATGATCGCCGTCCTGCCGTTCGAGAACCTGTCCGGCGATCCGGAGCAGGACTATTTCTCCGATGGCATCACGGAGGACCTGATCACGGATCTGTCCAACATCGCCGGCCTGCGCGTGGTCGCGCGCAACTCGGCATTCGTCTACAAGGGCAGCACCGAACCAGAAAAGCAGATTGGCCTGGAATTGCACGCCCGGTATGTCGTCAAAGGCAGCGTCCGCAGGGCGGATCAGCGACTGCGGATCAATGCGCGCCTGACGGACGTGGAAGACGGCAGCATCCGTTGGGCCGAACGCTATGACCGCAATATCTCGGATATTTTTCATCTACAGGACGAGATTGCCCAGCGGGTCGTGAGTGCGTTACAGATCGAATTGTCCACGGGCGACCGCAAGCGCCTGGTCCGGGACTACGCCACCAGCATCGAGGCTTACGATGTGTTCCTTCGTGGCCTGGATCATTATGGTCGCCGCTCGGGTGAAGACAATAGGCTGGCCAAGGAGTTTTTTGAACGCGCTATTGCGATCGAGCCTGGCTATGCCCGTGCCTATGCCAGCCTGGCGCTCACTTACACGATAGGCGCAGTCAATGGCTGGGGGGCATCGCTCGAGCAATCGCTGGCCCAGGCAGACGCCCTGATCCAGAAGGCTGGCCAACTGGACGACGCGTTGCCTCAGGTCCATTTCGTTGCCGGAGAGATCGCGATGTACCGGCGTAACTATGCTGCTGCACTCGACGAACTCGCACGGGCCATCGAGCTCAAGCCCAGCTATGCCGATGCCTACGCCTTGATGGCATGGGTTCTGCATTTTGCAGGAAGACCGCAGGAAGGGCTCGAGGCCATGCGGCAGGCCGTCGATCTCAATCCCCGCGTGCCCGGCGCCTACCACATGGTAGAGGGCGCTTTGCGCTACGAGTTGGAGGAGATATCCGAGGCCACACGGCTACTCGAACTGGCCGTGGAGAGCAACCCCAACTACCAGCTGGCGCGGGTATTTCTCGCCGCTGCTTACGCGGCGCAGGAACATCTGGAAGAGGCGCGTTGGCAGATCGACGAGATACATACACTGAACCCTGATTTCACGCTCGCAGACGTGGAGCGCGGAGCGCCGATCCACGATCCGACATACAAAGAAAGATTTCTTCGGGACCTGCAGCGCGCCGGTTTATCAGACTGAGTCGGCCGGGTAATGCAAAGTGGGGTGACGTCGGGCCAGTGGCCCGACGTCACCCCGGTCAACCGGCACTCAGTTGGCCGCGATCGCGCCCGTGAAGGCGTCCTCTTCGGCCTGACTGGCGAACAGGCCGGTTGTCGAGACATCGCCATTGATACAGGGCTCGAGTTCCATGGCGAGTTGATTCGCCTGATAGGCGTCCTCCTCTGCCTGACTCGGGAACAGGCCGCTCGCCGAGACACCGCCATTGATACTCGGCTCCAGTGCATACGGATCGACATACTGATGGCCGGCCATTGCTGCACTGAACAGAAGCACCTGGGTCAACGCCAGGCCAGTTATATATAGTTTCATTTCACACCTCCAGATTGTTGTCTGTCACCTGTTCGCCAGGCTTGCCTAAATCAATAGCAGCGGCTTTCAGCGGCAGGGCAACGGGACGCCAACGTTTTTCCCACCGTCCTGCGACGATTAGGGAACGGATGGTTAAGTGATTGAAATTACTGGGATTGGGCGAAATGAATCGGGCTGTTGCGTTGCCCGCGGCAGAGGCCGTTCGGGGCCTGCCGGGGAGCTTTTCGTGCACCCGTAACCACCGACTTCACGGTTGTTTCATGTTCAGCTTTTCGATCGCGCTGGTCCGGGCAAAGCGCTGGTAGGTCCAGCCCTTTTCATAGGCACGCTGCAAAACGAAATTCAGCGAATTCAGCATCCGCGCGCGTCTGACCAGTGCATCGGTCTTCAACACCTCATTGCCCTTTTCGTCGAAAAAGACCAATGCGGGCAGACGCGAGAAGGCGGTCTGGTTGAACCATGCCGCAGGGGTGGTGCGGACCCCGTCAGGCGCCAAGACAGGCGTCTTTTCGTCGTCGGCATCGAGCCGGACGATCTCAAACCGGCCGAGAAGGTCTCTCACCTCTTGGAGTGCAAGGACGTCGGTATGAAATTCCTCGCATTCTGCACATCCGGGCTTTTCGAAGATGAGCAGCAGCGGCTGCTCTGCCGGAAAGCCGGTGCGATCCAGCGCATAGGGCGGTTGGATGAACAGCGGGTCATGCTTCAGGCCCTTACCGGTAGCGGCTGCCGGTTTCTGTGCGGCAAGCCGCCTGAAATAGTCGCGCAATGACTCCTTGTCGACCTGGCCACTGACCAGGTAGTCGAGAATTCCCCGGAATCTCTCGGGCGACTGATAGCCGATCTGGCGGAGGAGACGCTTGCCGTCCTTACCGTAGAAAAGCAATGTCGGGGCGAATTCCGCCCCTTCTTCCTGGGCAAACTGTTTCACCGCCGCGGGGTTTCCAAGCGGGTCTGTCATCTCACGGTCGTCAAAGATCTCGAACCCGACCGCGGCAAAATTCGCCTGGACCTCGGACGCCAGTCCGGGGTCGCCCAGGCTTTTGCGGATGAACCGGTCGCAATAGGAGCAGCCCTCGGTCGTGAAAAGGACCATCAAACCCTTTTTGCCGTTTGAACTGGCCTCGTCCAGCACCTCCTTCAGGTCGTTGAAGGGATTCGCCTCGAACCAGTCGGGATAATCGATGTGACCAATCTGGGCATCATCGAAGTCTTTTGCCCAAACGGCTTGAAGGGACACCGAAACCAGGGTCAGGATGGCCAGCGCTACCGGACGGGCCTGAGACAGGCGCAGGTTCATTCGACCACTTCGATCTTCGCCCGGACCAGTCGCATATTGACCTCCGCCTCGGCCATCAGCCAGTCTTCGCGTTCGTCACTGAGGAAGCCCCGGGCCTCGCCGCGCAGGTAGGCCGCCTCGGCAATCATCTGGCGGCGGTCACCCGCGGTGATCCGGCGAGTTTCTGTTTTACGTGCGGTCGCCCTGATGACCGGAGCCTTATTCGCAGCCGTCTTCTTCGCTACCGGCTGGTTGCCGGCCACGACCTTTTTCTTCGCCACGGCCTTTTTTGCAGGCGCCTTTTTGGCGACGGTCTTTTTTGCCGCTGCCTTCTTTGCCGCGGGCTTTTTCTGTACTGCCTTTGCTGTCGATTCTGCCGCCTTTGAAGCGGTCTTCTTGGTTCCTTTCCTGATGGTCTTGGTCACGTACGACATCTCCATATTACATGCAAAATCGGGGGTTCCCGATGCCAGGCACCCAGCAAGTATCGAACCAAGCCGGATTCGTGCCTGAATTGTTGAATTTCTGCCCTGACAGCGACCGGCTGACGTGTCTTGGCGCACGGCATTGGTGCAGGTCGCGGCGCGATGCTAACTGATGGCGCAAATGCTCGCCAGTGGTCAGGGCAACCTGGTGGGGTGGTTGTGGTTTTCGATGCAGTGCACAAAAAGGGCCCCGAAATGGGACCCTTATTTAATTTGGCGGAGGGGCAGGGATTCGAACCCTGGGAAGGCTCTCACCTTCGACGGTTTTCAAGACCGTTGCATTCAACCGCTCTGCCACCCCTCCGGTGTGAGCAAGGCGGCGTAGGATACCGGAATTTCCCTATAAAACAACCGTCTTTTAGGACTTGAGCTGGCTTTGGATTGGCCGCAGTTATGCGCTATGCTCGCGGAAACTTTAAGACCGTATGCAGGTCTGATTCTTGAATTCGACGGACGTACTGCCCAGGAGGCATTGACAATGAATCGTTACGAGAACGTTATCGCTCAAACCGGAGGCCGCGCGGCATCCAGCAACAAGGTGCTGAAAAACACCTATATGCTGCTGTCCGCCACCTTGGGCTTCAGTGCACTTACTGCGATGCTCTCTATGGCGATCGGTGTACCGCCTATCGCTTATCTGGGGTCGGTGATCGTGGCGATGGTACTCGGTATCTTCGTGCTGCCACGCACAGCCAATTCGAGCAAGGGTATCGGGGTCATCTTCCTGATCACGGGCCTGCTCGGCTTCGGCCTTGGCTCGGTGCTCAGCATGTACCTGGCGCTGCCGAACGGCCCGCAGATAATCGCCACTGCCTTCGGCGGCACCGGCATCATCTTCCTCGGCCTGTCTGGTTATGCACTGACCTCGAAGCGTGACTTCAGCTTCATGGGCGGCTTCCTGTTTGCCGGCATGATGGTCCTGGTGCTGGCGATGATCGCCAATATCTTCCTGCAGATGCCGGCTCTGTCGCTGGCTGTGTCAGGCGGCATCATCATGGTGATGAGCGGGTTCATCCTGTTCGATACCAGCCGCATCATCAGCGGTGGCGAGACCAACTACATCATGGCCACCTACGGCTTGTACCTGAGCATCTTCAACATCTTTATCAGCCTGTTGAACATCCTCGGGATCATGGGCGGTGACGACTAAGGCGGCCGCATAAGCCAAACCAACCCCGGCCCGGTGCCGGGGTTTTTTCTGTCCGAAGAAGAAGGTTTCGAAATGGAGTGGATACAGATACTCGGCATTGTCGCCGGCGTCATGATGCTGGTTTTCCTGTGGCCGGCCTATAAGCATTGGTCGGCCAACAGCCCCAAGGCCGAGAAGGGCGACTGGCAGGCGGTGATATTGCCGCTGGCTGCGGTGGTGGGTTTGGTGATCCTGCTGGTGATGTCGGTGAGGTGAGCAGGTCAGCGCAGCGGATTGCGTTTGGTGCGCCTGGACGATTGATCTATCTGCCTGGGGTCCGATAACGAAGCGTTTTGCCTGAGAATCATCCTCAGCTCAAAAACAGCCAGCGAAGGATGAGGTAAAGTTGGCCGCTACCACCTTCGTACGGGCCATCAGCAGTAAAACGATGCAGATCGAAAATACCAGACAACAACTCAAAGCCAACCCAAAAAAATGGCTGGTAACCGGTGTTGCGGGATTCATCGGCAGCAACCTGCTTGAAGAACTTCTCCGTCTAGGTCAATTTGTGGTAGGGCTGGATAATTTTGCAACCGGGCACCAGCACAACCTGGATCAGGTGCGCGAGGCGGTGAGCGCGGAACAATGGCAGCGCTTCCATTTGATCGAAGGTGACATCCGCACGCCAGAGGACTGCGAGGTCGCCTGCGCCGGCGTCGATTATGTCCTGCACCAGGCCGCGCTCGGCTCGGTGCCGCGTTCGCTGGAGGATCCCGTCACTACGAATGCCGCCAACATCGACGGCTTTCTCAACATGCTGGTCGCGGCGCGTGGAGCCGCAGTCACACGTTTCGTCTACGCAGCCTCCAGCTCGACCTATGGTGACCATCCCGGTCTGCCGAAGATTGAAGACCGGATCGGCAAACCGCTTTCACCCTATGCTGTCACCAAGCTGGTCAACGAACAGTATGCGGAGGTGTTCGCGCGGGCTTACGATTTCAACACCATCGGCCTGCGCTATTTCAACATCTTCGGTGCGCACCAGGATCCCGAGGGCGCGTACGCTGCCGTAGTGCCCAAGTGGACAGCGGCAATGATCAAGAACGAACCGGTGTGGATCAACGGCGACGGTGAGACCAGTCGAGATTTCTGCTACATCGCGAATACCGTGCAGATCAACCTGCTGGCCGCCACGGCGGAGCATCCGGATGCCGCAAACCAGGTCTACAACGTTGCGGTAGGTGACCGTACCACCCTGAACGAACTGTTCGAGGCTATCCGCTCGATACTCGAGCCACGCTTCCCGCACTTGAAGGGTTTCAAGCCCAGCTATCGTGACTTCCGCGCCGGTGATGTGCGGCATTCGCTCGCCGACATCAGTAAAGCAACTGAACTGCTCGGCTACGTACCCAGCCATAGTATCGGCGAAGGGCTGATCGAAGCGATGGACTGGTATGTCCAAAATCTGACGGACTGATTCGTCACCGTGGCGCGTATATGACCGAACCAATGCTGACCAAGGGTGATGTTGCTAACCGCATCAAATACCGTTCGTTGACGTACTTGCCATTAGCTGTCCATATGGCGGGCCAAAGAACATTTTATTCCATTCGGTCTGAGACGAGTTATTTTGCGGGCAATCTGATCACGATTTAAAATTGCCCGAAACGCGGCGGCAGCTGCATGCTGCGTTAATCAAACACCCCGCTATAGAGGGTGCCAAGGGACAAGGAGTTCGATTTATGGAAGATGCGCTCAAGAGTCGACGTCGGCAGAAAATCAAAGACTACATCGATGCCACGAGCAAGAGTCCGGTAGCCGGTGTAATTTATGCCCTGTTTTTTGGTCCTTTCGGGTGTGCCTATGCCAATCCCCGGAGCACGGTGGTCGCACTGTTGTTGGCAGTCGCCGTAGGCCTGATCTATTGGCCGCTGATTGCCCTGGTTTGGATTGGCTGCGTGGTGATGGCGCCGTTCCAGGTGCGTGCCTACAACCACAAGGTCAGGCGCGGAGCCCGATACCACGTGACATGAGCAACCGGCCTTGCGATCTGAACTGCGTGCAGGTGTTGGGCCGCAGCTCGAATTGCCCGGCGGCAAGGGCTCAGATGCCGGGGCTTCAAGGTTTGCTGGAAGCACTCCGTGGCATGCTAACATCCAGTTGGTCTTGTGTGACGATGCTGTAATACGTGCCTTTTACCCATACCCCGATGATACGAATCCTGCTTGTCGATGATCACGACCTTTTCCGCGCCGGGGTGAGCAGCATCCTGCGCGATCAGGAAGGTATGGTCGTGGTCGGTGAGTTTGCCGACGGCGAACAGGCGATCGAGGCGGTGCGCGAGCAGGCGCCGGACCTGGTGCTGATGGACGTGAACATGCCCGGCATGGGCGGCATCGCGGCCACGCGCAAGATCCTAAAGATAGCTCCTAAGGCAAAGGTCATCGCGGTGACGGTGTTGAGTGACGACCCTTTTCCCAGCCAGTTGCTGGATGCCGGTGCGCTCGGCTACATTTCGAAGGGCAGCGGCTCGGAAGAGATGATCGAGGCGATCAGGACGGTCATACGCGGGCAGCACTATATCTCCAGTGATGTTGCGCGGAAGCTCACCCTGGCCAATTTCCGCAAGCGTGGTGAGTCATCGCCCCTTGGCACACTGACCGCGCGCGAGATGCAGGTGATGATGATGATCACGCGTGGGCAGAGCACCCAGGACATCTCGGATGCACTGTTTCTCAGCCCCAAGACGGTCAGCACCTACCGCCATCGTGTGTTCGAAAAGCTTGACGTGTCGAACGACGTCGAACTGACTCACCTGGCGATTCGGCACGGCCTGCTCGAAAATACCCAATGAGGCCAGGGCAGTTCGATCCGGACTGTCGGCGCTGCGACCGGCTGGCCGGTTTTCTCGACCAGGTGAAATCTCAGAACCCCGATTATTTCTGTAAACCGGTCCCTCCATTCGGTGCAGCCGACCCCGGTTTGCTGGTGGTGGGCCTGGCGCCGGGGATGCATGGCGCCAATGCCACCGGGCGGCCCTTTACCGGTGATCATGCCGGTATCCTCCTGTACCAGACCCTGCACAAGTATGGATTTTCCAGTGCGCCCGAGTCGGTCTCTGCGGATGACGGCCTTGAGCTGATCAACTGTTGCATCACAAACGCGGTCAAGTGCCTGCCGCCGCAGAACAAGCCGGTGGGTGCAGAGATCAATCAATGCCGTGACTTTCTGTCTGCCGAACTCGATTCCTTCAGATCCGGTGGGGTGGTGCTGGCGCTGGGCTCGATCGCGCACAAATCGGTCGTGGCCGGTTTCGGCCTGCGCCAGAAAGAGGCGGTGTTCGGGCATGCGGCCGAACACCGCATGCCGCGCGGCATCACCCTGATCGATTCCTACCATTGCAGTCGCTACAACACCCAGACCCGACGCCTGACCACGCCGATGTTCGAGCAGGTGTTTGTGCGTGCGCGTGAGTTGCTTGCCTGAGATATTGCCGCGGGGCGCCGTTCGCGCAGGCACAGTAAACTACCCCGGTGACGGAGCCGGAACCCACATTTGACCACAAGCGTTTTCTGCGCAGCCTGACCCAGGGTCCGGGCGTTTACCGCATGCTCAATGCCGACGGTGATGTGATGTATGTCGGCAAGGCCAAGAACCTGCGCCGACGGGTCGGCAGCTATTTCACCCGCGCAAGCAACCGCCGTATCGCCAGTATGGTGGCGCAGATTCGCGATATCGAGATCACGGCCACGCACACCGAGTCCGAGGCACTGCTGCTCGAGAACAATCTGATCAAGGAGCACCGGCCGCGTTACAATGTGCTGCTGCGCGACGACAAGAGCTATCCCTATCTGTTTCTGTCGGATGAGGAATTCCCGCGGCTGGCCTTTCACCGCGGCGCACGCAAGGCGAAGGGGCACTACTACGGCCCTTATCCCAGCTCGGGTGCGGTGCGCGAGACCCTGCAGCTGCTGCAGAAGCTGTTCCCGGTTCGCCAGTGCGAGGACAGCTATTATCGCAACCGCTCTCGCCCCTGCCTGCAATACCAGATCGAGCGCTGTACCGCACCCTGTGTGGGGTTCGTCACGCCCGTAGCCTATGCCCAGGATGTACGTGATACGGCGCTGTTCCTCGAGGGCAAGGCGCAGGACGTGGTCGAGCGCTGGGTCGAAAAGATGGAAGCGGCCTCGCAGCGGCTCGAGTTTGAAGAGGCCGCGCACCTGCGTGATCAGATCAGTGCGCTACGCGCGGTGCAGGAAAAGCAATATGTCAGCGGCGAGCGCGGTGATCTGGATATCGTCGCCGTGGCCAGCGAGGGCGGGGTGGCCTGTGTGCAGCTGTTCTACGTGCGCCAGGGTCGCAACCTGGGCAACAAGAGCCTGTTTCCGCGATCGGGCGATGGCGCCGAACCGGGTGAGATCATCTCGGCCTTCATCGCGCAGTACTACCTGGGCAAGGCGGTACCGCAGCAGATCCTGGTCAACGTCGAGCCGGATGACAAAGCGGTGCTCGAGGAATCTCTCAGCCTGCAGGCAGACCGCAAGGTGAGGATCCAGTCGAAGCCGCGAGGCGAACGCGCACGCTGGCTGAAGATGGCCCAGGACAATGCGGCACTGGCACTGGCCTCACGCCTGGCCAGCGCCGGTAGTACGCGTATGCGCCTGACGGCTCTTCAGAAGGCGCTGGAGCTGCCTGAGCCGCCGCAGCGCATGGAGTGTTTCGATATCAGCCATACCCAGGGTGACCAGACCGTCGCGTCCTGCGTGGTGTTCGTCGATGGTGCCGCGAGCAAGGCTGATTACCGCCGTTTCAATATCCGTGGCATCACCCCGGGCGATGACTATGCGGCGATGCGCCAGGCCCTGGAGCGGCGTTACAGACGCGTAATGGCGGGTGAGGGCAAGCTGCCGGATATCCTGCTGATCGACGGCGGTTTGGGGCAGTTGAGCACCGCGGCGGAGATCATCGGCGAACTCGGGGTGGCGGGTGTTGCTGCTGCTGGGCGTGGCCAAGGGGCCGGACCGACGTCCCGGAATGGAGCAGCTTTTCTTGTTGGGCCGCAAGCAGCCTCTTATACTGCCGCCTGACTCGCAGGCTCTGCACCTGGTGCAGCAGATCCGCGACGAGGCGCACCGTTTCGCGATTACCGGACATCGCCAGCGCCGCGGCAAGGCGAAGACCCGATCCGTGCTGGAAGACATCAGCGGTATCGGTCCCAAACGTCGTGCGCGGCTGCTCAAGCAGTTCGGGGGGCTTCAGGGCCTGTCGCGGGCCGGCGTTGAAGACATCAGCACCGTTGAAGGCATCAGTGAAAAGCTGGCGCAGGAGATCTACGCCGCTTTTCACGGTAACAAATGAATCCTATCTACAATATTCCCAATCTGCTGACCGTGACGCGGATCCTGCTGATCCCCGTGTTTCTGGTGCTGTTCTACGTGGCCACTCCCTGGGCGCGCGAGATGGCCACGGCGGTGTTCGTGCTGGCGGCGATCACCGACTGGCTTGATGGTTATCTCGCGCGCCGCATGCAGCTGGTATCGCCCCTGGGCGCCTTTCTCGATCCGGTGGCCGACAAGCTGATGGTCGCCACCGCCCTGGTGCTGCTGGTGCAGTCCGATCCACGGGTATTGATGGCGGTGGCGGCGGCGGTGATCATCGGGCGCGAGATCGCGATCTCGGCGCTGCGTGAATGGATGGCCGAGCTCGGCAATCGCACCCGGGTGGCGGTGTCTGAGATCGGCAAGTTCAAGACGGCGGCACAGATGGTGGCGATCTCGCTGCTGATCTATCGCGACGACCTCTGGGGCCTGCCGATCTACACCATCGGACTGGTCCTTTTGTACATCGCCGTGGTCCTGACACTTGTGGTCGATGACCCTCTATCTGCGTGCCGCCTGGCCGAGCCTGCGGGGTGACGAAAACGCAGATCGTGTGCCGCGCGAATTGTAGCTGGCGGGCTTGACACAAGCAGTCATTTCCCTAGAATACGGCGCTCGTTCGGCGGGAATAGCTCAGTTGGTAGAGCACAACCTTGCCAAGGTTGGGGTCGCGAGTTCGAGTCTCGTTTCCCGCTCCAGATATTCCAGGAAACCCCGCACGTTAGCGGGGTTTCTTGTTTCAGCCGGCGCCTTTGCGCCGCTGAGTCACTCAGTTTGGCCGAGTGGCAGAGTGGTTATGCAGCGGATTGCAAATCCGTGTACCTCGGTTCGATTCCGGGCTCGGCCTCCATTGTTTAACAATGACTTACGTCTTTTCTCTCGCGCAGTTTGTCATTCATGCTCAGGCCCGGGTGGCGGAATTGGTAGACGCAGCGGACTTAAAATCCGCCGGTTATTGCAACCGTGCCGGTTCGATTCCGGCTCCGGGCACCAACTCATGCTGCTTTACGACTCGGGCCACTTGACCCAGCGCGGCCGGTCGGCACTCATTTCGATGATCAGATCCAGATGCTCCTGGCGCACCAGGGCGGTCACGACGTACTGATCGCGCACGTGGCCGAGGTCCTCGATCTTGTGCAGCCGTGCGATGCAACTCTTGCACATCAGTTCTTCGAGATGCTGGTGGCTTACGGTGAACTTCAGAACTTTCATATCAGCCGGCCCCCTGGTTTTTAATCCGCCGTGCGGCCATCTTTGGTCTCGGGGATCCGCTCAAAGAATACCCGTACAAGGTCCGAACGCGTTAGCACGCCCACCGGTTTGTGCTCCGCATCCACTACTACGAGACGTTTTACCCGATGTGATTTCATGGCCTCGACCGCGTTGTGCAATGTCTGCTCCGGATGAACGGTGACAACCTCCGTCACCATCAACGCGCCCACATTCTCGTTCGGCTCGTGCAACTGCACCGGCTGCGAAAACATGCCCGAGAGCGTCTGCCACAGATTGTGCGTCGGCAGATGACAGGGCACACCGATAGCGCAAAGAAAATCGGCCTCGGTGATGATGCCGATCACGTGGTTATTATTGTTGACGACCGGCAGGCCACTGATTCGCTGGGACAGCAGTACACTGGCCGCCTCACCCAAGGAGGCGTCGGCGTGAATCGTGTGCACCGGTTGGCTCATCAGGTTTTCAACCAGCATGGATTCGGTTCGACGCAACTGTGCGTGTTTTCGTGCCTTTTCGGTCAGCTGGATAAGGTCGTTCACCGTGACATCGACGACAGTGCCCATGTCCTCCAGAGCATGTTCGAAGTCTTCGCGCGCCAGTGAACACCACTTGTCGTCAGACATTCTGTCCACCCAATATTCCCCCGCAGCTGAGCGGCCCGCCGTTCGGACGGGCCCCTTAATAACAAGAATAGACCGCACATCGCCTTCTGCGGCGGCCGGACTGAACCCGTTGTCCAGATTCGTCGGCCGTGCCGTGTAAGAATAATCTGAAATCGGCCTCGGTTGGCTCCGGTGACTTGATAAGCCTGCTGCGGTCGGATAGCGTTGGGGTATCGCTGGCCATGGACAGGCTTGGCGATAATACGTTGGATGGAAAGCGCTGCCATCGACAGCGGAATTTCGGCGGCCGGTTTGTTTGCGGCCAACCCAGGGAAGGGTAAAGATGCCACATCGCATGGATGCTGATCAGCAGGATACCGGGATTGCCTGCCTGGTGACCGTCGCACGATTTCACGGCCTGGCTGCTGACGCGGAACAGATTCGGCATGGATTCGGGTATGCGGATGCCGCAATAGACACCGGCAGGCTGTTGCGCGCAGGCCGATCGCTGGGCCTGAAGATCCGCAGTATCGAATCCAGCTGGTCCCGTCTGGCCAAGACGCCGTTGCCGGCGATCGCCCGGCATGTGGATGGCCACTTCTTCATTCTCGCGGCATTGAGAGACGACAAGGTGCTCGTCCAGGACCCGCTGGAACAGCGCCCGCTGATCCTGCCGCGCGAGTTGTTCGAATCGTCCTGGTCAGGGAGCCTGATCCTGGTCGCAAGTCGGGCAAGGCTGGGTGAGTCGGGTGGCCGCTTCGGTTTCGGTTGGTTCGTGCCGTCCATCGTCAAGCACCGCCGGCTGTTCACCGAGGTTCTGGCAGCCTCGTTCTTCCTGCAGCTTTTTGCGCTGATCACCCCGCTGTTCTTCCAGGTGATCATCGACAAGGTTCTGGTACACCGTGGCCTCACCACGCTCGACGTACTGGCCATCGGGCTTCTGGCAATTGCGCTTTTCGAGGTCGTCCTGGGTGGTCTGCGTACCTACGTTTTTTCGCACACCACAAACCGCATCGATGTAATGCTCGGCGCCAAGCTGTTCGGGCATCTGCTGCGTCTGCCGCTGGCCTATTTCGAGGCCCGGCGGGTGGGTGACTCGGTGGCGCGGGTGCGCGAGCTCGAGAACATCCGCAATTTTTTGACCGGCTCGGCCCTGACCCTGGTGATCGACCTGCTGTTCACCGTGGTTTTCTTTGTCGTGCTTTACTTTTACAGCCCATTGCTTACTGCCGTGGTGGCCGGGGCCATCCCTTTCTATATCTTGCTCTCGGCCTGGGTGACGCCCATTCTGCGCCGGCGGCTGGAAGAGAAGTTCAATCGCGGTGCCGAGAATCAGGCCTTCCTGGTGGAATCGGTCAGCGGCATCCAGACGCTCAAGTCCATGGCTGTCGAGCCACAGATGCAGCGACGCTGGGAAGAGCAGTTGGCCGGCTATGTGGCTGCCAGTTTCAAGGCGTCGAACCTGGGCAACATCGCCAGCCAGTCGGCCGGGTTTATCAACAAGGTGACCGTGGTGTTGATCCTGTGGATCGGCGCCACTCTGGTAATGAAAGGCCAGCTGTCGGTCGGCCAGTTGATCGCGTTCAACATGATCGCGGCGCGTGTCAGTGGCCCGATCCTGCGCCTGGTGCAGCTGTGGCAGGACTTTCAGCAGGCCGGTATCTCGGTACGTCGGCTGGGAGACATCCTCAATACCCCGACGGAGCCAGGCTACAATCCGGGCCGCGCCACATTGCCCGAGCTGAAGGGTGCGGTTCGCTTTGATCACGTGAATTTTCGTTATGCACCCGAGCGGCCAGCAGGTGCTGCACGATATCAACCTGGATATCCGGCCTGGCGAGGTGGTCGGCATCGTCGGGCGGTCGGGCTCGGGCAAGAGCACACTGACCAAGCTGGTGCAGCGGTTGTATGTACCGGAGTCCGGGCGCGTCCTGATCGATGGCGTCGATCTGGCCCTGGTGGAGCCGGCCTGGCTGCGCCGACAGGTGGGGGTGGTGCTGCAGGAGAATTTCCTGTTCAACCGCAGCGTGCGCGAAAATATCGCCCTGGCCGATCCCGGACTGCCGATGGAACCGGTCGTTGCAGCGGCCAGACTCGCCGGTGCGCATGAATTCATTCTGGAACTGGCCGAGGGCTATGACACCCTGGTCGGTGAGCATGGCTCAAATCTTTCCGGCGGGCAGCGCCAGCGAATCGCGATCGCACGGGCCCTGGTCACCAATCCCGGCATTCTGATCCTCGACGAGGCGACCAGTGCGCTCGACTATGAATCCGAGCGCATCATCCAGGAAAACATGCGCGCCATCTCGAGTGGTCGCACGGTATTCATCATCGCGCATCGGCTGAGTGCGGTGCGCCAGGCCGACCGCATCCTCGTTGTGGACCAAGGGCGGGTGGTGGAGCAGGGCGATCATGACGCACTGTTGCGACTGCGCGGCATCTACGCCCGATTGCATGCTATGCAGGCCGGGTTGAGTGCGGATACTGCTGAGCCTACTGATCGAGAGAGAGCAGCCGGTCCGGCGGTATCTATAGTTGAGCCGTCTCTGGGAGAATCTGCATGAACCGGCATTCGGAAATGGCTTTTCTCCCGGCCGCGATCGAGATCCAGGAGACACCGCCGTCACCGGCCGGACGCGCAATCGTCGCGATCATCCTTTTGTTTTTCGTGCTGAGTCTGGCCTGGGCGGCCCTGAGCGAGGTGGACATTGTCTCGGTCGCCCCGGGGCGGATCATTCCAAGCGGTCACAGCAAGACGGTCCAGCCATTGGAAATCGGCACGGTCATTGCGATCGATGTGACCGAAGGTCAAAGGGTGGCGGCCGGTGATGTGCTGATCCAGCTTGACCCCGGCGCCGCGTTGGCCGATGTCACCCGGCTCAAGAGCGAGCTTGCGACAAACCGGCGTGAGATCCAGCGCTTTGGACGACTTTTGGACATGCTTGATAGCGAGATGGGATCAATCGCGGCAACGCTGCCTGAATTTGCCGACGACCTGCTGGCCGGCCAGTGGCACGAGTTCGAGGACCGCCTGGCGGTACTGCAGCATGAGCGCGAGCGCCAACTTCTGCAGCGGGACATTGCGCAACAACAGGTCGACAAACTCGAGGCCGTTTTGCCGATCGTCACGCGGCGGGCAACAGATCGAAAAGGTCTGGCCGCAAAAAAACTGCTACCGGAACAACATTATCTGGAGGCAGAACAGGAGCGCCTGGAGATGTTGCATGACCTGCGTACCCAGGAACGCCGGGTATCTGAGTTCAATGCAGGCATCAAAGAGCTGGACGCACGGATCGAGTTTACCCGCAGTGGGTTTCATCGTCAGATACTCGAGGGCCTCGCAGAGGCCGAACGCAGCATGGCTGCCACCGAACAGGAACTGGTCAAGGCCGACATCCGTGCAGGGTCGAGGACCATCGTGGCGCCGGTCGATGGTGTGGTGCAGCAGCTGGCAGTCCACAACATTGGTGCAGTGGTTACTCCCGCGCAGGAGCTTATGGTAATCGTGCCGCAGAATGGTGCTCTCGAGGTTGAAGCCCTGCTCGAAAACAAAGACATTGGCTTTGTCGAGGTGGGTCAGCAGGCCGAGATCAAGATCGATACCTTTCCGTTCACCAGATACGGCACCATCGCCGGGCAGGTCGTCGATCTGTCGAATGACGCGGTTTCGGACGAGCAGCGTGGCCTGGTGTACAAGATGCGGGTGGCGATGGATCGTTCAGAGATCAATGTGAACGGGAGACAGGTCAGGCTCAGTCCGGGGATGTCCGTATCGGTGGAGTCGAAGACCGGGACGCGGCGGATGATCGAGTTTTTTCTCAGCCCGTTGCTGCGTTATGCGGATGAGAGTGTGAGGGAGAGGTGAAGAAACGGTGCATTGCTGCTAAGGCGGGCTCGAGGAGATGTGAATGATCGGGCTGATAGTTTTGATGGTTATTGGAGTTTATCTGGCTGCCTTTTATCTGGTGGTCAGGGCGACCGTACGGTGGGCGCGCAATAACGGGCGCAGCACGAAGCGCTGGGGCTGGATCGCCGCATTGGCGATGTATCTACCGGTGTTTTGGGACCACATTCCAACCGTTTTGTTGCATCAGTACCTGTGCGCGACCGAGCAAGGGTTTTGGGTCTACAAAACGGTAGAGGAGTGGCAGCAGGAAAATCCGGGCGTGGCGGAGACTCTGAACTCGTTTAGACAAGCTCAATAAGTTCAAGGAGCCGGGCATCCAGGCCGGCTATATGTTGAATCAGCGCTTTGCAAGGGTGGTGCTTGAAAAGAAAAAGCCACTGCCGTTTCTGCCCGTTTCCGTATACGAAGAGCACATCGTCGATCGTGCCAACAAGGAGATATTAGCCAAGCAAATACGGATCGGTTCGGGGTATGGCGGTTTGGCTCTGGGGGGTAAGGGCTCCTGGAAGTTCTGGATGAGTCAGCCGGACTGCAATCGCACCCGAAAAGAATTTTCTGAGTATATGAATCAGGTGAAACGCCAAGGAGATAGGCAATGAGCAAAAACACTCGGCACTTCGATCTGGCAACAATGGCCGAGGCAAGCTACGTGCTTTTCAATGAGATCGACTATAGAGATCCAGGACAGCTCGAAAATGCACTCAATGAGGCGAACGAGGATGACTACAACGGAAGATTTTCAGAAGGCGCAAGCAAATGCATTTTTGTCTCATTGGCAAGTCCTGGATCACCAGCCAAATACCGCAAGCGGCTTCTCCGGCACGCTGTTCCAGCGCATCGATGATGACCCCATAAACGGATACGAAGCGGGTGACCTGGTATTCGCATTGCGGGGAACCGAAACCGGACTGACCACGATCCTGGATGATCTTTATCGGGCCGATTACATGGGGATAGTCGCCAACGGCCTGGCCTTTCGTCAGATTGTCGACATGTACAATTATTGGCAGCGCCTGATCACGCCGGAAGGCGACTCGGCACAGCAGGCGCGTCTCGTATTGGCGCCACCGGGAACACCCGATGAAAAGATAATCGATGAAAGCGGATTCAAATGGATGATTGAATTCGAGTACAGTGCGCTCGGGCTTGGCAGAGTAGACCTGAACGACAACCTTGTAGCCGCGACCGGCCATAGCCTGGGTGGTCATCTGGCGACCGCTTTTTCGCGCCTGTTTCCCGGGTGGACGACGAATGCGGTCACGATCAACGGCGCCGGCTACCCGAACGGTGAAACGCCGGGACTGACGGGTCGCGCCCTGCAGAATATCGACAATCTATTCTCGTCTCTTGGCGGGGCGTCGGACTTCGATGCGTCGAAGATTGAGAATCTCTTCGGCGACAAGGGCCCGGAAGTGACGACCATGAATGAGCCATGGGGACTCATGCAACAGGGTCTTCATGCGCCTGTCTATATCGAGGATGCTCTCGGGAACTCGCTTGGTCATGGCGCGAGCCAAATGACCGATGCGCTGGCTGTTTACGATCTTTTCATTGATCTGGTCCCCGCGTTGAAGAACGGCACGACAGCGGACGCATTTGGAGAATTGCTACGGCTCTCGGAAGCGGCGTCTTCACAGGCCTCCCGTTCCTATGAAAGTCTGGTGAACGCGATAGCCGAACTGTTCAAAGTGGATGCCACGATAGTCGGAACGGATGACCGCGAAGCGCTTTACCGGGGGATCGCGGAAATCCGTGCCTCAACCACGGCCTATAGCCGTAGGGTGGGTGACAAAGACAATGCGGCGGTGCTGGTCAACCTTTCCGACTACACCGATCCGGCTGTCATCGCAGAGAAAGCACATCAAGAACCGGCTTTTCGCTATGCGCTTAAGACGCTGTCGCCCTTTGTGCTGCTCAACGCCGACGATGTCTATGCACAACACAATCAGAATCAAGAGCTCGAGTTGTATAGCCCTGCGACAAAACGGGGCATGACGGATGCCTATCTTCACGATAGAGCGGCCTTTGTGCTGGCGCTAATGGCGTGGAATCGTCTGGATGCATCGCCCGATATCCAAACGGCCACCAATCCATCGCGCTTTGAAGATCTTAGGCTGGACATCGCGATCGATAACAGTCTGCGCATCGGCGAACTGCCCATCGAAGTCGATGAGGCGCAGCGCTATCTGTTTGGAACGGAAAGCGCCGACCACCTTGTTGGCGGCGGCAAGGACGATGTCCTTTATGGAAGTGCGGGTCACGACAGGCTCAAGGGGGGTGGTGGCGCCGATTATCTGGAGGGTGGCAATGGCCATGACACCTATTTCGCCGGCGCTGGTGACGAGATTTTCGATCACGACGGCGATGGGCGGGTGGTGTTCGATGATGCCTTGCTTGGCGCCGCAGTGCGCACCGGGACCAATGGCGTTTATGAATCCGCCGATCGCGCGTTTCGATACTCCCTGACAGACGGGGACCTGATTATATCGCGGCTGGATGACGGTGCCGCACTGAAGATCGCAAACTTTGTCGACGGTCATCTCGGGATCAGCCTCGAGCAGTCTGAATCGTCTCCATTGGATGGCCCGGTAACAAACGGCAGCAGCGAGTCCGAATTGATCTATGGACAGACCGATCCAGCGGTCACCGATTTCGATCAGGTCAACGGCTACAACCTCCCGGATCAGATCCATGGGCACGACGGCCGTGACTGGATCTATGCCTGGGACAACAGCTACCAGACAATCGAGAATGGCGTGGTGATCAATTCGGCGCCGGACACGGATATCGTCGAGGGCGGCTCAGGCAGGGACTTCATCCATGGGGGTGCCGGCAATGACCGGCTGTATGCGACCGAGATCCTGGATGTTGCAGCCGTAGAGGCCGGGCAGGGCTCGCTCACATACGGCGGTCCGTCCGACGACGAGGGCGATTTCGTCAGCGGCCAGAGCGGTGACGACGAACTCTACGGCAGCGGCCGTGTCGACGGCCTGTTCGGTGGCGATGGTGACGACCTGATCTACGGCGGCGGTGGCGATGACATCATCGCCGGCGACTGGTCGGCGGTGATCAGTACGCTGTCGATGAATCCCTCGGACCACAGTTATGACTGGTATTCGATCGATGCCAATGGCGAGCGACAGCTGCAACTGTTTGCATACAACGGCGGCATCGGGAACGACCGGATCTATGCCGGGTGACGGAGACGATCTGGTCTGGGGAGGTGCTGCGGATGACATCCTTTATGGTCAGGCCGGTGCTGATCAGCTCAATGGTGATATATCCGGGACCGATAGTGACGGAATTGCAAAGCTGCCGGCGGAATTCCATGGCGATGATTTCATATCCGGCGGATCGGGTGATGACGCACTGAACGGTAACGGCGGTGCCGATATCCTGTTGGGTGGGAGCGGCAATGACACGCTGGACGGCGATTTCCGCGTCGTGATTGGCGATGACGCCGCGTATCACGGCGACGATTATCTCGACGGTGGTGACGGAAACGACATACTCACCGGCAACGGAGGTGCCGATGTGCTGCTGGGGGGCAACGACAATGACGCGCTGTTCGGCGACCTGGAGGGCCTGGATGCCAGTCATCACGGTGCAGACGTGCTTTATGGAGGTGGCGGCAACGACCAGTTGGTCGGTCAGGGTGGTGACGACACGCTGCATGGTGGCAGCGATGACGACATCCTGTATGGCGACGACCTCGACCTCTTCGTCCTGAGCGGTAACGACACCCTGTTAGGCGGTGTGGGTGCTGATGAATTGTCCGGTGGACTTGGGTAACGACATACTTGCCGGTGGCGATGATGGTGACAGCCTCTGGGGAGATGCCGGCGATGACCGTCTGTCCGGTGGTCCCGGGGCTCGATTACCTCGAGGGTGGGGCAGGCGCGGATACCTATCTGTTTTCCGCAGGCGACAGTCCGGAGATTGAAGGGCGGCTGGAGACCCTTATTGATTACGCGGGGCAGGGCAATGCCATCGAGTTTTCCTCCAATGTCAGCGCGGACTCAATTGAAATCACGCCGCTGGGAGACAGTGCTGACCTGATTCTTCGCTATGAGCAGAACGACGCGGTTTTTATATCCGGTGGACTGACCGGTTCGATAGATACTTTCTCCTTCGGCGATGGCCCGCCAATCAGCTATCAGTCGATCCTTTCGGACCAGGTTCCGGGTGCGATGTATCTCGACGGCGGTGACGGGAACGACCTGGTATTTGGCAGTGGCGGGGATGATCAGCTCGAGGGCGGGGCCGGCGACGACCGACTCCTGGGGGGCGATGGTAATGACCTGCTCGTCGGCGGCAGCGGGACGAATCGGCTGATTGGCGGTGCCGGCAGCGATACGTACCTGGTGCCGAGCAACCCCGCGTCGGCCGCCAGCCGTCTGGCGCAACATGAGATCATCGACAGCCTGGACCGCAGCAGCACTGTCCGCTTCGGTAACGGGATCGAGCCCTCGGATCTTCATTTTCAATTCTTTGGATCGACGGTGCTCATATCTGCAGGTCCGCAGGTATTGGTGATGGCCGATGGTGCCTCGGGCGATCTGGTCAATCGGTTCGAGTTTGCCTCCGGAGACGTGCTGAGTTTTCATGAGTTGAAGACGCTGTTTTCTGCAAGCCCGAATTCGATCATTGGAACTGCCGGGGATGACGTGCTGCAGGGTGGCCCTGGTAAGGATGCGATCAGCGGCGATGCAGGTGACGACGAGCTGAGCGGTGGCGCGGGCAGGGATACGCTCGACGGTGGGCCGGGAATCGATGTTATGGCCGGTGGAACCGGTTCCGACAGATACACGGTCGACCATGCCGCCGATCTTGTGATTGAGGCCCAGGCTGCCGGCCATGACTTCGTGGTTTCCTCGGTGGACTTTACGCTGCCGGCAAACACGGAGGGCCTGGAGCTCACGGGTGTGGATCCGGTCTCGGGCAGCGGGAATGACATGGGAAACTACATTTCCGGCAATACAGCGGCGAACCTGCTCTCCGGGGGAGCCGGCGATGACCGGATCCGCGGCGGGGGCGGGCTCGATGTCATCTACGGTGGCGCAGGTGACGATGAGCTGGAAGGCCTGTTTCAGATTTACGGCGGTGCGGGGAATGATCGTATCGTCACTTCGACATACATATCGAATGGCTCTGATCCGATCTACGAGCTCGCGGGTGGGCCCGGAGACGATCTGTACCAGGTCTCACAACCGCAACATCCTTACGGTGTCGGAAGCATTGTGGAGCACGCGGGTGAAGGCATAGACACCCTGGTCCTGCGAGCCGACCTGATGTTGCTCACGGCAGGCCTGCCGGATCACGTGGAGAACCTGCGCTACGAATATTCCGGTGAGCTCTGGTACGGCGACGGCGTGGTTTTGGTCGGCAACGAGCTGAATAATCGTATCGAGATAGGCACCCCAAATCCCGGCAGTACGCCACGGATTGAGGGGCTTGGTGGCGACGACGTGCTTATCGGCTCAGATCTCGACGAGTCCGGGTCCGGGCAGGCCGGCCTTTATGGCGGCGATGGCAATGACCGTCTCGAAGGGCTGGGTGGAAACGACCGCCTGGACGGCGGGGCCGGCGATGACGTGCTCGAAGGCGGCAGGGGTGTCGACCTGTTGTTCGGGGGAACGGGGAACGATACCTACCTGTTCTCGCTGGGCGACAGTCAGGTTGCAGCGGGGATCTCGATCATAGAGGACCCGGACGGAGGCAGCGTGATCCGCTTCGGCAGAGGAATCGGGCTGGACGATCTGTCTTTTGAAACGACCGACACAGATTTGCGGGTTAGCTACTCCGCGAACGACAGCTTCGTGATCAAAGGTGGGGAAGGAAGCGATCAGATAGCGGGCTATGCTTTCGCCAACGGTGCTTTTTATAGCCAGGAAGAGGTTGACCGGCATCTGCAGGGGAATTCGGCACCGGTGCTCAGCGGCATCGTTCCGACCATCGAAGCTTTCGAGGGACGCCCGTTTTCTTTGACCCTGCCCGGCGGGCTCTTCAGCGACCCGGACGGCGATGTTCTCCAGTTTGAGATCTCAGCAGGCGTGGGTGACACATTACCTTCGTGGATTGATTTCGATGGTGTCGGGAACAGTCTCCAGATCAATGCGCAAGACGGCGATGCAGGGACCTATCAGCTGAGCCTATCTGCGGTCGACCCTGCCGGCGAGACAGCCTCTGCGGCCCTGACGGTTGAAATCGCCGACGTGGTTTTCTCCTCAGGCGGGTCTGAAGCGGATCTGCTCAAAGGAACGGCAGCCGCCGATAACCTGGATGCGGGGGCGGGTGATGACCGTTTGTATGGCTATGCAGGCAACGACTGGCTGATTGCGGGTGACGGTGCCGACTTGCTTTACGGCGGCCGGGGCGACGATATCCTGCGCGGCGGTGCCGGTAACGATGTCCTCAACGGGCAGGCGGGATCCGACCAAATGCTGGGTGGCAAAGGTGATGACCGTTATTACATGGATTCGCTTGGCGACAGCGCCACCGAGCTGGCTGACGAAGGGCTCGACCGGGTCTACAGTCATGTGGAACATCAGTTGGGCGCCCATTTTGAAGATCTCGTTCTGTTGGGCGGTGGTGATATCTCCGGTACCGGAAACGACTCGGACAATCGCCTGTACGGGAATTCGGGAGCGAACTCCCTGCGCGGGGAGGACGGTGATGACCGGCTCTATGGGAGGGACGGCAACGACCGCCTGACCGGTGGTGCCGGTAACGATGTCCTGAACGGGCAGGCAGGCGATGATGAAATGATCGGCGGTGTGGGTGACGATCGCTATTTCATCGATTCATTCACGGACGCCGTAGTTGAGCTGGGTGATGAAGGCCTCGACCGTGTCTACAGTCAGGTGGATTACCGGCTGGGCGACAATCTCGAAGACCTGATCTTGCAGGGTGAGGCCGATCTCGATGGTATCGGCAACATCGGGAGCAACCGTCTGTACGGTAACGCCGGCGCCAACCAGCTCGACGGCGGGGCCGGCGATGATCGGCTTTATGGCAGGGAGGGCGATGATCGCCTGCTCGGTGGTGCCGGTAATGACATCCTGAACGGACAGGCGGGGGACGATGAACTGGTCGCGGGCGAGGGCGACGACCGGCTCTTTGGGCACGAGGGTAATGATCGCCTGATTGGTGGTGACGGAAATGACCTGCTCGATGGCGGGCCAGGTGATGATGCATACCACTTCGGCCGCGGTGATGGCGTGGATCGTATCCGCAGAGGTACCGACGAAGATTTGTTGACGGGCAGCGACTCGATCGTCTTCGAACCGACGATTCTGCCTGATCAGATCTGGTTTTCGAGGGCGGGCAATGATCTGCTGGCGCAGATCATCGGCAGCCAGGATCAGATCAGGATTTCAGGCTGGTACCTGGATGCGCCGGCGCCCGTCGACGTGCTGCAAGCGGGTGAGGATGCAGTGATCGCTGCCGACCAGGTCGACCAGCTGGTCAATGCGATAGCAGGGTTCGGTGTACGTCGGGCACCGGTGATCGAGCTGTCACCCGAGCAGCAGGCGGATTATTCGGCGATCGTTGCGAGCAGCTGGGAGGGTCCGATTCAGCAGATGTCGGTCTGAGATTGCGTCGGGCATCTCCTGGGGTCCGGTCTGTAGGGGCGTTCTATCCCCTTGATGACCAGGCCCATTCATTTGCCGGGAAAGATCCTCAGACGCCCGTCATCCTCGTGCTCGGGCTGGTTGCGCATATGGTCGGCCGTGGCCATGAAGGCAGCCTCGAGCTTTTGTTTCAGACGGTCGTCTATCGGCATATCGTCGAGCGCCTTGCGCATACAGTGCATCCACTGGTCGCGTTCCCGCGTGCCAATTGCAAACGGAAGATGGCGTCGACGCAGCATGGGGTGGCCGTATTTCTGCACGTAGAGGTCTGGCCCTCCGAGCCAACCGGAAAGAAACAGAAACAGCTTTTCGCGCGATGCCCGCAGGCTCTTGGCATGCAACTGACGGACATCGCCGGCCTCTGCCTCGCTGTCCATGTAGTCGTAAAAACGGTCGACCAGTTCACGCACGCCGGACTCGGCGCCGATCAGTTCATAGGGCGTCTGTTCGTTCATGTCGTTCGTTCCTGTCATGCGGGACGCGATCCGGTACCCAATGTGGAATGGCCCAGTCCCAGAATGCTTCGCTGCTGCCGAGATTCTCAGGTGGCTCTTTTTGTCCCAGGTGCAACCAGGCCGCGCTCAGGCTGCGCACCGGATTCTGCTCGTCCACCGGGTGTGCATTGTCACTCTTGCTGAGCTTGTGTCCATCCTGCCCGTATACCAACGGTATGTGTGCATAGCGTGGGCTCGAAAAGCCCAGCAGTCGTTGCAGCCATATCTGGCGCGGTGTCGACCAAAGCAGATCGGCGCCGCGGACGATGTCGGTGATACCCTGATCGAAGTCATCCACGACCACGGCGAGTTGATAGGCAGCAAATCCATCGATACGCCGGACGACGAAATCACCGATATCCCTATCAAGGTTTTGACTGATCCTTCCAAGAATCCGGTCGTAAAATTCGACGGGCTCGTTGGTGACGCTTACCCGCCACGCGGCGGGTGTGTCGGGTTCAGGCGGGTGCAGCCTGCAAGTGCCGGGATAGACAGGCCCCTCGATACCCACGCGCGCGACGGTTGCAACGGTCTTGCGACTGCAAGTGCAGCGGTAGGCGCTCCCGCGACGAATCAGCCGATCGAGCTCGGCAAGGTAGCGGTCCGTACGTTCGCTCTGGCGCACCGGCGCCTGATCGGGGTGCATGCCAAAGATCTGCAGCGTATCAAGAATCTGTCTTTCCGCATCCGGCCGGCTGCGGGTCTGGTCGACGTCGTCGATCCTCACCAACCAGGTTCCTTCATGGTGGCGCGCATCGGCATGGCTGGCAACGGCCGCGACCAGGGAGCCAAAATGCAGTGGGCCTGTCGGCGAAGGTGCGAAGCGTCCCCGGTAATCGGGCGATGTCATTTGAGGGGACTTCTGATAATCCTGGCCGGCTCAGATTGAGAGTCAGAATTTGTCAGATCAAGGCGCAAAGCGCGCGTAATAGCCAGCTATTGCGAAGCTTTGCAACGCAGAGATGACGAATTCTGAACTCAAGATGGTCGGTCATGGATTGTTAGAAGTCCCCTTAAGACGGTTGGGACAGGGCTCAGGCCTGCACGCGTTCGAGTTCTTCCTGACGCGTCTTACAATCGATACAGAGGTCTGCTGTCGGTCGGGCCTCAAGACGTCGTATCCCGATTTCGACACCGCAGGACTCGCAGAAACCGTACTCATGCTCATCAATCTTCTTTATCGTCTTGGTGATCTTGTTCAGCAGTTTGCGCTCGCGGTCCCGGGTCCGCAGTTCCATACCCATGTCCGCCTCCTGGGTAGCCCGGTCATTCGGGTCGGGGCAGTGTACGGAGTCGACTTTCATGTGATCTACGGTACGATCGACTTCCTCCATGAGTTCCTGCCGCCAGGCGTTGAGTATGCTGCGGAAATGGGCCTGCTGATCCGGATTCATGTATTCCTCGCCCTTTTTCGCCTTGTAGGGTGTGAAATCGTGATGGTCAGGCAGATCGTGGAGTTCAGGACTCATGGTCGTGGCCTCGAAATTCAAAGGACGAAACTAACATTCGCACAGACTGGGGGCAATTTGGTCTTAGTTTTGGTTAAGCTGCCGCTTTTTGTTGACAGGAGTCAAAAATGACATGGCCTCATGCGCTGGTATTTGATGTGGACGGCACGCTTGCCGATACGGAACGCGATGGTCACCGGGTCGCATTCAACCGGGCGTTCGCGGATGCCGGGCTGGATTGGAACTGGTCGGTGGAAGTTTATGGGGAGTTGTTGAGCGTGACGGGTGGCAAGGAGCGGATCCGGTATTACCTGGACAGATTCAACACCGGATTCGAGAGACCCGATGATCTTGACCGTTTCATCGCCGGCCTGCATCGCAGCAAGACGGAGCATTACATGGCGCTGATGGCGGAAGGTGCGATCCCGCTGCGACCGGGCGTGCAACGCCTGCTGGTTGAGGCCAGGGATACCGGTACCCGTCTGGCGATCGCGACAACCACGACGCCGGAAAACGTCAGTGCACTTGTTCAGAGCACATTGCCGCCGGGTGCGATGGATTGGTTCGAGGTGGTAGGTGCGGGTGACATCGTGCCGGAAAAAAAACCGGCACCGGATATCTATCGCTGGGTGCTGGATCAGATGCACCTTGCGCCCGATCAGGTCGTCGCATTTGAAGACTCCGGCCACGGTTTGAGCGCGGCGCGAGGCGCTGGCATTGGGTGTGTGGTGGTGACGGTGAATGACTACACGCGCGCACAGGACTTTGCCGGCGCGACGGTTGTATTGGATACGCTGGGAGATGAGGACGAACCCGCCAGACCGATGGCAGGCCGGCCCCCGGCGAATGGCATGGTCGATCTCGATTATCTGCGTACCATGGAGTTGACGCACGCGTGAAGATTGCTCGGCGCATGCAGGAAATCGCGCCGTTCAGGGTGATGGAGATCCTGGCGCGTGCGCGTGCCATGGAGGCACAGGGACGAGACGTCGTGCACATGGAGATTGGCGAACCCGATTTCGTCTCGCCTTCACCCGTGCTTGCCGCGGCGGCACAGGCATTGAAGGCGGGAAAGACCCATTACACGCCGGCGGCCGGCCTTGGCAGCCTGCGCGAGGCGATCTCGGCCTATTACGAGGGTCGATTTGGGGTTAACGTCGATCCGGGGCGCATCCTGGTGACGCCCGGCGCATCGGGTGCCCTGCAGCTGGTGCTCGGCGTGTTGGTGAATCCGGGCGACAGGGTGCTGGTGACCGACCCCGGTTACCCCTGCAACCGTCATATGATCCGCCTGTTCGGTGGACAGGCTGTCTCTCTGCCCGTCTCAATGGATACAGGGTTTTCCCTGCAAGACGCGATTCTGGGTGAAGGCCTGCAAGGCGGCGCGAGAGCCCTCATGCTGGCCTCGCCGGCCAATCCAACAGGAAACCTCATAAGCCTTGACGAATTGCGCTCACTGAATACGCAGTTGAAGAGACTGCCGGACGCTGTGCTGATCTGCGACGAGATCTATCAGGGCCTGCAATACGGGACAGATCCCGCGACAGCCCTGTCGTTGGCGGATGACAACGTGGTGGTCATCAACAGTTTCTCAAAATTTTTCGGCATGACCGGCTGGCGGGTCGGATGGGTGGTGGCGCCAGAGGCGATGATCGAGCCCATGGAGCGCCTGGCACAGAATATTTTTCTGGCCGCACCGACTATGGCTCAATATGCCGCACAGGCGGCATTTGGTGACGCCAATATGGAAATCCTGGAGGAAAGGCGCCAGGCATTCGAGGCGCGGCGTGATCTGCTTTATGCCGGTATCGCCGGGCTTGGGCTCGGCGTGGGGGAAGTGCCGGCCGGTGCGTTCTACCTTTATGCGAATGTCGAAGGGTTTACCAACGACAGCATGGCGTTCACGCGTGAGCTTCTGGAAAAAACGGGTCTGGCGATCACACCGGGCCTGGATTTTGGAAGCCACGGAGCCTCTCAGCACGTGCGGTTCGCCTACACAACCGGGCTGGACCGTCTCGCGGAAGGTATCGAGCGTTTGAGAGTCTTTCTGCGCGCAGGCGGGGACTGAAGGTCTGGCGGTTACGTTGAGCGGGGCTTCAGGTCGTCCACCCACAGCCGGGTGGCACCGGCGACCGCTGCAGGCATAGCGGCCAGTTGAAGCACCGGGATCAGCATCATGACCGTGACGCCGGCGCCAAAGGCCAGTGATTTCAGACGACTCTGGCGCAGGTGCTGGCGTTGCGCTTTTGGTTTCAGCGCATGATTACCCATCGGATAATCCGCATATTCAATCGCCAGAAACCACAGCCCGAAGACAACCCAGGCGACACTGACCAGGATATTCAGACCGGGGACAAAAAACAGCAGTAGCAGAGGCAAAGCCCGGCTTACGAAATACACAATCTTGCCGATCTCGCCGGCAACCGCGGGCGCAATGGCCTTCATCAGGGATTCATCGGCATCGGCCGGCCGGGTGCCGGTTAATTTTTCCTCGACACGTGCCGCTAGGATACTGTTGAAAGGGGAGGCGATCAGATTGGCGATCAGGGTGAATCCGTAGAAAAGCGCAAGCGCATAGGCCACGGCGAACAACA
The DNA here is from genome assembly GCA_963759055.1 of uncultured Gammaproteobacteria bacterium. Classification (GTDB taxonomy): domain Bacteria; phylum Pseudomonadota; class Gammaproteobacteria; order Chromatiales; family Chromatiaceae; genus Thiosocius. The sequence goes on from CAVWYD010000006.1 coordinate 132,549, forward strand.
GCCAGAGAATCCAGCGCAGAAACTCCAGCCAGCTTTGGGAAGGCAGCCATCGATCCATGAAATCGTCGAAATAGACCCCGGCGATATACGCCAGAGCGGCGAAGATGAGTATATTGAGCAACAACGGGACGGCGACGAAGCGGCGCAGGCCCGGGCTGAAGATCAGGCTCAGGCCCTGAAACGGAAGGAAAAAGCCACTGATTGCAGAAAGCATAAGGAGAATATCTTTGGGCACTGCGAGGGGTTGCCATTATAACCTGCACAACACCCCGTCTGGCGGTGGCGACGGATTTCTGTGAGGATGTCAGGATTATTTACAACTTGCCGCTACAACTGTCTGTGCGGCAAGCTTTTTCCAAAAACTTTGAGTAAACTTGCGATGCCGTCGGCGGCGGCGCGAATTTGTTTCGACGGACTGCGATCATGAAAGAGAGGATTGTTATGGTAAATCTCCTTAAATCGGTGCGTTTAGCCTCGTTGCTGGGCGCTCTCTCGGGGGTTTTGATTTTGACTGGCTGCGCGTCGCAGGGCGATGCGCGCCCAGAGTTGCCGCACTGCCAGCGGTGATGCCCAACACTCAACCCGCTATCGTATCGCTCCCGGCGACAGCGTGCAGATCTTTGTCTGGCGCAATCCCGGAGGTCAGCACCTCTGTCCCGGTGCGTCCGGATGGCCTGCTGTCTGCCCCTTTGTTGGAGGAGATTCCGGCCGCGGGCAAGACCCCGGCCGAGTTGGCGCGTGATCTGGAGGCCGAACTGTCGACCTATCTGCGAGACCCCCTGGTCACGGTCATCGTCAATGGCTTTGTTGGCACCTTCCGCGAGCAGATCCGGGTGCTCGGAGAGGCGACGTCGCCGCAGGCCATGTTGTACAACGACTCGATGACACTGCTGGACGTGATGATCCGGACTGGTGGTCTGACCGACTTTGCCGATGGCAACAACTCGATGCTGATTCGCATGGTTGACGGCAACCAGGAAGAGTTCCGCTTGCGTCTGAATGATCTTATCCGCGACGGCGATATCACTGCCAACGTCGATATGCGTCCCGGCGATGTGATCATTATTCCGGAAGCCTGGTTTTAGCATTAGAGACTGTCAGCATGCGTGAAGTAGTTGTCCTTGTGCTGCGGTATGCCCGGGGAACCTGGCGTTTTCGTTGGTGGATGCTGGGGATCGCCTGGGTAGTCTGCGTCGTGGGCTGGTCCATCGTCGCCAAGATTGCCCGATCAATTCAAGGCTTCGGCACGGGTCTATGTTGATACCATCTTCGGTGCTGCGTCCCCTGCTGCAGGGGATAGCGATCAATACCGGCGATACCCAGCAAAAGATCTTTCTGATGACACGGACACTGCTGAGCCGGCCGAATCTCGAGAAGGTCATGCGCATGACCGATCTGGATCTGCAGGCGACCACGGAGGCCGACAAGGACGCGATCGTCGATGAACTGAAAGACAACATCAGGTTTTCCGGTACCTCGCGCGAGAATCTTTACACCATCAGCTACGAAAACGACTCGCCCGATCTCGCCAAGCTGGTCGTGAAATCGCTGCTGACCATTTTCATGGAGAGCAACCTGGGCGAGGCGCGCAAGGACCAGGACTCGGCCACACAGTTTCTCGAGCAGCAGAAAGCGGAATACGAGCGCCGGATGCGGGAACTCGAAAACGAACTGACCCGGTTCAAGCAGCGCAATCTGACTCTGCTGCCGGAAGGCTCCGGCGGCTATTACGACCGGATTCGCGAAGGCAAACAGCAGATCGAGGCGGTCAAGCTGGAGCTGTCTCTGCTCGCGGAAAGGTTGGAGACGACCCGGCGCCAGGTGGAGGGTGAGGAGCCGAGCTTCGGTCTGGGGCCTGTGCCCGAGTCCGAACTGGCCGCTGATACCGGTGAGATCGATGCGCCGTATCCGCGCCATGCAGATGCGGCTGGACGAACTTTCAGTGAAGTACACCGACCGTCATCCCGACGTCGTGCAGTCCAATAAGGCACTGGCGGATCTCAAGGCGCAGCGCGCCGCAGATAATCGCCGAGGCGCGTCGCAATGCCCCGGAAGGTGGGTCGACGCCTACAACGTCGACAAGAACCCGATCTATCAGCAGATGCGCCTGTCGATGGCAGGACTCGAGGCCGATGTCGCGGCCAAGAAGCGGTTGCTGGCCGAACTCGAGAGTCAGGTGGCCGAACTCGAAGGCTCGGTGGACAAAGTGATGGCACTCGAGGCGGAGCGGCGTGACCTGTTGAGTGATTACGAGATCGTGAAGAAGAACCATGCCGTGCTGGAGGGGCGTCTGGAGGCATCCAACCTGGGACGCAAGGCCGACAGCAGCTCGGATAATGTGCGATTCAGGGTCGTGGATCCGCCGCGTGCACCCACGGTTCCATCGGGCCCGAACCGGGTGCTCTTCAGCTCGCTGGTGCTTCTGGGCGGACTGGCGGTCGGCTTCGGTGTCGCCTTCCTGATGTCGCAGTTCCGGCCGACCTTCGATGAGCGGCAGATGCTGAGTGATACCCTCGGTATACCGGTGCTGGGCAGCGTGAACATGGTCTGGACCACCGACCAGATCCGTGCGCGCAAGGTCAGGAATGTCAGTTTCGTTCTGACGCTGAGCGGCCTGTTGCTGACCTTCGGCGTCGTGCTCGCGCTTTACCAATTCAACCTTGAGCTGTTGCCCAGACTGGCTCAATCGCTAAATCTGGCCTGACCATGAGCATTATCGAGAAAGCAGTCGACAAGATGATGGGGAAGCTGGAGACACCCGCTCCGGCGAGCCCGGCATCGGCAGACGAAAAAAAGGCGTCGCCGCCGGCCAGCGCCTGATATCGAGGCCTCGGAGGCGGTTGCAGAAAGCGCCGATCGAAAAGGACGTAGCTGCTGTCGCCGACGGACAAGTCGCTGACCTGAAACGGCAAAACAGCCGCTGCAGACCTCGGCCGGAGCATGTCGCACCACCTGCCGCCCCGACCGGCGAATACTGGCGTCTCTGCTGGCAATGTGCTCGAGATCAAGGCGCTTGGCCTCGAGGGTATTTTGTCGCCCGACTCCGAGCGCAGCCGATCTGCGGAAGAATACCGCATGATCAAGCGCCCACTGCTCACGCGGGCCTTCGGTGAGAATGCAGTCGGTGAGGCGCACCGCAACCTGATCATGGTGACCAGTTCGGTGGAGGGCGAGGGTAAGACCTTCAGTTCTCTCAATCTGGCGATCTCGATCGCCATGGAGATGGACCGCACTGTGCTGCTGGTGGATGCAGACCTCGCCAAGCCGGGCCTGTCGCGCCTGCTGAAGATCAACAACCTGCCCGGACTGACGGACCGTCTGATCGACGAAAGCCTGGATCTGAAAGACCTGCTGGTGAAGACTGATATACCGAAATTTTCGATATTGCCGGCCGGCCGGCGTCACCGGCGCTCGACCGAACTGTTGGCCAGCAACACCATGCGCCATTTGCTCGACGAGCTCGCACTGCGATATTCCGATCGCGTGGTGCTTGTTCGATTCGCCCCCGCTGCTGGCCACCAGCGAGGCCAGCGTCCTGGCGGCGCAGATGGGGCAGATCTGTCTGGTCGTCGAATCGGCTGTGACACCGCAGTATCTGGTTCAGGATGCTGTGGCGCAACTGAACTCGGTGGATAACCTGTCGCTTATTCTGAACAAATGCAAACCTGACCTGTTCATCGGCAAAGTACGGCTACGGCTATGGCTACGGCTATGGGTACGGCTATGGGTACGGGTATGGCAATGATGACCGCTAGGCCGAAATCAGAACACAAGCGGCCACCGCAACGTATAACAACCCGCTCGTGCGCTGCTATTCATTGGAGTTTTTCTCGCAACTGCACTGCAGTCGAATTTGGCCTCTGCGCGGCGGGAAAGTGGGTATTTGATCCCTCGAGCCCAGTCACAGTGAGCCTGAACTACGTGGACCGGACCGGCGACGATGGTTATTCCGGCCAGGTGTTGCAGGTTGCTCCCACATCTCCGCCTGTCGCGCGAGGGGGGGCGCGCCGAGGCCAACATCAATTACACCCGACTATTGCTGTCGGAATCGGTGATACGGATCCCAAGTTCCTGACCCATGGACTGTTCGGAAACGGGCGGCTCGAGGCGGTGGAGAATCGCTTTTTTATCGGCGCCGATGCGAGGGCCGGATTGAACGGCGCCAACTCGAGCGCGGAGACCGTGGATGCCATTAATTTCAACAGTGCCAACGGCCAGCAGAGCTATTCTTTCGGCATTACGCCCGAGTACCGGCAGCACTCTGAATCGTTACGCGGATTTCGTCAGCAACAACCGGTTCGACTGGGTGACATACAGTGGCAATGATGACGGCGAGTGGCAGCGATGGATCGCGTGGTCAGACGCTCAATGCTTCGATCCTCAGCGGACGGCATTTCAATGCGTTCAACTGGAGCCTGAATGCGACCCAGCGCAAGACCTTCTACGACAGTGATCAGGAAGACGATACGCGAACCAATTACTCGGCAGGCATTGGGTATCGTTTTGGTCCACGTTGGGCGGTGAATGGCAGCGTCGGTTATGAGGACAACGACATACAGACCGATCGTGATGACACCAATGGCGCCACCTGGGATGTCGGTGCGACATGGACACCAAATCCGCGCACATCGGTCAATGCGACTTACGGCGACCGCTACTTCGGTGAAACTTACTCCGGCGACATTTCGCACCGTACCCGGCGTACTCGCTTATCGGCAGATTTTTCGCGTGACGTGACCAACCGGCGGCAGCAACAGCTGGTTGATTCGTTCTTTTTCCTGGCGGACAGTAATGGAAATCCCATCCTGGATCAGAACGGAAATCCAATCATCGCCAACATTCCGCAGCTTGAGGATACCGACGAGGATTTCATCAACACGCAGTTGCGCGGAGCCATGACCATCACGGGTCGGCGTACCTCGTCACGATCACCGGTAATATTTCCAATCGTGATTATGAGGTGTCGTCCCGTGACGAGGATTCATACGGTCTGACGGTGAGTGTAAGGCGTGACCTGGGTTCGAGTATCAACGCCACATTGACCGGTCGCACGGAGCATGTCGATGGCGCCGACGATGGCGACAGCGACGAATATGATGTGCGTTTCTCTTTGAGCAAGAATCTGTCTTCGCGGACCAGTACGGCATTGAATCTGGGGTATCGCGACTACAATGCGGACGATGTCCCGGCGAGAGCTATACCGAGAAGCGGATCGGCATCTCGTTCACGACGACCTATCTCTGAAGCATGTACGAAAGTTTCTACAGCCTGTCCGGCAAGCCGTTTCAGCTCAGCCCGGACGCACGTTTCTTCTTCAACAGCTCCGGGCATAACCGTGCCATGGCGTATCTGCGCTATGGCCTGCGGCAGGGCGAGGGCTTTATCGTCATCACCGGGGGGATAGGCACCGGCAAGACGATGCTGGTAAGCAATCTGTTCAGCGAATTGAGCGATGACAACGTGGTTGCCGCACAACTGGTCTCGACGCAGATCGACGAGGATGAAGTGCTGCGCATGATCAGTGCCTCTTTTGGACTGGCGCACGAAAACCTGTCCAAGGCGGCGCTGTTGCGCAATCTGGAGGCGTTTTTCCGCGCACGGCGGGCTGAGGGAAGACGGGTTCTGCTGGTGGTCGACGAAGCACAGAATCTGCCGCAGCGCTCGATCGAGGAACTGCGCATGCTGTCCAACTATCAGGAGGACGGCCGCGCCCTGCTGCAGAGCTTCCTGCTGGGCCAGCTGGAGCTGAAGCAGACACTGCAGGGTCCGGGTATGGAGCAGGTGCGCCAGCGCATCATCGCCGGTTATCACCTGCGTCCGCTGGACCGCCAGGAGTTGCAGGCCTATATCGAGCACCGCCTGGCACTGGTCGGGTGGCGCAACGACCCGGCGATCAGTGATGTTGCCTTTGACGCCATATTTTCGGCCACCGGCGGGGTGCCACGCCGCGTCAACAATCTCTGTGACCGCCTGTTGCTTTTCGGGTCACTGGAGGAAGTGCACGAGCTTGAAGACTCGCATGTGCAGACCGTGGTCGAGGAGATGGCTCAGGAGGTTGGTCACAGTGAGGGACTGATCGCGGATCAGGTGGCGGCACCTGCTGCAGCTTCAGCTCAGGCAAGCACCGCGCAGCCGGCGGATCTCGAGGGGCGGGTCGCCCAGCTGGAGCAGGAGGTGCAACACCTGCGCAGCGCCTTGTCCAAGAATCGTCGCATGATGAAACAGGCAATCATGTTGCACATGGATGCGGATGAAGATGACGATCTCTGAAGGACCGCTCCGTATTCTCTGCATCGTCGGGGCTCGACCTAATTTCATGAAGATCGCGCCCTTGATGCGCGTATTCCGGTCATCACCGCATTCCTTTGACGCGCGTCTCGTACACACCGGGCAGCACTATGATGAGGCGATGAAAGACGCGTTTTTTCGCCAGCTCAACATTCCCGAGCCGGACATCGATCTCGGTGTGGGCTCAGGCACGCATGCCGTGCAGACGGCGGAGATCATGCGCCGCTTTGAACCCGTGCTGGACGACCTGATGCCGGATCTCGTATTGGTGGTCGGGGACGTGAATTCGACGATCGCCTGTGCCCTGGTTGCGAGCAAGAAAGACATCGCGGTCGTGCATGTCGAGGCCGGGTTGCGCAGTGGGGATCGCCGCATGCCGGAAGAGATCAATCGGGTACTGACGGACCAGATCTCGGATCTGTTGTTCACCACCGAGCCGGACGGTGAGAGCAATTTGCTGCGTGAGGGTGTCGCGGGACAGCGGATTCATTTTGTCGGCAATGTGATGATCGATACCCTGCTGGCGAATCGGCAACGGGCCGTTCCGGCGGCCAAAACCCTTGGCGGGATCCCCGGTTTCTCGGCCAACAATGACAGCTTCGGCGTACTGACGCTGCACCGTCCCTCGAACGTGGATGATCCCGCGGTACTGAGGCGCCTGCTGGAAACCCTGGTTGAGCTCAGTGAGCGGGTCCCTCTTGTATTCCCGATCCACCCACGAACGCGTGCGCGGATCGCGGATGCAGGCCTGAATTCCCTGCTGGAAAGGAGTCGGTTCGGTCTGACCGAGCCGCTGGGTTATCTTCAGTTGCTCGGACTGATGTCAGAGGCCCGTGTGGTTCTGACGGATTCCGGTGGACTGCAGGAGGAGACCACCGCGCTCGGAGTGCCCTGTATCACCCTGCGCGAAAACACCGAGCGTCCGATCACGGTGACCCAGGGGACAAACACCATTGTCGGGACCGATGTGCGAAAGATAAAGGCCTGTTTTGATGATGTCCTGGCGACCGGTGGCAAGGCCGGACGGGTGCCGGCACTATGGGATGGTCGAGCCGCCGAACGGATTGCTGCACAGTTGATCGAGTGGGCGAACAGCCGCGGCCTGGCGGCCTGAACAGGGACCGCCCCGCATGACGCAACCCCGTAACGCCATGACCGTGGACGTGGAAGACTACTTCCAGGTCTCTGCGTTCGAGCGGTACATCAGCCGGGACAGCTGGGACGACCAAGAGTGTCGTGTGGAGCGCAACGTCGATCGCATCCTGGAACTCTTCGACCGGCATGGGGTGAAAGCCACGTTCTTCACGCTTGGCTGGATCGCACAGCGCTATCCTGAGATGGTCCGCCGCATGATTGCACAGGGCCATGAACTGGCGAGTCATGGCTGGTCGCACGTGCGGGTGACGCAACAGGACCAGGACGCATTTCGCCAGGACGTCGTGCGTACCAAGTCCTTCCTGGAAGATCTGTCGGGCCAGGAGATCATCGGGTACCGCGCAGCCAGTTATTCCATCGGCGCCGCCAATCTGTGGGCGCTCGATGTCCTTGGCGAAACCGGCCACCGTTACAGTTCCAGTATCTACCCGATCAAGCACGATCTTTACGGCATGCCGGACGCGCCACGTTTTGCGTTCCAGCCGATCGATGGGGATTTTCTCGAGTTCCCCGTGACCACTTTGCGTGTTGGTAACAAGAACCTGCCTTGCGGAGGCGGGGGATGGTTCCGCCTGGTGCCTTACGCAGGCATGCGCTGGGCGATGCGACGGGTGAACCGGGTTGATGGAGAGTCTGCAATTTTCTACTTCCATCCCTGGGAGATTGATCCCGAACAGCCCAAGCAGGAAGGGATCGATGCGAAGACCCGTTTTCGCCATTACCTCAATCTCAAACGCATGGAAGGCCGGCTGAATCGTCTGCTGGAAGATTTCGACTGGGGCCGGATGGATGAAGTCTTGTATCGGCCACATCTGCAACGACTGTCGCAAGCAAGTGCCCGGGTTTCCTGAAAAGATGCGTCGCTTTCATCAATATTGTCGCCCGGAAGGTAACTTGATCCGTGATTGAAGAAAGTCAAGCTGCCTCATCGCGCTGGCGCGCCACGCTGATCGCATGTGTATTCATTTTTGTGGCCCTGCTCGCAGTGTTCTGGCAGACCGCACAGGACATGGTGTACATCTGGTACAGATCCGAGACTTATACGCATGGGTTCTTGATCCTGCCGATTTCCCTGTGGCTGATCTGGCACAAGAGGACACATCTGGCCGCCTTCACGCCACAACCAACGGCGGGGTTCCTTGTCCTGGTGGCGGGTGCTCTGGTTGTCTGGGCCCTGGCGCGCCTGACCGGGGTGCTGGTCGTAGAGCAAATCGCCTTCGTTGCGGTGCTGGTGAGCGGCCTGGCCGGCATACTGGGCTGGCAGGTCAGCAAGTTTCTGGCCTTCCCGCTGCTGTTCCTGTTTTTTGCGGTTCCTATGGGCGAGGACCTGGTGCCACCGATGATGGAGTTCACCGCGACCTTCACCGTCGAGGCGCTGAAACTTACCGGTATCCCTGTTTATCGCGAGGGACTCTGGTTTTCTCTGCCCAGCGGTAACTGGTCGGTTGTCGAGGCATGCAGTGGCGTGCGCTATCTCATCGCCGCGGCGACCCTCGGCGTGATGTACGCCTACATCACCTACCACACACTGTGGAAGAGGCTGCTGTTCATTGCGCTGTCGGTGATTGTGCCGATACTGGCAAATGGCGTGCGTGCCTACATGATCGTGATGATCGGCCATCTCAGCGGGATGGAGTATGCGACCGGGGTCGACCATCTGATCTATGGCTGGGTCTTCTTCGGCGTGGTGATGTTTATCCTGTTCTGGATAGGCTCTTTCTGGCAGGAGGAAGAGGAGCCACCAAGTTTCGTGGCGCCACCGCGGACAATAAGTGCCCAATCCGTCGGGGTGCGTGTCATGCTGATTTCGTTGCTCACAATCGGCGCTTCCGCAGGCACCGTCTGGGGGACGCATCGGGCCCTGAGCCTCGATGTTCAGATGGCTGGTCCGCTGAATGTACCAGCCGGTTCGGATGCATGGAATCCGACGGTCGAACCCGTTGCCTGGTCGGCCTCGCATCAGGCCACACCACACAAGATAGAGGCCCGCTACAGACGATGGTGACGGCGAGGTTCAGCTGTACCTGGTCTTGTTCCCGCAACAGCGCCAGGGCGCCGAGGCCATCAATCAGGACAATCGGATCGCCGAGGATCTGCGGCGGCAGACGCGACTCGGGACAGTCGAGGTCGTATCGACCAACTCTCGGTTCACAGTGAATCGAAGCAAGGTCATCGTTTTGGTCGATGGTCGACACTCAGGAGCATCTGGTCTGGCAATGGTACCGGGTCGCCGGACGCGATCTGACCAATCGCTATGAGGGCAAGGCCTGGGAAGCCCTCGCACGCATCTACCCCGGTCGCGCTGACGGTGCCTGGATTGCCATCACCACGCCACTCGAAAATGAGGATACAGCGGCTGCCGAGGAACGCCTGGCGCGACTTTGCTTCGATTATGGCGCCAGATATCGGCAAAAGTATCGACCGCGCGCTCGGTCTGGCGGACTGACAGGAGCTCTCTGTGTGTGGCCTGAGCGGTATTTTCGATACCAACGGTCGCTCTGCGATCAATCAGGCAATTTTGGAGAACATGAACGCAAGCCAGTTTCATCGGGGTCCCGATGAAGGCGGCATTCATTTCGAACCCGGGGTCGGCCTGGCCCATCGTCGACTATCGATCATCGATCTGTCCAGCGGACAGCAGCCGCTGTTCAACGAGGATGAATCGGTAGTCGTCGTCTATAACGGCGAAATCTACAATTTCGCGGATCTTGCCGGCGAACTCACACAGCTTGGGCATATTTTTCGGACGCATTGCGATACCGAGGTAATCGTTCATGCCTGGGAAGAATGGGGTGATGCCTGCGTTACGCGTTTTCGCGGGATGTTTGCGTTTGCCTTGTGGGATCGCAATCGCCAGGTACTGTTTCTTGCGCGCGACCGGCTGGGCATCAAGCCTCTGTATTACAGTCTGCTGTCCAACGGGCACTTTGTCTTTGGCTCCGAACTCAAGGCACTCAAGCAGCACCCTGCGCTCGATCGCGAAATCGATGTGAACGCCATCGAAGAATATTTCGCACTTGGCTATATCCCCGAACCCAGAAGTATCTATCGGGACACCAGCAAGCTGCGACCCGGACATACCCTGATGCTTCGGCGTGGTGAGCCTTTTCCTGAACAGCGACAGTACTGGGATGTGCCTTTCAAACTGTCTGCCAATCCTCCAACGCTCGAAGAGGCGGAAGCGGGGCTGATTGAGCAAATCCGTGAGGCGGTCGGGATACGCCTGATCGCGGAGGTCCCCCTGGGCGCCTTCCTTTCCGGTGGGGTGGATTCGAGCACCGTCGTTGCCATGATGGCTCAGGTCAGCAAAGAGCCTGTGAACACCTGTTCGATCGCTTTTGGCGAAGCCGAGTACAACGAGGCCGATTATGCCAAGGCGGTGGCGGATAAATTTGCCTGCCGACATCGGGTCGGGAACGTTGAACCTAACGACCATTCGCTGCTGGACATTCTGGCCGGGCTCTACGATGAGCCCTTTGCAGACAGTTCGGCAATGCCGACCTACCGGGTCTGCGAACTGGCGAAAAAGGACGTCACGGTGGCACTTTCCGGTGACGGTGGCGATGAAAACCTGGCCGGTTACCGTCGCTACGGCCAGCACCTGGATGATCTTGCAACCAAAGCCAGGATACCGTCGGCCCTGCGCAGCCTGCTGGGTGGCATAGGCTGCGTCTATCCCGATTCGCCGCTGATGCCGCCGGCTCTGCGACGGCGGCAGGGCCTCATCTCCATGGCGCAGGATCCCGTCGAGAGCTTTTTCGAGATCAACGCCGTGATCAAGCGCGACCTGCGGTTGTCACTGTACAGCCAGGATTTCAAACGGCGCCTGCAGGACTACGACGCGGTGGAGGTATTTCGCGCGCACGCGGCATCAGCACCGACCGACGATCCGCTTTCATTGGCGCAATACCTGGATCTCAAGACCTATCTTCCGGGTGACATCCTGACCAAGGTCGATCGTGCCAGCATGGCGCATTCGCTGGAAGTGCGCGTACCATTGCTGGATCACAAGCTGGTCGAGTGGATTTCGGCTCTGCCGGTCGAATTCAAGCGGCACGGCACGGAAGGAAAATACCTTCTGAAGAAGGCAATGGAACCATGGTTGCCAAACGACGTCCTTTACCGCCCGAAGAAGGGATTTGCGGTTCCGCTGGCGGTTTGGTTTCGGGGGCCGCTGCGTGACCGATTACGCCTTGCGCTGGCCAGCGAAGCACTCAATGACAGCGGGGTATTCGACCGAAGGGCACTTGAGCGTTTGTTTGAGCAGCACGATCGGGGTCAGCGGGACTGCAGCACGCCTTTGTGGTCGGTCCTGATGTTCGATGCCTTCCTGCAGCAGGATTCTGCGTAGTCAGGGGAGCATGATCCCCTGTTCAGCCAGCATCTCTACCAGCAGGATCAAAGGCAAGCCAATCAGGCTGTTGGGGTCACGCCCCTCCAGCGCGGAAAAAAGCGTTATCCCGAATCCCTCCGATTTGAAACTTCCGGCACAGTTGAAAGGCTGTTCGAAGTCGACATAGCGTTCGATCTGCCCAGGCATCAGATTCCGGAAGTGCACGTTGAAAGGCTCAACCCCTGTCTGCGTCTGCTCATTGGCACTGTTGTACAGACATAGTCCGGTGTAAAACGTAACAGTCTTTCCGGCCTGCTGCCGTCAGCTGTGCAATAGCGTTTTCACGGTTGCCGGGTTTGCCCAGAATTTCACCGTCCACGCAGGCTACCTGATCGGAACCGATGATCAGGGCAGCGGGGTGACGACCTGCAACCTCCCGCGCCTTTGCCTCGGCCAGCCGAAGTACGAGATCGGTAGGTGACTCACCCGGCTGTCGTGCCTCGTCTGTATTCGGTTTATCCGTGTCGAAAGGGATGCCCAGCTTTTCCAGCAAAGCCTTACGAAATGGCGATGTCGAGCCAAGTACCAGTTGCTGCATAATGGGATTTCCCGCGTTTGGCATGCGGTAAAGTCTATCAGAGTCCCCTTATGCGCCCCCTTTTATGAATGGCAATTGATGCTATCAATACAGTATTCGTCCTTCTTCCCTTAGAATGAAACGCTTGTGCTACGCCTATCGGTGGATTGAGCAAATGATCCCCACCGAGAAGAACAACGACATGGTGTCTGAGTAAACTAGCGAGGACGATGCATGGATACCAATCTGGTGCTTCAGGGTGTTGAGCTGATGCTGCTCGGCATGGGTATAGTCTTTGGCTTTCTGACCGCTCTGGTGTTTACCCTGCGTGGCATGTCCATGCTGGCCGACAGGCTGGACAGCACAGCGGTGGTGCAGGCAGCGGCCGCCGCTCCAGTCGATGTTTCTGATAATCGCCAGCTGGTCGCTGTGATTTCTGCTGCCGTGGCCCGTTATCGCGCTCAACGCGCCAGATGAATCAACTCTCTTAACCAGGAATTGGACATTTCATGACTACGAACAAGCTCGCCATCACCGAAGTTGTTCTGCGCGATGCGCACCAGTCTCTGTTCGCCACGCGACTGCGCCTGGACGACATGCTCCCCATTGCAGAAAAACTCGATCAGGTCGGGTTCTGGTCTCTGGAGACTTGGGGCGGGGCAACCTTCGACGCCTGTATCCGTTTTCTCGGTGAGGATCCCTGGGAGCGTCTGCGTGCACTGAAAAAGGCAATGCCCAATACGCCGATGCAGATGCTGTTTCGGGCCCAGAACATCCTCGGCTATCGGCACTATGCCGATGACGTGGTAGAACGCTTCGTCGAGCGCGCGGCCGACAATGGTATGGATGTGTTCCGCATCTTCGATGCCATGAACGACCTGCGAAACTTCGAGACCGCGGTCAAGGCGACGCTCAAGGTCGGCAAGCACGCCCAGGGAGCGATGTCGTACACCGTCAGCCCGGTACACAATCTGCAGTATTGGCTAAACATGGCCAAGGGCCTTGAGGACATGGGCTGTAACTCGATCTGCATCAAGGATATGGCAGGCCTGCTTACGCCCTACGCCGGCTTCGAGCTTATTTCCCGGTTGAAAGAGACGGTTTCGTTACCGATCGCGCTGCATTCGCATGCAACGACCGGAATGAGTACCACCACCCATATCAAAGCGGCCGAGGCCGGCGTCGATATGGTGGATTCAGCAATTTCTTCAATGTCGATGACCTATGCACACTCGGCAACCGAGTCGATCGTAGCCATCCTGCAGGGGCAAGAGCGCGATACAGGCCTGGATCTCCTGCTGCTGGAAGAAATCGCGGCCTATTTCCGCGAGGTGCGGAAGAAATACGCCAAATTTGAAGGATCGCTGCGCGGCGTCGATTCGCGCATCCTGGTGGCCCAGGTCCCGGGCGGCATGCTGACCAATATGGAAAGCCAGCTCAAGGAGCAGGGCGCATCCGATCGCTTCGATGAGGTGCTGGCTGAGATCCCCAGGGTTCGCAAGGATCTCGGCTATATTCCACTGGTAACCCCGACCTCTCAGATCGTCGGAACCCAGGCGGTCCTGAACGTGCTGACAGGTGAACGCTACAAGAACATCAGCAAGGAGACCGCGGGTGTCCTCAAAGGTGAATATGGTGCGTCACCAGCACCTGTGGACAGCGAGTTGCAGAAGCGCGTTCTTGACGGCGCCGAGCCCGTAACCTGTCGACCCGCGGATCTGATCGAACCGGAGGTCGACAAACTGACAGACGAGTTCCGCCGGCTTGCTCAGGAACGTGGCATCCGAGTCGCGACGGACGAGATCGACGATGTCCTGACCTACGCACTGTTCCCGCAGATCGGCCTGAAATTCCTCGAGAATCGCGATAACCCCGATGCGTTCGAACCGGTCCCTGGCGCCGAGCCGGCGCCTGCCCCGGCTGCGGCTGCGGTCGGTGCCGCTGCGCCGACTGGAGGGCCCGAGGCCTACCAGGTCACGGTGGATGGACGTGCCTATGACGTTGTCGTCGCCCCAGGTGGCGAAGTAACCAATATGCAGGCTGCGGCCCCTGCCGCAGCTGCTGCGGCACCGCCCCCGGTCGCACCAAGTGGCGCGGCGGTCAAGATACCTGCCCCGCTGGCGGGCAACATCTTTAAGATCAATGTAACCGCCGGGCAGGTGATCAGCTCGGGTGATGTGATCATGATCCTGGAGGCCATGAAGATGGAGACCGAGGTGCGTTCGCCCGAATCGGGAACCGTCCAGTCTGTAGTGGTCAAAGAAGGCGATGCGGTGCAGGTCGGCGACGTCCTGTTGACCCTGGGCTAAATCTCATGATGGAAAACGGTCTCAACGCCCTGTGGCAGTCCATGGGAATCCCCAACCTGGTTTGGGGCCAGATCCTGATGGTGCTGATCGGCGGACTGCTCATCTTCCTCGCCATACGAAAGGGCTTTGAGCCGCTCCTGCTGCTGCCGATCGGGTTTGGCTGCATACTCGCCAACGTGCCGGTGGCCGGCCTTGCCGAAGACGGGTTGGGGCAACTTCTGATGGCAGCAAAGCCCGATCATCTGGCCGCGCTTGCGCAGACGCTCGGGGTCCCGCTGGCCGATGTCGCAGATGCAGCCAAGCATGCGACCGGTGAGGCGCTTACCGCGGCCAAGCTGCTGGCGCATAATCTCGACTATCAGCCAGGCATGTTGTATCAGTTCTATTCGGTGGCGATCGGTTCAGGTGTCGCACCACTTCTGATCTTCATGGGCGTGGGGGCACTGACCGACTTCAGCGCCCTGATCGCCAAACCATCGACCCTGCTGCTCGGTGCAGCCGCCCAGTTCGGCATCTTTACCACCCTGATCGGGGCTCTGGCGTTGAACGTGATACCGGGCTTCGATTTCACGCTGGCGGACGCCTCGGCCATTGCCATCATCGGTGGCGCGGATGGACCGACCGCTATCTTCCTGGCCTCCAAACTGGCACCCGATCTGCTCGGCGCAATCGCGGTCGCGGCCTATTCTTACATGGCCCTGGTGCCCATCATCCAGCCGCCGATCATGCGCGCACTGACGAGCGAATCAGAACGCCAGGTCGAGATGTCGCAGTTGCGGCCGGTCAGCAAGCTGGAAAAGATCATGTTCCCGCTCACGGTGTTGCTGCTGTGCCTGCTGTTCCTGCCGTCTGCGGCGCCGCTGATCGGCATGTTGACCTTCGGCAATCTGCTGCGCGAATCCGGCGTGGTCGATCGTCTGAGCAAGGCCGCCCAGAACGAGATCATCAACGCGGTCACTATCATCCTGGGCCTTTCGGTCGGATCCAAACTGCAGGCGGACAAGTTCCTCAGTGTCGAGACCCTGGGCATACTCGCCCTTGGTGCGGTCGCTTTCTGCGTCGGCACCGCGGCCGGTATACTGATGGGCAAGGTCATGCACCGGATGTCCGGCGGCAAGGTCAATCCCCTGATCGGAGCCGCTGGCGTGTCTGCCGTCCCTATGGCGGCGCGTGTGGTGAACAAGGTCGGCCTGGAGGCCAACCACCATAATTTCCTGCTGATGCACGCGATGGGCCCGAACGTGGCGGGGGTTATCGGCTCCGCCGTGGCCGCCGGGGTGCTGCTGGCGGTGGTCGGGGGCTGATCCTCGGGGCACTAAGCGCAGGTAATCCATAAGTTTTTTCCTTGCCCGATGGCGCGGTTTTTCATACAATTCCGCGCTTATGTTGTCGCTTTTGCCCGACTTCGCCGATCCGATGCGCCTTTGCGCCCTGGGTAAGGCCTATGAAGGCGCGATTCCGCTGGCAGATTTGTCCCGTCTGGCGCCGCTTTTGACTTCCACGGAAGGCGAAGCGGCGTTTGCGTTGGCGTTCCAGATGGACACGGACGGCAGGCCTGTGGTGCAGGTGAAGGTTCGTGCGAGCCTGCCGGTGCAGTGCCAACGCTGTCTGGACACGATGATCCATGAGGTGGACTCGATGTCCAGGCTGGCGGTGGTCAGTGGGCCGGAGGAGGCCGAAAGGCTGCCGGACGACCTCGATCCACTGTTGGTCGAAAACGACCGCGTGGCGTTACGTTCGTTGCTGGAGGATGAGCTTTTGCTGGCCATGCCTACGGCACCGAGACACCGATCGAAAGACTGCAAGGTGAAGCTGGACGAGGTGAATGCACAGCCTGACCAGCAGGCAGAACCGATGGAAGGGGATGCGGAGCATCCATTCGCGGCGCTGGCTGATTGGAAAAGTGACAAAGAGAATCAAGACTGATTGTCTTTAAAGGAGACGAACATGGCGGTCCAAAAAAGTCGTAAAACCCCTTCAAAGCGCGGAATGCGTCGTTCACATGATTCACTCAAGCCTGAATCACTGTCGATCGACCCAACCTCCGGTGAAACGCATCTGCGTCACAACGTCAGCCCTGACGGCTTTTATCGCGGCCGCAAAGTCGTCGACAAGTAATCGACGCGTGTGGTCTCTGACGGCCCCGGCAAGTCTCAAAGCGAACGGAGACCGAGGTGACTGAGTCAATCACTATTGCGCTCGATGCGATGGGTGGGGACTACGGAGCCAGTGTGGTCGTGCCTGCGGCGCTGGACTATGTCAGAAATGACCCGGACTGCCATCTGATCCTGGTGGGCCGGGAGGAAGCCATTTATCAGCACCTGCCGAAAGGCGAGTTGCCGGCTCGAATAAGCCTGCAAACTGCCACGCAGGAGGTCGCAATGGACGAGCTGCCATCGCGCGCCCTGCGCGGAAAGAAGGATTCGTCGATGCGGGTGTCGATCGACCTGGTCAAACAGGGGAGAGCCGATGCCTGTGTCAGTGCTGGAAATACCGGTGCCCTGATGGCCACGGCGCGCTTCGTACTGAAGACGCTGCCGCATATCGATCGCCCGGCGATAATTACGGCGCTGCCGGCCATCAACGGTCGCACATGGGTGCTCGACCTGGGCGCAAATGTCGATTCCGAGGCAGAGCATCTCTACCAGTTCGCCGTAATGGGTTCCGAACTGGTGTCGGCCGTCGAGGGTATAAGCCGTCCGACGGTCGGTCTTCTCAACGTCGGCCAGGAAGAGATGAAGGGCAACGAGCAGGTCAAGCGCGCGCACGCATTTCTCAGCAACAGTGAGCTGAATTACGTCGGGTATGTGGAGGGCGACGATATATACCTGCGCGACAATCTCGACATCGTTGTCACAGATGGCTTCGTCGGCAATGTGGCGCTGAAAAACACCGAAGGCGCGGCCAAGATGATCAAGCAGTTCATGACCGCCGAATTCAAGCGCAATCTGCTTACCAAACTTCAAGCGCTGATCGCCATGCCTGTGCTGCGGGCTCTTGCTCGCCGGATCGATCCGCGCCGTTACAACGGCGCCAGCCTGCTTGGTCTGCGCGGCATTGTGGTCAAGAGTCATGGTGGCGCCGATGCGATGGCATTCGAAAACGCGATTGCCATCGCCAAGAAGGAGGTCAAAGCTGATATCGCTGCCAGAATCGAACAGCGGGTTAGCCAACAACTGGATGTGTCTGCAAGCGCATGACGATCTACGCGCGGATCACGGGAACCGGTAGCTACCTGCCGGAGAAGGTGCTGACCAACAAGGACCTCGAAACCATGGTCGACACCAGCGACCAGTGGATCCGCGAGCGCACCGGAATTCTAAAACGCCACGTGGTGGTGGATGGCGAGACAACCTGCGATCTCGCCGAACAGGCCGCCAGACGCGCGATAGAGGCGGCAGGCAAGAGCCCGCAGGACATCGATCTGATCGTTCTCGCGACCACGACCGCAGACAAGATTTTCCCGAGTACCGCCTGCCTCGTGCAGCAAAGGCTGGACATCCATGGTTGTCCAGCGTTCGATGTGCAGGCCGTGTGCACCGGTTTCATCTATGCGCTGGCGGTTGCAGAAAAGTTCGTCAAGACAGGGGTCTCGAAATGTGCGCTCGTGGTCGGTGCAGAGACCTTCTCACGTATCATTGACTGGACGGATCGTGGCACCAGCATCCTGTTCGGTGATGGTGCAGGTGCGGTGGTACTCGAGGCCTCTGATGAGCCCGGTATCCTGTCGACGCATCTGCATGCCGATGGCGCATACGAGACTCTGTTGCATGTACCCGGTGGCGTATCACGCGGCTTTGACAATATAGCCGATGCAGAGGGTGACCCCAGATACACCCATATGAAGGGCAACGAAGTATTCAAGATGGCGGTCAATACCCTGGGTCGGATCGTGGATGAAACCCTGCACGCCAACGGCATGAAAAAATCCGACGTCGACTGGCTCGTCCCGCACCAGGCGAATATCCGCATCATCAACGCAACAGCCCGCAAGCTGAACATGTCGATGGACAAGGTGGTGGTGACTGTGGATCAACATGGCAATACCTCTGCGGCATCTGTGCCTCTGGCACTTGACACCGCAGTGCGTGACGGACGCATCCAGCGTGGCGAAGTTTTGCTGCTCGAGGCCTTTGGTGGTGGATTCACCTGGGGTTCGGTACTGTTGAAATACTGATTCCTGAAGATACGCCTGAACACATTATGAGCAAGAAAATCGCTATCATATTCCCTGGACAGGGATCACAGTCTGTCGGCATGCTGGCGGATCTCGCTGCGGCGCATCCACTGGTTCGGGAGACTTTTGCCGAGGGATCGGATGCACTGGGAATCGACCTTTGGTCGCTCAGTCAGGAAGGCCCGAAAGAGCAGCTCAACGAAACCCAGAATACCCAGCCGGCCCTGCTGTGTGCCGGCATGAGCGTCATGCGGGTGCTTGAACAACAAATGCCTCAACAGCCTGTTGTGATGGCCGGGCACAGCCTTGGCGAATACACCGCCCTGGTGGCAGCCGGTGTTCTCAGTCTGGCCGATGCCACCCGTCTGGTCGCCATGCGTGGCCGGTTCATGCAGGAGGCGGTCCCTGCCGGCGTTGGTGCCATGGCGGCCATCCTCGGACTGGACGACCAGCAGGTGAAGGCTGTCTGTGCCGAAGGCGCGCAGGGCCAGGTCGCAGAGGCGGTTAATTTCAACTCACCGGGCCAGGTCGTGGTGGCCGGTGATGCCGGGGCCATTGCGCGCGTTGCCGATCTGGCCAAGGCCGCGGGTGCGCGTCGTGCCCTGATCCTGGACGTGAGCGTACCCTCGCATTGTGCGCTGATGAAGCCGGCAGCCGAGCGCCTGGCCGAGGCCATGCAGAGCCTGACTTTCAATACACCAAGGGTTCCGGTTTTGCACAACGTCAATGTCGAAGAGGCGCGCGACCCTGCAGCAATCCAACGGCTGCTGGTCGAACAGCTTTTCTGCCCCGTACGCTGGGTCGAAACGGTTCAGGCGATTGCCGGGCGCGGCGCTGAAGTCGTTTTGGAGGCCGGGCCTGGCAAGGTGTTGGTCGGACTGATAAAACGCATCGACAAATCACTGGCGGCACTGCCCGTTTTCGATCCGGCCAGTCTGGATACTGCCATGGAGTCAATCAATGCTTGAGGGAAAGATCGCACTGATTACCGGTGCCAGTCGCGGAATCGGCAGGGCCATATCCGACATGCTGGGCGCACAGGGCGCCACGGTGATCGGTACCGCAACCTCCGAGTCCGGTGCGGATGCCATAAGCCAGCGCTTTGCCGCCGCCGGATTCAAGGGGCAGGGGATGTGTCTCGATGTGAGCGACGATGCGTCTGTGGAGGCCGTTATCCAGGGCATCAGTGAAAAATACGGCGCGGTTGGCATCCTGGTGAACAATGCCGGGATCACCCGCGACAATCTGCTGATGCGGATGAAGAGCGACGAGTGGGAGAGCGTCATCAACACCAATCTGACGTCGATCTACCGGCTGTCCAAGGCCTGCCTGCGCGCCATGATGAAGGCAAAAACCGGCAGGATCATCAACATCGCCTCGGTTGTTGGTGCCAGCGGCAATGCGGGACAGACAAATTACTCGGCGGCCAAGGCCGGGATGCTTGGGTTCACCAAGTCACTTGCGCAGGAAGTGGGTTCCCGCGGCATCACGGTCAATTCCGTGGCCCCGGGATGATCGACACCGACATGACCCGCGAAATGACGGATGCACAGCGTAATGCCGTGCTGGCCAGCATACCCCTGGGGCGCCTGGGGCAGCCGGAAGACATCGCTGCCGTGGTCGCTTTTTTGGCATCGGACGCGGCTGGCTACGTTACCGGCGAGACCATTCATGTCAACGGCGGCATGTATATGACCTAAGCCCATGTCGGGAAAGCATTTGATCAGGGTCTTGAATAGCCTCGAATTTATACCTTTTCGGCTTTGAAGCGACGGGCAAACTGAATACAATACGGCGTCACAGCGTGGCGTTTTGACCATGTATCTCCGGAGGAATTGACAGAATGAGCACTATCGAAGAACGCGTAAAGAAGATCGTCGTTGAGCAGCTTGGAGTCAAAGAAGAAGAAGTGGTTCTGACTGCATCTTTCGTTGACGATCTCGGCGCTGACTCGCTCGATACCGTCGAACTGGTCATGGCTCTTGAAGAGGAATTCGAAACCGAGATTCCCGATGAAGAGGCCGAGAAGATCACGACTGTCCAGCAGGCGATAGACTACGTCACGGCACACAGTTGATCTTTTAGTTATCGCTGGATATCCGGCCGTAGCTTCCGTTTTGCGGGGCCGCGGCCGTTTGGTTCGAAGTAGCCTGTCAATAGGGGTTCTCCCAGATGTCGGAAAGAAGGGTTGTCGTAACGGGTCTCGGCCTGATCGCGCCAGTGGGATTGGATGTTGCCAGCGGCTGGGAAAACATTCTTGCAGGGAAAAGCGGTATCCAGCCGATCACTCACTTCGAAATCGAGCCTTTCAGTGTTCGTTTCGGCGGCCCGATCTATGGCTTCGATGTCGAGCAGTACATCCCGAAGAAGGAAGCCCGCAAGATGGATGCCTTTATTCACTACGGGATTGCGGCCGGCGTGCAGGCGATCAAGGACAGCGGCATCGAGATCAGCGATGCCAATGCCAAGCGTATCGGCGTGGCCATCGGCTCGGGCATCGGCGGTTTAACCGGCATCGAGAACAGCTATGGCGCCTATCTCAAGGGCGGTCCACGAAAGATCTCGCCGTTTTTCGTGCCTGCCAACATCATCAACATGGTCGCTGGCAATCTGTCGATCCTGTATGGCCTGAAAGGCCCCAACATCTCGATTGTGTCCGCCTGCAGCACGGGTGCCCATAACATCGGGGATGCGATGCGTATGATCCAGTACGGCACTGTGGACATGATGGTTGCAGGTGGCGCCGAGATGGCCACGTCGCCGACCGGCCTCGGCGGGTTTGCTGCGGCCCGTGCGCTGTCGACCCGCAATGACGACCCGCAGGGCGCAAGCCGCCCCTGGGACCGTGACCGTGACGGTTTTGTGCTCAGCGACGGTGCCGGTGTACTCATGCTGGAAGAACTCGAGCACGCCAAGGCCCGCGGGGCAAACATTTATGCTGAACTGGCCGGTTCGGCCATGAACTCGGATGCCTTCCACATGACATCCCCGTCGCCCAATGGCGAAGGTGCGGCAGACTGCATGCGCCTGGCGCTGGAGGATGCCGGCCTGAATCCGGAGGACGTGGACTATATCAATGCCCACGGCACATCGACGCCGGCCGGCGACGTCGCCGAAACCATGGCGGTCAAAGCTGCGTTTGGTGATCACGCGCGCAAACTGGCGGTCAGTTCGACCAAGTCGATGACGGGTCATATGCTGGGCGCCGCAGGTGGCGCCGAGGCCCTGTTCACGGTACTCGCGCTGCGTGACCAGGTGATGCCGCCGACCATCAATCTCGACAATCCGGATGAACAATGTGATCTGGATTACGTGCCGCACACTGCGCGTGAATCAAAGATCGATGTCGCACTGTCCAATTCCTTTGGTTTCGGGGGCACCAACGGCTCACTGGCCTTCCGTCGCTTCAAAGGGTGAAGGCGGGATCCCGGACGACACGGGATGCACGGTCTCATGCAGCACGATGTACTCATTGACGGCGCTGAGGCAGAAGGAAGCTGGCTGAAAGAACGCGCCTTTCAATTCGGCGATGGCCTGTTCGAGACCGTCGCCATCCTTGATGAAACTCCCTGTCTTTGGGCGGCGCATATGGCACGTCTCGGCGAGGGTTGCCGTCGACTCGGTCTGCCGCTTCCCGACTTCGATCTTCTCGCCAAGGAGGGACAGCGTCTCTGTGCCGGTCATCGACGCGCTGTTCTAAAAATCTTCTGGACGGCGGGTCAATCCGAGCGCGGCTACCGCAGACCACGCAGTATCCATCCTCAGCGGATCCTGCGTCGCTCGGAGTGGCCGAAAAAAGCCGATGGGAGGTGTGCGCTGCGGCAGTGTACCCATCGTCTAAGCGAGAATCCGGCACTTGCCGGAATCAAACATCTCAATCGACTCGACCAGGTGGTCGCGCGTTCCGAGTGGGATGATGCGCAAACCGGCGAGGGCCTGATGCTGGGACAGGACGGCCGTGTCGTGAGCGGGACCATGAGCAATATCTTCGTGCAACGGGAACAGACGCTGCTGACACCTGCGATCGATGGTGCCGGTATTGCCGGGGTTGTGCGCGCTCTGGTGCTGCGAAACGGGCGAGAACATCGGAACCCCGGTCCTTGTGGACGCTGTTTCTCTCGACGACGTGTGCCATGCAGACGCGCTGTTTCTCAGCAATTCGTTGATCGGTGTGGTACGCGTGAGTCGCTTCGAATCAATCGAATACGACCCCGGCATCAGCGAGCATGCGGTGATCGCCGAGACCCGGCGCCTTTGCCACCAGTCCAAATCCTGGGATGCAAGCCATGAATAAGCTGATCGGTTTCGCCGTTCTGGTCGGCAGCCTGCTGCTGGGCTGGGCGTGGATGCAGTACGACGACTTTCCTGCAAAACGCCGCTGACCATTTCGCAGGAGAGTGTCATCTTCGAGGTGCCCAAAGGCGCGACATTGGCGGCCGTGGCGCGGGACCTTGAGGAAGCCGGGCTGATCAAGGATGCACGTTATCTGCGGTGGTATGGACGTTACACCGGGCAGGCGAACCGCATCCGGGCCGGTGAATACCGGTTGACAAATACCATGGTGCCGGACGACCTTCTCGCCTTGCTGGTGTCCGGGAAATCGGTCACCTATAGCCTGACGCTGCTGGAAGGATGGAACATCCGTCAGGTGCGGGCCGCTGTCATGGCACAATGAGGCCTTGGAGCAAACGCTAGATGGTGTCGACAGCGAGGAACTGATGACTTTGCTCGGTCTGCCGGGTGAACATCCGGAAGGTCGATTTTTTCCCGGACACCTACCAGTTCACACGCGGCATGACTGACCTGGAGTTTCTGCGTCGGGCGCAACGCAAGATGGATCAGGAGCTGGCGGCCGCCTGGGCAAAAAAGGCCGACGATGTCCCGCTCAAGGATCCCTACGAGGCCCTGATACTCGCCTCGATCGTCGAGAAAGAGACGGGGCAGGCGGACGAAAGGCCCCAGATCGCCGGTGTTTTCGCGCGTCGGCTGGACAAAGGAATGAAACTGCAGACGGATCCCACCGTAATCTACGGCATGGGTGAAAGATTCGACGGCAACATCCGGCTCAAGGATCTGCGCGAGGACACACCCTACAACACCTATGTGCATACCGGTCTGCCACCCACGCCGATCTGCATGCCTGGTCGGGATGCGCTTCACGCAGCCGTCGATCCGGCCCCCGGCAAAGCCATTTACTTCGTCGCGAAAGGAGACGGCACGCACGCCTTTTCGACGACTCTGGCGGAGCACAATGCGGCGGTCAGAAAGTATCAGCTCAAGCGATGAGTGATCCCTGTTTCATCACGGTCGAGGGCATCGAGGGCGCAGGCAAGACGACCTGCCTGAACCTTATCGAACAGCGGGTCCGGCAACGTGGCCATCGCGCTCCTGGTGACGAGGGAACCTGGCGGCACCGCGCTGGGCGAGGATCTGCGCGCGCTGCTGCTTGGTCATCGCCACGAGGGGATGGCCGACGATACCGAACTGCTTTTGATGTTCGCTGCGCGTGCCGAACACCTCCAGGCCCGGATCGTGCCGGCATTGTCGGCTGGATCGTGGGTGCTTTGCGACCGCTTCACGGACGCGACCTATGCCTATCAGGGCTATGGCAGGGGAATCGACCTTGGGCGGATCGCGATCCTGGAACAGTGGGTGCAGGGAGAGCGTCGTCCGGATCTGACCCTGCTGATGGACCTGCCGGTTGAAATCGGGCTTGAGCGGGCCGGAAAACGCTCGACACCGGACCGTTTTGAAAGCGAGGCATTCGCATTCTTCGAACGGGTGCGCAACGGCTATCTCAGCCTGGCAAACGCCCAACCGGATCGGTTCCGGGTAATCGATGCCGCACAATCGCTTCAACAGGTCTCGGACCAGGTGGTGTCGGCGATAGACGCATTCTTAGACGGCGAAGCCTCTTGAGCAGCTCCCGAATCTACCCCTGGCAAGCAGAACAATGGCTCCGTTTGAGCAGGGCCCGCGCATCCAACCGACTACCGCATGCCATTTTGCTCGCCGGCCCAGAGGGGCTCGGCAAATCGGCCTTTGCCAGGCGTCTGAGCAACAGCCTGGTCTGTGGCCAGGTCGACGACAATGGGGATGCCTGTGGGTGTTGCGTGTCCTGCCGGCAGACGGAAGCGGGCAGTCACCCCGATCAAAGGTCGGTGGTGCCCGAAGAGCCCGGAAAAATGATCAGGATCGACGCAATCCGCGAGCTGGCGGCCAAAAGCGTATTGTCCGCGCAGGAGGGCGGCTACCGCGTATTTCTGATTGAACCCGCGGAGGCGATGAACCGGGCTGCAGCGAACGCACTGCTAAAGACGCTCGAAGAGCCGTCCTCGCGGACGGTGCTGATCCTGGTCACTTCGCACCCGGACCGTCTTGCGGCAACCATCCGTAGCCGCTGTCAGGTTCTAAAGTTCAATATTCCGGCAGACGCTGACGTCAGGGCCTGGCTGACCGGACAGGCGGGCCAGTCTGAGCTGGACGAGCTGCTGGCTATCAGTAGTGGCGCGCCCCTGCGCGCGCTGCAGGCGCGGGAGCAGGGCTGGCTGGAGGAAAGCCGCCGTCTTGGACAGGAATTGCTCACCCTCAAGAGGCGCAAGGCCAATCCGATCACAATAGTTGAGGAATGGGAAAAACGGCCGCTACCCCTCTTATCGGACAGCCTGAAACGCTGCCTGAGCGACCTGGTGAAGCTTGCAAGTGGTTTGCACGACGCGGTGATCTATCACCCCGGGATGCGCGACGATTTGCAATGTCTGAGCGAGGGAATAGACTTGCAGATGTTGTATGGCTTCAACGACGAACTGTTACGACTCGATCGTGACAGGTCGCGAAATCTTAATGTGCAGATGCAATTGGAATACATAGTCAATCGCTGGTTACAGATAACCCGTCCCGGAGGTCATTGAGATGTCCGCACCAGGCATGCCGCGCGCGCGTCAGGGGATCCTCTCGCTGACGATCAAAGACAAGAATGCGCTTTATGCAGCCTATATGCAGTTCGTCAAGAACGGCGGGCTGTTCATCCCGACGACAAAAAAATACAACATCGGGGATGAGGTATTTATGCTTTTGAGCCTGATGGAAGAGGCAGAGCGCTTGCCCGTCGCGGGTCGAATCATCTGGATAACCCCGGTAGGCTCGGAGGGTAACCGTGCGGCGGGTATCGGCGTTCAGTTCAGCGACCAGGACGGCGGCATGGCGCGCAACAAGATTGAAGGCTACCTGGCGGGGGCGCTGCAGTCGGAAAAACCGACGCACACGATGTAGCTCTCCAGCTCTAGACGGGGCGGCATCTGAAATCCGCGAACCGCTTGGCGCTCCCCAAACGCGACCCTAAGTCCTATCTCCTTTACCACAACTGCTTCCGAGTCCCCGGAATGCATTAAAATCCAATCAGTATATTTTAGGGCAGGCAAGCAGATGCTGGTCGATTCACATTGCCACCTCGATCGGGTGGACCTCGCGCCGTACGGCGGTGACTTTGCGAAACTGATGGATGCAACACGGGAGGCGGGGGTCTCGCACCTTTTGTGTGTATCGATCGATCTTGAGTCCTATCCCGCGATGCTCTCGCTGGTGGATGCATACCCGGAGATATCGGTATCCGTTGGCGTCCACCCGAGCGACCGTGACCGCCATGAGCCGAGTGTTGCGGAACTGGTCGAACTCGCAGCCCACCCGAGGAACGTGGCGATCGGAGAAACCGGTCTGGATTACTTTCGCGCCGAAGGCGATGTCGAGTGGCAGAGGCAGCGATTTCGGACCCATATCCGAGCCGCGCGTGAGACGGGAAAACCGCTGATCATCCATACCCGAGAGGCTCGTGAGGATACCATCAGCATACTGCGCGAAGAGCAGGCACAGGCGGTTGGTGGCGTAATGCATTGCTTCACCGAGACCTGGGAGATGGCGCAGGCGGCTCTGGATATGAACTTTTACATCTCGTTCTCCGGTATCGTCACCTTCCGGAGCGCCGAGCAGTTGAGGGAAGTGGCGGTCAGGGTGCCGGCTGATCGCCTCCTGATCGAGACGGATTCCCCCTATCTGGCCCCGGTGCCTTTTCGTGGCAAGCCGAATGAGCCACGTTACGTGGAGAAGGTCGCAGAGACTATTGCCGGTCTGCGTGGTGTCACGACCGGGGAACTGGCACAACTGTCGGGGCAGAATTTCTACCGGCTGTTCGATGCCGCGCACGGAGCATAGAACCGGCCCTGGCAAAATACGCCATGAATGGGAGATAGCGGGCCCGAGCCCAGACCCTTCACGCAATTTGCAGGCTACCCGTCGTTCGATAAGGAGATCTTATGACGACCATTCCGCTTCCGTTGGACTATCGCAGCAAGTTGCATGCGGCCGGACTGCTGCTGGGCATCGTGTGCCTCTCACTTTTGTGCGAGATTGCCTTGCCCTGGAGGCTTGCTGCCGCCACTGTATTGCTGCTGTCGGGAATCTTGCTTTGCTGGCGCTATATTCGACGTCGCCCGACCAGTCTGATCGTCGAAAAAGATGGGCGGCTGTCCTGCATGTACGCAAATGGCCACAGGCTCGAAGTCGCCCGCATCCTGCCCGGAATCATCCGGCCCAGCCTGGTGAGCGCCAGGCTTGAGGGCCGGGCGGGAGAATACTGTGATCTTTTTGTCCCCGGTGGCTCCCTGCCCGAAACGGCTCACTGGCGACTGCGCCGTGCGCTGGTCGGATTGCGGCCGGTTCAGGCCGGCGAACGGCGTGGGACATAGTGATCAGGTATCAGGACCGTCGGAACAGCCTGATTAGAGTCGCGATCGGGAAAATCAATGTTGTAGTGCAGACCGCGGCTTTCACGCCGGCGCTGGGCCGACTGGATGATCAGGTCGGCCACATCGACCAGGTTGCGCAGCTCGAGAAGGTCGTTGGAGACGCGGAAATTGCCGTAGTACTCATTGATCTCGTGACGCAACAGGTTCACGCGTCGGCGCGCGCGCTGCAGACGCTTGTTGCTGCGCACAATCCCGACGTAGTCCCACATGAATCGACGCAATTCCTCCCAGTTGTGTGAGACGACCACCTCCTCATCGGAATTGGTCACCCGACTTTCATCCCAGGGTTCGATCGTGAAAGCAGGCACCTGCCCGAACTCGAGTTCATGCAGGATATCCTCCAGCGCCAGCGCGCTGAATACCAGACACTCGAGGAGGGAATTACTGGCCATGCGATTGGCGCCATGGAGTCCGGTATAGGCGGTCTCGCCCACGGCGTACAGACCGTGAACATCAGTTCTTGCATGCCGGTCGGTTTTTACCCCGCCACAGGTGTAATGCGCCGCCGGAACCACGGGGAGGGGCTGTTTACGCATGTCAAAGCCAAGATCCAAACAGCGTCGGTGGATCGTGGGGAACAGCTTCTCGATCTTCTTCGCCGGTTTGTGGCTGATATCGAGAAATACTGAATCTATCCCCAGGCGTTTCATCTCATGGTCTATCGCGCGTGCCACGATGTCGCGCGGGGCGAGTTCGGCGCGCTCATCGAACTGTTCCATAAATGAAGATCCGTCAGGTAGAAGCAGCTTTCCGCCTTCACCGCGAACCGCCTCACTGATGAGGAATGACTTGGCGGCCGGATGATACAGGCAGGTCGGATGAAATTGGTTGAACTCCATATTGGCGACGCGGCAACCGGCGCGCCAGGCCATGGCGATACCGTCACCGGTGGCCACATCGGGGTTGCTGGTGTAGAGATAGACCTTGCTCGCGCCACCTGTCGCCAGCACGACGCAGCGGGCAGACACTGCGATCACCGTGCTGGAGGGGATATTCAACAGGTAGGCACCGTGGCATCGGCGGTGCACAATCTGGCCTTCGCGGTGTTCCTCGGTGATCAGATCGACTGCAATGTGGTGTTCGAACACCGTGACATTCGGATGCGAGTCGAGTTGCCGAACCAGAGTGGTCTCGACGGCCTGGCCGGTGGCGTCTGCTGCGTGTACGACACGACGGTGGCTGTGCCCACCCTCGCGCGTCAGATGGTAGCCCGAGGTGCCTTTTTTCGGGGACCGCGTGAATTCCACCCCCTCTTCCAACAACCAGCGGATGTTGTCCGGCCCATGTTCCACCACCATGCGGACGATTTCCTCGTCACAGAGCCCGGCACCCGCGTCCAGGGTATCGCGCACGTGCGAGTCGACCGAATCGCGCTCATCCAGCACGGCAGAGATGCCTCCCTGCGCATATAGGGTGTTTCCCTCCTCCAGCTCGCTTTTTGCGACCAGCCCGGTTTTGATTTCAGGGGGCAGGCGAAGGGCCAGGCTAAGCCCGGCGGCACCGCTGCCGATGATCAGAACATCAAGGCTGAGGTTGGCAGACTGCGTCATAACATTGATGGCCCCGTGATGAGTCGCCATAATCGGCTTTTGGCAGGCTTCTGCGATGAAGCCGCCAGCGTACACCGCTTAGGTTAATCGGTTCAGGCGGGGCACGTCACTCCATAGCGAGAAATTGTCCGCCTGGGCGGAAGATCAAAACCACTGATGGCCCAATCTCCGAAAATTACCCGAATTCCCGAACTTTGCCCGCTCATCGTGGTCAATAGCCCCGAGGCGTGCCTGCGCGTCTCGGGTCGGGCTGGAGCACGGCGACCGTGAGTTCTGAAAAGGAAGCAGACCAGGTGCTGGTGGAGCGGGTCCAGCGGGGGGACAAAAAAGCCTTTGACGTTCTGGTGCTCAAGTACCAGCACAAGGTGGCGAATCTCATCTCCCGCTACATCCGTGACCAGTCCGAGGTGTTGGATGTGACCCAGGAGGCCTTTATCAAGGCCTACCGGGCGTTGCCCAAGTTTCGTGGCGACAGCGCTTTTTACACCTGGCTGTATCGGGTTGCGATCAACACGGCGAAGAATCATCTGGCAGCCCAGGCGCGGCGGCCACCGGGAGACGATATCGAGGCCGATACCGCAGAACAGATGGACATGGGTGGCCGCCTGAAGGAGATGGGGACCCCCGAACGTATGGCCATGCAGCGCGAGATTGCGCAGACGATTCAGCAGGCCCTGGACGAATTGCCAGACGATTTGAGGACCGCAATCACACTCAGGGAACTGGAAGGTCTGACTTATGATGAGATCGCGCAGGCCATGGATTGTCCGATCGGGACGGTGCGCTCGCGGATATTCCGCGCACGCGAAGCGATAGACGTAAAACTAAAGCCACTGATGGCGCCTTGAAAAACGAGAGAAACTGGTCGATGAACGACACAAAAAACGAACTGACTTCGGTTTTGCTGGACGGAGAACTCGATCCCGATACGCAGCAGCGGGCGATATCGGCAATGCTTGAATCCGGAGAACAGGAACTCGAGCGTTTTGGCCGCTACCGCCTGATTGGTGACGTGATCCGTGGCGAGTCGTCAGTATTGGCGACCTCCGTGGCCAGCAAGGTTCGTCGTTCGCTGATTGACGAACCGGTCGTGCTTGCACCGCCACGGCGGCAACCGAGGCAATGGTTGCGGCCTGTTGCAGGCCTTGCGGTCGCGGCCTCGGTTGCGACTGCAGCAGTGTTCGTGGCTCCACAATTGATGACCCAACCCGGTGTCGATGCGGAATCCGTTCAGCTCGCGGCAGAGACACGGCAGCTCACCGTGTCGCCGGTTTTGGTTTCGGCGGGTGCGGCGAAGCCAAAGCTTCCAGCGAGCGGAGAACCCACTGAGAAACGTTGGCAGGCCCTTACCCCGAGCCTGGAAGATCGGCTCAATCGCCTGGTGGTGGAACACCACGAGTTTGGCGGTCGAACCGGCATCAATGGCCCCGTTCCACATATCGGGCTAGCGAGTTATGGCACGCCTTAACCGCGCTGCCATATTCGTCAGTGGCCTGTTGCTTGCTGCAACGGCCAGTTCAGACACGGTGGCGCCTTATGAGCTGCTCGACCGCATGAATGAGGCGGTGCGGCAGCTGGATTACGAAGGCCGTTTCGTGGTCCAGGCCGCCAACCGGCTGGATGCGATTTATATCGTCCACCGGGTCAAGCAGGGCACCGAGAAAGAGCGCGTCGTTTGGTTGACGGGGCAGCCGCGCGAGATCATACGCAGTGACGAGGCTGTCGCCTGTCGCCTGCCCGGCCGTGATACCCATATCAACGTCGGACTGCGGGCTAACGGCCGCTCTTTTTCACCGTTGAGGGGTGTCAGCAGCGACGAGCTCGATGCCTCGTACCAGATCGAGATGCTCGAGCCAGGCAGGGTCGCCGGCCGCGACAGCCATCAGATACTTATCCGGCCGCGCGATGATTTACGTTACGGGTACCGACTGTTCGTCGACCAGGCATCGGCATTGCCTTTGCGGTCGATCATGTTCGATGAGCTGCAGCAGACCGTCTCACACATGATGTTTGTCGAACTGCGGGTCGGTCATGCAATCACCCCCATCGAACATGATCTCTCTGCCATGCAACTCGCCAAAGCCGATCCAGACGATCAGCTCTCAGTCGAGCGTCTCGCGGCGCCCGGTTGGGTTTTTCCCGAATTACCGCCGGGATTTCATTTGAATGTCCACAGGCGCAAGGCGGTAGCCGGGGGGGCTGGTGAACGCGATCACTTCATTTTCTCAGACGGGCTGGCAACGGTATCCGTTTATGTCCAGCGGGCCGACGGCGATGATGGCCTGTCCGGTGTCTCGAGGCTGGGGGCGGCCAAGGCGGTGGGCCGGCGTATCGGCGATCAAGAGGTGATTGCAGTCGGGGAGGTGCCGACCAAGACCCTGCATTGGTTCGCACAGAATATTCAGGCGGCGACCCGGTGATTGAAGAGCAGGCACGCGTCAATCGCGTTCACGGCAGCATTGCGGAGATCGTTGTCGAGAAACAGTCAGCCTGTGGATCCTGTTCCGCCAGCTCCGGTTGCGGCACGTCACTGCTGTCACGGTGGTTTCCACGTCGTCAGCTCACACTCTCCCTTCCGAATATTGTCGATGCGAAGTCCGGTGATACGGTGATGCTCGGTATGGATGAGACCCTGCTGCAACGAAGCTCTCTGATGTTGTATGCCCTTCCGCTTGGCGGACTCCTCTTTGGCGCGATCGCCGGTGAACGCGGATTTCAGAGCCTCGGGCTGCCGACGGAACTCGGTGCCGTGCTGTTTGGTCTACTCGGGGTAGTCGCCGCCCTGCTTTTCGCGCGGCAACACATTGGCACAACGATCCAGGACAATGACAACGGGTTGCGACTGCTGCGTGTAGTCCGCCCGTCTGAACCCATCGTGCTCGGCAATATCGGAATGCCGGAGACGCAACAACGAGAAGGATTTGGGACGAAGAAATGAAAAAGATTGTCATGCTCAAAATGCAATCCCTGTTGGCCAGCTGCTTCATGCTCGCTAGTCTGGTTTCAGTTTCACAGGCGAGGGATCTCCCGGACTTTACCGGTCTGGCTGCAAAAAACAGTCCCGCCGTGGTCAACATCAGCACTGAACAGAAATCGCGCAGTAAACCACGACTGCCGAAAGGTTTCTCGATGCCGGACGTGCCGGAAGGAAGCCCGTTCAACGATCTGTTCAAACACTTCTTTGGCGAAGGGATGGAGGACTTTGCCGAACGTGAGAGCCAGTCCCTGGGCTCCGGTTTTGTCATTTCCTCAGACGGTTACATCCTGACCAACTACCACGTGGTCGCCGATGCCGACGAAATTCAGGTGCGTTTCAGCGACCGTCGTTTTTTCGACGCCAAGGTGATCGGTTCAGACAAGGGTAGCGACGTTGCGCTGATCAAGATCGAGGCGTCCGATCTGCCTACGGTGAAGATAGGCAAGAGTAGCGATCTCAAGGTTGGTGAATGGGTGCTGGCGATAGGCTCTCCGTTCGGATTCGACCATACGGTGACTGCCGGAATTGTCAGTGCCAAGGGTCGTAGCCTGCCCAGCGAGAACTATGTGCCCTTTATCCAGACCGATGTGGCCATCAACCCAGGCAACTCCGGAGGGCCCTTGTTCAACCTCGACGGCGAGGTCATTGGGGTGAATTCGCAGATCTACAGCCGGACCGGTGGGTTTATGGGCCTGTCGTTCGCCATACCCATCGAACTGGCGATCAATGTTGCCGATCAGCTCCGTGAGCACGGCCGGGTATCGCGTGGCTACCTTGGAGTTCTAATCCAGGATGTCGACCACAACCTGGCCGAATCGTTCGGCATGGCGCAGCCCTATGGTGCGCTGGTATCCAGAGTGATGCCTGATTCACCGGCCGACAAGGCCGGATTGCAGGTGGGGGACGTTATTCTCGCCTTCAATGGCCAGCGCCTGTTGAATTCCAGCCAGCTGCCCCCCCTGGTTGGTGCTAGCCGGATCGAGGAAGATGCCACCCTGAAGATTCTTCGTGATGGCAAAGAGCTTGCCGTACCGGTCCAGGTAGGGCGACTTGCAGAAGACGAGGAAGTAGCCGAAACGATACCGGCAAAGGTCGAGCCTGACCAGATCGAGCAGCTCGGCCTTGCGGTCATCGATATCGAGCCGAAGGTGCGCGAGGAACTGGGGCTGGAAGAGCGGGGCGGGGCCCTGGTCGGCAATGTGTCGCCGGGAGCCGCACAGGATGCGGGTATCCGCAGGGGAGATATCGTGCTGATGTTCGACGGCGTGGACGTCAAGAGCGCGAAACATCTGCGGGAACTGATCGAAGAGGCCGAGGACAAGCGTACCGTGGCGGTACTGGTGAAGCGCGGCGAAAACCCGCTGTTCATGGCCTTGCGGCTCAAAGACTGAGCGGTTGGCCGCGGTACCGCTGTTTTACTACCGCAACGGCTGCCATCTCTGCGAGGAACTGGCAGCCGTATTGTTTCGCGGCTGGCCGGACCAGGCCGGGTCTATGGAATGGCGTGATGTCGACCAGCGCCCTGAATGGCGTGATGCTTACGGCGAAAAGGTCCCCGTTCTCATCCAGGACGGAAAAACCATCTGTGCGCTGCAGCCCGACCTCGGTCGTATAGCGCAGTATTTCGGAGAAATGGCGAATCCGGTATAGTATGGCCCAGTTTGCGGTGAGTGAAGACCAGAACGGAACTTTCCTGCGGGAAGTTCCGTTTTTTCATCCGCTTTCGCTCATTTTGACAGGCCCTAATGACCGATCTCAGCCACATCAGAAACTTCTCCATCATTGCGCACATAGACCACGGAAAATCGACCATTGCGGATCGTTTCATCCAGGTCTGCGGTGGCCTGGCCGAGCGCGAAATGGAGGCCCAGGTCCTCGACTCGATGGATCTCGAGCGTGAGCGTGGCATTACGATCAAGGCGCAGTCCGTCACCCTTGACTACACCGCTCGCAACGGCGAGACCTACCAGCTGAATTTCATCGATACCCCCGGGCACGTGGATTTTTCGTATGAGGTTTCGCGGTCGCTGTCGGCGTGCGAAGGCGCCCTTTTGGTGGTAGACGCGGCGCAGGGCGTGGAGGCGCAGAGTGTGGCCAACTGCTACACCGCCATTGAGCAGGGGCTTGAGGTACTGCCCGTATTGAACAAGATAGACCTGCCGTCTGCCGAGCCCGAGCGTGTTGTGGTCGAGATAGAGGAAATCATCGGCATCGAGGCATCAGATGCCCTGCATGTCAGCGCAAAGACCGGGTTGGGCATACCCGACCTGCTGGAAGCCCTGGTGCAGCACATCCCGCCGCCACAGGGAGACTCGGATGCCCCCCTGCAGGCACTGATCATCGACTCCTGGTTCGATCCTTATGTCGGCGTCATCTCTCTGATCCGGGTGGTCAATGGCGCCATCCATCCGAAGGACAAGATGCGGATCATGTCCACTGGACGTGTCTACCAGGTCGAGAAGGTTGGGGTCTTTACGCCGAAAAGACAGGCCAGAGCGGTGCTCGGCACCGGCGAGGTCGGCTTCGTGATTGCGGGCATCAAGGAGGTCGACGGCGCACCGGTCGGCGACACCTTGACCCTGGAAAACCGTCGGGCCGAAGCGCCCCTGCCGGGATTCCGCGAGGTACGTCCCAGGGTATTCGCAGGACTGTACCCTGTCAGCTCGGACGACTATGAGGCGCTTCGTGACGCCTTGCAGAAGCTGAAACTCAACGATGCGTCACTGCACTATGAGCCGGAGACGTCTCAGGCCCTCGGCTTCGGCTTCCGCTGCGGCTTCCTCGGCATGTTGCACATGGAGATCGTCCAGGAGCGGCTGGAGCGCGAGTATGATCTGGATCTGATCACCACCGCACCGACCGTCATCTACGAAATCGAGATGAACGACGGCAGTGAGATCCTGATCGACAATCCGGCAGCTTTGCCAGAACCGGGCAAGTTTCGCGAAGTGCGTGAGCCAATCATCGAGGCACATATCCTGGTGCCGCAGGCTCATCTCGGTAACGTGATCAATCTGTGTGTGGAGAAGCGGGGGCTGCAGAAGAACCTGCAGTATCTCGGTGGCCAGGTTCAGCTGGCCTACGAACTGCCGATGAACGAGGTGGTCCTTGATTTTTTTGATCGTTTGAAGTCTGTCAGCCGCGGCTACGCGTCATTCGAATACGAGTTCAAGCGTTTCCAGGCTGCCTCTCTGGTGAAGCTGGACATCCTGATCAACGGTGAGAAAGTCGATGCGCTGTCACTCATCGTGCATCGTGACAACTCCGAGAGTCGCGGTCGGGAGCTTACCGAACGCATGAAGGAAATCATACCGCGACAGATGTTCGAGGTCGCGATTCAGGCTGCGATCGGCAGTAAAATCATCGCCCGCTCGACGGTCAAGGCACTGCGCAAGAACGTGACCGCAAAATGTTATGGCGGTGACGTGACGCGCAAGCGCAAGCTGCTCGAGAAGCAGAAAGCGGGCAAGAAACGCATGAAGCAGGTCGGCAAAGTCGAGATACCGCAGGAGGCATTCCTCGCGGTGCTTCAGGTAGGTAAAGATAATTGAGCGGGACCCTGCAGTTCGGCAATGAGTTTGGGAAGTAACATGCAAACGACCTTGATCTTCGGTTTTTTTGCACTGCTCGTCTGGGTGGTGATGGCTTTCGGTATCGAACCCGCGCTGGCGCTGGCGTCGGTCGTCACCGGCCTGGTCTGGTTGATGTACCGCCTGGTCAAGGGCAAGGGTGACGACAAAGTCCCGACCACCGTCGAATACGCGCGCTCCTTCTTTCCGATCTTTCTGATTGTCCTGCTGCTGCGTGCATTCCTGGTCGAGCCGTTCCGCATTCCCTCGGGTTCGATGATGCCAACCCTGCTGGTGGGTGACTTCATCCTGGTCAACAAGTTTACCTACGGTATACGCGTGCCTGTCACCAAGACGAAGCTGATCGAGTTGGGCGAGCCGGAGCGTGGTGATATTGTCGTGTTTCGTTGGCCGGTCAATCCCCGTCTGGACTATATCAAGCGTGTTGTTGGTCTTCCGGGCGATCGTGTCCGATACAAGAACAAGACGCTGTTTATCAATGGTGAGCCGGCTCTGGTCAATGCGGTGGGTCCTTATCAGCCGGAGGGGTCAGGCATGCGTGCCATAGGATCGGTCGAAGGCAGGGAACAGCTCGGTGGCACCGAGCACTCGGTGCTGGTCAATCCGTTGGCCCCTGATTTCAGCAACGGCTGTCGTTTCCTGGAATACCGGGAGGTTACGGTCCCCGAGAAGCACTACCTCATGGTTGGAGACAACCGCGACGACAGCAATGATGGGCGATGCTGGGGTTTCGTGCCCGAACAGAATCTGGTCGGAAAAGCGTTTTTTGTCTGGATGAGCTGGGACTGGAAACGCTCGGGCTTTATAGCGCTGGACCGGATAGGATCGATCGGCGGCTGAGCGAGGCGACGTTGTTCAAGGCAGACCCCGGGTCTGCCGCTACATTGGGTACTCTTGGTACAGGATTAGGCTTATGAAACCGGATCTTATGGTTAAAAGACAAAATGGCATGACCATGCTGTCGTGGCTCGTGGTGCTGGGCATTCTGGTCTTTTTCATGCTGATCGGCATCAAAATGGTGCCGACCTACCTGGAAAATTATTCGATCAAGACCATTCTCGCTAACATGGAAAATGATCGTAAGGTACGTTCCATGTCTCCCGCAGAGATGAAGAAATCCTTCATGAAACGCCTGAAGATCAACAGCGTTTACGAGTTCGATCGCAACTGGATCAAGATCAAGAAGGAAAAATTCGGGACCAGATTCTCCGTTGATTACGAAATTCGCAAGCCGGTTGCCGGCAATGTTTCTATCGTCATGGTGTTTTCAGAGTCGGCACTGCTACCTCCGCCATGAGGCGCCTGCAGCAGCGCCTGGGTTATCAGTTTCTCGATCCCGACCTGCTGGAACGCGCCCTGTCGCATCGCAGCCTGGGGGCTAAAAACAACGAGCGGCTGGAATTCCTCGGCGATGCCCTTCTCGGGTTCGAGGTCGCCGACCACCTCTATCGGCGTGTTCGGGATGCCGACGAGGGTCAGCTGAGCCGTATGCGGGCCCACCTGGTCAAGCGCGAGACCCTGGCCGGGATTGCGCGCGGGCTCGAACTGGGAGACATCCTCAAACTTGGTGCCGGGGAGTTGCGCAGCGGCGGGCAGACGCGGGATTCAATTCTTGCGGATGCGATAGAAGCCATTATCGCCGCGGTATACCTCGATGGCGGTATCGATGAAGCCCGCGCTCTGGTTCGTCGATTGCTCGGTGAACGGCTGGCCGACCCGACCCCGGAAACTCGACGCAAGGACCCAAAGACACGGCTTCAGGAGCATCTTCAGTCCGTTGGCAAGGCACTGCCGTGCTACGAGGTCGTTGGCACCAGTGGCGATCAGCACGAGCAGATATTCCGCGTTGTCTGCTCCACCGGTCTGGTAGACGACACCGAGGGTGAAGGCAGCACCCGGCGCCGGGCCGAGCAGGCCGCTGCGAAAAGTATGTTGGCACGGCTGGAGGGGGAAGCAAGATGAGCTATCACAGCGGTTATGCCGTCCTGGCCGGCCGTCCGAATGTCGGAAAATCCACCCTGTTGAATCGATTGCTGGGACAGAAGGTCGCGATCACGTCGCACAAGCCACAGACCACCCGTCACCGCATCATGGGTATCCGGTCTGAAGACGATGGGCAGATCGTATTCGTCGATACGCCCGGCATTCATGATCGTGGCGACAAGGCGATGAATTTCTACCTGAATCGCACAGCCCATAGTGCACTTCAGGACGTCGACATAGTGTTATTCGTGGTTCAGGCAATGGCCTGGACCGAAGAAGATGAGCGCGTACTCAAGGCAATAAAGAAGGCCGACATCCCGACCATAGCCGCGGTCAACAAGGTTGACCTGGTCTCGAGAAAGGAAGAGCTGCTTCCCTTTATGCAAGATCTCGCTGCACGGCATGAATTCGTGGAAATGGTGCCGGTTTCAGCACATGACGGCGACAATGTCGAAGCCCTGGCAGAGGCTGTTATGAAAAGACTGCCAGCGGGCGAGGCTATTTTCCCGGATGACCAGATCAGCGACCGCTCCGAACGTTTTTTTGCAGCGGAGCTTCTACGTGAGCAGTTGATTCGCCGCTATCACCAGGAACTGCCCTATGCAGTGACGGTCGAGATCGAGCGTTTCGAGGAACAGGACGGTCGTTACAACATCGGCGCCGTTATCTGGGTGGAACGCGACAGTCAGCGCGTGATCCTGCTGGGCAAAGGTGGCCTGGCCATGAAGGAGACGGCAACCGCGGCGCGCAAGGCGATGAACGACTTCTTTCAGACCCGGGTGCACCTCGAGGTCTGGATAAAGGTCAAGAAAAGCTGGTCCAGTGATCAAGCCAGCATGGTCAAACTCGGTTACACGGACTAGTCTGCAACTTGCCCAAAAGGTTTAGTCGAATGCCTGTATTGACGCGGCGAAACCTAATACGCGCAGCCGCCTTCGTGCAACATGCAGGTCAGAGCCCGGTTGATTGAGATGCAGACTGCGTATGTTCTGCATACCCGTCGCTACGGTGACAGCAGCCTGATCGCCGAGCTGTTGACCCGCGAACAGGGTAGGGTGGCCGGCATTGCCAAAGGTGTACTGCGGGCCCGCCGCCCGGACAGCCGAATCGAGTCGTTCCAGCCGCTGCTGGTCGAGTTGCGCGGTCGCGGTGAGGTGTTGACCCTGACGCGTGCAGAATCGGGCGGTACTCCGCAAAGGCTCAAAGGACGAAATCTGTATTGCGGACTCTATCTTAATGAACTCCTTCTGCGGCTCACCGCGCGCGAGGATGCCTGCCCGGAACTGTTTGACGACTATGGACAAGCAGTCCGGGCACTTGCCGAGGAAGGGCCGGCGGAACCGATACTTCGTCGTTTCGAGGTGTGTATGCTGTCGCATCTTGGTCTGGGCATGGCGTTGGAACAGGACAATATCGGAAGGCCGATTATCGCCGACCGGCTTTACACCTATGACGTCCAATCGGGCGCGAGCCCTGCCACGGGCCAACACGCGGGCTCATGCAGTGGCAAAACGCTGATCGCCCTGCGCACCGGCAGCTTTGGTGACGAAAACACCCTGAGGCAGGCGCGACAAGTGATGCGCCGTATAATTGACTTCCATCTTTGCGGCCGCCCACTGCACAGCAGGGAGCTGTTCCGCTAACAAGTTCAAGGCGACGAAACAGGCATTCGAGCGAAATGAGTGATTATGAAAGACTGCTGGGCGTAAACATCGACCACGTTGCCACTTTGCGCCAGGCGCGCGGTACGCGCTACCCAGAGCCTGTCCAGGCGGCATTGGCGGCCGAACAGGGTGGGGCTGACTCAATTACCCTGCATCTGCGCGAGGACAGGCGGCATATACAGGATCGCGATGTGG
The DNA here is from genome assembly GCA_963759055.1 of uncultured Gammaproteobacteria bacterium. Lineage (GTDB taxonomy): Bacteria > Pseudomonadota > Gammaproteobacteria > Chromatiales > Chromatiaceae > Thiosocius. The sequence continues at coordinate 172,148 of CAVWYD010000006.1, forward strand.
AGATGCTTTCGGACGTGCTGCAGACGCGCATGAACCTGGAAATGGCGGCGACCACAGAGATGCTGACAATAGCGACGCGATTACGCCCCGCTGATTGCTGTCTGGTACCGGAAAAACGCGAAGAGCTGACCACCGAGGGTGGACTGGACGCAGCCGGCAGCATCGCTATGCTGAAAGACTATTGTCTCGCATTGGCGGAGGCCGACGTGCGCGTGTCTTTGTTCATCGATGCCGAGCCCAGGCAGCTGGAGGCGGCGGTCGAGATCGGCGTGCCGGTAGTGGAGATCCATACAGGACACTATGCTGACGCGCAGGGCCGCCAGGCGTCAAAGGAGGCGCTAGGGCGTATCGCCAAGGTGGTCGGCCAGGGCATTCAACTTGGGTTGCAGGTCAACGTCGGGCACGGACTCGATTATCACAATATCAAGGCAGTCGCGGCGATCGACGGTATCCTGGAGTTCAATATTGGGCACGCCATTATCAGTCGGGCCGTATTCTCCGGCCTGCAGCAGGCGGTGGCTGATATGAAGCATCTGTTGCAGCCGCTCTCGGCCTGAATCGAATTCGAGAGCCTCAATCTGTCAGCTCGCTTACCCGCTTCGCCTGTTCGGCGACCTCGTCCAGCAGTACCTTTACCGAAGGCTCATCCTCCAACGCTATGGCTGGCTGCAGGTCTCCAAGGGCGTGACACAATGCAGGGACCCCGCAGACTGCAGCCGCACCATGCAGGCGATGCGACAGTTGCCAAAGCTCGGTCCAGTTCCGACTTTGCAGATTGTCACGGAGGTCCTCGATGGAGGCCGGCAGTTCGGCGCGCAGCTCTTCGAACAGCTTGGTGGCGATACCGTCCGCCCCCCCTGCGATACGCATCGCCTGATCTTTGTCACGTGTCGGCCACTCATGCCGCGGCGCATGCTGCAAGCTGGCGATCACAAAGTCGCCTGGTCCGGTTTCAGCAACCAACAGATCGCGGACCACCGAACGCAGTTCTTCGTCGTTGACCGGCTTGATCAGGAAACGATGGATACCCGCACGCGCTATCTCTCGTTGGTTTTTTTCCGCCGCATCCGCGGTGAGAGCGACGATAGGAGTCGAGCGGCCGGAGTCAAGCGCCTGGATTTTTTTCGCAGCCTCCAGTCCACTCATGCGTGGCATATGCACATCCAGGAATACCATATCGAATGGATGCTCCTTTGCCATCTGGACCGCCTTTTCGCCATCCTCTGCCTGCAGCACCTGCGCGCCCATGTCTTTGAGCAGATGGGTTATCAGCTGCAGGTTGATTGGATGATCATCCGCAGCAAGGCACAACCGGTTCGCGAGCAGCTGATTCTGGTCAATAGGTGCTTGCGCTGTGGCAGTGGAAGTCGCTTTGCGCATCGGCGGCTGGCGGACCACGCCGGTACGCAGACATCCACGCAGGCTTTCGCGCAGGTGACGCCGATTCGGGGGTTTGCTGAGGCAGTACATGGCCCCGGCATCGGCACAGCGCTCTAAGAACTCCGGGTCTGATGTGGACAGAAGGGCGATCACCGGCAGACGCTTTTCTGCGGTCAACTCCCCGATCAGACCCAGACATTTCTCCAGCTCGGACTGATCAGCACTGCAACCGAGTGCCACCAGCGCATAGCTCGAAAGATCGGCACCGCTGAGATCCGCATATTGGCCAAGTTCGTCTACCGCCAGCCCCATATCAGTCAGGGAGTTACGCAGCGCTATCCGCGAAAGCTCGTGTGGATCCACCAGAAGGCCTCGGCGATTCAGTGGCGGCGCATGACGGTCCGGTGGCGCATCCGGATCACGCTCAAGTGTCAGCGATACGCGGAACACCGACCCTTCGTCGGGTCGGCTGACGAGGTCCACATCGCCATTCATTTCCTTTGCCAGTGCATTGCAGATACTCAATCCAAGCCCGCTGCCGCCAAACTGACGATTGGTTGTGGATTTGCCCTGATCGAATGGCTGAAACAGACGCCTTTGTTCTTCCAGTGGTACGCCGATGCCAGTGTCGCTCAATGCGAAGTTGAGGCGCACAAGATGATCTTTCTCTTCATCGAGCATGACCCGCAACACGATTTCACCCTGCTCGGTGAACTTCACCGCATTGCCGATCAGGTTGTTCAGTATTTGAATAATTCGGGTCTCGTCGCCGACCAGATGCTCCGGTACGTCACTGTAGACCATGGAGACCAGCTCAAGATGCTTGGCATGCGCCTGCGGCGCCCAGAGTGTCACGGCGCTTTCGACGCATTCACGCAGGCCAAACGGTTCGTGAGACAGAATCAGTTTGCCGGATTCGAGTTGGGAAAAATCGAGAATATCGTCCACGATGCGTAGCAGAGAAATGGCCGACTTCTCAATAGTCGTCAGATAATCATGCTGCTTTTCGTTGAGCTGGGTCTTGCCGAGCAGCCGGGTAAAACCGATAACGCCGTTCATCGGTGTACGGATCTCGTGGCTCATGTTTGCCAGAAACTCGGACTTGGCTCGGCTCGCCTCTATCGCCCGGCGGCGTGCAATATCGAGTTCGGCGTTACGAATCTCCACGACCTCCATGCTCTCCTGGGCGTCGCTCACAGCCTGGTCAATGCGTTCCTGCAACAGGTCCTGTTCGTTTGCCAGTTGCTCAGCCATGGCGTTGAAGCCGACCTCCAGCTGTCCCATTTCACCCTCGGAGGCGGTCGTGACCCTTACCCCGAGCTCGCCCTCGCGGACGCGTTGAATCGCGTGGTTGACTACGGCAATCGGCTTCTGAAGTTCCCGAAGTCTTTGCAGGGCAAGGGCTATCGCGGTGATCAGTGCAGGCAACAGGACGAGCAAACCGACCAAGGCGAGCCTTGGCTGGTTTTCCACCAGCCACAGATACAGGCTGTACCCCCCGGAAGTCGCCAGCAGGGGCGCCAGGGTGATGAAGAACGCCCGGTGGTAGGCGCTATCGAAAGGCTTTAATCTCGAGATAAATCGCAAGGCTATTCCTCGAATCCTGCGGGCCTGGAGAAACGGCAGGTTTTGCCCGGATACTACCTCGTTTTGGTCTTTGCGATTGAGTAAACTGGCGCCATGAACTACCCAACGATTGAATCCTTTGTGGGCAATACGCCGCTTGTGCGGCTGCAGCGACTTCCAGGCGATACCAGCAACATTATTCTGGCCAAACTCGAAGGTAACAACCCCGCCGGTTCGGTCAAGGACCGACCCGCGATGTCGATGATCCGGCATGCTGAGCAACGTGGTGAAATTATGCCGGGCGATACCCTGATCGAGGCAACCAGCGGCAACACCGGGATTGCCCTGGCGATGGCTGCGGCGATCAAGGGTTATCGAATGATTCTGATCATGCCCGAGAACCTCAGTGTCGAACGTCGTGCCTCGATGCGCGCCTATGGTGCCGAACTACTGCTGGTCACCCGTGAGGACGGAATGGAGGGCGCGCGTGACCTGGCGTTACGCATGGAAAGCGATGGAGAGGGCAAGGTGCTCAACCAGTTCGCCAACCCCGATAACCCGCTTGCGCACTATGAAACCACCGGGCCGGAGATCTGGCGCGACACTGGTGGCAATATCACGCATTTTGTCAGCGCAATGGGCACTACTGGCACCATCGTGGGCACCGCGCGTTTTTTACGTGAGCAAAGTCCCCGGCCCCGGATCATTGGCGTACAACCTGCCGAAGGGGCGTCCATCCCGGGCATCCGCCGCTGGCCTGTTGAGTACATTCCAGAAATCTTCGATGCCTCGCTGGTCGATCGCGAGATGGATGTGACCCAGGAGGAAGCCGAGATTATCACCCGTCGGCTGGCTGCCGAGGAGGGCATCTTTGCCGGCATTTCGTCCGGTGGCTCAGTGTCAGCCGCACTTAGGCTATCGCAGGAGACCGAGAATGCCGTGATCGTTGCGATTATTTGCGACCGCGGCGACCGTTATCTTTCAACCGGCGTCTTTCCTGCGGAATAAACATGCGATTTTCAGTCTTTGCACTGTCATCAGTACCTGATACGGCCACTACCCGGCATCTGTTCGGATTGGAAGATCTGGACGACAAATCCGTATCCAAGGTGCTGTTTCACCGACGGAAGCAGCAAACCGGTTCGAGCGAGATTCTGCGCTGGGATCAGCGTGCAATCGCCGGCCTTACGCTGATTCAGCATTCGACGGACAACGTGCAGCTGAATTCGATGAACTTCGCAACCCACAGCGAGGAGGACATGCTGCATGCGTTTTTCAAGGCGGTTCCCCAGGAAGGCCGAATGGTGTCCTGGGATGGTGAAGATGGCGGAATTCCATTGCTCCACTTTCGCACCCTTAAACACGCAATCAGTTATCCGGCCTATTGGCAGGCATTCACGTCAGGGGCTGACATGCATATGGATATCTGCGGATGGCTGTCACCGCCATTGGGTGATCGACCGACACTGGACGAAACCACGCGCAAACTCGGGTTTCCCGGACAGCTGAACAGAACGCAGACGAGTGTCATGGATGCCTGGCTTCAGGGGCGACATGATGAGGTTCAGGCTTACAGTGATATCAAGGCGCTCAATACCTATCTGTTGGCACTGCGGTTGTTTACCGTAACCGGGGATATGACGGGTAATGAGCATGAGCAAGCCAGAAAGGGGCTGCTTGAGGAACTGAGTAAGCGTGACGACGAGCATCTGACTACCTTTGTCACGGCATGGAGCAAGACCTAGTGGGGCGTCGACGCAGACGCGCACGCCTGCCGGAAGGGGAATTCGAGGCAGAAATCGTCAGCATGGGGACCGACGGACGTGGTGTTGCCCAGGTCGACGAAAAAAAGACGCTTCTTTACGGTGCACTGCCTGGTGAAACGGTGAGCTTCCGCTATCTGAACCGGCGGCGAGGCCATGACGAAGGTCAGGTTGTGACGGTGATCAAGGCGGCTGAGGAGCGTGTCGAACCACGTTGCGCGCATTTTGGAATCTGCGGCGGCTGCAACCTGCAGCATCTCGATCCATCAGCACAGATCCGGGGCAAGCAGAGCATACTGATGGACAGCTTCCTGCAACTTGGGCACGTAAGTCCTGATTCGGTGTTGCCGCCGATTACCAATGATTCGCCCTGGGGATACCGGCGCAAGGCGCGGCTTGGCGTCAAGGATGTCGCACGTAAGGGCAGGGTGCTGGTCGGCTTCCGTGAACGTGGATCCAGCTTTGTCGCTGACCTGCAGCATTGTCATGTGCTGCATCCACGGGTCGGTGGGCTGCTCCCCGAACTCAGCACCCTGATCGAATCCCTGAGTATCAGCAGTCGCCTGCCACAGATCGAAATGGCGATGGACGATGAGCGCTGCGTGCTCATTCTGCGTATTCTCGATCCACTCAGTGTCGAAGACGAACGCCTGCTCAATGAGTTCCAAACAGTTCATCCAGTGTTTTTTTACCTGCAGCCCGGCGGTCCAGACACGGTCAGACCACTCAATGCTGAAATCGACCTGTATTACCAGCTCCCGTCATACGGCCTGACCTTGGGTTTCCTGCCCAGCGACTTCACCCAGGTAAACACAGAAATTAACCGCAAGATGATCGCACGCGCATTGGATCTGCTCGATCTGAAATCAACGGACAAGGTGCTGGATCTGTTCTGCGGGATCGGGAATTTCACCCTGCCGATCGCACGCCACAGTCAGTCAGTGATCGGCGTGGAAGGTGACGCCGGACTGGTTGAGCGCGCGCGCGAAAATGCCGAACGCAACCGTCTTGCCAATACCGAGTTCTATACGGCAGACCTCTATGGCGAAATCGAAGCCGAGCCCTGGGTGAACCAGGATTTCGACAAGGTCCTTCTCGATCCGCCACGCAGCGGTGCGCTGGAGGTTCTGCCGCTGTTGGCGAAGATGGGCGCCAAACGCATCGTTTATGTCTCCTGCTATCCGGGCACAGTCGCACGCGATGCCGGCGAGCTGGTCGGCAAATATGGATACCGCCTGGCCAGCGCCGGGGTTATGGACATGTTTCCACATACGGCCCACGTGGAATCCATTGCACTTTTCGAAAAGGTCTGAATATGGGTACAGAAATAGAGCGGAAGTTTCTTCTGAAGTCGGACGACTGGAGAAACGAAGTGACAGAAAGCACGCGGCTGGTGCAGGGTTACCTCCTGCGTGGTGACAAATCAGCCGTTCGGGTTCGCATCAAGGACGATGTTGCCGAGCTAAACATCAAGCATACCCAAGATGGGATCAATCGCCTCGAATACGAGTACGAAATACCGGTGGCAGATGCCCGGGAGATACTTGACGAGGTTGCCCAGAAACCCCTGATCGACAAGACCCGTCACCATGTCGTTCGCGACGGTCACCTGTGGGAGATCGACGAATTCTACGGTGAAAATGAAGGTCTGATCGTTGCCGAGATCGAGCTCTCTCGTGCCGATGAACCCTTCGAACGGCCGGCGTGGCTGGGCCAGGAGGTATCGCTGGATCAGCGTTATTACAACAGCAATCTGAGCAAATTACCCTATACGCAATGGTGAGACTGGCACTCATCGGCTTAGTCCTGCTGCTGGCGGCGTGCAACCCGCCTGATACCGGTACCATCATGTTTGCGGTGTCCACCGCACCCAGTGTCCTCGACCCGAGACTCGCAGGCGATGCCGCGTCCGAGCGCGCCAATGCCCTGCTATATGATCGGCTGGTGAGGTTGGATGAGCAGGGTGCGCCGCAGCCATCGATGGCGCAATGGCAGCAGCTTGGCCCAGCGCACTACCGGATAAAACTGATGCCACAGCGGGCGGCGTTCTGGGACGGACGCATACCGGATGCAGCGGATGTCGTGGCGACGTACCTCAGCATACTCGAGCCCGGACTGGGCTCACCCCATTCGAGTGCGCTCGCACACGTCGCCCGAATCGCAGCAACCGGAGATGACGAGGTTGATTTTCACCTGGCGCGACCTGACCCTGGGTTTCCAAGCCGGCTGACCATAGGCATTGCGCCTGCGCACAGACTTGGCGAAGACCGGCTTGCACGCGAACCCATGGGCAGCGGCCCATTTACCTTCGAGGAATGGCGTGCAGACGGTGGCCTGCTGCTGAAACGGCGCGCAGACGGGCAGCTGGTCGCGCTGATCCCCGTGGCAGACCCAACCATGCGTGCGCTGAAACTGCTGCGTGGTGAGGCCCACCTGCTGCAGAACGACCTCCCGTCCGAGCTATACGGCTATCTCGCAGGCAGTCCCGGGCTTCGCCTGCAGGAGCATCCGGGTACGACCTTTGCGTACATCGGCTTCAATCTGGCCGACCCCGTGTTGTCAGATGTCCGCGTGCGCACCGCCATCGCGCATGCGATTGACCGTGATGCCATCATCCGGCATCTCTTCGGCGGGCGGGCACAGACTGCCGAATCGGTCCTGCGACCGGAGCATTGGGCCGGGATGGGGGGGCTCACCCCGTACCGGTATGATCCAGAGCTTGCACGCCAGTATCTGAAAAGTGCCGGCTACGGCGTGCATCAGCCTCTGGTTGTCAGCTACAAGACGTCGACCGACCCTTTCCGCCTGAGAATCGCACATGTCTTTCAAAGCCAGTTGGCCAAGGTCGGCATCAGGCTAAAGATCTCCAGCTACGACTGGGGGACTTTCTTCGGTGATATCAAAGCTGGGCGCTTCCAGCTGTATAGCCTGGCCTGGGTAGGGGTCAATACACCGGACATCCTGCGGTACGCCTTTCACAGCGAATCGATACCGCCGGGAGGGGCAAACCGTGGACAGTACCGCTCCGCTCGGATCGACCGACTGATTGAACAGGCCGAACGGGCTGCCCCAGACGCTGCAGCAGAGCTGTATGCGGAGATTCAGCGCGAAGTACACCGTGACCTCGTCTATGTGCCTTTGTGGTACGAGTCGAACGTGGTCGCCAGCCGGGGCCTCGAGGGCTACGCGCCCGCGCATGACGGCAGTTACCTGGCTTTGAATGCGGTGAGGATGAGCCATGTCGGGCAGTAGCGATCGCTGGGTAAAGATTGATATCGACAGTCAGCGTCTGATTCTGTTCAATGGCCGACAGCGCATCCTGGACTGGCCCGTTTCGACTGCGCTCAAGGGTACGGGCGAGCTCGCTGAGTCGGCTTGTACACCATGTGGTGAACATCGTGTGCGTATCAAGATCGGCCAGGACTGTCCTGTTAACACGGTATTCATAGCCCGTCGTCCGACTGGCGAGATCTACGACGATGTGCTGGCTGCAGAACAGCCGCAACGTGACTGGATCCTCAGCCGCATCATTTGGCTGACGGGTATGGAATCCGGGCGCAACCGTGGTGGTGAGTGTGACACCCTGCGGCGGTACATCTACATCCACGGTTGCCCGGATTGCGAGCCCATGGGAGTGCCCGTTTCGCATGGCTGCATTCGCATGCGCAACGCGGATGTGATCGAGCTGTTCGAACTGGTTGAAGCACGCACCCGGGTGGTAATCGCCGAGCGCAGCAACCATAGCTGATGCATAAGTTGGTCGAACAGCTGCTGGATACCGTGATCGTGCTCTTCGGCGTAAGCACCCTCGTTTTTCTGCTGCTGGTGATGATTCCCGGAGACCCGGTCGATGTGGTCCTGGGGGAATCCGCGCAGGCGGCAGATCGCGAGGCCATGCGCGCCGCGCTCGGACTGGACCGACCGCTGCTCGAACGTTGGGGCTTGTTCTATATAGACCTGGCACAAGGCGATCTGGGTGATTCACTGGTTCGCCGTCAGCCAGTGGCTCAGCTGATCATGCAGCGTCTGCCCGCAACCCTGCAACTGGCCGGTGCCGCCTTCCTGCTGGTCCTGATGATGGCCTTGCCGCTGGGCATTCTGGCCGCGCGACACAAGGGGCGCGGCCTCGACCGCGTGGCACAGGGCTTTGCACTCATCGGCGTGTCTATACCCAATTTCTGGCTCGGTCCTTTGCTTGTGCTTTTTTTCTCCATACAGCTGGGCTGGACACCGGTCAGTGGAAATCTGGAGCCGGGAAGCCTGCTGTTGCCGGCCATCACACTCGGTCTGTCGATGGCCGCGATTACAACACGCATGGTCAGGAGCAGCCTGCTCGAGATCGAATCACAGCCTTTCCTGCGCACCGCGCGGTGCAAGGGGTTGAGTGAGACCAAAGTGATGCTCAGACACAGTCTGCCCAATGCAATGCTGCCGGTAATCACCGTGCTGGGTCTGCAACTGGGCAGCCTGCTGGCGGGCGCAGTGATTACCGAGGTGGTGTTTGCCTGGCCGGGTATCGGCTCCCTTCTGATCGATGCGATCCGGCAGAGAGACTACCCGGTGGTGCAGGGAGTGGTGTTGTTCATTGCCTTGAGTTACGTCTTGGCGAATCGTCTCAGCGATCTGTTGAGCGGCTGGCTGGATCCCCGCATTCGCGGGACAGACTGATGCGGATTTCGGCATTCGTCCTCGGACTCTGGCTGATTATGGCGATGGCCGGCAAGCTTCCGTTGCTCGATCCCCATCTTGTCTCCCTGCCCGATATCCTAAAGCCACCCTCAAGCAGCCACTGGCTCGGGACCGACGAACTCGGGCGCCCGGTACTCGACCGCCTGCTCGCGGGTGCCAGTGTTTCCCTGCTCGTGGCGGTGACGACAGTCTCCCTCTCAGCAACAATCGGCATCTTCATCGGGCTGCTAGCCGGCTATTTCGGCGGCATCGTTGACCGCGTTATCAGCCGGCTGATCGAGGTCTTCCTGGCTTTCCCGGGGATGCTGCTTGCAATTGCGATGGCAGCCATGATCGGACCTGGGATCGAAAATGTGATATTCGCGCTCGCGGTCATGGGCTGGGTGGGTTACGCGCGTCTGGTGAGGGTACAGGTGATGGCCCTGCGTCAACGCGATCATGTGCTCGCGGCGGTGGCTCTGGGCAGGACCGATCTGGCCATTATGATCAGACACCTACTGCCCCTGGCGATGGCACCGGTCTGGGTGGAGGCGAGTTTTGGTCTGGCGGGCGCCGTGGTCGCCGAGGCCGGACTTTCCTTTCTCGGTCTGGGTATTCAGCCGCCGGATGCCTCCTGGGGTGGAATGATCCGCGACGGTGTGCGCTATCTGCTGGTGGCGCCCCACCTGGTTCTGGCACCGGGCATGGCACTGTTTCTGGTGGTGCTGGCCGCCAACCTGTTCGGCGACGGTCTGCGTGACCGATTCGATGTCACTTCACGTAATACGCCGTGAAGTACAGATCATTTACTATGGCCTTACCGGTCATCTCCTCCAGCCGGGAACGGACGGAGGCCAGCGCTGTCTGTCGCAGGTCTTCCTTGCCTTCGACGGGTTTTTAGCTGGTTTCCGTCCTGGCCGCCGATCAGCATTAGAATGTCGTGACGCAGGGCGGGAGTGTGCAGTTCGATCTTGGGGATCTCGGAGGCCTGTTCGGTCATCAGCTGGATGTCACAGCGGATGTATTTTGGCCCGCCGCTGAGATTGCTGACAAACGAGGGCTTGAGGGCGTAATAAGCAATCTCGGTCGGAGCCTGTTCTTCTTCTGCGGCAGAGGCCGAGGCCGCCAGGACGAGCATCGCGAACAGGATTGAAAGATGTTCAGAGCTTCTGCGCATTGAAAAGAGTCTATTCATGAAGAGCATATGGTCATGTTGAATGTCACAATGTTGTCGCAACGGGGTTGCATCTGATGCTGCATGGCCCGGTGATGATCGACCTCCTCGGTACCGATATAACGGCCGAAGATCGTGAACTGCTGCTGCATCCGGCAACCGGCGGCGTGATTCTTTTCAGCCGCAATTTTTCGTCTACGCAGCAGCTGTATCGGCTGGTAAGCGAAATTCATAAGCTACGATCCCCACATCTTCTCGTCGCGGTTGACCAGGAGGGCGGTCGGGTACAGCGGTTTCGCGATGGTTTTACGGTGCTGCCGCCGGCAGCCAGTGTCGACCGCCAGTATGGTGGCGATCTGCGTGCCGCCAAGCATGCCGCGCGTGAGCTCGGCTGGCTGATGGCAGCCGAATTGCGTGCGGTTGGGATCGATTTCAGCTTTGCCCCGGTACTCGATCTGAATCTTGGACTGAGCAGCGTCATCGGGGACCGGGCGTTTGCCGATTCGCCCGAAAAGGTGAGCCAGCTCGCCGGCGCCTGGATGCTCGGAGCCAGGGAGGCCGGCATGGTCAGCGTGGGGAAGCATTTTCCCGGACACGGCGGCGTGGTCGCCGACTCGCACCTGGCACTGCCGGTGGACGAGCGGGCCCTGGCGTCACTTCTGCAGCAGGATCTGCGTCCGTTCGCGCGCCTGATCGACAATGGCCTCGAGGGCATCATGCCCGCCCATGTCATCTATGCCGCCTGTGACGAGCAGCCCGCTGGCTTTTCACATTTCTGGTTGCAGCAGGTTTTGCGCGAGCGACTGCATTTTCAGGGTGTGATATTCAGCGACGATCTCAGCATGGCCGCCGCGGAGCATGCAGGCTGCTACGGTGAACGTGCACGCACGGCACTGGAGGCAGGCTGCGACATGGTTCTTGTCTGCAATAATCCCTCCGGTGCGCATGAAGTGCTGGATGAACTCAAGGGATACCACGATCCGGTGGCGCAGTCGCGCATGGCCAGACTGCATGGTCGCCCGGCGAGGAGCATGGACAAACTGCGTGAAGATAATCGCTGGCATGATGCCGTGGCGCTTGCTGCACAGCTGAACACGGAAACCAATCTGACGTTGAATCTGGATGAACCCAATGGATGATCTGCGCCTGGAGGCAGCAACCGTGATGGAACACGCGGATTGTATTTACGATGAAAGTGCGGTCGAGGCAGCCCTGGTCGACATGGCGAACAAGATCAATCGTGACATGGCCGATAGCAACGCCGTGGTGATATGTGTCATGAACGGCGGCCTGGTGGCGTCCGGCATGTTGTTGCCCAGGCTGACGTTTCCCCTGCGCCTGGACTATATGCATGCGAGCCGGTACCGCGAACGAACCTTGGGCGACGATCTGCACTGGAAGGTCAATCCCACGCAGGCGCTCGCCGGCACAGACGTGCTCATCATCGATGACATCCTCGACGAAGGCTACACGCTCGAGGGGATCATCAGGTTCTGTCACGAACAGTCGCCTGCCAGCGTGCGAGCCGCAGTTCTGGTACAGAAGGCGCACGACCGCGGCGTCCGCCCGCAGGTGGACTATGTGGGCCTTAAGGTGCCGGACCGTTATGTGTTTGGTTACGGCATGGACTACAAGGGTTATTGGCGCAATGCGCCCGGCATCTATGCCGTGCAGGAACACAACACCCAGCAAACAGGATCATAACCACGTGCAGCCACTCGGCATCATCGGAGGGTCGGGTCTGACCCGGCTGAAAGCGCTCGAGATCGAGCGGCAGGAGGTCGTAAACACCCCTTACGGAGATCCGTCGGCCGCACTGACCTTCGGCCACTTCGACGGTGCCCCGGTGATATTCCTGCCACGCCATGGTGCAGCACATACGATACCCCCGCACCGCGTAAACTATCGCGCCAATCTGTGGGCGATGAAACAAGCCGGTGTCGATCGCGTCGTGGCAATGGCCGCGGTCGGGGGAATCACACCCACGATGGCGCCAGGCGTGCTGTGCGTGCCGGACCAGGTCATCGACTATACCTGGGGCAGGGAACACACCCTGCACGATGGCAGCCGGAACAACGTGACACACGTCGATTTCACCGACCCCTATTGCGAAGACCTTCGGCAGAGCCTGCTCCAGGCTGCAGAGCGGGTAGCTGTCGCTGTTTCCGCTGGCGGGACCTATGGGGCTACGCAGGGCCCGCGTCTGGAATCAGCCGCCGAGATCTCACGGCTCGAACGCGACGGTTGCGATATCGTGGGCATGACCGGCATGCCGGAGACTTCGCTCGCCCGCGAACTCGGCCTTTGCTATGCGAGCCTCGCGTTAAGTGTCAATTGGGCCGCCGGCAAAACGGATGGGCCGATCACCATGGCCGTGATAGAGGGCCACCTGGAACAGGGTATGGGCAGAGCACGCAAGGTGCTGGCGGAGTTGGCGCGCGCTTGAGCGACGTCATGCGGTACCTGCACTTTCGAACAGGCGGGCATACGGCCGAAATTGAAATTGCTTGGTGAGCCACCCCCACAGATAGGCCATAATCCATAATTATCTTTCAGACGAATTGATTTGAAGAGGTAACCCTATGTTTTCCAAGCTGGTAATAGTGGTTCTGCTCGCCGTGACGCTCGGTCTTTACCTGAAGATCGTGATTCTGGACGAGCCGCAGGTGCAGGCTGATCCGATACCCCAGGCCAGTGTTCAGGTTGTTGAAGGCGCAGGTACCGGTGCACCGCCTTCTACCGCGGCAGCAAAGGCACTACCCGACGATCAGATGCAACTGATCAAGCAGGTGTTTGCGCCGGAGCTTCTCAACAACTGAGAATTGCGTGCTGTACTTCGGCACGCGTCGACGATGCGGCGGCAGGGCAGCAACCCGAATAATGCGGGTGCGGGTGCGCGTCAGGGTGGCGCAGAAAGCGCTTTCGTTTACGACCTGAATCTCTTCCGACAGGCAGAAAAAAGCCCCGCCAGCGGCGAGGCCTTTTTGCTTCGGGTGCAAAGCACCCGAATCCCAGAATTACTGGGGTACGACGTTCGCGGCAGCTGGGCCTTTTTGACCCTGTTCTACATCGAACGAGACGCTCTGGCCTTCAGCCAGCGTCTTGAATCCTGAACCCTGGATGGCGCTGTGATGTACGAAGACATCCTTGGAGCCGTCGGAAGGCGAAATGAAACCGAAACCTTTTTCTTCACTGAACCACTTAACTGTACCTGTAGCCATATTGGTTACCTCTGGTGTAATTGAACATTTGAATATGCAGAGAATTGTCGAGGAAATACTGAAGGGGCTACCAGGTGTAAAAAAGGAAATAACCGGTTTTACATACGACCTGAAACAAACCTGAACTTCGAATCCACATTACGATATCTGAGCTGCCGCCTCATGCGATTTTGCGCCCGCTACTGCTGCACGTCTGACATTATCGTTTGAATTCAATGCAAACTGCTACTTTTTTCTGCAAATGTATATTGCACTGCACAATTCTTTCTCTCTAAGCTGAGCCCGCCTGGGGCCAATTTACCCGATTTTGGGGTGTGCCGGGTTTGTCCGCCTGCCGGTCCGTAGAGGCCCGGCGCTGTCATGCAGATGCGGCGGCCATACGCACACGAGATAAGCTCAGCCGGGTCGGAATCGGACGAACAGCGCCACGGTTACCGAGTCGAATTTTAATTACTTAACGGATTTCGAGGTCTTCCGGCAATCGCAAAATCGCCGTGTGGCCGATCTGGATACCTTTTGACTGGAACCAGCCCTGGTGTGTTTCCAGCGCGTATCGGGCCGGAATACCGGAGCTGTATCTGCGCTCAGGCTCGACAGGGTCCATCTGATGTAGCTCCAGTATGCGACCACCACTGTCCATGTACGCGATATCCAGCGGAATCGTGGTGTTCTTCATCCAGAATTCGCGAACCCGCTCGTCGCGATCGATAAACAACATGCCATGATCGGCAGGAAGACTCTCGCGCAAAGAAAGCCCACAGCTGCGCGCGAGAGGAGTGGCCGCGATCTCCACCCGCAGGCCGTGTCCGTTTATGCTTACGGATCCCATAATCGGGCTTTCTGCAGGGCATCCCTTGCCACTGCTGCACGCACTGGCAGCCAAAAGCACGAGTAATGCGCAGAGCGTCCGAGGGGATGCAAGAAGTCTGTATGGCACCTGAATCGAACCCCAGGGGTTGAGAGAAACAAATGTACCTTATACCGCGACAGCGCCTGTTCTGGCTCGCCATCCTGGTCTCCGCCCTCGGGCTTGAGGCTGCAGCTTTGTTTTTTCAGTACGTGTTGAAACTCGATCCCTGTGTGCTGTGCGTCTACGAACGTCTGGCCGTCGCCGGACTCGCATTGAGCGGCGTGCTCGGGCTGATGGCGCCGTCGTGGACAAGCTGTCGGATTCTGGCTTACCTGGCATGGGGGGTAGCAGCAACCTGGGGTCTCTCGTTGGCAATGCGGCATACCGGCATCCAGTTGGGCGTTCCCGACTTAAATTGTGAGTTCTTTGCCAACTTTCCGGTCTGGTTCAAACTGGACGAGTGGCTTCCCGCGGTGTTCAACCCAACCGGGTACTGCAGCGATATCCAGTGGCAGTTCCTCGGCTTCACCATGCCGCAATGGATGCTTGTCGTTTACGCGGGCTATCTGCTGTTGCTTCTGATTGCACTGATCGGTGAGTTTCGCAGTCTTGTGAAAAGCGTAAACTGAGGTAAGAGATTCTCCATGCCGCCATCCATACAGGAACCATTACCACAGGCCCTGCACCAACTGCTGGGACAGATGGCAGAGTTGATCGCTCTACAGCGCAAACAGGGATTTGAATACACCCCGATCGGCATGCGCGAAAGCCTGGACGCGATGACCCGACGTTTCGTCACCCAGGCGCCCGATGTGCCGCTCACGCGAGACACACTGGTGCGAGGACCGGATCAGACGGACTATCCAGTGCCCGTGCGGATCTATCACCCGAAACCTGACCAGGCCCTGCCCACAATTATACTTGCGCATGGGGGCGGTCACATGGCGGGCAGCGTGAGTGTCTACAATCTGATCGCACGCAAGCTGGCCGTCGCGAGCGGGCGGATACTGATTTCCGTGGACTACCGGCTGTCACCGGAATGTCCTTATCCATCGGCACTGACTGATCTCAAGAACGTGATCCGCCACCTGTTTCCCACTCTGGAGCGCCTCGGTATCGCGCATGCACGGCAGCTGGCCGTGGCCGGTGACAGTGGTGGCGCCGCGATTACCGCAGCAGCAGTGCACCAGATCGCGGACGAGGAGGGCGTGCATATCGAAAAACAGCTGCTGGTCTATCCGAGCCTCGACTACACCATGTCGTCTGAATCCATGGAAACCCTCGGCCAAGGCTACCTGCTGGAGCAGGAGCGCGTCGGCTGGCTGTTCGATCAGTATTTTCAACATGATGAGGATCGCCGGCAGGCGTCACCTGCGTTTATGCCGTTGCCTGAACATTATCCGAAGACGATGGTGGTGACCGCAGGTTACTGTCCATTGCGCGACGAGGGATTTGCCTATGTGGACCGCCTGGCCGGTGCCGGGCTCGACGTTGAAAACCGTCATTTTCCGAATATGATCCACGCCTTCCTCAATCTGGAGGACCTGGTCAAGGACGAATGTGATTCTTTTTACCGCTCGGTCGGAGAATTTCTGCTCAAGCCATCGGCAGCCTGAGCCAGCGACGGGAGCGCACGCGAGCGGGCGCATGCGCGATCAGGCCGGACATAACAATAATCGTGATGAATGCTTCTGCCCTTATCCCGGGGAAAACGAGCCCGAGAAACAGAAGTATGATCTTTAAGGCAATGACCATCCCCTTGAGCTCAAACAGCCACACGGCGCTGGACCATATATAAATCAGCGTCAGTGCGATGCCGCTTACCAGGGTTAGGTACCAGTAGGACAGCCAGGTTTCAGGACCGAGGCCGAAAAGAAAGCCGCCGGCAATACCGGCGACACCCACCAGGTGGATGCACCGCAGGCTGATATTGACCCATCTTTGGCCACGGAATTCGCGGGCCTGGGAAGGGAACAAAGTGGCTATAAGTGTTCTTGGCATGGCCTGTTATGGAGGTGGAGGCGGATGGATAGACTCGCAAATCAAAGCAGCGACAGGCGAAGGGCAGGGGCGGCGAGAGGTAGGTTACGATCAATCGGCAGATCAGATGGAGTCGTTTTCGCCGGAATCAGTGGCCTGCCCAACGACATTCACAGGCTCTTCTTCCCGTTTATGCGCTGAGGAGAGTCGCGGCAACACCGCTTCAAAAATAGCTACCCGTTCGTTCGGTGGAATATCCCGACTGAGTCGCTTTGCCTTTTCCCGAAGCAGATCATTGGACTCGGCCCGTTTCCAGAACTCCAGTAGCCCATCAGGGGAATAGTCGGAAGCGTCGAGAATCAGCAGGGCAATAGCCGCCATGTCCTCGACCTGCCCGTCGTTGTAAACACGATCGACGGGATCCAGGTCTGCGGCCTCCACATAGGCCCAGCGTGAAAATCCAGTTCCATTGATGTTCACCGCACCCTGGGTCAGCAACAAAAGTCCAACAGTGGTTGCGGTGTCGGTGAGGCTGAACAGAAACTCCGAGGTCAGGCTGAACTCAACAGGGTCTGTATGCCTCGCCAGCGCATGCGCCATTTCACAAGCCAGCAGGCCGGCCAGTTCATCCTCGTTGTCGATGACGTCGAACACTCCAGACCAGACGAAAATATAGTTTCCGTGCACCGCCCGAATATCTGCGATGTCAGGTGCGTCAAACAGGTAAACCTGCCAGTCACCGGGATTGACGGCGAGATGATTGAACAGGTCTTCGAGCTGATCGTGACGCGGGCTGGCGGTATCGACCGGATGATCTTCGCTCAGCGAACTGAAAATGCGTTCCCCGTAAGCGCCTTCCTCTCCGGTTGGTACAAACGACGCTGGGATGGCGTTGTATTGAACCCGTGTCTGTGTCGGCTGCACGGCGCAGGCGGCAAGCCAGAAGCAGCAGGCCACTGCGGTGAACAATGTCTTGATCTGTTTCAACTTGGTCATGTTCGGGTGGTGCTGGTCAAGTGGGTCCAACTATAGTTCACCGTGGGCCATTTCTCACTTTGCAGGGAGCCCGCGAGCAACAGTCCCAAATTCCAATCCTTCCAGCTTTGCATTGCATCGTGAGAAGAAGTCTTGTCACGGTGGTTTATCTAAAACCTCGAATTCACTACAGATTATCGCCATAAGTATCTGATTGATAGTCCATGCGCAGCAATATTCCGAATTGAACCTTGCGCCGACGGTCACGGCATCTAGGCTTTAAAACTGAACCTATCGCCCAAACCAAAACAACATTCGAGAGGACGTAACTATGGGCCTTTTCGGAAATCTGTTTGCAGGCAAGACCCCTGAGTATCCTCCCTTGGACGACCAGAGCAGGACCGGACAGAAGGTCGCCGAGGTAGAACAGGAGCTGCAGGAACTGATACACAAGGTATCGCAGCCGCTGGAGATTGTACCGACGGATCACGCGGCTTATGTTTTCATCGGCAAGCCACCGAAGAAATTCGGACTGGCGTGGATACACGATGGCAAGGTCAGCGGCTTGAATACCCTGATCGAGGAACACGGAGTCACCCCGGCCGAGATTGAGAAGGTGCTGGATTCGCTGCGCGAGGCCTATGCCAGGCACCAGGACGCACAGCACTACACCGCAACCATCGATCAGCGCAAGGTGGTGGTGACGGCTTCCGACTCCCTGGAGCACGAGGTCCACGACATCATCGAAGCAATACTGCATTGATGAGTCCGGGTGCCGGCGCCTCTTGCCTGATCGATCGGGTGGGTACAGATGGGGCGCCGGCAGATACACCGTTCGATTCAGACATGAGCCCAGTCGCTGTGATCTTATGATTTAACATAATATGTATTATGCGCAGTGATGTATGGGCGGATAGTGGGCATTCGACCGGCTCATTGATCCGGCCAGATACCGACCCGCCCGGCATTTGGGTGGTCGATTGGCCTCGGCAGCACGATGACTCCAAGCCCGTCGCCACCGCCGACCGCGCATCCGCGCCCCTGAATGAACTCTTTGACTGTGAACGCCGCAATGATCGAATCGAGCATGTCCTTTGGCCCGGGCAGAAAACCTTTCAACGGAATCTGTACCTGTGCCTCCATGTCTTGTGCGAGCATCCGGTACGCGGCAGATGGAAATACCTCTTCTGTTTCTAGCCCCGCAGCGTCGAAACCTCGAAACAACTCGAACCCCGTTACCATCCAGTCTCGAGCCTGCTCGGAAGTTGGCGTCCACTGTGGCCTGGCCAGGCCGCAGGCTGATATGACCACCTCGCAGTGTCGGCCAAAACCCTTATCTGACGATCTTTTGCGACGCCAGGATCCGCCCGCCCAATAATGCTGTCGCGGTACGCGTAGCGGAACCCTGGGCGCATCGATGCCAACAACGGCCGCAGGATGCTTGTCCGCAAGAAGCTCGGCCGCATGACGCGGCCCGCTGGAGTCCAGCCAGCCGTTATCGATTACCCGGCCATCTGAATCCATGACGGTATAGGCCAGGTCTCGCACCAGCTGGACGTCGATACCGATAAAAACACTCGTTGACTCGGTCATTTTAACGATAATACAGTAAGTTAAATATGGTTTATAAAGTGAATTATAGGTTGCAAAATGTCGCGCGCTAAAGGATTCCGTGGCGATCGATCATTGGTACGAAGGCGACCGCAAGGATGTCACGGACATCTGTACGCCCTTGCATATCCTTGCTCAGCAGCAGCAGTTCCTGCCTCATGTGCGGTTGTCCGACCGGGATGACCAGTCTGCCACCCGGTTTGAGCTGGTCGACCAGCGCCCCTGGGATATGGGTTGCGGCGGCGGTAACAATGATGCCGTCATAGGGCGCATGTTCCGGCCAACCCTCATAGCCGTTGCCGTTGCGAACATGGACGTTCGAAAAGCCAAGCTGCGCCAGTCGCTCAGCGGCTTCTTCTGTGAGCGCTGCGATCAGATCCATACTGTAGACCGTGGCACACAGCAGCGAGAGCACGGCGGTCTGGTAGCCCGATCCCGTGCCAATCTCCAGCACCAGATGATCGGGGTCGGTGCCGAGCAGGTCGCTCATCAGCGCAACGATATAAGGCTGCGAGATGGTCTGGCCATGACCGATCGGCAACGGACCGTCAGCGAACGCGGCCTCTTTCAATCCGTCGGGCACAAATGCATCACGCGGCACCCTGGCCATCGCCGCCATAACGCGGGGATCCAGGGCATCTTTGCCAATCATGTCTTTGGTAAACGCGACGTTGGCCCGGATATCGGCCAGCATTTCCGCAGTTCCCTGTTCGCGCAACGATGCCATCAAAGGGTTCCTTCCTGCCATGTGCTCAGGTATCGCTGTTGTTCTTGCGTGAGCTTGTCGATACCGATGCCCATCGCCGTGAGCTTGAGGCGTGCGACCTCGCGATCTATGTCCGCCGGAACGTCATGTACCCTGCCCTCCAACCTCTGCTGCTGGCTGGCTAGATGCACGGCACACAGCACCTGGTTGGCAAAACTCATGTCCATGACCGCGGACGGATGCCCCTCGGCGGCCGCCAGATTGACCAGTCGACCTTCGGCCAGAAGGCGTATCCGTCGTCCATCTGCCAGCCGAAACTCCTCAACCGATTGGCGCGGCCGCGTTTTGTCCACGGCCATTGCTTCCAGCGCGGGGATATCGATCTCAACATTGAAGTGGCCGGAGTTGGCCAACACGCAGCCGTCTTTCATCTGCTCCATGTGTTCCTTGCCGACCACATGTTTGTCGCCGGTTGCCGTAATGATGAAATCGGATGTCTTCGCCGCCTCTTGCAACGGCATCACCCGATAGCCGTCCATGGTCGCCTCCAGCGCACGCAGCGGGTCGACTTCGGTGACGATTACATGTGCACCGTGCCCGGCGGCCCGCAGTGCAATGCCGCGTCCGCACCAACCATAGCCAACGACTGTGAAGGTCTTGCCGGCCAACAAGATATTGGTAGCGCGAATCACACCATCGAGTGCGCTTTGGCCGGTACCGTAGCGGTTGTCGAACAAATGCTTGGTCATTGCATCGTTTACGGCGATCACCGGGAATCGCAGCATCCCGGCCTTGGCCATGGCACGCAGCCGAATAACCCCTGTGGTGGTCTCTTCCGTGCCGCCAAGCATGCCGGGAATGAGCTCGGTGCGGGTTTTATGGATCTCGCTGACCAGATCGGCACCATCATCCATGGTGATCACGGGCCGGTGATCCAGGGCTGCATGTATATGCCTGTAGTACTGCTCGGTGGATTCCCCCCGAATCGCAAAGACCGGGATGTCGTACTTCGTCACCAATGCAGCCGCGACATCATCCTGGGTACTCAAAGGATTGCTGGCGCATAGCACCAGATCTGCACCCGCAGCCTTCAGCGTGCGCGCCAGATTCGCGGTTTCGGTGGTGATGTGCAGGCAACCCGACAGGCGGATGCCTTTCAATGGTTGCTCCCTGCTGAATCGCGTCAACAATTCGCGCAGTACCGGCATTTCCTGCCAGGCCCATTCGATGCGCTGCGCACCCTTTTCCGCCAAAGCCTGGCTGCTGATATCAGAATGTTCCATCGTCCCTTACCGAACAGGTTTATGCCCGCTTCTTTATTGCACCATGCTCTATTCTGCGCCAAATCAGAAGTCTTGCCCCCTAAGCCCGGCAAATGACCGGGGCATCCCCACCAGACGGCGCGCGCATTCGACGCCGATTGCCATACCCCGAATGCTGCGTTAGCGTGTCACTGAACGCTTTATCTCGAACGTGATCAGCCCATGCTCTATCTGCCCTCCGAGTTCCCGCAGGAGCCCGACCTTTGTTACCTGAACCATGCAGCCGTCGGTCCCTGGGCGCGGCGCACCGCACAGGCCGTCACCAGTTTTGCACAACAGAACATGACACGCGGCGCGGAAGATTACCCGGCCTGGTTGGAGGTGGAACATCGCCTGCGGGATCGCCTCGCACGCCTGATCAATGCCCAGGACCCAGATGATATTGCGCTGGTCAAGAACACCTCCGAAGGTCTCTCGATCATCAGCCAGGGGCTGGGCTGGCTAACCGGCGATGAGGTTATCGGATTGGCGGGCGACTTCTGCTCCAACCAGATGCCCTGGGAAGTACTGTCTGAGCAAGGCGTCAATTACGTGCGCGTCAATGCATTGCAGGATAAAGACCCGGAGGGAGCATTGATTGCTGCGATGTCGGACAAGACACGCCTGCTGGCGATCAGCACCGTGCATTTTGCAACCGGATATCGCTTCGACATGCAGCGCCTCGCAGACGCCTGTAGACGCAAAGATGTTCTGTTGTCCGTTGATGCTATCCAAAGCCTCGGGGCTGTGCGGTTCGACCTGGCCGAGACGCCCGCCGATTTTGTCACTTCCGGCGGACACAAATGGTTGCTGTCGCCTGAAGGCCTGGGATTTCTATATTGCCGACCTGAGCTTCGTGAGCAGATAGGCCTGCATCAATTCGGCTGGGCCATGCGCGAATCGCCTTATGCGTTTGAGAGCGAATCCTGGATACCTGCAAAGTCGGCAAGACGGTTTGAATCCGGCACGCCCAACATGATGGGGATTCATGCAATGGAGGCCAGCCTCAGCCTGTTCGATGAACTGGGCATGGACTTTGTCGAAAGCCGGCTGGCCGAAAACGTCTCATTTCTCGAGACCGAACTGGCGAAATTGCCTGAGGTGGAGATCGTGACGCCGAAAGATCCTGAAAAACGGGCAGGCATACTGACCTTTCGCCACGCGCGCTCTCCAGCGCCAACTCTTCACGCACAATTGATGAAAAACCGTGTGATATGTGCCGCCAGGGCTGGTGGTATCCGCTTGGCACCCCATTTCTATACGCCCCGGCCCACCCTTGAACTGGGCCTTGATAAAATTCGACAAATTATCCAAACAATGTAAACAATTTTCCAAATATCTAATAAATATAGATAAATAAAAATAGTATTTAATGTTTTAAAATAGTACTTTCGTATTAATTATGTAAATTGCAACAAAGCGTCCAATTTGCGGGTCTATACTTTGTAACCATGTGTTGCAGGCCCTTGGACAATGCGAGACGTACTTCGATGGCTAAACAAAAAGGCCACAGAGTGGCTGACCAGGGAGGGACCACCCTCTCCCACCCCGCTCTGCGACTTTAACCGGCTCGGATTCGAGCTGCGCACCGGGGACGTGATCCTGGTCGAGGGGCGCAGTCGCGTTTCAGAAGTCATCAAGGTCATTACCCAGAGCCCCTGGAGCCATTCGGCGCTTTACATCGGGCGCCTGTACGACATCCGCGATCCGGACCTTCGGGCCGTCATCGAATACCACTACGACGGAGACCCGGAAGAGCAGCTGCTCATCGAGGCGCTGATGGGACGCGGCACCATTGTCTCTCCGCTCACCTCATATCGAAACGACCACATTCGGATCTGTCGCCCCACCACCCTGTCTCCCACGGATGCAGAGGCAATGATCGCCTATTCGGCAAAACATCTGGGCTGGGACTACGATGTGAGACAGGTACTGGATCTCGCGCGTTTCTTCTTCCCCTGGAGCTTCCTTCCGCGACGCTGGCGGTCGAGTCTGTTCCAGCACAATGCGGGTAGCCCGACACGAACAGTCTGCTCAACGCTTCTGGCAGAGGCCTTCAGTACCATCGATTTCCCGATCCTGCCCTTCATTGACCGCGCCGAAGACGGCAGTGTTCGATTTTTCAAACGCAATCCGCGCCTGTTTGCACCGCGTGATTTCGATTACTCGCCTTATTTTTCGATCATCAAATATCCGTATCTCGGCATCAATGACGTTGGCCTGTATCACCGACTGCCCTGGAGTGATGAGGACGTTTACAACGACGAACGTCATGCGTTCAATCCGCCACCGAGCAAAATGCTGCGGGAAGACGCACCGGCCGGAAACGACTACGAGGAGGCTGATGTCGAGATCATCTCCGATACATCTGATACCGATCTGACGGATAGCGACAGCGACGGATCCGAACCCGAATTGCAGAGGCATCACGCTTTCTCATTCCTGAGGCGCAGGGGGTAGAAGATATGTGGATCTTTGGACTCTTTCTGACCATCGCGGTGGTCTGGGCCCTCGCCTACTGGGGTGCAGGCACCGGCATGTGGATTGCCGCATTCGCCGGCGGCCTTGCTGTTTTCACCGCGGGCGCGAACGTGGATTGGTTGGTCGCTCTTCCGGTATGGGGACTGTCGACGGCATTTGTACTGTTGCTCGGGGTTCCGCGGATCCGCCGCCGTTACGTAACAGCACCGCTGTTCCGCCAGTTCCGCAAGGTAATGCCGCCCATGTCGCAGACCGAGCAGGAGGCGCTCGAGGCCGGCAGTGTATGGTGGGACGCCGAACTGTTCACCGGGAATCCTGATTGGCAACGATTGCTGAATCTCCCTCCACCAAGACTCAGTCGACAGGAGCAGGACTTCCTGGACAACGAAACCGAGACTCTTTGTGAGCTGCTCGACGACTGGCGTGTTACCCATGAAGACAAAGACCTCTCGCCGGAGGCCTGGCAATACATCAAGGATAACGGATTCTTCGGCCTTATCATTCCGCAGGAATACGGCGGCAGGGGCTTCTCGGCACTGGCACATTCCGCGGTAGTCATGAAGCTGGCCAGCCGTTGCATCACGGGTGCCGTCACCGTCATGGTCCCCAATTCACTCGGGCCGGGCAAACTGCTTCTGCACTACGGAACACCCGAACAGAAATCATATTACCTGCCGCGACTGGCGCGTGGCGAAGAAGTGCCCTGTTTTGCACTGACCGGCCCTGATGCGGGCAGCGATGCCGGCGCAATCCCGGATCGTGGCGAAGTCTGTTACGGCGAATGGCGGGGGGAGCGCGTGTTGGGTGTGCGCCTCAATTGGGAAAAACGCTATATCACGCTCGGACCGGTCTGCACCCTGCTCGGGCTGGCCTTCAAGCTTTACGACCCCGATAAGCTGCTGGGTGACGAGGAAGAACTCGGCGTCACCCTAGCTCTGGTGCCACGCGACACGCAAGGAGTGACGATCGGGGACCGACACGTGACGCTGGACATACCTTTTCAGAATGGCCCCAACCAGGGTCACGATGTCTTCGTACCCGTGACACAATTGGTCGGCGGCACAAAGTATGTCGGCCAGGGCTGGCGCATGCTTGTCGAATGCCTCGCTGAGGGCCGGGGTGTCTCCTTGCCGGCACTCAGCGTAGGGGCGGGAAAAACCGCCAGCCGGTTTACCGGGGCCTATGCAGCGATACGTCGCCAGTTCAACGTACCGATCGGTCGCTTCGAGGGCATCGAGGAATCGCTGGCACGCATTGCGGCGCTCACCTACCAGAT
Organism: uncultured Gammaproteobacteria bacterium; assembly: GCA_963759055.1. Taxonomy (GTDB): domain Bacteria; phylum Pseudomonadota; class Gammaproteobacteria; order Chromatiales; family Chromatiaceae; genus Thiosocius. Next base: position 197,100 of record CAVWYD010000006.1, read on the forward strand.
GGATGCGGCACGCACCCTGACCCTGGGGGCGCTCGACATCGGTGAGAGCCCCTCGGTCATCTCGGCCGTCGTGAAGTACCACCTGACCGAGAAGTATCGCCGCTGTATCAACGATGCCATGGATATTCAGGGTGGCAGCGGCATCTGCCTGGGGCCATCCAATCTGATTGGCCGGGCCTATCAGGCCATACCCATCGCCATCACCGTCGAGGGGGCCAATATCCTTACCCGCAGCATGATCATCTTCGGCCAGGGCGCCGTACGCTGTCACCCCTGGGTGCTGAAGGAGTTTCAGGCCGCGCAGAATCCGGATGCTTCGCGCGGCCTCAGCGAATTTGACCACGCCATATTCGGGCATGTCGGTTTCGTACTTGGCAACATTGCTCGCAGCCTTTTCCTTGGTCTGACCAGGGGTCGTCTTTCTGCCACACCGGTGGACGGGCCTACCAGACGCTACTTCCAGCAGTTGAACTGGATGAGCGCCGCCTTTGCGCTCAGTGCCGACGTCGCGATGATGACGCTGGGAGGCTCACTGAAACGCAAGGAAAGACTGTCGGCACGATTGGGTGATGTTCTCAGCGAACTTTACCTGACCTCGGCGGTACTGAAACGCTTCGAGGATCAGGGGCGGCCTGAAGACGACCTGCCGCTGGTGCGCTGGGCCTGCGACAACTCGCTCTATCACATGCAGGAAAGTCTCCGCCTGCTGTTCCGAAATCTGCCCTTCAGACCGCTCGCATGGCTATTGCGGCTGGTTGTTTTTCCCAGTGGCGCACCCTACACCGAGACCAGAGACAATGTGGACCGTGATGCCGCGCGCATCGTACTCAAGCCGGGCGATGCACGCGATCGTCTGACGCGCGGCATTTTTCTCGGCGACAACGGTCAGTTTCGTCAGCAGCAGTTCGAACAGGCCTTTGTCCAGGCAGCCAAGGTGGCGCCGATCGAAAAGACCCTGCGCGAGGCCTCGCGTTCTGGCCTGCTGCAGAGCCAAACCTTTGTGCAACAGGTCGAAGAGGCGCTGTCAGAAGGCATCATCACGCATTCCGAGGCCAGCGAACTGGAAAAGATGCAGGCCCTGCGGCGCGAGGTAATCATGGTCGACAGCTTTGCCCAGTACGGCAAACAGTATGCCCTGACCGCGCAAGGTTCGAGCAAACCTGCGATATATGCGGTGTAAAGGGGGAGATGGCATGAACCAAGAATCGATAGAGCAGGACCTGGGTAATTTGCGTGGGCGCCCGGTGTACGTGGTCGACGGTGTTCGCACGCCTTTTCTAAAGGCACGTGGCAGACCTGGGCCGTTTCGTGCCAGCGATCTCTCTCTCGCTGCCAGCCGAGCCTTACTCATGCGGGTTGGACTTGCCCCGGATGTGGTCGATCAGCTTGTACTGGGTTGCGTATCGTCCGGCCCTGACGAGTCCAATATCGCGCGCGTACTCGCATTGCGTCTGGGCTGTGGAGAGAACGTGCCGGCCTGGACGGTTCAGCGGAACTGCGCATCCGGGATGCAGGCACTGGAGAGTGCCGCATTGGATATCGCCACTGGCCGCTCCGAACTGGTGCTGGCGGGCGGCACCGAGTCCATGAGTCATCATCCGGTCATGCTCAACGAACTGATGGTGGCCTGGCTTGGCATGTGGAATCAGGCAAGGACTTTGGGTTCACGTGGCCGCGCACTGATGCAGCTGCGGATGCAACATTTCAAGCCCGTCGTCGCACTGCTTCGTGGACTGACCGATCCTGTAGTCGGGCTTTCAATGGGACAGACGGCCGAAGAACTGGCAGAACGTTTTGACATTGATCGCGAGGCCATGGACGCATATGCCATGCGCAGTCACCATCGTCTTGCACAGGCAATCGAACAACATTGCATGGATGAGATCGAACCGCTGTATGACAGCTATGGTCATGTTTACGAACATGACGACGGCCTGCGGCCCGACTCTTCGATGGAATCTTTGGCCGGACTGCGCCCGGTATTCGACAGACCCGTCGGCCGGGTGACGGCGGGAAACAGCGCGCAGGTGAGCGATGGCGCCGCCATGTTGCTGCTGGCCTCCGAACGAGCCCTCAGACAATTTGATCTGCCGGTACTGGGCCGCATCGTCGACAGTCAATGGGCAGGGCTTGACCCGGCACAAATGGGTCTGGGGCCTGTGTATGCGATGGCGCCGATAATGCGCCGACACGCACTGGATTCCGACGATATCGATGTCTGGGAGATCAATGAGGCGTTCGCGGCCCAGGTGCTTGCCTGCCGGCTTGCCTGGCAATCTGACGAATTCTGCCGCGATGTGCTGGGTCAGGAAAAGGCCTTTGCACCGATCGATGAGAGAAAACTCAACATGAATGGCGGTGGCATCAGCCTGGGTCATCCGGTCGGCGCCAGCGGGGCAAGAATCACACTGCACGCATTGAAGACCATGCAGCGCGGGGGCAATCGGCGCGCAATGGCAAGTCTCTGTATCGGTGGCGGTCAGGGCGGTGCCCTGCTGCTCGAAGGCGCACAAGGGGGGATCGCGGCATGAACCGGCATTTTTCAGTCGAAAAGGATGTCCACGAGATTGTCTGGCTTACCTTCGACAAGTCCGACAGTGGGACCAATGTACTCACCGAGGACGTGCTGGAAGAATTCGACCAGACCCTGGTCCAGATCGCGCAGATGCATCCGAAAGGCATGGTGATCAACTCGGCCAAACGATCCGGCTTTATTGCAGGCGCCGATGTAAAGGCATTTGCCAGGGTACCCGGGGTGGCCTCGGCGGAACAGCACATCCGTCGGGTACATGAGATCTTTCACCGTCTCGAATCGATGGCCTTCCCAACCGTTGCTGCCATCCAGGGATTCTGTCTCGGTGGCGGCCTGGAACTGGCCTTGGCCTGCGACTATCGGGTCAGCTGCAATGACGAGCGCACGCGACTGGGCTTTCCCGAGGTCAAGCTGGGGATATTTCCCGCGTATGGCGGCACAGTGCGCAGCACCCGGATTCTGGGTGACATCAATGCACTTGAACTGATGCTGGGCGGACGCACGATCAATGGTTGGCGCGCGCGCCGTATCGGCCTGGTTGACCTGGCCGTACCAGAGAGGCAGCTGCGGGCGGCCGCGATCGGCCTGTTGCAACGCAACACGCGCCCACATCGTGCAGGCTGGCTGAAACGCCTGCCGGCCACTGCACCACTGCGTCCACTGGTCAAAAGATTTCTCGCCAGTAAGCTGGCCAAGCACGCCCGCAAGTCGCACTACCCTGCGCCTTACGAACTGCTGGAGCACTGGCGTGCAACGGCCGGCGACGAAGCGGCTATGTACGCCAGCGAGGCTACGAATGTCGCGCGTCTGATCAATGGGGCAGAGGCGCAGAACCTCATACGCGTGTTCATGCTTCAAGACCGCTTGAAAGCGGAAGGCAACAAAGCCGATTTCCAGCCTCGGCATGTGCATGTGGTGGGTGGCGGCGTGATGGGCGGTGACATCGCTGCCTGGTGTGCAATACGTGGCATGCGGGTCACCCTGCAGGATCGCGCACCGGAATACCTCACCCGCGCGGTAATGCGCGCTCACCAGCTTTTCCGGCAGAAGCTGAGAAGCCCTTACCAGGTGCAGGCTGCGATCGACCGACTGATGCCCGACCACCTTGGTAGCGGAGTGAGCGGCGCCGATGTCATCATCGAGGCCATCTTCGAAAACGTTGCAGCCAAACAGCAACTCTATGCCCAGATCGAACCGCGCATGAAGAAGGATGCGATTCTGGCAACCAATACCTCGAGCATCCCGCTGGCTGTCCTGGGGGAAAAGCTGGCGCGTCCCGGTCGGCTGGTAGGACTGCATTTCTTCAATCCCGTGGCCAAGATGCCCCTGCTCGAGATTGTCCACGATACCCACACCGAGGCAGAGATGGTCATCCGGGCCAGTGCGTTCGCCCGGCATATTGAAAAACTGCCTCTGAAGGTGAAGAGCAGCCCCGGCTTCCTGGTCAACCGCGTACTGATGCCCTATCTCCTCGAAGCCGTCGACCTGCTCGAACAAGGCGTCCCTGGACCTGTGGTAGACCGTGCGGCCGTTGCCTTTGGTATGCCAATGGGGCCGATCGAACTGGCCGACACCGTTGGCCTTGATATCTGCCTTTCGGTTGCCAACAAATTGGCAGAAGCGCTGCAAAGTTCGATTCCGGAGAAACTCAGTGCACTGGTTGACGATGGACGCCTGGGGCGCAAGTCAGGTCAGGGCTTTTATACCTGGAAAGACGGTCGCGCGGTCAAGGAAACGGTCAAGGGTGAAATGCCACTATCTGACACAGATATCAGCGACCGCCTGATTCTGCGGTTGATCAATGAGTCGGTGGCCTGTCTGCGCGAAGGAGTGGTGGAGGACGAGGATCTGCTGGATGCCGGCGTGATATTCGGCACCGGCTTCGCGCCATTTCGAGGCGGTCCCATGCACTACGTCCATAGTCGGGGGACCAATGATTTGCAGCAGCGGCTGGGGGAACTCGAAGATCGCTTCGGCCAACATTTTCATGCAGATCCCGGTTGGGGGGCGATTGCCTGACAGTCTGCGGACAGGAGAAAGGTCATGTTGCACGAACACGAGGATCATCGCCCTGGACGATGCCCCCTCCCTGGCTGACCTTTTCAATGAACGTTGCATACGCACACCGGATGGCCTCGCCTATGTGCAGTACCGCAACGGCGATTGGCAGCACTATACCTGGGAGCAGACGCGTGACGAGGTAGCACGTTGGCAGGCGGCCATGATTGCGGATGGCCTGCAGGCTGGTGACCGTATCGCGATCATGTGCAACAACAGCTGGGAATGGGTGGTTTGCGACCAGGCTGCCCAGGGGCTGGGGCTGGTTACAGTGCCGGTGTACACGAATGACCGCGCCAAGAACATTGGGTGGATATTGTCAGACTCTGGTGCCCGCATGCTGATTGTCGGTAGTGCCGAGCAATGGGAAAGCCTCGGCAGCCTGCACGAACAGCTTGGACTCATGCGCCGCGTGCTATGCCTGGAAACGGGCACCTTTGGATCAGAAAATTTCGTTACCCTTTCGGAATGGCTGCAGGACGCATCGCCCGTCTATCATTGCCAGCCCGGTCCTCCGGACAGTATGGCGACCATTGTCTATACATCCGGGACAACCGGTCGACCCAAGGGCGTCATGCTCAGTCACCGCAATATTCTGTTCAATATCGAGGCTGCGCTGAAGATGTTCGATGTGTTCCAACACGATCTGCTGCTATCGTTCCTGCCACTTTCGCATGCCTTCGAGCGCACGGTCGGCTACTACCTTCCGATGGCTGCCGGCGCTGCTGTGGCCTACAACCGCTCCATCCCACAGCTGGGTGATGACCTGGTTGCCATCCAGCCGACCATCATGATCTCGGTACCGAGAATCTTCGAACGTGTATATGGCAAGATCATGGACAAACTGGCGACAGGATCGAGATTCAGCCGCCTACTGTTCAATAAGGCCGTTGAAACCGGCTGGGCCCATTTTCGCTACCAACAGAATCGTGCACCCTGGCGGCCGGTTTTTCTTGTCCGGCCGCTGCTGGACCTGCTGATCGCACGCAAAGTGCGCGCAAAGCTTGGCGGACGCTTGCGCTTTACCGTCTGCGGCGGCGCTGCGCTGACCCCGGACGTCGCGAAGCTGTTTATCGGCCTCGGTATCCCCGTCACCCAGGGCTACGGCCTGACGGAGACCTCACCAATCATCGCCGCGAACCCCCTGGAGCACAACGAACCCGAGTCCGTGGGACTTGCCCTTCCGGGAGTGGAGGTGAGGATCAACGAGGTCGATGAACTTCTCACCCGCAGCCCCTGTGTCATGCTGGGGTACTGGAACGATACCAAGACCACCCGGAGGATTATCGACGAGGAGGGGTGGCTGCACACCGGTGACAAAGCGGCCATCGCGGCGGATGGACATATCACGATCACCGGGCGCCTGAAAGACATCATCGTGCTGGCGAACGGGGAAAAAGTGCCGCCCGCTGATATGGAAAATGCGATAGCACTCGACGAACTCTTCGACCAGGTGCTGGTGATCGGCGAAGGCAAGCCCTTTCTAAGCGCCCTTCTGGTTCCGAACCCCGTGGCCTTTGCACGCGTGGCGGAAGAACTGCATCTGGATCCTGCGAACGAAGCGGTCTGTGTTGATGAGAATCTGCATTCGATTTTCATGCAGCATGTGCAGCAGCGCACGGCCTCTTTTCCCGGCTATGCCCAGGTACGCCAGTTGGCGGTGGTCAACGAACCCTGGACACCGGATAATGGCCTGGCTACCCCGACACTGAAACTGCGCCGTAACCAGATCCTTGAACGATACCAAGACATCACCGAAAGACTCTATGCCGGACACTGAACACGCTGGTCATCGCGAATTGACCTACCGTGTTGTTGCCATGCCGGCTGACACCAATGCTTACGGCGACATCTTCGGTGGCTGGCTGATGTCCCAGGTGGATATTGCCGGCAGTATTCTGGCGATCCGCGAGGCACAGGGTCGCGTTGCCACTGTCGCCATCAAGGAATTTCGTTTTCTCGCACCTGTATCCGTCGGCGATCTGATCAGTTGTTATGCCGAGATCCGGCGTCGTGGAAAATCTTCGATCACCGTCCACGTGGTCGCGGAAGCCTGCCGGCAGTTGGATTCCCGTCGCGAAACAGTGGCTGCGGACGCCACCCTGGTCTATGTTGCCCTGGGCGAAGACGGTCGCCCACGCCATCTTTCGCCGGCCAGCTGAGCTGCACTGATATCGGTCAATGCCCTTTCTGTCTGTCCAAAGTAGCCTTTCGAGATCTTCTCATTGTATTTGGAGCCATTCATGAAATCACTCGAGCGCCAAGCTTTTCGCATTATTGGTACCCTCGCCCTGGCACTTGTCCTGGTGGCGAATGCCGCCGCAGATGGCGTCGCCGACGAGATTACGGTGAATGAACCCTATATCCGTGCGGTGCCTCCTGTGGTGCAGACCTCCGCGGCCTTTATGCAGTTTCAGAACAGTAGTGACATAGAACGGTTTCTTGTCAGCGCCAGTACACCCGCTGCGGCTGCGGTCGAGTTACATATGCACACCATGGATGACGGTGTGATGCGCATGCGTCGGATTGCACATATCCATTTGCCGCCGAACGAAACCGTTTCGCTGCAACCTGGCGGACTGCATATCATGCTGTTCGATCTGACTGCGCCGCTGAATGTGGGAGATCAGGTACCGATGACCCTTACCTTCGAAGACGGATCAACCAAGGAAATCTCGGCCGAAGTGCGTTCTGTCAAGGGCATGATGAAGCGCTGATCTGTCTTTGCGCATCGGCGTTCCCACAAGAAATTGCTCCGGCGAATACGCAAAAGACGGAGAGATCCGACACAGCTGAGGAAGAAGTATGCTCCATAGACTTTTCGGCATCGCGCTGTCAGCTTCGCTTGCCCTATCCTTGAGTGCTTGCGGTAAAACCGAGCAGGCCGATAAACAGGCGGCGAAAACGGAACAGTCATATACGCTGAAGCTTGCTGAAACCTGGGGACCCAACTACCCGATCTTCGGTGACACGACCAAAGGCCTTGCGGAGACGGTGGGCAAGATGTCCGCCGGGCGGCTGAAAATCACCATCGATTCGTCGAACAAGCACAAAGCCCCGTTCGGTGTTTTCGATATGGTCAAGGCCGGCCAGTATGACATGGGACATTCTGCTTCCTACTACTGGAAGGGCAAGGACCCGAATACCCTGTACTTCACAAGTATGCCATTCAGCATGACCGCCCCCGAACAGCAAGCCTGGTTCTATTACGGTGGCGGCATGGAACTGATGGAGAAGGTTTACGCCAGGCATGGCCTCTTGTCTTTCCCCGGCGGCAATACCGGCAACCAGATGGGCGGCTGGTTTCGCAAGGAGATCGGCTCGGTCGCGGATTTGCAGGGCCTGAAGATGCGCATTCCGGGATTTGCCGGCGAGGTACTGGCGAAACTGGGTGCGAAACCGACCAATATCCCGCCGGGCGAGCTTTATACGGCACTCGAACGCAATACCATTGATGCGCTGGAATGGGTTGGACCATCGCTCGACCTGCGTATGGGCTTCCACAAAATCGCGCCGTACTATTACACAGGCTGGCACGAGCCCGGTACCGAGCTTCAGTTCCTGGTCAATAAGAAGTCCTGGGACAGACTTCCCTCAGATCTGCAGGAGATTCTGCGCGTGGCGATGCGCACGGCCGCCTCGAACATGTATGCCCTGTCGTACCACGAGAGTGCCCTGAACTGGGCCGCGATGAAGCAGGAGCATCCTGATATCGAGATCAAAACCTTTCCCAAAGCAGTGCTCGATGCGATGCGCAAGGCGAACGCAGAACTTTTGGCTGAGGCAGCCGCTGCTGATCCGGTGGCCAGGGAGATCATCGACTCCCAGGCCAATTACATGGCAAAAGCTCGTCAATGGACGGCGATTTCCGACCAGGCCTACCTGAATAGCATGGGCGATTAGCCTCACATGACCCCTAGAACGGTCAAGGTCGAGCGGGTACTCAATCGCTTCTCCGACTTGATCGGGGCGTTTTCGGCGGTTCTGCTGCTCTTGCTTGTGGCCAACGTTTTCTACGATGTGGTCATGCGGTATGCGTTCAACGACGTATCCATCGGCATGCAGGAGTTCGAATGGCATCTGTATTCAATGATATTTCTGTTCGGCGTCGCCTATACCCTAAAGGCAGATAGCCATGTGCGGGTGGACGTTATCTATGAACGTCTGGGTCCGAAAAAGCGGGCGTTGATCGACATTTTGGGCACCCTTATTTTCCTGTGGCCATTCTGTTTCCTGGTCGCCGGCTACGGCATCGGCTTCGCCTACGAGGCCTACGATCTCAGCGAGACCAGTGGCGATCCCGGCGGACTGCCTTACCGCTGGATTATCAAGGGAATGATTTCACTGTCGTTCGTCTGCGTGATCATCAGCAGCGTCGGATTCATGCTGCGTGCAGTCAACGAATATCTGGGTCTGGAACGGGCACACAAGTACGAGACCTTCAAGCCCTGATGCCAAGCGCGGGAATTGCCTGATGATCGGCATCGTGATGTTTTTCGCCGCCCTGCTGCTCCTGCTGCTCGGCTTTCCGGTCGCTTTCACCTTTGGTGGTGTCGCTCTGATCTTTGGTGTGTTTGCCGAAGGTTGGGACCTGTTCGCGTTCATGCCCTTCCGGATCTACAGCATCATGCAGAACGTGGTGCTGATGGCAGTGCCGCTGTTCATATTCATGGGAATCGTTCTGCAGAAGACACGGCTTGCGGAACAGTTACTGGAATCCATGGGACGTCTTTTTGGCAGCATGCGCGGAGGACTGGCCGTCTCGACCATTTTGGTCGGCGCGCTGCTCGCCGCATCGACAGGCGTCGTCGGTGCCAGTGTTGTGGCCATGGGCGTAATATCATTGCCGGTGATGCTCAAGTACGGCTACAGCAGGTCACTCGCCTGTGGCGCCATCTGCGGTGCGGGGACCCTGGGACAGATCATTCCACCTTCGATCATCCTGATCATTCTCGGCGATGTTCTTGGACTGCCGGTTGGCGATCTGTTTCAGGCCGCATTGATTCCGGGCCTGGTGCTGGTTGGCGTCTATGTTGCCTACGTCTTGATCTTCGCCTATGCCAGGCCGGGGGCGGCCCCGCCTATTCCTTTTGATCGCGACCAGTCGACCACTCTCAAGCACTACCTCGATGCCTTGCGCGCGATCATTCCGCCACTGTTGCTCATCGCTGTCGTCCTGGGTTCGATTTTCGCCGGCATAGCGACCCCTACCGAGTCATCAGCCCTCGGCGGCGTCGGCGCAATTCTGCTGTCGATACTGTACCGCAAGTTTTCCTGGAAACTGTTGTATGACAGTGCCCTCGAGACCGTAAAGATCACTGCCATGGTTTTCGCAATCCTGCTCGGCGCAACCGCTTTTTCAATGGCATTCAGCTATACCGGCGGCGATATAATCGTGGAAGAGTTTTTGCTGCAGTTGCCGGGGGAAAAATGGGGCTTCCTGATTTTCTCGATGTTGATTATCCTGTTGCTTGGATTCTTCATCGATTTTGTGGAAATTTCCTTTATCGTGGTGCCGATCCTGTCTCCTATCGCCGAGGCGATGGGAATCAGCATGCTATGGTTCGCCATACTGATCGCGATGAACCTGCAGACCTCCTTCCTGACGCCACCTTTCGGATTCAGCCTGTTCTATCTGAAAGGTGTGGCACCGCCCGATGTACGTACCGTGGACATTTACCGCGGAGTTATTCCGTTTATCCTGATGCAGGCCTCCATCGTCGTTTCCATCCTGTTATTTCCAGATTTGTACGGCCTGCTTTGAGCCTGTCATTTAGGATTCGCTGCAATGATTGAATCGAAAGAACAAGTATTTGGTGATTTCCTGAAAAAAGCGCAAGCCTTTCTTTCGGAACCTAACTTCGTTACCGGAATCGAGCTTGATGATGCCTCAGTAACGCTCAAACGTTACGTGCTTACAGAGATGCGCGACGGGCAACTCGGGAGTGCACTGGGACGGGTCCAAAAATCAATAAGGAATCTGGACGTGGCCGCCGTGTCCGAACTGGTGACTGCAGTAGAAGACAGGCTGTCAGACTAACCTGCATGTTGCATGAAGGCTAACACCAGGTCGACGATCAGATACCGCGTATCTTATCGATCAAATGCTGATAAGCCGGATCTGAATGTGCGGCACCGTTCAATATCCAGGCCTGCAGTTCGGGATCCTGTGCGGTCAACAACTCTGCGAACAGGGCCTGCTCTTTCCCGTCAGCCGCATCAAAAGAATCGTTCAGATAGCGCTCTAGAACAAAGTCGAGCTCGAGCATGCCGCGTCGGCATTGCCAGCGCAGTTGTTCACTGCGTGGCGGACCATTCATGAAGCCTTTACCCCGGAATCCGATACAACACTGAAGTTAGCCGGAAAAAGCTGCCCGGCTTCCGTGCGAGGCGATGTACCGGCGCAATCGTTCATCCGTCGAGCCCGTATCAAATGGCGTTTTTCAGCATCAGGGTTTTGATGTGGCCGATGGCCTTCGTGGGATTCAGGTTTTTCGGGCAGGCCTCGACACAATTCATGATCGTGTGGCAACGGAACAATTTGTACGGGCCTTCCAGTTCGTCCAGGCGTTCATCCGTCGCCTGGTCGCGCGTATCGGCAAGGAAGCGCCAGGCGGTCAGCAGAGCCTGCGGGCCGTGGAACTTGTCGGGATTCCACCAGAACGACGGACATGCGGTGGAACAGCAGCCGCACATGATGCATTCGTACAGGCCATCCAGCTTGTCGCGGTCTTCCGGCGACTGCAGGATCTCCTGCTCGGGCATCGGGTCTTCGCGCACCAGCCAGGGTTTCACGGCCTTGTATTGTTGGTAGAACTGGGTCATGTCGACGACCAGATCACGGATGATGGGACGCCCGGGGAAAGGCTGCACCTCGACCGGTTCCTTCAACTCGGATACCGGCGTGATGCATGCCAGCTTGTTTGTGCCGTTGACGTTCACGCCATCGGAGCCGCAGACGCCCTCACCGCAGGAATGCCGGAACGAAAACGACTCATCCTGACGTTTGATGTCAAGAAGCGCATCTCGCAGCATCATGCCGCGCGTGGTCTCGACCTCGAACTCCTGGATGTAAGGTGCGCTGTCACTGTCGGGATTGAATCGGGATATCAGAAACTTCATACAGAGAGACTCCTCAGTACACACGCTCTTTCGGCGGGAAGGTTTCTACAGTCAGCGGCTTCGTTTGAACCGGCTTGTAGTCCATACGATCGTCTTCTTTGAAATACAGGCTGTGCTTCATCCAATTCGCATCGTCACGATCCGGATGATCCGGCCGCGAGTGCGCACCGCGGCTCTCTTTACGCATCAGCGCCGAGTAGGCGATAGAAATACCGGTGTCGAACAGGTTCTCCAGCTCGAGTGCCTCGACGCGCGCGGTATTGAACACCTTCGAATGGTCAGCCAGGCGAACATCCGGCAATTTGTCACGCAGCGCTTTCAGTTTTTCCACGCCCTCGGCCATGATTTCCTCGGTGCGGAATACGCCGGCATGATCCTCCATCGTCTTGCGGAATTCGTCGCGCAGTTCGCGTACCGAGATGCCTTCTCCCGCCTGGTCCCAACGGGTCAAGCGGGCCATGGCCTTCTCCACGCTGGTTTCGTTCATTGGGCGATGGTTCTTGTTTTCTTTCAGATTCTCGATGACATCAAGACCCGCCGCGCGACCGAATACCAGGATGTCCAGCAGCGAGTTGCCGCCCAGACGGTTCGCACCATGCACGGACACACAGGCGCATTCCCCGGCTGCGTAGAGACCGGGCACGACCTCTTCACCGGTACCTTGTGGCACGATCACGCGGCCATAGGGATCGGTGGGGATGCCTCCCATGACGTAGTGCGCGGTCGGAAAGACCGGGAGGGGTTCGTTCACCGCATCGACCCCGGCGAATATCTTTCCGCTCTCGCGGATGCCCGGCAGGCGCTTGGCAATAATCTCTTCGCCGAGATGATCGACCTTGAGCAGGACATGATCGGCATCGGGACCGCAGCCGCGACCCTCTTTGACCTCGGTAACGATGGACCGCGACACGACATCGCGGCTGGCAAGGTCCTTGGCGTTGGGCGCATAGCGTTCCATGAAACGCTCGCCGTCTTTGTTGACGAGATAGCCACCCTCACCACGTACACCTTCGGTGATCAGCATCCCCCGCCCGGCAATGCCCGTCGGATGAAACTGGTAGAACTCCATGTCCATGAGAGGGATGCCGGCTCGCAGCACCATGCCGTTACCGTCTCCGGTGTTGATGTGTGCATTCGAGGTCGTGCGATAAACCTGGCCGCAGCCGCCGGTCGCGAGCACGGTTGCCTTGGCCTCAATCAGCAGCGGCTCGCCGGTCTCTATCTCCATCACCAGGGCGCCCAGAATTGCGCCCTCGTCGTCCTTGATCAGATCGATGGCGAAGTACTCGTCGAAGAAGTGGGTGCGCGCACGAACGTTTTGTTGATACAGCGCGTGCAGAATGGCGTGCCCTGTCCGATCAGCTGCAGCACAGGTACGAGCCGCCTGTGCGCCACCGAAGTCCTGGCTTTGACCACCGAAGGCACGCTGATAGATCTTGCCGCTGTCGAGGCGCGAAAACGGCACACCGTTGTGTTCGAGTTCGTACACGGTCGGTATGGCCTCGCGGCACATGAACTCTATGGCGTTCTGGTCACCGAGATAGTCCGACCCCTTGACGGTATCGAACATATGCCAATGCCAGTTGTCCGGCAGCACGTTGGCCAGCGCGGCGTTTACCCCACCCTGTGCGGCAACGGTATGCGACCGGGTCGGGAATACTTTCGAAACCACGGCCACCCTCGCATCCGTGTTCGCCAACTGAATGGCGGCATTGAGGCCGGCGCCTCCGGCCCCGATGATCAAAGCATCAAAACGTCGTTTATTCAAAGCCATTATCTTTTCTCAGACCAAGCGGACAAGGATGAGCGCCTGAGCGGCCCACAAGCCCATGGCAACCAGTGACAAGGCGACCAATCCGAGCACCGTTGCACGGATAGCGATCGGGTGGATGTAGTCGATCAATACGTCACGCACACCGATCCAGGCATGCATCAGGACGCTGACCACAAACAGCAACATGGCCACGCTTACCAGGGGGCTGCCTATCCAGGCCTTCCAGGCTCCGTAGTCAGCGGGCGCGGCAAACATCAACGCGGCCAGCAGATACAGCGAAAACAAACCGATATACATGGCAGTCAGGCGCTGGATTGCCCATGCCTTCAATCCCGAGGCCTTGCGGCTCATAGCACACCTCCGGCCAGTAGCAGCCCGAGAATCGGCCCGGCGATCACAACCCCCAGGGCTGTCTGCTGCGCCATCTCCTTCTCGACCCCGTAGTCGACATCGATAAGCAGGTAACGGATGCCGGCCAGAAGGTGATGAGCCAGCGACCACATGATGAGGAATACGAAAACCACGCCGAATAGACTGTGAAGTGCGGTATTTGCCTCGGCATAGCCTCCTGGTCCGGACAGTGACAGATCAAGCAGGTGAATCAGGTACGGCAAGGCCAGAAACATGAAAACACCGGTGGCGCGGTGGATGATGGACATGATGCCCGCGATCGGAAGCTTTATTTTCAGGAGGTTGAGATAAACAGGACGGCGGCTTGTCGTTGTCATTGGCTTCGTATCCACACTCTGGCCTGAATTGATCGCACGATTATGGATGCCAGCCATTGCCACATCAATGGCTCGTACGGACGACCGTCCTAAACAATGATATTGCGCCGCAACAAAAACTGTCGTAATTCCGGTAGCTTACGGCGGCTCATCTGCACCGGTCGCGCCTAACTATTTAATTTTTTTTAGTTTACGGGGCCGAGTGAGTCACGCAGGTAGCGATACAGCTTGCGCGCGGCCCCTGCAGGTTTGCCCGTATCTCTTTCCCTTGTCGCATCTCGACACAGCTGACGTACATGCTGCCGATCGAGATTCCCGAATGTGCTGAAGAGTGCCTCCAAACCCGTATCCCCCTCTTCGACCAGACGGTCACGCCATTGTTCGATCTCGTGAAATCTGCGATTGGCATCGACCTGCTGGGAATGCTGGTCGTTGATATAGGCACGCACCTCGGCAAGGGCCTGTGGGTCCATGTACTTGACGCAGTGTTTCAGCTGCCGGTTCCGCGCGCCCGAAGGGCGCATCGAACGCACCTGGTCGATGGCCTCACGCAGCGATTCGTCAATGCCCAGACGCTGCAGTTCCCTGTCGCTGAGCGCAGCCATCTGACCGGCGAGGACCTGGAGCGCAGACATCTCTCGTTTTCGTGCCGATTTGCTCGGCTTCTCAATATCCAAATCTTCACTCATGCCTTACGAAACCTCCTCCAGGTATTCGATGCGCAATTGCAGGCTGACCCGTCCCTGCCACTCATTTTCATCCAGCCGATAGGCGGCGTGAACTGTTTGTGGCATCACTGGCAGGGACTCCACGGCATTGAATGCAATCGCATCCACCACCAGGTCACCGCCGGCCGGGCGCATCACGAGCTTCCAGTGCTTCTCACCCACCACCCGGCTGCTGATCACCTCGAAACGGTCGTCGAATATCGGTTCGGCGAAACCCTGCCCCCAGGGACCACCGTCGCTGATCGCACGTGCCGTTTCCAGATTCATCTCCTGCTCGGCGATGGCACCGTCCGAACGGATTACAGCCTGCAGGTCATCTGGCTGCAGGTGCGATCGCACCACTTGGTCGAATACCTGCGCAAATTCAGCGAAGTCCACCTCTTCGATAGTCATGCCGGCCGCCATGGCATGTCCACCGAACTTCTGCAGCAACGCCGGTTGCAGAACCGCGACCTCATCCAGCACGTCGCGGATATGCAGGCCCGGTATCGACCGCGCCGAGCCCTTTAGCGACCCCTCCCCACCGGGTGCAAAAGCAATCACGGGACGGTGGTAACGCTCCTTGATGCGCGAGGCCAGGATGCCGATCACACCCTGATGCCAGTCCTCCTGGTACAGGCAGAGCCCCCAGGGGATTTCACGTTTGTCGTCCAGGGCCCAGGATTCCAGAACCATTTCGGCCTGCTGTTTCATCTCATCCTCGATTGCGCGACGCTCCCGATTGAGCCGATCGAGTTCGGCGGCCAGTTCGTTGGCATGATCGGGGTCATCGGCGAGCAGGCAGTCTATACCGCGCGACATATCGTCGATTCTGCCGGCCGCGTTGAGACGCGGGCCGACTGCAAAACCCATGTCTGCGGTCTGTGCCCGCGCCGGGTTGCGCCCTGCAATGCGCAAAAGTGCGGCGATTCCCGGCCTGCATCGGCCACTGCGAATGCGCTGGAGACCCTGGTGGACCAGAATACGGTTGTTGCTGTCCAGGGGAACCACATCCGCCACGGTGCCCAGGGCCACCAGATCGAGATAATCGGCCATATTCGGGACCGGTATGCCTTGCGTGTCGAACCAGCCCGAGGCGCGCAGGTGACTTCTGAGCCCGATAAGCACGTAAAAAATCACTCCAACCCCCGCCAATGCCTTGGACGGAAAGGCGTTATCGGGCAGATTGGGATTCACCAGCGCCTCAGCCTCCGGCAACACGGGCCCCGCCAGGTGATGATCAGTGACCAGCACCTGGCAGCCCATTGCCCGGGCCGCAGCAACCCCGCTGACGCTGGAGATACCATTGTCGACCGTCACGATAAGTTCGGGCTCAAAGGCACGTGCATGTTCCACAATCTCGGGGGTCAGGCCATAGCCAAACTTAAATCGGTCCGGAACCAGAAATTGCACTGACTGGTGACCAAAGGCACGCAGCACCAGAACTGCAAGGGCACAACTGGTGGCGCCGTCGGCATCGAAATCACCGACGATAAGGATGCGTTTGCCTTCCCGAATCGCGGCACTCAGGATCGTCACGGCCTGCTCGAGACCTGTCATACGGTCTGGCGGTATCAGTGAGGAGAGTTCTCGCTCGAGTTCGCTCGCGGCGGTGATGCCACGCGCCTTGTAGATCCGCCATAACAGCGGGGAGACCCCCTGGGGCCGATCTGAGTCCGCAGAAATCCCGGGGGCCGGCTGTCGAACAATCGATTTCTGCATCGGCATCAATGCCCTGGGCATGCGACGGGGTCGTTGAAAGACGCAGGATACCAGGAAGCATTGCTATGATGGCGCGGATACCCGTTCGAGAGATCCGATGCATCGAGAAGTCTTTCCACAGTGGTCCCCGCCACCCGACGCATCGTGTTTGCGGGATGGACGCATCGATATCTGGCGCATCGACCTGGCGCAGGCGTCGGGCGACGCCCGCCTGATCACCTCCTTCCCCGATGAGACAGGACGGGAACACGGCTTATCCCCCCGTGGTCAGCGCGCCGGGGCACATCGGGCACTGCGCGAAATTTTGAGCCGCTATCTCGACTGTTCTCCGGACGCGCTGCAGTTCGAAATTCGGCCAGGAGGAAAGCCGTACCTGCATGCGCCGGCACATGAACTCGAATTCAATCTGTCTCACAGCCGCGATATCGCACTGCTCGGCATCAGCACCTCGGTCAAGCTTGGAATCGATGTCGAAACCTATCGTGCAGTCGATGATCCGCTCAGGCTTGCACAGCGGGTGATGTCAGCCGCGGATTGCGACGAACTCAGCGCGTTGTCGGGGGACGCTCGCGTCGACCGCTTCCTGACACTCTGGACCCGACTGGAGGCTCGACAGAAGGCCTTGGGGCTTGGAATATTCGCCGAGGCTGCAGACCCGACGCTGTTGTCAAGCTTCAGTTTCCGGCCCGATTCAACCCGCTATGCCAGCCTTTGTGTATCACCGATTGTGGTAGACCCGGATCTGCGATTCATAGACTTCGGTCGGTCGTGAAACCTCAGTGGCCAGCGGTTATCATTGCCGGCCAATTGTCATCATGCAGAAAAACAACAAAGGTTACTCATGTCTTCCAGTTCGATCTTGGTCACCGGCGGTGCCGGGTATATCGGCAGCCACACGGTGCGCCAGCTTGGCGAGGCCGGTGAAAAAGTGGTCACCCTGGACAACCTCTCGAAGGGATTCCGTGAAAGCGTTCTGTATGGGGATTTCGTCGAAGGCGACACATCCGACAAGGCGCTGGTCACGAAGTTGCTACGGGAGCACAGGGTCGACACGGTCATCCACTTCGCCGCACATACCATTGTCCCGGAATCGGTCGCCGATCCACTGATGTATTACCGTAACAATACCTGTGCAACGCGCAATCTGCTCGAATGCTGCGTCGAAGCCGGTGTTAAACACTTTGTGTTTTCTTCTACCGCTGCGGTTTACGGAACGCCGGATTCTGAGCAGTGTTGGGAAGACACCCCTACCCAACCAATCAATCCGTACGGCATGTCGAAACTGATGACGGAGCATATGCTGCGGGACCTCGGTGCCGCCAGTGATCTGCGCTACGTGATCCTGCGTTACTTCAACGTCGCCGGGTCAGACCCCGAGGGACGCATTGGTCAATCAACACCGGGTGCCACCCTGCTGATGAAAGTGGCGGCCGAGCAGGCTGTTGGCAAGCGCGAGGCGTTGTACATCTTCGGCACCGACTACCCTACCCCCGATGGCACCGGGGTACGAGATTATATCCATGTCGAAGATCTTGCCGACGCCCATCTCAAGGCAATCGACTACCTGCGTGCGGGGGGAGAACCGCAGATCCTCAACTGCGGCTATGGCCATGGTTACAGTGTGCGCGAGGTGCTCGACATGGTTCAGCGTGTGCACGGCGCTCCGTTGAACATCATCGAGCAGGGTCGCCGTGCCGGAGACCCACCGGCCCTCATCGCCGGTGCAGAAAAGGTGCGTGAGGTACTGGGCTGGACCCCGCGCTACGATGACCTCGAAGAAATCGCCCGCAGTTCGCTCAACTGGGAACGCAAGCTGAAAGAGCGCGGGAAATGAGTGAGCTGCAGATCGTGGTCCTGGCGATAGTCCAGGGGCTTACGGAATTTCTGCCGATATCCAGCTCCGGACACCTGATCCTTTCACCCTATCTGTTCGGTTTTGCAGATCAGGGCCTGGCCTTCGACGTCGCCGTCCATCTCGGCTCGCTCACCGCGGTGCTGAGCTATTTTCGTAATGACGTGTGGCGCATTGCGATGGGCTGGCTGCGGTCTCTGGGGCCAGACCGAACCGCGACCGGCGAAAGCCGTCTCGGCTGGGCCATCATTGTGGCCACGTTGCCCGTGGTGGTGGCTGGCCTGGCGTTCAAATCCCTGATTGAGGGAGACCTGCGAGCCCCCTGGGTCATCGCTGCAACCACCGTCGTTTTTGGTCTGCTGCTTGGCTGGGTGGATCTGCGTGCCTCAAGGCAGCGCGACGTCGGGGAGATTACCATCCGTGATGCCCTGATCATTGGTGCGAGCCAGGTCCTGGCCCTGATACCCGGAACCTCACGCTCCGGCATCACCATGACCGCGGGGCTCTGGCTGGGTCTGACCCGGGCCGCCGCTTCCCGTTTCTCTTTCCTGCTGTCGATACCAACGATCCTGGCCTCGAGCGTCCTGGTCACGCGAGACCTGGTCCAGTCAGAGTCCGCGGTTGACTGGCCGGCACTCGGACTCGGGGTCCTTCTGTCGGGCGTCACAGCCTATCTTGCGATCTCCTTTTTCCTGCGGTTTATCGAGCGCCTCGGGATGTGGCCGTTCGTGATCTATCGCCTCCTGCTGGGTGTTGCCATCATCCTGCTGGTCTACTGACCCGCCTTTTTCAGCAGTTCCCGAACAAACCGAACCGGGATCGCATAACTGATACCTGAGGGTTTGGCGATCGCAGCCTCCTTGTTGCCCTTCACCAGCACGCTGTTTACAACACCCACCACCCTGCCGGTTGCCTGTTCGTACACCGGGCTCCCACTGTTACCCGGGTATGCCGTCGCATCCAGCTGCAATACGTCATAGGGGTCGCGCATGGCGCGAATCATTTTTGCCGACAGCACCCGCGATCCAAGTTGCGGCGGGGCCATCGGACTGATTGCCGACACGATGCCACGGTGCGTGACCGGGTAGAGTCCCAATGCCATCCCGAGCGGGAAACCGGTAAATGCGATCTCTGTGCCCTCGCGGATCTGTGTCTTTTCCGACAGCTTCAAGGCCGGAAGCGGCACGCTGATATAAAGCAGCGCCAGGTCGTGCACCGGGTCGCTGGCAAGGATCTTGGCCGGATGAAAACGGGCCTTGCGGCCTCGGCCGGAAAACACTGCCAGTTGCTCGCGTTTTTCCTTGTCGAGCTTGTCCGGCAATACATGGTGGTTGGTGACGACCAGATGGCCGTTGTCCACGACGAAGCCGGTTCCCTTGAATTGTTGACGCGGACTGCCGCTAGGTTGGTAGACGCCAACCGCAACCATGGAAGGCCGCACCTTGTCGATCGTTTCCGGCAGGCCTGCGGCCAGAGCCGCTGCATTCAACAGGGCGTTCAGCACGAAAGACAACCGTGCGAACTCGAACAGGGTGCGGAGGTTGGAGAAAATCTTCGGGGTATAATTAAACTTTCGACAGGATAGCAGCTTCTTCATGGCCTTTTTGCTCCACCAAATGATCCGGGAGTCCGCACAGCGTACACCGGATGCACCGGCTTTGTTATTCAAGCAGGACACTTTGAGCTACCGGATACTGGAGGATGCGGTCAATCGTGTCGCATCGGGTTTCCGCTCGCTCGGTGTCAGACGCGATGAGCGTGTCGGGGTCTATCTGCCAAAGCAGTTCGAGACCGTTATCGCAATGTTCGGGGCCACCGCGGCCGGCGGCGTCTTTGTACCCATCAATCCGATCCTGAAACCTGAACAGGTTGGCCATATCCTGCGTGACTGCGCCACCAAGGTTCTGATAACCAGTCCGGATCGCGCGCGCCTTCTGGGCGATACTCTGGCCGAATGCCCCGACCTGGCCCAGGTGGTTTTGACAGGCAGCGAAGACGCTGGCTCATCGGGCGAACACGGAATAAGCCAATGCCACTGGGAACAGATGTTGGGCGAGGCCAATGCACCGGAACTGCGCCGTATCGACAGTGATATGGCTGCGATCCTGTACACCTCCGGCAGCACGGGTCGGCCGAAGGGTGTGGTGCTGTCCCATCGCAATATGATGGCAGGTGCGGAAAGTGTAGCCAGCTACCTGTGCAACCATTCAGAAGACCGCCTTCTCGCGGTGCTTCCGTTCAGTTTCGATTACGGCCTCAGCCAGCTGACGACGGCTTTTTCGGTGGGAGCATCCGTGGTCCTGATGGATTATCTCCTGCCACGGGATGTGATCCGGGCGGTGGCCCGCTATCGGGTGACCGGGCTTGCAGCAGTACCACCACTCTGGAACCAGTTGGCCGATCTGCCCTGGCCCGACGAGGCAGTCGGCTGCCTGCGCTATATCACCAATTCGGGCGGCGCAATGCCCGTCACCACCACCTCGCAGCTGCGGGCGTCCCTGCCGAATACCGATGTTTACCTGATGTACGGCCTGACCGAGGCCTTCCGATCCACCTTCCTGGATCCCTCACTGGTGGAGTCACGCCCCGAATCCATGGGCAAGGCAATCCCGAACGCCGATATCATGATTGTGCGTCCGGACGGCACCGAATGCGATCCCGATGAGCCGGGCGAGCTGGTCCACCGCGGGGCCCTGGTCGCCCTGGGGTACTGGGGAGATCGGGAAAAAACGGATATCCGGTTCAAGGCGGCACCGGGGCAGCCCGACGGCCTGCCGAATCCCGAGATCGCTGTATGGTCCGGAGACCAGGTTCGACGTGATGCCGAGGGTTATCTGTATTTCATTGGCCGTAACGATGAGATGATCAAGACCTCCGGCTACCGGGTGAGCCCGGGGGAGATTGAAGAGGTATTATTCAACGTACCAGACGTGCAACAGGCGGTGGCCTTTGGTGCGCCACATCATCAGTTGGGGAGCGGCATAGTCCTGATCGTGCAGTCAGGCTCCGCCTCGCTTGGCGCCGATGCCATTCTTGCGCATTGCCGACTCCATCTGCCAATGTTCATGCTTCCCGGGCATATAGAGATCGTCACGGAGCTGCCCCGCAACCCCAACGGCAAGATCGATCGCAAATCCCTGTCGAGCAGTTATGCCAAGGTGTTCATCGGATCGGAAGAACCCGCATGAGTGAAAAACCCAGACATGCACCGCTGGTGCAGTTTCCGGTCGTCGACGACGAACTCACGATCGGCGGCCTCAAACTGAGGCACCTCGCTGCGCAGATCGGGCAGACGCCTTTTTATGCGTATGACCGCGAAGCGATGGCAAGGCGCGTGCGTGAATTGCGCGAGGCCCTGCCCGAGCGCATCTCTATCCATTACGCGATTAAGGCCAATCCCATGCCCGCCGTCGTGGATCACATGGCGGGTCTCGTCGACGGACTGGATGTCGCCTCGCTTGGCGAGCTGCGGGTGGCGCTGGACAGCGGCACGACAGCCGCCGAGATCAGTTTCGCCGGCCCGGGCAAGGGCGACACGGAATTGCGTGGCGCCGTGGCTGCGGGCATCACCCTCAATCTCGAATCCGCCGGTGAACTGGAACGGCTCGTTCGAATCGGTGAGGATCTGGGCATCACGCCGCGCGTCGCGGTGCGGGTGAACCCGGATTTCGAGCTCAAATCGTCGGGCATGAAGATGAGTGGCGGGCCGAAGCCCTTCGGCATCGATGCCGAACAGGTTCCGGCCGTGCTCCGGCGTATCGGCGAGTCCGGTGCACACTTCCGCGGGTTCCATATCTTCAGCGGATCACAGAATCTTCGACCGGACAGCCTGATCGAGGCCCAGGACGCGACCTTCGAGCTGGCATACCGGCTGGCGGCCGACGCACCCTCCGCCATCGAAATGCTGAATATCGGCGGCGGATTCGGCATTCCGTATTTTCCGGGCGAACAGCGCCTGGATCTGGGTCCTGTCAGTGACAACCTGCAGGATCGGCTGCAGGAATATTCGGGCCGACTGGGCGATACCGAGCTTGTGATTGAACTCGGGCGCTATCTCGTCGCCGAGGCCGGGATCTACGTCTGTGAAGTGATCGACAAAAAGATTTCGCGCGGCCAGGTGTACCTGGTTACCAATGGCGGGCTGCATCATCACCTGGCGGCATCCGGCAACTTCGGCCAGATAATCCGCAAGAACTATCCCGTGCTCACCGCGCACAGGGTGGCGGCCGAACCGCGTGAATCCGTCAGTGTTGTCGGCCCCCTGTGCACCCCACTCGATATTCTCGCCGATAAGATGGAGCTGGGTTGGGCAGAGATTGGCGACCTGATGGTCGTGCTGCAGTCGGGTGCCTATGGCTACACGGCCAGTCCACACCTGTTTCTGGGCCACCCGCCACCGGTTCAGGTGCTGATCTGAACTATCGATTCAATTTTTCAGTCCGAGGATCCAGTCCCGTGACCATGCCGCTATCTGATCGCGCCAGATCGCACGTGAAAAGGTGTGATCCGCATCATCCAGTCTGCGCAGCGTCACGTCAGAAGAGGCCATCCACTGCTGCCAGTCGGGCGATTCGGCAACCCGGTTTTCATATTCCCTGGCTGTAAGGTCCTGTCCGCTGAGTATCAGCAGTGTGGGCTGATCGGAATTCACCTGTGACTCACGCACGCGTTCCGGCAAGGCGCGGTTGTCGGAATAAGAGCCCACATCACCCCCCCTGCTTTGCCCGAGCTTCGCAAGAAAATCTTTGAGCGCGGCGGCTACATCAAAATCCAGGCCGAAAACCTTACGCCAGAAGTCACGGTTGAATAGCCGCTGCAGATAGTAGTGCTTGATGAAGGCTTGCGCCTCACCCTCGCTGGTGCGCACCCAGGGGTTCAGCGCGATCTGCCCAATGACCCTTCTGTCCGTTCCGGCGTAAAAGGCGTTTGCGGTCGCCGCGTCGCAAAGCCCCCAGAGAACCGCACCGCGGATATCTGCGACACTGTCGATAAGAACATCCATGGCGGCACGGATATCTTCAGAAATCTGTTCGAAATCACGTGGCTCGGCTACGCTGTCTCCCATACCACGATAATCGAAACGAAACACCGGAATACCTGCCGATGCGAGCGCCCTGGCCAGCAGGACAAACTGCCGATGACTTCCCACACGGTATTGCGGTCCGCCCACCACGAGCAGGACCCCGATATCGGATACCTTCTGTCCCTGGGCATGGTGAATGATCCCCAGCATGCGGTCGCCGGCACATTCGAAAAACAGCGGTTCTTCGGTCACCATGGCAGATCAGCCGGCAAAGTACTTCATGGTTTCACGCGCCAGACCAGGGCACCGGGCAATCTCCTGCGTTGCCCAGAACTGATCGCAGACCACCACCGAACTGTTGATCGCACTGCCGGTTTCACGCCATGCACCGATCACGCTCTGGCTGGCAGGCATCAGCGGTCGATCGGCGGCGGCTGCCAGTTCTATCCAGTTGACCTGCGCCACGCCCGTCGGCGGGGTTTTCTTTAACGTGAGCGACTCAATGTCGCGGGCCAGTCGGCCGGACAGGCCGTAACCGGCGATCTCAATACATTCACCTTGTTCGAGCCTCTGCCTCAGCTCCGCCGCGGTCTCCTTTTTGCCCTCTTCCATCAGGCCGCCGGCCAGACGCAGGCGCAACATCTGAGTGAGCTGCTGTCTGCCTTCTGCGAGCGGGTGCAGCAGGGTCAGTGACTTCACTTCGTGCCTGTTCACCGTGTCAGCGGCCAGCAATGCGCCGGCACGCAGGCCGACCAGCTCCAGGTTCCCCTGCGGGTCCAGACACCTGATCGCGGTGTCCAGATCCGCGCGCCAGATATCAAGCGTGGCCTCACTGAAGTCACCCTCGCTGTCGCCCGTGCCAAACAAATCGAGCATGAGGACGTCATGCCCGCCCGCCGCCAGGCCTTCAGACAGGGCCGCCAGGACGTGGCGAGATTTATTCAATTCTTCCGCAAACGGAGGGACGATCAGAATCTTCCGTCTCTGCCCCTGATCCTGCGCATGCAGTGCGCCGATACAGAACAGGCTTCCTGCCACTCCGTCAAGAAAGAAAGCCGAGCGCATGGTCTTGGCAAGGTATCAGATTTTGGACTGCACGAAGGCGGTTAGATTGGCCAGTGTTTCGAATGTCTCACCCGTAATATCGTCGTCTTCGACGTAGATGCCCAGTTGGTCTTCCAACGCAGTGATCACGCTAACGACAGCCATGGAATCAAATTCTGGAATATTTCCCAGCAATGCAGTCTCAGGTTCAAGTTTCGCCGTGCGGTCTCCCAGCTGCAGAACATCGCCAACGATTTGCCGCACTTGTTCAAATGTCGCCATCAGAAATCAGATCCCATTTATCATCGAAAAGTTTATAGGCGGCGGAGTATAGCAAAGCCGGCGGCGCAGCTACGGTTGGGGCAACGATCGCCGTGGTGCATAATCCCGGGGCATCCAGGGCCCGGGTTTGATCCCCACGCACCGCCTCCGGTAACGCCCGCTGGACGTAAACTGGGTTTTGGTTTCCATCTTTGAGGGTTTATCGCTTGATTGTTCCTGGAGTCGCGGGTCGCATTTCATCTGATACCGACAGTCACGCTGACGCACGGTTCGACGATGCCATGGGCTCACTTGCAACAAACGACGAATGGAGAAAAGTGTCGGCACCCGGTGTCCTCGCCGGGGTGGTGAATGGTTGGACGCTACGTGAAGGTGATGTGTGCTGTGCAATTTCCGGCAACATTGACTGGCTGCAGTATGAGTACGCCGATATTCAGCTCAAGACGGACCCTGCGCGCGCCCTGCTCGACGCTTATCGTAGATATGGCCTCGATCTGCTTTCTGTAATCGGGGGCAGGTTTTCCCTGTTTCTATGGGACAGTTCGAACCGGAAGGGTCTGGTTGCATGCGACCGATTTGGCCAGATGCCGGTCTATTGGTCGCGCGGGCCGGGAAACGAACTGGTGTTCGGACCCACGGCGACCTCGATAGACCGACTCCTCGGGCAGCCGGCAAAGCTGTCCGAACAAGGTATCTTCAATTATCTTTATTTTCACATGGTCCCTGGACCGTCAACCGCGTTTCAGGGTGTCAACAAACTGTTGGCTGCGCACGCACTGACTGCCGAAGACCGTGACTGGCAACCCAGGCGCTACTGGGAGCCGAACTTCCGTGAGCATACCGATGCCCCACTGGATACCGCCAGTGAAGAGATGATGGGGCTGCTGTCAAGTTCAGTGGCCCGTCTGGCGGGCGGCGCCGATTCCGGAGCCTTCCTCAGTGGCGGGCTGGACAGTTCGACCGTCGCCGGCCTGCTGGCCAGACACACCCCGAAGCCCAAAACCTACTCGATTGGCTTCAATGCGGAGGGGTACGACGAGATCAGCTACGCGCGGTTGGCGAGCCAGCGCTTCGATACCGATTTCAAGACCTACTACGTAACACCTGAGGATGTCCTCTTCGAATTGCCGAAGATCGCCGCTGCCTACGATGAACCCTTCGGCAACTCGTCCGCTCTGCCGGCCTATTTTTGCGCCCGGCTCGCTGCCGCCGACGGGCGCGAGCGCCTGCTGGCGGGCGACGGTGGAGACGAATTGTTCGCCGGAAACGAACGCTACGCCAAACAAGAGATTTTCGAAAACTACGCGAAGCTGCCCGTCTGGGGCAGACATTTTCTGTTGGAGCCCATGCTGTTCAAGGCCCTGCCCCAGGCCAAGGGCCTGTTCGGGAAGGCGCGCAGCTACGTGCAACAGGCGAAGGTCCCCTTGCCCGACCGCCTGCAGAGCTATAATTTCCTCAATCGTCTCGGCGCGCCCAACATCGTCACGGATGAACTCTGGAACGCCGTGGACGACGAGTTGCCACTGCGCCTCGACCGAGAGCTTTACAACCAGCCGAGCAAGGCGTCCAGATTGAACCGGATGCTTTACCTGGACTGGCATCACACCCTGGCGGACAACGATCTGCGCAAAGTCAACCGCATGTGCCAGCTTGCAGGGATAGGGGTTGAATATCCGATGCTCGATGATCGCCTGGTGGAATTCAGCACGCGGGTCTCGTCACAAAGAAAAATGCCGTCGAACAAACTGCGCGATTTCTACAAGCGGTCCGTGAAAGACTTTCTGCCGCGCGAGATCATCGACAAGCCAAAGCATGGCTTCGGTCTGCCTTTCGGCGTGTGGATGGCCGAGCACCGGGGTTTACAGGAGCTCGCTGCAGACAATCTGTCAAGAATGCGAAGGCGCAGATACGTCAGAGCGGAATTCATCGACGAGATTTTGCGTCTGCACCGTGATCAACACGCCGATTACTACGGTGAGTTCATATGGATCTTGCTGATGCTCGAGCTTTGGCTCACCGCACACGGATACGAGCCTTAGCCCTTCAGATCAAGCCGAAATGGCACCTTGCCAGGTCGATCGAAAAACGCGAGAGGTTTCGCTGCCAGGGGGTAAATCGGGGGATCGCGTAAAGGTCGCAGCCGGTCGCGAGTGTCCCCCAATCCGTCGCGACCGCCGCATCAAACCCTGCCTGCTGAACCAGGGTCACATGCCTGGCGTCGTAATCGCGACCGAACTTGCCATTAGGGTAAGCAAAAAGGGTGATTTCGCGCTGGGTCCAACCTTCCAGATCACGCTTGCCGCCCTCTATCTCCTCTTCAGCATCAGAATCCGAAATGGACGCGAGTATCGGGTGAGTGCGTGTATGCCCGCCGATGGTCGCCACAGGCGACGCAGCCAGCGCACGCAACTGTTCTTTCGTCATCATCAGAGTAGAGGGCAGATTCGGCACCCGCTCGGCAAGCTCATCCACCTTGGCCTGACGCTCGTCCGGTGACAGATGTTTCCACGCCAAGATGGTCTCCGCGGCAGCCGCGCGTCGGGATTCCCAGTCGGATAGCTCGAATAATTTATTCTCCGCCAGATCGACCTCATGTACGCCCGATTCGCAACCGCGAAAAGTCTCTATGATCGTATCGTTCCACATGCGGCCACCATCGACGAACCCGCTGGCGACAAAAAAGGTCGCAGGAACGTTGAATTCTTCGAGAATCGGTAATGCAACTGTGAAATTGTCCGCGTAGCCATCATCAAATGTCACACTCATTGTCCGCCCACTCAGCCTTCCTGCCTGCGTCCGAGCCACCGCTTCAGCCAGGCTTATCATCTCGAAGTTCGACGCAAGCATTTTCATAAGGCGCCCAAACCAATCCTGGGTAGGTTCACCTGGACTCATTGGATCGGCGTTCTGCAGCACACGATGGAAAATCAGGGTGTGGTGGCGCGCGCGTTGCATGGTCAAAGCTGCCAAGGCCTCAATCACGACATCCCCCCCTGCCTTCACCCATTCCAACGCCTCCGGCCACGGCACCCATAATTAGCTGTCGAACTCTTTTTTGATTTGCTCAAGGCTGGTGTGCCGCACGTCTTTTCCCTTGACGAAATAGATTATGTACTCGGAAATGTTGCAGCAGCGGTCGCCGATACGCTCCAATCCTCTGGCCGCCCAGATGATATCCAGTACCTTCGGTATCGAGCTTGGGTCTTCCATCATCCGGGTTGTGCTCTGACGCACGACATCCTCGTACTCCCGATCGATATCGATATCGTCATCGACGACCTTGATCGCAGCCTCCAAGTCCATTCGCGCGAATGCGTCCAGGGCACGGTGCAGCATCTGCTGAACCCGCAATCCGAGGTGGACTAATTGCTTTAAAAGGCTGTCATCTTGCATATCGCAAACGCCCCGACTGACCATGCGTGCAACGCGTTTTGCCTCGTCACCGATGCGCTCCAGGTCTGCCGTGGTCTTAATCACCGCCAGCACCAGGCGCAAATCACTCGCCGTGGGCTGCCGCAATGCAAGGATCGTGGTGCATCGCTCATCGATATCCAGATCATAGGCATTGACCTTCTCGTCATTGGCTACAACGGATTCTGCTGAATCGATTTCACCCCGGTTCAATGCCGAAATTGCCATCTCCAGCTGGCTTTCCACCAAGCCCCCCATGCCCAGCACCCGGGACCGGATTCCCTCAAGTTCGCTGTTGAACTGCTGAGAATAGTGATGCTTAAGGTCAGATGTCTCCATGGCATCCTCGATGTTTGGCTTCGAATCAAGATTTAACGGCCGATGGGCCGGAGATACAATGCGGCCCCGTTACTGAAAATTCTATCAGTCCACCAGCCGGGACGATGAGAAACGGCAAACGAAGCGACTTCCCTCCTGCGGCCGACTCTGGACCTCTAACTTCGCATCATGATGGTGCAGGATATGTTTTACGATGGCCAGCCCCAGGCCCGTGCCTCCCCGATCCCGTGAGCGCCCGGCATCGACGCGGTAAAATCGCTCTGTCAATCTCGGAATATGCTCAGGCGCGATACCTATGCCGTTGTCCCTCACTTCAAGCAGACTCTGCGCTCCCTGGTCGTACCAGCTTAGGTCCACTCGTTGTCCGGCAGACGTATGGTTTATCGCATTGACCACCAGATTGGTGACCACACTGCGCAGTTGTTTCTCGTCACCCAGCACACGCCGCTTCGATGTGACTTCACAATCGGTTCTAGGCACGTCCTCGGCCAGCGCCTGGCATTCGTCCGCGACGTTGCGAATCAGTTCACCAATGTCCACCCGGTCATTTTGATTGCGATTCGAGTCACTCTCCAACCTTGCCAGAAGCAGCAGATCTTCCACGATCCGCCCCATGCGGCTGGTCTGCTGCGCCATCAGTTCCAGGGGGCGCCTGAGGCTGTCGTTCTGCAGGTTCTCATCCATCTGCAGGTTTTCGATAAAACCGCCGATCACCGTCAGCGGCGTGCGCAGCTCGTGCGAGACATTGGCGACAAAATCCTTGCGCATCCGTTCGTGCCGCAGGCGCTCGGTGATATCCTGGGCCAGCAGCAGTGTCTGATCGTCTCCGTAAGGAGCAAGCCTCATCTCCAGTTGGCGTTCGCTGTCGCCTGGCGCCGAAATCTGCAGCACCCGAGCGTAGTCAGGGTCTTTGACAAAACTGACCATTTCGGGATTGCGGCAGAGGTTTAACAGCGGCTGCCCTATATCTTTGGCGGGCTGCAGACCCAGCAATCGAATTGCGGCGTCATTGAACCATCGGATGCGTCCGCTGGCATCCAAAGCGACAGCGCCATCGGGCAACGCTGAGGTAGAGGCGGTGTACTCATTCACCAGCTCCGCCAGGCGTTTTTCACGCTGTGCCTGACGCAATGAAACTCTGGCAACTTTGGAATAAATATCACCCCAAAGCCCAAAATGAATAGGGATATCGGCGAGTTTGGGGTTGCCCAGCCAGTTTGCGAGGCGCCTCAGATTGTAGAGATTGCGAAAACTGTAGGCCAACAGGGCCAACAGCAGAAAAAGATACACCTGGTCAACGACGGAACCCGCTGCCCAGGCTACGAGCATTAAGACGACGAGACGCCATAATTCCTGGATCCAGCCCGGTCTCGGATTCAACTGGGCCTAACCGAGAAGCGGTAACCGACGCCGCGCACGGTTTGTACCAGATTCTCCAGACTATGGGGTTCCAATGCCTTGCGCAGACGCCGAATATGGACATCGACGGTGCGTTCCTCGATGTAAACGTTTCTGCCCCATACGAGATCAAGCAGCTGCGCACGAGAATAAACGCGCTCCTGGTGAGTCAGAAAGAAATGCAGCAGTTTGAACTCCGTCGGGCCAACGGGGATTAGCTGCTCGTTCGCGAGCACCCGATGCTGGACCAGATCCATTTCGAGTCGACCGTCGACGCGGATCGTTTCGTTGCTGTCACCACCGGCACGCCGCAGAACCGCTTTGATTCGCGCCAAAAGCTCACGGGTCGAAAACGGCTTTGTTACGTAGTCATCAATGCCTGCCTCGAGACCCAGAACCTTGTAGTCCTCCTCGTCACGCGCAGTCAACATGATTACCGGCACATCGCTTAACTGCTGATCCCGCTTCAACGACTTCGCAAACTCCAGACCGGTCATTCCCGGCAGCATCCAGTCGAGGAGTATCAGCGATGGATTCTTCGCCGCTACCAGCTCCTGCGCCTCGGCGGCATTTGCTGCTTCAAGCACGTCATAGCCTGCCCCCAGCATCGTCGCCGCCAGAAGCTCGCGTACCGCAGACTCGTCTTCAACAATCAATATCGTCGTGATCGACACCTGAAATCACCCAATTTGCATGCAACAACCGGCTATTACAGGTTGAAAGTGTGACAAGGATATGACCGATCCCTTCAACGCAATTGAAAACCGCTGTTGCCGAACCCAGTTATGCGCGCAACCGCCTCTCCGGCTGCGGCACCAAAACGGCGCGCCAGGCGCTCAAACGGGTCTTCTTTGGTGGTAAAGTCGACGATCTCTTCCACACCGACCACCTCACGGGCCACATAGCTCGCGCTACCGATGGCGTCCACCAAGCCAAGCGCAATCCCCTCCTGCCCGTTCCAGAAGAGCCCGCTGAACAGCTCGGCATCGTCACCCTTGAGCTTGTCTCCCCGACCGGCCTTGACTGCTTCAATAAAGGTTTCATGCAGGCTCGACAGGAGTTCGGACGCATGCTCCTTGTCGAATTCGGTCATCGGACTGAAGGGATCCAGGATGCCCTTGTGTTTTCCAGCGGTCATCAGTCGCCGCTCGACACCAAATTCGTTCATGGCATCGACAAATCCGAATCCATTGATCAGGACGCCGATGGAACCGATCACACTGGATTCATCGACATAAATCTCGTCGGCCGCACTGGCCACATAGTAGCCGCCCGAGGCGCAAATATCGCTCACAACGGCGTACAGCGCGGTATCCGGGTACTTCTCCCTCAAACGCAGTATCTCTTTGTACATGTAACTTGACTGCACCGGGGATCCGCCCGGCGAATTGATCCTCAGGATCACTGCCTTGGTTTTTTCATCCTCGAATGCATCGCGCAAGCCCGTGATCACATTGTCGGCCGACGCTTTTTCGCCAACCGCTATCAGTCCCTCGAGATCGACCACCGCGGTATGTGCTTCTTTCTTGCCAATGCCATTATCGGACCAGTCCTCAGGTATCAGTAAGATGAAAACGGCAAACAGATAGGCAAACGTCAGGAGTTTGAAAAAGATACCCCAGCGTCTTGAGCGCTTACGCTCTTTCAGCGCGTCTGTGGCCAGTTTTTCCACCAGGTCCCTGTGCCAATCTTCGTTTCTGCCTTCTTTGTCCATTTTCAAGCCTCACGCGTACCACTGATGGGCGGCTCATGCAGCCACCCTGAAAACTGATTCAAATCATCGAAACACCGAAGTGCTCCGTGGGCAAGCAGTCTTTCGGCGCTGTGTACACCATGCGAAACACCCACGGCATCCACCTGCGCATTGCCCGCCATCTGCATATCGTATTCCGTGTCTCCGATCACCAGTGCGGCCGCCGACGAAATATCCAGGTCGGTCAATATCTCCTCGAGCATTTGTGGATGCGGCTTGGAGAATGTTTCGTCCGCACAACGCGAGGCATGGAAGAAGGTCCCCAGACCGCTTTCCGCAAAGGCCTTGTCCAGCCCACGGCGACTCTTTCCCGTGGCCACCGCCAGCAGGTATCCTGACCGGTACAGACCTGACACGAGGTCGAGCGCACCGCCAAACATGGTCTCGGCTTCGACCTCATTGCCCAGCCAGTGTTCGCGATAGGCGCTGATCAGGTCATCGACACCCCGCGGATCGGCCGTGGGAAACAGCCGCCCGACAGCTTCCGTCATGCCCAGCCCGATAATGTCGCGCGCAGCCGCCGGCGCAGGGATCGGAAACCCGGCATCCGCCGCCGCCCGTTGCATGCAGCTGACGATACGCGCCTCGGAATCCATGAGGGTTCCGTCCCAGTCGAAAACCACCAGCTCATATCTCTTGCTCATAACAGGCCCTAGCTCAATGTCTCAATTACCGATTGCAATTCTGTCGGCAGTGGGGCCTCGATGCGGAAACCGCCGCGCATCCCCGGCCAGTCAAACCGGAGCGATGCCGCATGCAGGAAAAGACGCCGCAGCCCCAGTTTGCGCATGACCCGGTTGGCGGCCTCGTCGCCATACTTGGGATCCCCCAGAATCGGGGTTCCATTCGATGCCGCATGGACGCGAATCTGATGTGTCCTGCCGGTCTCCAGCTCCGCTTCGACCAGAATAGCCTCGGCGAATCTCTGCTTAACTTTAAAATGCGTGATGGCCGGCTTGCCCTCCGGGTCCACACGCACGACACGCTCTCCGCTCTTGAGCGTGTTCTTTTTCAGGGGCGCATCCACCCGCCAGCTGCCTTTGCGGGTTCGTCCCGCCAGCAGAGCCAGGTAGCGCTTTTCGATCTTCCCGTCGCGTTGAAGTTCCTGCAGGCGTCTGAGGGCGCTGCGTTTTTTTGCCAGCATCAGGCAACCGGAGGTCTCACGGTCCAACCGGTGGGCCAATTCCAGGAATGCCGCATTCGGGCGCGATGCCCGCAGAATTTCGATCACGCCATGCGACAATCCGCTGCCTCCGTGCACCGCCACACCGGCCGGCTTGTTTACGATAAGAAGCAGATCGTCCTCGTAACATATTGATTTCTCAATCTCGGCGATGCGCTTTGCCGAAGGAATATCGGCCTGTTTATTCGTTTGCCGCACAGGCGGAATACGCACCACGTCCCCGATCTGCAGGCGCCTGGCCGGTTTGCATCGTCCTTTGTTGACCCGGACCTCGCCACGCCTCAGAACACGGTAAACCCAGCTGCGAGGCACGCCTTTGAGCTGGCCGATCAGGAAATTGTCCAGGCGCTGACCGTCGTTGTTTTCATCGATCGTGACCATCTGAATCCGGCCGGTCTGCCCGTCAGGCTCAGCCATATTCGGTCAGTCTCTGCAAAATTTGATGCATCTGCCTGATAATCTGATATATTTTACCCAAGCTGCAGCGTGCGTCGTGCCCGAGACCCTCGGAAAAACACCACGCTCCGGTCCATGAATTGTCTGTTCCGGGAATGTTCCCGGTGCATAGTTGGCGCACAAGCATGTGGCGCGCACCTCTCCAAGTTGCTTTGCAACCCGTGATGAGCGGATCGCATCGTTCGCAGGAATGATGCTACCTGACCCCATGCAATGAGCGCCAGAAAACAACGACGTGTCTGAATCTCGACGTCTGCGTCTGGCGACCAGGGGGTCCCCGCAGGCCACCGATTCACATGTCATAACTGGATTCGCCTTTGCCCGGTATTCCGGGTCCAGACCCGCGCCCAGGCGTGCTCACTTATGGTGCGCGCGCCGTTAGAAACAGGTGCGTTTGAACCCTGGATCCGTGAGCAACCGGTCGGGCAGAAAGGATATAAAAAATGAAGCGTATGCTGATTAACGCAACTCAGCCTGAAGAGTTGCGCGTGGCCATTGTTGATGGCCAGAAGCTTTACAACCTCGACATCGAAGCTCCCGGCCGGGAGATGAAAAAAGCCAACATCTACAAGGGTCGCATCACCCGCGTAGAGCCCAGTCTGGAAGCCGCCTTCGTCGACTATGGCTCGGAGCGACACGGTTTTCTGCCGATGAAGGAAATTTCGAGGTCTTATTTCAATTCCGAGGCCTTCGATTCCGGCAAACGCAACATCAACGAACTCCTCAAGGAAGGCCAGGAGGTCGTCGTACAGGTCGAAAAGGAGGAAAGAGGCAACAAGGGTGCAGCCCTGACCACGTTCCTCTCGCTGGCCGGCCGCTACCTGGTTCTGATGCCGAACAACCCCCGTGCCGGCGGCGTTTCGCGCCGCATCGAGGGCGATGACCGCTCGGAGCTGCGCGAGGCAATGAGCAGTCTGGAAATACCGGAAGGCATGGGTCTCATCGTGCGTACCGCCGGCGTGGGAAAAAATGCCGAAGAGCTGCAGTGGGACCTCGATTATCTCCTCCAGCTTTGGCACGCCATCGAGCAGTCGGCGGCTGAGCGCAAAGGCGCGTTCCTGATCTACCAGGAAAGCAACGTCATCATCCGTTCGATCCGTGATCACCTGCGAGCCGATATTGGCGAGATCGTTATCGACCAGCCGGAGACCTATGCGCAGGCGACCCAGTTCATCGAGCAGGTGATGCCAAAATATCTGCGCAAACTGCGTCTCTACGAAGACGAGGTGCCGCTATTCTCGCGCTATCAGATCGAATCGCAGATCGAGGCGGCATTCCGGCGCGAGCTTCGTCTGCCTTCCGGTGGCTCGATCGTGATCGATCACACCGAGGCATTGACCTCGATTGATATCAACTCCGCCCGTGCCACCAAGGGTTCCGACATCGAGGAAACCGCCCTCAACACCAATCTCGAGGCCGCCGATGAGATTGCACGCCAGCTGCGCCTGCGCGATCTGGGCGGCTTGTTCGTGATCGACTTTATCGACATGACGCCTTCGCGCAACCAGCGCGAGGTGGAAAATCGGCTCAAAGACGCGATGAAGGAAGACCGGGCACGCGTCCAGATCGGACGGATCTCGCGTTTCGGGCTGCTGGAGATGTCACGTCAGCGTCTGCGCCCGTCGCTCGGTGAGTCAGCCCACCAGGTGTGCCCCCGGTGTGACGGACATGGCTACATACGCAGCGTCGATTCACTGGCGCTTTCGATCCTGCGCATCATCGAAGAAGAGGCGCTCAAGGAGAACACCGGGCGTGTCACTGCCCAGTTGCCTATCGAAGTCGCCACCTACCTGCTGAATGAAAAGAGACAGATCATCGCAGACGTGGAAAGTCGTCACAGTGTGAGTATCGTCCTGATCCCCAACCGTCAGCTCGATACACCGAAGTACGAAATCGAGCGTTTTCGCCGTCAGGATATGCAGGACGACGAGGCGCCAAGTCATTCTTTGGAAAAAGAGTTTGCGCCGCAAGACATGCCCCCGGCGGAACGCCCGCAACCAAAGGCCGAACAGGCGGCGGTCAAACAGATCTCCCCCGCTACTCCCGCACCGCAGCGACCGGATCCGGAGTCTGTGCCAGTGCCAGTGCCCACCAGCGAGAACGGTTTTATAAAACGGCTTTTCAGCAGCATCTTCTCACCCAAAGAAGCGGCTGAAGCCTCATCCGGCGACGCGCCGGCGGAAGCGGAATCAAAAACTTCCGACAGTGAGCGCAAAGGAGGCGGTCAGCGTCGAACCGGACAACGCGCCGGCAGCCGTCAGGGCGAGGGCCGTCAGGGCCGGAGCCGCCGCGGCGGCCGTTCCGGCGGTCAGCAGCGCACAGGCAATGGTTCGAAAACGACCCAGAAGCCGGCCGCCGAGAAGACCGACAAGAAAGAGGCTTCGGCGCCAGCACAGGCCAAGGAGCCGGGCAAAAAGGATCAGATCAAGGACGACGGCGCAGACGGCAGCGGCAAGCGCAGTTCACGCCGCGGCAGACGGGGGGGACGCAGGCGTCGGGGTGGCGGGGACAAAGCGACCGCCAATGGCGATGCAGGAAAAAACCTGGAATCAACGGTTTCCGGACAAGCTGGGCAGGTTCAGGCTGATGACAGGAAAACAGACAGCGCGCAAAAGTCCGATCCCGGCAATAAGCCTGCGCCGAAACCGGCAGCTGTGCAGACAGGCAGATCCGGCGACACACCGCCCTCCGGTGACGAGGCAGTAAAGACAACAAAACCGAGTCCCCCGACTCCGTCTGCGGTCGAAAATGCACCCGCAACCAGTGTCAAACCGGTCGATCCGAAACCGGTAACGCCGCCTCCGGCCAAGGCCGAAAAGCCCGTTGCGAAGCCAGTGGAGACCGCACCGGCCAAACCTGCGGCACAAATAAAACCGGCGGCAGAGCCTTCATCGCCCCCGACACCACGCCCGCCATCCATCGAAAGAGCGGGGGCTCCTGCAACTGCCAAGGAATCGGGGCAGGCCAAGGCCACGCCGGCTGCGGCCGCGCCGAAGGAAGACTGAACGGGACAGATCGGTTACGCCATCTGCAGGTGGCTCACCCAACGGGCGACGTCACTTGAGGTGGCGTTGCCTGATTTCCTGCAACAGGCCCTCTGAGGCCGCCTCGACAAGGTCGAATACACGGTCGAAGCCCGAGGGGCCGCCGTAGTACGGATCCGGCACCTCCCGGGTGCGCATGTGATCCGCGAAGTCCATGAACATATAGATCTTGTCGACATGCTGATCGGGGCAGATCTCGCTCAATGACATGTAGTTGTCCTGATCCATTGCCACCACAAAATCGAATAAATCGAAATCGTCCGGCTCGACCCTTCGCGCCACGAGATCCGAGATATCTATCCCCCGCTCCTGCGCCGTCGCCTGCGCACGCCTGTCCGGCGCACTTCCGACGTGATAGGCGTGGGTACCCGCCGAGTCGATCTCAATGGCCTGTGAAAGGCCCTCATTCTCGACCAGGGCGCGAAACACGCCATGCGCAGTGGGTGATCTGCAGATATTGCCCATGCAGACGAACAGAACCTTTACCATTTCTTCCATAGTCCATGAACTGAAGGCGCATTGCCGCCTTCTCGATATGATCGCGCGTAACGGCCTTGGCCGCAAAGTGTCGGCATGGCCGGCGAGAGTCTTTCGAACCGATCGCTCAGTGTCAATCGATTGTCAATCGCGACATGCGAATCTTTGCAAGAGCTTCCGGGGCGGCCGCAAGTTGCCCTGAATTCTTTGCATTTTTTGACGCACGATTTCAGCCTTGATCATAACTTTTTCGATGATTGCCCGTCTGTAATTGCGAAGCCGAATGCAATGACTATACTGGCTCTGCTGGGCAGTCTTTCCGAAGAAACTCGACAAAGAGCGAGAAGTCTGCCCCAGCCCCTTGTTTAACAAAATGTTTTGGATATCGGCCAACACTTCCTGTCTGTAATGGCCCGGTACCTTGAAAGATTCAACACGGAGGGAAGGTCGTGCAAAGGACTCAGCAAAGGACGCCAGAGCCGCGCCAAAGTAATCCCGGGGAATTGGGAGGGCAGCGTCACGCGCACGGGCAGCGTGAGTCTCGCCACCTGCTCAACCGGGGTTCCGAACCAGAACGCGCCTACTTTCGTTGTGGTCGCTATTTCACCGTGGGTCATGAATGGTATGCCACGGTGCGGGAAGGGACTGAAATCGGGCCTTTCACAACCCGCAATGAGGCTCAAATGGCACTGGCGAATCACGTCACTGACTGCTTTATCGCGTCTTGCGGACATATCGGGCAAATAGATGCGCATGGTGAGCGGGACGCCACCATGCTTGAAGTGCTGGTCCAGGAACTGGCGAGTTGTCACGAACATGCCCGACTCCGCAGCGAGAACTGTGCCTATATCTGGGCCAAACAGCGTCTGGAAGAGATCGACGGTCATCCCGAAAAATTCGTCCATGCCGATGTGCGCATGAATGCGTTGAGGTACTTTTTGTCGGAGCTGGATCGTTAGCCCGACATCGTCTTTGGAGTTTCTCGTGAAACACGCTATCACCGCGATGCTGCTGTGCCTCGCCGCCGGCATTGCCCACGGTGGAGCGACGGTCACGATCAATGGCCGGACCATACAAAGTGCGGGCAACAGCATTGTCATCACCAACGACACCATGGTCGTCGATGGCCTCGGTCGATCTGGGCAGGTGATTCAGGGATCGGGTAAGAGCGCAACAGAAAACCGCGATCTCCATGACTTCACTGAACTGCGTCTGGACATCAGTGCGAATGTCACCGTAACGCCAGGCGACAAGACCAAATGCACGATCACCGCTGACGACAACATACTGCCACTGATTCTTACGGAGCATTTTGGCAAGGTTCTCCGGATCACCACCACGGAAAGCTATTCGTCTCGCCAAGGGGTAAAGATCGCGATCGAGGTTCCACTTCTCACAAAGGCACAGATCAATGGTTCCGGCGCAATCAGCGTTGTGGGTGCAACAGCAGAGGAACTTGCTTTGGTGATCAACGGCTCCGGAGACATCCATGCGAACGGGGAAGTGACGGAGCTCAGAGCCAGGATCAATGGATCAGGAAATGTTTATGCAGCAGATCTTCGGGCGAAGAAGGTAACGGTAGTCCTGAACGGATCGGGCGATGCCGACATACATGTCATCAGTGATCTCACGATAAAAGTGAATGGTAGCGGTGGCGTTTCATATTCCGGCGCGCCTTCAACAGTGAACTCTTCCCTGAATGGTTCGGGCAGGATCCGAAAAAGATAGGAAACGTGGGTATCGGGCCAGACGGCCCGGATCTTCCGGTCCGAATAACGGCACTCTAGGCCACAGCAGTGGGTTCCGTTTGGCCACGCCTTGTTCAGATGATCCTCCCCCTCGGAGCCTGCCCGCTTTGCGAAGTTCGCAGCGAACCGACCCACTCAATCGAATATTCGAATTAACTAAGCGGAAACACTGGACGATAACCTCGGGACAGGTCATCTTTTCATTTCTGCAGAGAATCGGATCCGAAACAAGTGGTTAAAAAGGAACAAATAAAGAATCTGTTGCTCGATTGGCGGGGCCGGATCGCGCCTGCCGCGGACGATCTGATGGAACAGATGTTCGAATCTGCCGACCAAGTGTTGCTCGAATATGCAGACAAGGCCGAAAACAACGCGATCCAGGCAAAGTTCATTGAAGGACAGCGCGAGCTGTGGGCGAAAAAAACGCAGGTCGCATCCCTCTTCCGCGACAATCTCGGGCGCGAGCTGTTCCAGTTCATGCGCCCTGTCCAGCGTGCCGATGCGCCCGGCTCGGAAACCTTGAGCCTGGTCAGCAAGGAAACCTTCGAACTCAGCCTGGCGCTGCAGACCATCTCCGACCAGGCGGTACAGAACAACCAGGAACTTTATTACGCCTTGTCGCAGCGCCTCGGTGTGGTCACCGGCAGTCCCGCGGTTGACTATGAGCAACTCCCGGCCGGTCCGCATCAGTTGGCCGGGGTGTTCGAAAGTGCCGCCCAGATGCTGACCGTGGAGCGCCAGGTGCTGCTGGCTTTATACACATTGTTCGAACGTGAGGTGATCCGGGAATCGCCACCCTGGCATGATGACCTGAACGAGGTAATGCGCAAGAGCGGCATACTGCCGAACCTGAAATACCGGATTAAACGTGATCCGGACAAACTGCGGCCCGAAAAAAACAAGCCCAAAGTCGACACCAGTCCTCGCGGACAGGCGCCCGGCTATGGCGGCACCTATCAGAACGAGTCTGTCCTGCCCGGTTACCAGGGCTCGGTTGGCACCGGCGGATCACCGCCTCCGGTGCACGGCCACAGCAGCTACGACGGCAACGCCGGACCTGGTAGCGCCGCGCACGATTCCGGAGGTTTTTCAGGTGGCAGTGGATCGGAATCTTCCGTGCCCCTTTACGACAATTACGGAAACAGGATTGGTCCAGAGCCCACTGTAGCCGATACCGGCGATTATTCTCCAAGCGCCGGCTCGTGGAATGACACGCCGGGCCAAGACGGGGGCGCGGATTCCACTGGCCGCGACCATGGAACCCAGGACACAGGCGGCGGCGGGAAGGAGCTTGGCGACCAGCTTCTGGGCCGGATCCGGGAACTGCTGACAGCGCGCCGTGCGCACCAGAGCAGTGCCGACGGATCCGCGGCAAGACCAGACCCGGTTGCCCCCGCACCTGCATCAATAGTGGCCGCTGTCATCGACAGCCCCCAGGTAAGGCAGTCGGTAGTTATACCCGAGACCGGCACACTCGACGCGGGCGTACGTCAGGTAACGGTTTCCAGGGAGCTGCTGGAAAAGCTGCGCGTAGCCCTGTCGGCGCAACGTGCGCAGATCAAAGAAACGGTGGGTGAAGACAAGCTGAGCCATTTCGATGAAGACACCATCGATATCGTCGGAATGCTCTTCGAAGTCATGCTCAACGATGATCGCCTGAACAATACGGTCAAGGCATTGCTCAGCCATCTGCATACGCCCTATCTGAAGCTGGCGGTGCGTGACCGCGCTTTTCTGAAACGCCCCAACCACCCGGCGCGGCGCCTGTTCGACAACATGGTCGAAGCGGGCTCGCGCTGGGTGGACGAGCGCGACCTCACTCAAGGCATATATCCGAAGCTGCAGCGCGTGGTCGACTTGATCATGCAGGCCGGGGACCACCCCTTACAATTGCTGCTGGAGCTCGACGAAGGTCTGTCGGCCGAAATTATGGTGCGGTCCGAGCGTCAAAAGGTCCGCGAAGTCCGCACCGTCGAGACCGAAAAAGGCAAAGCGAGGCTGGAAGAAGCACGGGAGGCAGCAGCTCAGGCCACACATCAGTTCCTGGCGGCCACCGGCACCCCCGTGCACTTTCAGGAGTTCATTGCCGGCCCATGGACTGACTACCTCACCCTGCTGTATCTGCGAAGCAACGGGGATACTGACAGTGGCATCTGGCACAGTGCCCTGGGATTGGGTAAGCGTCTGCGTGCCTACGTCGACGGATTGGCCAAGGGGAGCAGGCCCAGCGAGGATGAGCTGAAGGCTCTGCGCAATGAGCTGGTTCAACGGCTTGGCGACGCTATCCCACATTACGAGGCCAAGGTTCAGCAGCTGTTCGAGCTGTTCTCCGGTGACCACGAGGTCACCATTGTCGCCCCCAGCCCAGAGATACCTCCGCCTGCCCCGGCAGTCAAAGTCAAACTTTCATCCAGCGGCAAGGATCTGCTCCAACGTCTGCCCAAGCTTCCGCCGGGCAGCTGGGTGGTTTTTCACAGCCGCGACGAGGCCGACCAGGTCGTCAAGCTCTCCTGGTTCAACCGCAAGACCGAGCGCTTTCTTTTTGTCGATCAGGCCGGCGCCAAGGCGCTGGTCGTGCCGCTGCAAAAACTTGCCGATCAGATCGACAGGGAGCGCGCGCATGTGATGCTCGCCACCGGCACATCCTATGTCGAGTCGTCTCTGGAGCGTGCATTGAACACGTTGGAAAAGCGCGACTGAACCCGGAATAGAAGAGGCACCGCATGGAAAAGAGAAAACACGATCGAATTGCTCTGAAAGACATCGGCTGGCACGCCGAGCTGATAGATCAGGTCGGCGGCAACAAGCTTGGGGAAGTCGTGAATCTCTCGCCGAGTGGGCTGATGCTGATAACGGCCAATCCCGTCGAGATCGATAACCTGTATCAGGTCGAGTGTGTTGCAAGCGGCCCGGATGGACAGAGCGGCCGATTTACCGCCGGTGTCATTGTGCTGTGGAGGACCGACGCCAGCCAACGTGACACCTATTGGGCAGGTATGCAAATCATCGACATCGATGCGGAATCGCAGGCACGATTGCTAAAAGTAAGCGCAGCCATGGCGGCCAAAAACTGAACGGTTTGCAGCGATCGCCGGCCGAATTTCCGGCGGGTTTCACGAACAAATCGGCCCCAACGATGCACAGAACGGTCCGTGCGATCCGAAACGGCGCCGATGCAACGGCTGAAGAGCTGACTAAACTTACGGAAAGGCTGGACACGACCAACGTGACCGGCATCGGCAGTGCGTTAGACAACCCTTATCGAATGGTTCGATAATGGCGCAGAACAATAATCACCAAGAGTGCAATCTCTTGAAGTCAGGGATTTCGTGAGCACCAGTTTCGCATACGAACAATATTTCGGTCTCGAAGAACATCCGTTCTCGATCACCCCCGACCCGCGCTTTGTCTACCTGAGCGACAGTCACCGCGCGGCGCTCGAGCATCTGGAGCATGGCGCGACGGGCGGCGTGAACGGTTTCGTTCTGCTCACCGGCGACGTAGGTACGGGAAAAACGATGATGTGCCGTACGTTTCTGGAGAATCTCCCACCCAAAACCGAAGTTGCCCTGATTCTAAATCCTATCCTCACACTCAACGAATTCCTGCAAACCATCTGCGACGAACTCAACCTGGAAATCGAAGGTAGCCGCAAGTCCAACAAGAATCTGATCGACCAACTGAATCGATTTCTGCTCCAGGTCTACGCGGTTGGGCAAAAGACCATCCTGATCGTCGACGAGGCACAGAACCTCACCCAGGAACTGCTCGAGCAGATTCGTCTCCTGACCAACCTGGAGACCAGCACCGACAAACTGCTGCAGATATTTCTCATCGGACAGCCTGAGCTGCGGAAATTGCTCAACCGACCCGAGATGCTTCAGGTGTCGCAACGCATTACTTCGCGTTTTCACCTCGGCCCCCTGAACAAAGCCGAAACGCATGATTACATCTCGCGACGGCTGGATGTAGCCGGCGCGGACGAGGACGATATCGAGTTCACCAAGTCCGGGATCAGGGAGATTTTCGATTTCTCCAAGGGCGTGCCGCGTCTCATCAATGTAGTTTGCGACAAAGCGCTGTTCTGCGCCTTTGAGGCATCCACCCAAAAAATCGACGCCAAGATCGTGCGCGACGCTGTGCGCAAGGTGAGCGGGAACCTGGATACGGGCTCGGGCAGGAGCGGCCTCACCAAGGCGGCAATGTCATTGGGAGTGGTTGTCTTATTGTCGGCAGTGTTGCTCGCTGCCGCCTACTGGACGAACGTGGCAGATGTTCGTCCGTGGGTCGACAATCGCCTGGCCGAATTTCAGGGTATAGAGACCGCTGCTCCCCCAGCGGAAAAGCCGCAGATGCCGGCACCGACGCAAGCAACTCGTCTGCCAATGGGCGAATTGGGTAATCAGGGGCGGCTGGTTGCGACGGAACCCGAGGCACCGAGCGTGCCGATCGAGGTTGCGCAGACACCGGTCGACGCACAGGCAACCGTCGATACGTCGAGCCCGGCCATGACAGATGTGGCGGTTGTTGAACCCGTCGTTTCGGAAATCTCTGCGGCGACTGGCGAGACAGAAAATGAACCAGTTGTGCGGGAAACATCTCCTGCAACTGCGGAATTAGTTGCTGAACCCGCCCCGCCGCCACAGGAACAAGTGGTGCAGGCGGCCCCGACAGCCGAGGCAATGGATCGTGAGTCTGCCAAGGTTGAAGCTCCGGCAACTCCGGAGGAACCGCAACCTGCAGCACAAAACGCCGTCGTGGCCAGCGCCCCGCCGGTACCGGCTGCAAAGAAGTTTCAGCCGCCGCCGGCAAAACGGTCCATGACCGTGCCGCCGGATCAGTCGCTGGCCGACTACACGCGACGCTACGCCGAGCGCAAACTGCTGTCGATGTGGGGCGTAACGAACACCGGGTCGGCAGGCCTGGACTTCTGTCAGAGCGTCGTCCGCCACGGATTGAACTGCCTGAACGAAGCCAGTGGCCTGCCCGGCTTGTATCTGTACGATCGGCCGGCGATTCTCTATCTCAAAATCGGCGACGTCTCTTCCTACGCCGTGGTCTTGAATGCCAGCCCGGAGAGCGTGGTGCTGGACGTCCTCGACCGGGAACACGTGATCCCCGCGAATGCGCTGCGTGATGTATGGGACGGAAACTTTCTGCTGTTGTGGAAAACGACAGGGAACATCGACGCTTACCTGGCACAGGGTGCGTCGGGGCCGTCGGTCGTCTGGCTGCGTCGCGCGATCGACAAGGTCGAGGGCACGAACACGATCGGCACTGTGTACGATGAAGCGTTGGTTGCGCGAGTCAGGCAGTTTCAGCGCAAAGTGGGGCTGGCGCCGGACGGCATCG
The DNA here is from genome assembly GCA_963759055.1 of uncultured Gammaproteobacteria bacterium. GTDB lineage: Bacteria > Pseudomonadota > Gammaproteobacteria > Chromatiales > Chromatiaceae > Thiosocius. The sequence goes on from CAVWYD010000006.1 coordinate 241,106, forward strand.
TGGGGCCCCGTACCCTCATACTCCTGCAGAACAAGCTCGCTGAAACGGGGAGCTGAGGTAACGAATTCGCCATGTCCAGGTTACTTGAATCCCTACAAAAGGCTCAGCAGGAAAGATCGAGCAAATCGCCCGACTCTGCATCGACAAAGGATGAATCGGAGACTCGCTCTGTCCCGCAACCCGGCTATTTCTGGACAAGCATGATTTTGCTGGTCCTGGTTTGCGGTCTGATCGTTGGCGGCTTCTTGCTGCTGCAATACCAGCTCTACGGGATAGAACCCGCCGAGTGGCTGGAGCGCTTGTTATCCACGTCTGATGAGCAGATTAAGCAGCCGAGATGGCTTCACATGCCACGCATCTGGAGTTGCTGGCGCAGGAAAGTGGCATCCCGCAGATTCGACTCGCAACCGGCATATTCCGGGCTGCCCGGCTGAAGGCCGCGCGACAGGCAGGTATCCTGAATATCCCTGCTGACGCAGTTCTGAAAGTCTTCCGTGCCCTCTTGCAGGCCGAGGCTGCGACAATGCTCTGAAGGATTCTGGGTGCCCGAGGGGCCTTGTTGGCTCGCACAACCCGCGAGTAATGCTGCCAACACGATAACGGAATACTTCGCCATGTCTGAGAATCCTTAAAGCGCAAAGTTCGTCGGTACACGCAGGGTCAGCTCGAAATCCTGGGCATCGTCTGTCGCACCGACGCCCACCGACAGGTTGACGTTGGTGTCATTCGACCAGCGGAATGAATAACCGAACAGGACCTGACCGATGTCATAGTCGGTCCCGTTGAGCTCTCTCCCGTTTTGTTCCGTCTCGAAGCCATGCTTGTACGAGAAACCCAAGCTGAACGACGAACGATCGTTGATGCCGAATCCCATACCGCCGCTGATGCCAAACGCGTCACCCGGGTCGATGTCGCCCACATCGCTGCCGAAGTCTTCTTCCAGGTTGAAGCTGTAATCGAGGGTGCCGTAGAACACCGCCGGATCGGTCGGATACAGGAAGGTGACGCTCGGTTGCACACTCCAGGTACCCGTACCCGTGGCGAGTTCCTTCGGGAACTTCTGAATCAGGCAGGCCACCGTCATCCGCTTGAAAACAGTCACCATTTTCATCCAGGGGGACTACATCGTAGGTTTCCACCTCGTAAGGATCCGTCCCGGTCGGCGTCTTCACCCGGAGACTGCCGGTCACGAAGGGCCAGCCACCCGTGCCGTCGGTGAACTGGTAATCGACCGCGACCTCCACGTCGCCGATGCCGTTGCCGTCTGCATCGAACACGTCGTCGGAAAACAGCGCCTGAGAGATCGGTCGCGAGCGTGTGCTGTCGTCGCGGTAGACATAGGGGACCTTGGCCTCCACCTGCAGACGGTTGTTGATACCGTAGCGTGCGGTTACCGCGGCAACCGCCGTCTTGCGGTCGGTTTCACGGATATCGATGACACCGAGGAAGAAAGCGGGCAGGACAAGGGGACCGAAGCCCTCGAGGAACACACGGTCGGTTGAGGTCGACGCATACTTGATCGATGGCTCGATCGTCAGGGTGCCGCGTGGCGTGAGGATACCGGCCACGTCATCACTCAGCGCAGCGACCTTTTGCGCCTCTCGTGCCTGCTCTTTACGCGCCATGGCCTTTTGCTGTTCGCCAACAGGACGCGTTTTGCCTTCTGCTGTCTTGGGTGCCGGCTTGGCTGCCGCCACTTTCGGCTTGGCCTTCGGTTTTGCAGCCGTCTTGGTTGCAGGCTTGCCGCCATCCATCTGCTCGACCCGGGCTTCCAGCTCCTCCAGGCGCTTCAGGCCCTCGGTCAGCTTTTGCCGCTCGATCTCGATCAGCTTCTTGAGTTCCTCGGATTTCAGTGCCCTTTGCTCGTCGGCGAGCTGCTGCTTGATCCCCGAGAACTGGTCGCCGGAAGAGGCGGCGCCGGCCCCCGCAACGAAGGTGCTCAGTGTCAGGGCGGTCAGGGTATGGAGCGATTTCTTCAACATGATTGCGAACTTCTGCGTTTCCTGATCAATTGGCCGAAATATATCATCTTTTCAAGAAGATGCCATGCAAAGACAAGATTCCGGTGTAAAAAAACGGGCACCTTACCGCCTTGGTCAGAAATCACGAGATCTGAATTTCTAAAACGACTCTGATTGCCCGGCATGGGAGATCAAGCGTGTCCCGCAGCACGCGAGCAAGTCCGAGCGTATCGTGCCCGCATACAATTCGTTGACGGGTTTGAGATCCAGCTAGCGCTGCAATTCCGGGATCATGCCACCCGTGCCCTGCAGGCTCTGTGGAATAAAATTGGTGCTGCGCAGCCCGAAATTTCTGATACCGACGTCAATCGTCGTGACATCCAGGATCCGCTGGTTATCGAGGTTGTTTTGTATAACGCGTAAACGTCGACCCGACGTTCGGCGACAGCACGCGCGCATTACCGGCCTGTCCGGCGGAGATCTGACCGAGCGCCGCCGCATCCAGGCCCTGCGGCATGTTGGTAATGCGTGTGCAGCTGATCCAGGCCGTCCACCGAGGTCAGGCGCGTAACCGCAAAATCGATATGAACCCCGTTATTGAGCACGAAGCCCGCCCGGGTCTCCTGCAGCTCGCCGGCATCGACCGGAGACTCCAGGCTGGCCAGCGTGGCGTCACCCAGTTCGTCCATGTCGATCTCATCCATATCGACTTGTTCTTCCATGGCGTACTGCTCTTCGGATGAAAGCGGATCCGTCCACGGGCTGTCCGGCGCCGCATTCATGCCACTCAGCGCGACCTCACCGACCGGCGTCGCCAGGCCGGCGATCTGCTCGGAGCCGGCATCCAGCACAACGTCGATATCAGGTTGGACGTCAACCGTTCTTGGCGGGCGCAAAGCCGGTACTTCGTAGGCCAGGGATGGCGTAAACGATGATGTCGATGCCGCACCGATGCGCGCATTGACGACCTCGGCCCGCAGGTCGTCCTTGGCCACCTTTGGATGCTTTATCGAAGTATCAGACAGCGACGGGGCCATGTCGGAAAGCCCAAGGAATACCCGCGAGAAGGTATCGCTGACGATCGCATCGGTGACCAGATCGAAACGCTTCATCGCCTGGCGCACGGCCCTGACGTCCACCGCTTCCGGCCTTGTCTCGCCGGCCGCCATGCCGGTCCAGGCCGTCATCAGATTGGATACGATACCTGAAAAGGCAGTCGCTTCATCCTGCACCGGCCGCCTGTCTCGGCCGCCGGTTAGACGCGGTCCTGACGACACCAGTTCAGACTGCGTTTCTTTTGCACTCAACCGGGTCAGGGCCGCCTGAAGCCGCTCGCTGGAAGCCAGGCGACTCTCCTCATGCTCACGACCCACTGATCCCGCCAGTTGCCTGAGCGAACGCTGAAGTTCTCCGAGTCCCTGTGTTTGCGAAACGGACCGATCACCCAGCGACAGACGCGGGATTGCAGATCCGGATACCGCCAGCGAGGCCTGCCCTGCCAGCGCTGCAAACAGCGCGACCGCAACAATCAGTGCGGTGACTCTGGTTTGGCGTCTGGTTTGCTGGTTCATGGCCGTATCCCCGACTCAGAAGTCCGAGTGGGCCGGTATCAGCAGGTTGAAATCGGCCAGCGAGCGCGCGGTCAGCGACTTGGCGTATTGCGTGGGGGCCTTGGCGATCGTGCCCCACTCTTCGTCGCGATTGAAACTGGCACGCGCAATCTGCGCCTGATTCTTGATCAGAAAGATGATGCCTTTGTTCCACTGCTCTTCGAACTTGTCGCGCGGCATGACGCGCACACCCAGCACCGGGTCGCCCAAGAGTATCTGTTTGTCGGAAATCGCCCTTGACGACCACAAAATGCATATAGCCGTTGTTGTTGATCAGGGTAATCGCCGGCACGCCCACGCCCTTCAACTTGTCCAGCGACAGCCGAAATCCATCGGCCTTATAGCCTCTGTTCTCGAGATACCGCTTCATGTCGAGCAGCGAGAAGCCCTGCTTCTTGATCAGCGCGTGATCACCATCCTTCCACATCGCCTCGAACACTTCGATTTCGGACTTGGGGTCCTCGTAGTGATAGGACAGCAATGAGGCGACGGCGGCAGACCCGCAGCTGTAGTCATACTGCTGTCGGATGATGCTCTTGAATTTTGCTTCTTTGTAACTGACGACCTCGGTGTTGAAGGTACCCAGCCGAGTCGGCACGAAAAGAGAAAGGGCCGAGGCGAGTGAGGAATAAGCAAACAGAATCACGATGCCGAGTACCAGAAGCGGCACCCGGCCAATCATCTGTTTGCCATTACGCCCCTCACTCATGCCTCATTCCATGTTGATGTTAACGATGGTGGCTTTCTGGATCAGGACGTTGTTGCCGCTGTTCTGAATGGTGGTGAACATACCGTTTGCACCGACGAAGGCAGAACCACTGATGTAGTTGTTGCCCGTCGTCGAGATCCCGCTCACCGAGTTGTTGGCATGATATGCGTCCAGGTCTGCGTGGTTGAGGTTAATGTCATCGATGCCGATGACCGTTCCCTCGCCCCGGTGGTCGGAAAGGGCTTCTTCACTCAATGCCTCTTCCATCAGAAGCGAATCGTCCTGAATCACCGTCGACTCGGCCTTGAGTCCCGGCGAGAGACCCAGCGCGCACACCACGAGCACTAAGGTCAGGTTGTGTTTCATTGGCCGACTCCCATGTCTGTTGAGCTAACAAACAATGCGTTCGAAAGGGATGACCGGCGGTCGCCTGAGCAACCGCCGGTCGTACTGCTTCACTTAGCTACGTTGCGTAGCCTTCCTTTCCCGTTACTGGCCGGCACCCTGGTTCGCATTGATGTTGCCCTGGAAGCTAACCTGCTGCTGCACCATGGCTGTTCATACCGCTGTTCTGTACGGTCAGAGCCTGACCGGCGAACCCGTTGTACGAACCGCGGATGGTGTTGTCAGCATCGTAGTAGACGCGGGCCAATGAACCGTTGTCCGCATCGCCCTCTGCCCGCCTCGGTGGTATCACCGCCTGAAGGCGTGAAGTTCACCCTGTTGTTGGTAACCTGGCCGCCGAGGATCAGACGCATTGAGCGACATCTCCGATATCGACTCGATGTTGACGCTGTTGTCAGCCGTCGCAGTACCACCCTCGATAGCAGAGGCCGATCCGGCCATGGCAGCGGCATTGCGGGTAGTTACCGCGGTTGATTGTCGCGGTTGTCACCCTTGTTGCTGCTGCTGTCATCTTATCGTTCAGGGTCGCACTGCCGGTAGCGATTTCACCAGCAGTTGTTGTCGTTGTCGTTGACAGTCGAGCTGTTGTTGGCGATCTCGCCGTCGTTGTCATCGGTTGCGAGGTTGCTCGTACCGGATGCCACACCGTCATCGCCAGCGGCACTGTTGTCACCTATTGCAATACCATCAGTGGTGCTGTCGTCCATGGCAACACTGCCACCATTGGCAATCTCACCATCGTCGTTAGCCACGCCGCCATCACGGGCGACACTGCCGCTGTCGTTACCGATGGTGTCTGTGCCCGAAGCAACGCCGTCGTCACCTGCGGTACTAGCATTGTCGGCAATACCATCAGCGTTCACATTACCGCCATCATTGGCGTTACCCGTACCACCGGTCACGGTATCGTCAGACGCGTTGCCGCCGTTTGACAGGGCATCGGTGTCGCCGTCAACCGCCACGCTGGCGCCCTGAGCGACTTCGCCGTCCTCTTGCGCCACACCACTGCCTTGGGCCAGGCTGCCGTCCTCTTGCGCCACACCACTGCCTTGGGCCAGGTTGCCGTCTTCTTGCGCCACACCACTGCCTTGGGCCAGGTTGCCGTCTTCTTGAGCCACACCGCTACCCTGAGCCGCATTACCTTCGTCGTTACCGAGGCCGGCTCCCGAATTGACACCGTCGTCACCAGCGGTACTAGCATTATCGGCAATACCGTCGCTATTAATGGTGCTATCGTCGTTGGCGTTGCCCGAACCGGTGGCATTCTGCTGATCGTCGGTCGCATCACCGCCGCTGGCGGAGGCGCCGCCACCTAGTGTCAACGCGTTGTCGTTCAGGCCGACTGCAAGGGCCTGATCCTGGGCGGCCGTGGATTTGTTAGTCGGTATCCTGGTCGTTGCTGTTGTCGTCGGAGGCATTTCCGTTATAGGCAGCAATACTGCCATCCCCTTCCGCCCCCGCTTCCCGCTCGCTGTTATCGGAGTAGTCGCGGCTGTCGTCGTTGCTGTCGATTGTGTCGCGTTGGTTGTCGTAGGTGGCTCCAGCCTGGTCTCTGGCACCGTTGGAGTCGTTGCTGTCCGTTGTTGTCGTTGTCGTATCGTTGTTGTTGTCGTAGGTACGGCTGTCGTCGTTGCTGTCGGTCGTCGTCGTATCGTTGTTATTGTCGTAGGTACGGCTGTCGTCGTTGCTGTCCGACGTTGACGTTGGTAGTGGTTACGTCGTTGTTCTTGTTGAAGTCGTCAGAGGCGTTGTCGTTCGTGTTATCGATGTTGTTGCCTGTTGTCGTCGTTGTCCTGGTTCTCGCTGTTGTTCTGAGCCGAACTCATGTCATTGGCATTGCCGTTTCCGGTAGCCTGCTGTCTGTCGTCAGACACGTTGTTGTCGTCTGATTCAGCCAACGCAGGTGCTGTAAGAGACAATGCGCTATCTTCAACTGCGTAAGCACTCGAACTCACGCCGAGCGCCAGCGCAATTGCGGCCGACAATGTAACTAGTTTGAATTTATTCATTTAGATAACCTCTGCTTTTGTAGTCCCAAGATTGTTGTTCTGCGCATAGCGCCTCTAGAAGACACGTCGCCGCGCCTTACGGTGGAACCTTGACGCATAAATCGGGCCAGTTTTTTAAGCTATTGTTTTAATTAAAAAACACCAAATGCACTTGGCGTCCAAGAGATTGATGTGAAGTTAGGTTGTAAAGTTTTTGGACAATCCAACAGCGGTCGTTTCCCTCTTCCGACCGCGCTGTTTGCTCGAGGAACGAGAGTCGTAAACTGTGAGGGACATCACATAACCAACTGAATTAAAGGGTTAAGCGCTGAGTATCGGATTTTTGTGCAAGGCATCAAAACCCATTGCATGATCCCAACAAACACTGTAAAGCCGTCTGACACCGCCCATTTGGCGACTCATGGAGCCTGGCCGCTCTCGCGAGCGCCGCTCTACCCTGTCGTCAAGTGCCTTCAAGCTCTGCGAAAATCGATCGGGACGGAGAGTTTTATGACCGCAGATACCCTGCACCGCAAACTTCAGGTTCTGATCGGAGATGCATTCGATTACCTCGGTGAGGTCTGGGTCCTGATCGAGGTGCTGAGTGATGTCGACAGCGTGGTCTTGCGTCGCTGCAAAGACTGCAAACCCAGCGCCTTGCAGCGAAACGCCTACGGCATGCCGAACCGACGGGCGGAAGACACCCTCACCCTGCGTATCTCGGATCGCAGCGGTGAGGCCTATTCCGAAGATATCCTGGTACTGCTCGAGGGACGCCAGGCCAAAGGATCAGCTTAAGGCCTCGATCACCCGCGCCAGATCCTCTGCCGTATCGACACCGGCAGGCGGCGTCAGTCGCCGCCACGTCCACGGCAATCCGTCCGCCATTCCACAACACCCGCAGCTGTTCGAGCGACTCCATGCGCTCGATCGGCGATACCGGCAGGCTGGCATAGCCGCCAAGGAATCCCGCGCGGTACGCATAGATGCCCAGATGTCGATAGACGCCTTCCAGCCAGGGCGTTTGCACCGCGACACCCGGTATCGAACAGGTCACGCTTCCAGGGGATGGTCGCACGACTGAAATAGAGTGCGTAGCCATTGCGATCGGCAACGACCTTGACCGCATTGGTATCGAACAGCTGGTCCGGGTCGGTCAACGGGACCGCCAGCGTCGCCATGTCAGACTCGGCGTGCGATTCGAGTGTCTCGGCCACCTGTGCCAGCAATGCCGGTGGCATCAGGGGCTCATCGCCCTGCAGATTGACCACCACGGTGTCGTCGGGCCATTGCAGGACCCGGACCACCTCGGCGATGCGATCCGTGCCGCTGGTGTGTTCGCTCGAGGTCATGCAGACCCGATCGGTGAACTGCCCCGCCGCGGCCTGGATGCGTGCATCGTCGGTGGCGATCACCACCTCCTCTGCGCCGCTCTCGCAGGCACGATCGTAGACGTGCCGGATCATCGGCTTGCCGGCGATATCCAGCAAAGGTTTCCCCGGCAGACGCTGTGAGGCGTAACGCGCCGGGATCACAACCCTGAATGCGGTCATAGTCGGCTAGTCGGTGACTTCTTCGTCGGCGGGCAGTTCCCGTGCCTCCTGCTCCAACATCACCGGGATGCCGTCGCGGATCGGGAATGCGAGTCGGTCGACCTTGCAGATCAGCTCGCCGACCTTCGGCTTGTAGACCAGCTTGCCTTTACAGATCGGGCAGACCAGGATGTCCAGCAGTTTTTTGTCCATCGACAATGTCCTTCAAAGCAATGTTCAGGCGGTGGACGAAACCGGCATCCGGTTGGGCATCGACATGCACAACCCAGCAGTCTCGGCACGGAAGACGCCGGCATTTTACCGCATCTTTCTCGGTCATCAGAATCGGAAGACCATCGTCGAACTCCAGGTCTCCGGCATCAAACGGGTGGTGATCGGGAAACGGATGCGGTTCGACCTCGATACCATGTCGGGTCAGCAACTGAAAAAAACGCTGCGGGTTGCCGATGCCGGCGATCGCATGCACGGCTCGACCGGCCAGTTCAGAAATATCCAGCTCGCTGTCGCCGGCCAGCGAGCGCAGCATTGGCTGGAACAGCTTCATCGAGAACTCTCCTTCGCCGACCCTGCCCGTTCACGACCACGAGATCGACACGGTCCAGTCGTGATTTCGGCTCGCGCAGAGGGCCGGCAGGCAGCAGAAAGCCATTGCCCAGCCTTCGCTCACCATCGATGACCGCGATCTCCAGATCCCGGGCCAGGGCATAGTGCTGCATACCGTCATCCGAGATCACGATATTCGCGTCGGTGTGTGCCAAAAGGGCCTGCACGGCGGCCGGCCGGTCCGGGCCGACGCACATCGGGCAGCCGGTGAGCGCCGCCAGCATCACGGCCTCGTCACCCACGCTGGCCGGATCACTGTCTGCCCGCACCTGCTGCGGCCAGTGCGTGGCCTTGCCCCCGTATCCGCGCGAAACGATGCCCGGGCGCCAGCCATGGCGTCGCAGATGCTGGGCCAGCCAGGTAACCAATGGCGTCTTTCCGGTGCCCCCGACCGTGATGTTTCCCACCACGATCACAGGGACCGGAAAACGCTGTGTTCGAAAAACACCCAGCCGGTAGCCAAGGCGGCGGATCCCGGCGACCGCGCCGAAGATCAGCGACAAGGGCAAAAGCAGCAGGGATACGCCGTTGACTGAATTCCAGTAGTGATCGAGGCGGGGCACCGACGAAGTCCGGTCACTCGGCGTCGGCGTCGGGATCGGTCTGGCGCGCGACGAAGCTCAGATGCACCATGTCCAGCTGGGCGGCCACGTCCAGCACGGTCATCATCGACTGCAGCGGCGCACTGCGGTCGCCGGATACGATAACCGGCAGGTCAGCTCGTCCATCGGCGATCTTGAGCATGGTGCGACGCAGGGTATCGGCATCATGCTTCACCAGCTCGCGTTCGTTGACATAAAAATTCCCTTTTGCGTCGATCTTGATCTCGATCTTGTCCTGCGGTTTTTCCTCTGTCTGGGTCGCGGAGGCCGAGGGCAGTTCCACTTTCAGCTGGGTCTGCTTGTCGAAAGTCGTCGACACCATGAAGAAGATCAGCATCAGGAAGACGACGTCGATCAGCGGCGTGATATCGACACGCGGCGGCTCGGCACGGCGGGGGCGAAGATTCATACCGTCACTGCTCCCTCTGCCCGTGCATCACCTCGACCATCTTCAGGGCCTGCTCCTCCATGCTCAGGACGATCCTGTCGACCTTGCCGCTGAGGTAGCGGTGAAAGATGACTGCCGGAATGGCGACCGACAGGCCGGCCGCCGTCGTGATCAGCGCCTCGGAGATGCCGCCCGCCAGCACCGACGGGTTGCCCACCCCGGAGGTGGTGATCGCCGCAAACACCTTGATCATCCCGATCACCGTGCCCAGAAGCCCCAACAGCGGGGAGATGTTCGCAATGGTGCCCAGGGTGTTCAGATAGCGTTCGAGTTCGTGTACGACCTGGCGGCCCTCTTCCTCGATCGCCTCCTTCATGAATTCACGCGGGTGCATCCGGTTCATCAGCCCTGCGGCCAGGATGCGCCCGAGCGGGGAACTCTTGCGCACGGTCTGGATATGCGCCGCGGTGAGCTGGTTCTTCTGATGCAGTTGCCAGATCTGTGCGACCAGATTGGTCGGCAGCACCCTGCGTCTGCGATAGATCCACAGACGTTCGACAACGATCGCCATGGCGATCACGGAACAGGCGATGATCGGCCACATCAGCCATCCACCGGCTTTCACAAGTTCGAGCACGTCGGAAATTCCTCCAATCTGAACACCCGGGGCGCAAGGGGAATGCGCCGGTCAATCGTCGGATGATACTGCATGCATGGGTTCGGCTAAACCGCTGTCATGCCACCAAAAGCGTTTGTTGCCGAGTCGGTGTGCCGTTGGGCCTGAAATGGTTCCGTCGGCTGAAAACCGCAGGCCGATCGTTCCCATGGGCGCGGTGTCCAGTGCAATCGCCCCCGCGGCACGCCAGCGCGCTGCAACCTGCGGGGCGGGAAATCCGTAACGATTGGCCCATCCGGTCGAATAAAGGACAAAGACAGGCGCGGTTGCGGCGACAAATTGCGCGCCGGATGAACTCCGGCTGCCGTGATGCGGCGCCACCACGGCCCGGCTTGCCAGTTTTTCGGCCATTTTTTGTACCAGCAGGCGCTCGACCCCTGTGCCGATGTCGCCTGTGAAAAGTACCGAACCGGCGCTATTGGAGATGCGCAGGACGCACGAGGCATCGTTGCCGGACAGTCGCGGCTCGGACGGGGGATGCAGAAACTCGAAGTCCACACCGTCCCAGCGCCAACTTTCGCCCGCCACGCACCGCTCGGCACCATGGCCGACCCGTTCCGGCTCACCTGACTGCACCTTTTTCACCGCCAGAGTCGACAACAGATAAGCGACCCCTCCGGCGTGATCCTTGTCCCCGTGACTGAGGATCAATCGATCGATTTGCCTGCTGCCGCGCCTGGCGAGAAAAGGCTGTATCACGGCCGCGGCAGCGGAGAACCCCGAGGGATACTCCGGCCCGGTGTCGAACACCAGGGTGTGACGACGCGTCTCGACCACCGTGCCAAGCCCCTGGCCGATATCCAGCAGATGGACTTCAAACTCCCCCGGCGACAGCTGTGTCGCGCGCGGCAGCCAGAGCAGACCCAGCATGGGCAGCGCGAGCCAGCGTAAGGGAAAACCCGGTGGTGACAGTATCAGACCGACCGCAAGCACCAGCAGCGCGAATTCCGGCATGCCCAGGCCGGACAGAGCCAGATCCGGCATGGGCAGGCGGGCGACCATTTCCAGTCCCCATCGAACCAGATCGAGGAGTTCGCCCAGCTGTCGCAACGTCCATTCCCCCGCCGCCGGGACCGAAAGCAGCAGGAGGACGCCCAGCAGCGTCATCGGGACGAGGACAAGACCGAACACCGGCACCAGGATCAGATTGACCAGGGGTGCGACCCCACTGGCAGGCATGCCAAACGCCATCAGGATCGGCCAAAGGGCCAGCGTGATCGCCAGCTGAACCTGGGCGGCCCGGTACCAGACCGCCCTTCCCCGGGTCCATGGAATGGCAGCCAGGATCGCGGCCACAGCACCGAAAGACAGCCAGAATCCGGCCGATACGACGGACGGCGGGTGCCACAGCAGGACGCAGACAGCGGCCGTTGCGAGGGCGTGCATCGTGTCGTGCCCGCGTCGCAGCACCACGGCCAGCGCAAACACCACAAGCATGATGAGTGCGCGTTGAGTCGGCAGTCCCATACCCGCCAGCGCGGCATACAGGGTGGCCACCATCAGGCCCGCGACCGCACCCGCCAGCCGCGCCGGCACGCGCGCGCAAACCGCGGGTATCCGACGCCAGGTCCAGCTCACGGACAACAGCCCGAGGCCCGCAAGCAGGCCGATGTGCAATCCGGATATGGCCATCAGGTGGCTCGTCCCGGTGGCCCGGAACAAGGCCTTTGCATCCGACGAAAGGCCGGACTGATCACCGACTGTGATGGCGCGCATGACACCGCGCGCATAGTCGGATGCATTGACCGAATCGATAGCGGCGCTGACCGTCGCGCGCAGCCGGGTCAACCGGCAGCAGGGTTTGCCGGGAAGGCGCCGAGGCCCGCCCTCGGCAAGGACATACCCCCTGTAACGCACACCCTGCCAATACAGCCAGCCCTCGTAATCCCATGCCCCTGGGCTGGCGTAGCCGTGCACCGCACGCAACCGGACGGGAAGCCGCCAGACCTCGCCGACACCGATCTCGGGCGGATCACGCCAGCTCAGCCGAAAGCGCCAGGATCCCTGCAGCGGCTCATCCAGGCCCTCGATGGTATCTGCCTCGAAGATGAACCGGACCATTTCGCGCGAACGATCGGGCAACGACACCACCCGCCCGCTCAACTCGAGGCGCAACACCTTGCCGTCATCGGGAAGATCGGGCGGAAGGGTTATCAGCGCGTACGCATGAGACCAGGCGAAACCGGCCAGCAGTGAAAGTGCCGGTCGCAGACGACGCGATGACCAGAGGGCCATCGCCAGAACCGGCACAAACGCCAGCCACGGCCAATCGGGCAACCAGGAAAGTTGATGGAACGCCAGCGCGCCCAGCGCAAAAAAAACGGAAAACCGCAGCACATTCCCTCCATGGAACGCGATTGGGATATTTAAAGGCCTCCGGCCCTGGCGGCAGGCATCGACAGATCGGTCCAGGCCTGATTTTTCGGGCTTCCGGGTGACCTCCAGCCACCGCTACTAACTTAGCACAACGCCGCCTGCTGGCTGTCACTGAGCGTCGATTGTCATTGCGATTGCTGAAGAAACCGGTGCCGCTACCGCCGTAGTAAAGGAGCAGCAAGCGTGCTTCAATTGTGGAGCGATCAACGAAAATAACGTCGATGCCCAGACACCTGATCAAACGTTATACGCCAGACCCCGCCGTGCTGAAGAAACACAAACACCTTCGGCACCTTGGCGACTGGCTGCATGACGCAAACCTGTGGCATCTGAACCGGTATTCGGTCTCGGGGGGAGTCGCTGCCGGCCTGTTCTGGGCCATGATCCCGATGCCAATGCAGATGCTTGCCGCCGCTTTCACAGCGGTGCTGTTTCGCATCAATCTCCCGATTTCTGTCGCCCTGGTCTGGCTGACCAACCCGATCACCATGCCGGCGATTTTTTACGTCGGCTACCTGATTGGTACCTGGCTGTTGGGCAAGCCCGCCGACGCGGGCGAGTTCCAGATGTCCGTGGAATGGATCGGCGCGGAACTCAACACCATCTGGAAACCGCTGTATCTGGGTAGCCTGGTGCTGGGAATTCTGCTCGCGTCGCTGGGTTATTGCGCCATGCGCCTGTATTGGCGCTGGCATGTGCTCAAGCACTACCGGGAAAGGGTGCAGAGAAGGCTCAAAGCCAAGGCCAAGGCCGCGCTAAGCTCGGGTGCAGGCTGCCATCCCGCAGGGTCAGGATGCGGTCCATCCGCGCAGCCAGTTCGAGGTCATGGGTCACGATCACGAAACTCGTCCCCTGCTCGCGGTTCAGCTCCAGCAGCAGATCGTAGACCGATTCTGCGGTCTGCCGATCGAGATTGCCCGTCGGCTCATCAGCGAGCACACAGGCCGGGTTGGCCACCAGCGCGCGGGCCATCGCGGTCCGCTGACGCTCGCCGCCCGAGAGTTCCCCCGGCTTGTGCCTGACCCGGGACCCGAGGCCGACCCGCTCCAGCAGGGCCATGGCACGTGCGGTGGCCTCGGCGGCGGATATGCCGCTGATCAACAGTGGCATGGCGACGTTTTCCAGTGCGCTGAACTCCGGAAGCAGGTGGTGAAACTGATAAACGAAACCGATGGCCCGGTTGCGTGCCGCGCCGCGTTTCTTTTCATCCAGTGTGCTGAATGGCCGGCCCAGCAGCATGACCTCGCCGGCGGTCGGCAGATCGAGGCCACCGAGACAGTGCATCAGCGTGCTCTTACCCGACCCGGAGGCCCCAACGATTGCCACCTGCTCGCCGCGCTCGAGTTCGAAAGCCAGGTTCTCCAGAACCTTCACCGGCTCGGGACCCGTTTCGAAGGACTTGCTCAGCGCGTGACAGGCAAGCACGCAGGCGCTACTCATAGCGCAAAGCCTCGGCCGGTTGTGTGCGGTAGGCGCGCCACGCGGGTGCCAGGGTCATCAGAAGGCTCAACATGAAAGAGCCGATGCCGACCAGAACGACATCGCCGATCTGCACATCAGACGGCAACTTGGCGATGTAATAGATGCTCGGGTCGATGAACTGGATTCCAAACACCTGCTCAACCGCCGCGACTACCGATTCGATGTTCAGGGCCAACGCCAGCCCGGCGACAACCCCGACCAGTGTTCCGATGGCCCCCAGGGTCGCCCCCTGCACGATGAATATCCGCATTACCTGGCCAGGCGAGGCACCAAAGGTCTTGAGGATCGCGATATCGCTCTGTTTGTCCACCACCATCATGACCAGGGTCGAGACGATATTGAAGGCCGCGATGACCACGATGAAGAAAAGCAGCAGGCCCATCATGCGTTTTTCCATCTTCAGCGCGGCGAAGAAATTGCGGTGGTAGTCGGTCCAGTTGAGGACCCGGTAGCGCCCCTTGAGAGACTCCGCGAGCTCGAAACTCACCTGACGGGCCATCCATACGTCATCGAGTCGTAATCGCACTCCCGTAACGGCGTCATCGAGTTGCTGCAACAGTGCCGCATCGCGGATATTCACCATCGCGACACCGCGGTCGTACTCGCCCATACCGACTTCGAAGATACCCGATACCGTGAAGCGCTTGAGGCGCGGCATACTGCCCGCCACGGTCACCGTGATCTGTGGGACGATCACCGTGACCTTGTCACCCACCGCCACACCGAGCACATTGGCGAGCTCGCGGCCCAGAATTATCCGAAACTCACCGGCCTGGAGGTCTGACAGTGATCCCGACACCATGTGTTCCGCAACATCGACCACCTGCGACTCGAACTCGGGGTCCACGCCACGCACGATGGCACCGGTAACCTCGCGGCGGTGACTGAGCATCGCCTGGCCCTCGATATAAGGGGCGGCACCGAGCACCCGCGGGTGTTCCCTGGCCTGGTCCATGGCCTGCCGCCAGTCCGTCATGCGCCCATCGAGCGCCTGAACATCCCCGTGCGAAGCCATACCGAGGATGCGCTCGCGGACCTCTTTGTGAAACCCGTTCATTACCGACAGCACGGTGATCAAAACGACCACCCCCAGCGCGATGCCGAGCGTCGATATCAGCGAAATAAAGGAAATAAAGTGATTACGTCGGCGTGATCGCGTGTAGCGTAGCCCGACAAACAGGGAAAGCGGATGGTACATGAGCGAATTAAATCACAAAGCGCGCATCATCCGGGCCGAAATCGTCCCTGCATGGTTTGTACTGTGTGATTTCATGGTTAAACTCAAAGCACGGGGTGAAATATCGTTCGGCAAAGCAAATTTGCGGATGATGTAACACCTGTTTCGATTGCAATGTTACGCGGGAGTTCAAGATGAAAGGACCTGGTTTGGCACTGGCGCTTCTGGCCGCTGTGACCACGACGGCTCAGGCCGATGTTTTGCTGATGGACTCGATCAGCGCGGTGCCTCCAAACAGTGCGTCCGGGGTGCCACGTCCACACCGCGGTTCGAGCATGACCGTCGTCAAGGGCCAGTTCGGAGAACCCGAAAGCGCGAAGGCGGCGATCGGCGATCCTCCGATTACGCGCTGGGTCTATCCGGCGTATACCGTGTATTTCGAGCATGAACATGTGATCGACGTGGTGGTTCATCGTTAGCGGCCTGCGCCTGAAGCCCGCATGATCTCCGAGCCCCGGGGTCGACTCCCTGCCGAATGGGAACCCCAGTCCGGGGTAATGATCACCTGGCCACACGAAGATACCGACTGGTCCGATTCGCTCGAGACCCTATATCCCGTCTTCGCCGATATCGGTATGGCAATCGCGGAGAGGGAGACATTACTCTCAGTCTGTCGTTCACACAGGCACGTGGCGACCATCCGTGCGCTGCTGAGCGACAGCGGTGTGCAGATGGCCAATCTGCTCTTCTGCGTTGCGGACAGCAATGACAGCTGGGCCCGCGACCATGGCCCCCTGACCACCCTGGTCGGCGATGCCCCCCTGCTGAACGATTTCGTATTCAACGGCTGGGGCGGCAGATTCGAGGCCGCGCTCGATTCGGCCATCACACGGCACCTTCAGACCCAGCACGCCTTCGGCAATACCCCAATGCGGAACCACGACCTGGTACTGGAAGGCGGCGCGATCGAAACGGATGGATCCGGCACCCTTCTGGCCACCCGTTCATCACTGATTGGCGAGCACCGGAACCCGGGGAAGGACCAGCAGACAATCGAATATGCGCTGGAAAACCGGCTGGGTCTCGAACGTTTCCTCTGGCTGGACCATGGCCAGCATCAGCGGGGACGATACCGATGGCCATATCGATACACTTGCGCGGTTTGCAGATCCGCAGACCATTCTTTATGCGACGGCACCACCAGGCGACAGCGATCATGCCGGCCTTGCTGCAATGGCCGGGCAACTGCGCTCGTTCAGAGCCGCCGACGGCAGCCCTTACCGGCTGATGCCCCTGCCTTTCCCCGGTATCCACCTGGACCGGAACGGCCGCCGCCTTCCGGCAACTTACGCAAACTTTCTGATTATCAATCGTGCCGTGCTGCTGCCGACCTACGGTGTCCCTCAGGACGATGAGGCCAAAGCCATAATCCAGGAGGCATTTCCCGACCGCGAGATCGTGACCATCGACTGTCGGCAGATCATTCAGCAAAACGGCAGCCTGCACTGCCTTACCATGCAGTTTCCCGAACAGGTCGCACTACATGACGGCCGGGGATTCATTGCCGCATGAACAAGACAGCGATACGCGCTGCCCTGCTCCAGCATCAAAATCAGGGCGGCGCGGAGGCCAATCTGGATTACATCGGCGACGAAATCGCCGCCGCAGCGGAACAGGGCGCCAAACTGATCCTGCTGCAGGAACTGCATAACGGCCCCTACTTCTGCCAACGTGAAGACCTGGCCAGTTTCGAACTGGCCGAAACCATTCCCGGACCCAGCACCGAGCGGTTGGGCATGCTGGCGAAGCGCCATGGGGTGGTGATCGTCGGCTCTGTGTTCGAGCGCCGCGCAACCGGCCTGTATCACAACACAGCCGTGGTCCTGGAAAGTGACGGCAGCCTGGCTGGCAGTTACCGCAAGATGCACATACCTGACGATCCGGGCTTCTACGAGAAATATTATTTCACGCCGGGTGACCAGGGGTTCCGGCCAATCGACACCTCGCTCGGCCGACTCGGTGTGCTCATATGCTGGGACCAATGGTTTCCGGAGGCGGCGCGACTGATGGCGCTGGCAGGTGCGGAGTTGTTGCTCTATCCGACCGCGATCGGCTGGGATATGCACGATGATCCCGAGGAGCGCGAGCGACAGAGGGAAGCCTGGCTGACCATCCAGCGTGCCCACGCGGTCGCCAATGGCATACCCGTTTTGTGCTGCAATCGGGTTGGGTTCGAGGCCTCTCCGCAAGCGGGTGAGCCCGGCATCCAATTCTGGGGAAGCTCGTTTGTTTGCGGCCCCCAGGGTGAATGGCTTGCACGCGCACAAGAACAACCCGAGGTTTTGCTGGTTGAAGTAGACGTCGGACGAAGCGAAACCGTCCGCAGGACCTGGCCGTTTCTTCGCGACCGCCGTATCGATGCCTACCAGGGACTTGGCAAACGCTTCCTGGATTGAGCGCCAATCTGCCAGTTACAGGTAACAACATACTATAAAACAATTGTTTACACCTGTTTTTTCAAGTAGAAAGATAATCCGGCTTGGACTATATTTGAGACCATCCTGACAGGCGTCAAAAACATGGTGTGCGATTGCCGGTACCGTCATCGCCTGCGGGACAGGCTGCAGAGAGCCTCGAAAAAAGACAAAAAGCAGGGCTCGGGTGATGAAGAACCCGAATGTGAGTAAGCTGCGAGACAGCCGATCGGTCAAATGCGAAGCGGTCAGCTTGAAAGTCGGACAAAATCAAACACAACAACTCGACAAGATATCCATGTAGGAGGAAAAGCGAGGATGAAATTGAACAAGATTACCTCTGCCGCCGTTGCCGTTTTGGCCGTCGTACTCGTCGGTAATACATCTGCAGCGGATTTGGCCGTAGGTATCAGCCGTTCGATGGACAAGTTCGAGGGCACGCTAAACGGTGAGAAAGTCACCATCATGCGCAATCAGAACCAATCCGCGACGGTGAATCCGGCATTCGCCAAGACTTCTCGTAGATGCCCCCCGTTCTGTATCCAACCCATGCTTCTTTCGCCTGGCGTTGAGACCATCGGAGAGCTGGAAATCATCGACTACCTGAAAAAGATGGCGGCAGGCGATGAGAGCATCGTGCTGATCGATTCGCGCACCCCGGACTGGGTGGCCAAGGGAACCATACCCGGATCTGTGAACATCCCCTGGACCAAGCTTAACCCGTCTAAAGGAGCGGACCCGATCTCGGTCAGCGAACTCCTTACCGGCCAGTTTGGAGCCAGGGAGATGGAGGGCCTGTGGAACTTCGATGACGCCAAGACGCTGATCTTGTTCTGCAACGGCGTGTGGTGCGGTCAGTCCCCCAACAATATCAGCAACCTGTTGCGATTCGGTTATCCGGCGCACAAGATCAAGTGGTATCGGGGTGGCATGCAGGACTGGGAAATCCTTGGCCTGACCAGTGTAAAGCCAAAGTCCTGAATACCCGACATAGCCCCTGATAGCGGGGCTTTCCGAGAATATTCCCGTTTACGTCACTCACCGGCGGCCATAAGGCCGCTTGGTGCTATTGTTCAGGAAGGTGCCCCAGCCCTAACCGGGGAGCACGCGGCTTGATAGGGAGAAGATCATGTACCGATCGCTGATACTAGCCTTGTTGTTCTCGTTAGTGGCCGCAAAGACACAGGCCGCAAAGACCGTGTATCCGGAATACGAAGAACCCAAGGTCGTCTTCGACTTCTTCTTCGCGGATCCACGCCATATCAGCAGCGGACTCTACTGGGTCCGCTCATACATGAATCCCCTGATGGAGGAACCATACAATCTGGCTCCGGAGTTCATGGGGATCGTCGTGGTGATCCACGGTACCGAGATCGTCACCCTCGCCAAACACAACTACGACAAATACAAAGAAAGCGTCGAACGGATGCGCTATTACGCCAGCCTGGGCGTGCAGTTTCAGGTCTGCGCCCTGGCAGCGGAGGATTTCGGCTACACGGCAGACACTTTTCAGGATTTCGTCAATGTCGTGCCTTCCGCAATAACAGAGATCGCGCATTGGCAACAAAAGGGTCATGGCCTGGTAATACCGCAGATCCGGGAGAAGATCTTCACGACCGAGGAGCTCCGCTAAGCGCCGTCGCCCAACATATCGCGCGGCACCCCCGTTTCGCGAGGGTTCAGCGGAATTGATCCTGCCACGCGGACAGGGTTGTGAGAAAATGCCGGATTTCCCCCGACAACCAGCAAAGATTCGTGAATTCCGCAGCACCCCTCTTACCCAAATCCCACGCAGAGCCCGCGCATTGGGGAAATTGCGTTGGCGGAGCGGTCGGTTACGCCATCGCGCGTGCCGTAAGTCAGGCCACATCACCTCTGCTGGTCGTCACCGCCGATGTGCAGGCTGCTGCCCGCCTGACAGATGAGATTCGTTTCTTTCTCGACGACCAGTCGACCGAGATTCTGAATTTTCCGGATTGGGAAACCTTGCCCTATGACGTGTTCTCACCCCTGCCCGAGCTGGTATCCCAACGGCTGCTGACGCTCCATCGGCTGCGAAGACTCAAGCGTGGCGTCATTGTGGCGCCAGTGGCCACGCTGATGCAGCGCCTGCTGCCGGAAGCATTTCTGGACGCGAACAGCCTGTTGCTGAAGGTTGGCGACGATCTCGATCTCGACGCATTTCGTCAGCGTCTGGAGACCGCAGGCTACCAATGTGTATCACAGGTGATGACGCACGGGGAATTTGCTGTGCGCGGCTCTCTGATCGATCTGTTCCCCATGGGCAGCGACTGGCCATTCCGTGTCGACCTGCTTGACCGTGAGATCGACTCCATCCGGGTGTTCGATCCGGAATCACAGCGCACCAACGAAAAGATCAGCCAGATCTCGATGCTGCCGGCACGCGAGTTCCCCGTCGATGAGCCGGCCATCGCGCGTTTTCGCAAGGCCTATCGGGAACAGATAGAGGGGGATCCGCAGCGCAGCCTGATCTACCGTGGCGTAAGCGAATCGCAGTTTCCGGGAGGCATCGAGTATTACCTCCCGCTTTTTTTCGAGCACACGACAACCCTGTTTGATTACGTACCTTCGTCCAGCCTTGTCGTGTACGACCGCAAACTGAACGAAGAGGCCAGGCACTTTTTCGACAGCGTCGAAGAGCGTTACGAGCAACGCCGGTACGACCTCGAACGCCCGCTGTTGCCGCCATCCTCGCTTTATCTCGATCCGGACCAGCTGGCGGCTCGCATCGCGACACACTGCCGGGTTGAATTTCAGCCTGGCAGCGCTGATTGCCAGACTTCTTCTGAGCATTGTTTCGACCTGCCCAGCAGACCTCTGCCGGCACTTGGCATGCGTGCCAAAGCCGCAAATCCGGCGCAGGCCCTGCAGGACACCCTTCACGCGGCCGGCGCACGGGTCCTGTTCGTGGCCGAAACCACCGGCCGGCGGGAGGCCCTGCTGGAAACCCTGCACCCTTTCGATATTCGCCCGAGTTATTGCGAGACCTGGCACGATTTTGTTGCCGGCGACAACTCACCCTGTATAACGGTTGCACCGCTCGAATCGGGCCTCTGGCTGACGCAGGATGCACTGCTGGTCATTCCCGAGGCACTGCTGCTTGGCGAACGTGTCAAACAGAGGCGGCGCCGAAAAGGTCAGGACCCTGACCAGATCATACGCAACCTTGCCGAACTCACGGGCGGCGCCCCTGTCGTGCACGAGGAACATGGAGTCGGTCGTTTTCTCGGTCTGCAGACGCTCGAGATCGGTGGTGCCAAGAACGAGTTTCTCACCCTGGAGTACGCCCGGGGTGACAAGCTGTACGTGCCCGTCTCGTCTCTGAACCTTATCAGCCGCTACACCGGTGCATCACCGGAATCTGCGCCACTGCACCGACTCGGCAGTGACCAATGGGAAAAAGCGCGCAAGCGCGCAGCCGAAAAAGTCCATGACGTGGCAGCAGAACTGCTCGATATCTATGCACGCAGAGAGGCACGCAGAGGGACGGCGCTGCCGCTTCCCGAAGACGACTACCGCCAGTTTGCGGCCGACTTCGAGTTCGAAGAGACGCCGGATCAGGACGAGTCAATCAAGGCCATTCTCGCCGACATGACCTCGACGAAACCGATGGACCGCGTGGTCTGCGGCGACGTTGGATTTGGAAAAACCGAGGTCGCGATGCGGGCCGCCTTCTTTGCCGCCAATGCAGGCAAACAGGTGGTTGTTCTTGTGCCTACGACACTCCTCGCACAGCAGCATTATCAGAACTTTTCCGACCGTTTTGCCGACTGGCCGTTCAAGATTGAAAGCCTGTCGCGTTTTCGTTCAGCCCGGGAAACCAATCAGGTTTTGAAGGGCCTGAAGGACGGAACACTCGATATCGTTGTCGGCACCCATAAACTGCTTGGTCAGGGTATCAGTTTCAAGGATCTGGGCCTGGTTATCGTAGACGAAGAGCATCGATTCGGTGTGCGTCACAAAGAGCGATTGAAAGCCCTGCGTGCGGAAGTCGATATCCTGACCCTGACCGCCACCCCGATCCCGCGCACATTGAACATGGCCATGTCCGGCTTGCGTGACCTGTCGATCATCTCGACCCCGCCTGCTGCACGCCATCCGATCAAGACGTTCGTGAATCAATGGAATGATGTGCTGATTCGCGAGGCCTGCCAGCGTGAAATCAATCGCGGCGGACAGGTCTACCTGTTGCACAACGATATCGCGACGATAGAAAAAACCGCGGCGAAGATCGCCGAACTGGTGCCTGGATCTCGGGTCGAGATTGCGCACGGTCAGATGCGCGAGCGCGACCTCGAACGCATCATGCGCGATTTTTATCACCAGCGATTCAATATCCTGGTGTGCACCACCATTATCGAGAGCGGCATCGATGTCCCCAGCGCCAACACCATCATCATTGACCGGGCCGACAAGCTCGGACTGGCACAACTGCACCAGCTGCGCGGACGCGTCGGCCGTTCTCACCATCGTGCATACGCCTATCTGATCTCACCACCACCAAAGGTAATGACCGCCGATGCGCGCAAGCGGCTCGAGGCCATCGAGTCACTTGAAGAACTGGGTGCGGGTTTCACCCTTGCCACCCACGACCTGGAGATTCGGGGCGCCGGCGAACTGCTTGGAGACGAACAGAGCGGTCAGATCCACGAGATCGGCTTTACACTCTATACCGAGATGCTCGAACGCGCCGTACAGGCCATTCGAGCCGGACGGCAACCCGAGCTCGACCGCCCGCTCGACCACGGCACCGAGGTTGACCTTCACATACCCGCGCTGCTGCCGGAAGACTACCTGCCCGACGTCCACGTCCGACTGATCCAATACAAACGGATTGCCTCAGCCGAATCCAGCGAGGAACTGCGCGAGCTCAAGGTCGAGATGATCGATCGGTTCGGGCTGCTGCCGGAATCCGCCAGTAACCTGTTCGATGTCACGGAACTCAAACTGCATGCCCAGCCATTCGGTATACGTAAGATCGAGGCAGGCCCGGCCGGCGGCAAACTGCACTTCGATACCGAACCCAAGTTCGATGCGATGCGCCTGATAAGCCTCATCCAGACAAGACCCAGTGAATTCAAGCTGGATGGCGCAGACAAACTCAAGTTTTCTGCGGATCTTTCGGATCCGCAGCAGCGCGTTGTGTCCGTGAAAGCCATACTTGACCAATTGCTCGGTATACAGTGAACTGGCGCGGTATGAACATGAACCCGATCAGTGCCGGGATCCACAGGATCCTGCTTGTGTTTCTTTGTCTTGTCGCGCCGGCGGCCGCCCAGGCTGACATATACGATTTTGAGATCGTCGTGTTCGAACGTCCTGATGGCGGTGCAAACGAATTCTGGGAGCCTGAGCCCGGCGAGCCCGACCCCTCCATCGCGATAGGCCGCCTCAATTCGGCCGGTGCGAGTGGCGGCGCCACGCTCTTGCCTGCCTCGGCAAAGACCCTTGGGCCAAGCGTCTATACGCTGAAAAAGAAAGGCATGATTGTCCACGACCATCTGGCATGGCGGCAGGAGACACGCGGCAGGAAAAGCAACACCTGGTTCTGGATCGGCGGCGGAAGGCTCAGCGGGCTCATTAGGATGAGTCAGGGCCGCTACCTGCACCTGGACACCGACCTGATTTTGCGTGATGCGGTTTCGTCCCAACCCTACCGCATCAAATTACACCGGCGGATGCGAAGTGATGAACTGCATTATGTCGACCATCCCAGGCTCGGCATCCTGATACGGGCCCAACGTTACCGTGCAGCTGCCCCTATCGATGATGGTGCCGGTGCTGCGGGTTCGGGAGAACCCAAGCCTGCCTCCCCACCGCCGACGGACAAACCCGGCTGATCCGGACAATCCAGGTGCAACGCCGCTGACATCCACTTGTCGGACGGACGGCACCCCACCTCCAAAAAGAAAACCCCGCACTCAAAGTGCAGGGTTTGATGTTGGCGTCCCGTAGGGGAGTCGAACCCCTGTCGTCGCCGTGAAAGGGCGATGTCCTAGGCCTCTAGACGAACGGGACGTAAAACTTAAATTTTGGTGGAGCCAGGCGGGATCGAACCGCCGACCTCAACACTGCCAGTGTTGCGCTCTCCCAGCTGAGCTATGGCCCCTCAAACGAGGCGCGTATAATATTCAAGCCTCCTGGCCTTGTCCAGCATTTCAGGGATTTTTTTACCGATTCCCGGGCTTCAACCAGCATCGCTTTTGCCCCAGGAATCCCGCAGTGACACGATCCGGTTGAACACCAGTTGACCAGGCTTGCTGTCTTCACTATCGACGCAGAAATAGCCCTCACGCTCGAACTGGAATTTCGCTCCGGCAGCCGCGTCAGCCAGGCCCGGCTCCACCACACAGTCATGCAATGTACATAGTGATTCGGGGTTCAGATCATCGAGAAAATCCCCGCCCTTGCCCGGCTCCGGCGATTTGAACAGGCGGTCATAGAGACGAACCTCCGCCTTTTGGCCCAGGCTCGTGGAAACCCAGTGGATGACGCCCCTGACCTTGCGGCCTTCCGGATTCCTGCCCAGGGTGTCGGGATCATAACTGCAGCGCAATTCCAGGATATTTCCGTCTGCATCCTTGATGGCCTCGTCGCAACGAATCACATAGGCATTTCTCAGGCGCACCTCGCCACCGAGCACCAGGCGCTTGTACTTCTTGTTCGCCTGTTCACGAAAATCAGCCCGGTCGATATAGACCTCAGGGCCCAACACCAGTTCACGACTCCCCATCGACTCATCCTTTGGGTGATTGCTGGCCTGCAGCACCTCGGTCGCATCTTTGGGAAAGTTGCTGATCACCACCTTGAGCGGATCCAGCACGGCCATCCTGCGTGGCGCGATAGTATCGAGGTGGGATCGTATGCTGTTTTCCAGAACGCCCATCTCGACCGTACCTTCCGATTTGGTCACCCCGATCGCTTCACAGAAGCTCCTGATCGATTCCGCCGTATATCCGCGTCGGCGCAGGCCGGCCACCGTCGGCATCCTGGGATCATCCCAACCCGACACGCGCTTCTCCTGCACCAGCTGGGTAAGCATGCGTTTGCTCATTACCGTGTATTCCAGATTGAGTCGGGAAAACTCGATCTGGCGGGGATGGCACCCGATGCTGATGTTATCCAACACCCAGTCATACAGAGGGCGATGATCCTCAAACTCCAGGGTGCACAGCGAGTGGGTGATCCCCTCGATCGCATCCGAGATCGGATGCGTATAGTCGTACATGGGATAGATACACCATTCCGCTCCCGTCTGATGATGAATCAGGCCATGGCGGATTCGATAGATGGCAGGATCCCGCATGTTGATATTCGGCGAGGCCATATCGATTCGGGCACGCAGGGTTCGGCTGCCATCAGGAAACTCGCCGGCTCGCATGCGCTTAAACAGGTCCAGATTCTCTTCGATCGGACGGTCTCGATAAGGGCTCGGCTTTCCGGGCTGGGTCAGAGTGCCACGATAATCCCGCACCTGTTCCGGCGTCAGATCACAGACGAAAGCCTTGCCCGCCTCGATCAGCTCAACGGCATAATCGAATAGCTGCTGGAAATAGTCGGACGCAAACCGCAGCTCGTCCCAGGAATAACCGAGCCAATGCACATCCTGCTTGATCGCCTCGACAAACTCCTCCTCCTCCTTGGCCGGATTTGTATCATCGAAGCGCAGATTGCAGCTGCCGGGATAATCCTCGGCGATCCCGAAATTCAGAACAATCGATTTTGCATGTCCGATGTGCAGATAACCATTCGGTTCCGGCGGAAACCGTGTATGCACAGTCTTGTGCTTTCCAGTCTCCAAGTCCTGGTCGATGATCTGTCGAATGAAATTCTTCGGGTTGTTTTCTATGCCGCTCATTACGCGTCTATGTCCATCGGTGAAAGCGTTGAAGGGCCTCAGCCCTGACTTTGGATATAAGAAACAGCACGATCGATCCGTCGCAGCGTAGCCTGCCTGCCAACAAGAAACACCGTGAGATCGAGGTCCGGCGAGGGAGCCCCACCCGTAACCGCAACGCGCAGCGGCATCGCCACCTTGCCGAATCCAACCTCAAGTTCGGTTACGGCATCCGCCACGCATTGATGAATGGATTCGCGCTTCCATTCATCCAGTGCCTCCAGCTTGCCACGCACGAAGCTCAGGGCCACGTCGGCATCGCCCTTGAACGCCTTCTTGCTTGCGGATGCGGAGTATTCATCAAAGTCCTGGTAATAGAAGCGACAGAGTTCTGCAAGCTCGACCAGTGTCCCTGCCCTTTCGCGCTGCGCATCAACAACGGCGGCAAGATCAGGCCCCGTTGAAGTATCAATACCGTCGGCCTCCATGAACTCCCTCACCAGCCCGGCGAGAACCGTCGGTTCAGCTGCCTTTATGTATTGCTGATTCACCCAGATCAGTTTCTCGGTATTGAACGCCGAGGGTGCGCGATTGACTGCGCCGAGTTCAAACAGTGCAATCATTTCCTCACGGGTGAACAGCTCCTGATCGCCGTGGGACCAGCCCAGGCGAACGAGGTAATTGAGCAGCGCTTCAGGGAGAAAGCCGTCTTCTTTGTACTGCATGACGCTGACCGCACCGTGACGTTTGGAAAGACGGGCGCCATCGTCACCGAGAATCATCGGAAGGTGCGCGAACTCAGGGATCGTCCAACCCATCGCCTGCATCATATTGATCTGGCGCGGCGTGTTGTTGATATGGTCGTCACCACGGATCACCTGGGTGATACCCATGTCATGATCGTCGACCACCACGGAAAGGTTGTAGGTCGGTGAACCGTCCGTACGACGGATGATCAGATCGTCCAGCTCACTGTTGGACACCACGATCTCACCGCGGACCAGATCGTTGATGACAACCCCTCCCTCCTGCGGGTTTCGAAAGCGAACCACATGGGGCGCGCCCGGATCGACTTCAAGATGTCTGCAATGACCGTCATATCTCGGCTTTTGTTTGTTCGCCATCTGCTGTGCACGCAGGATATCCAGGCGATCCTTAGAGCAGGTGCAGCGGTAGGCCTGGCCCGAATCCAGCAGCTGATCGATCACCTCGTTGTAACGATCGAAACGCTGGGTCTGGTAGAAGGGACCCTCGTCATAGTCCAGCCCCAACCAGGCCATGGCATCCAGAATGGCGTTCACCGAGTCTTCGGTAGACCGCTCTAAATCCGTGTCTTCTACGCGGAGGACGAATATGCCGCCATTACGTCGTGCATAAAGCCAGGAAAACAGTGCCGTGCGGGCACCACCGACGTGCAGATAGCCGGTTGGACTGGGGGCGAAGCGAGTTTTGATTGCCATGGAGAAACAACAGAGATTGCGAAGCGCGCAATTCTATCAGTCCCACCCGGATTGACCAGTCGTTACCGGGAAACTAATATGCTGGCTCCTCACTCGAGGGGCGCGTAGCTCAGTGGGAGAGCACTGCCTTCACACGGCAGGGGTCGCTGGTTCGAACCCAGCCGCGCCCACCAAATATAACTCCATAAAAGACAAAGGCCTATGAATCACATAGGCCTTTTCTTTTACCTGAACTCAATCGCCATTAGCGCGGCCAGGTAAAACTTCAGGTAAAACCCTACTACTCGGTAATGCGCGTCGACGCAGCGTGTCTCAGATACCGAACTCAAAGACTGCAGCTCGCGACGTTTTTACCTGGCCCTCGCTACCAACCAAGCGGGTCCTACATGCTTTGGCACGGAGGTCCCTGCTCAAAGAGAGCCTAACGACGGAAAACCAAGCCTCCCTTTGACTTGGTTTCTCAGAGCAATTTTGAGCACCGCGCGTAGAGTTAGAAACCGTTGATATCCCGTTAGCACAGGAGACGGTTTCATGCAGCGACTACTCACGGACAAGCAGCTTAAGGAAATTCTCGGTGGCTGCTCGGATATGACCCTTTGGCGCATGCGACGCGACGGTAAACTTCCTAAGCCAAAGAAGCTGGGGAAACGAAACGTCACGCCCGAAGATGAAGCGAGCGACGCTATTGCCGCACTCATTGGCATATGACGCGGGCTGCGAACAGAAGATCATCGAACTAGACCAACTATGCACGCCCGATCAGGGCTTTAACCTGCAGCCGTATCGAGGGATTCGAACCCACGCACCTTACCGACTACCCGTGGGGATTCTGTGCTTGGTATCCGTACAACGACCAGACCTACGCCATTATCAAAGACATTGCGAGGCGGTTCGGGGGCCGGTGGAAACCGAGGTACCGTAACTGGAGTTTTCCGCCTGGTGCGCGCGAGGCAGTCGAAACGCAATTGAGGGCTCTTGGCGCCAAAGATCGCAATTAAGGTTTCGGAACTTCGGAGATCCCGCCGATGCTGCAACATGAGAGGCAGCAGCGGGATCAGCTATGGCCGGATTTGTCGGAGCGGGTAACGATGACCTATTCTTACAACGATGAACGGACACAAAATCTCGGCAATCGGGCAGCTGGTGCTCAATATCGGTGGCGTTGCCGTCGGGCTCGTACTTGCACTGCTTGGCACCCTTCGGGAGCTGTTTGCCTCGGTCGATGTCGAATCATGACGATGACCGCCAGCTCCACGACTCGGACCTTTCGGGAGAGCTGAATCACCGGACCGGTCGACTCGATTCCGGGACCGACCCTTACGGGTGGTACGACCGCGACTAAGAGCCACGCTCAGCGCCGCAGACCTTTGTTTGCTGCAGCCCTTGCTATCGAGCCACCTTGCTGACCCGCGTCCTTTCCAGGTTGCGCGAGAGGTGCCACTGCATTCGAAATGGCCATGCCTACCTTCACCCCCGCCCACGCCATCATCCCGCTCCAGAGCAACGGCAGCCCCAGATAGAGACTGGTCGTGATCATGTTGAGCAGCATGCGCTTGACGTCGTGCTCGCCGGGGTTTGCGAAGATCTGCAGGAAGACGTTCACGTCCGGGTACATGGACTGGATCAGGTTCTGGTCCACCCACATGGCCAGGTACCAGAGCACGCTCCAGAACTTCACGGTGAAGATGGCCATGGCCCCGACCACCATCATCGACAGCGAGTAGCGGGACAGGACGACGACCATGGGCAGCAAGGCGTAGATCCCGAGCAGCAGCAGCGCCTGGACCATCGGCAGGGCCTGCAGCACCGCGGTCATGGTGACCGAGAACATGGCCGAGGCGCTGACCACACCACCCGCCGCCAGGCCGCCTTTCACGAGATTCTCGGCGGTGCCGACCCAGCCCGTGCTGCCGGTGTTGTTCGCCACCAGGTCGTTGCTCGACCATACGGGCGGTGAGTTGCTGAGGATGGTCCGGGCGACCGCATCTTCTTGTTGCTCACTGGCCAGGGCCGGGGCGACCGCGACGACGAGGCCCGAGAAACCGGCGGAGGTCGCATCGGCCTCGTCGATGAGCTTCTGGCGCAGCCCGATCGCGCCATCCTCCCACCACTGTTTGCAGGTCGGCTTGCCCCAGGTCGGCGGCGAGGCGGGGTCGTACTCGGTGTCGCGTGCGGCGTTGTAGGCCCAACCCGGGATCTGCTTGGTCGGACGCAGGGTGTCGTAGAAGCCCGCCGTGTCCCGGTAGACGTGCGAGCCCATCCAGTCCGGGTCGTCCTCCCCGTAGGTACCCAAGGTTGCGGTGACCGCCGGGGTGGTCAGTCGCTCGGCCTGATACTTGGAGCGGGCCGGCACGTAACACTCGCTGAAGAAGTCGCTCGCCTCCTGGCGCAGGCGCGGATCCTCGATGGTGGCGAGCCTCGCCTGTTGCTCGTAGGTGCGCAGGTCACTCGCCGCCGGCAGTCCCTCGACGACCGCATGGTTGAAGCCCGAGGTCATGGCGAGCACGGCATACCACCAGGCCGGGATGTTCACCGTCGCCGGCGAGCCGGTAAAGCCGGTCGCGCCGTAGGTGCTCTGCGGTGCCGCCACGGTGGCCGTGGCAGGCACCGGGTTGTCCAGGGTCGGCGGTGGCGTGTAGCTCAGGGTGCCGGCGTTCAGCGGCGTCAGCGCGGCGGGTTGACCGGCCAGCACCACCACCAGCAGCGCGATGAAGAGCTCGATCTCCATGCGCCGCAGGGACAGACTGGTTGCGGTGCCAAACTGACCGCCCTCGGCAGGCTCGCGCCAGTTGTCGATCAGGATGCCGAGGAACGGCAGGTAGACGATGCCGGTACCCACCAGCACGTCCCACAGCACACCGTAGAAGGCCCAGCCGAACAGGGTGGTGAAGAGCTCGAGGTAGCTGTCGACGCTCATACCATGGGCCCTGTCGTGACCGCGAAGAATCGACCGAGCAGGTCTTGCCCGAGCACGAGCTCGATGACCAGCAGCCATCCCACGACGCGCCAGCGCTGTGCCAAGAGGTCGTCTCGTCGAGCCTCGTCTATCCGACCGTACCGGTGTGCCAGGTGGACCAACTTGGGCCACAAGACCGCCACCCCGCCAATGAATGCGAGTCGGACCACACTGGCAAAGGGTCTGATCCTGTCGATCTGGGCAGAGACCCGGGAAACGGAGGACAACTCGACCGCCTGCCAGAGCACGACGCCCACGCCGATGGTCAGCGCGACCGCCAGCAACGAAAGGCCAAGGAATCCGCGCCGGCGCATGGCGGCGGGTTTATTGGACACGGCCACGGTTGAGCGGCCTTGGATCGACTGGCGATACCTGCGGCACGTTCAGCGAGGACTGCCGCCGCGCCGCGGCTCGCTGCAGCAGCACGGCCACGGTGTCGGAGACCACCTCGCGCCGCACCCGGGTCTCGAACAAGCAGGCTGTCGATCTCCTTGTCGAGCTCGGCGATGGACACGTCCGCATGTTCCCGGGCCACCTCGGTGGCGTAGACCTCCGGGACCTGGCGGCCGGTGAGCAGCAGTCGGCGGGCGTAGAGCGCCTTCTCCACGGTGCGGGCGGTGCTGATCTCGGCGACCAGCCGACCGATGATGAGACCCTGCTCGGTCGGCGGCATCTCGCGGATGGCCTCGACCACCTGACGGGTGATGGCGATGCCGGGCGCGGTGACGTCGTCCAGGTTGGCGAGGGTCAGCGGGGTCGCCCCGCTGACCAGGTTCTGCAGGTCCACGGTCACTGCCGTCGACTCCTGGTGCAGCTTGGGCAACAGGCCGGTACCCGGGATGCTGTCCTTGCGGCAGGTGTCGCAGGTGGTGACGATGTTCTCGCCCACCACGTCCACCACCCAGTCACGCGCATCCGCGGGGGCAGGCCAGATCTCCGACAGCCGGGTCGATGCCGCCGGTGGCACGGGAGCGGCCGCGGTGACCGGACGATTCATGTTGATGTTGTAACCGGCCTTGACGATGTCGCCGGTGAACTGGAGCAAGGGCTGCCCCGCCCCACCCGCCTGGCCGCCGATCCAGGGCACGCCGTTGTCACCGTTCGACGTTTCGACGGAATCCTTGGCGGTCACGGCGTCGTTGCCGCCGATGCCCATCTGCAGCTTCCAGTCATTGCCCTTGGAGAGCGTGATCAGGTCGGCGTAGGGATTCTTGCCCTGGGCGATCTCGGCCTCCATCTGCTCGCACGACTTGGTCGCGAGCTGCATGGTCTCTTCCGCCTTGAGCAGCGCGTTCTGGAACAGGTCGTAGAGCCCGGGATTGGCGCGCTGCAGGATCAGCGCCGGCAGTGCGGCGATGGCCGAGGACGCGGCCGCCGTCATGGCGTTCATCATGTTGTCGGCCCCGGACTTGATGTTGTTCAGGGTGTTGGTCACCGCGAGCACCGGATCGAACTTGCCGCAGCTGTAACCGAGGCCGAGCTGGGCCGAGCCGCCGAGGGTCACCGACACCACCGAGGGGTTCGCCGGCGCGGAGACCGGCTCCGCGCCACCGATCTCGTAGTACCAGAGACTGTCCTCCGTCGGGGCTTGCGCGGCACGGGCCGTACCCACGCTCAGCGTGGCGCACAGGACAACGAGTGCAGCGCGGTGCCGGTTGTGGCTGGCGGGTGTGCTCATGGCGGGTACGCGATCCAGTTGATGTCGAACAGAAACCACTGACCGCGGCGGCTGCAGCACTGGTAGGGCCGCCAGAGGTTCCAGACGTAGTCGCCGGCCGGATCGACCCGGCCGCCGCCCCACCCGCTGATGCTTGCCAGGTCATTGGTGCCGAACACATCGCAGCTCGCCTCGGGGCGCGGCGCCAGCATCTGCCAGGTGCCGGTGCGGGCGTCCTTCTCGACCAACGGGCCCGGTGGCCAGACGCGCTGGCTGCCCGAGCTGGATCCGGTGAGCGGCAGGTAGATGTGCGGCTGCCCGGTGCGGGTCACGATGTCGCCGGCGCGCTGCGCGTTGAGGGCCGCGGCCTTGGGCTCCTCGGCCTGGGTCGTCCAACCGGTGCGCGGATGCACGCTGCCCCAGGTCTGCAGCGGCCAGGTGCCGACTTCGCGAAGCCCTGGGATCAGGCTCGCGGGATAGAAGATCTCCGGGATCTCCTGGCGCCAGGCCAGCGCATCGAGTCCCGACTGGAAGTACGGCACGAAGCTGGTCGCCTGGGATTCACACAACAGCCCCACGCCGGCGACGACGCCGGACAGCGTGCTCAGCGGGTGGCCGATGGCATCGGTCTCGCGGAACACCAGGTTCCGATGATCCTGCCGGTCGCCAGTCCCCTCGGTGCGGTTGCCGGCGCTGTCGATGGGTACCGGCAGCAGTGCCCCCAAGAGCCCGGTGGCCGCGGTCTTCTGAGCAAGCCCGAGCGTCGCGCGGATCTCGACCCAGGGGTTACCGCCGAGCTCGTTGTAGGCGCTGACCACCAGGTCCGGGTTGTAGTGGCCGACCTTGAGTGAGGTGCGCACGCGGCAGCCGCGCCATGAGCAGCGCAGCCAGAAACACAGGCCCACCGGCATCCAGCGCATGCAGGCCAAGCTTGCGGCCGTGGTCTGGGCGACGATTCCGGGCGTGGTGACGGTTGCGGCATGGCTCGCGAGTGGGACGTGGAGCAGCAGGACCAGGAGAAGGCCCGCGAGGCCATGGCGCCTCATCGCGATTGCTCCCGTTGCCAGGCTTCGTAGCGGTCGACGCGCCTCGACCAGATCGGTTACGCCGTAGACCACGGCGCGCCGTCGAAAACGATGGCGGGATAGCGGTCGACACCGTACTGAACGGCCTTAGCCAGCCCGATCGCTGCGCTTCTTCGCCGGCGCTATGCGGGCGTCGTTCAGTTCGCCGATGCGTCGCAGAGCTTCAGCTCTCGCGACGTCTGCATCGGCCGGCAGGTCCTCCGAAAGGGCCGATTCGAACTGCTCGAGACCGTCTACGAAATGTACGGTGACGGTTGCCCCCTGTAGACGCCGGTCAGTCCTTGCCACTGATCGGGAACTCCGGCGTGGTGAATACCTCGATGCTCAGCGGCTCGCCCGCTTGCAGCGCATCACCGAAGATCAACACCCCGAAGAGCGTGAGAGCGAACAGCACGTGGGCGATGGCAAGCATTTCTCTGTCGTAGTTCGAAGGACAATGATGGCCATCGTCCGCACGGACAGGGATTCGGGGAAGGGAAAACCGGCGCAGGTACGGGCGGGGTTATCTCGGCGCAGGACACCGAGCCTCGGTTAACGAGAGTTCTGAGTCGTCAACAGCAGACGTTCATTCAACCCTTCAATGTCAGCACGAACCGCTTTTTCCGACCTTGAGCTTCCCCCCCAAACTCGCTGCCGAGATGGACGGCTTCACGTTGCGAAGCGGTCATGAGCGGGCAATATCTCGGGGCGCTTGCTTGGTGGCAGACAGATATCCCTCGATCGGTTGAATCGGAAACACACTTCTGCCGGTGGGGCCTCCGCCGGTGAACGACAGCTTCGTAACAGGAACGGTCATATCCGGGCTGGGCAATTCGACACCCAGAATGCCACGAATGGTTGGGGCGGCGAACTGGCGCTTTACCCAGGAGCGGCAGTTCGTCCTCGCCAGATAGCTGACCGTCAAGGGGCCGCTCCACTCCGGAACCTGCCGGAAGGTCAATGCACACAACTCGGCCAAAGCGGCCGGTGGAGATTCGACCCGGCAGCGACTGCAATGGGTTGGTCACCGGACATAGGCCAGGAAATCTCACTGAACGGCAGCTTTTTGATTTCCTGACCGGCAGAAATCGACCCTGAACTGCCGGTCAAGCAGTCCGAGGTTCATCGGCTGGTTTCAGAGTGAAGCGGTCGCACAGGGCGCCTGGCCACTGGCAACAGGTCGGCCAAAGCCGTCGCTGGAGATTTGATCCGACTACGTCCGCAATGGTTCGGTTACCGGACATCGGCCAGGAAATCTCACTGAGCGGCAGCTTTTTGATTTGCTGAGCGGCAGGACCCGACCCACTGCCGTCGTACGACCAACCGACCTTGGATGGTAGCGCTCGGTTTACTGCCTACTCAGTAGAAACGGACGATTGTTGAGCAAAATCAGTATCCTACCTCACCGCAAGTGTGGTCCCGAACCTGCGGAGCTTTTATAGCAACCGGTCCTGAATCGAAACTGCAAAGCGGTTCCGATGAAATGGCTACGCTATCATTGCTGGACGTGGGCGTTAGTGTCCTGTCCTGTGAACAAGGTGACGCTAAGAACATCACCCAAGTGGCTGAACAGGATGCCAGGCATGAGCCATGCACCAGTACCCCTTCGGGCGGGAGAGCAGCGACCGTGAGTTTCAGGACCATCCCATCACGCACGCAGAGATTGAACCGCAGTACTCTCGCGGTACCAGGGTCAAAACCGGGCTTTTTTGAAAAAGCCGCAGCGGGCGCAGCGGACGTCGTATTTTTCGATCTGGAAGATTCGGTCCCACCGCACAACAAGGGGCAGGCACGCACGGATGTTATCGCCGCGCTGAACGATCTGGATTTTCCCGGCAAGAGTGTATCTGTGCGCATCAACGGCCTGGATACGCATTTCATGTACCGGGATCTGGTGGATCTGGTGGAGCAGGCCGGAGACAGCATCGACCTGATCCTGGTTCCAAAGGTCGGTTGCGCCGCGGATGTCTATGCAGTGGATATGTTGCTTACTCAGATCGAACAGGCCAAGGGCGTGCGCAAGAACATCGGTATTGAGATGCTCATCGAAACCCCCCTGGGGATTCAGAACATCGATGAAATCGCCGCTGCTTCTCCGCGTAACGAGAGTATGCTTTTTGGTTCTGCCGATTATGCAGCCACAGCGGGGATACAGACGAAATCCATCGGAGGCCCCAATGGTGACTACCATGTACTAACAGATGCAGATGCGGATGGGCACCGACAGATGCACTGGGGTGATATGTGGCACTACCCCCTGTCGCGCTTGGTGGCGGCGGCGCGGGCCAATGGGCTGCGCCCGATAGACGGACCTTTCGCCGATATAAAGGACCCGGATGGTTGGATGGCCAGCGCGAAACGGGCCCGCGCGCTGGGGTTTGAGGGCAAGATGGTCATCCACCCGAGCCAGGTGGAACTGGCCAACAGATTGTTCAGCCCCTCTGCCGAGGAGGTGGAGCAGGCGCGGCGCATTCTGGAGGCGATGGAACTGGCGGCAAAAAGCAGGCGCGGGTGCCGTGAGTCTGGATGGCAAAATGATCGATATCGCCTCGATCAGGCAAGCAGAATCGATCGTATCCAAATTCGAGCTGGCGGCTGCGAAAGATGCGTCCTGACACGGGAGGTCTCCCGGATTCGCAGAGACATTTCGCCGTGCGGCGAGATTGTCGCGCAGCTATATGAGCACGAGAGGGTGTTTAGATCATCGAGTTCGTATGTTGCGCTTCTGCGGGCGCGTTTGACATCCGGTCCCACCGGGTTTCTGTGAAGTCGGGGAGTATGGACCTTGTTGCTGATCTGTGAGGATTGTGGTGATGAAGATGACGCTGGCGCAATGATCTTTCGACTGAGCAGTATTGGTTTCGCGTTCATGTAACGCACGAATAACCGTCAATCCAGAGAAGCATCCTGCGCCTGATCGAAGCCTTTCTGGAATCCACTGGAGAGAAGTTCTATGAAATCCCCCGCAAGCTTTTTCAAACCTCTCGCTATCGGAGCCCCAGAACCCATCCGCGAACTACCGGTCGCCTTGGAACGTACGATCCACTTCCTGCCTCCGCATATCGAAAAGATGCGGGCCAAGGCCGGAAAGATTGCCGAGACCGTGGACGTACTCCTGGGCAATCTCGAGGATGCCATTCCCATCGAGGCAAAGGAGGCCGCCAGGAACGGATTCATCGAAGTGGCGAAGTCCGTCGATTTCGGTCAAACCGGACTATGGACCAGGGTCAATGCCTTGAACAGCCCCTGGTTTCTGGACGACATGACCGAAATCGTTGCAGCGGTGGGAAACAAGCTGGACGTGGTGATGATTCCCAAGGTGGAAGGCGCCTGGGATATACATTTCGTCGATCAGCTTCTCGCACTGCTGGAAGCACGACACCAGGTTCGCAAGCCGATCCTGATCCACGCCATCCTGGAAACTGCGCAGGGCGTGAAGAACGTCAACGAGATTGCCCAGGCCAGCCCACGCATGCATGGCATGAGTCTCGGCCCCGCCGACCTGGCTGCGTCCAGGGGTATGAAGACCACGCGCGTGGGTGGCGGCCACCCCTTCTACGGCGTGCTCGCCGATCCCGGCGACGAGAACGAAGAGCGGAACTTCTACCAGCAGGACCTCTGGCACTATACCGTCGCGCGTATGGTGGATGCCTGTCTGTCTAACGGATTACGTGCGTTTTACGGTCCGTTCGGCGACTTCGAGGATAGCGCCGCCTGTGAGGCTCAATTTCGCAACGCCTACCTGCAAGGATGCGCCGGCGCCTGGACCCTGCATCCGAATCAGATCGAGATCGCCAAGCGCGTCTTCAGCCCCGAAGTGAATGAGGTGCTGTTTGCAAAGCGCATTCTCGAGGCCATGCCCGATGGTTCGGGCGCGGTGATGATAGACGGAAAAATGCAGGACGATGCCACCTGGAAGCAAGCCAAGGTAATCGTCGACCTTGCGAAGCTGGTCGCGGACAAGGACCCGGAAAGAGCGGCGGCTTACGGATTCTGACGGCATTCCCAGGAGGGACTGACACGACATGTACAAGATTCTGGAAGGTCTGCGTGTGATAGAGGCTTCTGCCTTTGTCGCGGCACCGCTGGGTGGTATGACGCTGGCACAACTGGGCGCGGATGTCATACGTTTCGATCCCATACGCGGCGGTATCGACGCGCGAAGATGGCCCGTGACGAAGGACGGCAAGAGTCTTTACTGGGCCGGGCTAAACAAAGGAAAACGATCCCTGGCAATCGATTCGAGCCAGACCAGAAGGGCGTGAACTATTGACCGCTCTGATCACGGCCTCCGGTGAGGGAAACGGTATCTTTTTGACCAACCTTCGCGCCGACAAAGGTTGGATGAGCTATGACGAACTCAGAAAAGCATCGGGAAGACCTGATCATGGTCAATCTGCTTGGCAACTCGGATGGGACCTCTGCCGTCGACTATACAGTCAACTGTGCAGCGGGCTTTCCCTTTGTGACCGGCGGGCATCACCGGTGACGGACCACCGAAACCGGTCAACCATGTCCTTCCGGCATGGGACGCCCTGGCCGGGATCAATCTGGCCCTGGCCATCTTGGCGGCCGAGCGTCATCGTCGTCTGACCGGCAGCCGGACAACTGGTCAGATTGGCGTTGTCCGACATTGCGTTCGCGATGACCGGCAATCTGGGATTCATTCAGGAGGTCGAAATCAACCAGGAGGATAGAAAAGGTTACGGCAACTATCTCTACGGTGCGTACGGCAGTGAGTTCGAAACCCGTGACAAGCGATGGCTTTATATCGTTGCGGTAACCGGATACATGTGGAAAGAGCTCTTGAAGACCACAGGGCTCGGCGAGGCGATCGGGGCAATCGAATCCAGGCTGGGGCTTGATTTCAAGAAAGAGGGTGACCGCTTTATCGGTTCCGAGGAGATCTCAGTCCCGATTCGCGAATGGTGCTCACAGCGAACCCTCGCGGAGATCGAAGAGACCTTCAACGGTACCGGGGTTTGTTGGGGACCCTACAGGACCTTCCGACAGATGCTGGAAGAAGATCCCCGCGTATCCACCAGCTAATCCCATGTTTTCCGAACTGGAGCAACCGGGTATCGGCCGCTATCTGGTCCCCGGCTCGCCCATCAGCTTCGGTGCCTTCGACCGGCAACCACCACGCCGCGCACCGCTGCTCGGCGAGCACACTGACGAAATCCTGAGCAATGATCTGGGTCTGAGCGACGGCGAGATCGGCCGATTGCGTGAATCCGGTGTGGTGGCCGGACCCGTGGAGGTATCCTGATGGACAATCCCGGCAAAGCACTGAGCGATTGGATCGGATCTCAGGAAGTGCGGGAAGAGATCATTGCCGAGTTTCCGGCCCAGGCCGCCGCGGCCATGCTCGATCTGGATGCGAAGCCGATGACCCGTGGTAATCCACTGCCTCCGCTGTGGCACTGGTTCTACTTTCTACCCAAGGCTCCCCGTTCACAGATTGATCATGACGGCCATCCCAAGCGGGGTGGATTTTTCCCGCCGGTCGATCTGCCGCGACGCATGTTCGCCGGTGCCCGAACCCGATTCTTCGAACCCATCACTATCGGAGAAACGGCCATACGCCAGGGCGAGATCATCAAGGTTACGGAAAAATCCGGAAAGAGCGGACGGCTGGTGTTCGTTACGGCACGTTACCGGATTCAGCAGGGCGATACGATTCGGGTCGAGGAGGAGCAGGATATCGTCTACAAGGAGCCCGGACCGCCGATTCCGGCACCGCAGACCGTGCCATCCCTACCCGACGCCCCTGCCGGATCCTGGGTCAAGGACGTAACGCCCGACACGGTGTTGCTGTTCAGGTTTTCCGCGTTGACCTTCAATGCGCACCGTATCCACTATGATCGCCCGTATGCATGTAATGAGGAAGGCTATCCCGGACTTGTGGTCCATGGACCGCTGACGGCGGTACTGCTTGCCGACATGACGCGGGAAAACAGCACCAAACGCATCGTGCGATTTCAGTTTCAGGGTCGTGCGCCATTGTTCGATCTCCATCCATTCCGGCTCGTCGGCCAACCGGCAGGGCGATACGGTCATGCTGGATGCTTATGGACCGGACGGTGAGGTCGTGATGCATGCCAGTGCCGAATTGGCTTGACTGGCGGCGAGAGGAATACATCATGAGCGAAAAGACCAACCGGGGAAACTACTTCGAGGACTTTCGCATCGGCATGACCATCGTTCATGCCACGCCGCGCACGGTCACGGATGGCGACGTTTCTTTGTATACGGCGCTGTATGGCTCCCGATTTCCCGTCCAGTCGTCCAGCTGCCTTCGCCCAAGCCATTGGCCTGCCTGGAGCACCGTTGGATGACATGTTGCTGTTCCACGTGGTGTTCGGCAAAACCGTACCGGACATCTCTCTGAACGCCGTGGCCAATCTCGGTTATGCGTCCGGGCGTTTCCATGCGCCGGTCTATCCCGGTGACACCATTAGTACGGTCTCTGAGGTCATCGGGCTGAAGGAAAACTCCAACGGAAAGACCGGGACCGTCTATGTGCGGTCCATAGGATCCAGTCAGAGGAACGATACGGTTCTCGAATATGTTCGCTGGGTAATGGTGCGGAAAAAGGACGCCGGCTCGCCGGCGCCGCAGGCTGTCGTGCCTGAATTACCAAGGGCGGTCGCGGTCTCCGAACTCAGCGTACCGGATGGACTGAATCTCTCCGGTTACGACACGGACCTGGCCGGTAGCGCTTTCTTGTGGGAAGACTATCAGGTGGGCGAACGGATCGACCATGTGGACGCCATGACCGTGGAGGAGAGTGATCACATGATCGCTACACGGCTCTACCAAAATACCGCCAAGGTGCATTTCAATCAGCATACCGAGAAGGATGGTCGATTCGGCAGACGTATCGTATATGGCGGACACGTCATCAGCCTGGCGCGTTCCTTCTCCTTCAATGGTCTGGCCAATGCGTTCAAGATCGTCGCGATCAACGGGGGGCGCCACGTGGCCCCTATCTTTGCCGGCGACACCGTCTATGCCTGGTCGGAGATTTTGAGCAGGGATGAATTGCCGGGCCGGGGCGATCTGGGTGTCCTGCGCCTGCGTTTGGTGGCCACGAAAGACAAGGATTGCGCGACATTCCCTTACAAAAATGATGAGGGAAAATACGATCCCGCGGTCGTGCTGGATTTCGACTATACGGTTCTGATGCCCCGGGGAGGGCATTGACAAGGCGTTGTTACGTCAGGCGATAAGGTCAGCGCTTGTGCTCGGCATCGCCGCCGCGATCGGCAAGGAACGTCTGGGCTTCCTCCCTGCGCTCGAATACATGAGGTGCAATGCCGCGCTCGGTCAAGGCCTCGCCCAATTTGGCGCGCATGAATGCGCTGGTGGCATAGCGGGTTATCTGGCTGAAATAGTTGGCGAGAAAGTAGCGATCCATTTCGGCATAGGCGTCGTACATGTCCTCATTGATCCGAAACCGATCGTAGTTGATTATCACGCCGACGCGCTTGCCGGCCGCCCGACAACGCTCCTCACAAATATCCCAGATCGCCTTGACGTCCTCGAGCACTCGAACATGCATGCCTTCGAAATTGAGAAACAGAATATTGCGTTCCGGATCGTAAGTGACTCGTTCCGGCATGGACAGGTTGAGTAGCTCAGCCTCCAGGCCCATCGGATTGGCATTGAAAATGCGGGCATCCATCTGCGCGTAGTCACCAATGATCGGCTCAAAGTCCATGTTCGGCAGGATGTCACGCTCGACGTCAATGCCGGGCGCCACCTCGATCAACGCCACTCCCCCCCTGACCCTGCGGAACACACAGCGTTCGGTGATAAAAAACACGGCGTATGCCGCGATCATAGGCGTACTGACCATTGAAGGTGATTTGTTCGACCTGCTTGAGAAATTTCCGGTGTCGACCCTCTTCGACAATCCGCAATTTGCCATCATTGACCTCGACTTTCAGACCACTGCCGGTGAAGGTCCCGACGAACACCACCAGGCGTGCGTTCTGGCTGATATTGATGAAGCCTCCTGCCCCGGTCAGCCGGCCACCAAAACGGCTGACGTTGACGTTGCCGGCAGCATCGCACTCGGCCATTCC
Organism: uncultured Gammaproteobacteria bacterium; assembly: GCA_963759055.1. GTDB lineage: Bacteria > Pseudomonadota > Gammaproteobacteria > Chromatiales > Chromatiaceae > Thiosocius. Next base: position 282,195 of record CAVWYD010000006.1, read on the forward strand.
GAGACACGCCATGTCGAGACCACCACCGTCGTAGAAATCGAACTGCTGATTCTCGTCTATTACCGCATCCATGTTGACCCCGGTCCCGAAATTGGCCCCGCTCGAGGGAGTTCCACCGATAAGGCCGGATTCCACACTCAAGGTCAGCAGGTGCGAAATCCGCTCCTCGTTGGCGACCCCAGCTACGCCTTCCGGCATCCCTACGCCCAGATTGATAACGCCGTTTGGCGGAATCTCGAAGGCGGCACGACGCGCGATGATCTTGCGTTCAGTCAGCGGTGTCGATACCAGGCTAGGGTTGGGAACACGAAACTCTCCGGCAAACGCGGCGTTGTAAGGGGTCGCCAGTGTTTGCATGTGCTGGTCCGGTTCAGCCACCACCACGCAGTCGACCAGAATCCCCGGAATCTTGACCTGACGCGGCGGTAGGCCATTGCGTTCAGCGATCCTTTCGACCTGCGCGATCACTATGCCGTTGCTGTTCTTGGCCGCCATAGCCATGGCGAGATTGTTGAGGGTCAGTGCTTCCCGCTCCATGGTGATATTGCCGAAAGTGTCAGCCGTGGTGCCGCGAACGAAAGCGACGTTGACCTTGCCAACCTTATAGAACAGCCACTCCTCGCCATCGGCTTCGACGAGACTGACGATATCCTTGGTGGTGGCTGAATTGATCCGGCCGCCGCCATAGCGGGGGTCGACGAAGGTGTGTAGACCGGTCTTGGAGAAGGAACCGGGTTTGCCGGCCGCCAGATCTCGAAACAGCTGACATATGATCCCCTGGGGCAGATTGTAGGCCTGAATGCGATTGTCGAGCGCCAGTTGCCCCACCTTCGGCATTCGACCCCAGTGACCCGCCACCACTCGGTGCAGCAAGCCTTCGTGTCCCAGATGATTGAGTCCCAGGGATTTGCCGTCGCCTTGGCCGGCCGCGGCATACAACGTCAAGTTTTTTGGGCTACCGGTGGCTAGGAACCGGCGCTCCAGCGCCGAGAGCAGAGCCTCGGCGAAACCGGTCTGGACGAATCCGGTACTGGCCAGTGTATCGCCGTCCCGGATCAGGGCGATCGCTTCGTCGGCGGTAATGATCTTGCTGCGCATGATGGTTGGCTCCCGATCAGTTGTTGATTCGGGCCGAAGACTAGACCCACGATACCATCATCGCGGTGGTACCTACAGGATCACCATCAGCCTGTACCCACCAAGACCAGCGTCACGAAGCACGGCGCTACGCCACAGTGGTTGAGCCGATTCTGGATTATGCGCAGCACAAGGTCGCGATAGCGGGAGAAAGCGCGGCCTTCGACCGGATGAGCGGAACAAGGGCAACCAGGATTCCCACATAAGGGATGTTGGCACCTATGACGAGGAGAAACATCAGCTGTTATTCACACGCTCGCAACCGATTGAGAATCGCAGAAAAACCAAGCCGGGCAGTAGTTCTGGCCGAACCTTTTCCTGGGGCGGTGGCTCAAGGGGAGTCCTCTTTGAGGAAGCTTGCGATTGCGTCTGTCTGCTCCACTATCTGAAAGCGGACATCCGTTCAGCTAGCCAGCAGTATCGTGTGGGCTGAAGTCGCTCTCGGCGGGTCGGGCGGTCTTGCATACGCGCCTGTCACGCGGCGAGCTGTCGCAGGACGTAGTGCAGGATACCCCCGTTCTCGTAATAGTCGCGTTCTTTCGGCGTATCGATACGGACTTTTGCCTTGAAGTTCGTCACGTCGCCGCTATCGGACGTCGCGGTCACGGTAACGGTCTTGGCGTCAGCATCCGTATGTCCCTTTATATCGAAGACCTCCTTACCGGTGAGACCGAGGGACTCGGCATCCTGGCCGTCCATGAACTGCAGCGGCAGCACGCCCATCCCGATGAGGTTGGAGCGGTGAATGCGCTCGAAGCTCTTGGCAATTACGGCTTTGACGCCAAGCAGGATGGTGCCCTTGGCAGCCCAGTCACGCGACGAGCCGGTCCCGTATTCGCTGCCGGCGAGGACGATCAGCGGCGTGCCTTCTTCCTTGTACCGGTTGGCAGCATCGAAGATCGTCATCTGCTCGCCGCTCGGCTGGTGGCGAGTCCAGCCGCCTTCGGTGCCGGGGGCGAGCCGGTTACGCAGACGGATGTTGGCAAAGGTGCCACGCATCATGACTTCGTGATTACCGCGTCGCGATCCGTAGGAGTTGAAGTCGCGAGGATTCGACTCCCTGTGCCTTGAGATACTCGGCGGCCGGGCTGTCGGGGGCAATGCTGCCCGCCGGTGAGATGTGATCGGTCGTTACGGAATCGCCCAGCAGTGCGAGCGCGCGAGCACCTTCGATATTTTCGACAGGATCCGGTTTCTTGCCCATGCCTTCGAAGTACGGCGGTTTCTTGATGTAGGTCGAGGCCGCATCCCACGTGTAGATCTCTCCGGTCGGTGAATCAATGCCCTTCCAATTGGCGTCGCCTTCGAACACGCTTTCGTAGCTATGTTTGAACATGCCGGAGTCGATGTTCTTTGCGATTGTATCCTGCACCTCTTTTTGGTCCGGCCATATGTCGCTCAGAAATACCGGCTTGCCGCTCGGGTCCTCGCCAAGCGGATCTTTGAAAACGTCGACGTCCATATTGCCCGCCAGCGCGTATGCAACAACGAGCGGGGGTGAGGCGAGGAAATTCATGCGTACCTGTGCGTGAATCCGGCCCTCGAAGTTCCGGTTTCCGGACAGCACGCTCGCGCCCACGATGTCTGCGGACTTCACCGCCTCAGCTATCTCGGGCCTGAGCGGACCCGAATTGCCGATGCAGGTCGTGCAGCCGTATCCGACATTGTAGAAACCGACTGCCTCGAGATCGTCGATGAGTCCGGCTTTGTTCAGATAGTCGGTTACCACACGCGACCCCGGTGCGAGGCTTGTTTTTACCCAGGGCTTCGCCCGCAGGCCTTTGGCCGTCGCATTCCGGGCCAACAAGCCGGCGGCGATCATTACGGCCGGGTTGGATGTGTTGGTGCAGCTCGTGATGGCCGCGATCAGAATTGCACCGTCGCGGATCTCCACGTCCTCGCCGTCGATATTCGCGGTCGCACTGCCGCCGTTCTTGCGATCGGCGATGGCCGCCTCTAAGTGTTTGCCGTAGGTCTTCGCAGCGGCACTCAGTGCGATGCGATCCTGCGGACGTTTCGGACCGGCGATGCTGGGTTCTACCGTCCACAGATCCAGCTCCAGCGTATCGCTGAAAAGCGCATCTGGCTGGCCGTCGTAGCGCCACAGGCCCTGTTCTTTCGCGTAGGCCTCGATGAGTTCGATTTGATCGGCATCGCGACCGGACAGTTCGAGGTAACGAATCGTTTCGCCGTCGATCGGGAAGATCGCGCAGGTGGATCCGAATTCTGGCGACATGTTGCCCAGCGTCGCACGATCGGCCAGCGGTAGCTGGCCGAGACCATCGCCGAAAAACTCGACAAACTTGCCGACCACGCCTTTTTCTCTGAGCATCTCCGTCACGGTCAACACGAGATCGGTCGCTGTCGTGCCTTCCTTGAGTTTGCCCACCAGCTTGAAGCCGACGACATTCGGAATGAGCATCGTGATCGGCTGGCCCAGCATCGCAGCCTCGGCCTCGATCCCGCCTACGCCCCAGCCGAGAACGCCGAGACCGTTGATCATCGTCGTGTGCGAGTCGGTGCCGACAACGGTATCCGGGTACGCGGCGCGGCGCCCGTTCTGCTCTGTGTCGAAGACAACTCGGCTCAGATACTCGAGATTTACTTGGTGCACAATTCCGGTATTCGGCGGTACGACGCGGAAATTGTCGAGCGCCGATTGTCCCCAGCGAAGGAACGAATAGCGCTCCTTGTTGCGCAGAAACTCGATTTTGTTGTTGAGATCGAGCGCGTCGGCCGCACCGTAGTTGTCGACCTGAACCGAGTGATCGATTACGAGTTCCGCCGGCGACAAAGGGTTGATGCTGCTGGCGGAGCCGCCGAGTTCGACCACGGCGTCACGCATTGCGGCCAGATCGACGACAGCAGGCACGCCGGTGAAGTCCTGAAGAATGACGCGAGACGGCGTGAAGGAAATCTCGGTGCTCGGTGCGGCTTTCGCATCCCAATTCGCCAGCGCGAGGATATCGTCTCGGGTTACGTCGCGGCCGTCTTCGTGACGCAACAGATTCTCGAGGAGTATTTTCAGGGAGTAGGGCAGCCGGTTACATGGCCCTCTTTAATGGCGTCGAGGCGAAAGATCTCGAATTCGTTTGCACCAACCGCGAGCGTCGTGCGAGCGCCAAAACTGTCCGTCATTGCCATTCCTCCGGATCACCGGGTCTGTGTACCGGCCAGACGGCCGTTGGGATGGGCATTATAGCGAAACGACTTACCCGTAACCTCTGTCTACCTGCTTTGGTCTACGACCGTCGCGCCGAAACAGCGCCGCCTGCGCAAAAAATCACGAGTCGGCCCGATTCGGCCGCTAATTGTCCACCCGCTGACTTGGTAGCAATTGCAGAACAATTACTCCAGGCAGCAGTCCTGGCCGAGATACCTGCATGTTTTACAGGTTCGGCGGTCTTGATGACGGGGCGCTTGAGTCGCGCCGTTCACGGTCTTGACAATCGCCAATAGCGCACGCTCGGATAGACCGCTACTCGATGAGTCGGGTACAGCGCCTGAAATGTCACGCCGCGCCACTTCTCATATCAGATCGACGACCGACCGGCGGGAGAATGCGTCGGCCATCATCGGGCCTCCTCGTCCGGCGGTGCGCCGAGCTCCAGGGCGAAGTCGGCGCGACCCACGGCCACGATTCCCAGAAATCCGTCCACGGTGAGGCGGTCGCCGTCCCGGACGCGGTCGAGGAGCCCGGGGATGCCGTTGACGCAAGGCAGACCCAGTTCGCGCGCGATGATCACGCCATGGATGAGCATGCCGCCGCGCCCCTCCACCACGGCGCTGGCCAGGGGCACCAGGTGGGTCATGCTGGGCTCGATGGCGTCGCAGACGAGCACGTCGCCGGCGCGGAAGCGGTTCAGGTCGGCGGCGTTTCGGATGCAGCAGGCGGGGCCGCTGGCCAGGCCCGGCGCTCCCGGTTGACCGGTGAGCTGGCGCGCGCTGACGCCGGGTTCGGTTGTTGCTCGCGGTGCCTCACGCGTTTGGGTGGCGGGGAGCGAAACAGGCTGGCCCGAACCCGCCTCGAGCGCGTCGGCCAGCGGGAGAGCGTGCTCGAGGGAGGGCGACGTATCTCCGGTAAGGCGCCCGTTGGCTCGGAGCCGGGCGATCGCCACCTCCACCGCCCGCAGGAGCTGGCTCTCGAGCCGGCCGATCAGCAGGTTATCGTCGTCGCGCAGCCGCCAGCTCAATCGTGCCGTCGCCAGGACCTCTTCGGCCTCGAGGTCGCGATCGGGTCCGACGGCCTCGCGGAGCTTGCGCTCCAGTTCGCCCGCGATGGCGCGGCCCGCGTCGCGGTCACCGCTAGGCGGGGGCATTGCGGCCATCTGGATCACCAGACCCAGCAACGTCGTTGCCTGGTCGGCCAGCCGCCGGCCGTCGTACGTGATGTCGAAATCGTCGCGCGTCAGCTGGTCGAGGCCTCGCCGCAACGCGTCGGCGCCCGGGATGGCCGCCAGGGCGTCGAGCAGGGCGGCGCGGTCCAGGTCATCACTGGAGAGGCGTGCCACCGTCGTGCGAAGCTTGGGGTCGTCGCGTAGCATGGTTGCCAGCAACTGGAGCTCATCGTTGCGTCGCCGGGCCAGGCGGTCTTCCGACGACAGCAACGCCACGAACTCGTACGGGTCGTCCGGTCTGACGGCGTCGTTGTAGTACACACCCAGCCGGCGGACACCGTGGGCGAACGGAATGAAGTCCTCTGCGTAGACCCGCCGCCAGCGCTCGAGCAGATCATGTCGGTGGCGCAGGGCGTTCGCGAGGGTATCGTCGTCGATATCGTCGAGGGGCTCGGCAGCGAGTGACGCCCCCAGGGCGGCGAGTTCCGGGATCAGCTCCTCGGACACGCGACGGCAGAGGCGGCGCAAGCGATCGGCACCCAGACGCAGCGTGAGGTACCACGGGCGGCGATCGTCGGCCTCCGCCGAGGCTGGCGGGCGCGGACGGGTGATGGGGCGGGCCTGCAGCACGGTGAGCGCGTCGCCGCGACCGGTCCATTCCATGTCCGGCGGCCAGCCGAGATGGTCTTCCAGATCCTTGACAGTGCGGTGCAGGACCGCCAGCTCGTCGGCCGTGAGCAGGGGACCTTGGCCCTCCGGCCGCTCGCCATGCCGGGTCTCGACCACTTGTCCGGTGTCGCGGTCGACGACCCAGCGATCGGGGTCGACGGCCCCGTCCACCAGCTGCTTGCAGAGCCCGGGCACCGCCTCGATCACCATGACAGGTCGATTCGCCTCGCGCGGATCGCGGGCAAAGGCAACACCGGAGGTGTCTTCGGTCACGAGCGGCTGGATGAGCACGGCCATGCTGCTTCGCGCCGGATCGAGGCCCAGCTCGCGCCGGTACAGGAGTGCGGCGTCGGACCACAGTGACGACCAGACCGTGCGCACGGCGTCCAGCAGCGCCGCCCGGCCGCGCACGCCCACGATTGACTCGTGAAGTCCGGCGAAGGAGGTGTCGCCGCCATCCTCGCCGGGTGCGGACGAGCGCACGACGAGGTCGACATCACCCAGACCGGCCACGCTCGACGTGATGGCGTCGGCGAGGTCGTCCGGCATCTCAGCCGCCAGAAAAGTGTGGCGAAGGCGCAGCGCCGCATCCCACAGTTCTTCCCAGCGCATCCCGTCCAAACGGCTTGCGTCCCAGCTCCATGCGGATCCGACGCTCCAGGTCGCCGTCGCGCCGGAAGCGGTCGTAGGCCAGGGTCGACACCACCACGCCCGGCGGCACCCGCCAACCGTCGCGCAGAAGGCCTCCCAGGGTCCGCGCCTTGCCACCCACTAGCTCCTCGCCGACGGTGGCGCTCTCGGACAGGGGGATCACCCACCGGCCCGTGGAACCCACTGGGACACCTCCTGGAAACGGACCACATGGAGATAGCGGACGATGTCCACCAGGAAGATCGCGCACGACGGCGAGGCGAGGAACTCCTCGAGGTACGGGTGGCGTGCGAGGAGTTCGGCCTGCCAGTGATCATGATCGGGGCCCGGCGCGAGTTCGGTGGCGCGGCCCGTGGCCGTGACCGCCGACACGCGGCGGATGTCGTCGCCGTGCTTGCTGCGGTCGTCGATCACCAGGGCGACGCGGTCGCATCGCTCGAGCAGGCCGTACTTGCGGGTAGCGCGCGAGGTGCAAAACGCGGCCTGGGCGAGGTCGGCGCTGACGGCCAGGGCGATCACCGATCCGTACGGTTGCTGGTCGCCCTGGGTGGCCAGCACCGCGTACGGTTCACCCTCGACCAAGTCGCGGATGCGCTCGGGCAGCGAGGCCTCGCCGGGGGACTCCGACCGGTCGTGGGTCGGCCCAAGGGCCGGCTCGTCGACAGGGTTCATGACGACCTCTCGGGCATTAAAGCAGCGTTGCGTTGGCGACAGTCATCGTAGCATGGCCCCGAGGGGGACGGCCACGGCGTGTTCGCACCAAACAGCAAATACCCAGTGTTTTCATTGTCGGAGAGTTTGAGCGTCTGCTTCGGAGGAATTAGGACGTCGTCAAAGTTCGCTGGCTGGTGTCTGCCGTGTGTTGGTTCCTGCCGGTACGGCCGATTCTCCTAACGGCGGCAGTGTGTGGCGTTTGCTGCCGTTGGGCAAGCCGATGACTGAGGGCGCTCAACCCGAAGGCGGCTAAGGTCGGCAGCCATAACCTGCCGTTCATTGGGTGCACGGCTAACGGCAGGTTCATGCTGCGGATTGCGGACCTTGAGGGACAGGCGCTTTTCCGAAACCGCCGGGGGGCGTGCCGCATCCCCGCACTTCTGCATTTGCGTTCGCCGATTCTCCCTGCAATATTCAACGGTTACCCAAGTACCCCTCTTAACACGGAGGCCACATGCCCAGATCCCTGTTCAACACCGAGACCGAGTCGGCCTATCTGAAAGCCAAGCCCACCGAGCGCCGTGATCTGGGAATAGCGCAGCTCGAACGTGTTCCGCTCGAGGCACACAGCGAGGCGGCCCCACACACGGGCCGTACCGACCCGTTGGTGATCCTTGCCGCGCAAGACGAGAGCCGGTTGGCCGATCTCATCCCCCTGCGCTACGGAAGAATGAGCCGTACGCCGTTTACTTTCCTGCGCGGGGCGGCGGCAGTGATGGCCAGCGACCTTGCCGCGGGTGCCCGAACCAACCTTCGGGTCGAACTCTGTGGCGACGCCCACCTAGGCAACTTTCGATGGTATTGCGCTCCCAATCGTGAGCTGGTCTTCGACCTGAATGATTTCGACGAGACCCTGCCTGGCCCCTTCGAGTGGGATGTCAAACGCCTGGCTGCTAGCATCATGGTCGCCGCGCGTGTTAGCGGTTTCTCATCCAAGCAGGCACGTGCCGCCACGCTGGCCGCGATGCGCGACTATCGCAGATTCATTGTCGAGACCTCCGAACTCAGCCCGCTGGATCTGCACTATTACCGCTTCGAATCCGAGGACGCGCTGAAGCGCATCGAGAAACACGGCAAGGCGAACCGCAAGTGGAAGGAGGAGGTCCTTGAGAAGGCCACCAAGAAAAACAGCCTGCGTGCCTTCAACAAGCTGACCGCCGTGGTCGGCGGGCGGCGAATGATCGTTCCTGATCCGCCGCTGATCGTCCGTGTCGACGATGAAATCGCCGCTGCGGAATCTGGCGCGGTGGAGGAATTCCTGAACCGCTATCGCGAAAGTCTGCCGCTAGAACGGCGCATCCTGCTTGACCGGTTCAGACTGGTCGATATCGCCAAGAAGGTCGTTGGCGTCGGTAGTGTGGGCACCCGCTGTCTGATCGTGCTGCTCGAGGCCGGCGATGGGACGCCCCTGTTCCTGCAGTTCAAGCAGGCTACCGCGTCGGTGCTGGAACAACACCTGAGTGCCAGCGCGTTCGAACAGGCGGGTCAGCGAGTTGTCGAGGGGCAGCGCCTGATCCAGGCCGCGAGCGATGTCCTGCTCGGTTGGTCACGATGGACGAATCCGGACGGCCAGGAGATCGACTACTATTTCCGCCAGCTGTGGGATGGCAAGGGCAAGATTGATGTCGAGGAGTTGGGGCCGAAACGTCTGGAGGCCTACGCCGGCCTGTGCGGCAAGACGCTGGCCTTCGCCCATGCGCGATCAGGGGATGCGATGATGATCCACGGCTACATCGGCGACGACAAGGACTTCGACAAGGTCATGGTCGAATATGCGGGCCGCTACGCAGACGTTACCGAACGCGACCATGCGCAACTCTGCGAGGCAATCGATGACGGTGCCATCGAGGTCGTGCGAGACATCTGAACCGTTCCCCGTCAGCGATTCGCGCTTCAGACTGCTGAAGAAGCGCTCGGTTGGCGCGTATCCCAGCAGTTACCTTTGCGGCTCATTGAGCACACAATGTGGCCTAATCCATGGCTCAGAGTCGATTGTGGTCCGCTGCGCCGCGCAGTGAAGAGGTCCGTTGTGCGCTTGTAGCTGCTGGTTGTTGCATGTCCGTGAACGGCAGATCTGTAACAGAAACGGACATAACAAGCCGTATTCGCTTCTTCCGAGATCAGCGGATTCCTCGGAAAGATTACACCCATGGAGTTTTACCAACAGGCCAGACTGTCTAGTTTTGAGGGGTTCACTTGACGGGGATGATTCGTCGTGAATACGTCAGACTGCCAATTTTCTGAAAACGGTCAGGATCTCTAGCAAAAATTTGTGAACTTCGGACACCACTACAACGATGATCCAGATCATCAAGCGCTGGCCGGAAAAACACCGTAGATCATTAGCGGCGATCCTCCAACTCGGTGAGCAACACTCAGTCACTATTCATGCCTATCACACTGCAACGGTTTTTGCAGACTCCAATCGTCGCGTGATTAAGAATTCGCAAGCCACAGGAGCGAAATGAAAGCTGTTGACTTAATGACTCAGCCTCGTTTTTCTGGGTTGGCCCGTGTATAGCGATCGAAGAAAATCCGTACCAGATCAGACCGTGTCACGACTCCAATTACATGATGCTCCTGGTCACACACCAGGACACGCTTGACGCGGTGTTTTTGCATCAATTCCAGGGCGTCATTGACGAAGTGGTCGGGTGACGCACATACCACATCCCGTACCATGTGATCGGACACTGGGTCGTCAGGACCTTCAGGTTCGGTGTTGTGCGCAAGATGACTGAACAAGGACTCCAGCGTCTGCCAGAGATTGTGGGTTGGATGGTGTGCCGGCACCCCAAGTCCTCGCAGAAAATCCGCCTCGGTAATAATGCCGACGAGTTGCTCGTCATCGTCCACAATAGGCAATCCGCTGATACGCTCAGTGACCATAATGTGAGCCGCTTCCGACATGGTTGTCTCCGGACGCACGACACGCACGGGCTGGCTCATGATGCGCGAAATCAGCAGCGATTCAGAGGCCCGCTGACGGGCAAAGTGCTCCGCCCGTTCCGCCAGGGTCATGAGGTCATTCACACCAACGTCCACGAAGGTGTCCATGCTCTGTAATGCACGTTCATAGTCCTCACGACTTGGATGCGGCTGCTTTTGGTCGTCACTCATGGGGTTTCTCCACCGATACCTGGCCTTGTTACGGTTTTGTCTCCGAGGCTTTAACGCGTTGCCCCAGTGCAACGGGATATCGACGCCATGGAAAAGGATAGTTGAACACTAGGGCGACCAACAGGATGGTTACAGCATTCAGCATCACGGGTGTGAGTACGTATAGGTAACCCAGTTGATGAACCGCACTGTCACCTACCACAGCGCTCAACGCCGTAGCGCCACCGGGAGGATGCATGCATCGCAGGTAGTGCATGGCGCCAATCGCCAGTCCGACGGCTACAGGTGCGGCCAGATCCGTATCGGGTATTGCCTGGATACAGGCGACTCCGATCATGGCAGACACCAGATGCCCACCAAACACCGGCCAGGGTTGAGACAAAGGGCCATGGGGGACTGCGAACAACAACACTGCAGACGCACCCATCGATGCCACCAAGCTGACGCTCCCAACGGCGCCCAATTGGGCCTTGCTGATCAGCATGACGCCGATCAATCCAACGAGGCCACCAACCATGGAAAGCAACATTTCCAGATAGCCGGCACGATCACTTCGTATTCCTGCGAAACGTCGCAAAAGTGCCAGTACTTCACGCATTGAAAGTTTCCTCAGGCGTCCAGGGCCGTATCTTCGGGGCTACGCGCTGCGGTGGAACGGCGCATTACTTTCTCCAACAAGTTGGCAGGAATGCATCGTATTGGTGCCACTGTGCATTCGACAAACGATATTTATTGACCGAATATATCGGTATTTCCGATATTTAAGGAGGCGTTGCACCAGAATGGACATCGATCAGGCCCGGACCTTTCTCGCCATCGCGGCTCACGGAAGCTTCCTCGAGGCGGCCAAAAGGGTACACGTGACGCAATCGACAGTGAGTGCCCGGGTCCAGAACCTGGAGTCCGAACTGGGCGCAAAGCTGTTCATCAGAAACCGTGCCGGCGCCAGTCTCACGGCTGCCGGGCAGCGATTCCTCCGGCACGCCAAGTCACTGGTGTTGACGATGGAGCAGGCACGACACGAGGTAGGTCTGCCGAGTCGCTACCGGGCCACTGTCCGAATTGGTGGCCGCATCGCGCTGTGGGAACAGTTTCTGCCGAGTTGGGTTGGATGGATGCGCAAGACCGCCCCTGACGTGTCTATCCGCAGTGAAATCGGGTTTGAGGAAGACCTGATGCGTCGGCTTATCGAAGGAACGCTGGATATCGGTGTGATGTACACACCGAGCCATGCGCCCGATCTGATCGTGGAGCATCTGTTTGACGAAACGCTGGTCATGGTCAGCACGCGCCCCGACACGAAATGGCCAGGTGATGACTATGTCTACGTCGAGTGGGGGCCGGGTTTCTATGCCAAACACCAGGAGAGCTATCCCGATCTCGAGCGGCCGGCCCAGATCGTCAACATTGGCTGGCTCGGTATCCAGCTGATCCTGGCCAACGGAGGTTCGTGTTTTCTACCCATCCGCATGGCCCGGCCGCTGATTCATGAAGGGCGACTTTTCCAGGTCGTGACAGCCCCCGAGTTTCCTCACCCGGCCTACATGGTTTTCCCGCGCAAGGCCGACAGCGAAGTCCTGCAGCAGGCCGTACAGGGGGTGCGGGAGCTGGCATACAAGGAACAAAGGCAATCCTGAAACGGCCAATCGGGATTCTCGCTGCAACATCCGTCATCGCGCCGGACTGTGAATCTCCGGTTCCGCCCTGTTTCGGCGTCAATTCCTGGCCATGGCCGTGTCGCTACGCGCATGCCGGTTTATCGAAGCGACGCACCGTTGATCGCATACACCATGTCCATGGCGAGGCCGGACTCGAAGACTATTCATTCAGCAGTTTCGTCAGTTCATCAAGATCGAGCAGTTGTTGGGCGCGTTCGAAAAGCTCTTTCTCCTCGAAACGAATATGTGCCTGTAAGAAGGTCCGCAAATCGGGCTAGGTTTTCGGTTTGATCGTCTGCAATCAGACGCCGCAAAGCCGCGTGTTCGATGAGCGTGCGTTCGACTAACGCAGTCTCACCGGCAAGTTGCATCGCGGGCAGCAAAACGTCCTCCTCGAGTCGGAAGTGCGGCTCCAGCTCGACCTCAAATCGGGCAACCACCGTTGACCAGATGTGCGCCTGATCATGCGCTCTCCGTTGGCGGCCTGACGCGCCTTGCGCGCCAGCACCAGACCACTGTGGTGATCACTGGACAAGGAGCGAAGTGCGGGGTGTCGTTGCATCGCCTTTCAGACCGCCGCGACCAAGGATTGTTGCCTGCCGTCAGGCTGCGCTGGGTCGGACCCGGAGGGTGACATCAATTGCTCCAGACCGATATCGAGACGAACGCCATCCAGCAGCTGGTGTATCTTATCCGAGCTTTCACATCGCAGCGCCTCGGCAGCCAGCGAGCGCATGGCGCCTGAAGTGACGCTTGCGCACGGCCCATTTCACTTTGAGCAATCACCGCCGGACTCATGCTGAGCCCATCGAAACCCATCCCCAGCAAGAACCAATGCAATCGCGGGATCGCCGGCGATCTCGCCGCACACTGTCACCGGCGTTTCCGGCGCGAGGCGCCGCGTCCGCAATCTGGTTGAGCGCCTGCAACAATGCGGGTGCACGGGATCGAGACGGGCGGAAGACCAGCGGATTGTTCCGGTCGGACGCCAACAGAAACTGCGCCAGATCGTTGGTCCCAACGGACAGGAAATCGACACGACGGGCCAGCGCCTCGACCTGGTAGACAGCCGCCGGGACTTCGATCATGACCCCGACGTCAGGCCAAGAAACGGGAGGTCCGTCATCGAGCAACTGGCTGTCGTGCCTGTTGAAGCAGTTGCAGAGCCTGCTCCAGCTCATCGAGCCCACTGATCATGGGAAACAACAGCCGCAGATTGCCCAGGCCGAGGTCCGCACGCAAAACCGCGCGCAGTTGGGTCAGAAATATCTCGGGATGATCCAACATGAATCGGATACCCACGCTGACCATACGCCGTGCTCGATTCCCGGTCTCACGCAGGTAAGGCAGTTGCTTGTCGCCCCCCACATCGAGCGTACGCAGGGTCACGGGTAACGGACTCATGGTCTGTAAGACCCGTCGATAGAGTTGCTGTTGCTCCAATTCGCTGGGTAGGCGATCGAACAACATGAACGGCAACTCAGACCGGTAGAGACCGATTCCCGCTGAGCCGGCAGCGTCCGCAACCTCCAGGTCCGCGCTGAGGCCCGCATTGATGAAAAGCTGGACGCTCTCGCCATTCGCTGTCACCGTGTCCAGTTTCCTCAAAGGCTCGAGGTTCTCGTCAGTACGCCGCTGACTTTCGAACGAACGCTCGAACTCCTCCCGCAAGCTTGCACTCAATCGAAGATGCACGTGCCCCGTCGTGCCGTCTATCGCGAGTTCCTGGCCATCGAGATGGGTCAAAGGCAGGCCGGAAACACCCACCACCGCAGGTATACCCAAAGCGCGCGCCAGGATTGCGGCATGCGACAGGGATGAGCCGTCACCCGACACGATGCCGACGAGATTTCCGCCCTGCGCCTGACCGATATCGAGCGCGCTCAGGCGCTCACCGATGAGCACCGTGGGCGTCTGACCGATCTCCACCTTGTTGGCCTCACCCAGCAGGTGGCCCAGGATACGCCCCCCAAGCGCGCGAATATCTGCTGCCCGCTCACGGAGATAGGGGTCGGACATCGCGTCGAAGCGGGCGGCATGAGGATTCAATGGCCCGGGAGACCGCGCCGGGCGCCCAATTGCCTCGCCCTATTTCGGCCAATGCCGCCTCCAGAATCTCGGGGCTGTCGAGCAATAATTCATAGGCGCCAAACAGGGCACGATCCGCTTCGGAAAGTCGTTCCAGCCAGATCTTCGTTCAGGGCGGCCGTTTCGTCCGCGAACGGCGTGTGAATGGCATCGCGCAGAAGAGTTTCTTCGGCCTGCGTGTCCGAGATCGGGCGATCGGGAATAGCTGCCGATCGGGCTGGACTCCTGATCACCACGACACCAAGGCCGATAGCCAGGCCCGGGGCGCCGGCCATGCCGTCGATCAACGTGGCTTGGCCTGCAACTCGCGGACGACATACCCGGCACCACTCGCCGCTGGCCTTTGGCATGAGCGATCGCGCCGTCCGAGCTGGACGGCAAGCGTGGTGAGCATCGCCTCGTCGGCATCGTCGAAACGGCGTGCCTCATGCTGTCGTACCAGCAATACACCCTGAACCCGTGTCTTGTGGACGACCGGCACACCAAGAAATCCCTGGTAGCGTTCAGCGCCGGCCTGCAGCAGGAAGTCCTGATCAAGCTCCGGCGGTACGTGTTCGAGATTGAGTGATCGACGACTCGCGGCGACCCTGGCCAATCAATCCCTCGCCAAAATCGCATTGGACCTTGCCGACCACGCTAGACGACAGACCATCCGTGGCGGCAATGACATGCCGGCGGTTACTTTCATCAGTGAAATAGACCGTACAGACGTCGACCTCCATGACCTCCCGCGTACGACGTACCAATACGCTCAATGCACTCTCCAGGTCGGGCGCCGAATCGACCTCACGCACGACCCGTGTGAGTTCGGCAAGGCGCTGGCCGGACTGGGAGTTCGAGTTGTCCACGTCGCTGAACAGTCCTTCAGTGCTCACCCTTGGTGCGCAGCAGCCCGGCCAAACGATTGCCCTGTTTCTGCGGACCGCCGATAGGAAACAGCCTGTGCAGATGGCCGTTCGACCCGCGCTCCGGGTCCCATACCTTGCGGAAATGTCGAATCATGTCGCGCACACTCGCCTGGGACCCGTGGTCGGCATAGTGCTCACGCAGAAACCGGATCACCTCCCAGTGCTCGGCGTTCAGAACCAGGCCTTCGTGCGCCGCCAGGGCCTTGGCGAACGCCTCAGACCAGTCAGCCGGGTCGACCAGATAGCCTTCACTGTCGGTCAGGATCTCGCGGCCGTTCACCTGTACCGACCGGGTCGTCATGCCGGGATAGGCATTGCTCCCGGCCGGGAACTCCCCAGGGGTACCCGTGGAATCGTTTGCGGACTGCGTGATCGACCAAAGGTCCACCCGAATCTCGCCATCCAGGCGCCCATGAAAGCGCTCCACTCCAGACACCAGGACCTTTCCGCTGCCTGGCGGCAGATCGAACAGCGCGATACCCGCGCGATCGGTCAACACCGGCCCCACCAAGTGATCTTCGGCATCCATCTGCAGCGCCACGGGGGTGCGCTTCAACGGTTCGTTCGTAAATTTTATGGCCACGCGTACAGAGATCATTGCTCCCTACCTCTTTAATTCGTCTCCACTGAGTCCGGCCCCGAAACAAACGGTTATCACCCGTTTGCTGCGGGAATAAGAACCAACCCTCCATCACCCGCCACCTTATTTACCGCTTTACGAAGGCCGTGATGTAGACGCGAGTGGGTCTTATCGCCAGCTCGAATCATTCCGTTGTGATTCCAATATACGCGCGGAAAATGGTTCTATAAAACGAAATTCACAGAACTTTGTTATCGAATAATTCGATATATTTCTGCTTCAGAACTCGGCTTGTTTGGCTTATAAAGTTGCTGGAAGGCACCCCTGCAAGTCGGACACATAGCCCAAGAGGTGACCCGAACACCCAGGAGATACGATGCCAAATGAACACGATCTAGCCGAATTGGTTCGGAACGCCTGCCTTGAGGCAGCCTTGGAAGCATACGAAAGCGCCGGAATCAGCGGACTCTGCCACGAAGGACGCTGGGAGATTGCTGTTCAGGCCATTCGTTGCGTGGATTTACACGCCCTGATCAAAAAGGAAGCCGCGGTCATAGACGCACCGATCGAATAGAAACAGCAGAACCCACAGAAGGGGAGTTGGTCACGCCAACCTATCCGTCTGCGACCCCGGAAGGCGGACAGTTAAGCGCCCGTCAATACATCTCAGAAAATTGTCCAGCCCTCTGCCAATACTTCCTTCGGGAGCAGTTGAAGCGACCAAATAACATGGGATGTATGGTCGCTGATGAGGCGGTGTTGGTCGTTTATGTTGGATGCAGCTTGGCAGCGGCGTGCGCAGAGAGTTGCTGAAATATACGCGTCTTCAGGGTCGAACTTGGGCAGACGAACTCCCAGAGTGCATGTCCGCAATGCGCATGAAGCTGCCGTGTGTTGTGCAATCCGGTGCAGTGGACCGGAGTCATCCCAGTGCCGATACCGCTAACGACCGGTCTGTAACAGGAACGGACGTAACCTGCCGCATTCGCTTCTTCCGAGTTCGGCAAAGGGCATAGGTAATCGGGCCGCAAATTCAGCTTGTTGACACTCGCCAACAGTAGACGCCTGGATAATGCCGTGCCGCGATGACCTGGGCGCAACGCCTCAGGCGGGTCTTCGGTATCTACATCGAGACCTACTCAGCCTGTGGCGGAGCAGTGCGGATCATCACCTGTATCGAGGATGCTGAGGTAATCGAGAAAATCCTCACCTACCTCGATGCGAAAGTCGCCGAGCCGAAAGCGTCGATGCGCGCGCATGCCGGTCTAATGCCGTTCGCCGGTAAGCGGGACGGTCGAGCGCGGGTGCCGATGGCCACGATCAGGCAATTCAGTTGGAGGAAAAGGCCTTTCTTACTGCCTCTTTACTCCTTCCTCCGTTACCTTGATTGCCATCGTCTTGATCCCCCCTGAGTCGGCATTGGCTTCATTGCCGCGTGCCGGGTCGGCGCTGGTATCATCACAGATGCGCGTCTTATTTGATCTCCAGGTGACAAATGCCTGCGTAGACGTGATTTTGCCACAGTTTTCAATCCGGTTTGTGGCGCGGTGAATGGCAGCGGAATCCGGGGCGGGACAGGGTGATGGCAGGCAAGAGTACGGATTATCCAAAGGCTCAGGTGAAGTCTGCGCGCGCGCTGGGTGTGCAGGAAGCAAGCGGTCTGGCGCGGCTTGGTGACGGCTCTTTTCTAGTCGTCGATGACGAACACGGAATATTTCGTTGCATGCCCGACGGCAGTTCGGCGCAGCTTGAGGCAGGTAAGGGTCTGTCGGATCTGGAGGGGATTGCCATTACACCCGATGGCGCGTCCGCCTTTGTCCTGTCCGAAAATGACGGCAGCATCTGGCGTTTTGCCATCGACGACGGTGATCTCCATGAGGGAGGGCGACTCGGTGAGTTGCCTCAACTGTCTAAGGAGCGGAACCATGGATGGGAGGGGATCGCCATTGCCCCTGCGGGAACCTTTGCTGCGCGCATGCTGTTGGTGGCTGCCCACCAGACCGATCCGCGCAGGGTTGGCCTGTTCGATACCGAAACCCTGAAGCAAAATGCGCTGCTGCGGCTGCCAAAGGACGCGCGCGAGGCGATCGGCGAACTCAACGGTATTGCAGTCGACGCCGGCGGACGTATTCTGCTTTTGAGTGGCAAGATCGGCCGCATTGCCGAGATGCGATTGGAACACGGATCATTGGCGACCGTGTCTGTCTATCGGATCGAGACTTCCAAGAACGACGTGCCCGAAGGGATCAGTATCGATGCCAAGGGCCGAGTCTGGGTCTGCACCGACGGCAAGGGCATACTGCGTCAGCTCGAGCTGTTGCCGTGACAGGCCCCTGGGCAGGCTTACCGAGCGGTTGAGCGTGCCACTTCTTTGCTGGCAATGAAACGCTCGATGGAGCCCGGCGATACAGCGCCAGCCTGTGCAGCTGCCAGTTCACCATCCGGATCGAAGACCAGAAAGGTCGGTGTGCCGCGCAGTGGCTCCTTGGTGAGTGCCGCATAGTAAAGGCCGATCATACCCGGTTCCCCGATGAGATTCGGATACGAGACCTTATGCCGCCTGACGAATTCGAGCGCGGCCGCCTTCCTGGCTTCACCATCCATGCTGATGCCAAGCATCCCCACGCCTTTGCCGCGTTGTGACTCGTAAAACTGCGTATATGTCGCTGCCTCGGCATTGCAGATGTGGCAATCCGAGGCCCAGATCATAACCACCAGCCACTTGCCGTTCCCGGTGTAGGACTCAAGTTGTTGCGGTTTTCCGTCGAAATCACTGAAGACCGAGATACTGTCGGTCTGGGCTGTCACCATCGTGGTCACGGTGAGCATCAAAATCAGCAGACCCGCTTGGATTGTTTTCAGCACCTGGATTCCCCGTACGTTGAAAATGAATGTCTTTGCCCGGGCTGCAAGTTGACTGCAGCCTGCCAATCTGACCATTAAGACCGGGGGAAGCGCATTTTTCTTCCGACCGTGTGTCTGAATCCGGCTTTGGTTCGGCCGATGCCGTCATGGATGTTGGCGAAACGGGAATTCGAGGGTTCGTCTTATTGGACCACCGCTGGATGAGGGCAGCAAGGCCCGGGGTGTCCCTGGCTGAGCATCGGTTGGACCTGGCGGGCCAACTCTGGGTTGTCATCCCGAACACAGGATTCCTGCTGTCGCAACTAAAGAGGGCAACAAACGCAGGCAGGCCGGCGTCAAGTTGACGCCATTTCTTCCGATAGATCGAATTGAGCTTTGGGAAATTCACCACGTGCGGCTCCGGGTGGTGCGAACATGTCGCCTCGCACCGTTTGGGGATTGGGGGAGAACGGCCTTCCTTTGGGCCACCTTCAACAAAGGGGGCCTCCGGGGGGTCCGCTTTCTGTCGGTCGGTCGCGACCACTTGACCTGTCCGGTACGGGGACGCACATTTGGGCGTGTGAATTCTTTCGCCCATCCGTTGGATGCCTGAGGCCGTGTTGCGCGCGTTTTCCGCAAGCCTCCTGTGCCTGCTGTCGGGAATCTGCGTGGCGGCGCTCGAATTCGGGTTCGCGGTAGACGACATCGAGGCAGAGGGCTGGGGGGCGCAAGGTATCTCGATCGCCCTGAGCAGCGACTCCGCCGGTGTCTTCGCCTCAGTCATCCAGGTCGCCCGGCTGGACCTGCCGGATGGGCGCGGGAGCATTCAGGGACTCAAGCTGGATTGCGCGCAGATCGTTCAGAGCGACGCTGCATGGCAATGCGCCAAGGGCACATTGAGCGCCCAGGATTCCCCCATCGAGACTCAGGACACGACCTGGCAGGGCAGCCTTAAATCCGGTGGCGACTGGCAGATTGCTATCGAACGCCTGTCACTGGGGCGCGGTTCCGTCGCACTGGAGCTGTCGGCGCAGTCGGGGAACTGGGCAGCAGAGGTGCGTGCCCACCAGGTGCCTGTCGGGCGGCTTGCCGAGCTGAGCCGGGCCATTGAGCTACCGCCCTGGGGTATCAAGGGACAGCTTAGCGGTCGTCTTCTCGCCGAAGGC
Organism: uncultured Gammaproteobacteria bacterium; assembly: GCA_963759055.1. Classification (GTDB taxonomy): domain Bacteria; phylum Pseudomonadota; class Gammaproteobacteria; order Chromatiales; family Chromatiaceae; genus Thiosocius. Next base: position 302,067 of record CAVWYD010000006.1, read on the forward strand.
AGTTCAGCGGGTCTGTCGAGCCTTGCTGCGGACCTGGTTACGGATCAGATCGCTTACGCCTCGGCAGACGGGCTCAATGCCGCCGAAAATCTGGTGCTCAAGACAGAGTTGAAAGCACGCTTACTGGAGACCGGCTGGTCATTTCAGGCCGGCCTCGCCTGGCCGCGCGGGGCCCTGTACGCCGACCCCGTCTTTCTTGATGCAGGCGAGGCCCCGCTCACCGCAACGGCCAGCGGCATCTGGCAGGCCGATCCGGGGCTGCTGCGATTCGACAGTTGGTCGATCGGGCTGGCCGATACCGTCGGGCTGTCCGGTACCGGGCGTCTGCAGGGGCCCGATATGGCGGTGACGGATCTGACCATCGTGGCACGTAGCGACCGTGCCGGGCGGCTCTACAAGGCCTTGTTGCAACCCTATCTGACGGGTACGGCGGCGGATGACATGGAGGTCGCCGGTCAGATCGGCCTGGTCCTGCATCTGGACCCCGAAGGGATAGAGCAGGCGGGCCTCGATATGAGCGGGCTGGTCCTCGAGGACAGGCAGGGCCGCTTTTCGGTCGGGCGCACGGATGGCAGCGTGGCCTGGGACCGCAGCAAGACGGTGCCCGAATCGCGCCTGACGGTACAGGGTGCCAGCATCTACCGGATACCGGCGGGTGACTTCAGTATCCGGGCACACTTCGCCGGTGACCGGGTCTACCTGGTCGAGCCGGTCGTGGTCCCGGTTTCGGGCGGTCAGGTGGCGCTCGACAGCTTCGAGCTGCGAGGGGCCCTGGTCGCGGGAGAAAAGCCGCGCTGGGAGGCGAATGCCTCGGTACTTGGTGTCTCGCTCGAACAACTGACCAGCTCGCTGGACTGGCCGCCGTTTGGCGGCACCCTGGAAGGCCGGTTGCGCGACATGCGCTACGCGGACCAGGTCTTCAGCATCGGCGGGGGGCTCCAGGCCAAGGCCTTTGAAGGCGATATCCTGGTCACGAATCTGAATATCCAGGACCCGCTGGGCACGGTTCCAATACTGCACGCCGATGCCGAGTTTCGGGGCCTGAGCCTGCTGGCGCTGACCCGGACCTTCTCTTTCGGCCGTATCGAGGGCCGGCTCGACGGCAGGATCGACGATATCCAGCTGGTTGGCTGGCAGCCGGACAGGTTCAATATGCACCTGTATTCGCCACCGGACGACGATTCAAGGCATCGTATCAGCCAGCGCGCGGTCGAGAACCTGACCGAAATCGGCAATGGCCTGTCGGCAGGTCTGTCGATGACCTTTCTGCGCGTGTTCGACGAGTTTCGCTATGACAGTATCGATCTCAAGGTCATGCTGCAGGGAAATGTGGCGGAACTCGACGGCCTTGCGCGCTCCGATGGCGGCTACTACCTTGTGAAGGGCGCGGGCCTGCCGAGAATCGACGTGATCGGACGCAACCGCAGCGTGGCCTGGAAGGACCTGGTTGAACGCCTGCAGCGTATTCAGGTCGAAGGGGCACGGATTCAATGAAACGGGCAGGACAGGACATGATGAACAAGATTCTCGGATACCCCTTGATGGCACTGGCGCTCACCGCCTGCGTGACCATCAATATCTATTTCCCGGCCGCCGCGGCCGAGGAGGCGGCCCGCACCATCGTGCGTGATGTGCTCAAGGGTGATCAGCCGGAACAGCCGCGCACCGGCGACCCAGGGCGACAAGCAGTCACAACTGAGGCAGGCCAACCCGATGCTGGTGGCGGTCGGACTGATGCTCGAACGTCTGGTGCCGGCGGCGCATGCGGCGCAGGCCGACATCAATATCAACACCCCGGGGATCAGCGCCATTCGGGCCAGCATGCAGCAGCGCCAGTCCAGTCTCGCGCCTTTCTACCGCAGTGGTGCGATCGGCTTCGATGCCACGGGCTCGGTGGGTATCCGGGACCTGAATGCGGCGCCACTGGCCGATCGCAACCGGCTCAAGAAGCTGGTGGCTGACGAGAACGCGGATCGGGCCAAGCTGTATACGGAGATTGCGCGCGCAAACGGCCACCCGGAATGGGCGGCGGACGTGCGTGCCACCTTTGCCAAGGTCTGGGTGCAGGAGGCGCTGCCGGGTTACTGGTACGAGGCAGGCGGCGGCTGGAAAAAGCGTTGACAGGCAAGCGGCGGATGCCGACCTTCGCAGGGTCGGCTTCCTGCGGTCAGTCCCTGGATTTGCAGATCAGCTTGGGCGGCAGCAGCCATCGCAACTGCCCAAGACCAACATCCAGCTGCTGCCAGGTATCGATCTCGAAGTCGATTTTGAGCATGGCGGCTGTCGGAACCCGGATCCTGCCCTTGCCGATCAAAGCCCCGGCCAACGCTGACCAGGTCGGTTCATGGCCGGTCAGCAACAGGCTCGCCGGGTTTTCTTCCAGCGCTCTGACCCAGGCCAGTATCCCGCTGGGCGAGCTATCGTAAAGCGCACTCTCGAAACGCATGCGGCATTGCCAGTCGCCGGCGCGGGCCGCGATCTGCAGCGTGTCGCGTGCGCGCAGGGCGGACGAACTCACGGCGAGTTCCGGTGTCTGACCGGCGCGGCTGAGCATGCGCCCCATGCAGCGTGCCGCCTCTTTGCCGCGGGTGGCCAGCGGCCGCTCGTGATCGGTGCCGTATGGCACATTCCAGTCGGATTTGCCGTGCCGGAACAGGATGAGACTGAGCATGTTCTTAGCTTCCGCTTGGTGGCCGTCCGATTGACCAAGCTAACACGATGGTCTTGAGAGTCCTACCGGATTTACCTGGCCCGTGAAGGCTTGCGCAGAAGGTCCACGCGCAACGGGCTGAGAAACTCTGCAATACCATCGTCGTCGACGTGTGGCATGAAGCGTTCCTTCACCTGCGCATACAGTGCGTCGTCGATGTCGAACATCGAGTGGGTTGCACCGATGATGCGACGCTCAAATTCCTCGAAGCCCTCGAAGCGGCTGATGCTGAAGAAATGTATCTCCCTTTCCAGCGTGAGCTTCCCGCTGTCTACCGCACGCCCGATGGCATCGAAAGCGGCCTTACGCACGACCTTTTCATCGTTGAAAAGGCGCAGGATTTCGTTGAAATCGCCCGCGTAGACCGGTTCGGAGATGTAGGCAAGGCCCCCGGGGCGCAGCACCCGCGTGATCTCGGTGAGGGCGGCATCCATATCGGTCACCGGCACGTGATGCAGCGACTTCAGCATGATCACCGCGTCGACCGAATCGTCGGGCAGGTCGATGGCCTGAGCACCGCCGTACTGGAAGGTGACGTCGGGCAGGTCCGGTATCAGGAGATTCTTCTCGTGCTGGATCCGGTCGACCTCCATGGCCACGATCTCGCGCACCGCAAAGGTTTCCGCCAGGCGGCGGGTGGTGAAGGCGGCACCGCAACCGAGTTCGAGCAGGCGCGCGCCCTCGATCGGCAGCAGTTCACCGATCTGTTCGAAATCCGACGAGCGTGGCAAGTCGCCGTCACGGGCTATCTGCATCATCCGGGAATACTCCAGGCCAAAACGCAATAGTTTATTCAGGCCGGCGACGCCGTGGCAATGGGGTTTTGCAATCTCCATCTTCCAGGTCCGGCTGCAGTACACTGGACGCCGATTCATGCCGCCCTGAAGTCCACGGATGCCAGCCGAAAGCCCCTCAATAGCAAGCCCGCAATCGATCCTCAGGGAGGTCTTCGGTTTCGACAGTTTTCGCCCCTCCCAGGAGGCGGTGATCGCAGACATCCTGGGTGGCCGGGACGCCTTCGTGCTGATGCCGACCGGCGGGGGCAAGTCACTCTGTTACCAGATCCCGGCGTTGCTCGGGCGGGGTGTGGGTATCGTGGTCTCGCCCCTGATCGCGCTGATGAAAGACCAGGTCGATGCGCTGCAGGCCAACGGCGTGGCGGCGGCGGCCTACAACTCGGCGCTCGGACAGCGAGCAGGCGCGCGAGGTGCTGGCACGGATGCACGGCGGTGAACTCGATCTGCTGTATATCAGCCCGGAACGGCTGATCAACGGTGGTTTTCTCGAGCGCCTGGCCGATGTCGATATCGGCCTGTTCGCGATCGACGAGGCGCACTGCGTATCTCAGTGGGGGCATGATTTCCGGCCCGAATATGCGGCGCTCGGGCAGTTGCGCGAACGCTTCCCGGAGGTCCCGCTGCTGGCCCTGACCGCGACCGCCGACAAGCAGACCAGGACCGATATCCTGCGAGTGCTGCAGATCGAACACGCGCAGGTGCATGTCACCGGATTCGACCGCCCGAATATTCGCTACACGGTACTGGAAAAACACAAGCCGGCCGACCAGCTGCTGCGCTTTCTCGAAGGGCGCCGCGAGCAGTCCGGTATCGTGTATGCGCTCAGTCGCAAACGCGTCGAGGAGATCGCCGGGCGCCTGGCCGCCGAGGGTGTCTCGGCCGCTGCCTATCATGCCGGCCTGCCGGCGGAGACAAGACGCCGGGTGCAGGAGGGCTTCCTGCGTGACGACATCAGGATCGTGGTTGCCACGGTGGCCTTCGGCATGGGTATCGACAAGCCCAATGTGCGTTTCGTGGTGCACTACGATCTGCCCAAGCATATCGAGGGCTATTACCAGGAAACCGGGCGCGCCGGGCGCGACGGGCTGCCCTCGGATGCGCTGCTGTTGTTTGGTGCGCAGGATACGGTGACTGCGCGCAGGCTGATCGAAAACAGCGGCAACCAGGATCAGCAGCGTATCGAGACCCACAAGCTCAACGCGATGGTGGGCCTGGCCGAGAGCGTCACCTGCCGCCGCCGCGTGTTGCTCAACTATTTCGGCGAACACCTCGGCGAGGACTGCGGCAACTGCGATGTGTGTGAAGACCCGCCGCAGCGTTTCGATGCCACCGTGGACGCGCAGAAGGCATTGTCCTGTGTCTATCGCGTCGGCCAGCGGTTCGGCATAAAGCATGTGGTCGATGTGTTGCGCGGGGCCGATACCGAGCGCATCCGCCTGTTCAGACACAACGATCTGTCGACCTACGGTATCGGTAGCGACAGGAGCGAGCCTGAGTGGCAGTCGATCATCCGCCAGCTGATCCATCAGGGTTTTCTGGAGCAGGACATCGCGAACTATTCCGCGCTGCGGCTGACCGATGCGTCGCGCCCGCTGCTGCGTGGCGAGCTGGTCCTGCAACTCGCGCGTCCGCGTCTCAAGGGCAAGCCGAAGAAGAAGCGTGCCGGTGAGCACCTGCAGTCGCCAGCCGACGAGGCCCTGTTCGAGCAGCTGCGCCGGTTGCGCAAGCAGCTGGCGGACGAGCAGGGGGTGCCTCCCTATGTGGTGTTCGGTGACGCCACGCTGGTGCAGATGGCGCGTGAAAAGCCGATGGACGAGCACGATCTGCTCGCCGTCAGTGGGGTGGGGACCCACAAACTGGAAAAGTATGGCGCTGACTTTCTCGATGCCATCACGGAATACTGCGTGGCCACCAATGATAGTGCGGTCAGTATCAGCCCGGCGCAGCGGGAGATCCTGAATGCGGCACGCCAGGGGCTGGATCTGGATGCGATCAGCAGTCAATGCGGTACCACCCTGGTCGAGACCAGCGAACAGCTGGTGCAGCTGATCCGGACAGGTGAGGCGATACTTCCGGAGCGCCTGATCGCGCCCAGGAAGTACGCCATGATTGTGGCCGCCTTACAGGAGGTGGGCGATGCCGCCGACCTGCAAAGCGTGCGCGGCGAGCTTCCATCATTCGTGGCCGATCACGAAATCCGTCTCGTGTGCGAAGCGTGGTAGGGGTAATGTACGGGCACCTCGAAAGGTGGACATATGACCATAGAGAACCGGCACAGCACGAGGCCCTGGTGCAGTCGCTGATGGACCCGGCGCGTTGGGTTGGGGGTGGGGGCAACCGGCGCCGTATCGATACCCATATCTCCACGGTCGTCCTCGCAGGCGATCTTGCATACAAGCTCAAGAAACCCCTGGACCTGGGGTTTCTTGATTTCCTCAGTATCGAGTCACGTCGCCGCGCCTGCCTCGAAGAGCTGCGTCTAAACAGTCGCCTGGCGCCCGAGATCTACCAGGCCGTGTGCGCGGTCACTGGCAGTATCGCCAGACCGGCTATCGACGGTGGCGGCGAAGTCATCGACTGGGCGGTGCGCATGGTGCGTTTCGACCCGGATGCGATTCTGTCCAATCTCGCCAATCGCCTCGACCACCCCCTGATCGATTCACTGGCTGCACGGGTTGCCCGTTTTCATGCCGAGGCGGCGTACTGTGATCCGGGCGCCCCCTATGGCAGCCCGGAAGCGGTACAAGCGCCCATGCGACAGAATCTGGAGCAGATCCGGGCATACTGCCCACAGCTGGCGGACCCGCTGGATACCCTCGATGCCTGGACTGCCGGGCAGTACCACCGCCTGAATCCCGTGCTTCGGAAACGCAAATCCGAAGGCCATATACGCGAATGCCACGGCGACCTGCATCTCGGCAATGTCGCCCTGATCGATGAACAGCCGGTGGTCTTCGACGCCATCGAATTCAACCCCGGTCTGCGCTGGATCGACACCATCAACGATGTCGGCTTTATGACCATGGACCTGCAGGAGCGTGGGCGTGGCGACCTGGCCTTCCGCTTCCTCGATCGTTATCTGCAGGACAGCGGTGACTACCAGGGGATGGCGGTACTGTGTTTCTACGAGGTCTACCGGGCGCTCGTCAGGGCCAAGGTGGCCGCAATTCGCAGTGCACAAGAGGATCTCGCGGATGAGATGCGCGCCGCGCTGTATTCGGAACTGAACGGCTACGTCAGCTTCGCGCAGCAGTTGGCCGAACCTCGGCGCGGTGCGGTCATCATCACCCGGGGTGTCTCGGGCAGCGGCAAGAGCCATGTCTCACAGACCCTCCCGGACTTTCTGCCCGCCGTGCGCCTGCGCTCGGATGTCGAACGCAAGCGCATACTCGGCCTGGATTCACGTTCGGAGGCCGGGCCGGACGCCTATTCCGGTGACCTCACCGATAAGACATACGCACGTCTCGAAACGCTGGCCAGGACAGTGGCCGGGGCTGGCTATGTCGCAATAGCCGACGCGACGTTCCTGAGACGCGATCAGCGCAAACGGTTCCAGGATCTCGCGGCATCACTGAATGTGCCCTTCGCCATCATCGACTGCGATGCGCCGGAAGAAGTCCTGCGCGAGCGGATCATCGGCAGGGCGCAGGAGGAAGACAACGTCTCGGATGCCGATCTCGCCGTGCTGCGGGTGCAACTGAACCTGCATGAACCGCTGTCGCAAGAGGAACTGGCCTTCAGCCTGCCGGTACGACCGGACAGACCCTTAGACCACGAACGGCTTGTCAGCATGGTGAAGACAAGGGAGCTGATGTTTCGGTCTGCCTTCACCCTCGCTCTGTGGGCTAAACCCGGGCGCGGGCGGGGAAAGTATGAATAATCCAGTCCTCGCCAGCCTCGTCGAGTGTTGCGCACATCACTGTCGTGCCGTCGGTGCGAACGTTCACGAGACCGTAATGGTTTTTCATCATGACCCGCGAGGTGAATATCTGTTTCGCCTGGTAACCCAGCTTTACGGCACCTTCGGCAACGGTTGTGTGATACGTCGCTGTCATGGTGCGTTCATCCAGCGCCTCCGCCTGGTTGCGAAAGGTGTCCCGGGTTTGTGCCCGCAGGTCTCTTCGAAGTTTGCTGCGATCGCTCGACGGGGCGTCATGTACAAGCTTGCTTTCGGCGTCGGAAAGCAGGGCGTCGTCGTTCATCGCATCGACATGGCGCCCGGCGACTACAAGGTCCGGAGAGGCCGCCTGAACCATCCGGTACACCCGCAAGATCGATTCGGTCGAGCGCCCCGAGTGATACGGAGCGTTCGATTTCGGTCATGTAGATCAATGGGGTGACCAATTTGTCTGCCTCGCGGTCGATCTCGACCCGGCCGGTAACGGCACTGGCACCCACGATCTCCGGACGGGGATGGCCATGCCCCTCGGCGTCGCCCGATGAGATCACTGTCGCCGCCGGGCGTAGCTTTTCCAGGAAGCGGTAGGAAATCTTGTCACTGCCGTGGTGGCAGGCCTTGGCAACGTCACATGTCCAGGCACCCATGCGATCGCCATAACATGCCATCAGATAGTCCATGCTTTGCTTGTTCAGATCGCCGGTAAGCAGGATGCTGGCGGTGCCGATGTCCAGTCGCAGGCAGATCGAGTGACCATTCGTATTGTGGCTCTTGGCACCAAGGTCGGGCAGCGCCGGTCGACCGTTGATCTCGACCGTTACCGGTGCCAGTACGCGGATGTCGTATCCCTGCGTGTCGTCCCATAAGCGTGGCAAGACACCACCGGACTGCAACGTTTCTCGCGCTACGCCGAGGCGCTCCACGGCCGTATCGGTCTGGTTATTCAGCACTGCTTTGACAAAGCCTTTCCAATAAGATGAAAGCTCGTCGTCTGCGCCGTTGACGACGGTGCCCTCGGCATCGGCGCGATCCTCGAGCAGGCGGATGAAGTAGTTGCCGTCCGCGGTATCGAGGCAGGGCCCCAAGCCGTCTCTGTGCTGTGGGTGTGCCGCCGGCCGGTTCTCCCACCGCGACAATCCCGGGTGATGGAAGGTGTCGATACTGACCGACAGGCAATCCAGTTCACGCTCGGCGAGCGGCGTCGTTTTCAGCAGATCATGCAAGCCGCCATAGTGATCGGTGTCGCTGTGTGAGGCCATCATGCTGTGCAGATGGATTTGGAAATCACCGTAGTCGTAGAAAAACTTCCAGTCGATAAAATCCGCCGCGTTTTTGCCTGTCTGTTGTCGTTTGCGCTCCAGGCCTCCGTCGACGGCGATGTGGCGCCGGTCTGGTGTGCGGATGAGCACGCCATCGCCCTGGCCCACGTCGATGAAGTAGACCTCGAGCAGGGCCGTACTCGACAGATCCGCGGCAGGCACAAGCCCAAAACGCCCCCGGGCGCGCACCTGACATTCTTTGCCGCTGCGAGTCAAAATCTGAACGCAATCTCCCCAGAGCAGCGTAACCCGCCGGGTCTTGCCCTTCACGGTGTAGTGGAGGGTGGTCTTGAATCGTGCTGAGACATAGGCGATTTCGACCAGGTGCGCCGAGCGTACGAACCCGTGCCGGCCTTCGAATGTCACGCCGGTCCATTCTCCGTCGCCGATCCCGGTGACGAGCTCGACTTCCGCACCCCAGGACAGGTCCGCGATGATGTCGCCACCTGCGTCGGCCGTCTGACGGATGGGCGTCGAGAAACTCGAGCGGAAAAGTGCGCGGCTATGCCGGTCCGAGCGCCTGGCGTCGCTATAGCCGTACTGATCCAGTTCGTCCACGTAAGCTCGAATCCACCCGACAGACATGTTGTGGTCTCCCTGAAAAGTCGCTGAGTAGAGTTATAGCCTACGGGTCGGATTTTCGACGTTGGGTATGGATGTAATCGGGATGTCAATGCTCCGCCATCGAGCGGCCTTAAGAAGCGCCGCGCACGTTCAGGCCGGTGATTGTGCACGCGGATTGGTCGGCGGCCGCATGTGCATCCGGTAGGAAAGGATCTCACTCGCTAGTTCTAAACTTAAGAAAATGGTTATAAAAAAATACCTAAAAATATGATTAAAAACGAAATGATATGGGGGCGGCATCTTGTTTTATGCCATTTATACCAGAGGCGTAGAAACACCTCTGTCCACAATGGCCCCGCAAATATGCGTTGGGAAAGAGCCGGTCGTGCGATGTCAGACTAAGTTGGCGGGCACGGCTGTAGGCATGGCTGATGATGGCTGTGCCCAACCGTCTGGCATCGGGTGCAGGTACCTCGGCCGGCAAGAACATCCATGCGTGCGCGCCGTTGTCCGAGCGCGAGATCTCGAGCGCTACTGGTACATCCACAGTTCATGGCAAGACCGAGCGAACGCCTGGGCGTCCTCTCTCCATTCGTCCTTGTCAAAATCGACGGCGAGAAAATTTCGGCAGGAACGAAATTTCGAGTAAGCCCCGAAGGGATTTGACCCTGGGATTGGTCGAACAAAATAGCAGATGTCATCTGAGCGTGTGTCTGGCGATGATTCGCATGGGCATTAATGTAGTATGTTCCCGAAATGGGAGCAATAACCCTGACTGCGAATGGAACCCGATACGGCAAGGCCCTGGGCAGGTCGGGGCAGGATGAACTGCGGTCCGCAACCCAGCCCGTAGCATCTCCGTCCAGAAGTAAGCGCAGAGCAGCATGCACTTGCCTGCAATTCCGGCATATGCCAGCATTTACCCATGCGGAACCATCTTCGAATACAAATGAGCCGTGGCTAGCTAGATTGTCAGAAAACTCGATGTAGAGACATTGTCTCGCCTGCGAATACGGGCCGCCACGCATGGTGTTTCGATGGAAGAAGAAGCGCGTCGAATTCTAAAAGAAGCTGTCAGTGCACCTGAGCGGCTTCGCGATCTCGCCCCTCGGATTTTCGGTACAGCGCACGGCGTCGGCCTCCAGTTGTCGAAGAGAACACCCCACGAACCGCCGGATCTCAACGGATGGTCTTGTTGGATACAGACCCGGTTCAAGTACGCTCCTGCCCACAGATCTTTCCACTGAGTAGCCGCATGGACCTGGTTCTGGACAAGCGAAATATTGGTAGCAGGCGCAAGAGCCGGTTGCAGGAACGCTTCGAAAAGCTGCGCAGCACTCTGGAGCGGCAGAGCCGGCGCAATACCCGCTTCAGACTGGATCTGGATGAACTGGTCGAATTCTACCATCGACGCTCGATTGAGAACGACAAGGTGGTGTTCGACGATCTCGTCGCATTGATCGAGAAACTTATCGTCTTCGCAGGCCGCAAGAGCCTGTCGGACTGGCACCGCGGGGAATTGGATGATTGGCTCAGGGACCTGATTGAGCGGCGGATCTCACAGGTCGACCAGGAGATCGCCGAGCAGCTGCGCCTGGACTACCGGCAGGCGATTGCTCGCTCGATGGGCATCTCGGTCGATGAGTTGGTCGAACGTTTCGAGGGGGCGACCGAGGACGCAGAAAACGGGTTCGATGAGCGAGACGGCGCAGAACAGGCCGATTACTGGGACGACGGCCCGGTCCAAGAGGACCTGTTCGGGTTCGACGATGTCGACCCGGAGGCGGATGCATTCGATACCAGCTTCGAGGCGAATGGGCCGGACTGGATAGACGACGAGGAAGAGGCCCACATCGGGCGAACAGTCATGGACGGTAGCTGGGCGAAAGACTTGTTCCGCCGCGCCGCCCAGGCCCTGCACCCGGACCGCGAGCCTGATCCCGAACGGCGCCAGGTCAAGCAAGAACGCATGCGTGAACTGCTCAGGGCGCGCAAGCACGGCGACATCATGGCCATGCTGACTATCTACAGTGACAGCGTGAGTGGCGCGGATATCGTCCTCGCCGAGCAGGAGATGACTGAAATCTGCGATGCCTTGGAACACCAGCTGGATGCGTTGGAGTTGGAAAAGCAGGAGTACATCTATTCCCATCCCGTCCGACACATGGTGTTCGAGTTGTTCTATCACAGCACGAAGAAGGGGCGTAAGCGCAGGGTCCAGGAATGGGAGCAGGACTTGAAACACGAGGCGGCCGATCTGCGCGATCTTGTCACATTCCTGCGTAATCTCACCTGTCTGAAAACCGTGCTTGAGGATCGTCGCGACGCGCGTTCTGCGATGCTTGCCGACGTACTGTTCGAGAATATGCCGATTCTGATGTCCCGGTAACTGATCGGATCAAGCCTTCGGTTAGCGCTCGCCATACTCAGCTGCCATGGCTGGATTCGCTCGGTATCTTTCAGGTACAGCGCTTGGAGCGAAAGAACTGATAGAGGTAGAGACGGATGACGAGTAAGACCATCCTGGATGCCGTGCACGAGACGGCGAAAGGGTTGCGCAAAGCGGGCGACGGTGTTCGATAGGGCCCGGCCACCAGGAAATTTCCTGTGGCGGAATACCTGTATCAGGTCCGGCACTGTGTTGATATGGTCGCTCCGACAAGCATGCATGAGGCATATCGCCAATCGGCTTTGATACCCGGGGAGATGGTGAAATCCAGCTGCTTGGCAGCCCTGACCTTGTGTGCAGCCGCGCATTTGGCGTGGTGTTTTCGCCGGGCTTTTGCAGCGGAAAATCCCTCGCAATATTGGGTTTGACATTGAACGGGCACCGACGTGAACTGCAGTCTGTTGACGGATTTCGATTGTGCAGGGCCGAAGTTTTCACCGGGGCGTCTGCGCCTGCCTTTTGGAAGTGCTTCAGGACCGACTCGATCAACGCCGTCTGTCCAACGGCGTCGAAGCGTCGCGGGTGTTCGAGAAGCCCTGGTGGGTCACCGATCGAACTAAAATTACCTGCGATAATTTTCCGGTAGCTTGCATTTAGTTCGATCGTCAATCGTAAGTGATTGAAAAACCATTGAATAATTTGTGGAGTGGGCGTCTTTTTTATATCGAATCAGATCAATGGCTTGTGGGCCATCTACTCGAGAATACCCCCGCAAACACCCGCGTATCACGAAGATTGGGAACTGCGGCCCGCAGTTGGCCTTGAAATCCTTGAACTGATTTACAAAAGGAAATCGATCGTCGGGTGACGCGGGTGCCCGCGAATCGCCTCGATGTCTTCTTGTTTATCCCCGAAGGGCTTGCAAGCACCTGGGTTCGGTTTATTCTCTTCCGCATCGATAATATGAATATTTCATACTGCATTCGGAGGCTGGCATGGGTACGACCCGCAAAACCATCACGGTAACCGATCAGCAGGACGCGTGGATCAAGGCGCAGATTGAGGCCGGCGACTTTACCAACGACAGCGAATACATCCGCGACCTGATTCGCCGTGACCAGACGCGCCAAGCAGAGCTCGAGGCGATCCGCATGGAATTGATCAAGGGCGAAGAGAGCGGGGCATCCCGTTCTTTTGACGCGGACGCATTCAAAGAGAAGATGACTGCCAAACATGCCAGGCGTGCGCGCTGAATATCGCTTAAACCCCGAGGCCGAGCGCGATCTGGAATTCATCTGGCTCTATACCTCTGAAGCATGGGGACATGAGCAAGCTAACGGCTATACGGATGACCTCGCAGACGCTTTTTCGCAGCTGGCCCATAACCCGAAACTGGGAATGAGTTGCGAGGACATTCGACGAGGGTACCGTCGGTTCCGTGTCGGGCGACATGTTGTCTACTATCGAACGAGCGATTTCGGAATCGCTGTCGTTCGAGTCTTGCACGAACGCATGCTGCAGACACGGCATCTGCAGGGCGCCGCATAAATGGATTTCGCTACCCTCGATTGGCTGCGCCAGAATCACCCGGCGTGGCGGCTGTTGAACTCGCCGCACGCTGCTCTGATCGTGAGCTTTCTCCATCGCGTATTTGTCCTGCCCAACGAGCGGTTGATCGCTCAGGCCGACCTGGCCGAGGCCCTCGAGGACGAGCTGTTCGCGCTGCGTGAAAGCCAGGGCGGCCGATGCGTTCCCGAAATCCGCGCTGGAATACCTCAACGACTGGGCCGGCGCTGACAAGGGCTGGTTGCGCAAGTTCTACCGCCAGGGCTCCGACGAACCCTATTTCGACCTGACGCCGGCCACCGAGAAGGCGATCGGCTGGCTCGGCAGCCTGACGGCGCGCGCCTTCGTCGGTACCGAGTCGCGCCTGCTGACCCTGTTCGAGCTGCTCAGGCAGATCGATGCCGGCAGTGAGGCGGATCCCGCCGTGCGCATCGCCGAGCTGCAGCGTCGCCGTGACCAGATCGACGCGGAGATGGCGCGCGTGCTGGAAGGTGACATGCCGCTGCTCGACGAGACCGCATTGAAGGAGCGCTTTCAGCAGTTCATGGAACTCGCGCGCGCCCTGCTGTCCGACTTTCGTGAGGTCGAGCAAAACTTCCGCACGCTCGACCGCTGGGTGCGCGAACGCATTACCCTTTGGGAGGGTAGCAAGGGAGAGCTGCTCGAGGCGATCATGGGCGAACGTGACGCGATCACGGATTCCGACCAGGGTCGCAGCTTTCGCGGTTTCTGGGACTTCCTGATGTCGAGCGCGCGCCAGGCAGAGTTCAGTGACCTGCTCGAACGTATCCTGTCACTGCCGGCCGTGACGGAACTCGCCCCGGACGTGCGTACCCGGCGCATCCATTACGACTGGCTGGAGGCGGGCGAGCACACCCAGCGCACCGTGGCACAATTGTCGCAGCAATTGAGGCGCTTTCTCGACGACAAGGCCTGGCTGGAGAATCGACGCATCATGGACATCCTGCGCGGTATCGAGAGCAAGGCGCTCGGCATGCGGCAGTCGCCGCCCGGCGGCGACTTCATGACCATCGACGGCATCGGCTCGTCGATCGAACTCCCTATGGAGCGTCCCTTGTACACGCCTGCGATGAAGCCGCGGCTGACCGACCTGGTTCAGGATGCCGTCGATGTGGAGGTCGATACCGGGGCGCTGTATGCCAATGTCGTGGTGGACAAGACGGTGTTGTCGCGGCATATCCGCCATGCGCTGCAGACTGCCGACCAGGTGACCTTGCTCGACCTGTGCCGGGCGCGCCCGCTTGAGCATGGCCTCGCGGAGCTGGTGGCCTACCTGGACCTGGCCGACCGCAGCTTCAAGGCGGTGATCGATGAATCGGTCGAGGACCACATCACCTGGCGGGGCGCAGGGCCGCGACGGACGGGACCAACTGAAACGGGTGAGTCTGCCGCGTGTGATATTCGTGCGATGATCGTGACATGACGAGTGAGCCGCAGGACAAACTCGGAGATCCGGCCGGCGTCTCGCCGATCTTTCGCCGCTGCTGATCGCCCTGCTCAAGGGCGTGATCTACCGCGACGAGTCGACCGGCATCAAGGCCAGGCAATGGCACGACCTTCTCGGTTTGCAGCATCGCGTGCGCGACTATGTCGCGGTGCTCGGCCTGACGCTGGAGCTGGACGAGGCCGAGGGCTATGCCTACTTGCGTTCGGTGGATCGTGAGGCACAGGATCCGGACACGCCAGGTCCCACGCCTGGTCGCGCGCCGGCCCTTGTCGTTCCCCGTCAGTTTGCTGCTGGCCCTGCTGCGCAAGAAGCTGGCCGAGTTCGATGCCGGTGGCCAGGAGGGCGGGGTGCGCCTGGTGCTGTCGCGTGAAGAGATCGTCGAGCTGGTGCGCGTGTTTCTGCCGGAGACCAGCAACGAGGTGCGCCTGATCGACCGGGTCGATACCGACATCAACAAGGTCGTCGAACTCGGCTTTCTGCGCCGCATGAAATCGACCACCGGGCAACCGACGGTGTTCGAGGTGCGGCGCATCCTGAAATCCTTCGTCGATGCACAGTGGCTGGCCGAGTTCGATGCGCGGCTCGCGGCCTACCGGACGCAGCTCGCTGGGCGAGGTACAGGGTGAGGGCGATGCCTGAACCGCAGGACCTCGGCCTGGACTTCGTCGCAGACGACGCGCTGACGGGGTTTCGCCTGGAGCGCCTCGAGGTGTTCAACTGGGGTACCTTCGATGAGCGGGTCTGGACGCTGCACGCCGACGGCAAGAACGCGCTCCTGACCGGCGATATCGGCTCGGGCAAATCGACCCTGGTGGACGCGGTGACCACGCTGCTGGTGCCGGCACAGCGCGTGGCCTACAACAAGGCCGCCGGGGCCGACAGCCGCGAGCGCAGCCTGAAGTCCTACGTGCTCGGCTATTACAAGTCGGAGCGCAGCGAGCTTGGCGGGGCTGCGAAACCGGTCGCCCTGCGCGATAACAACAGCTTTTCGGTCATCCTCGGCGTGTTCCACAATGCCGGCTACGACCAGACGGTGACCCTGGCGCAGGTGTTTTGGATCAAGGATGCACAGGCACAGCCGGCGCGTTTCTTTGTCGGTGCGGAACGGGATCTGACCATCAGCCGGGATTTCGCCGGTTTCGGTAGCGAAATAACGGCGCTGCGCAAGCGTCTGCGAAGCAGCGGCGTCGAGGTGTTCGACAGCTTTCCACCCTACGGCGCCTGGTTCCGGCGCCGCTTCGGGATCGACAACGAGCAGGCCCTGGAGCTGTTTCATCAGACCGTGTCAATGAAGTCGGTCGGCAACCTGACCGAGTTCGTGCGCAACCATATGCTCGAGCCATTCGAGGTGGCGCCGCGCATCGCCGCGCTGATCGAGCACTTCGATGATCTTGATCGTGCCCACGCGGCCGTTCTGAAGGCCAAGCGCCAGGTCGAACTGCTGACCCCGCTGGTGGCGGATTGCGATCGCTATGCCGCGCTCAGTGCGTCGAGCGAGACGCTGCGTGCCTGCCGCGAGGCGCTGCGGCCTTACTTCGCGGGGCTCAAGCTGGAGCTGCTGGAGCGGCGGCTGGACCATTTGCAGGAAGAATGGCTGCGCCAGAACTCACGGGTCGAGGCGCTGACCGCGCAGCGCGATGCGCAGCGGGCCGATGCGGCCGAACTGCGGCAGAGCATCGCCGACAATGGCGGTGACCGTCTCGAACGACTTGCCGAGGAGATCCGTGTCAAGTCGGCTGAACGCGACAGTCGCAGGAAAAAGGCCGAACGGCATGCCGAGTTGCTGCACGCCATCGGTGGCGGGGACGTTACCGATGAGGCCGCCTTTGAACGTCTTCGCCAGGCGAACATCGATCGCCTGGCGGCGTCGCGGACACGCGAGGCGGAGCTGCAGAACAACCTGACCGAACGGTCCGTGGAGCTGCATCAGGGCAGAGCGCAGCATGCCGCATTGGCTGCCGAGATCGCGAGCCTCAAGGCCCGTCGCAGCAATATACCTGCCGAGCAGGTTGCCTTGCGCGCGAGCCTGTGTGAGGCGCTGAATCTTCCCGCATCCGAGATGCCGTATGCCGGCGAACTGCTGACCGTGCGCGAGGACGAACGCGACTGGGAGGGTGCGGCAGAGCGTCTGCTGCGCAGCTTCGGCCTGTCGCTGCTGGTGCCCGAGTCGCACTACCGGCAGGTCGCGGAGTGGGTGGATCGCACCCACCTGCGCGGACGCCTGGTCTATTACCGGATTCGATCGGCCCGCCGAAGCGTGCCGTCCTCGCTGCATCCCAGATTCGCTGGCGCGCAAACTGGCGATCAAGCCGGATAGCGCCTTCTACGACTGGCTGGAATGTCGAACTGGCGCAGCGTTTCGACTTCGCCTGCTGCGCGACCGCCGAGCAGTTCCGCCGCGAGACCAAGGCCATCACCCGCGCAGGCCAGGTCAAGTCGCGCGGCGAGCGTCACGAAAAGGACGATCGTCACCGCCTGGACGATCGCGCCCGCTATGTACTCGGTTGGAGCAACACCGAAAAGATCGCCGTCCTCGAAACCGAACAGCGGCAGCTCGAAACACGTCTGGGTGAAATGGGGGCTCGCATCGCTGAGATCCAGGCTGAACAGGCCCGCCTGGACGAGCAGCAGGACGTGCTGGTCAAGCTCGACGAATACCGCGACTTCCGTGAGCTGGACTGGCGCGCGATGGCGGCCGAGGTGGCGCGGCTGGAGGACGAGAAGCGGCGTCTGGAGAATGCCTCTGACCTGCTGAGGCAACTGATGGCGCAGTTGAATACGGTGTCTGAACAGCTCGCAGAAACCGAACAGCAACTCGAACTGCGTCGCGAAGAACGCGCAAGAACGCAGCAGAAACGCGAGGATGCCGAGGCCCTGCGGGCACAGACCCAGGCGCTGCTCGACGAGCCCGCCACGGCGGCCCACGAGGCACGATTCGCGACACTGGAGGAGTTGCGTCCGCAGGCATCTGGGCGAGCATCAGTTGAGCGTGGAGTCCTGTGACAACCGCGAGCGCGAGATGCGCGACTGGCTGCAGGCACGCATCGATGCCGAGGACAAGCGCCTCAAGTCACTCGGCGAGAAGATCGTCCGCGGCATGACCGAGTACAAAGAGGCCTATCGGCTGGAGACCGAGGAGGTTGATGCGAGCCTCGCGGCCAGCTTCGAATACCGTGGCATGCTCGAACAACTCCAGGCCGATGATCTGCCGCGATTCGAGGCGCGTTTCAAAGAGCTGCTCAACGAAAACACCATCCGCGAGGTGGCCAATTTTCAGTCGCAACTGGCGCGCGAACGCGAGACCATCAGGGAACGCATCGCACGCATCAATGAGTCGTTGACGCAGATCGACTACAACGCCGGGCGCTACATCCTGCTTGAGGCGCGCCTGAGCCCCGATCCCGAGATCGGCGATTTCCTGAACGAGCTGCGCACCTGCACAGAAGGGGCCTTGACCGGCTCCGACGACGAGCAGTACTCCGAGGCCAAGTTCCTGCAGGTCAAGCACATCATCGAAAGGTTTCGCGGGCGCGAGGGTCAGGCCGAACTGGATCGCCGCTGGACTCTCAAGGTCACCGATGTGCGTAATTGGTTCATATTTGCCGCCAGCGAACGCTGGCGCGAGGATGACAAGGAGTACGAACACTACTCGGATTCGGGCGGCAAGTCCGGCGGCCAGAAAGAAAAGCTCGCTTACACCATCCTGGCCGCGAGCCTCGCCTACCAGTTCGGATTGGAATGGGGCGTAGTGCGTTCACGGTCGTTCCGTTTCGTGGTCATCGACGAGGCCTTCGGGCGTGGCTCGGACGAATCCGCCCAATACGGCCTGCGCCTGTTTGCCGAGCTCAAACTGCAACTGCTGATCGTCACACCACTGCAGAAGATCCACATCATCGAGCCGTTCGTCGACGCTGTTGGCTTCGTGCACAACCCGGATGGTAAAGCCTCGATGTTGCGCAACCTGACGATCGAGGAATACCGGGAGGAAAAGGCGAGGGCGGCGCATTGAACCGGACGGGGAACTGGACCGGTCAGGTCGAGCTGCGGACGCAGCTGCAGCGACTCTGGGAACGGGGCGATCTGCTGGCAGAACTGTTGACCGACGAATCGTCTTTCCCGCGGCGCCTGAGTCTGAAGGGACCAAGCTCCGGCGAGATGAGCGAACAGTTCGACACAGTGCGCAAGTGGATCGCCGGGCTGTGCGCGCTGTCGCACTATCGAATCGAATTGCGCGAGTTCCGCCATCGCGTGCTGGGAACCAACCAGGTGCCTGCAGCGGTCTGGGTGGACAGCCTCGACGATGCGCTGGCCATCCTGGGCAAACGCGCCGAGGCCAGCCGCTTCAGCGATCTGGTCTCACAGACCCGGGCACGCCGCGCTGTGCTTCTGGACTGGCTCGCCGCCAACCCACACAAGGCCCTGGCACTGGCGGACGTCTGGGGACGGCTGCTGGACGTTGTGGATTGGCTCGAGGCGCATCCACGGCCGAACGTCTACCTGCGCCAGGTCGACATCCCCGGGGTCGACAGCAAGTTCATCGAGGCCCACCGCGGCGTGTTGATGCAGTGGCTGGACCTCGTCCTGCCTGCACTTGCGATCGACCCGTCAACGGTCGGGGTCGCCGGTTTCGCCAGGCGTTACGGTTTTCGCGAGAAGCCCGAGCGAGTTCGCCTGCGCGCGCTTGATCCCGCGCAAGCACCGTTTCCGGGTGCCGGCGACGCCGATCTCACCCTCGATGCCTCGACCTTCGCCGGCCTGCAACCGAGTGTTACGCGCGTCTTCATCACCGAAAACGAGGTCAATTTTCTCGCCTTTCCGCCGGTTGCGGACAGCCTGCTGATCTTCGGTGCCGGCTATGGTTTCGACATATTGGCGCAAGCACGCTGGCTGGGGCAGTGCGAGGTCTATTACTGGGGCGATATCGATACCCACGGTTTCGCCATCCTCGACCAACTGCGCGCCCGCCTTCCCCATGCGCGTTCGCTCCTGATGGACCGCGCGACCCTGCTGGAATTCGAGGCACACTGGGGAGCCGAAGAAAGGCCGACGCTGCGCGATCTGCATCGCCTGGATGCGGATGAGCGCGCGCTATACGATGAACTGAGGGACAACCGCATTCGCCCCAACTTGCGCCTTGAGCAGGAGCGCATCGGCTTCGGCTGGGTGAAGCGTGCGGTCCTTGAGTTAGGTATCGTGCCAAGGTTGAGGTAAGTCACGCTGACACCGGGACGGCGAAAAAACCGGGTGTGTGTCGTGGTCAACTAACCCCGGACAATCCGCAGTGCTTGGTTCCAAGCGTGCCAGAACAAGCACATGTGACGTTTGAGCTCAGCGACCGAGCCTCCGCTAACGGCAAATGCCAAAGCGTCGCTCGGCTTGTAGCGGGCGGGTCACGCGTTACTTTTCGGTTCGCGGAGCCAGTGCGCACCGCTCGAATGCGATTCCTTCATCAGGAATCACCTCCAACCGTTTTTAGAGCTGATATTTGAGTTGAATTAGGTATCATAAGGCATTGAATAATAAATAAAACATTGGTGGAGGTGGCGTCTTCTTTATTGCCAATAGAATCAGCGGCTTACAGATGACTTTCCTCGGAATGCCCCCGCAAGTACCCCCGCACAGGCTGATAGGAATTGACAGCTTCGTGCACGTCAAATCGGACAATCAGAACTGTGCGTCCGCGCGAGTCTACGCAGCTTCGCCAACGAGAACTTCTAATGGAATTCCAAGGCCTGCATGAAGTTTTCGAATCATTTCGAGCGACAGGCCGCGTTTACGGTTGAGAACCTCGGACACACGATGACGGGATCCTATATACGCTTCCAAGTCGCTGCGCTCCAGGCCTTGCTGCTCCATCCGAAAGAGTATGGCTTCGACCGGATCTGCGGCGTTCACCGGAAAGTTATTCTGCTCATAGACGTCGACGAGCGTGGCAAGTACGTCCAATTCATCGCCATTGTCTGTACCCGGTTTCGCTGACATGAGCACCTCTATGCGACTATAGCGCTTTCTCGTAGTCTCGCGTGGTCTTAATCGGGCGAATATCCATCAGATGGTCTCCGGATCGATTCGATCGTACTCGGCGTGGGTGCCGATGAACTTGACATAAATAATCTGAAAGTCGTAGTTCACGTACGTTACCAAACGGTATTTGTTGCCGCCAATATTGAAGATGACTCGATTGTCGGCTTGAAAACTTGTGTGTTTATATCGGCGCTTTATTGCCTGTGAATTATTCCAATTCGCGGCTTGCGCCTCGGCAAACCATGCTTTCAAGGGTTGCTCGGAATCTGGATGGCGCTCCCAGTGAAAGGGAATCGTGTTGAGAGTAGTGGAAACGTCGAGAAAAAAGCCGTGATATATCACGGCTTATCTGGCGTTATCTGGTGGAGGCGGCGACAATCACATTGCCTGATAAATCAATGGCTTAAAAAGCGAAATGCCAGATATGCCCCCACAGATACCCCCAAATTGATTCGGCTGATTAAGTGCCTGAAATCAGACCGATTTTATCGTTCGTCTGACGCTCGCCATGCGTCAAATCGCTCCAGTGCATCGGTGCTGCCGATCAGGGCGCGTGCCCGTCGAAGTCGTTCTATTTTGCGCCCCCGTTGATCACCCGGCAAATCCTGCGCCCGGCGTTTGGGGTGGGTGAAGAACTCCTTGAGTTGCTTCGCAGCAGCCCAGGCATCGATCATCTCGAGCAACTATTATTTGCTGTCCTTCAATGCCGTCGCTCCCCCCTCTTGCTGCTTGGGTGTCTAATCGATTTAGGCGAACGTACTCTTCGTTGGCTTAGCGCGCTTCCGCTCCCTTGAACGTCTCAATATGGATTGGTTACCAATGGGCATTGGCCAGGAAATCTTCCTGAACGGCGGCTTCCGAAATACCTGAGCGACCGGACACGACAACCGGACGCATTAGGTTGATCTCAAGTTGGTGAGGTCAATGCGCAAAGCGGACCACCAGTTGCAACCTGATCTTTGCCATCGCAGCAGCATAGCCTCGACCGCCTGACCGACGAGGGCTTTGTCGCAAGCCCCCCTCGAGTTGGAACAACGTGTTGCGCAGGGTGTCTAGATGGATTGGAACACAACAAGGAGGGGGTAATTATCATTTACAAGCGGTATGACTTCCTCACCTTGGTGCTCGTCGTGGCACTGTTGTTCACCATCTGGAAGCTAATCGAGTGGTTTTCGGAAAACACGGACGTCTTTCATGACAGACGACGCACGCCGCGGGCGATTATCACGGTTTTTGCCATCTTCATCGGTACATCAATGTTCTACTTTTGTCTGGTCTATGTGTTCGGCTTTTGGATGCGGTCATGACGCGCATCGTCTATACAGTCATCCCGGGAGTCTGCATCGTTGGTGGTGGCATCCTGATCGCGGATACATTGGCATCGGCAGTGCCCTGAAGTAACGTGCCGGCGCTTTTACTCAGGACCTTCGCAGCCGGATCGGCTTCGGATGAATCCGGCAACAAGCGGGCACTCGAGCCGCACAATTCAGGGTTTTGACACTCG
>CAVWYD010000007.1:0-54688 GCA_963759055.1 uncultured Gammaproteobacteria bacterium
ATGGGCGGTCTCGGGCCTTGGCGACATAGCGGCATTGCCGGTCCTGTGGGGCCTGTTCCTGCTGTGGGGCTTCATCGCATTGCCGATCACCAACAGCATTACGCGGCAACAGGAAATCGAGGCGGACCTGTTCGGCCTCAATGCGTCGGGCGAGCCCTTGGCACTGGCGGAATTCATGCTGCGCGACTCCGACAGCTGGCAGGTGGGTCCTGCGCCAGTCGAGGAGTGGGCTTTCTATCACCATCCCAGCGCTCGCAACCGGATCTTCGCCGCGATGCGCTGGCGCGCAGAGCAGGCACCGACCGACTGATCGGGCGCGCACTTCCACACGCCCGCATTTCTCCCTAGAATCGGGGCACCCGCCGCAGCGCCGAGCCGTCGACACAAGGAAACCTCCCGAAATGCCTGGACAAAAAGATACCGCGGACCTGGTCGCGGACCTGGAAAAGCGCATCGACACGATGCAGACCATGGACGATGGCGAGCTGGGCTCGTTCGGCCGCCTGGACTGGGCCATTCTGGTGGTTATCTCCATCGTAATCCCGGTGATCGCCGTGGTGCTGGCACGATGAGCGCCGGGAACGGCGGACCGAATACCGACCTGCTGAGTATTTACGGCCGCGAGCCACTCTTACCGACGAACGCGAGTACAAGTTCTGGAGCGCACACGGCACCTGTTTTGCCTACGCCATCGCGACCTGGTGCTTCCTGACCGGCGGCTACGCGGCGCAGCTGGTCGGCGCGGTGCAGGGCATGGTGTGCCTGATCGCCGGCAACCTGATCGGCGTGTTCCTGATCAGTGCATCGCTCTCGGCCGGCTGCCAGCGCTACGGCATCGAGCAGATCGATTTCTGCAAACCGTCCTTTGGCCAGAACGGCGCCCGCGTCGTCCTGATCTTCTATTTGCTCAACATGATCGGCTGGTCCGGACTGATTCTCGTCATGTTCGGCAACGGCATCGTCAATATCGTCGAGGCGCTCGGCTATACGCGCGCCGCACTGGCTGGTGGGCGCCGGCGTCGCGCTCGGTATCTGGCTCACCTATATCCTGACGACGCGCGGCGTGCACTTGCTCAGCCTGTTCAATTCCATCATCACGCCGGCGCTGATCGTCATCATCGTGTTCATGTTCTACATGCTGATCAGCACGCACGGCTGGGCTGAGATACTGGCGGCGGAGCCGCTGGATCCATTGCCGTCGCCGTGGATGAACTACGCGGTGTGCCTCGAGCTCGGCATCGCGTCGGGCATGTCGTGGTGGGGCGGTATCGGTTTCCTCGCACGGAACACGAAGTCGCGGCGCAACGCGATTTATCCGGAGGTGCTGCAGCTCGGCCTCATCTTCGGCATCGTTTGTTCCATCGCGCTGTTTTCCGGCCTCGTGGTGGGCTCCGACGACCCGACCAAGTGGATGGTGCCGCTGGGCGGCGTGTTCATGGGCGTGCTCGCGTTGCTGTTCGTCGCGCTGGCGAACATCACCTCGACGTCGGTGTCGCTGTTCGCCAGTGGGCTCGCGCTGCGTCACGTGCCGGGCCTGCGCAAGCGCGGCTGGAAGCTGATCATCGCGCTGACCGCGGTACCGCTGGCGTTTTTCGTCGTCTGGCCGAACGAACTCTACGACCTCGGCGATGCATTCCTGGCCTATAACGGCACCATGCATGCACCGGTCGGCGGCATCCTGCTGGTTGATTACTTTTTCCTTCAGGAAGCAAAAGCTGCATTTGCGTTCGATTTTCGAGGCTGCGCCGAGCGGGCAGTACTATTACCTCGGCGGATTCAATGTGCTGGCACTCGCCTGCGTCATCATCGGGCAGCTGACCTACTTCTGGGTCTACAACCCGTTTACGGACGAGGCCCAGGACCTGTTCCGGTTCCTGCCGGCATCGATCGCCGCCTTCGTGCTGCCGGCGCTGATTTACTGGGTCGGCATGCGATTCAGCAATACGTAATCGAGCCAGGTGATGGTGAAGTGCAACAATGCCATAGCCCGTATTGCTCCAAACAACCCCGAAATCTCAGTTCAACGCATCGAGGTAGACATAGTCCGCGAAGAACTTCTGGACGAGGACGACGTCACGTATGGCGCACCAGACGAGAGTGTCTCTGCTTAAATTACCTATTCGACCGCCAGGACGCGACTGTTAGCTCCTCCAAGGCGCGGTGGTACTTGTCCGCGCGGAGGCAGCTTTTCGTGCCCTCGCTGAGAATCCCGAAGAGGTGCTCGGCAAGCACGCTTCCGACAGCATGGAGTGCATCGTGACGATCGAGCCCCTCCGCCATGAGCCGCTCAAGCGTTCGCATGACACGTTCATCTCTAAGTGCCAGTTGGTTCTCGACCACTGTGTGCATCACCGCATGGAGCGTCGGCTTGTCCAGCTCTACACAAGCTGAATTGTGATGTTCTTCAACCAGAGCGAGGCGCTCTTGTTCGTCCAGTTCGAGCCAGAGATCCGGATCTGGTGCGGTAAGAGGGTCGTAGGTCTCCATGTCTCATCTCCCATCCTCTTCATCTTTCGCCATTTTGGCATTTCACTGTTAGGCGCACCGCTGAAATCCTCCAAAAAAATGACGGACGCTCAGATTGTGCAGCGCAATAAGCCGAGCTCAACGCACTGCGGTCATTCTTTGGCACAGTTACCAAGGTGTCGGAATGCTTCGCACCGAAATCAGCGCCAAAGGCAGGAATCGACGCGGAGCGCCCAAAACCATCATCGACGTAAACGCCGGTTTTTCCGAAAAGACCGGCCATATACCATCCGATTCGCTACATAATTCACCGTTATGTTCCAAGGGAGGACGGGTTTTGACGCTAGCTGATATTCAAATCATCTTTCAAGGCAAAACAATGCCGACCGTCGCGCTCTCTGAGCTGGCTGATGAACTGTTCGCCGAAATAGAAGGGTTTGGCGATATTGAGGAATCTAGAATTGAAAATTTCGGTTGGAGCATCCTCGCACGAGTAGAATCGCCCAATGCCGTGAATGCAGTTCTGGGCGCAATGGCCCGTTTGCTATCGCATCGTGGTATTCAAGCCAATTCAGTATCCGTTGCAGTGGCTGGCAAGCGTGGCGTACTTAGCGAACTCGTATCATGAAACATTACAATTCGGTCAAGCCGCTCGTCGCTCTGCTCCTCACTCGCACGTGCTGGCTGCGAATTCCAAATTCGATGCGCGATTGCATGGGAAGAGGAAACTGTTTCCAGAGGAGGAGCTCCTTGAGCTCTGGCAAGTGTTGCAACAGTATTGCGGCTTGATGAAAGGACTCGACTGGATACATAGAGATGTGGCCCGGGAGATCAACGGATTTCGCGAGTATTTGCAGCTACAGGAGTCCGGGACACCTGGAGAGGCGCTCGCGCTGGCTGACCGGATGGAGTGCCTTTTGTTCTCGGACTACGATGCGTATTCGGGTGAAGGAGATTCGCCTGAGTTTGATGATGGAAGTCTGGACGATGATGAAGCGTTCGGAGTCTACGAAGGGATTTGTACAGGTTGTGACGCGATAAGTCTGGTGGGCGACCTAAGGCTATGTGAAAAATGCGCGGCGAAGCTGGAGCGGGATCTACTACGGAGCCGGGATTGGGTGCATTCGGTTACCGCGTTCAGATTGACCGATGAGCAACGGGAACTCACGCGACGGCAGGTGGTGAAGGAGTACGGTAGAGACTTTGAGCTCATCGCAGTGGCGAAGGACGGACGTTTGCATGGTAAAGGACGGCAGCGCAAATGAACGGCGGATCAGATCAGCTTAACAAGCGCATGCGCGCGGACGGCTCCGCCGCCGGTCTCCCGGCCGGTGATGCGCGAAGTTAGCCGGCGCGGTTCATTGCACCTATTCAGCCACAGGTGATGTTCGACGGTTTCGGCAGCTCACGGCCGACTCCGGCGATTCACAGTTTTCCCGGAAGCCGCCGATGGAAAAAATGACGGTGCGGCGAGCGTCAGCTATGCGGAAAATCTTGCCGAGCGGCTGCTTTCTGGTTTCCTGAGCGGCAGGACCCGCCCCAGAAGAGAAATAAGCCAGAGTGGCGGCTGGGCTGTAAGATGGCGCTTTACCCGATCATCGGTGAGGGGCTGCAACCGACACGATGCCGACCATTGTCGCGTGAACTGGCTAGACCGCTTGGCTGGAAGTTACCTATCTGCCCCGAACGTCACATTCGGTTGTATCTCCTTGTGTGACTGTGCACCGACCAAAGGTTAACCTCTTAGCTGCAAGAGGCAGTTCTGAACCGCGTGGAAGAACGCTACTGAAGTCTGGAGAAAGCCATGAAAAAGCTGCAAGCATTCGTACTTGCTGCCACTATGACGTTTCCCATCGTGGGCATGAGCGACAACGGTGATCGGCACGCAGAGCAGGAAAAGCTCGACGCTGAATGCGAGGCCGCCCGGGAACTCAAGCTCGCACCCGAGCGTGCTAAATTCATCGAAGAATGTGTAGAAAAACAGCAAAGGAGCGACCGAGCCGCATGCGAGCGCTTCTATAGCGACTACGGGGCGCGATCTGGTAATCGAGCACCCCTATATTATGACCTGCCGGAATGCGTGCGGGCTTTTGAGTTTCAAAGGAGCCATCGGCGGCGATAGCTGGCTGCTCCGGCATCACCACCCCCCAAAAAAACCTTCCCCAACAATAGAGCGTTCTGGAACCACCCTACCGGGCTACTGACGAAACCCCAATTTGAGTCGTAGCATTCGCCCAAGCCCCGACAGGGTGTCAGGGTTTCCCTTGCGAGACGCTAAGAAGTTCCCGCGCCGGACTCGAACCGGTCGCCGCTGCGAATGAGGTGGAGTCCGAGGGCGCCGCCTGGCGCACCTATTCGTGCTTCCAGCGCTGACGGCCACACGACAAGCCTGCTCGCTGGAATTCGTACATTGTCCCGTTTCCCCTCGCGCGCCTCAGAAGTTTTCCTCGACGAGCTCTCGCCACCGCTGCCAGTAGGCCGCCCCACCGACGCCGTAGGTGTCGTTATGCCCGGCGCCGGCGATGGAATAGAAGGATTTCGGCTGCGGGGCTCTGTCGAACAGCTCCTTGCCCATCCGGTGCGGGACGATGTCGTCCCGGTCGCCATGGAAAACAAGCAGCGGCGATTTCAGCCGCCCGATCTTCTCCAGGTTGTCGTATCGGGCATCGAGGGCCCAGCCGCCCAGCGTCCAGAGCAGGGAATAGTGCAGCCGCCCCATCGCCGGGATGGAGGTGAACGGGGACTCGAGCACCAGCGCGCCCGGCGGCTGCTCCAGGGCCAGTTGCAGGGCGACGCCGGCGCCCACCGAGCGGCCGAAGTAGATCATCCGTTCGGCCCTCCAGCCCTTGTCCTTCAGCCATGAGAGCGCCCCGCGCATGTCGCTGTAGGTGCCGTCCTCGCTCGGCGTTCCTTCGCTGCGCCCGTATCCACGGTAGCTGATGATGAACACCGCGAGCCCGAGCTGTCGCAGCAGTCGCAGGTTGTCTACCCGGTGGGAGATGTTGCCGGCGTTACCGTGGCAGAAGACCAGCACCGGCTCGCCCGGCTCGCCCGGCAGGTACCAGCCGTGCAGCCGGGTGCCGTCTGCAGCGCTGAAGAAGACGTCCTCGTACTCCAGGCGCATCGTCGCGGGCGTGGTGACCAGCTGCCCGATCCGGGAAGTACAGGAACATCTGCTCCAGGGCGGCGCATGCGGGCGTCGGCAGCAGCGTCGCGCCGAGCAGGATCGGCAGGCTCTTCAGCAGCTCCTCGTTGAGTCTCATGCGTCTCCGCGAATAGTTAAGGAACCTCTGATCCATTCATGAACTTGCATCTAGAATATCCAGCTTCGGCGTTGCAAAGATTCGCGCCTTGAATCTGAAGATTTTGAATTGCAATCTACTCCGCCCAGAATAAATCAAAGGTTCCCTAAGTTCGATTGCCAAAATCGCTTACGGCTAAAAGTATCCCGAACATCGCATGATGGCCGAATTCGGAAGTTCTCGCTGAGATACCTGAGCAAATTTGTCGGATGACCGGGTTCGACCCTTAAAAGTCACCGCGCTCAACGACGATCTCCGGATGAAATACAAAATTTGCCGCCCCCCAGGCATCAGACGTTATGCTGCGAGCAGGAACGAGCGTTACATAGCCCAAGGCTTGCCATCACAATATCTTTGGAGGAAACACCTCATGGTTTCACGGCTTAAAGATTGGCTCGTATTCCGGCTGGAGAGGGCGATGATGCAAGGGGCACTTTCCCGTTTCGCGGTGATTGCGCTCATGGTCCTGATCGTGTCCCTGGGAGGAGGTCTTCTCATTCGCCTGGTGGCGCCGGAATTCGAATCCACGGGGGACGCGGTCTGGTGGGCCTTCCTGCGCCTGACAGACCCGGGCTATCTCGGCGAGGACGCGGGTGCCGTCAAGCGTACGGTCTCGGCGGTTATGACTTTACTGGGCTTTATCCTGTTCACCGGCTCGCTCATAGCCATCCTGACTCAGTGGCTGGTCGAGACCATGCAACGCCTGGAGCTTGGTCTTACCCCGGTCGCTTTGAAGGAACATTTCGTGGTGCTCGGCTGGACCAGCCGCACGCCCACCATCCTGGAGGAAATCATGGCCTCTCAGGGCCGCGTGCTCCGCTTCCTGCGCCAGCGTGGTGCGCGGAGCCTGCGCCTGGCTCTATTGGCCGAACAGGCTGATGCGGTTCTGATGCAGGAGGTCCGGGACCGACTCGGCGAACACTGGAACGCCCGCCAGATCATTTTGCGCAACGGCTCCCCACTGCGCCTCGACCACCTGGAGCGAGTCGACTTCGCTCACGCGGCAGCGATCCTCATCCCGGCCGCGGACGCCGTCAGCACCGGCCCGATTCAGGCCGACGCACGCACCGTCAAGGCGCTGATGACGCTGGGAGCCGCTCTCGAGCAACAGGCCGACGATGAACTGCCCATCGTGATCGTGGAGATGCAGGATTTTAGCCTTGCCAGCCGCATGCGCTCTCTCTATCGCGGCCCGCTGGAGATCATTGCCGGAGACCAGATGATCAGCCGCCTGATCGCCCAAACCGTGCGCCACCCGGGACTCTCGCACGTATATGAGGAACTGCTGAGCGACAGGACCGGCAACCAGATATTCGTGCGAGACGCATCAGATCTGGCCGGGAAGCCCCTGCAGCAGGTTGCAAGCTCCTTTGCCGACGCTGTCGTACTGGGCGTTGCTCGACTCGATGCGGGCAGCTACCGGGCCATGCTCAATCCGCCCGATGACCAACGGCTGAAGGCCGACGATCGCCTGGTACTCTTGGCCCGAAGCTACGACGATGCGACACCGCCCGCGATACTGAGCAGCGCGGAACCGCTCCCGGAGGAAAGGCCGGTGCCCGAGGTGACGACGGGGGAGATCCGAAGAGTCCTGTTGCTGGGCTGGAATCACCGCGTGCCGGCCCTGCTTGGCGAGTTTGCCTCTTATACCGGCGAGCGGTTCGCCATAGACGTCGTCTCCATGGTTTCGAAGGCGAAGCGCCAGGGTCTGATAAAGGCCCACGAGGCCTCGATCGAGGGCCTCCAGGTCAGGCAGCTGGAGCTGGACTATGCCGTGCCGGTGCAACTGGAAAGCCTTGACCCGGTCGGCTACGACAACATCGTCCTGCTGGCGAGCGAACGGCTGAAGCCCGGAGATGAATCCGATGCCCGGACCATTCTCGGCTATCTGCTGCTGCGCGACCTGGTACCAGCCGGCGCGGAGGCCCCCGATTTCTTGGTGGAATTGACCGATCCGGACAATATCCCGCTGCTGGAAAACCGGGGTGCAGAGGTCCTCATCAGTCCCGTAATCATCAGCCATATGCTGGCCCGCGTGGCCCTGCGGCGCGAGCTGCGGGCTGTATTCGACGAGCTGTTCGGTTCCGGCGGCAGCGAAATCTTCTTTCGACCCTTCCAGGACTATGGCCTCGCCGCAGATGCTTATCGCTTTGCCGAGTTGCAGGAGGCTGTGAACTTGCGCGGCGAGATTGCCATCGGCATACGTCACGCAGAAAGTGCGCAGGGCGGTGGTGTTCAGCTCAATCCTCCACGCGACCACCGGCTTGACCTATCCCCCGGCGATGAGTTGATCGTGCTCACCACCCATTCTTAGTTGCCGCGAACGCCTGGAACTTCGCCGGGCGTTGCGGTCGCGTATCTGCAATTCGCCGCGCAAGCCACACAATTGCATCAGGCACTTTTTCAGGTCGTTGTCTCAGCTTACTCGATCGGCAAAATCATAACGGTATGGAATCACCGACAAACACCGGGACAGCCCACCAGCTGACGGCTTGTGGCCGGTTGCACGCATTTGCCGTCATGCCAGAAAGCGGCCTTGGAACCAATGGAGGTTCGGCGAAGGTCAGCTATGCGGAACCTATCCCCAAAGGCAGCCACCGGCACCAACCGGTCATCCGAGGGACTGCTTTATCCGGCAGAGCCAGACCGGTCATTGTGAAGTCTCGCCAGACGAAACGTAGCAGCTGGCGGTGGTTCAATGCCGTTCATGAAGCCCGTGAAAACGTCAAGATTTTTTACAATCACGAGCAGCAATGAAGGTAAGCAATTGTTTCCTTGGGCAGGAACGAATCTTGCTGCGGCATGCCGATATGTTCTGCCGCCCCAACATCGGAAGTGAACTTCTGCCTCGAGGCTTGAAGACTTCGGAAAAGCCACCGCAGAACAGTTGAACTCCCGCTCACTGATGAATCAGCTGCAAGGAGGCTCGAAATGGAATTACCGAAATTTGATTTGGCGGCTTGTCCCATTGATTTCGTGTGCTGTGCTGAAACGCCCGTTTGTGTTTGGGCTGGATGGGGCTTTGCCACCTGGATTGTCTTGATGGTAGCCATCGGCGTCATTGGTACTGCCCTTGTGAGACCCCAACAATAGCAAAGGTAATTTGGGCAGCAGTCAACCCAGGCCGTGTGAAAACTCCGCAGCGGCTTACGTGCAAGGGTGCACTGGAAAGTGTGACGCTGCAGGTCATGTGCGGCTGCTAGCACTGCTAGCCGACTTTGAACCGTCCGCTGGTCTTGATCAAAATATCCTCAAGTGGAGAAACGATTTCAGCGGCCGGATTTTGAGTTTTCACACAGGCTGGACCCTCTGCTGCCGGTCGGGCCACATCATGTGAACGACCGCTCCGTAGGTTACAGGAGGCAGAGCGAGCGGATATCGCCTACCGATTCACTATCCAACGCAAGCTCCTCAATAGCCGAATTGCGGTACACCACCCAAGTTTCTGGCATAGAGTCAGCAGCATGGATGCCAGCCGTGCTTTCCCGAAGATAACGAGCGAGCTTTAGCACACCGATATGACCACGCAGAGACTGGTTCTCTATGTGGTCACATCGCTCCGCATGATGCTGGCTGATCGCATAGCAGACCAGATCCGGCACCCCCCAATGCTTGGCCAATATGAACCCCACAACACAATGATTGGTCCCGAACTGTTCTTCTTCCGCAGCAAGAACGCCGATGGGATCAGCCTCCCATTTCTTCATAAAATCCAGATAGTCTTCGAATTTCTGGGCCAGCAAGAGCGTACCGGCATCGTGAAACAAACCGCCCAGATAGGCATCTTCTGCTGCGACACCTTCAACACTGGCTGCGATTCCCGAAGCACATAGCGCAACAGCTTGCGAGTCTTCCACTATGTGTCGATAGTCGACATTGTCTTGCGCAAGAGCGTGTTTTAGGGCCGATGCAACAACCAGATTTCTTAGCTTTTCCAGCCCGAGCATCATGATTGCGTGCTCAACCGACTGTATTTCGGCGCGGCGGCGATAGAGGGGGGAATTCGCCAACCGGAGGACATTTCCGGCCAACGCGATGTCGTTCGTGATCAAATCCGCCACCCTGCCAGCGTCGGTATTCGGCCCCGCAATTTCTTGGCTGACCTGAATCACAACATCCGGCATATTGGGAACGCTCAGCCCTTTGATCGATTCATAGGCTCTGCGAAGCTGAGACTCAGAAAGCAATTCCCCATACAACATCGACGCGCCCCTATCTTTGCATACCTGGCTAGGTTAGCGGCATTGATCGGAGTAGATGAAGCCATTCATAATGGCGTACCCCTCGTATGCGTTTCAGGGGTTTGCCGGCAGCATTTGGTCGTGTTCTGCTGTTCGCGATCAACCGCCTGTGACCCGATTCGGAATCGAACCGACGCGGCTCTCGAGTGTCTCTTATGCGCATAGAAGCTGCCTGTCACTGGGTGCTTGGCGAAGCAGGTCATGGCTGCATCCAGACGAAGAAGCCTTTAGCGCGTCGCAACCATGGATAAGCGAAGAACCCTGTGAATCACGAAACCAGAACGCCGCTAATAATATTACTGGCCATTGATTCTGCAGTTATCGGGTTTTTCTCCTACATACATGAGACCCGCGACCCGAATGAATTTGTTTTCTACTTTTTGTTGTTAAGCCCAATTTTGATATTGCTGGCCTATATGACCATTCTCGCCGCCAAAAGATGGCCGCGTTCGGCGGGCTGGAAATGAGTGCGATTATTCAAGACTCGGCGCAGTCGGGAGTGACCGCTTGTGGCCCAGCCTGTGTGAAAACTCAAAATGCGGCCGCTGAAATCGTTTCTCTACTGGAGGATATTTTGATCAAGACGAGCGGACGGATCACAGTCGGCTAGCAATGCTAGCAGCCGCACATGACCTATAGCATCACACTTTCCAGTTCACCCTTGCATGTAAGTCGCTGCGGAGTTTTCACACGGCCTGGGCCGACTCCGGCGGTTCGCAGTTTTTTCCGAAAGCCGCCGGTCGAAAAAATGGCGGTGGGCGAGGGTCAGCCATGCAGAGAATCTCACCGAATGGCAGCTTTCTGATCCCCTGACCGGCAGAAATCGACAACCCACTGCTGTCGGTCGGGTCAAATCAGGTGAACGGCGGGTCTGTAAGCAGGAGCAGACGTTGGCCGATGGCTCAGATCCGCTACTATGGCGCGGACCGGTCGTTTACACTGCAAGTACTCTTTCCTGATATTTTTCAATGCCTGGATCTTCTGCTTCCAGTACGATTTCGCCGGGCGGAAACAACCCGCTCGAATGACGCAGACCAATCCAGCGACAGGGGTAGAAATCCGCAATGCTCGATGCAACGCCAATCAGCGATCTCTGGATCACCGGCGTGCTCTCCATTGGCTTGATCTTGGCTACGGTACTGTTCCATTACGAGGTGCTGCGAATGTATACCCGCATGCTTGAGGTGCCCGGTAGACACCCGCGAGTTCGCATCTTGTACCTGGTTTTCGGGCTCTTCATCCTGCATATCATCGAGATTGTGATTTTCGCAATGGCCTTCTGGGCCCTGATTGCGATTGGTTTTGGTGAACTACATGGCATGCAGAGCCATCAGTTCTATGCCTTCTTCTATTATTCCGCGGTGGTGTATACGACATTGGGTTTTGGGGACATCATCCCACTCGGCCCGGCCAAAATTTTGACAGCCATGGAAGCGCTTATCGGCTTGGGCTTCATCACTTGGTCCGCATCTTTCACCTTCCTGGAAATGCAACGCTACTGGCGAGATGACCAGCGTGGAACCATCACTCATCGGCGAAAGTAAGGCCGTTGCTCAATTGACATGCCCAAACATGTCTCGATAATAGCCAAGCTTTTGGCCATGATGCTGCTGATCGATCACCTGTGCGTCCTGACTTGGGCCTCCGAGATTCAGCAGAGGACAAAAGCACTGTGAATATGCCCCCCGAACACCACATTGCGTTCGGCCCTGTCCCCTCACGGCGTCTCGGTCAAAGCCTGGGTATCAACAATGTCACCACCAAGGCCTGCAGCTATACCTGTGTCTACTGCCAGGTCGGGCAGACCACCGAAAAGATCATCGAGCCACGGGCCTTCTTTTCGGCGACAAAAATTCACGAGGCGGTCGCCGCGCGAGTCGAGAAACTGAGGGCGCGCAAACTGGCCGTGGATTACCTCACCTTCGTGCCCGATGGCGAGCCGACACTGGATATCGCCCTGGGTGAGAGTATCGACGCGCTGCGCGATCTCGGTATCCCAATTGCGGTGATCACGAACAGCACGTTGTTGTCACGCGATGACGTGCGCTCTCGCCTGTACCGTGCCGACTTGGTGTCGGTGAAAGTCGACAGCGTGCATGAAGACGCCTGGCGAAGGATCAACTTACCCCACCACGATCTTTCTCTCGCCACCATCCTGCAAGGTGTCCGGGAGTTCGCCGCAGGCTTCGGTGGCACCCTGATTACCGATACGATGCTTATTTCCGGGATCAACGATGATGCTGCATCGCTGACCGACACCGCCGACTTCCTCGCTGAGATCGCGCCACGCACCGCCTATCTCGCGGTACCGACGCGTCCGACTACGGTCTTGAAGGCACATGGCACAGATGAGTCCGGGCTGATTCACGCGCATGAGATCTTTGCGGCCCGATTGCCGTCAGTGGAACTGCTCACCGGACACGAGGTTGGTGAATTCGCCCACACCGGTGATGCGCGGACGGACCTGCTGGCGATCACCACCGTGCATCCGATGCGCGAGCCGGACGTAAGACGCCTCCTCGCCAAGGATCAGGCGGACTGGCGCCTGGTCGAGGACCTACTTGCGGAGGGGACGCTCCAATCAGCCGACCATGACGGTGAGCGCTTTTTTCTGCGGCCTGTCCGCTGTAGCAGACACTAACCCGCGTCTGGCTCAGTCGATGACACGCTGATCACCGCATCGATATCGTCGGTGTCGATGTCACCAACACCCAGATCACGCAATTCCAAGACAATCTGAAAAAGGGCGAGATCCTGTTTCTCGTCGATGTACCGAAGGAACGGATCGAGCAGATCGAAGCGGTGGTGAAAACGCATCATCCGGATGCGGATATCGAAGGCACCGAACCGCATATTCCGGCGTTTCCTTAGATGCGACAGATCAACGGCACGGATATCTTACGGGCACGCCGGGCTAACGCCAGAATAGCCCACCACCGCGCTGTGCAGACTGCGAGGCACCCATCTTTCCACACCGATGTGAATTGTTACTCCGAATTCCCCGATTTCGTGACCATACCAAGCTCGTATTCCAAGTTGTAGTGACCGAAAACGGCATTCGCCTCGCGGCTGAGTTCCTCGAACAGTTCTTGAGGATCCGCTCCCTCTGCGATTCGCTCATTGACCAATGATTCTAGTGCGTCTCTAAAGCTGGCTTTCATGGGTATCTCCAAGTTGACCTTCCATCCACAGGGTTAACTATATAACGCACAGCTACAAGGTACAGCTTGTTGGATTGAATCTGAGCCCCCGAAATAGCAGCCCTCCGAACGTATGCCTACCGGTGTGAATTTCTCTGTGGTCACCAACCCTTGGCCACGACAGCCGCCCTGACCGCTCGATGCTCAGACAAACCGCCCCGCAGGCCTGGTCTGCTGCGATACGGTCCGCGAATGGCCAGTTGGCCACAGCCGTGAAGCTAAAATGCGGCCGCGGTCACGGCGCAATGACAGCCGCGCACCGCGAGCATGCTAAGCCGCTGCGGAGTTTTCACACGGCCTGGGCCGGGGGCTGCCTTTGGGGATATGTCCCGCATAGCTGACCTTCGCCGAACCTCCATCTATCCGTTTTAATCAGCAGGTCAAAACTGACCCACCTCGGCAACTGAAAATTGACCCACCCTTCACTAAACTCGATTCCGCAGATCGGCTTGGGGGTCGAGATGATTACGAAGGAAGGGGCAATGGAGATCAAAATTTTGCAGCCCTAGGTTGGCCTACAATTCTGGCAGAAGTAGACACCGAGTTTGCCCGGACCCGGCAGCCCAGCCCTCTGTTCGAATCGCCGCCCCAGGAAAAGGTTCGGCCAGGACTGTTGCCCGAGGTCGACTTACTGCGTTTGCTGCGAAGTTAGAGCGGTGTGCACGGCAACTGTCGACGATTTCGCCCACAGCTTTAAAGATCGCCTCGAGACACCGGGCATCCCCGCCGGCGAAGTCTCCTTTGTTCTTTTTGCACTCGCCGCCGAGTTTAATTTACTCGTGACGCAACGCCTCAATCGGATCCAGGCGAGCGGCTTTTCGTGCAGGAAAAAATCCGAACAGGATCCCGACGGCAGCGGAGAACAGAAAAGCGATCAACACGATTGACGGGTTAAACACAAACGGCACACGCAGCAGGCTGGCAAGGCCAAAGGACCCCGCAATGGCGAGCACAATGCCGATGATGCCGCCAAGGGATGACAACACCACCGCCTCGACCAGAAACTGCATCAGCACCTCCCTCTCACGGGCGCCGATGGCCAGCCTGATGCCGATCTCGCGCGTGCGTTCGGTAACCGAGACCAACATGATGTTCATGATGCCGATACCCCCGACCAACAGACTCACCGCGGCGACCGCACCGAGCAAACCGGTCAATACCCGTGTCGTGCCGGTCAGCATCTGCGCGATTTCCTTCAGATCCCTTACGGAGAAATCGTCTTCTTCCTTGGGCGAGAGGTGGCGGCGCTTGCGCAACAAGCGGGTGATGTCCTGTTCCGCCTGCGCGGTGGAAGCGTCGTCACGCACCGAAACCTGGATCAGAGCGACGTCCTGGTTACCGGCAATACGCCGTTGAAAAGTGCGCAACGGCATGAGAATGAGGTCATCCTGGTCAGTCCCCATGGTCGACTGGCCCTTGGCCGCCAAGACGCCCTGCACCTGGCAGGAGAACTGCTTGAGCCGGATCTTGCCGCCCAGGGGCTCCTGGGTGCCGAACAATTCCTTGACGACCGAGGCACCCAGGACACAGACCGCCTTGCCGGCACGCAACTCACTCTCGGTAAACCGCCTTCCCGCGGCGATGGTCCAGTTGCCGACGTCGAAGAAGCGGTTATCGACACCGGTCACCCTGGATGTCCAGTTCGCATTGCCGTAGACGGCCGTGATCGAACTGGATGCCGACGGTGCCGCGGCGGCGATGTCGCCGATCTCCCTGATCATCGCGTCGACATCGGCGACGTCGAACGCGGGCGCCGCGGACCGCTGCCCCATCCCGACGCGCTGCCCCGGGGTGACCATCAACAGGTTGCTGCCCAGGCTCGCGATCTGTTCGGTTACCTGGACGGTGGCACCGCCGCCGATGGTCACCATGACGATGACGGCGGCAACGCCGATGACGATGCCGAGAATGGTCAGGATAGAGCGCATCAGGTTGCGGCGGATTTCACGCAGCGCCAGCATGAAGGCATTCCACACCATCAGGCGGCCTCACCATTGTGGGTATCCGCCTCGACCATGCCATCAAGAAAGTTCACCACACGTTTGGCATAGGCCGCCATATCTTCTTCGTGCGTCACCATCACGATGGTGATGCCCAAGTCACGATTGAACGACTGCAGCAGCTCCATGATCTCCCGGCTGCGTGCCGAATCCAGGTTGCCCGTGGGTTCATCGGCGAGCAGCAGTGCGGGCTCCGTCACGATGGCCCGCGCGATAGCCACGCGCTGTTGCTGGCCGCCCGACAGTTCGGCGGGCGTATGCCCCGCCCAGGGCTCCAGACCGACGACCTGCAGTGCTTTGACCGCCGCGGTCCGGCGTTCTGAGCGAGGCACCCCACGGTAGACCAGGGGCAGCTCGACATTTTCCAGCGCCGAAGTCCGGTTAAGGAGGTTGAAACCCTGGAACACGAACCCCAGGTAATGGCGACGCAGGAGCGCGCGTTGATCACGTGACAAGCGGCCGACATCGACGCCCTCGAACCGATAGGCTCCCGAGCTTGGCGTATCCAGACAGCCCAGGATGTTCATGCAGGTGGACTTGCCCGATCCGCTGGGGCCCATTGCGGCGACGAAATCGCCTCGTTCGATATGGAGATCGATACCCCGCAGGGCTTGCACCTCTGCCGCCCCGCTGCCGTAGACCTTGGTGACACCGGCCAGTTCGATCAGCGGACGATGGTCGAGATGTTCCGACATCATGGCCACTAATCAGGGCTAATTGTATCGACCACGACGGCGGCGCCGGGCTGCAATTCACCACCCCGGATCTCGGTCCACAGACCATCGGTCGCACCGGTATCCACCGGCAGGGCCACGGGTGTTCCGTCCCGCATCACCC
Organism: uncultured Gammaproteobacteria bacterium; assembly: GCA_963759055.1. GTDB lineage: Bacteria > Pseudomonadota > Gammaproteobacteria > Chromatiales > Chromatiaceae > Thiosocius. Next base: position 16,047 of record CAVWYD010000007.1, read on the forward strand.
AGACGTGCTGCTGGCCTTTGTCGCCTGCATCTGCAATCTGGTTTTTCTTGATAGCGGGCGGACGCGGCATCAGTCGTCCAAAGAGACTCCCGCCGCCCGAGGTCGACTTAGCGGCCTGAGCCTTCGGCTTGAAGCGCACGGCTGCGTTCGGCGCGAGCACGGAGTCTGAAACCTCCTTGACAACAATCTCGGCGGTCGCCGTCATGCCAGGGCGAAGCGACAGATCGCTGTTGTCCACTTTGAGCACGGTCTCATAGGTAATCACGCCATCGACCTCCTGGGCACCATACCGAACCTGGGTGATCAGCGCCTGGAAGGTTCGGTCAGGGAAGGCATCGACGGTGAAGGTCGCTGTCTGGCCTTCTTCGACCTGGCCCACGTCCGCCTCGTCGACGTCCACATGCAACTCCATCTGCGAAAGATCCTCTGCCAGCGTGAACAATACCGGGGCCTGCAGTGAGGTGGCCACGGTCTGCCCGGGTTCGACCGCGCGCACCAGAACCACGCCGTTGACGGGCGAGTAGATCACCGATCTTTCCCAAATCCGTGCGATCGGCGTCGAGCTTGGCCCGCGCCTGCTCGACCTGTGCCTCGGCAAGGCCCTGTTCTGCCTGTGCCCGCAAGTAAGCCGCACGACCGGTGTCGACCTCTTCCTCGGCGCACAGCTTTTTTGCCGCGAGCCGTTGGCAGCGCTGAAACTTCAGCTGCGTCTCCCGCACCGAAGCTTTTGTCTCTCGCACCTTGGCCTCGGCGGCCGCCAGCGCGGCCTCGGATTGCAGGGCCTGCGCCTTGAGCTTGTCGGTGTCCAGCTCGGCCAGTACCTGGCCGGCCTCGACCTTGTCGTTGTAGTCCACCTTGACCGCATCGACGATACCCGACAGCTCACTGCTCACATCGACCTGGTTCGTCGGCTCAAGATTGCCGGTGGCCGAGACAGTGACCACCAGGTTGCCGCGGCGAACTTCTTCCGTCTTGTATCGGACCTGGGCAGAGTCGTTCGCCGATCTTGAGACCAAGACGACCGCAAACACGGCCAGGATAGCGATACCCAGCAAAAACCACTTGACGGAACCAAACCTGGACCGCCGGGAATCATCGATGCCCAAGGTCGCGGCGATATCGCTTTTTACCTTTTCCTCTTTCATATCGGGCATTCTATCCATCGCTGAGGAGCATCTCAAAGCTGTCCAATCCTACTTTCGCCACTTGCCAGAATCGCGAAAAAGGCGGGCCGTTTCGGTCCGCCAAACAGAGGGATCAAACCTTAGTGGCGGTGGCCTCGAAAGTGTTTTCCTTCCCGCATCTCGTCCAGCTGAGCAATCTGTTCATCGGTCAGCAGGGCCTTCATTTCAGAACGCTGGCGGGCTCGCAGTACGATCATCTCGGCTTTCAGATCACCTTGTCTATCGGCCATGCCACGGACCGCGGCTTCGTCTAATTCGGCTTGTCGGGTCAGGTCTCTGAGCTGGGCGCGATTCGCCCGCATCTCGGCACGCATCTCGGCCATCTGCTCGCGTGAATTATCCAGGACGGCCTCGATATCTGCACGCTGCTCATCCGTCATATTCAGTCGTCGAGCCAGGTGCTTCAGATGCCGTCCCTTGCCGCCGTCGTATTGACCGGTCCCTGCATGATGGGAACTGCGCCCACAACCCGGGCCGTCGCCGTACGACTTGGCGGACGCTATCGTCACGAGACCAACAGAACTGACCAGCAGGCTGGTGACCAATAGTGATTTTGCGATTTTGTTCATGATGTTATCTCCTCTATGAAACGTTTCCAAACAGCACCGTGCTGTCAACGAAAAGGTTAGCTACCTTGCCGGTCAGCTTGGGTAGCGGCGGTGTAAAGGCGTGTAAAGGTTCATCTCGTCAGGGCGTGCCGGTCGACACCACCTCCCAGCTACCGTCAGGGTTGCGGCACGCTGTGCCATAGGCGCGCTCTTTGACGCCCCCGATCTTGACCTCCTGTTCGAACTCACGGCAGTAACGGCCGGTGGTGCTGGTTCCGTCGCGCACTACGGTGACCGCCCCGGAGACGCTGCCGTCGTGCCAGACGATCGTTTCTCCAACTTGGGCACTCGTTGCACTGACCTGCGCCGCCTCGTGTTCGCGTTGCTGCTGCTCGTTCAGGTTGTCCAAGAGCTTCAAGGTGATCGCGGTAAAAGACAGCCATTTGTAGGCATCATTGTCCTCGCGGTACCTGCCATACCCGCCGTACCAGCGACCGTGCGGGCGCACGACGATGATGTTGCGAAAGTGGCGGATGCGATCCGGCCGTACCGCCGGCCGCGGTCCGCGGTGAAGGACGATATCCGGTTTGTGTCCGGGGTGCCGATCCGCGCGCTGGTATGGGGGTGCATCATGGTAAGGTGGCGCGGCGTACAACGCCGTTGAAGCCATCGCGCCCATAAGCCCTATGAGGCCTGCCGATAGCGCCGTAACGCAAATTCGGGGTTGTGTCTTCATGGCCAATGTCCTCGCGTGCCGTCATCGGAGTTCCGATGCAGCAGAGCCTGCCAGGACTGTCCGTAAGCCGGGGTAAGCCGCTGTAAAGATGTGTAAATTTCAGGCGATGGGTGCAACTGCGCACGCGCCATGTGGCAGTATCCAATGAGCGTACCCGGACCGATACCCATGAACCGAATCCTGTTGGCGGACGACGACACCGAATTGTGCGAGATGCTCCAGGAATACCTGGAGGCGGAAGGCTTTGACGTCGAAGCCGTGCATGACGGTGAGGCCGCGCTGCAACAGGCCCTGACAAACGCGCATGATCTTCTGGTGCTGGATGTGATGATGCCGAAGCGCAATGGCTTCGATGTCTTGCGCGATTTGCGCAAGAACTCCCTGATACCCGTGCTCATGCTGACGGCACGTGACGAGGACGTCGACAGCATCGTCGGTCTCGAGTTGGGTGCCGATGATTACCTGCCCAAGCCCTGTAATCCAAGGGTACTGGTGGCACGTATTCGTGCCGTACTCCGCCGCACCCTGACCGGGGCAGAAGATGCTGGCGCGACCGGGCAACCGGACATCCTGACGCTCGACGATCTGGAAATGCACACGGGCTCTCGCACCATCGTACTCGGCGGACAGCCGGTCGCGATGACCAGCACCGAGTACAGCGTGCTCGAGGTGCTGCTGCGCGAGGCCGGCCACGTGGTGTCCAAGGCGGATTTGTCGGAGCGCGCCCTGGGCAGGAAGCTGACGCGTTACGACCGCAGTATCGATATGCACCTGAGCAGCCTGCGCAAGAAGCTGGGACCACTGCCGGGCGGGGCCGAGCGCATCAAGACCGTGCGCGGCGTCGGCTATCAGTACACGCTGTCTTGAAGACCTTCACGATGCATCGCTTGTTCTGGAAGATATTTCTCTCCTTCTGGTTTTCGCTGATCGTCTTCGCCAGCGCCAGTCTCGTCGCAGCCTCTTTGTTTATCGAACACGCCCGCTCCGAAGACACGGCAGAGTCACCCCGCGCTCGCCTCAGAACCTACCTGGGCGAAGCACGCCTCGTTGCTGAATCCCAAGGGGTGGAAGGACTGACAAGCTGGTTGAAGCGACTCGATCGACGCGAAGTGATTCCCATCTATCTGATCGACCCGCAGGGCACAGATCTACTCGACCGCCCGGTATCGAATTACCTCGCTGAACGTGTTGAGCGCGCTGAGCGACGCGCTCACCGAGACGAGCGCCTCGGGCCGCCGTCCCGCCGCGGTCTGGTTCAGACGCCCGATGGTAGTGAGTACCGCCTGGTCCCGGATTTTCGCGCAGTGACACTGAACCGCATCCTGAACAGGCCTCGCGTCATCGCCGTCCCGTTGACCGCGGCTGCGATCATCAGTGGCCTGGTGTGTTTTTTCCTGGCCCGCTATCTCACCGGCCCGATCCTTCGCCTCAGTCGTGCAACCAAACTGTATGCGTCTGGAGACCTAACCATGCGCGTGGCGCCCAGCGTGGAAGGCCGGCATGACGAAGTGGCTCAGCTCGCCCGCGACTTTGATCATATGGCCGAGCGGCTGCAGACACTGATTGCCACCCAGCGCCAGCTGCTCAGCGATGTCTCGCACGAACTGCGCTCACCCCTGGCACGCCTGCAGGTGGCGTTGGGACTGGCACGACAACGCAATCAGGATGAACCGTCACCGGCCCTGGATCGCATCGAACGCGAGGCCGAGCGCCTGAACGAGCTGATTGCGCAACTGCTGTCGCTGGCACGCCTGGAATCCGGCAGCCAGTTGTCCAACACCGAGCGGGTCGATCTCGCGGCCCTTCTGACCGAGGTTGCCGAGAGTGCAAACTTTGAGGTCAGCGCGTCTAACCGAAGCGTTCGCGTCCTTGCCCATGCGCAGGCGTTCGTGGAAGCCGATCCGGTTCTGTTGCATAGCGCGCTGGAAAACGTGGTGCGCAATGCGGCCAAATACACGGCCGAGAACACGGCTGTCGAAATCTCTCTGCAGCCCGACGACCAGCGCGAAAACTGGGTAGTCGTGCAGGTGCGTGATCATGGCTCCGGCGTACCGCAAGAAATGCTGATCAGGTTGTTCGACCCCTTCGTCCGGGTCAGTGATGCGCGTGATCGGACGAGCGGTGGTTACGGATTGGGTCTGGCAATCGCCAAACGGGCCGTACAGCTGCACGGTGGTGAGATTTCCGCCAGCAATCATGCCAAGGGGGGGCTGTCGATATGCATTCGACTTCCGATCGACCAGATTTGGAAAACCAAGTCGTTATCTGCCTCCCCGCAATTGCCGTGACGTCGCCCTGCGTAGCTTTCGCTCGCTCATCGAAGGTGACAACATCAAGCTGACCGCCACGAAAAGCGCCGTACACGTCTCCGAGTTCCTGCCGAGAATCGTGGCTATCTCGATACATGTTCATGCCCGGGATCTCGGGGTAGAACCCGATCTCGACCGACCTTGGCGCTTTGCAGCCGATCCTGATCTGTGGCCCGTCGGTATCCTCGACACAGACCATGGCCATCATGGGCGAGCACATGGCATACCATGCAGAGGCTTTGAAGGCTTAATGCACAGTAAGCTAATGCCGACAAATAACCGGCAACTGTCAGATCAAGTCCCGACTACTACGATTGATACTGTTAACACCAAGCGACTTTGTCGCACTGTAACTACCAAGCGATTTTGTCGCAATTAAGTACCAAGGGAAATTGACGGATCTATTTAATCAGTGATTTTCTGGGCCTTTGCTAGGGCCGCAGGATGCGCGCCTGGCCCACTATCGAGGTCGACAGAGCTGAGCAGGATGACCTCGATTTCCTCGATGATCTCTTCCTGGCGTAAGGTGTTGCACTGTCGTTTCAGTTCATTGGATTCCTCATCCATGTGCTTAACGGCCCCTTCCAGGTGTGTTACGCGGCGACGGTTTTCCACCATCAGCGATGTGTAAAGCATCCGGTGCAGGGCTGCGAGCAGATAGTGATCCGTGAGATCGATCAGCATTTCCTTGGCCGGGAGATTGGTCAGCGGGGGATGGGGATATGACGGTGGGTCAGTTGATTGCTGCTGGAATGGCGGCAGCAATCGGTTCACGGCTATGCCGTTGTCATCATGATAGATGCCGTAAAGGCTCAGGCCGAAATGGCGGCCCTGCAGTGAAGCCAGCTCATTCACCAGCCGTTGCAGGACCGCAGGGACCTCTTCCACAACACTGGCACCCTCGACGAATGCGGCGACACGATCGTCTTCTTCGAGCAGCGGGTGCAGTTTGTGCCCGACCGCGAGCAACCGGGGCTGGGCAGCTGTTTTCGCCCGGGTTACTGTCGCAAGACGGTCCATCAGGGCGTGGTTGAAGTCGCCGCAGAAGCCGCGTTCGGTGCCCACCATCAGGAATACCGGTGCGGTCTCTGCCGCTTCGGCCAGGATGCCGGGATGGAAACTTAGAAAATCCGCGGCCATCGTCTCGATCGATTTGACCACGGCTTGCTGGGCGGGCAGGAAGCGGGACAGCTTGCGCGTTTCCATGTAGGCCAGGTTTTTCATCGAGTTCATGATCTCCCGGATCTCGCCCAGGCTGTGGCGGTGATGCTCCAGGTCTCGCCGACGACTCATGGCTGCGCGGCGGGGGCAGCCGGGTGCAGCCACTCGGCCACGGCAAGGCACCATTGCTCCCTGGGGCTGTCCAGGCTGAGCGTGCTGTGTTCGGCCTGTTCTTGCAGCGCCGTCAAAAGTTCGGGTAGCTGCTCGGGAGATATATCTTTAAACAGAGCCATCATTGAAGGCCACCAACCAGGCCATCTGGAACGTTTCTGACTGCGGTGTCAGACGGTCCTGTTTGAGGATCTCGCGCAACACCCGACCGCGCGAAATGGTGTCGACCATCGACGACTCCAGCCGGGCGCCGAAGCGGGTGAAAACCTCCAGTTCGAGAAACTGCAGGTAGTCGAGTTTCATCCGTCCGGCCTCTTCCTTGATCCGCGGGTGTTGGGCCGAACCGCCGATACGTGACACCGACCTGGCGATGTCAATGGCGGGTCGGAAGCCGCCGGCAAACAGTTCGCGATCCAGATAGATCTGGCCATCGGTGATAGAGATCAGGTTGGTGGGAATGTAGGCGGCGATCTCGCCCTGTGTGGTCTCCACGATAGGCAGCGCGGTCATGCTGCCGCCGCCATGGGCAGGGTTGAGGCAGGTCGCCCGTTCGAGCAGTCGTGCGTGGACCGAGAAGATGTCACCGGGATAGGCCTCACGTCCCGGCGGGCGGCGCAAAAGCAGCGAAAGCTCGCGGTATGTCCGTGCGTGGCTGACCAGGTCATCGTAAACGATCAAGGTATCGCGGCCCTGCTGCATCCAGAACTCCGCGACCGCGCATCCGGCAAAGGGGGCAAGATGCTGCAGCCCGGTCAGGCTGCTGGCCTCGGCCACGATCACGGTGGTGTAATCCAGGGCACCGTATTCACGCAGGGTTTCGATGGTGTTGACAACCGTCGAGCGTTTCTGGCCGATCAGCACATAGATGCAGTTCACGTCCTTGCCGCGCTGATTGATGACGGTATCGAGTGCCAGTGAGCTGCGGCCGAGCCCATCATCGCCGAGCAGCAACTGACGCTGGCCTTTGCCGATCGGGATCAGCGTGTCGATGATCTTGATGCCGGTGTAGAGAGGTGAATGCACGAAATCGCGTGCCACAATGGGCGGCGAGGGCGCCTCGAGGTATTGCCACGCGGTCGGACGAGGCGCGGGCCGGTCGTCCAGTGGCGTGCCCAGGGGGTCGATCACCCGTCCCAGTAAAGCATCACCTACCGGCAGGCTCAGTCGGCGCCCGGTAAGGTGGACCGGGGTGCCGGATCTAAGGGCATCGGTCTCGTGCAGCAGTACGGCACCTACCCGCTCCCCGGTGAGATCGAACACCATGCCACGGCTGCCATCCTCAAACTCCAGAATGTCGTCCATGGCGGCAGAGGGCAGACCGGCGATCCAGGTGATGCCGTCGCCCACGGAGACCACGCTGCCACGCTCGCTGATACGCAGGCGGGGGCGGTAATCCAGTAGCCAGGCGGCCTGCTGTGCCAGGGGACCCATAGCCGCAAACTCATCGGGGGGCACGGGCGAACTCCGCAAAGCCTTTCAGTTCATCGCGCACATTGGCCGCCAGCACCCAGGCGCCGATAACGATATGCAGGCCGGCCAGCAGCGCTTCGTCGTGAATGAATCGAACCGGGACCGAGAGACCACTGACCTGGTGCAGGGCCACCTCCAGCCGCTGGCGCTGCTCGGCAGTCAGCGTAAAGGCACTGCTGACCTCGATGGTTTGCGGCGGCTCACCCCATTGTTGTCTCAGGCCGGTAGTCTGTTGCTCGGACAAGCCGTTCAATTCTTCCAGCAGCAGGTTCAGCAGACGCGCCTCCATCTCCGGCCCGCAGGTCTGTCCCAGTACGCGGCTGGAGAAGGCGGCACCCAGTTGCAGGGCTTGATGTTCGATCGCCCGCTGCTGCTCGGCGTGCTGGCGTTCTTCGGCAACCCGGCTTTTTTCCCGCTCCTGATCGAGCGTGGCCTGCAGTGCCGACAGCTGGCGGGCCCGTTCCTCATCCAGTTGCCGGGCGAGGGCGTCCTTGGCCTGGTGGCGTTCCCGCCCCCAGTCGGCCAACCGGTCTTCGTATTGTGCCTTCAGCGAATCCGCCTCGTCCTGCAGCCGGTGGGCCTCGGCGAGCTGTCCTTCGATGGCCTTGCGGCGTCTGGCGATCACGTCGAGCACCGGCTGGTAAAGGAAACGTTTCAGGATCCATACCAGGACCAGGAAATTGATGATCTCCAGCAGGAAGGTGGACCAGTTCAGTTCCAAAACGGACGTCCTTCGGTAAACAGGTGTCTGGGCGGCTACTTGATCAGGTATTCCAGCAATGGATTGCGGAACAGTACGATCAGCACGATGACCAGGACGTAAATGGCCAGTGATTCGATCATGGCCAGACCGATGAACAGGGTGCGCATGATCGATTTTTCAGCCTCCGGCTGGCGCGCCAGGGCGTCCAGTGCCTTGCTGATCGCCCAGCCCATCGCAATGGCGGGCAGCATCACACCCACCGCGATACCGAGGACGGCGGCGACGGTCGAAACCAGCGTGAAATTGGACAGGTCAGGCATGGGGAGCTCCTTGCACTTGTTGCCGACGTTGTTGTGATTGCAGGCCGCCGGCGACATAGATGAGCGCCAGCATGCCGAAGATATAGGCCTGAACCAGGGCCTCTATGATGTGCAGCATCAGGATCGGCACCGGCGCCAGGAAACCGGCCACCAGCAGGATCAACAGAGCGGCCATCTCGAGGCTCATCATATTGCCAAACAGGCGCACCGCCAGCGCGACGGTACGGGTCACCTCACTGATCAGGTGAAAGGGCAACAGGATCGGGCTCGGCGACATGTAATGACGCAGGTAGTTTTTCAGACCGGCAATGCGGATGCCGTACCAGTGGGTGGACAAAAATACCAGGATCGCCAGCGCCGCTGTGGCAGACAGGTCGCGGGTGGGGGAGTGCGCGCCGGGGATGAGGCCGCTGAGATTGGCGATCACCAAAAAGATCCACAAGCTGCCGATGAACGGAAGGAGGCGGCGGGCGTATGCCGGTTCGACGGTGGCGATGGCCTCTTCGATCGTGGACACGATGCCTTCCAGAGCGGTCTGCGCCGGCCCCGGGGCGATGCTAAGCCGTCGCGTGATCAGCCAACAGCCAAGCCAGAGGATGCCGATGATCACCCAGGTGGTGACTACCGTGCTGGTGATCACCAACGGCCCGAATTCGATCACCGGCTCTATCAGCATGTCCCCCGGTGCCATGTTTTACTCCCTGATGAAAAGATACACGTTGAGCCCGCCGATGAAGATGCCGAGCAGGATCAGACTCATGGTCCAGCGGGTCGAATAGCCGCTGACCAGGCCGTCAAGCCAGATCCCCAGGTAGGCCCCGCCCACGACCGGCAGCACGAACAGCAGGCCCAGGGTGCCGAGGAAGACAGTCTGACCGATCAGGGTGGGGCGTTCATGCTCGGCTTTTTGCATCCGTCTGGTCTGTCGCTCCACCGCTTTTCTGAGTTCATCCTTGGATTCCATCTATGCCTCCGCCCGGCCCAGACGCCACATCCGCCGCAGCACTTCTTCCTCCATCCGGTGCAGACTGTCCTTGGTAGTGTGAAGTTCTTCCTCCTCGGCCAGCAATTGTTGCTGCATTGCAGCGCTGATCGCGGTGTAGTCATCACCCAGCAGGAAATGACGCGTGCTGAGGATCAGTTGGTTGTCGTGGAAGTACAGCAGCGAGCCGGGCTGGGCAAGGTACTGCCAGGCCCCGTCTGCATCTCGGAATCGCGCCAGGCCGACGCTCAGGCTGGTCATCAGGCGGGCATGACCTGCGAGTATGCCGAAGCTGCCCGAGGCATCCTCGCCAACAAAGGTAGTTACGCCGGGTATGCGTTGGGTATGGCTGGCATCCTGCAGCAGCAGCTCGAAGGTCTTCATGCGGCGTGCTCCTTCATTGTGCCACGCATGTAGCAGGACTCCTCGGCTACCTCGTCGTAGTGTCCCTGTATGAACGCCTCGCAGTCGCTCAGGGTCTTTTCCAGGGGTACGCTCATGCCGGGGATGCCGCTGTGCGCGGCCGTCGTCCAGAATGGCTGGCTCAGATAGCGCTGCAGCTTGCGCGCGCGCATCACCACCTGGCGGTCCTTGGGCGACAGCTCCTCGATACCGAGCATGGTGATGATGTCCTCCAGCTCCTGGTAACGCGCAAGGTGTTCACGTACGCCCTCGGCAACGGCGTAGTGGCGCTCGCCCAGGGTGTGACGATCCATCAGCTTGCTGGCCGACTGCAGCGGGTCAACGGCCGGATATATGCCCTTGCCGGCCTGCGCACGGGACAATATCACGTTGGTGTCGAGGTGGCTGAGGATGGCATTTACCGCCGGATCGGTCATGTCGTCGGCTGGCACATACACCGCCTGCACCGAGGTGATGGCGCCCTGCCGGGTGGAAAGGATCCGGTCCTGCATCTCGGCCACCTCGGTGGTCAAGGTGGGTTGGTAGCCCACGGTGGCAGGCATCCGCCCCAGCAGGCTGGAGATCTCACTGCCTGCCTGTACAAAGCGGAAGATATTGTCCATCACGAACAGTACCTCCTTGTGCAGGCTGTCGCGCAGATACTCGGCATAGGTGAGCGCCGTAAGGCCCACCCGGAAGCGGACACCCGGGGACTCGTCCATCTGGCCGAACACCATCAGTGTCTGTTCCAACACGTCGGCCTTTTTGATCTTGTGCCACAGTTCGTGGCCTTCGCGGATGCGCTCGCCCACGCCGGCGAACACCGATACCCCTTCATGCAGCGTAGCCATCGCATGCATGAACTCCATGATGAGCACGGTCTTGCCCACGCCGGCACCACCAAAAAGGCCGGTCTTGCCACCTTTGACGAATGGACAGAGAAGGTCGATGACCTTGATCCCGGTCTCGAGCACTTCGCCGGTTTTGACGGACTGATGCAGCGGCGCCGGACGGGCATGGATATTGCGGAAGTTCACTGGTTGCAGTGGCGCCTGGTCATCGAGGGGTTCGCCAAAGACGTTCAACAGTCGCCCCAGACAGTCGGGCGAAACCGGTACATGCAGCGGCGCGCCCGTGTCATACACGTTCATTCCCCGATGCAGTCCGCTGGTTCGGTGCAGGGTTATGGCCCTGAGATGATGTTCGTCGAGATGCTGGTGAACCTCGAACAGGTAGGTGTCGCTATTCAGCGAGGTGTACAGCCCCTGGTGCAAGGGCGGCAGGGTATCGCAGGCGATGACAACCACCGGCCCGTGCACCTCCGCGATCACGCCGATGGGTGTCGGTTGTTCGCCACGCGCTGCCAGCGTTCCGGATACGGCTGCAGTCTGTTGTGTTTCCGGGCCTGACATTTATTTTCTCGAAGTCGTTTTTATCGCGCTGTAATGCGCCGCAGCCGCCCGTTTCTACTCATACGAATAGCGATTATGCCGTGCCTTAATTGTAGATGACTCCAAGGTTGTTGAAGAAAACTGGCTAACCAAGGCTAACGCTGGCGGAACCTGATCATCGGTCAGTTACGGCCCTGTCTGTTGAGGGTTCTCTTGGGAAGGGTTTTCGGGCGGCGCCTATAATTTAATCAGGCGAAGCGGGGGGCAACCGTCGCGTCGGGCTGTTGGCCGGTGTTGGATAACAGGCTGGCAGCAGCGAGACGAAGATTACAGCCGCCAACCGCGTGGTTTTTTATGGGTAAAGAGGTTATGGACATCCCTATCGACGTTTTTGAAAACTCATCAGAGGAACTTTCTGCCGTTATCGCTGCGGTGCTGGATAGCGAAGACTTTGCTCAGCCCGCTACGCTCGTCGAGGTGCGGGATGCCGGGACGAACCAAACGAAGAGCGATCCTGTGGCGCAGTGATTCGCCGCATTGACGCTGCTTTGTTCACGCGCCATTGCGAGCCGACTGGGGATCGCGGCCGAAAACGCCGACGGATCTTCGACAATATCCGCAAATTCATCAAGTACACCATGACCAGCAATTCCGGCGAGATCTGGACCCTGTTTCTGGCCCCTTTTCTCGGGCTGCCGGTGCCGCTGCTGCCGATCCACATACTGTGGATCAATCTGGTCACCGATGGCCTGCCGGGGCTGGCGCTCACCGCCGAACCGGCCGAACAGGGCGTGATGCAAAGACCACCACGCCCTCCGGAGGAGAGCATCTTCGCGCACGGCATGTGGCAGCATATCCTCTGGGTTGGGCTGTTGATCGGCGGTCTTTCCATCGCCTCGCAGGCCTGGGCCTATGCGCGCGGTGCCGAATACTGGCAGACGGTGGTGTTCACCGTGCTTACACTCTCCCAGTTGTTCCATTCACTGGCGGTGCGCAGCGAAAGCGCCTCCCTGTTCAGCGATCGGCATCAGCAGTAACCTTACCCTGCTCGGCGCGATACTACTGACGGTCGGCTTGCAGCTCGCGGTGATCTATGTGCCTTTTCTCCATCCCATCTTCAAGACCCAGCCGCTGCCGCTGTTCGACCTCGCCGTGTGCTTCGCCGTGGCGTCACTGGTACTGGTGGCGGTGGAACTGGAAAAAATGCTGGTCCGCCGCGGGCGGCTCTATGCACAGCCGGTTTCAGGCTGAAAAGCCTTCATGCAATTTGCAGGCTGGTGCAAGGCAGCTCAGGCAGGTTCGGCCTGGACGGCGCAGAATTTGAATTCCGGAATCTTGCCATCAGGATCGAGTGCCTCATTGGTCAGCAGATTGGCCGCGGCTTCGTGATAGCAGAAGGGTAGAAATACCTGGCCTTCGCGCAGGCCATCGTCGGTACGCGCGCGCACAACCACTTCACCACGACGTGAACGCAGGCGGATTGCATCCCCGGGCCGGACGCCAATCGCCGCCATTTGATCTGGATGCAGGGTGGCGACCGGTTCAGGCTCGATCGCATCCAGTACGCTGGCGCGCCGTGTCATGGCCCCGGTATGCCAGTGTTCGAGTTGCCGACCCGTGATCAGGACCAGTGGGTAGTCCTGGTCGGGCAGTTCATCGGCATTTCTGAAGGATGAAGGCACCAGCAGTGCCTTGCCGCCGTCACGCGGGAACTTTTCGGTGAAAATCACCTCGTCGCCCGGGTCGCCTTCCTGCTCGCAGGGGTAGGTGACCGCACTCTCCTCCTCGAGCCGGTCCCAGGTGATACCGGCGATACTTGGCATCGCCCGGCGCATCTCGTTGAATACTTCGCGCGGGCCGCTGTAATTCCAGTCGAGTCCGAGGAGGCGGGCCATCTCAATGATGATGGCCAGGTCCTGCCGAGCCTCTCCGGGTGGGTCGAGTGCCTGGCGACCCAGTTGCACGCGTCGGTCCGTGTTGGTGAAGGTACCGGTCTTCTCCGGGAAGGCCGAGGCCGGGAGGATCACGTCGGCGTAGTGTGCCGTCTCGGTCATAAAGATGTCCTGCACAACCAGGTGATCCAGCGCCGCCAGCGCGGCCCGCGTTTGATTCAGGTTGGGATCCGACATTGCGGGGTTCTCGCCCATGATGTACATACCGCGGATCTGACCATCATGGATGGCATGCATGATCTCGACCACCGTCAGGCCGGGCTTTGGATCCAGCGATTTACCCCACAGGGCCTCGAATTTCTTTCTGACTTCAGTGTTGTCGACGCGCTGGTAATCGGGGAATACCATCGGGATCAGGCCCACATCCGAAGCGCCCTGTACGTTGTTCTGGCCGCGCAGTGGATGAAGACCCGTACCCGGCCGGCCGATCTGGCCGGTGATCAGTGCGAGATTGATCAGGCAGCGCGCATTGTCGGTGCCGTGTACGTGCTGCGATACGCCCATGCCCCAGAAGATCATCGCGCCTCTGGCCTTGGCGTATACCCTGGCGACCTCGTGCAATGTCTCTGCCGGGATGCCACAGATCGGTTCCATGCTCTCCGGTGAATAATCGGCAAGCTTTTCCTTGAGCGCCTCATAACCCTCGGTACGCCGGGTGATGAAATCGGTGTCCACCAGGCCCTGTTGCACGATCGAGTGCATGATGGCGTTGAGCATGGCGACGTCGGTGTCAGGTTTGAACTGCAACACGTACTCGGCATGACGCGCGATCTGGGTGCGGCGTGGGTCCATGACGATCAGGGTCTTGCCCGCGCGGGCCGCGTTCTTGAAGAAGGTCGCGGCGACCGGGTGATTCTCGGTCGGATTGGAACCGATCAGGATGATCACCTCGGCCTCACTGACATCCGCCACCGGGTTTGAGACGGCGCCGGACCCGATCATCTGCAGCAGGGCGGCAACCGAGGAGGCGTGACACAATCGGGTACAGTGGTCGACGTTGTTCGTCTCGAATCCGGTGCGCACCAGCTTCTGGAACAGGTAGGCTTCTTCGTTCGAGCCTTTCGCCGAACCGAAACCGGCCAGTGCCGATGGGCCCCGGGTGTCGCGTATCTCGGCCAGGCCGCCGGCGGCACGATCCAGGGCCTCTTCCCAGCTGGCCTCGCGGAAGTCGCGCAGCGGGTTTGTCGAAGTCCATGTCCATCTCGGCGTGCTTTGGTGCATCTTCGCGACGGATCAGCGGCACGGTCAGGCGCTGGCGATGGCTGACGTAGTCAAAGCCGTAGCGGCCCTTGACGCACAGGCGGCTTTTGTTGGCCGGGCCGTCGCGGCCCTCGACGAACAGGATCCGGTTGTCGGCGATATGATAGGTCAGTTGGCATCCCACACCACAGTACGGGCACACCGAATGCACCTGCTTGTCGACCGGGCGCAGGCCGACGCCGCTGGCCGGCATCAGTGCGCCGGTGGGACAGGCCTGTACGCATTCGCCACAGGCCACGCAGCTGGATTCACCCATGGCGTCATCCAGGTCGAAGACGATGCGGGCATGGGCGCCGCGACCGGCATAACCGATCACGTCGTTGCCCTGTTCCTCGCGACAGGCACGCAGGCAGCGGGTGCACTGGATGCAGGCATCCAGGTTGACCGAGATGGCGGGATGCGACGGATCGGATGTGGGTTGTGTGCGGGCCGGAAAACGTGGTTTTCCCAGATCGAGTTTTTCACTCCAGTAATCGAGTTCGCTGTGCAGGCTGTAAGTGCGGCCTTCGACCACATCGGATTGCAGGAGCTCCAGTACCATCTTCTGCGCATGCCGCGCACGCTCGGAGTCTGTTTTTACCTGCATGCCCGCGGTAGGTGCGCGACAACACGACGGTGCCAGCACGCGCTCGCCCTCGATCTCGACCACGCAGGCGCGGCAGTTGCCATCGGGGCGGAGACCTTCCTTGTGACACAGGTGTGGGATCTCAATGCCCTGGCGCTGAGCAACCTGCAACAGGCTCTCCCCGGGCTGCGCGGCGACTTCCCGGCCATTCAGGGTGAACGGGACGCTGTGCGGCAGATCTTCGGATCGAACGGTCATCGTTCAGAATTCCTCGGGGAAATACTTCATGGCACAACGCAGCGGGTTCGGCGCGGCCTGGCCCAGGCCACAGATGGAGGCGTCTTCCATCACCTGGCACAATTCCTCGAGCAGCGGCTGGTCCCAGTCGGGACGCGCCATCAGCTGCGCTGCCTTTACGGTACCCACGCGGCAGGGTGTGCACTGGCCGCAGGATTCGTGGGCAAAGAAGCGCATGGCGTTGAGTGCCTGTTCGCGCACGCTGTCGCGCTCGGACAGCACGATGACGGCAGCCGAGCCGATAAAGCAGCCGTAGTCATTGAGCGTATCGAAATCCAGCGGAAGGTCGCCGAGCGAGGCCGGCAGGATGCCGCCGGAGGCGCCGCCGGGGAAATAGGCCTTGAACGCGTGCCCATCGAGCATTCCGTCGCAATACTCATCGATGAGTTCGCGCACGCTGATGCCGGCCGGGGCCAGATGCACACCGGGCCGCTTGACGCGCCCGCTGACCGAATAGCTGCGCAGGCCCTGACGTCCGTTGCGCCCGTGCGACACGAACCAGTCCGCCCCTTTCTCGAGGATCTCGGGGACCCAGTACAGGGTCTCCATGTTGTGCTCCAGCGTCGGTCGGCCGAACAGGCCGCGCTCTGCGATATAGGGCGGGCGCAGGCGCGGCATGCCGCGCTTGCCTTCGATCGACTCGATCATGGCCGACTCTTCACCGCAGATGTAGGCGCCCGCGCCGCGGCGCAATTCGATCGGCGGAAGCGGGCAGGGCGGGTCGGCCCTGAGCAAATCCAGCTCGCGCTCGAGCAGGGCGCGGACACCCGCATACTCGTCACGCAGGTAGATGTAGATGGCCTCGATGCCGACCACCCGGGCGGCGATCAGCATGCCTTCGAAAAAACGGTGCGGGTCGCGCTCGAGGTAGTAACGGTCTTTGAAGGTGCCGGGTTCGCCCTCGTCGATATTGACGGCCATGAGGCGTGGGCCTTCGTAGCTGCGCACGATGCGCCACTTGTGACCTGCGGGGAAACCGGCGCCGCCCAGGCCGCGCAGCCTCGCATCTTCCAGGGACTCGATGATGCGCTCATTGGCCGCTTCATCGTCGTGTTCGCACAACTTGCGCAGACGGCCGTATCCGCCATCGGCGTGATAGGCGGCGTAGTCGCGCGCGTGAGGCGGAATGACATCCGCATGTGAGCCGCTCTCAACGGCCGCTACCACGTCTTCCAGCCCGGCGTTTTCGACCGGCCGCGTGCCCACAACGGCCACCGGGGCCTGCTCGCAGCGGCCGACACAGGGAACGCGTTGCACGCGTACGCCGTTGCCCAGGGCCAGTTGCAGTTGCTCGATCAGCGCCTCGGCACCGGCAAGACTGCAGGAGACAGAATCGCAGACGCGCACCGTGAGCGGCGGTGGTGCCGGGTCGCCTTGTTTCGTGATATCGAAGTGGTGATAGAAGCTGGCGACCTCGAACACCTCGGTCTGAGAAAGGCGCAGCTCCTCGGCCAGCGCGACCAGCAGCTGCGCGGGCAGGTGTCCCAGGTCGTCCTGGATGCGGTGCAGGTATTCGATCAGGCGGTCACGACGGCCTTTGCCCTGATCGAGGTACTGTCGCACCTGCTGCAGGTCGGCGGCCATGGGCTGGCGTCCCTTTTGGCTGGCTGCTTTGCGTCTGGCTTTTGCGGTCAAAGGGGAAAACTCCGATACGGAATCCTAAGTTGTGGAACAGTGCCAAACAGCCCGCCCTCCTCATCGATGGAGCAAACGCTGGAACTTTGGTCCATAGAGTAGCGGTCTTTTTCACCTTTGCCGACTTCTCCAGCCGTGCGGCTTCAAGCGAAATCCCGCATCAGGTCTGAGAGAGTGCGCCTGGACGGGATGCAGAGCGACTTGCGCTGAACTCCTGCCGAGCGATCTTTTGAATTCAGATGGCTGGGCTCACCGGGGCCGCTGCAGGCGGCGGAGAACGCTCAAAAAGCAGCGGGTCATTGTCGTCGCAATCCCCGGGTGCATTGGGTAAGGTTTGCTCCGATAAGAGATCGCATGTTTGTGAGGAGAAGCTGATGCCTACCTTGTTCGACCCGATCCGGATGGGCGATGTCGAGCTCGCCAATCGCGTGATCATGGCTCCGTTGACGCGTAATCGTGCGGTTGCCGGTTTGCAACCTGGCGAACTGACCGTGGAGTACTACCGGCAAAGGGCAAGTGCCGGACTGATTATCGCCGAGGCTACTCAGATCAGCCCGATGGGGCAGGGCTACCTGGATACGCCTGGTATCTACAGTCCCGGGCAGGTGGCTGCGTGGCGTAGGGTTGCGGACGCGGTGCACGATGCCGATGGTCGCATCTTCCTGCAGCTCTGGCATGTCGGACGAATCTCTCATTCCTCTCTGTTGCCCGAGGGCGCCGCGCCGGTGTCGTCCACCGGTCGCCGACCTGACGCCATGACGTTCACTGCAGCCGGCTTTGTCGAGGTCTCGCAGCCGCGTGCCCTGCGCGATGAAGAAATCCCGGGTCTGATTGACGACTATCGAAAGGCCGCCCGCAATGCCATGGACGCCGGTTTCGACGGGGTCGAAGTGCATTCCGCCAACAACTATCTGCTCGAACAGTTTCTGCGCGACAGCGTCAATGATCGAGACGGTCCTTATGGCGGCAGTATCAGCAACCGGGTGCGTCTGGTGGTCGAGGTGATGAAGGCAGTGTGCGATGAGATCGGCGCCGGGCACGTGGGAATACGCCTCAGTCCGATGACCACTTTCAATGACTCGCCGCGGGACAGTGATCCACAGGCCCTGTATGGCCGTCTCGTCGAGGAGCTGGCTCCGCTCGGGCTCGCCTATGTGCATATCATTCAGGGGGAGACCGGTGGCGCAAGGTATCCGGAAGATGCCGTCGTGCCGTTTGACTACGACGCATTAAGGAAACGATTCGACGGATGCTGGATGGTCAACAACGGCTATGGCAAACAAGACGCCGAGTCGCTCGTCGCCAGTGGTGGAGCGGATATGGTGGCCTTCGGTCGACCCTTTATCAGCAATCCGGATTTAGTGCGTCGTCTGCGCGAGGACGCACCGCTAAATCCCTTGCAGGAGGACAAGCTGTATGGCGGCGGCGCTGAAGGTTACGTCGACTATCCGACCTTGCAGGAGGCCGGCTAAGTTCCTTACTCCCAGAGAGCCAGAATCGTCGCAATTGCGCGCGTGAATTCATCGAAGGAGTGGGGTTTGACGATGTAGTCGTCGACATCGTACTCAAACGCCGCGGCTCGGTCTTTGGGTTCGTTTGAAGATGTCAGGACGATGATCCGCAGCTTCTTGAGCTCGGGGTCGCCGCGCAATTCCCGCAGGAACTCGATGCCGCTCATCTTGGGCAGGTTGAGATCCAGCAGGATCAGGCCGGGTGGCGGCGAGATTTTTTCGAACCCGTCTTCTCCACGCAGCATGCTCAGCGCCTCCAGGCCCGTTCGGGCGATGCGCAGTGGATTACCGATTTCGTTTTTTTTGAGTGCGCGCTGAACGGTCATGATGTCGACCCGGTCGTCCTCGACCAGCAAGATTGTCTCGTCTGCATTCAGCATGATTCGCTATGTCCCGTTTGTATCGATTTATCTGTGTTTTTATCTTTTTGGGCCGCGTCAACCAGCAGAGCGCCTGGAGGGCCAGGTAAAGTAGAAACAGGTACCCTTACCGACGTCTGACTCCAATCTTATGGTGCCTCCATGCTCTTCGACAATCTTCTTGACTAACGCCAGGCCGATACCCGTGCTGTTTTCAACATCGCCCGAGTTGAGCGTCTGGAACATCATGAAGACTTTGTCGTGGTATTTCGGGTCTATGCCCTGACCATTGTCGCAAACAGAGAATTTACAGAAATCGCCGAGATTTTCTCCTGTGATCCGGATTTTGCCCTTTTCCCCGCCATGGTGTTTCAGGCTGTTACTGATCAGATTGGAGAACACCTGACCGAGTTGCAACCGGTCGACGTACAGGGTTGGCATATCGTCCTGGACCTTGATCCTGAACTCTTTTGGTGGCGAGAGCGAATCGACGATCTCTTCGATCAGTTCTCCGGTTCTGACCTCGTTTTCCGGTTCGCTGGACCTCCCGACCCGTGAATACTCCAGCAACCCTTCGATCAGATTGTGCATCCTGCGAACGCGGTCGCGCAGCAGGGCGAGCTGCTCTTTTGATGCATGGTCCAGTTTGTCCAGCCAGGTCTTCCTCGATCCAGCCGGCGAGGTTGCTCACTGCGCGCAAAGGGGCTTTGAGGTCGTGTGAGGTAACATAGGCAAACTGCTCCAGGTACTGGGCCCTTCGGTCCGCCTCCGCCGTGCGGCTGGCGATGTGTTGTTCGAGTGTCTCGTTCAGACTCTGCAATTCCTGCTCGGCCGACTTGCGTTCAGCGACCTCCCGGTTCAGATCCTGGACCGTTTCCCACAGTTGCGAGGTTCTGACGTCGACCTCCTGCCGCACCTGTCTTGCCCACCCTATCAGGGTTGCGACATAGATGCTGAGCAGGGCGGTGAAAGCGATACCGCCGGCAAGGATGATCCAGCTGTTGGTGATCTCGGTCTCAAATTTCCCAGGGGCAGGATTACATGTCACCTGCCATTGCCGGTTGCCGGCCGAGATCTGTTCGCCATAGCTGAGGGGGGAGGAGGGCTCTGTGTCGAGCTGCTTTCCCCGTCTCAGGCGGGACATATGGGTGTAGAGCAATCGTTGTCCACCGGACGCATCGATCTGGTAAAGGTGTATATCGATTCCTGCGGAGCGAAGGTTTTTCATGGCCCGCTCGACGATGTTTTCAACGTAAAAGGTGCCGAGCGCGAACCCCCTGATCTCAGCAGGCGGCTGGTTCATTGCATCATTGTCTTCTTCGTTCTCGAAGAAGACGGGGATCGCCACGATGACACCTTTCTTTTCGCCGGGTTCGCCGTCAAAAGAGATTCCCTGAGAAGCGACCGGTTTTCGGGTGCTTTCCGCTTCCTTCAACAAGGGCGCGATGATGGGGTCGAGTCCCAGGTCAAGGCCCAAAGACCGTTTGTTGCTACTGTAAGGTTGGACGTAGAGCACGGGGTAGTGGACCGGGCGCTCCCCGCTTTCCACTGGCTCGCCCGAAGGGCCGGCCTCCGTGATTTGGAACGGTGGAAAACTTCGTCGGGCTTCGTCGATGAAGGCGGTTGTGTCCGCGGCCAGAATCACAGGCACCCACTGCAGGGATCGAACACCGGGGTAGCGTTTGAGCGCCGGCCCAACGAATTTACGGAAATCCCTTCGACCAACGATCGCCGATGCGTCGAAAAAGCTGGCGATGTCCTGGACGATGTTCAGCGCGTGTGTGATCTCCTGCTGCACGACCAGAATCCGTTCCTGGGCGGCCTCGCGGAACTCGATCTCGACCTGCCTCTTTTCCCAGCGATAAGACTGAACCGATGCGGCAAGTGTTATCGAAATACCCACGGCCGCAACCCATGCGACCGGAAAATAGTCCCACCAGTCTGTTTTGGAACCCTTTCCATCACCGGTCGGTCGCCATCCGGTAATGCGTGTAAGGTGCTTTTCGGCCAGGCCCCATCGCATGATCAGTGTGTGGCCGGAAAGTGCTGGGCGATGGTCTTGCTGATATGCAACAGGATTTCCTGCAGGGCCTCTTCGAGGTCGACATTGAGGATCATCGGGATCTTGTTCTCCTCAGCCTCCGTGACAAGGTAGGACTGCAGTGTCCAGATCTTTTCGATTTGCTTCAGATAACGTGATGAGCCGCGTTCCGGTTGTTCTTTCGCTCGACGTTTCAGGCGTTTCGCGAGCGTCTTTTTGTTGGGCACGACCAGCATCAGGGGAATCACGATAGCCTGGTCTTTTGCGATATCGAGATCGAGCTTTGAGGGCAGCACGTGGACCCCATCCACGATCAGATCGTGGGTCTCCTTTACTGCCCGATTGATCGTTGCCTCCAGCCCGCTCTTGACCACCTCGAGTTGCGAGAGGAAACCGCGGATCACCTCTTTTTCGTCACGCCCGGAAGATGACTCACCGTCTGCTTTCTCCAGGCCGCGCCAGGCCTCGAAACTCGAATGGGCGAGCGTGGGTATCTGTTCCGGTGGGAGATAACAGCGGACGATCTCGCGCATCATGTCGGTCGACTGGGTCCTGACGATATTTAGCTGGTAGGCCAGTTCAGTCGTCAGCGTGCTCTTTCCAGTGCCCGTTATGCCACCAACGAGCACGATCAGAGGCAGACCGCTGTCCCTGAAACGCTCCCAGGAGAGAAAACGACTGGCAGCAGATTTCGAGCCGTGCTCTTTCAAGCTGATCGTGGATGATCTGCCTGAGATCGAGATGGTCGATGACAGAGGCGTCCCCTCTGCGCAGGTGTTCGTGGATCTGCTTGGCGGTCTCCAGGGCATCAGCGCGGTCGATGGCGCATGCCTGCAGTGAGCGCGAGAGTATGCCCGCCGAAAAAGGGACCTCTTCGTTTTCGGTCCGGACCATGATCTCCCGTTCCTGAGAGGACCCCAGGTTGTAGGAT
This sequence comes from uncultured Gammaproteobacteria bacterium, assembly GCA_963759055.1. Taxonomy (GTDB): domain Bacteria; phylum Pseudomonadota; class Gammaproteobacteria; order Chromatiales; family Chromatiaceae; genus Thiosocius. The sequence goes on from CAVWYD010000007.1 coordinate 37,975, forward strand.
TCGGCCAGCGATGCGCCGAACTGTTCCTTCAGTTCCGCAGATACCCGCTGTTTGAGGGTTTCGATCGCGATCTCGGATTCATTGCCAAGGCTGTCGCGGATGCTCTGGGCAAGTACGTAGGCATCCTGAAACGAGAGGCCGGTCCGGGCGAGGGATTCCACCAACACCCCCCGTAGGAAGGGAATCCGTTCGCCGCTCGTGCTGTCAGTGATAAATAGCTTCGCCACACGCTCCTGCCACAAAAAACAGTTGGTGTATCAGCCCCGCCACCCAGTGCGCACGGGGTCCTGAAGCCCACCGGGCCATACCTGCTGCACCAGCAAGTTGCGGGCCGCCCTGGAAGGGTATTCCCAAACCGGGCGACGCAGCTAATCCGATGCGACGAATCTGGAAAAGGAGTGCTCCAAGGCCGATGCAAATATTAACAGCTGAGCGGATGAATGACGAAATCTATTTAAAACAGAGAGATAAGAATTGTTTTTAAGTTGGTGTCTAGGCTTTGCGCGGACAGCAAACAGGGCCGTTTATGCCCGGAAAGCGAAGCCCTGGGACCGGAAGATTGTGCCGAGGGCTGGCGTTTTTGACAAACGAACCGCGTGATCCTGTAGACCCTTGGCATCCAATATGCTTCTCTCATTCCTGGATTGGTTGAGCAGCCCCCCGCCGTAGTGGCCGGCAAGCGGTTGCACCGTGCCGGATAACACCACAGCGGTGTGAGGTCGGCCGAAGCAGTGTCGGCTTGTCCCGACAGTTGGACCACAGTGACCGCGTTATGAACTTGTTAGGGTCGTATCGCCGTGGAAGATAAAGAAGCAAACAAACCGAATCACAGAGGAGGCCGACATGGCCAGCATAGATGCAATCAAGATACTGGGTAGCCTGTTGAACAGTGGTGCCTTGTCCCGTGGCTCGGGCTCCAATGTGCTGGGCTCGGTCATTGGGGCGATCACCGGTGGTGGGCAGTCGAGCGGTGGGCAGTCGGGCGGGGGCGGTCTGGGCAGCCTGATCGGCGGCATGCTGGGCGGCGGGCAATCAAGCGGCGGCGGTGGTGGCATGGGTGACCTGCTCGGTGGGCTCCTCGGTGGCGGTTCCGGGTCCTCAGGCGGTGCTGCTCCGTCGTCCGGCGGTGGTCTGGGCGACCTGTTCGGCATGGCGATGAACCAGTTTGGTGCCGCCCGGCAGGGTAATGCACAACAGGCCCGGGAGGCGGCAAGAAACAGTCTGCCCAGTGGCATGGACTATGGTCAGGTCGAGCAGCAGGCCGAATTCCTGGTCAAGGCAATGATCAATGCGGCAAAGGCGGACGGCAGGGTCGATAGCGAAGAGAAGCAGAAGATCGTCGATCGGTTGGGCGAGGTAACCCGGGACGAACTCGAGTTCGTGCAGCGCGAACTGGCCGCGCCCCTCGACGTCCAGGGCTTCATCCGCAGTATCCCCCGGGGCATGGAGCAACAGGTATACGCGGTATCACTCATGGCCATCGATCTCGACAGCAATCCCGAGGCCCAGTACCTGCACCAGCTGGCACAGGGTGTGGGTATGGGTGCCGATACCTGTAACCAGATCCATCAGCAACTGGGTGCGCCGAAGTTGTATGGCTAGCAGATGCAGGAGGGCGGCCTCAAGGCCGTCCTTTTTTCAGGCCTGAATCACCGGGTCTATGTCGACCGGACAGTTCAGCGAGCGCGCGATGAGGCATGCACGGTGAGACTTCTCAACCACCCGTTCGGCCAGGGCCTCTGAACCGTCCGCGACGGTCAGCACGGGGCGAATCATAATGCGCTTGAATCGGTAGCCTTCTTTCGGCACGAACTCGAGTTCACCCACGGCGGTCGAACGGTAGTCCCTGATCTCCAGCTTGGACTTTTCAGCGATCAGCTTCACATAGTTGGCCAGGCAGATCTCGGCGGCCGCGAGCAGCAGGTGCTCGGGACAATAACGATCCATGTCGTGCGGGGTGCCCACCGGCAGGTCCTTGCGACCGGCGATGGATAGTGCGCCTTGAGCTGCTTCGCCCTCTCGCTGGTAACTCGTCTCGTACTGCATGGGCAGATCGGCCATGTCTGATTCCTCACATATCGAAATGTCTTCGGGGCGCGGTAGCTCACTTGTTGATCTGGACAATAGCAGTTTTGGCCCGAGGGGCGTCGTTCCAAGAAAGTCAATCAGCGTGAAATCCGTTTCAGATCCCGTCGAACAGACCGACTACCATTGCACGATCATTTTCCATTGGGTCACCATCATGCCGATCTGCTTCACGCCTGCAAAGTCAATCATGTTGCATCGCGGCGGCAGGGTGATCTTGTTCGCAATCGTGCTGGTGGCGCTCGGTGCATGTGCGACGAACCCGGCGCCGTCATTGCCAGATGCGGTGGTCACTGCAGCGGGCTCCGATGAGCCCGAGCTGCCACGCTGGTGGTATCTGCGTTTCCGCCTGGCGCGTGCGGCCGATGACGGGGTCGACAGTTACCTCGATGCCCTGATCGCCGATCAGGTTTTGGCACCGGTCATCGCGCAGTACCGGACGGAACTCGAGCTCTGGCGTTTTCACCGCCGTTGGCCGCGCGATCCCACGGGGCATCAGTTCAGTTTCATCTTTTTTGCCCCGACGGCGTTGGCGGCCAGCTTGAGCGCGCAGGTCGAGCATGATCCGATGCTGGACAGACTCATGACGGACGGCCATCTCTTGGAATTTCGCATCGATGCGGCGGACCCGGATAGCGCGACGGATCATGCGGCCACCAGCGACGACTTCATGGCCGCCTGAGATTCAACGCGAGTGGCCAAAATTCATCATGGGCGCCAGTCGTATGTGGCTTGGACTGGTTCAGTCAGAGGCCGCGAAACATGACGACCTCGATCTGCACGAGCGCTATCAGGCGGTTGAATTCGGCCTCGATGAGCTTTGGTTCGAAGAGGCCAATCACGCATTCTTTCACCACCTGAGTGCCTTGTTCGGCTACAAGCCGGTGAAGGTGATCCGCCGCGACATCATGACCTTCTGAGAACGGAGGCGACAAGCGCCACGCGGTCGCGTCAGGGAGAGAGACCCCAGACCAGGGGCAGCCAAGCCGACACGGCCAGGGCTATCAACAGCAAACCGATGAGGTTCATCCAGATGCCCGCGCGCGCCATCTCGGCCATCGTGACCTGGCGGCTGGCAAACACGATCGCGTTCGGTGGTGTCGCCACCGGAAGCATGAATGCGAACGAGGCGGCCAGCGCGGTAGCCACCATCGGTAGCAACGCCTCCTGACCGGACGCGGCGGCCAGGCCGGCGACGATTGGCAGCAGCATGCTGGCGGTTGCGGTATTGGAGGTCAGTTCCGTCAGGAAGATGGTCACCAGTGCGACCGTCAATACCAGGATGAACCAGTGGACCTGGTGCAGAAACCCCAGCTGGGAACCGATCCAGGCGGTGAGCCCCGACTCCTGGAAACCCTGGGCCAGGGCAAAGCCACCACCAAAAAGGATCAACACATCCCATGGAATCCCTGCCGCCGACCGCCAGTCGAGCAGCGTCTGTTGCCGCTTTTCACCGTTCGGGATCACAAAAAGTGCCAGGGCGCCGGCAATCGCGATGCCGGAATCCGTCATCGAACTGAGTTTAGGAATGGGAATTAAACCTCTGAAAACCCATAAGAAAGCAACTACAGAAAAAACCATCAGTACGCGGGTTTCAGCTTTGCTCATGCGCCCGAGTGCGGTGAGCTCGCCCGCGATCATCTGCGTACCCTGAGTGCCTTCGAGTCCGGTAAGGTCTGCCGCGACGCGGGTCAGGTACCACCAGCAGACAAGCAGCATCAGCAGCGATAGTGGTATGCCGAACTGCATCCATTGCAAGAAACCGATGGTGATGCCCTGCGTCTTTTCCACGATGCCCGCGAGCACGGCGTTTGGCGGTGTACCGATCAGGGTGGCCACGCCACCGATGGATGCGGCGTATGCGATGCCCAGCATCAACGAGCGTCCGAACGGTGTCTGCGTTTCGGTGCCCAGGCGGGCGGCAACCGCTATGGCAATCGGCAGCATCATCATGGTGGTGGCGGTATTGCTGAGCCACATGGACAGAAAGGCGGTGGCCGCCATGAAGCCGAACACGATCCGATCTGCGCGCGAACCCATGAGCCTTAGCACCAGCAGCGCAATCCTGCGATGCAGGCCGCAGTGTTCGACCGCCGCGGCGATCCAGAATCCGCCGAGAAACAGGAACACCAGGTGGTGGGCGTAATTTGCTGTCGCCGATTCGATCGGCATCACGCCGAGCAGGGGGAAAAGCGCGACCGGCAGGAGTGCTGTGGCGGGTATCGGTATGGCCTCACCGATCCAAAGAGCCGCCATCAGCACGGCCACAGCCGCCACGCGGTTCGCCGCCCGTGGCATGGCCGCATCCGGCACCATGAGCAGGATCAGCAGAAACAGCGCTATGCCGACCGCCAGCCAGAGGCGTTTTTTCCGCTCTTCGGTCATCCTCTGATCCCCCAGGCACCCGGCCCTGTCCCTCGTTGATACTATAATCCTACCGTTGCCGGCCCTGATTGCGCCTTCGCATTTCCTGCAGGAACATTTTGTGTTGGCGGCTGTCGAAATCAGCTGGTCCGAGGCCGGTCGTTCGCCGAGCCGCGGGAGGCTCGGCCCCGAAAGCAACCAATCAAGCGACGCTGCGCAATGAAATTACCGTCCGTGCAAGCTGGCCCCAATCACGCCCGTGCCCGTCGCCTGGTTGTATGGGCGGCTGTGGTCCTGCTGCTTCTGTTCGGTCTGGTCGCCTGCAGCTCCACCCGGCTGCTGTATCAGAATCTGGACTGGCTGACGTTCGAGGCGATGGATGACCGCTTCGACATCCGTTCCGACCAGGAGGGTTGGGTCAAGGCGAGCCTCAGTAACCTGCACAGCTGGCACCGCGTGACCCAGCTGCCGGCCTACCGTCGGACCCTGGATGAGCTGGCGGCGCGATTTGCAGACGGTCTGGACGCCGAGGACCTGGCCTGGCTGGATGAGCAGGTGGAACAGCATCGCCGAACCCTGGTCGATCTGGTGGTACCTGAGCTGGCGCGTTTCCTGGCCGATCTCGATGACGAGCAGCTGGCACGTTTCACGGTAGCCTCGCAGGAATCGATCGACGAGGCCGCGGAGCAGCTGGAGTGGAGCCCGCGCAAACGCCAGGAATACCGCTTCGAGACCTTTGTCGACCGCATAGAGCCCTGGACGGGTGATCTCTCAACGGAACAGCTCAGATCTTTGGAACGGGATGTCGCGGCGCTGTCTGATATGCGTCGCGAGTGGATAGAGCAGCGGCGTGAAAGGTTGCGTGCCTTTACCGAGTTGCTGTCCACACAGCCGGAGCAGGAGGCCATCGAAGCCGCCCTGTATGCATGGTGGAGCGATCTTGACGCGAGCTATCCGCCGGATTACGTCACTCAGCGAGGACTGCTCAAGCAGCAGATGTTCGGCCTGTTGGTGCGGCTGGATGCCGGACTGACGCCACAACAACGCACGCACGTCATCGATCGACTGGATGGTTACGTCTCCACCATCGATATCGTGGTTGCCTCCCGCTGACCTGACTCGCCATAGGAAAATGCGGTAGGCCGGGCTGCGCCCGACATTTTTCGGCAGGCCCAGCCTGCCCTACGAAACGAATTGATTATTCATCGCGGACTTTACCCCGGGTCGCAGTCGTGCAAGTCTGCATCACAGTCCGGGTATCGCAGCGATGAATTGCCCGTCACCGAAGCCGTCATCAGCGGGTTGGATACTTGAGATGAGCCGCGGCTACCTGATTACAATAAAGACGCGAGGAAAGCATGAGCGCAACCCCAAAGACCCAGAGCATGGCCCTGTTCTGTGATTTCGAGAACGTGGCCCTCGGCGTGCGTGATGCCAAGTATGCGGCGTTCGATATCGGTAAGGTACTCGAGCGCCTGCTGGTCAAGGGCAGTATCGTGGTCAAGAAGGCCTACTGCGACTGGGAGCGCTACAAGGAGTTCAAGTCCGCGATGCACGAGGCGGCGTTCGAGCTGATAGAGATCCCGCATGTGCGGCAGTCAGGCAAGAATTCGGCCGACATCCGCATGGTCGTCGATGCGCTCGACCTGTGCTACACCAAGTCACACGTCGATACCTTTGTCATTATCTCGGGGGATTCAGATTTTTCGCCCCTGGTCAGCAAGCTGCGCGAGAACGACAAGGTCGTGATCGGTGTCGGGGTCAAGGAGTCCACCTCGGACCTGCTGATCGCCAACTGCGACGAGTTCATCTTTTATGATGATCTGGCGCGTGAGGATGAGAAACAACGCAAGGCCAGGCGCAAGCGCAGCGCCAAGAAGACGGTGGCCAAGGCCGGCAAGGAGACGATCCCCAGCGACGAAGAAAAGAAGCAGAAGGCGCTGGACCTGGTGCTTGAAACGGTCGAGGATCTGTTCGAGGAGCGCGGCGAGCAGGACAAGGTCTGGGGTTCGATGGTGAAGCAGGCGCTCAAGCGCCGTAATCCGGGCTTCAACGAGAGCTATCATGGATTTCGCAGTTTCGCCAAACTGCTGGAAGAGGCGGAGACGCGAAAGCTGCTGGAACTGGAACACGATGAAAAGTCCGGCGGTCACATCATTCGCAACTATGCGCACGAGGACTGAGCACTTACAGCGCTGGACAGACCAGGGAAGGTGACGGTGATACCCGAGTTTAGGCACAACCGATTTCTCCAGGGCATGCTGCTCTGGTTGCTGATATTGTGGACTGCCATGGCCATCGCACCGTTTGACCGCGGCGACTGGCTGCTGGAGAACGTGCTGGTCTTTGTCTATGGCGCCCTGCTGATCGCGACCTATCCCCGGTTCAGATTTTCGAACCTCTCCTATGGACTGTTCGGCATCTTTCTCAGCCTGCATATGGTTGGTGCCCATTACACCTATTCCGAGACGCCGTTCGGTTTCTGGCTGCAGGAGGTGTTCGATCTTTCCCGCAATCACTATGACCGTATCGTGCATTTCTCCTTCGGCCTGTTGGTCGCTTATCCCTTCCGCGAGTTTCTGCTCCGGGTCACCGGCGTACGACTGGAATGGTCGTATCTGCTGGTGCTGGTCACGGTGCTCGGGTTCAGCGGCTTTTACGAGGCGCTAGAAGGGCTGGCGGCCGTGATCGTCAGCCCCGAACTGGGACTTGCGTTCCTCGGCACCCAGGGTGATATTTGGGATGCACAAAAAGACACGGCGCTGGCTTTTTCCGGTGCGATCATCGCCATGGTGGTCACCCGGATGGCTGACCGACGCATTGGGCGGATTTGATTGCATGACTAGTCGCACAAGTCGCTGCGCAGGCGGTCTGCCTGAGCGCTGATTGCCACCTTTTTGTCCTGGTCCAGACGCCGCAGCATGCGCCATTGCATTGCCGCGCGCGGGTGCTTCTCAAATCGCGGCTCGTGACGCAGCAGAAAATCCCAGTACAGGGTGGTAAAGGGGCAGGCCAAATCGCCAGTCGACTCGTTCGGGGCGTAGCGGCAGCCAACGCAATAATTGCTCATGCGTTGAATGTAGCGCCCGGATGCTGCATAAGGTTTGGATGCCAGCAGGCCGCCATCGGCAAACTGCGACATGCCGAGTGTGTTCGGCGCCTCCACCCACTCGACGGCATCGATATAGATCGCGAGGTACCATTCATGCACTTCGCGCGGGCGTACGCCAAGTAACAGCGCAAACAGGCCGGTCACCATCAGGCGCTGTATATGGTGTGCATAGCCGGTGTCCAGCGTCTGCTGGATCACCGTGTGCAGGCAATTCATGTCGGTTTTGCCGTTCCAGTAGAAGTGGGGCAGCGGCAGCTCGGCCTCCAGGGCGTTTTCGTCAAGGTAGCCGGGCATCTCGGTCCAGTAGATGCCGCGAACGAACTCCCGCCAGCCCAGGATCTGTCGCACAAAGCCCTCGACGGACTGCAGGGGCACTTGTTCCTTTTCAAGGGCGGTGAGCGCGGCACCGATCACTTCCCGGGGATTGAGCAGCTTCAGATTCAGTGCAGCCGAGATGCCGGAATGGTAGAGCAGCGTCTGTCCCTGCCACATGGCGTCCTGATATGGCCCGAATGCGGCGAGGCGCTGGCTGATGAAATCGTCGAGCATCTTCAGTGCCTGCTCGCGCGTGACGGGCCAGGCAAAGCCGTCGAGGCTGCCGGGGTTGTCCGGGAACAGCTGCTCGACCTCGTTGATTACCCCGGCGGTGATGCTGTCCGGGTCGAAACGCGTGGCCGACGGAACCATCCCCGGCCCCTGACGACCGAAGGTCGAGCGGTTTTTCTGATCGAAGTTCCACTTGCCGCCCAACGGCTTGCCGTCGCGCATCAGGATGTCGTGCGTCTTGCGCATGTGCCGATAGAAGTGCTCCATGACCAGCGTCTTGCGTCCCTTGCGCCAGGAATCGAATGCCTCCCGGCTGCATAGGAAGTGCGTGTCGCCATGCAGCTCAAGCGGTACTCCGGCGGCCGCACATGCACGGGCGACCTCTTCCTGCACACCATGTTCGCCGGCTTCGACCATCGATACCCGCTGCGGGCGGTTGCGCTCGATCGCCGCGCAGAGCGCCGAATCGAAGCTCGCTGCTTCAGGCTGGCCGATTCGAACATAGTCCAGGGCGAAACCCTGCTGTTCGAGCCAGTCGGCATGGTGCCGCATGGCCGCCAGGAAAAGCGTGGTGCGCGCCTTGTGCGATGGTACGCGCTCTGACTCGTTGCGCGCCTCGATCATCAGGATGCGATCCCGCTTTCGATCAAGAGCGGATAGCGCGGCAGACTCGCGATCGAGCTGGTCGCCAAGGGTCAGCATCAATTGATGGCAGCTCAACGTCGGTCTCCTTTGTGGCGCCGGCAGCGTTCAGAACAATAGAGCACCTGCTTCCAGTTGGCGCGCCAACGTTTGCGCCAGCTGAATTCTCTGCCGCAGCTGACGCATGTGCGGGAGGGTAGAAAACCTTTCTTATGAGCCATCGTTGAACAGGTCGGGCTGTTGTGATTTTCTGCGTCGATTAGGTTGTGGCCGTTTGCGGCTGCCATGCCGATCATAGATGCTGCGACTCTCGCTGCGCGCCTCTGAGGTTCGCCGGACCTGCTGAATCCGCTGTCGTGCGATCCTGGCGGCTGCCTCGTGGTCGACCAGGGGCGCGGGATAATCTTGACCGATCAGTACGCCGCACCGGCGCTGCTCTTCCTCCGGCATGAGCCAGGGCGTATGAATCCATTCCCTGTCTACCCTGCTGAGTTCGGGTAACCAGGTGCGGATGAAGATGCCGTCAGGATCCTGGTCCAAGGACTGCTTGATCGGATTGTAGATGCGCAGGGTATTGATCCCGGTGGTTCCGGACTGCATCTGCGCCTGTGAATAGTGAATGCCGGGTTCGTAGTCGACAAACTGTCGCGCAAGGTGCAGGGCCGGTTCGCGCCAGTGCAGCCAGAGTTGATAGCTGGCCACCGACATCAGCATTGCACGCATGCGGAAGTTGATCCAACCGGTATGCGCGAGGGCACGCATACACGCATCCACCAGTGGCCAGCCGGTGTTGCCCGTCTTCCATGCGCGCAGCCGGACGGGGTCGCACTGTTCATCACGCAGCCCAACCGTTGCACGCTGCATATTTTCGAATTCGAAGCGTGGTTCGCTCTCGAGTTTCTGCATGAAATGGCAATGCCAGTGCAGGCGGCCTTCGAAAGCGGCAAGGGCACGACCCCATGTGCCCCGCTGGGATTTCGGCAACTGTTTTACCTGTGCGCGCCTGCGTCGGGTTGCCTGCAGGACCTCGCGCATCGACAGGGTGCCCCAGGCAAGGTGGGCACTGAGACGTGAGCAGCTCGTAGACGCGGTCCGGGGACTGGACATCTCGAGGTGGTATCTGGCGCCGCGCTGCTCGAGAAAGCTGTGCAGCGCCTGCTCGGCGGCAGCCCGGCCGCCGTGCTGACGCCCGGGGCAGGGATCATCCTGCATGTCTTGATCCGGCCGGTCCGGTGGTCCACCAGGATCTGCTATCGTCACGGCCCTCAGCGCCGGCGGCTTGAACCGGGGCGCAGTCATCAGCGCCTCCCACTGGCGCGACCAGCCATCGCGGTCGACGGGGCCGCGAACCACGCCATGCTGACGAGGCTGCTGCCAGGGGATGCCGCGCTTGCGCAACAGGTCTGCCACGGCCTGATCGCGCCTGTATGTCCAGCCGTTGCCCGTTTCCTGGTGCGACCAAACGCCGGCGACGGTGTGCTGATCCAGCAACGCTTTCAGGACTTCGACGGCGGAGCCACGGCGAATGACGAGAGGTTGCCCAAGCCGGGCCAGGTCCTCGCTCAGTGACAGCAGGCCCTCGCGAATGAAGGCCCAGTGTCGTCCCGACATGTCGGGCTGCTGCCATAGCTCCGGTTCGACGATATACAGCGGCAGTACGTCCCCATGTTCGGCTGCGCGGGAGAGTGCCTCGTTGTCCTGCACGCGCAGATCGCGCTTGAACCAAACGATCTGCAGCATGGTTTCAGACCGCGCGCTGCAGTTCGCCAGCCATGGGACACTCCGATGAGCTTGAGAGTACCGGTGAGATCACGGCGGCCACAGGAATGCGTGCGCGCAGCCGGCTGAGCAAAAGGTAGAGTCCACCAAGCTTGCGATGCAGGAACAGGATTTCGGGCGGCGGAACGCGGGCGAATTTTTCGCTCAGGCGCATCTCCATGACGATATCTTTCATGCGCCCGGCAAGATCAGAGCGCGCGAAATCAAAGTCGCCGCTTGCACGCACCGGCTCGGTCGCGGTGCGTAACAGCGTAATGACAATGCTGCGATAGCCGGCCGGATCTGCCGGTTCGAGGTATCCGACATCGGCCGCGGCAGCCTCGATGTCGCCATCGCTGCCGTCGACACAGGCCTGCAGCAAACGCCGAAGGGCGGTCTGGGTATGACTGGCATAGTCGCGGGTCGCGCCAAAATCGAGCAGTTGTATCCTCCCGGATTCAGCGGCGAAAAGGTAGTTGGCGAAGTTGGGGTCGGTTTGCACCAGCCCCCAATCGAAGACTTCGCGGATCGCAAGTTCCAGCAGGGCGGTCGCTGCCGCGTTCCGTTGCGCAGAGGGGGCATCCGCGAGCGACTCGATCGGGCTGCCATCGAGAAAGCGCATGGTCAGCACCTGCTGCGTGGTCAGCGTATCGATCACGGTGGGCACTTCGAAACGCGTGTCTTCCGCCAGATGTGCGCCAAAGCGCTCCAGCGCCCGGGCCTCGTGCTGGTAATCGGCCTCGGCATGCAGCTGAACTTTTGCCTCTTTGAGCAGCGGATCCAGATCCATTCCCTCCGGGACCAGGTTCGACAGCCGCAACAGGGTTGCCACGTTTTCCACGTCGCTGTCGATGCTGCGGCGGATGTCCGGGTACTGGATCTTGATGGCCAGGTGTGTGCCGTCCTTCAGCACCGCTTCGTGGACCTGGCCGATCGAGGCGGCGGCCAGAGGTGTAAATGAAAAACGGCTGAAGCGCTTGTCCCAGCCCTCACCCCATGCCTCTTTGAGCACGGACGCAACCTGTCCCAGCGGCATCGCGTGCGCGTCCTCGCGCAACCGGGCCAGCAACTCGCTCAGCTGCGGTGGCAGCAGATGGCCGCTGTCCATCGAGAGCAGCTGGCCAACCTTCATCGCGGCACCGCGCATCTCGGACAGACGATCCCCGAGTCGACGCGCGTTGCCCGGCGTGAGCAGCATGTCCCCGATCGAGGGACGCTGTCCCCGGGCGAGCTGTCTCGCACCTTCGGCAACGGCGCCGCCCGCAATACCGCCGGCCAGGCGGCCCAGCTGAGACAGCCGGCCGAGGCGTGAGGATGTTACGCGGCGTTCTGACGCCATTGTTCCGGTTCCTTTTGCGGGTGGGAGAGGTATTGCAGTTGGTCGTTGCCGAAAGGCGTGGGTTCGATTCCCAGCTGCGCAAAGGCGCCGTCACCACAGGTGTTGCCTTCGAGCAGCATCTGGATCTGGTCACGCGTCACCGGGAAGGACTCGAAGCGGTCAAACATTGCAGCGATCGCCGATACGCCCAGCGCAGGCACGGGCACCATCAATTTCTGCCGTCCCACGACAGTCGCTATGGTGGTCAGGATTGCTCGCCAGCTCAACGCCTTCGGCCCGCCCAGAGACAGGACCTGCCCGATTGTTGCAGGTGTCTCGAGTGCCTTCACAAACGCCAGCGCGACGTCTTTCACGTGAACGGGCGACAAGGCAAACTTGCCTGCTTCTCGCGGCAACAGGCCGGCGAAGAATAGCGGCGCCGGCAGGGGTGAGGCGACGATGTCCCGCGCCAGTTGGGTTGCGAACTCGTTGCGCCCGCGCGGGTTGCCGAATATCACCGATGGCCGGAACACGGTCCAGTCCATCCCCGTAGTGGCGAGAAACTGTTCGGCCCGGAACTTGGTGCGCTGGTAAGGGGTGCCGTGTTCTTTGACCCCGTTTGCGCTCATCAGCAGGAAACGCCCGACACCGGCGCGTTCCGCCGCCTGCATGACGCGCTTTGGCGCGTTGTAATGCAATTCTTCAAAGGTGATGCCGCGCTCGGGGAACTCGCGCAGGATGCCGACGTTGTAAATGGCCGCATCGGCGCCCTGCAACACCTTGTCAACGGCCTCGGTGTCACTCAGTTCTCCGCTGACGACCTCGCACACCAGACGATGACGCACCCTTGCTTCGTGCCCGGGTCGGACCAGCAGGATCGGTTTCATTCCCGCCTGGAGCAGTGCATCCACCAGGTGGCTGCCGACGTATCCAGTACCACCAAACAGCGCTACGCGCATGATCTTTCTCCTGAAGTCTGCGGGAGCCTTGTGGCCCCGCTTGGGTTTGAAGTTGAAGCCTTTTCATCTGGGTCGGCCATACCGGCCTCGTGGGCATTGGTGCAGAAACCGTCGTCACAGCGGCGCCTCAGCCGCCAGCGCGCGAAGTGAATGTAAGCGCGATCGAGCAGCGGGAGTGTCCGGCTAAAGCGCAGGATGGCGGCGAGCCAGCGGTAGGCCGGCAAATGGGACCAGAGTTCCGCGAAGCCCCAGGCGCCGGTCTGCCAGTTTCCAGCTGCGTCGAGTACGTGCAAGCGCGCCATGGCCGCCTTTCGGCTCAGGCCGTAATGTTCGAGTGCCGCCCCGGCTTCGCTGACATCGACCCAGCCCAGCTGATCAGCCCCGGTCAGACGTCTGTAGTGCGCGATCTCTTTCCGACAGAGCGAACAGGCGCCATCGAAAAATACCGTCGCAGCTGGGCTGCCACCGGGTAATGGGGGTTGTGTATCGGTCTTGTCCGCGCTCATGATATTCCTCCAGACCAACCACTTTCGGGCGGTCAAGCGAATCGACATGGGCGGAGTTTAGTCGAATCGTCCAGAAAAGAAAGATATAAAACATTTCAAAACCTGGACAATTGTGCTTTCCTAGTCTCTACGACCGCGATCGCACTCGGGCCTTCCCGGATGCGCGCATGCGCGAGACGTCTGCCGTCGGGCGGCAAAGGAGAAAAATGAAACAGCATCACAGCGGCGGTCGCACGCGCAGGCAGGAGGCGCTTGGTCTGGTGGTGTTCCTGATTATCTGCCTGGGGGTGTCCGCCATCGGCGGTCTGTTGACCGCAAGCAGCGTCGACAATTGGTACACGACGCTGAACAAGCCGACCTTCAACCCTCCAAACTGGGTCTTCGCGCCGGTATGGACAACCCTCTATGTTCTGATGGCCATTGCGGGCTGGCGTGTCTGGCGCAGTGCGGGACCCGCGGTCCGTCGCTGGCCTCTGATCGTATTCGGAGCGCAGTTGGCCCTGAACCTCCTCTGGTCGCTGCTGTTTTTCGGCCTGCAGCAGATCGGCCTGGCATTGCTCGATATCTGGTTACTGCTGCTCGCCATCTCGGTCAATATGGTGCTGTTCTGGCGCATCGACAGACTGGCGGGATGGTTTTTCGCGCCTTACGTACTCTGGGTGGGTTTTGCGTCGGTGCTCAATCTGTCGCTCTGGCTCCTGAATTAAAGCGCCAAGTTTGCGAGCTGAGAGACTTATCGCTTCGGCCCGGGTGTCCGATTTGGCTCAGACCGAGTCCTTTGGCCGGTAACCCATCTGGCCCGAGATTGTCCTGCCGGCCTCGATGACGTCATCCACCCACGCCATGCGTCGCCGCTCTATCGGCGCCGATACCGATAGCCCAGCCGCGACCTTGCCGCTGCCGTCATAAAGCAATACGCCAATGCAGCCGACGTCGATCTCGGCCTCCTCGTTGTCGAGTGCGTAGCCCTTCGCCAATGATTCCTGGCATTCGCTGATGAGGCGGGGGAGGGTAGAGATCGTGTTTCGTGTGTACGAGGGCAGGTTGGTGCGCTCTGCATAACCGCGGATCGCCTCTTCTCCTGCCGCGCCCAGCATGAGTTTGCCGACTGCAGTGACATGCAGCGGCGCGCGGCTGCCCACGATCTGTTGCACATGCATCATGCGGTTGGGCGTAGCCTTTTCGAGATATACGACCACATCACCCTCGCGGATGGTCAGATTGACCGATTCGCCGAGCTTGTCACGCAGCGCCTCCATGGCCGGTAGCGCTATCGAACGCAGATCGACATCGCTGTGCAGGCGCACACCGAGCTGCAGCAGTCGCAGCCCCAGCCTATACCTGCCCATTGGATCGCGTTCGACGAAACCGTTGTCGATCAGTGAACCGAGAATCCGATGTGTCGTTGATGCGTGCAGGCCTGTTTCGGCGCCGAGTATCTTGAGACTGACGGGCTCGGGATAGCGTGCAATGGCATCGAGCAGCGATGCGGCACGATCGAGGACCTGGATCCGGGGGCTCGGTCTTTTTTCCTTCATGACGACTACATTTTCCGCAATATGAAAAATAGGGGGTCGATTTGGCAGTGATAGCGACCAGAATCCTGAATGACGGAAAGTTTATCCGGTAATTTCGTAATGTGAAAACTAAAAGTCTGGTTCCCCGTATCAGGCGAAAAACCAGACAAAACAATAAGGTACGGTTACAGAGTCCGCGATATCGGCTGATTTTCCACATTGTGAAAACAGTACTGCATTGCGGAATATCTGGCGGCCACCTAGTTTTCTCCTCAACGCGGCCCGGCCGCTCGAGCAACATTCCCTGAGGAGCACAGCAGACATGAGCACAGCAGCAACAGAAGTCGTCCCCGCCCGCCCGAGCTTCTGCGAGGGCATCCTGCACTTCGCGGATACGCCGGCGCGATTTGACGAGCTCGGCGGCGAACCGGCGATCGGCGAGCACGCTCACGCGATCGCTGCAGTCGATGAGCGGACGGTCTACCAGACGCGCCTGGTGGCCGATGCACTGCGCTACACCACCCTGCAGTTGTGCGCCTCCAAGGAGTCCGGGCACCCGGGCGGTTTTGCCAGCAGCGCAGACGCCTATGCCGCGCTGGTGATGCTGGGGCATACCAACATCGTGACCGAGGTTGGTCACCATGCCCCGGGTTTCTACAGCGCCATGTTTCTGGACGGCTCGCTGGAAGACATGGGCATCCATGACATGACCCAGCTGCAGGCGCGTTTCCGCGAGCGTGGTGGCCTGCTTGGCCACCTCTCCGGTGCCATTCCCGGCCTTCTGGCCCCCGCCGGCCCGCTCGGACAGGGCCAGCACTTCGCCATGGCCGGCGCCTTCCTCAATCGCGACAAGCTCTTCCCATGCACCATCGGTGACGGCGGTCTGGGCGAGCCTTACATCATGTCGGCGATGAAGCACTTTCATACCAGCTACCCTGATGTGACCAACTTCCTGCCGGTCCTGATTTGGAACGGTTTCAGCCAGGAGCATCACTCGATGGTGTCGCTGATGAGCAACGAATCGATGACCGCGTACTGGAAAGCGCACGATTTCGAGCGCGTCATCCTGATCGATGCCAAGGCGTTCGACGATGCCGGCCAGGAAGGCGACTACGTCGACAGCACCCTGTTCAGCGACGAGGCGCGCATGGCCTTTTCGCGCGCGGTCCTCGAGGGAGCAAAGGAAGCGGCCGATCTGGCCATGAGCGGTACCCTGAGTGTCTTGATCATCAAGCAGCTCAAGGGGGCGGGTGTGCATGCGCATGGTGCCAAGTCGCACAACCTGTACCCGGGAGACAACCCGCAGAAGGACAACATCGCCGCCGCGCTGGAGCGTCGTGCCCTGGCACCGCAGGCCTGGGAATTGGTGCGCACCAATATGCGACGTGCCGGTGGCGGTCCCGCCGGACGCACCGTGGTGACCGAGTTCGAACGCGAGCTGCCCGATATCGGCATTCTGCCGACGCAGGACTTCGAAGTCGGCGACAAGGCTGTCCCTGCGACCGCCTTCGGGACCATGGTGGCCGAGCTGGGCCGGCGCGATTCCGGTTTCGTTGTGACCAATGCGGACGGTAACGAGGCCTCGAATATGAAGGTCATCAATGATGCGCTCAAGATCCGTCACCCGACAGAGGACGCGCTTTACAACCAGAGCCCCAGCGGACAGGTGTACGAGCCGCTGAACGAAGATGCCTGCGCGGGCTTTGCCGCCGGACTCGCACTGTTTGGGGGGCGCTCACTGTGGCTGTCCTACGAGAGCTTTGCGATCAACGGCTGGCCGATCGTGCAGACCGTCGGCCAGGCCATGGCCGAGTTGCGTCACAAGACGCCCGCCATGGTTTCGATGTTCACTGCAGGCGCACTGGAGCAGGGACGCAATGGCTGGACCCATCAGCGGCCCGAGATTG